>CASFYQ010000007.1 GCA_949298955.1 uncultured Bacteroidales bacterium
ATACATGGGACGGATGGGCATAAGGAACACACAGTTCTTTATAGCCAGACATTTCGACAAGGAGCATCCTCATATACATATCGCCTACAACCGGATAGATAATGATGGCAGGACCATATCCGACAAAAACGAGCGGTTGCGGAGTGCACGGATCTGCAAGGAACTGACCTTGAAATATGGGCTTCACATGGCCAAAGGCAAGGATCATGTCAAGACTGAACGTTTAAGAGAACCGGACAAGACAAAATATGAACTTTACAGTCTGCTTAAAACGGAAGTCAGAAAAGCCGGAAACTGGAAGGAACTGATTGCCGGATTAAGCGAAAAGGGAGTGGATGTACGGTTCAAATACAAGGGAAAATCCGATGAAGTACAGGGTGTCGTGTTCATCATGAACGGCTATTCCTTCAGCGGTTCCAAAATTGACAGGCAGTTCAGCTATTCCAAGATAGATGCCGCGTTAAAGACACCGTCATATTCGGAAACAGAAAGACAGGTAGCTGTTCAGAGTGAACCGGCATATCAACAGGGTCTGTTCACACCGAACCCGCAACCGGAACAACCAGAAGGTTATCCGGACGATTATTTGAGAAAGAAGAAAAAGAAAAAACAACGTAAAATGAAGTTCTAATTAGTTTTATTTAATCAAAATAGCATTAGAGCAAACGGTTCGACTCTAACGCTATTTTGTTATAATTTAGGAATTAAACTAAACATATCTGGAGCATTTGATGAAATATCCCAAATACCAACTTTCATCTTCTTTGTAACTTTTCCTTTTCCAAAATCTAATAGATCTTCTCTAAGAAAAATATTCAATAACTTATCTAGACTCCCCAAATTCATAGATGTAAACAAAAATGCTTCTTCCGGATCTATTAGTTTACAATAGGCCCAAAGCTGCCCTAAGTCTCTTAAAGTAAGAGCAGTCTTTTTAGCTTCTATAAAAAATATTTTTATTTCATTTTGTTTTTGTACTATGCCTAAAACATCTATCTGTATATCAACACCTACAGCAAGATCTATACATATACCATACTTTGCTAGAACTCTATCAAGTCTCTCCGCATGTGAATCCAATGTTATAACACTATATTCTTTATATTTATTCTGTAAATAATAATGCAACCAATTCCTCATTGGTTCATATAATTCTATTTCATAATGGACATTCTTTCTATTCAACATAGCCTAATTCACTTGCAATCTCAATCCAAGAGTTAAAATGTTTCCCCCTTATTATTTCAGGTATAAACTCGTCTCCCTCACATGGATGCTGTATTTTCTTTTTAGAATATTTCTTTTTACAATCCCAATAATATCTATGTGTAACATCTGATGGTATTTTACCTGCCTTATTATATCCTGCAATAAGTTCATTTGAGTACATTTCCAAAGCCTGTTGTTTGTGTAATACACCAAAGCCTATTGGTAAAAACTCATTAGCCCATATTTTTATTTGATGCTCTTTTTTCCAAAAAGAAAAATTACCTTCATTATATTTTTTACAATACCCATCTCTCATATTAGGATGAGCCCAATCTATATTTTGGATAGGTATATCAATAGATTTTAATAGATTGCATATATCAACAACCAGTTGCCAGTTATTAGGTATTTCTAAATAAACTCTATGCTCATATCTATTAAAATAACAATTACTCCTTCTTATATAACCAGTTACATCAGCAAATCCTCTTAAGAAATACTTTTTTTCATCAATAGAGAAATTTAAGATTTCATTATCTAACTTTATTTCATTATGGGTATTTGCATTTCCAATATAACGTATAATTTCCCTTATTAAGTATTCATTGTTAGGCTTAGAAAAAGAAATTATTGTACAGTGTTGATGTTGAATAAACTTCAGACTATTACCAATTAATGGTTCTATGATATTACGTATGTCAGCAATACTAGCTTTAACATATAATTTTATATCATGAAAATCCTCTGTTACTAACTTTTTATGAGGAATGGTAATAGAAATAATGGTGTCATTCATATTTCTCTGAATTTCACCATTACCACATACCATTCCTAAAAGATATGACATCTCAACATTCATAATTAATTATAGCCTAATATATATCCTTGTTCAAATAAAAAAATTACAAGATTATTGTCATCAACTCTATATTTAAATTCATCTGCCCTATATGCTCTATTTTGATACATTCTACCTTTCCAATATTCTGATAAATTATTAGTGTTGTTAAAGTAAACCCTAAGTTCTACTCCCCATTTATCAACATCCCCAAGTTTGCGTATTCCTTGGTCTGACATACTTATACTTCTATGATATTTGCTATTATAGCCACTGATAAAATTAACCATTTTATCTTCTCTAGCTTCTACCTCAATAAAAATACGTTGAGGATTCTGCTGTAAAAACTGTAAAAAAGAATCATTATTATCCATAGCGTTATTTTTTTATAAAGATTAAAATATATTCATGTACTTTATTTATTCTAAATTTATAAGGATATCCCAAAGGGCGCATATTATTATATTCATGCTGTCTATCCCATATAATAATGTCGTCATATATAAAACCTATTTTTTGCATTTCCATTGCTATGTCACTATGCAATGGGTAAAAAATATTTTTTTTCCTTATATCCATTACATTTATTAAACAATAGGATCCTGATACTAAGACATCATATACACACTTAAATATTGAAGTAAGTGAATTAAGAAAAATCTTATAATCAGAAATATTACCCAAATCATTGGGGTTGTCAGAGTAATTTTGAATTTCTTTTCCATCTGCACTCCTTTTCATATTAAGTATATCCCAATACGGTGGAGATGTCAGACACAAATTAACAGTATTTGAAGGAATTTTTTTTAATTCTTCAAGACTATCACCATTAATTATGGAAATATTACAATCATCACCAATACGATGCCTTGCAAGTTCACAAAACTCTGTGGATAAATCTATTCCTATAGCAGATCTATTAAGATTTTTTGCAGCAACAAGAGTAGAACCAATACCACTAAAAGGATCCAATACGACTCCTTCATTTCTAGAAAACGTGCTGATTAATTTTTCACACAAGGACACAGGGTATGAGGCTGGATGCTTAAGTTCTTTTTCTTCTGGGGTTTTATTAAAGTTTCTCCAAATACTAAAAGAATTTTGCAACCACTCTTTTCCTGTTAAATCATTACATCTTTTATCTTTGTTTATCATAATTCCATTTTTCAGACTGAATCAATCTTACCTGACTATCTATATACCTTCTTTCTTCTATAGTTATATTATAAGTTTCGTAAATAATATTATTTAGATCTTCAACAGCTTCATACCATTCATTACACATATATGAAATATTTTCAAGCAACTTTATTATACTAATAATTTTTGTAAAAGTATTAGTATTAATAATTAAAGGAATCTTTTTTAGATATTTAGCATCAGTATGTATTGTAAGTTTAGAGCCATTAAAACAGAATCTCATTAAATAGTAGTTACATAAACGGGAATGTAAAACTCCTAATACATAACGACACATTTTCTCATCTCCATCCGTAAAAACAGTAACTGTTTCTGAAGCTTCCATATTTCCTGCAAAACTAGCAATTATACCAGCTTCTGCACTATAAATATTTTGAATAAATATTTTATTACCACTAGACGGTACAGGAACATTTTTAAATGAAAACTTTCTTATATCCTTTCCGGCTATAGCAGTAGGAGATTTTGATTTTCCTCTTCCAACATATCCTGTACAAATATCACCTAATTTTTTGTATGATGACTTTAATTTTTTATATATTTCAAAGTCATATGCATTTGAAAACAACAAAATCTCATCACTGTAAAAGTTTTGAGGGACCAATGTATTTGCAATGAACTCTCCTTGACGATAACTAAAAAATTCAATATTATTATTAGGTAAATATTCGTTTGTAATAGTTAAAACTATTTGCTCTCCCCTAACATTTTTGAAATATGCTCCTAAGTCTATTATAGATTTTATTCTTTTTTCTCTCAAAAGAAATCTTCTTAATATACTATAAGATGAAACATGCAAAAAGTTCTTAGGTATTATATATGATATAACCCCACCATCTTTAACTAATTCAAAGGCTCTATATATTGCTGCTATAAAGAGATTACTACCAGAATCCTTGACATTTCTTAAAAATAAATAATCAGATGTGTTTATAGTTATATCTTTACTAATAGGTACATAAGGGGGGTTACCAACTACACAATCAACTTTTTCCCTTAGTCCAATTTTCTTTAATACAAGATCCCCACTATTGGATAAAGAATCAATAATATGAATATTGGAAATACCACTATTATTCTTGCAAAAATCAACAGCTCCTTTATCTATATCTGAACCATATAAATTACTATAGCCTAAATGCTTGGCAGAAATAATAAAATTTCCAGTTCCACAGCAAGGATCCAATATAGATGCATTGGTTGGGATCTTTAAGAATTCAATTATTCTCAAAGACAAATCAATATCTGTATAGTATATTCCATCACTTTTTTTTTTAGTAGTCAAAAGAGATGTTTCATATTCCTTACTTTTTTTAGAATATTCGTTTATTTCCATAATTAAATTGCATCACTGATGCTATACTTGACAATAAGGTATAATACACCAAAATAAATCCCATGACAAATATACATAAATTATTCCTATTATTAATGCTTTTATAAAACAAAAACAAAAAAGATTTATTACCTTTGTTAAAAGAAACCTTCTGCATAATATTGATATTGTGCAAAATATTGCAAGAATCTGGTGGAGCAATAGCGGGAGATTACTTCTTTAGCTAAAAGTTATATCAAAGATATTCAGCCACTTATCGTTAGATTACGATTCCTGGTGGCACCACTTTAAAGAAAAGCAAATAGCAGTAAACTCCTGATTTCCAAGCGAAATTGGGAGTTTTTATTTCCCCGTAAGACGCAAAAAGTGCGGATATGAGGAAGATATTCACCGCCACTGCTTAGACATTAGGCCAAGCAAGGTCTTTTTTCTTTTGGCCGGCATGGGTGCCGTGTGCAGTCTTTCCATCTAGGGCAACATCGAACTTTGACAGCCCAAACGCCAGAATGCATACAACGCATTGAAATACAAGACCATACGCTTATGAAAAGGTTGCGACGCAAAGGCCATCCTTTGGCTGAACGATGTGTTCGACATTCACAGGAACGAGGCTGCCATCGAATGGTTGCGCCAAGAGGCTGACGGCTATGACAAGAACTTGAAAACTGTTTTCGATAGTTTGATGCAGGAAAAGTTGCAAGTAGAACAAATCCTGAAATAGCGATATGGTATAAATGCAATGCCCGATACACCCTCCATAAAAACAGGAAATGAGTAACATGAGAAATTTATGGTTAAGTTTTTATTTGCTCTCGCCTTTAATCATTACCTTTGCAAATAGCATCAATCTATTATCGCATACTTGTAATATGAATTGAATATGGGAACAGAAAAGATAAACAGACTAAAAATTGTATTAGTAGAACAAGGTAAAACTGGGAAATGGTTAGCTGGGCAGTTAGGAAAAAACGAAGCAACTATCTCACGTTGGTGTTCCAATACAAGTCAACCCTCTTTGGAGATGCTAATGAAGATAGCCTCCATATTGAATGTAGATGCGAGAAGATTGATTAACGATGGAATTAATAAAGAAATATGATGACAACATTTACAAAGGTAATAGATAAGTTCCGCCGTGAAGCATGGTCTGAGCGTGACAAAGGTTTCCGTTTTGAGCGCCTGATGCAGGCTTACCTTAAAACAACCTCCTTGTATACGGGACGCTTTGAAGAAGTTTGGCTATGGTCAGAGTTCCCTTGCCATGACCAGTTTGGCGGAAAAGACATAGGCATTGATCTGGTGACAAAAACCTTTTCTGGTGAGTATTGGGCGGTACAATGCAAGTGCTATGCAGATGACAAATACATTACGAAGCCAGATGTAGATACCTTTCTTTCCACTTCGGGTAAGACCTTTGAAGTAGAGGGTGTAGAACACGCTTTTGCCCAGCGGTTGTGGATTTCTACCACCAATAAGTGGAACAGTGTGGCAGAACTGACAATCAAAAAACAGACACCGCAGGTAACACGCCTCAACTTGATTGATCTTGAAGCGGATGATGTAGATTGGGAAAAATTGGAACAGGGGTTGTATGGCAAGGCATCCCGTCCCAAGCCTTTTGCCATTATGGAACACCAACAGAAAGCTATCAATTGCGTACACGAATACTTCAAGACCCGTGACCGAGGCAAATTGATTATGGCGTGTGGCACAGGCAAGACATTCACCTCACTCAAAATAGCCGAAAACGAAACCCAAAGTAACGGGTTCGTTCTTTTCCTCGTCCCTTCTATTGCTTTGTTGGGACAAACTTTGCGGGCATGGTCTGCGCAAGCCGACGTTCCTATCCATGCCGTGTGCATCTGTTCGGACGGACAAGTCTCGCAACAGAAAATAAAGAATGACGAAGAGGGAGTGAGCGTTATCGACCTGGCTTTGCCTGCCTCCACAAATACTGATTATATCCTCTATCAACTTGAAACCATCCGACATGAAGGACGCAAAGGAATGACTGTCGTGTTCTCCACTTATCAATCTATCGAAGTCATATCACGTGCGCAGCAAGAATTGTTGAAACGCACGAAAGGTGAATATGGCGTTTTCGACCTGATTATCTGTGATGAGGCTCATCGCACTACAGGCATATCGCTTAAAGGAACAGAAGAAAGTGCGTTTATCAAAGTACACGACAATGATTTCATTCAGGCGAAACGTCGGCTTTATATGACTGCTACCCCACGTCTTTATACGGATGAGGCACGCAAAAAAGCCGAAGAAAGCGATGTTGTAATGTGCTCGATGGATGATGTTTCCTTGTATGGTGACGAGATTTATCGCATCGGTTTTGGTGAAGCCGAGAAACAATTGCTTACTGATTATAAAGTATTGATTCTTGCCGTAGGCGACAAGGATATTACTCCAGCTTTGCGCGATGTGATTACCAACGAAGACGGCACGATAACCGTAGATGATGCTTCAAAATTTGTGGGGTGCATCAATGCTTTGTCTAAAAGGGTATTAGGAGATGAGGGGCTTATTAAGGCGGCAGACCCATTGCCTATGCGCCGCGCGGTAGCTTTCTGTTCAACCATCAAAGCCTCAAAAGCAACAGCACGTGTTTTTACTGACTGCAAGTCAGCCTATATGGAAGATGTTAGTGCGGAGGACAAAGCACTGATGGTAGATGTCGTAGCTGAACATGTGGATGGTACGATGTCGGCTACGGAACGTGACCAAAAACTGATGTGGCTCAAAGAACAACCTGAAAACGAGATGGAATGCCGTATGCTGACCAACGCTCGATGTCTGAGCGAAGGCGTGGATGTGCCTTCATTGGATGCCGTTGTTTTCGTTTCACCTAAAAACTCGCAAGTGGATGTAGTACAATCCGTCGGACGTGTAATGCGCCGCAGTCCCGGAAAGAAATACGGTTATATCATTATTCCAGTAGTGATACCAGAAAATGTGGAAGGTGACGAAGTGCTACCATGACGACCGTTTTAATGCAGAGGTAAACAAGATAGAACTTTCCAAGCAAAAACCTAAGCATATCCTTTTTGGAGGCGTAGGCAGTACACACGATGACGATAGTGTGGACAGCAGCCTTGCAGATGCTACGAGGCAAGACACCACCAGCGCAGCCATGCAAATGGCACAACAGCTTTCGCTGCAATTCGAAGATTTACAGAATGTTTTCTATGCCAAAATGGTAACCAAAGTAGGCAGCAAGCGTTACTGGGAACTTTGGGCAAAAGATATAGCTAAAATTGCCGAAGAGCATATCGAACGCATCAAAACATTGATTGCAGACGAAGGCAAGCACAAGAAAGCATTTGAGCAACTGATGCGCGGACTGCGCAAGAATATCAATCCCAACCTTACTGAACAGGAAGTCATTGAAATGCTTTCGCAGCATCTGATTGCCATGCCTGTATTCGAAGCTCTTTTCGGTAATTACGAGTTTGCTGTCAGCAATCCAGTATCGAAAGCCATGCAAAAGATGCTTGCCTTGCTGGATGATGAAGCCAAAACGGAAGAAGAAAATGAACGCCTGCAAAAATTCTATGATTACGTGCGGACTACGGTCGGTGACATTACCGATGCCGAAGGTCGCCAGCGCCTGATTGTAGAGCTTTATGATAAATTCTTCAAGGTGGCTTCGCCTAAGACGGTGGAAAAATTGGGCATTGTCTATACGCCTGTGGAAGTAGTAGATTTCATTATACGTTCCGTAGGCTATATCATTCAAAAGGAGTTTGGACGTTCGCTTTCAGATGAGAATGTTCATATCTTTGACCCGTTCACGGGTACAGGCACGTTCATTACCCGCTTGCTTCAAAGTGGACTGATAAGTCGCGAAGCATTGGCTCGGAAGTACCGCAAAGAAATCCATGCCAATGAAATCGTATTGATGGCTTATTACATAGCCTCTATTAATCGCTCCTGAAGAAGAATACCGGGCATTTGATGGTATCTGCTTGACCGATACATTCCAATTGGGTGAAAAAGGTTCCGACGAGAATCTGTTTTCCGAACAATTTCCTACTAACTCCAAGCGCGTTATGGCGCAGAGGAAATGCCCGATTACAGTTATTGTGGGTAACCCTCCTTATTCCGTAGGTCAACGTTCTGCTAATGACAACGCACAAAATCAGAAATATCCTACTTTGGATAATAGCATAGAGCGTACATACGTAGCTGAAACAGAAGCAACCAATAAAAACTCACTTTATGACAGTTACATAAAAGCATTTCGTTGGGCGACAGACCGTCTGGATAAGGTAAACGGAGGTGTCATCGGCTTTGTGACTAATGGCAATTGGTTGGATGGGAATGCGCAAGATGGTATGCGTAAATGCTTTGAGCGAGAGTTTTCTTCCATTTATGTATTCAATTTAAGGGGGAATCAACGAACCAGTGGAGAATTGTCCCGCAAAGAGGGAGGAAAGATATTTGGTTCAGGTTCCCGCACACCGATAGCAATTACTATATTGGTAAAAAAGCACAAGGCAAACAATTTAGAGAAAGCACAAATCTTTTATCACGATATTGGAGATTATTTAAGCAGGGAAGACAAGCTGAAAATAATTAAACAAATGGGAGATATCAGTAATCCTGCCATGATGTGGAAATCGGTTGAACCGAATGAACATGGGGATTGGATTAACCACCGTAATGAGATGTTCAAAGATTTTATACCTTTGGGAGATAAAGATGACAAAAAGAATAAACGGACTTTCTTTGTGCCGTATTATAGTCGCGGATTAGCTACTGCACGTGATGCTTGGTGTTACAACTTTAACAGACAAAAGTTGACCTCTAAATTAATAGAATCTATTGATTATTATAACCAACAAAGGGAAAGCTATAACAATACGAATAAAGACATAGATGTCAGGGATTTTGTGACATATAATGATAATAAATTATCTTGGAATAGAGGCTTATTAAATTACTGCAAATCAAATAAAGTTATAAGATTTGAAAACGATTCTGTACGAAAATCCATTTACAGACCTTTTCAAACAGAGTGGGGGTACTTTAATGTTGCAATGAATGATATGACTTATCAATTAGATAAGCTATTCCCAACTCCCAATCACAAAAACCTCGTGATTTGTGTGTCTGGAATAGGGGCAAGCAAAGACTTTTCAGCAATTATTACTAATTGTATTCCTGATTTACAACTTCAATTTAACGGACAATGTTTCCCTCTCTATTGGTATGACAGTAGCGACGCTGATGTTACCGACCTGTTCAATCAAGGAGCGGAAAATCCGATGGACAGATATGTGCGTAAAGACGGAGTGACCGATTGGATATTAAATACAGCCCGTAAGCAGTACGGCTACAAAGTGACGAAAGAAGACATCTTCTATTACGTCTATGGGCTGCTCCATTCACCCGACTATCGTACCACTTTTGCCACAGATTTGAAAAAGTCCTTGCCTCGTCTGCCGTTGGTGGAGAAAGCGGATGACTTCTGGGAATTTAGCAAAGCCGGGCGTC
This sequence comes from uncultured Bacteroidales bacterium, assembly GCA_949298955.1. GTDB lineage: Bacteria > Bacteroidota > Bacteroidia > Bacteroidales > Barnesiellaceae > Barnesiella. The sequence continues at coordinate 10,092 of CASFYQ010000007.1, forward strand.
AACTTGCCGACCTGCATCTGAATTATGAAACGATAGAGCCTTATCGAAAATGTATTGTTTCGTTTGCACCATTGACAAACAAAGGAGACAAGATAAACTATCACGTAGAGAAAATGCGTTTCGGCAAGATTGAATTACCGGCATTCCTACTGAAGCCTACGAATATGTGGTCAATGGCAAATCTGCTATCGAGTGGATAATGGAACGCTATGCCATCACCACAGACAAAAAAAGCGGCATCACCAACGACCCGAACGACTGGGCACGTGAGCATAACGACGAGAAATACATTCTCAACCTCCTGCTTCACGTGATTAATGTGTCGGTGCAGACGGTGGAGATTGTGAAAGGATTACCGAAGTTTAAATTTAAATAAAAAATATATGGCTTTTTCAGCAGAACAAAGACCCATTAGTAAGCTATTAAATGATTGCATACTAGAGATTCCTCGGAATCAAAGACATTATGTTTGGAAGAAAGATAATTGGCAAGATTTACTTTCTGATATTAACTTTATTGTAAAAAATAAGGATGATAAAAGACACTTTATTGGTAGTATTGTGTTAAAAAGAGAGGAATCTATAAACGGATTGGATAGGTATACTATAATTGATGGGCAACAACGAACCATCACTATTATGTTATTTCTATCTGCAATAATGAAATTGTTCCAAGATAATGAAATGGAGAAGGATTTTAAAGGAACAATACCATATTTAATTTCTAAAGATAGAAAAAATGAGGCATATTGCATATTACACTCAGAGGAACATTTGTTTATCAAGGATTTTGTATTCAAAGTTACTAATTATGATGAGAATAGAAATATAAATGAACTCATAAAATTGTCAAGCATAGACAGAAAAAAGGAAGATAATATAGCTAAAGCAATTCTCTTCTTTTACGATGAGCTAAAAGAAATGAGTAAAAAAGAAATAGAACCAAGTGCTTACTTAATAGCAATGCGAGATGCTCTCATAGATACAAATTGTGTGGAAATTATTGCAGATACAGAAGAGGACTCTTATACTATATTTGAAATCCTTAATGCCCGGGGACAAGCTTTGGCCGATCATGAACTTTTGAAAAATTATATCATGAGATATATTTTACCACAAAATGCGGTTGATGAAGTCAAAAAAAAATGGGAGATATTAGAGGGATTATTAGGTGGATCTATTAATCGCTTCTTTAAACATTATACAGCGCATAAGATACAAGTAACAAATAAAGAACAAATTTTTCGAATTCTCCAGAGAACTTATCCTAAAGATAAAGTGGGTGCTCTAATGGAAGATATCATGTTAAAGTCCCGTTATTATCATACTATCATTTCACCCCAGAAATCAGGTGAAAATAAAAATTGTTCTGAAATTGAATATAAAGTATTTTCTTTCTTTAAAGAAAAACGTGCAGAACAATTTAGACCTATTTTATTAAGTCTAATGGATAAGAAGGAAAACAATCAATTATCATCTGAGAAGTATGAAAATGCATTGCATTTCTTGTACTCATTTTATGTGTGTTACAATATTATAGGTGAAGAAAAATCAAATAAACTGGAAGATGTGGTATATAAGTATGCTCCAATTTTAGAGAATAATTTTGGCGAACAAGAGTTGGAGAACTTTATAAACGGTATAAAAAAGAAAATCCCGTCATTAAAAACATTTACTGAAAGATTAAAGACATTAGGCTGGTCGAATCACAATGATTTTTATAAATCTCCAAAGAATAAAGATAGGGTCAGAATCGTATTAGAGTTGATAGAAGAGCATTTGTCAGGTAGAATTAATTTTGAGGGTTCTTCTCTTGAGCATATTCTTCCTGATTCACAAGATAATGAAAACGCCTTAATCGGCAATATTATTTTGTTAGAAGATAATATTAACCAAAATTGCAAAGATAGACCTTTCAAGGAGAAACTGAATTTCTATATAAATTCTGATTATAAAATGGCTAGAATTCTTGCAAATCGGTATAAAGATAAAGAATTCTTACCTCAAAGAAGAGCTGATTTTTTAGCAAATATGATATATAAAGACATTTTACATTTGAATCAAATTTAATGATTATTGAATCCCAAAACATAGAGTTCAAAGAATCTTGGCGCGACGAATACCTGAAATGGATTTGTGGTTTTGCCAATGCACAAGGCGGTGTCCTTTATGTGGGTATAAAGGATAATGGCGAGGTGTGTGGTGTGCAGGGATCCTAAAAGTTGATGGAGGACAATCATGGACTGTTGGAAAAACTCCGGCTTGATGTAAGCCCTATCGTGACGAAGCCCGAGAGCATAAACTCTCGGGCTTCGTCGTATCCTCCCGTACACACCTCTCAACCCCCAATGGTCGAGGAGATACGGAAATTATCGAGGCAAAACGTTTATCTGCAATTTCTTATAGGCGCGGTCGGCTTTGGCTCGGGCCTCTTCTACCGTATCGGCGATGGCCAAGATTACACCCAGACGGCGGTGACCTACAACCTCGGGTTTACCAAAGATGCGTATTTGCACTCCCTCTTCGGCAAGCACCTGGTCGAGATTGCCGAATACCACTTTATCGGTATCGCCCTCGACCACAATGGCGCGAGAGGCCGACGGGCCATAAAAACGCACGCCGGGAACGGGCAGTCCCAACACGGCACGGGCATGCAAGGCAAACTGCGAAAGGTCTTGCGAAATCATCGTCACCATACCGGTATCGTGCGGACGGGGCGACACCTCGCTGAAAAGCACATCGTCGCCCTTGATAAAGAGTTCGACTCCGAAGATGCCATATCCGCCCAATGCATCGGTAATCTTGCGGGCAATTTCGCGTGCTCGCTCCAAGGCTTTCGGCGACATGGCCTGGGGTTGCCACGACTCCCGATAGTCGCCATCGACTTGTATGTGACCCACCGGATTGAGGAATGTGGTTCCGGACGAATGGCGCACAGTAAGTTGGGTTATCTCATAATCAAACTGCACGAAGCCCTCGACGATTACCCGCCCGGCGCCGGCCCGGCCACCCTCCTGTGCATAATGCCAAGCAGGGTCTATATCGTCGGCGGTACGTACGACACTCTGCCCGTGGCCCGATGAGCTCATGATAGGTTTCACCACGCAAGGCATACCAATCTCACGCACGGCAGCTTCGAACTCCTCGCGAGTCGAGGCAAACTTGTAGGGCGAGGTGGGCAGACCCAACTGCTCGGCAGCCAGGCGCCGTATGCCTTCACGATTCATGGTGAGATAAGCAGCCGTAGCCGTAGGAGTAACCGAGTAACCCTCTTTTTCGAGAGCAACCAACGTATCGGTGGCGATGGCCTCCACCTCGGGTATAATGTAATCGGGGCGTTCCGCTTCGATTATTTCGCGCAATCTCTTACCGTCGAGCATCGACAGCACATGGCTGCGATGAGCTATCTGCATGGCCGGCGCATTGGCATACTTGTCCAATGCAACTACCTCTACGCCATAACGCTGCAATTCGATGGCAACCTCTTTTCCCAACTCTCCACTTCCGCAAAGCAGGGCCTTTTTCCCCACAGGGGTCAGTACCGTTCCAATTTCTACCATAATATATTCTGCTGTTTGTATGTTTTTGGCTATGCAAAGATAGTGAAAGGTGAGAGCAGAGGCAAATGAAAACGTTTGTTTTCAATTTGACTATGCCAAACCGCAGCCTATTTTCTTCTGTAAATAAAAATGCCGTCCTTTTCCCAATGGCAAAAGGACGGTACCACCCTCACCCAAGCGACGGCTATTTATGGGTATGGGAGCCGTCACAAAAGGGTTGAGCGACTGATTTGCCGCAGCGGCAGATGAATGCCCGTTGTTTAATCACCATGCTTCCGTCGGCCAACAGGATGCGCACATGCCCGCCGATGCGTAGCGGACCACACTCGATTACCTTCACGACCACCTCGGGTTTTATCGGCACAATAGCTTCTTTCATTGCTGTTCGTTTTTTAGTTCCTTGCCAACTAAACAGCCGATATTCCCCTTTTGTTTACACGCCCCCCCTTCCACCTCAGACATATACCAACCCAAAGAGGAAACAGGCATACCTTACAACAACCGGGGGCACGGAAAAACTCCCGCGCCCCCGGTTTATAAACTTCCGTATTACGTCTCGATTAGAGCAATACTACTTCTACGTCTGCTTCGGTTTCACAGATGCTCACTTTACCTTCGCGAGCCAACCAGCCAAGGGCAGCATAGATTTCTTTTTCTTTCAATTTCGTCGCTTTTTTCAAACCTTTTACGGTCAGTTTACCCGACTCATTCAAAGCATTCCAAACCTGGCCTGCCCATGTTCCAATAACTTCTACATTCATTCTTTTTTACGTTTAAATTAAACAACTTGAAAACACATTGTTTTAAACCGCTGCAAAGGTAATACATTTTTTCTTTATTTTTAATAATCAATGTGTTTTTTATGTCTTTCTTGTATTTTTCCCGAGAAAATAGACATTAAAACAACATTCCAAGGCTTATTTTTGTTTATCGAGTTCATCTTCCTAAGACGATTTTCATACCCTCCCGCGCCAAAATGCAAGGAGAGAACTCCTGGCCGGCCTCATCGCAAAGAGGCTGTTCGTCTTCATATCGTGCCGAGAAATGGCCCAATACCAACTGCTTGACCGATGCCGCACGAGCTATGCGGGCCGCTTGACGAGCCGTCGAGTGACAAGTGAGCCGAGCCAATTCCTCGGCATCGTCACCGAAAGTAGCCTCGTGATAAAGGCAATCGGCCCCCTCTACAAGCGGTATCAGGGCTTCATTCCAAGCAGTATCGGAACAATAGGCATAGCGAAGTGGCGGTGCTGCCGGAGTTGTAAGCCGGTCATTGGATATGACTTGTCCGTCGGGGGTCGTATAATCGGCTCCCGCCTTGATTTCGGCTCGACGATAGATGGGAATATCGTAAAATTTCACCATATCGCCTATCAGATGGCGAGCCCCCGGCTTCTCCTCGAAGAGGAATCCCGAGCAAGGCACGCGATGAATAAGTGGCAGAGAGGTCACCTTGATGGAACGGTCTTCATAGATTACCTCCGAACGATGGGGCATGACAGGCTCGAAACGCACGGTAAAAGGCAACTCGCGACAAAAAAAATCGAGCTGCGGACGAAACACCGCCTCGGCTTGTGGGTGAGCGTGAATCACCAGCTCGCCCGTGCGTCCCAGCAGCGACAGGGTCGAAATCATGCCGATAAGGCCAAAACAGTGGTCGCCGTGCAGATGACTCAGGAAGATATGCCCCAGCCGCGTAAATTTCAAACGCATACGGCGAAACTGTATTTGAGCGCCTTCACCGCAATCGATCATAAACAGGTTGTCGCGAATGTTGAGCACCTGAGTGCTCGGATAGTGCCGCAGCGTGGGCAATGCCGAGCCGCACCCCAAAATATTGATTTCAAACTTTCCCATAATGTTCGTTTCGGGCTGCGATGCAACGGCAGCCGTTCCAAAGACAAAGATAACCTTTTTTTACTCGGCAACAACAGCAAAGACATATAACAAGACAGGCCGGCAAAAAGCCGACCTGTCGGTATAGAGAATTTTTGTCGAGTTATCAACAACGATTATTTGTTCTCGGCGTCGAGTTTCTCTTTGAGAGCAGCCAAAGCGTCGATGTCGCCCAGCGTTGTCTTCTCAACTTGCGGAGTTACAAGAGTATCCTCGGCCTTGGCAGCTTTCTTGGCAGCTTTCTTGGCAGCCGATTCTTTCTTGGCCTCTGCCTTAGCTTCATCTTCGAAAATGCGGCTGTGCGACAAGATGATACGTTTAGCGTCTTTATTAAACTCAATCACCTTAAACGGCAGTTTTTCTTCGAGTTGAGCCTGTGTGCCGTCTTGTTTTACCAAATGTTTGGGAGTAGCAAAACCCTCTACACCGTAAGGCAAAGCGATAACAGCACCCTTGTCGAGCATCTCGATGATGGTACCCTCGTGAATCGAGTCTACGGTAAAGATACTCTCGAATACATTCCACGGGTTCTCTTCGAGTTGTTTGTGACCGAGGCTGAGGCGACGGTTCTCTTTATCGATTTCAAGTACTTGAACTTCAATATCGGCACCAATCTGAGTGAACTCCGAGGGGTGTTTGATTTTCTTCGTCCAAGAGAGATCCGAGATGTGGATAAGACCGTCTACGCCCTCTTCGATTTCAACAAATACACCGAAATTGGTGAAATTGCGAACCTTGGCATGGTGACGAGAACCCACGGCATATTTGGTTTCGATATTTTCCCAGGGATCGGGTTTGAGCTGTTTGATACCCAACGACATCTTGCGTTCCTCGCGGTCGAGCGTAAGGATTACGGCCTCTACCTCGTCGCCCACTTTCATGAAATCTTGAGCGCTACGCAGGTGTTGCGACCACGACATCTCCGACACGTGGATAAGGCCCTCTACGCCCGGGGCAATTTCGATGAATGCACCGTAATCGGCCATCACAACCACTTTGCCTTTTACTTTGTCGCCCACTTTCAGATTGGGGTCGAGAGCATCCCAAGGATGGGGTTGCAGTTGTTTCAAGCCCAAAGCGATACGTTTCTTCTCGTCGTCGAAATCGAGAATAACGACATTGAGTTTCTGGTCGAGCGATACCACCTCTTCGGGGTGAGAAACGCGACCCCAAGAGAGGTCGGTGATGTGGATAAGACCATCTACGCCGCCCAAGTCGATGAATACGCCATAAGAGGTAATGTTCTTGACAGTACCTTCGAGCACCTGACCTTTTTCGAGTTTGGCGATAATTTCTTTTTTCTGTTGTTCGAGTTCGGCTTCGATAAGAGCTTTGTGCGAAACAACCACATTCTTGAACTCTTGGTTGATTTTAACGACCTTAAATTCCATTGTTTTGCCTACAAACACGTCGTAGTCGCGGATAGGCTTCACGTCGATTTGAGAACCCGGCAAGAATGCTTCGATGCCAAATACATCGACAATCATACCGCCTTTGGTACGACATTTAATATAACCTTTGATGATTTCGTCGTTTTCGAGAGCCGAGTTGACACGATCCCAAGAACGGGTAGCGCGGGCTTTCTTGTGCGACAAAACCAGTTGTCCTTTCTTGTCTTCTTGATTTTCGATATAAACCTCTACCGTATCACCCACTTTCAAATCGGGGTTGTAACGAAATTCACTCATCGGAATGATACCGTCCGATTTGTAACCGATATTTACGACAACCTCGCGCTTGTTCAGGGCGATTACCGTACCCTCGATTACCTCTTTGTCCTTGACCGTATTCAACGATTGGTCATAGGTGTTTACCAGTTCGTCATGGCTCTTGTCGCCATATACCTCGCCTTTTTCATAGGCGTCCCAGTCGAAATTTTCTACCGGGCCATTTTTCAGTTCTTCACTCATGTTAATTAAATAATTGATTTTTCGATTACTAAGTTAGACATTATATGGTCTGTAAAAATCGGTGCGAAGATACGAAATCTTTTTCGCTCTGCAAATTATTTCTCAAATAATCACTACGATTGCCCTCTCCGGCCTTTTTTTAGAGTGGCGAGCACGGGATGCAAGACAATAAACGACTGTTTTTTTTGTTTTATTAGAAACACGTGAATATTCGACCGCATGAAACAAAAGATTACCTGGCTACAAATACTGCAAGGGTGGAGCATGCTGTTGGTCGTCATCGGCCACATCACGCTCACCGGAACTTTCGAAAATCCCGACACTCCGATAAGTGCAGCCATCGAAACAATTATTTACAGTTTCCACATGCCGCTATTCATGTTCATATCGGGCTTCCTTTTTTATCTGACCAAGATTAGTCGCGACAAGGCTTACCCCGAGGTGGTTACCGACAAACTCAAACGGCTGGGGGCTCCCTATCTTTTTTTCACGATTTTCACCTTCATCGTCAAGTTTATATTTGCACCGTTCATAAAGCGCCCCGTGGAGCTGTCGCTCTCGCAATTTGTCGACTGCTTTCTGTACCCGGGCAGCAACCCGTTGAGCGAGATGTGGTTCGTCGCGACCCTCTTTATCATCATGTTGCTCTATCCCCTCTTGAAATACATGATTACGAGTGCTCTCAAAACAGGATTGCTCTTGCTGGGGTGCATCGCTCTAAACCTCTTCTTCCCGACCGACATAGATATGCTGTGCCTATCCAGTGTGGCCTATATGCTTCTCTTTTTCTCGCTGGGGATTCTCTTCTGCCAACACAATCTGCAACGTTTTTTGGCCACCCCATGGACGCTTGCGATACTCACGGCGTTGTTTGCCGCATTCACGCTCACACCCGGCTGCCCCGAACTTTTATTGAATCTCTCGGGTATATTCTTCTCGGTATCGCTGGCTCTCAATCTGGCACCCGTGGCACCCCGGTTGTTTTCTTCGTTCAGAGATTACACCTTCCAGATTTTTCTGCTGGGCATCTTCCCGCAAATAGCCGTGAGAATATTCTATGCACGACTCCCGCACAACGAGTTTTCCTATTGGGCGCTCTATCTTGCGAGTATCGTTTTGGGCATTTACATACCGGTACTTATCGCCAAAGTGATACAAAAAAGCCGCAGTGCTCTCGTGCGCCGATGCTTCGGACTGTAAGCTACCGCCGGCGTTTGAAAAATTCTTTCATCAGAGCAGCACATTCTTCGGCCAACAACCCGCTCTCGACTTGGGTCTTGGGGTGCAACGCATCGGGAGCAAAACGCCGATAGCCCCGCTTGTCGTCGCCGGCCCCAAAAACCAAACGTTCTACCTGCGACCAGCCTATCGCTCCGGCACACATCACACACGGCTCGAGCGTGACATACAACGTGCAATCGGTCAAATACTTGCCTCCCAGCGTAGCCGAAGCCGCAGTAATCGCCTGCATCTCGGCATGAGCCGTCACATCGCCCAATCGCTCGGTGAGATTATGCGCCCGAGCCACCACCCGGTCTTGACACACCACAACAGCACCTACCGGTATTTCGCCGGCTGCAAAAGCCGCTTGTGCCTCCTGCAAGGCCATTTTCATAAATCGGCTATCTTTCTCCTTGTTATCCACGAGTCAACCACATATTAAAAAACGGAGAATCCCCCTTACGCCCTTCCGTACTCGAGTATCTCCGCCCGGTTTATACAAACGGTTCGTTCAATCTTTCAAATAATAGACCACCGAGGTTACCACGCGTACATGTTTTAAATAAGGTGTATTGGCGTCGCGATCCTCAATCGAGAACTGGCCCTGATAAGCCGATGAAATCTTGCCCAGCTTGCTCTCCGAATCCTTGGCAAACTTTTCGGCAGCCACTCGGGCGTTTTGGGTAGCCTCGGCAATCATCTCGGGTTTCAATTCATTCAGCTTGGTAAACAAGAACTGCGTGTTATACTGGTAGTCGCCCGACACAATGGCCACCCCCTTCTCGAGCAGGGAGGCCTGTTTCACGATAAGTTCACGCACCTTATCGACCTGCTCGGACGAAACGGTAATAACCGACGTCACATTATACCGGTAAGTGACATCTCTGCTGCTGTACCGGTCGGCCTGCATATCGACGATACTCGGAGGAGCGACCGAAATTTCACTCTCGGGAATACCGTTCGTTTTCAAGAAATCGATGACGATTTTATTCTTGGTATTCACCGCTCTATATATCGAACTCAGATCGTTGCCCAACTCCTTATATACCAAAGGCCAAATCACTTTGTCGGCAGGAACCTCACGCTCCGACAAACCTTTCACCGAGACTGTGCGTACAGCCTCTTTCGACTTGACGATACCACTCTCGATACGCTGGCCCAGCAAAAACAGGCCCACTGCTACAATGATAGCCGGTATAATCCATTGATTCTTCATAATAACGCTTCTATAAAAAGTATCACATACACTCTACAAATATAACTATTCTTTGGATAGATAACGACAAAAAAGACAGTTTTCGCCCGCTCTTTCACTTTATATCACACTCCTTTCCTATTTCCGCCGATTCTTTGTATATTCGCTACTCCAATCTCAAACCTATGGCACGGCACAACCAATTAGGAAAAACCGGCGAAGAGCGGGCTGCCGAATACCTCATCTCGCAAGGATATATCATTCGCGACATTAACTGGCGCAGCGGAAAGATGGAGCTCGATCTGGTAGCCTACCGCGACACGACGCTCGTGGTCGTCGAGGTGAAAACTCGCCGCAACGAGGAGTATCTGCACCCCGAAGAGGCTGTCACACTACGCAAAATAAGAAACATCGTGCGAGCCACCGATGCCTATGTGAAGCTGTTCGACATTCCGTTCGACGTACGGTTCGACATCATCACCCTCGTGGGCGAAAACGATTCATTTGAAATTGAACACATCGAAGACGCTTTTCTTGCACCCTTAAACTATTGACAACCATGGATATTGAATCCCTACACGAATTTTGCTTGTCGCTGCCCCGGGTAGAAGAGTGTTTCCCTTTCGACGAATGGACACTGGTCTTCAAAATTGAAGGCAAGATGTTTCTCTTCTGCGACTTGTTGGAAGAGGAGAAGCGCATCACCCTCAAATGCGACCCCGAGCGAGCAATCGACCTGCGGGAACGCTATCCCGAAATCGAACCGGGTTACCATACCAACAAGCGGCTGTGGATCTCGATTTGGCTGCGCCCCACCATCGACGATGCCATCGTGCGCGACTGCGTGGTACACGCCTACGGCGAGGTAATCAAAAAACTACCCAAAATCAAACGCGAACCCTTATTGGCTCTACTCGAAACATGGAAACAAAAGAAATAATCTACACCAAAAACCATCTGGACGAAACAGCTTCGACCAACACCTACCTGCAAGAACTCGATGCCGACCGGCACCTGCCCGAGGGATATATCGTCTATACCGAAACCCAGCGGGCCGGACGCGGACAACGAGGAAACTCGTGGGAGTCGGAACCAAGCAAAAACCTCACATTCAGTCTCTTGTTACGGCCCGAACATATCCCGGCCAACCAGCAATTTCTGCTTTCGCAAGCGGTATCGCTGGCCATGACCGACGTGTTGACCCGTTATGCTACGGGCTTTTCCATCAAATGGCCCAACGACATCTATTGGAAAGACAAGAAGATTGCCGGCATTCTCATCGAGAATGTATTGAGCGGCAGCATCTTTTCCCGTGCCATCATAGGGATAGGACTAAACCTCAATCAGGAAATCTTTGTCAGCGATGCCCCCAACCCCGTCTCGTTGGTTCAAATCACGGGCCACACCTGCGACATAACGGCAATGCTCGACCGGTTTATCGACGCTTTCCACAGCCGTTATTTGCAAACGTTCGACTCCGATTCGGCACAACTGTTACGCGACGAATACCGCACGATGCTTTACCGCAACGACGGTCTATACCCCTATTGCAGCGAAGGGAAAACTTTCTATGCTTCGATTGCGGGAGTAGAACCCGACGGCCATATCATACTCGCGACCGAGTCGGGCGAAAACCGGCGATTTGCATTCAAAGAGGTCTCATTCCTGCTTTAACCGCCGGATAAAGGGCCTCACTAAGCCACTGCTCTGCGGCAGCTCATCGGTAAGCGACTCCAACCAGGCCCGCTGTTCGGCGATGAAACTATTGTTACGGATTCCGGCCGCCACGGTGAAATAATGCCTGGCCCGGGCTATATCGGTCTCGATTACCTGGTGTTTCTCTCCCCGATAGAGAGCTGCCTGCCCTATGGGGAGAGCTTTCGCTTCGAGATAACGCTTATCTATCGAGTCGAGCCGGGCTTTCCCCTTGACAGCATAATAACTGCCCAGAAAAAGATGGGCATCGAAATCGAGCGAATCGATTTGCAAAACCGATTCATACACCCCTGCCGCCGACTCGTTGTCGCCGGCCAACAGCAAAGCCCCGGCCTTCGATTTGAGATAACCGAGATGCTTGGGCGCCACGGCCAACAATTCATCGGCAATAGCCAACGTATGAGTGGCGTCACGGCGAAACTCGTAATAGCCCAACAGATAATTGTTGGCTACCCGGGTGAACCACGGCTGTTCGTTCTTGACCAGCAGCAACACCCGCTCATAAATGCCCGATTGCCCGATGGAACGGGACAGCGAATCGATACCCGAGAAGAGCGAATCGAGCGAAAGCCCCTGCATCTCGGAGCGCACCATATATCGCATGACAGACGCCGAGTCGTTGAGCATGGCCGAAGCGACCACCGCATCGACATAAGTCTTTACCCGCCCGGGGCGACGATTGAGCAGCGTATCATACATCACAAGAGCATCGCTCCACTCCTCGTTCACGAAATGGTCTTGTGCCTTTCGCAACGCCGTACGATACGGCATTTCGCCAAATGCGGAGAAAAGAATTGCACAAAAAAGAACTATACCTATTATTCGCCTCATATCGACACGTTCAATCGCACAATATTACAAATAACAAAGATAATGATTCGGTATCGGAATATCGACATGGAAGGGACTAAAAAAACGGGCCATACTACTTTTATCGTAGAATTTGAGCCTTAAAATTCAAGGAATAATAAAAATTCACTATTTTTGGGAAACCTAACAAGCAACGAACAACCGTGTGATTATGAACAATCGATACAAAAGAATCCTCTTGAAACTGAGCGGCGAGTCGCTCATGGGTGAGAAACAGTACGGCATCGACGAAAAGAGAGTTGCCGAGTATGCCTCGCAAATCAAAGAAATTGCCGACATGGGCATCGAGATAGGCATTGTCATCGGCGGCGGCAACATATTCCGCGGGCTCAGCGGCACGACCCAAGGTGTCGACCGGGTCAAAGGCGACCAAATGGGCATGCTCGCCACAGTCATCAACAGCCTCGCACTAAGCTCGGCTCTCGAAAAAGCGGGCCAAAAGGCCCGGGTATTCACAGCCATCAACATGTTTCCCATAGGCGAGTATTACAGCAAATGGAAAGCCATAGAGGCCATGCAAAAGGGCGAAATCGCCATCATCTCGGGCGGGACAGGCAACCCCTTCTTCACCACCGACACCGGCTCGGCCCTGCGGGGCATCGAAATCGAAGCCGACGTGATGCTCAAAGGGACCCGCGTCGATGGCATCTACACTGCCGACCCTGAGAAAGACCCCACCGCGGTAAAATTCGACAAGATAAGCTACGACGAAATCTATACCCGCGGATTGAAAGTAATGGACCTCACAGCCACGACCCTCTGCAAGGAGAACCACCTGCCCATCATCGTGTTCGACATGGACACCGTGGGCAACCTGAAAAAGGTATTGTCGGGCGAAAACATAGGGACTCTGGTATATTGACCCGTACCCCCTTTGTCATTCTCAAAAAAAAGAGTACATTTGTTCACAAAACAATTAGAAACATTTCAACCTTACTCATTATGGACGACGTAAAAACATATCTCAACGCAGCCGAAGAAAAAATGACTATGGCTATCGAATTTCTCGACGAAGCTTTAGCTCACATACGGGCCGGTAAAGCCAACCCGCGGATTCTCGACGGCATACGGGTAGACTACTACGGCAGCCTCGCCCCCCTCTCCAATGTAGCCAATATCTCGGTGCCCGATGCCCGTACCATCGTCATCACTCCGTGGGAAAAATCGATGTTCCGGGTTATCGAAAAAGCCATCTTGGACTCCGATTTGGGTATCACCCCCGAGAACAACGGCGAAATTATCCGCCTCTCCATACCCCCATTGACCGAGGAACGACGCAAGAGTCTCGTAAAACAATCGAAACAGGAGGCCGAGAATGCCAAAGTGAGCGTGCGCAACGCCCGCCGCGACATGATCGACGGCTTGAAAAAAGCTCAAAAAGAGGGTATGCCCGAAGATATGGCCAAGGACGGCGAAACCTCGGCTCAGAAACTACACGACAAATACATGAAGAAAATCGACGACATGTTTGCCGAGAAGGAGAAAGAAATACTCACCGTATAAACTCAAAAAGAAATTTTGTCCAACCTGCCCGAGGGGCTTTCGCAGAAAACGACGAAAGCCCCTCGCTTTTACGCCTATTCCAAAACTTTTGCTACTTTTGTACCGTAGAATCACAAATTGCGTGGAAGGACTGGTTATCAAAAATACAGGTAGTTGGTATATCGTCGGCACCGATACCGGCGAGTCGATACCGTGCAAAATCAAGGGAAATTTCCGCTTGAAAGGAATACGCAGCACCAATCCCGTGTCGGTGGGCGACCGGGTCGACATCGAGCTAAACCCCGACCGAACCGCCTTCATCACCCGTATACACGAACGCAAGAACTACATCATACGCCGCGCCTCGAACCTGTCGAAAGAGTCGCACATCATCGCCGCCAACATCGACCTGGCCCTGCTCATCGTCACGGTCAACACGCCACTGACCCCGACCACCTTTATCGACCGATTTCTGGCTACGGCCGAGGCCTACCGCATACCCGTGCACATCGTTGTCAACAAGTGCGACACCTTCTCGCCCGACGACCGCGAGTATGCCGAAGCCCTCTGTTACCTCTACCGCTCCATCGGATACGAGTGCCGTTGCGTATCGGCCACCACGGGCGAGGGATTCGATTTCATCACCGACTCGCTCAAAGACCGCATCACCCTCCTCTCGGGCAACTCGGGGGTAGGCAAATCGACCATCATCAGCCGTATCCTGCCCGGCGTCGATATTAAAATCGGAGCCGTATCGGCCGCCCACCACAAGGGAATGCACACAACCACCTTTTCCGAAATGTACCCACTGCCACAGGGTGGCTACCTCATCGATACCCCGGGTATCAAGGGGTTCGGCACCATCGATTTCAATCCGGCCGAAGTAGCTCATTTTTTCCCCGAGATATTCGAAATTTCGAAAGAGTGCCGCTTCAACAACTGCACCCACCGCCACGAACCGGGCTGCGCGGTATTGAAAGCCCTCGAAAATCACAAGATAAGCGAATCGCGATATGCCAGCTACCTGAGTATCATCGACGACAGTTCCGACGGGAAATATCGCGAGGCGTTTTAATTGCCGTTGTCCACATGAACCCGGGACACAGAGGAACACATCTCATAGAATTTCGCACAAGTCGACAAACGGCGATGATTCTCGACACCGCCATCGACCTCGCAAATTTCGACGCCCCCGAGGGCGATTGACATTGCCACGAGAAAAAAGGGACAGACAGGAGTAAAAACCAATACCCTCAGGCTACGGGAATCTTTAACCGCTGACCCGGACGAATGGCATTCCCTTTCAGTTTGTTTTCACGTCTGATATCCTCGGCCGAAACGCCTTTGTATTTTTGGGAGATAGTCCACAAACTCTCGCCTTTACGCACCGTGTGATATTTCGACGAAGAAGAGTTGCCCTTGGCTGTCACGGCCGTATTGTCACTCCTCTTGCCCGATGCCTTCTTGCTGCTCACGGCCAAGCGTTGTCCAATGCGTAAATAAGAACTCCTACGCAAATTGTTCCAGGAACACAGATTGCTCACCGAAACCCCGTATTTTTGAGCAATCCCCGAGAGGGTATCGCCCTTGCGCACCCTATGATAAACCATCGTGCCCGGAGCTATCCCGGCCGGTTCGACCGAAAGGCGCTGTGCATAAAGTTCGGCATCGTGGGCAAAAATATCGTTCTGCGCCTCGATATAGGCATACACCTGTTGCGAAGGCAAAATAAGGGCATAGGGACGAATATTACCCGGGATAATATCGCGGCGGTACTGGGGATTGAGGCTGCGAATCTCTTCAATGGGGAGTTGCAGCACATCGGCTATCTGTTTGAAATGTACCCGGCGCGTCACCTGCACCGTGTCGGTGAGAAGCGGGCGGCGGGTGAGCACGGGACAGATATTGTGGTCGCCATAATAGTTCATCACATAGTTGATTGCAATAAAGGCCGGCACATAACCACGAGTCTCGCGGGGCAGGTAGGGATAGATTTCCCAATAGTCGGTCTTGCCTCCCGAGCGACGTATCGCCTTGCTCACATTACCGGGGCCACAGTTGTACGAAGCGATGGCGAGCGCCCAATCGTGATAGATGCCATACAAGTCTTTGAGATAACGGGCGGCCATGGCCGACGACTTGATGGGGTCACGGCGCTCGTCGACAAGACTGTTTACCTCGAGTCCCATGCTCTTGCCGGTCTTGACCATGAACTGCCACAACCCGGCAGCTCCCGCGCGCGAAGTGGCATCAGGACGCAAGGCCGACTCGATGATGGGCAGGTATTTCAATTCGAGCGGAAGCCCCTCCCGCTCGAGAGCCTCTTCGAAGATTGGCATATAATAGGTGCTCAACCCCAACAGATTTTCGACGAGAGCCCGACGTTTCTGTACATACATATCGATGTAACGACGCACCACGCGGTTGTAGGGCATCTCGATGACGGTGGGGAGTTGCGACAATTTGCGCATATAAACCGAGTCGGGATAGTCGACATTCACGCTGTTTTCGAGACAAGAGTTATCGACAACCGCATACTGCTGCATATACCAGTCGGTAAGCAGACTGTTCAAGTCGGCCTCCATGCTTTCGGGATACACCTCGGTGCTGTCGTCCAACAAGACCTCGACCGTGTCACACGCCACCTCGGCCGTATCCGGCCCGGCATACTCCCCGGCAAGTTCTGCCTTTTGGGCAAAACCGCACAGCGACAAACTCAAACCTGCTAAAACAAAACCTATCCTCTTCATTATCCTCTTTATCTTTTATTCTCTAAAATGTAATCGCACACTGCACTCCCACCGCCGGCAAAGCCGATCGCCCGGTGGGAATCACGGCCGGCTGCCACTGCATGGATATGTCGGGGCTCACATCGAAATGATACAGCTGGGCATCGACATAGGCATCGATCATACACACGGCATAAAGCCCAATCATACAGATGATGCACAGATCGCGATACTGCCGATAGTAGTCCTTGCGCTGTTTCAGCACGCTGGTAAGCCACTCCTTATCGATATCCTCCTCCTTGTAGGACGAGGAGAAAAAGTCCATATAACTGTTGGTCGTGGGGTCGCTGTCCATAATATCGAGATAGGCCCGCTGGTAATCGGCCAACATATTGCTGTTCCAGGTCGTCGCATAAAAGAGCCCCACATAGCCGCCCACGACGATAGGCAGCTTCCAGTAGCGACGGTTGTAAATCTGCCCCAATCCCGGGAAGAGAGCCGACAGCCACACCGCCCGCATGGGGTCGGGATTGAACGAGGCGGGACGCCACGTCTTGTACTCCTTCGGGCGAAGCCGGGTCGTGTCGGACAAAGCCACCTGCCCCAACGAGTCGGTAATCATCAGGGGCACCGACTCGAGCCCCAACGCAGCGACGCTATCGCCGGCCATGACCGAAACCGAATCGACTGTTGCCGATGGTTTTACAACCGGTATGGAATCGGTCGGAAAAGTTTTTGCTCCCCCGGCCTTGCGAACCTCGACAGGAGAGGGCTTCGTGCTCTCGACAGGGCGCAACGCTTTGGGTACCGCGCCCCACGACGACAAGGCCCACAGCCCTATTATCCACACAAGAATCGAGGCCCTTTTCCAGCCCATGTTACCCGACAGTCTCAAAATCCTATTTCAATTTATCGAACAAACCGATAATCCGTTCCAAATCCTCCTCGTTCTTAAACGGGATAGATATTTTTCCTTTCCCTTTCTCGTCGCAGCTAAACTGCACCTTGGCCTGGAAGAAATCGGAGAGGTGCGATTTGAGCACATTGTACTCTTGTCGCATCATTACCTTCTTCTGTGCCTTTTTGCGGGCCCGTTCGCCACCGGCCGCGAGGGTTTTGGCCAGCTCCTCGACATTACGCACACTCAACCCGTCAGAGAGAATGCGCTCATAAAGTTCGAGCTGCAAGGCCGGGTCGGAGACCGACAGCAATGCTCGGGCGTGCCCCATGTCTATACGTTTGTCACGCAGGCCTATCTGCACCTCGGCAGGGAGTTTCAGCAACCGCAGATAATTGGCAATGGTGGTGCGTTTTTTGCCTACCCGCTCGCTCAGTTTCTCCTGAGTGAGCTGATAAAGCTCAATGAGTTTTTGGAAGGCGAGAGCAATCTCTATCGCATTCAAATCCTCGCGCTGTATGTTTTCGATGAGGGCCATCTCCATGAGGGTCTCGTCTTCGGCAGTACGCACGTAGGCGGGAATCGCTTCGAGCCCGGCCATCTGAGCAGCCCGGTAACGGCGCTCTCCGGCAATAATCTGGTAGTCGCCACCGGCCAACTGCCTGAGCGAGACAGGCTGTATGATGCCTAACTCGCGAATCGAGGCGGCCAACTCCTCCAATGCTTCCGGATCGAACTCACGACGGGGCTGGTCGGGGTTAGGCACGATTTTAGACAATTCTATCTCATGAATCGAGGAGGTCCCGCTGGTAACGATGTTGTCCATCGAAATAAGAGCGTCCAGGCCTCGGCCCAATGCACTTCTTTTTGGTGCTGACATATTTTTCTTCTCCTTACTTTTACCGGTTTTTGGTTATCAACTCTTTGGCCAGTTCCATGTGGTTGACACTGCCTCTCGACTCACAGTCGTAGAGCAATGCGGGCAATCCGTGGCTGGGAGCCTCGCTCAAACGGATATTCCGCTGAATCACCGTGTTAAATACCAAGCTGCCAAAATGGCTTTTCAGCTCTTCATAAATCTGGTTGGCCAGTCTCAAACGCGAATCATACATCGTCAGCAGGAAGCCTTCGATTTCGAGCTTCTGATTCAGTTTCGACTTGATAATCTTAATCGTATTCAACAATTTGCTGATTCCCTCCAAGGCGAAATATTCGGCCTGTACGGGAATAATAACAGAATCGGCCGCGGTGAGGGCATTGACTGTTATCAACCCCAACGATGGCGAGCAGTCAATCAATATGTAATCATAGTCGTCGCGCACCTGACCGAGGGCCTGCGCCAACACCCGTTCCCGATTTTTCATATTCATCAGTTCCAGCTCGGCACCCACCAAGTCGATATGCGAAGCTACCAGGTCAAGCCCGTCCACACAAGTCCCTACCACCGAATCTTTTACCGAAGCCTGACCTACCAGACACTCGTAAATCGACGATTTCACCTGTTGCGGGTCTATACCCAACCCCGACGAGGCATTGGCCTGCGGGTCGGCATCGAGGAGCAAAACCTTTTTTTCCAAAACAGCCAGTGAGGTAGCCAAATTGATGGAAGTGGTCGTCTTCCCGACTCCTCCCTTTTGATTTGCAATAGCGATAATTTTACCCATACTGTTACTTTTTCTCTTCGCAAAGGAATATTTTTTAATTCATATCCGACTCTTCGGCGAACCCGAAAATACTCTAATTGTTGATAAGTGGCCTCTTTTGTTGATAAACCAAATAGCCACACTGCTGTTTTTCTGCGTAAAGATACACTTTTTTCAGACAATTCCACCAAAACAGCCCGGCTCTTTACCTATTTTAGGACTCCATATTATCCGTTAAAAAATAAAAGATTATGCCTTTATTCATTACTTTTGCAATCATCAAACTGCTTTCTGACATATGAAAAAAATAACGCATTCCCACAGACCGCTTATACTCATCACCAACGACGACGGTATCCAGGCCAAAGGCTTGCAACAGGTTGCCGAGTTTCTCAAACCGCTGGGCGACATCGTCGTCGTAGCACCCGACGGTCCCCGCTCGGGACAAAGCTCGGCCATAACCGTCGCCATGCCGTTGCGCATGAAGGTACTCGACGAGCAGAAAGGATTCTGCCGGATTTGCACCAACGGCACACCGGTCGACTGCATCAAACTGTCGATGAATGTTTTGCTGGACTGCCGCCCCGACCTCATCGTCTCGGGCATCAACCACGGCTCCAACTCGGGGGTGAGCGTTGTCTACTCGGGCACGATGGGTGCCGTAACCGAAGGAACGCTGCTACATATTCCTTCCATAGGATTCTCGCTCTGCAACCACAAGGCCGATGCCGATTTTTCGCCCTGCCGCGACCTCGTTATCGACATTTGCCAGAAAGCTCTGAACTCACCGGCCTGGCCCCAATGCGTCGGGTTGAACATCAATATCCCCGACACACCCCGGCTCAACGGCATGAAAATATGCCGGGCCGCCCAAGGCTACTGGACCGAAGAATATGACTGCCGTGTGGACCCTCACGGGAGAGAATATTTCTGGCTTACCGGTTCGTTCAAAAACAACGAACCCGATGCCGACGACACCGACGAATACTGGCTCGACCGGGGCTATGCCACCATCGTTCCTTGTTCGACCGACCGCTCGGCTTCCGGTCTCCTCCCCGCTTTCGCCTCTATACTGGGGGCCTGACACCAAACGGCAGGTCAAAAGACTCATCGCCCATTTGCACCGGGAGAAATGTCGAAAAAATACATCTGTCACCCCTCCGCCGGGAAACTCTTTTTTCGGCCACCTCTCGACATGTATACCCATGCAAATAAATTTCATTTTACTCTCCATAATGTAAAAAATATACAAATATTATTCCAATACACAATTTTTAGTTATATTTGCCGCATAATTATTCAACCACTTAAAAAGTCATTACATGAAAAATAAGGCAGCCCGCTTACAAGCTATCCGAGAAATCATTATCCATTCGAGGGTAAAAAGCCAGGACGAGATTTTGAAACGCCTGCACGAATTGGGATTCGACCTCACACAAGCCACCCTCTCGCGCGACCTGAAACAACTGCGCATCGCCAAGGTGCCCGGCAGCGACGGCTCCTACGTCTACATCATGCCCGAGGTCGGGAGCGTAGGAAAACTCATGCAGGAAAAACTGGCCGACAACGCAGACAGGCAAATCTCCGGGAGTTTCATTTCAATCAATTTCTCAGGCAATCTGGCAGTTATCAAAACCCGTCCCGGATATGCCGGAAGCCTGGCCTACGACATAGACAGCAACACGCCACCCGAGGTATTGGGCACCATTGCCGGCGATGATACCGTTCTGGTGATTCTCGAAGAGAACATCAACCACCAGCAAGCCATGCTGGCACTCTCGCCCTTCATGCCCGACCTGCACCAATAACATGCTATCCTTACCGACGTTATAACTCCCTCTTTTAAGGAGAAGAGGACATCTGCATTATGGAAGAAATCAAAATCATCATAGCCGACGAACGTCACATCAAATACGTCGAAACCATTCTCGACACCATCGAGAGAGCCGCCAAAATAAGGGGGACCGGAATCGCCAAGCGTTCCCCCGAATATGTGAAACAGAAAATGCTCGAGCGAAAAGCCATTATCGCCCTCGATGGCGATAAATTCGCCGGCTTCTGCTACATCGAAAGCTGGAGCAACAAGCAATTCGTGGCCAACTCGGGACTCATCGTCGTCGACACCTATCGCGGCCACGGTCTGGCCAAACGCATCAAACGCAAAGCCTTCGAGTTGTCGCGCGAACGTTTCCCCGAAGCCAAGATATTCGGGCTCACCACCGGCGAAGCCGTCATGAAAATCAACAACGAGCTGGGCTATCGTCCCGTAGCCTTTGCCTCGCTCACCGACGACCCCGCCTTTTGGAAAGGGTGTGAGAGCTGCGTCAACTTTGACATTCTGCAACGCAACAACCGTCGCATGTGCCTCTGCACCGGTATGCTCTACGACCCCCACGAACACGAAAACATTCCCCATCAAGAACCCCAAACAACAGAACACCATGGCTAAAAAGAAAGTAGTATTGGCTTTTAGCGGAGGTTTGGATACCTCCTTTTGTGTAAAATACCTGTCGGAAGAATGCGGGTATGACGTCTACACCGCCATTGCCAACACCGGTGGCTTCGGCCCCGCAGAGTTGAAATCGATTGAAGAGCGAGCCTATCGGCTGGGAGCCGTGCGACATGCCACGCTCGACATCACCCGCGAGTATTACCAGAAGAGTATCAAATACATGGTGTTCGGCAACGTGCTGCGCAACGGCACATACCCCATCTCGGTAAGTTCCGAACGTATCTTCCAGGCCATTGCCATCATCAACTATGCCAAAGAAATCGGGGCCGACTATGTGGCTCACGGCAGCACCGGGGCGGGCAACGACCAAGTGCGCTTCGACCTCACCTTCCAGATTTTGGCACCCGAAATCGGCATCATCACCCCTACCCGCGACATGACACTCACCCGCGAGTATGAAATCGAATACCTCAAAAAGCACGGCTACACGGCCGACTTTACCAAGATGGAATACTCGATTAACAAAGGATTATGGGGTACCAGCATCGGCGGCAAAGAGACTCTCAAAAGCGACCAGACTCTGCCCGAAGAGGCCTACCCCTCGCAGATGACTGCCTCTCAAAGCCGCACGATTACGCTCGATTTCGTCCAAGGCGAAATTGCCGGCATCGACGGGAAAACCTACGACGACAAGGTAGAGGCCATACAGGCTCTCGAAGCTATCGCCGCTCCCTATGCCATCGGCCGCGACATGCACATCGGCGACACCATCATCGGCATCAAGGGCCGGGTGGGATTCGAAGCCGCCGCTCCCATGCTCATCATCGCCGCCCACAAGATGCTCGAGAAACACACCCTCACCAAGTGGCAGCAATACTGGAAAGACCAGGTAGGCACCTGGTATGGCATGTTCCTGCACGAAGCCCAGTATCTCGAGCCGGTCATGCGCGACATCGAGGCCTTCCTCGACAGTTCGCAACAAAACGTGACAGGCCGCGTCATCATAGAGTTGCACCCCTACCGCTACGTGCTGGTGGGTGTCGAGAGCGACTACGACCTCATGAAATCCGATTTCGGAGAATATGGCGAAGTAAACAAGGCTTGGAGCGCCGACGACGTGAAAGGCTTTACTCGAATTTTGGGCAACCAAATGAAAATTTTCTATTCCGTACAAAATAAAAACAAAAAATAAATCGTAGATTTAGAGCCTGAAATCAAATTTCTAACCCATTATCATATGATTAAAGTAGGTATTATTGGAGGTGCCGGCTACACTGCCGGAGAACTGATAAGATTGTTGATCAACCACCCCGATGTAGAGATTGTTTTCGTTCACAGCGAAAGCAACGCAGGCAACCGGGTGACCGATATACACACCGGCCTGTTCGGCGAGACCGATCTTGTCTTCTCCCGCGAAATGCCTTTTGGCGACATCGACCTGCTTTTCTTCTGTACGGCTCACGGCGATACCCGCAAGTTTATGGAGAGCCACACATTGCCCGACGAGCTGCGCATCATCGACCTCTCGGCCGACTATCGTCTCGACGCTCCCGGCAACGATTTCATATACGGCCTGCCCGAGTTGAACCGGAAATACATCATTCGATCCAAACGGGTAGCCAACCCCGGCTGTTTTGCAACGGCTATTCAACTGGCTCTGCTCCCCCTGGCCAAGAACCTGTTGCTCAACAACGAAATTCATGTACACGCCATCACCGGCTCGACCGGGGCCGGGCAGAAACCGTCGCCCACCAGCCATTTCAGCTGGCGCAACGACAATATCTCCATTTACAAGCCTTTTACACACCAGCATCTGGACGAGATACGGCAAAGTCTCTCGAAACTGCAAAACAGCTTCTCGGCGCCGATCAACTTTATCCCCGTCAGAGGCAATTTTTCGCGAGGTATCTTTGCCTCGCTATACCTCGACTGTCCCGTTGAACTGGAACTGCTGAAAGAGTTGTACAACAACTACTACGACGACCATAATTTCACCTTTCTCACCGACAAGATGCCCGACTTGAAACAAGTGGTCAATACCAACAAGTGCCTCTTGTATCTCGAAAAGCATGGCAGTAAACTGCTCATCGTGTCGGTCATCGACAATCTGCTGAAAGGTGCGTCGGGGCAAGCTGTACACAATATGAATCTCCTGTTCGGACTGCACGAACGGGTGGGGTTGCAATTAAAACCTTCGGCTTTTTAATCAGGAAAACGTTATGAAACTATTCGATGTATATCCGCTGTTCGATGTAGAAATCGTTTCGGGCAAAGGGTGTCATACGTACGACTCGCAAGGCACCGAATACCTCGACCTGTACGGCGGACACGCCGTCATCTCCATAGGACACTCGCACCCCCGCTATGTCAGCCGCATTATCGAGCAGGCCCAAAAGCTTGTTTTCTACTCCAACTCGGTAGTCAACAGTCTGCAACAGCAGCTGGCCGACAAACTGGGGGCCTTGTCGGGCTATGACGACTATGCCCTTTTTCTCATCAACTCGGGTGCCGAGGCCAACGAAAACGCCTTGAAACTGGCCTCGTTCCACACCGGCAAAAAGAAGGTTATCGCCTTTGCCAAGTCGTTTCACGGTCGCACCTCGGCAGCCGTAAAGGTAACCGACAACCCTCGCATCGTCGCCCCTATCAACGACACCTTCGAGGTGGCTTTCCTGCCCCTCAACGATATTGCCCGGGTCGAGCAGGAAATGGCCGCAGGCGACGTTTGTGCCGTCATCATCGAGGGCATACAGGGCGTGGGAGGTATCCAGATACCCGATGCACAATTCCTGCGCGACCTGCGCGAAGCCTGTACCCGCCACGGAGTCATACTCATTCTCGACGAAATACAGTCGGGCTACGGCCGCACCGGCAAGTTCTTTGCCCACCAGCATGCCGGCATACGCCCCGACCTCATCACCATGGCCAAGGGCATGGGCAACGGATTCCCCATCGGGGGACTCCTCATCAGCCCTCTCTTTACCCCCGCCTATGGTATGCTGGGCACCACTTTCGGAGGCAATCATCTGGCTTGTGCCGCAGCCTGCGCCGTGCTCGACGTCATGAACGACGAACATCTCGTCGACAACGCCGCCACGACAGGCCGATACCTCATCGACCGGCTCCGCGAAATCCCCCAAATCAAGGAGGTGCGGGGCAAAGGGCTGATGATCGGGCTCGAATTTGACGGCCCCGTAAAAGAGCTGCGCCATAGACTGCTCTTCGAGCAGCACGTATTCACCGGAGCCTCGGGCACGAACGTGATACGTCTGTTGCCGCCCCTGTCGCTATCGAGAGAAGAAGCCGATGATTTTATCGGCAAACTTAAATACATACTCTCATGAAAATAACAATTATCGGATGCGGGAACATGGGTGGAGCCATAGCCCGCGGTCTGGCCCAAAGCCATTTCATTCGGCCGGAAGACATTACGGTGAGCAACCGAAGCCAGGAAAAACTCGACAAACTCAAAGCCGAGGTGCCATCGATTCACACCACGACCGACAACAAAGCAGCCGTCAAAGCAGCCGACATTATCGTCCTGGCCGTGAAACCGTGGGTGCTCGACAACGTAGCCATCGACATTCGCAAAGACCTCGACCTGCCCCGACAAATCATCGTATCGATTGTAGCCGGAGCCTCTCTCGAACGTTTGGCTGCGCTCTTCACCTCGAGCGACTCTATTCCTGCCATTTTCAGAGTCATGCCCAATACCGCCGTAGCAATACGACAGAGCATGACCCTCTTCACTCCCTACAACGCTTTGCCCGAGCAGGTAGACCAAATCAGAACCCTGCTCGACAACCTGGGCAAGAGCCTGCTCGTCGATGAGAACCTCATGGAGGCCGGGACAGCCCTCTGCTCGTGCGGAACCGCCTTTGCCATGCGCTATATGAGGGCGGCCATCGAGGGCGGCGTGGAAATGGGATTCTACCCCCATGACGCCCAACTGTTGGTAGAGCAAACCGTAAAAGGCGCCGCCGAATTACTGCTGGCAACCGGCAATCACCCCGAAATCGAAATCGACAAAGTGACTACCCCCGGCGGCATAACCATCAAAGGGCTCAACGAAATGGAAGCTGCCGGATTTTCCTCTGCCGTAATCCGCGGATTGAAAGCATCGAAATAACCCGGACATGCTTTACCTTACTTTTCGTATCCCGGGTTAAAAACAGGTGGCGGGTCGGGATAAAAATATCTGAAACAAGTTTCGATATTTTATTCTGCTCTCACCTTTCACTATCTTTGTTACACGAAAATAGGATACGGTTCGGCATAAAGTTCAAGCGAACTTGACTTTCTGCACTCACCTTTCACTATCTTTGTTACACGAAAATAGGATGCGGTTCGGCATAAATCTCAAGCAAGCTTGACTTTCTGCACTCACCTTTCACTATCTTTGTAGAAATTTGAAATTCAATTCTTACCACCAAAAGAGTCATATACCATGTCTGTAAACAAAGTTATTCTAATCGGAAACGTAGGGAAGGATCCCGATGTGAGATATATCGACAACAACGTGTGCGTAGCCAACTTTACTTTGGCAACTACCGAACGCGGCTACACCACCCAGAACGGAATACAGATTCCCGACAAAACCGAGTGGCACAACATCGTGGCTTGGCGTGGCCTGGCCGAAACCATAGAGAAATATGTACGCAAAGGTTCCCAACTCTATATCGAGGGGAAAATACGTACCCGCTCGTGGGAAGACCAGAACAAGATACGCCGCTACACGACCGAAATCTATGTCGACAACATGGAGTTGCTGGGACGTCGCGACAGCCAAGGCGCATCGGCTCCCGCTCCGGCACCGGCCGCCCAATCGCAATCTCAACCGCAAGGCTATCAAGCTCCGGCCAACCCGGGATTTGCACCGACAGAAGGAAATAGTGCCGACGACGATTTGCCGTTCTGATATAATGTTGTAATTTTGCGAGCAATTAACGGGCCGTGCCTCGTCTACGCATCATTTTGCCTGGACGAGACCGCCAGCCCCGCAACAGCGGGCGGCAGGCCTATTGTCTAACTAATTCTATTGTTTCTTGGACCCGGATTCATATTTATCGGTTTTCTCTGCCATCGAGGTCACAGCTCCGTCGGTCGGAGCTATTGTGGCCATCATTCTGGCAGGATTGTGTTTATGCCTCTCTGCATTTGTTTCAGCTTCCGAAATAGCCTATTTCTCGCTCTCGTCCGAAGAGCTACACGAATTTGACGAAGAGTCGGCCACCAACAATTTGGTCAAAAAACTATTGGCCCGCCCCGAATACCTGCTGGCCACGATACTCATTTCGAACAACTTGGTAAACGTGGCTACCGTTATCCTCTGCAATTTCTTTTTCTCCGACATTCTTCATTTCCACAGCGACGTGCTGGACTTTATCTTCCAGACGATTCTGCTCACTTTCCTGCTGCTGCTCTTCGGCGAGGTGATGCCCAAGTTCTATGCCAACCAAAAACCGGTCAACTGGGTAAAAAAAAGTTGCCGGGGCTTGTCGGTATTGGAAAAGATTTTCTCTCCGCTGGCCAATCTGCTGGTCAACTCGACCCATATCGTCAACAAACGCATCGTGCGCAAGAGCACCAACATCTCGATGAACGAACTCTCCCAGGCCCTCGAAATGACTCAGGTCGAGGCCAACGACGAAAAAGAGATGCTCGAAGGCATCATCAAGTTCGGGGGCAAAACCGTACAAGAGGTTATGACCTCGCGCGTCGACATCACCGACGTGGAGATTCGCACCGATTTCAAGGAATTGCTCGATATCATTATCGAGACCGGATACTCGCGCCTGCCCGTCTACGACACCACCGAAGACGACATCAAAGGCATCATTTACAGCAAAGACCTGTTGCCCTACATCGGGCAAGACGCCTCGTTCAACTGGCGCAAACTCATGCGCCGGGCCTATTTCGTCCCCGAGACCAAAATGATTGACGATTTGCTGGAAGAGTTCCGCACAAAGAAAATCCACATGGCCATCGTGGTCGACGAGTTCGGCGGCACATCGGGCATCGTCACGATGGAAGATATCCTCGAAGAGATTGTGGGCGACATCAGCGACGAGTATGACGAAGAGGAGAAGAACTACGTCAAACTCGACGACAACACCTACATCTTCGAAGGGAAAACACTCCTGAACGATTTTTACAAAATCACGGGGCTCGACGAAAGCGAGTTCGACGACAAGGCCGAGGATGCCGAAACCGTAGCCGGCCTCATTCTCGACATCAAGGAAGATTTTCCCAAAGTAAAAGAACAAATCGACTACGGCCGTTGCCACTTTCTGGTTCTCGAACTCGACAAACGCCGTATCGGCAAAGTGAAAGTCAAAATCGACCCTGCCCCGGGCGAATAAACTGGCGACACCATGAAGCCGATTCTTTCACGCACCTCGCTCTGCCGCACCATTCCCGGCATCTTGCTCGTCCTCGCCATCGGGGCGGCAGGTATCTCCTGTCGTCGGCAATACACTCCACGGCCCGATGCCTATTTCCGCATCGACCCTTACCCCGACGACTACCGGCGCACCACGCTGCTGTCGCCTTGCCTCTCGTTCGAGATTCCCGAGGGTACGACCGAGTCGCTCGACCCCGACACCTCCCGCCAACACGACGGCGTGCGATGGCTCAACATACGGTTCCCCCGCTACCGGGCTACACTCTATTGCAGCTACCACCCCTTGCGGGGCAACCTCGATCGGCTACTCGCCGAAAGCCGCGAGCTGGTTTACCGCCAAAGTATCCGTCCCGAGGTTGTGCAGGCCGGCAATTACGAGAACGACAGCACCCAAATCTATGCGACCCTCTACGACCTCTCGGCCGAGAGTGCCACACCATTGCAATTTGTCGTAACCGACAGCACGCGGTATCTACTGCGGGGAGCCGTCTATTTTGATGAACCGGGTAGAAGCGACTCCATCGCACCCGTCATCGACGACCTCTCGGAGCACATCGCACACCTCATCGAAAGCATAGAAACGCCCACCCGATAAGTCATGCCGTTGCAACCCCACATATCACTCCCGTGCGGCGTTACCATCGCCCTGTGGCACCTCACCGAAGAGGAGCCGGCCCTCGCGGCCTGTCTCCCGGTCGAAGAGGCGAAACGCCTCGCAAAAGAGGCACTTTCGCCCAAACGATTCTACGAGCGGGCAGCCACCCGCCTGCTGCTCGACAGCTTGGAAGCGACCCGGGGAGCTATCGTAGCACATACGGCCGAGGGGCAACCCTATTTGCCGGGCCGCCCCGGCCACCTCTCCATCTCACACACCCGGCAGTGGGTTACCGTAGCATGGCACCCCTCTCTGCCGGTAGGGATAGACATCGAGCGGTTGGGCTCCCAGGTAGAACGCGTGGCTCCCCGGGTATTGGACCCAACCGAACTGAATGCGCACAACGATTCGTCCCAGACGCATCGCCTGTGGCTACACTTGTGCTGGTCGGCCAAAGAAGCTCTATTCAAAGCAATCCCCGAAGCCGCAATCGACTTTCGCGAACACCTGCACATCGCTCCGCCCGACACCATCGAAAAAGAGGGAATCTTCACAGCTGCCGAAAGCCGCACACCGGCCCGTCGACGCTACAAAATATGGTATCGCACCCACGCCGAGTGGGTGATGGTCTGTGCCACCCCGTTACCGTAATTCGGCCTTGAAACCGGCAGCGCGCACAGCCTCGACTACCCGATTGGCAGGCACATCGGCCGTTACGGTCAGCAATCGGTCAGGGGTAGACAAATCGATACTCCACTGGTCGGGAGTAAGAAATTGATTCAACTGTTCGCCAATTTTGGCTACACAACCGGCACATTTGGCCGAAGTCTTTACTTGTATCATCGTTATATCTTTTAATTAAACACACGTTTATCGCAACCGCAAGCTATTGAGAATAACCGACACCGAACTGAATGCCATAGCCGCACTCGCCCACATGGGGGTAAGCAGCACGCCCATGGGATAGAGTATACCGGCCGCCACCGGGATACACACCACGTTATACCCGAAGGCCCAAAAGAGATTCTCGCGAATGATGCGCACCGTCTTGCGCGACAGCATCACCGCACGAGGCAACAGCAACAGGTCGGAGTTCATCAAGGTCACCATGGCTACGTCCATGGCCACATCGGTACCCTTGCCCATTGCCACACTCACATCGGCACGGGCCAACGCCTGCGAATCGTTAATACCGTCGCCTACCATCGCCACACACTTGCCGGCTTGCTGCAACTCCAATACGAAACGCTCCTTGTCGTCGGGCAATACCCCCCACCGATAATGGTCGATACCGGCTGCGCGAGCTACCTCGGCAGAGGCCGACTCCTTGTCGCCGGTGAGCATATAGACCTCGATGCCGCACTGTTTCAACCGAGCCACAGCCTCTCGCGAGGTGGGTTTCAAGGCATCTTTCACCTCAAAGAGGGCCAACAGCTCCCGGTCGTTCCCGAAATAAACGGTATACCCCCCGGGCAAATCGACTCCCGGAAGCCGTTCTTCGGCCAAAGCTTGGTTGCCCACCCAAAATGAAAATCCTCCACAAGAACAAGTCACACCCCGTCCCGTGACACTTTCAAAGTCGGCCAAGTCGTCGGCCGGTCGATATCCCCTCTGCCACAAAGTCTCGGCCAGCGACAGAGCCAACGGATGCTCCGAGCGCATCTCGGCAGCCAACAACACCGGGGCATACCGGTCGAAATCGGGAGAGAGCCATTCGCCCACCACCCGGGGAGACCCCTCGGTAAGGGTCCCCGTCTTGTCGAGCACGACGGCACTCACCCGGCACATATTTTCCAGGGCCGAAGCATCTTTAATGAGGATATGTTGTTGCGCCCCTTTGCCGATACCCACGGTCAAGGCCGTGGGTGTGGCCAACCCCAGGGCACACGGACAGGCGATAACCAGCACCGAGACCGCACTCAGCAAGGCATAAGGGAACATGTTCCACCCGGCCACCGCAATCCATATGACAAAGGTGAGTAACGATAGAGCGATAACCACAGGCACGAAAATGGCCGACACCTTGTCGACGATTCCCTGGACGGGCGCCTTGCTCCCCTGCGCCTCGCGCACCATGCGCACCATGCGCGAGAGCACCGTATCGGCTCCCGAAGCTTCCACATTCAGATAGAAAGCCCCTCGCTGATTGAGGGTCCCGGCCAGCACCCGATCGCCGGGTTGCTTGGCCACAGCCTCCGATTCGCCGCTAATCATGCTCTCGTCGACATACGACGACCCTTCGAGCAATACGCCGTCGACCGGAATTTTCTCGCCGGGCCGCACACTCACCCGATTGCCGGGCCGCAACATACCGATGGGGACATCGCGCTCCGTACCGTCGGCTTCGACCAGGCGCGCAGTCTTGGGTTGCAAGCCCATGAGCGAACGAATCGAAGCCGATGTGCTTTGCTTGGCGCGGGCTTCGAGCAATTTGCCCGTGAGAACAAAGGCGATAATCATCGCCACCGCCTCGTAATAGACATGAGGCACCAGTCCCAGCGAAATCCAAAAACGGGGATAGACCGTGCTGAACAGGCTGAACAGGAAAGAGACCGAGGTACTGAGCATGACCAGCGTGTCCATATTGGCCCGCCCCTGCCGGGCAGCCTTCCACCCCGAGACATAAAACGAACGCCCTAAATAAAGCACCGGCAAGGTGAGCAACAGGAGGACCCATGTCCACACCGCCGAAGGCTCGTGAATCCACATCGAAAGCGCCATCACCGGGAGGCCGAAAATCCACGCTCCCGCCGTACGGTGTTTCATATCGACATAATGTTTATGTTCAGCATCGGCGGCATCGGCCTCGGCGTTGTCCGACACGACCAGATCGTAGCCCGCGGCCTGCACCGCTGCACGTATATCGCTCAATGAAATTTTTTTGGAATCATAAACCACCTGCAAGGTGTTGGCCGCAAAGTTGACCGTAGCCTCGGCCACTCCCGGCAGTTCGCTCACGGTCTTCTCGACCGTAGCGGCGCACACGGCGCAACTCATTTCCAAAACGGGGACTATTCGCTTTTCCATACACATCGTTGTTACTCCGACACTTTGCTCCTGGGTCCACCTTACCGGCTCAGGCTTCGTCACCCTCGGCCACAGATTGCTGCATGGTGCAGCGACCATTCAGCACGGCTCCCGGCTCGATGGCCAGCCGGCGAGTCTGTATATCGCCTTCGAGCGACGAGGCGGCTTTCAATACCAACATCTCGGTCACCGTCACATTGCCCGTGACACGTCCTACGATTTCGGCATTCACCGCAACGATGTCGCCTATCACCTGCCCGGTCTCCCCGACCACGACTTTGCCCCGGCACTCCAAACGGCCTTCGAGCGTGCCATCTATGCGAATGTCTTTCTGCGAAACAATCTTGCCTACAATGGTTGTCTCGGCGGTGAGCGCATTATGCGCCATACCCGAAAAAGTATTATCCTTTGCCATATTCCTATTTTCCTTTTTATCCCACAATGACAACCGCAGGAGGTTGCGCCTGCCAAGACCGGAATCTGTTTTATATATCGTGCAAATGTAGAAAGAATCTACCGAAATCTACATATCGTCTCTGATAATCATTGCAAAAAGAGGTAATAATATTTTCGGAACTCGCCCGCCCGACTCCTCAAAAAGGGATTGAATCGGGAACCCGACATCACACGAATTTTCGTACCTTTGCACAACCCGAACCGATAGCGTATGTCGACATCACACCTGAACCTGACCGAAGGAAGCATCACCGGCTCCCTGCTGAGGTTTACTTTCCCCATGATGGCAGGAGCCTTGTTGCAGCAATGCTACAACATAGCCGACACCCTCATCGTGGGGCAGTTTGTGGGACCGGAAGCACTGGCCGCCGTGGGGTCGGCCTATACGCTCATGGTCTTCCTCTGCTCCATTCTGCTGGGACTTTCGCTGGGCAGCAGCACGGTATTCTCTCAACAATACGGCCGAGGCGACCTGCGGGCGTTGCGACACAGCTCCTACGTGTCGTTTGTCCTTATTCTCGCCGTCACGGTTGCTCTCAATCTGGCCGCATTTCTTGCCCTCGACCCCATATTGCATTTCCTGCAAGTCCCGCCCGAGGTCTATCCGCTCATGCGCGACTACCTGTGGATTATTTTCTGGGGCATTCTCTTCACCTTTATCTATAATTTCTATGCCGCCCTGCTGCGGGCTGTGGGCGACTCGATGACCCCGCTATGGTTCCTCTCGCTGTCGGTCATTCTCAATATCGGGCTCGACCTCTTCTTTATTCTGTCTCTCGACTGGGGAATACAAGGAGCTGCGGCAGCAACCGTTATCGCTCAGGGAATGGCAGCCATAGGAATTGCCGGCTATACCCATCGCAAACGTCCCGAATTGAGAATACGCCGCAGCGACATCTATCTCGACCGGGCTACCATAAAAGAGATTACCACTTTCTCGGCACTCACCTGCGTGCAACAGTCGATTATGAATCTGGGAATCCTGCTGGTACAAGGGCTGGTCAACAGTTTCGGCACCGGGGTGATGGCCGCCTTTGCCGCCGCCGTGAAGATAGACTCGTTTGCCTATATGCCCGTACAGGAGTTCGGCAACGCTTTCTCGACCTTCGTCGCCCAGAATTTCGGAGCCCGCCAACGGCAACGCATACGCCGGGGCATACGACAGGTTCTGCTCATCACCTGCCTCTTCTCGCTGGTTGTATCGTTGTCGATATTCCTCTTTGCCGAACCTCTCATGCTCCTCTTCGTCAAGCCCGACGAACAAGAGATATTGCGCATCGGTGCCCAATACCTGCGTATCGAGGGGTCGTTCTATGCCCTCATCGGCATACTTTTTCTGCTCTACGGATACTATCGGTCGGTGCGTATGCCGGGCATGTCGGTCATACTCACCGTGCTTTCGCTGGGTACCCGCGTGGCACTCTCCTACGCCCTGGCCTCATTGCCTGCCGTGGGAGTAGTAGGTATCTGGTGGTCGATTCCCATCGGGTGGGTTATCGCCGACCTGGCAGGTATTGTCTATTACAAAATATCATCGCCCCGCATCGAACGCCTCATGGCATCAGCCGGCGAGAAAGCCTGAAACAGAGTGCCGCCAAAACATTGGCTTGTCGGCACTTTTCACTACCTTTGTTCCCACCGATATCCAACTCTTATGAAAACTGCGATACACATAGGTTCCATGCGCTTCTATGCGTTTCATGGCGTATTGCCGCAAGAACAAAAGGCGGGCAATTATTTCAGAGTCGAAGCCACACTCTACACCGACTTTACCCGGGCATTGACCTCCGACAAGCTGACCGACACAATCAACTATGCCGACATCTACCGGGTCATCGCCGATGAGATGGCCCGTCCTTCGCAGTTGCTCGAGCATGTAGCCGGACGAATCATGGCTGCCATTGCACGACAATTCCCGTCGATAACAGGTGGAAAACTCATCGTAACGAAAGAGAAACCACCCATTCCCGGCGACATCAGCGACGTATCGGTCGTGGTAGAATGGTAGTCGCAACAAATCGGGGAGCCTATTTCCCTACGGGTATCTTGTCGATGCGGCGTTGATGGCGACCTCCCTCGAAATCGGTATTCAGAAAGATGTCGACCAGTCGGCGCCCCAACTCGGCCGGAATGAAGCGCCCCGGCATAACCAGCACGTTGGCGTCGTTGTGCTGACGGGCCAACGATGCTATCTCTTCGGTCCAACACAAAGCGGCGCGAATGCCCTGGTGCTTGTTCAAAGTCATGTTTATCCCGTTGCCACTGCCGCAGATGGCAATGCCCGGATAGCACTCGCCCTGCTCCACCGCTTCGGCCAGAGGATGGGCAAAATCAGGATAGTCGCAACTGTCGGTCGAGTAGGTTCCGAAATCCTTATACGCAATACCCCGTGCATCGAGTTCCTGCATCACAACTTGTTTCATCTCATATCCGGCATGATCGCAGGCCAATCCTACCGGCTTTCCCGATTTCAATATGCTCATAAAATCTGATTTTATTTCGTACAGCAAAAATAGTACAATTTCGAGAGTTGCAACAAATATTGCTTCCATGCAATCTCATTAATTCCTCTCGCATTGTCACAAAAATAGCAAAAATATTTACCATAACAGTCGCCCGACAACAAGAAATCGAACGGCTCTCTATATAAACAGCCTCACGGCAGAACTTTCTGAACCGTAAATTGTTATTATCCCAAAAGCTCCTTTCGCCAGGCATACCCCCGTTTGTTGGTAAGGCGTCGCTTAAAACGAAATTTTATACAAAACTTAACAGGTTGAATAAAAAGCAATTAGGCAATTACACCCAGAAGAGATACATTTGCAGCCTGACTCGTGAGAGAAACCCAACCCAAAAATGAAACGATTTGCTCCATATATACTATTTCTCGTCGGGAGCCTTACAGCCGGATTACAAAGTCCCGTCAAGGCTCAGGAGACAGCCGGGAACGACACGACCCGTCTCATCGCTGCGACCGACAGCATACCCGCCCAAGCCCCTGAAAAGTTGAGCCTCTTCCAAAAAGTCTTGAAATATTTCAATGACTCGAACGAACCTCGCCCCGACAAGAAATTCGATTTCGGCATTATCGGCGGCCCCCACTACTCTTCGACAACCCAGCTGGGCCTGGGCATCGCGGCTTCGGGCACCTACCGCATGCGGCGCGACTCCGTCACACAACTCTCCAACGTATCGCTCTACGGCGATGCCACGACAACCGGATTTCTGCTCATCGGCATCAAGGGCAACAATATCTTCCCCGAGAACAAATACCGCATCGACTACGATTTCTACCTCTATACTTTCCCCAGCGATTTCTGGGGAATAGGCTACGACAACGGGAACAACAACGCCAACAAGAGTTCCTATAACCGACTCGAAACTATCTTGCTCGTCAACTGGCAGGCCCGCCTGTTCAAAAACCTTTACGGAGGTTTCTCCACCGGATTCAACTGGGTGAAAGGTTCCGACTTTACCAAACCCGAACTGCTCAACGGCGAACCTCACGAGGTAACCAGCACCAGCTTGGGACTCACCTTCACCTACGACAGCCGCGACTTTATTACCAATGCCGCCCGAGGGGTCTATATGAATGTCAATCAGCGTTTCTTCCCCACATTCCTCGGCAACAAACAGAGTTTTACCCGCACCTCGTTCTTCTTCGACTACTATCACCGGCTGTGGAAAGGGGCGATTCTTGCCTTCGACCTGCACGGCGAGTTCAACTATGGCGACGTACCTTGGAATATGCTCGCCTCGCTGGGCGGATCGGCCCGTATGCGGGGATACTACGAAGGACGTTACCGCGACAAGAACCTCCTCGAAACCCAGTTGGAACTGCGGCAGCACATCTGGCGGCGCAACGGCATCGTCGTGTGGGTAGGAGCCGGCAACGTGTTTCCTTCGTTCTCGCGATTCGAATGGGGTCACACCCTGCCCAACTACGGGATAGGCTACCGCTGGGAGTTCAAAAACCGAGTCAACGTGCGGCTCGACTACGGGTTCGGTAAAAAAGGTCAATCGGGATTCTTATTCAACATCAATGAAGCATTTTAATCGACTGTTCACACAAAAGCGCATCTTCTGGATATTCCTGGCCGTGATGCTGGTGCCCAATGTATTCCTCTGTTTCACCGAGCATCTGCCGGGATTGTTCAAAGTGGTCTACATACTCTTGCCGGAAGCTCTCTACCTGCTGTTGCTCAACCTCTCGCGCAAGCCGGGCATTACCTTTTGGGCTCTCTTTCCGCTTCATTTCATCGGAGCGTTCCAACTGGTGTTGCTCTACCTCTT
Organism: uncultured Bacteroidales bacterium; assembly: GCA_949298955.1. Taxonomy (GTDB): domain Bacteria; phylum Bacteroidota; class Bacteroidia; order Bacteroidales; family Barnesiellaceae; genus Barnesiella. Next base: position 46,437 of record CASFYQ010000007.1, read on the forward strand.
CGGCAACTCCATCATTGCCTCCGACATGTTCCTCAACATGTTTACCACCAACAGCGGCGAAGCTATCGAACTGCTTGACAAGCTGGCCCCGGCCGTCGCAGGAGTCTTTCTGCTCTACCTGCCGGCGTTGACGTTGGCTGTCTACTCCATTCGCCGCCCCGATACCCTCACGCCCCGTTTCCAAAAACGGGCCTTCATGCTGGCCATGCTGCTGCTCGGGAGCGGCCTGCTCATCTATACCCCGGCACACCGACAGGCTCCCCACCGGGCTCGGCTCGACAATCTCTACCCCATCAACGCCTTCAACAACGCCCGGTTTGCCTTGCACAGCTGGGAGGCTTCGAAGAACTACAAGCTCACCTCACACGACTTTGACTACCGGGCCGGCTCGTCGCGCAGTCCCGAACTGCCCGAGGTCTATATTTTCGTCATCGGCGAGACGGGACGCGCCTGCAACTGGGGACTCTACGGCTACGAACGCAACACCACGCCCCGGCTAAGCGCTCGTCCCGATATCATTCATTTCAACGACGTGCTCACACAAATCAATGCCACCCACAAGAGTGTGCCGCTCATGCTCTGCCCGGCCGACGCCCTCGACTATAACCACATCTACCAACAGAAAAGCCTCATCACGGCCTTCAAACAAGCAGGATTTCGCACGGCTTTCGTCTCGAACCAGTTGCGCAACGGCTCGTTTACCGATTTCTTTGCCGACGAGGCCGACTGTACCCTCTACCTGGCGGCACCCAAAAAAAAGTCACACCTGCATGACAAAGCGTTGCTCTCGGCAGTCGACTCACTACTCAACAGCGGTGCCACGAAACAACTCATCGTGCTGCATACCTACGGCTCTCATTTCAACTACTGCGAGCGTTATGCCGCCGAAGACCGCACCTTTACGCCCGACCACATCAACGAGATAAACCGCAAAGACCGACAGGCCATGATTAACGCCTACGACAACTCCATTGTCGCTACCGACCACCTGCTCGACCAAATAATCGAGCGGCTCGACCGCACCGGAAAAACGGCAGCCATGCTCTACCTGACAGATCACGGTGAAGATTTGCTCGACGACGACCGCGACCGTTTTCTGCATGCCTCGCCTATTCCCACCTACTACCAGCTGCACGTGCCGTTTGTGCTCTGGTTCTCGCCCCGGTACAACCAACAGTTCCCGCTCGACGTCCGGCAGGCCCGGGAGCGACACACGACACCCTTCGACTCGCGGGTCGTGTTCCACACCCTGCTTGCCATCGGAGGTATAGAGACCGACTACCGCAACGACAGCCTTTCGCTCGTGAGTCCCTCGTTCCATTTGGAAAAACGCCACTATCTGGGCGAACGCAATATTCCCATTCCCGTACAATATATTCCTTTCGACGAGAACGATCTCGCGGCCTTCGAACGTCACGGCATCAAACCTCGATAGGTTCCAACGGAATTTATCCACCGAGCCGCCTCGATTCACAAAATTTTTTCATTTCATGCATTCAAAATCGCAAAAAACTCATGTGCTCGTCAAAAAAGCACTATATTTGTGTGGATAAAATGGCGGTTTACAGAAAACCCGGTTAACCCCAAGTTCGACGACAAACCGCCGGCATTCTGTAACAAAAGTTCAAACAAACCTATATGGACCACACAGCGACTTCGAGATCAGAGTGTATTGTTCTCATTCCCACCTATAACGAGAAAGAGAATATCGCGGCTATCATTCATGCCGTTTTCGAGCTGCCCCGACAGTTCCATATCCTCATCATCGACGACAACTCGCCCGACGGTACGGCCGAGATTGTACGCTCGCTGCAAAAACAATTCCCCGGAGCGCTCCACCTGCTGGAAAGAGCCGGGAAACAAGGGCTGGGCACAGCCTACATCACCGGATTCAAATGGGCCATCGAGCATCGGTATGAGTATATTTTCGAGATGGACGCCGACTTTTCCCACAACCCGCAAGACCTCATGAAACTGTTGGCTGCCTGCAAGACAGGCGGTGCCGACATGGCCATAGGTTCCCGCTACGTAACAGGGGTGAATGTCGTAAACTGGCCTATGGGACGGGTAATGATGTCGTATTTCGCTTCGAAATACGTGCGCTTCATTACCGGCATGAAGATTCACGACACGACGGCCGGCTTTGTCTGCTACCGCCGCCGGGTACTCGAAACCATCGGCCTCGACTCGATACGGTTCAAGGGATACGCCTTCCAGATTGAGATGAAATTTACCACCTATAAGTGCGGATTCACCATCAAAGAGGTGCCCATCATCTTCATCAACCGGGTACTGGGCGAGAGCAAAATGAACAGCAGCATCTTCGGCGAGGCCGTATTCGGAGTTATCAAACTGAAAATCGGCAGTTGGTTTCGCAAATATCCCAAACGCTAAAACACGAAACAACCATATAACCTGAAATCTCTACGGCTATGGGCAAAACGATTATCAAAAACGGAACGATAGTAAACGAAGGACAACAATTCGTCGGCTCGGTTGTTATCGACGGCGAACGAATCGAAGCGATTATCCGGGGCGAGTTGCCCGAAGAGATTGCCCGCACGGCCCAACGCCTGGTCGATGCCGAGGGGAAATGGGTATTGCCGGGAGTCATCGACGACCAGGTACATTTCAGAGAACCGGGGCTTACCCACAAGGCCGAGATAGCTACCGAGTCGGTTGCCGCAGTCGCCGGCGGAGTCACCTCGTTTATGGATATGCCCAACACACTGCCCCAGACGACCACCCCCGAGGCGCTCGCCTGGAAATACGAACGAGCCGCCCAGGTGTCGCCGGCCAACTACTCGTTCTACATCGGCGCTACCAACGACAATTTCGAGGTGCTCGAACAGACCGATTTCTCGCAAGTATGCGGAGTAAAAATTTTCATGGGTTCGTCGACCGGCAATATGCTCGTCGACAACGAAACCGCACTGCGCCGCATCTTTGCCGAGATACCGGCCCTCATCGCTGTACATTGCGAGGAAGAGAGCATCATACGGGCCAACAAAAAATATTATACCGAACGATTCGGTGACGAACTCCCCATCTTCTTCCACCCTCTTATCCGCAGTGCCGAAGCCTGCTATGCCTCATCAGCCCGGGCCGTCGAACTGGCCTCGCAATATGGCACCCGGCTGCACCTGCTGCACCTCTCGACAGCCCGCGAAATGTCGTTGCTCGACACGAATCCGCTGGTTCAAAAACGAATCACCGGCGAGGTGTGTGTGCACCACCTGTGGTTCGACGACAACGACTACGCCCAATATGGCAACCGTATCAAATGGAACCCGGCCGTCAAGACATGCGGCGACCGCAAAGCTCTGCTCGAAGCCCTGCGCAACGGACGGCTCGATGTAGTGGCTACCGACCACGCCCCGCACCTGTGGAGCGAGAAACAAGGCTCATGCCTCAAAGCCGCCTCGGGAGGACCCCTCGTGCAACACTCGCTGCAAGTGATGCTCGAGCTGGCACAACGGGGCGAATTTCCAATCGAGCTGGTCGTAGAGAAAATGTGCCATGCACCGGCCCTGCTCTACCGCATAGACCGTCGGGGCTACTTGCGCCCCGGCTATTATGCCGACATCGTCGTAGTCGATCCCCACAAACCCTACACCGTCACCCGCGACAACCTCTTGTCAAAATGCGGCTGGTCGCCTTTCGAGGGACATACTTTCCCCGCAACCATCGAGCGTACCTTGGTCAACGGAACCGAGGTATTCGCCCTCGGCAAGACATCGGGACTCACTCCGGGAAAACGGCTCACTTTCCACCACGGGACAGCAGGAACCGACTCGTTCTGAAACAGCGACGAAACACCCCTTAATTTTTCATAAATTCCCGGGCGCATTCTCGCGATAATGGTCGGGCGACATTCTCTTTATCAAATAGTTTTTATAACTTTATGCCCTTGAAATCATATACTATTATTCTATAACAATGAAACACATTAAGCTTATTTTCGCAACAACGGTATCGTTGTTCTTGTCTCTCTGCGGACATGCTCAAACCCAACAAGACTCCCTGACTATCGCCAATGCCCAGTGGCAAACCGACACGCTGGCTCATGGAGCCGTATGCATGAGTGCCAACCTGTGGCTGTTCGATTCGCCCCAGCAAATCGCCATCATCAAATACGACTCGCGCGACTACACGACTCGAATCGTACAGGCTCCACACATCGCCATGACCAGCGACCTGGCCCGGCAGCATGGTGCCGAAGCGGCCATCAACGGAAGCTATTTCAACGTGAAGACCGGCAAGCCTTCCACATTCGTACAACTCGATGGCAAAGTCTATGGCGAGACGACTCAAGCCGAAGCTTTCCGCACCGACGGCGCCATCATGGCCCTCGGAAACAATATCGAAATTTACCCCTTCGACTCGATTACAGGCAAAGAATTGAAGAAAAAATACAAGAATATCCTCGCTGCCGGTCCGCTGCTGTTGAAAGACGATGTGCGGAAAATGGCACCGGTATTCAAAGAGAGCAACACCCCGGCCAAAGGAGGAAATGCCCACAGCTCCGATGTTCCCCAAGGTTTCTACAAACGTCACCCCCGGGCCTTTATCGGCGTGACCAAAGACAACCAAGTTATGATGGTCGTAGTCGACGGCCGTTTCAAGGGGAAGGCCGCAGGTATGTCGATTGACGAACTCTCATACTTGGCCCGCCAGTTGGGCATGACCGATGCGCTCAACCTCGACGGCGGCGGTTCGTCTACCCTGTGGAACAATCGCACGGGAATCATCAATCACCCCTATGACAACAAAAAATTCGACCACGAAGGGGAACGCGAGGTTGTCAATGCCATCGTCGTTATACCCAACAAATAACTACTGCCATGAAACGTGTATTCAAACCGATAATCCTCGTCGCATTTCTTGCGAGCTCGTCCCTGCTGTTTCACAACTGCACCGAGAATGAGAACATGTCCGAAGGCATCATAACCCCCACCAACTCAACCGAGAACAAACCGGAAATCAAAAATTTTGCTATCGAGGCCGAAATACACACCTGGCCCGACAGCACTGTCGTGATGCAAGGCGAGGGGTTCCTCTCATCAGACAGCCTTACCCTTGCCGACCCGACGGCCGCGGCCCCAAGATTCACTCTGCCGCTCGTCGAGGTCACCTCGAAGAGTGCGGGAATCGTCATGCCGAAAGAGATTGTTTCGGCCACCTACGACTTGTGGCTCAAACGCGAATCAGACTCCTGCCTGCTGGGCAAGACCAAGTTGATTATCGAGGAAAAAATCGATTTCGACATTCCCGACATTGCCGGCATGACCCTCAAAGGAGTCGTATATTGCGAGAACAAACCCCTGCCCAACGTAGTCGTATCAGATGGGTATCACGTGACCCTTACCGACGAGAACGGCCGGTACTACATCGCCTCGGACAAGGAGAGCGGATTTGTTTTCGTCTCGGTACCGGGCAACTACGAGGTTGCCGTCAAAGACAACAACCAGCCCCAATTCTTCTATCGGCTCAAAGACGACGAATCGGTAGAACAGCATAATTTCCAACTCACCCCAACCGACAACACCAACCATGTGCTCCTCGCTTTGGCCGATATGCACCTGGCTAACCGCAACAACGACCTCTCCCAATTTTCAAGGAATTTCCTCCCCGACCTGAAAGCTACTATCGAAAAATACCGGGCCGAAGGCAAGAAAGTATATGGACTCACCTTGGGCGACATGACCTGGGACTTGTACTGGTACGATAACCACTACGACCTGAGTAACTACCTGTCGACCATCAAGTCGGTAGAAATTCCGCTCTTCCACAGCGCAGGCAATCACGACAACAACCCCTATTGTGCCGACGACTGGCTGGCCGAGCAAGCCTTCAAGGATATCATCGGCCCCACCTACTACTCTTTCAATTTGGGAAATGTCCACTACATCGTACTCGACAATATCCAGTATCTCAACACGGGAGCCAGCGAGGGAACCGTGGGCAAACGCAACTACAACAAAAAACTGACCGAAAATCAACTCATCTGGCTGAAAAACGACCTCGCCACGATAACCGACAAGAGCGCCCCGATTTTCGTAGCCATGCACGCCCAACTCTACGCCAATCCCACCTCGCTACCGCAAACCAGCAGCATATCGATGAGCGGCGGGACCACCCTCGTAAACTACCTCAAAGAGTTTACCAACGCTCATGTCATCACCGGACACACCCACATCAACTACACCATCACGCCCAACGACCGGCTCATCGAGCACAATATCGCTGCAATATGCGCCACCTGGTGGTGGACCGGGAAAAACGGATATGCCAACAACCACATCTGCAAAGACGGATCGCCCGGCGGCTACAAAATATTCACCGTCAACGGCAACGATATAAGGTGGCGATACAAAGGCATCGGCGAGGAAGAGACGAAACAGTTCCGCAGCTACGACCTCAACCAGTGCCATATCACAGCAGCCGATTTTGCACCCAAGTCGACCGAGTCGAAAATGGAGGAGTACAGTGGGATATATGCCACCCCCAACAGCAACAACGAGATACTCGTCAACGTATGGGACTACGACCCGCGATGGAGTGTCGAGATGTATGAAAACGGGAAAGCTTTGGAAGTCACCCGTGTCGCCACGAAAGACCCGCTGCATATCATATCCTACGAAGCCAAACGGCTAAACGTAGGCTCCACGCCTACGACCGATTTCGTGACCTGCACCACCGCCCACATGTTCAAGGCTACCGCCTCGAACGCCACATCGACCATCGAAATCAAAGTGACCGACCGATTCGGACGCATCTATACCGAGTCGATGACACGTCCCAAGAAACTCGAATGTTCCATGCAATAACCCACATTACACTCATGAAAAGAAATGTTCAAAAGTGGATGATAACTTGGATTGTCGTTCTTTTCTCGGCAACCCTATCGGCCAAAACGCCCAAATATATCTTCTACTGCATCGGCGACGGCATGAGCTTCGCCCACATGATGGCCACCCAACTCTTCTACGAAAGCGGCAGCTGCCACGAGGGACAGGAATCGCTCACATTCCTCGATTTCCCGGTACGTTCGGCCATCAGAACCCACGCCAGCAACAGCCCAATCACCTGCTCGGCTGCCGCCGGTACGGCTTTGGCAACCGGTCAAAAGACCAATCTCACCTATATCGGCCTCGGTCCTGACGGGAAACCGCTCATCTCGATAGCCAAACAACTGAGGGACAAGGGCTATGCCATCGGCATCATCACCAGCGGACAAATCGACGATGCGACTCCGGCCGCTTTCTATGCCTCGCAGAAGCGCAAAGAAACCTACCTCATCGGGAAAGAAGGTGCCGACAGCCAGTTCGATTTCCTGGCAGGGAGCGCCTTGAAACAGCCCTATGCCCCCGGGAAGCCTTCGCTCTATGACTACTACCGGCAAAAAGGGTACACGATATGCCGGGGTATCGAGGAATATAACGCCGCCCGGGAGACAGACAAGATGCTCTTGCTCGACGCCGATACAGCCCTGCGTTCGTGGCTTCCCTATGTCATTGAGCGAGAACCCGAAGCAATGGGACTGGAATTTATGGTACAGGCGGGCATCGAAAAGCTCTACCACGAAAAAGGGAAAAAGGGTTTCTTCATGATGATTGAGGGTGCCAGCATCGACCACGCCTCCCACCCGTGCGACATTGCCACCTCGGTTCTCGAAACGGCCGAGTTTGACCGCAGCGTGCGAATTGCCTACGAATTTTACAAGAAACACCCCGACGAGACTCTCATCATCGTAACTGCCGACCACGAGACCGGCGGACTGGCCTTGGGCGAAAAGACATCGAAAACGTTCCATTGGGAATATATCAACGCCCAAAAAATCTCCAAAGAGTCGCTCTCCCGGCTATTTCAAAAGGCTCAAAAAGAGGGTAAACTCGACACTTGGGAGAAGGCCCGCAATCTATTGGCCGAAAAGACCGGGCTTTGGGAAACTATCCCGGTCAACGCCGGCGAAGAGGCCTCGCTCATGCAATGTTACTACCAGACCGTAGTCCAAGGAAATGAAAACCGAGAAATCACACTGTATGCACAAACCGTACCTCTGGTAGCCGAAGCCATCGCTCTGGTCAACAAGAAAATAGGAGTCAGCTGGGGCAGCTTCTCACACACCGGCGGGGTCGTACCCTTCTATGCCGTGGGGTGCGAAGCCTCGCAATTCGGGTCGTTGAACGACAATACCGAGATACCCAACACGCTGCGTAGAATCATGAAGATTAAATAATGCCGAGGCATTCACCCTCCCCAACTCCCTGCTTATGAAAATAGTTGTAGCCCCCGACTCGTTCAAGGGTTCTCTGTCGGCCCCACAGGTAGCAACAGCCATCGAGGCAGGCATACACCTCGCCCTGCCTGATGCCGAGGTAGTAAAAGTTCCTGTGGCCGACGGAGGCGAGGGTACGATGGAGACCTTGGTCGAAGCTCTCGGCGGGGAGTATGTCACCTGCTTGGTGAACGACCCGCTCCTGCGACAAATATCAGCCTCGTATGGCATAATCCGTACCGACAAAACGCCCACGGCTATTATCGACATGGCCTCGGCCAGCGGGCTATGCCTGCTATCGCAGGCCGAACGAAATCCACTCGTCACCACCAGCTACGGCACCGGCCAACTCATTGCCGACGCCTGCTCCCGAGGCTGCCGCCATGTGGTACTGGGTATCGGCGGCAGTGCGACAAACGATGCAGGGAAAGGAATGCTCGAGGCCTTAGGCTGCCGATTTCTCGACTCGGCAGGGAACGAACTGAAACCGGGAGGAGAATCGCTCAACGAGCTCGCCTCTATCGACACCGGCAGTATGAATCCGCTCTTGCAGGCGTGTCGCTTCACCGTCATCTGCGATGTAGACAATCCGCTCTACGGCCCCTCGGGGGCAGCCTGCATATTTGCCCCCCAAAAGGGTGCTACACCCCATGCGGTTATCACGCTCGACAACGGGCTGAGACAATTTGCCGTCTGTGCCGAAGCGGTTTCGGGGCGGGAGATAACCTATGCGCCGGGCGCCGGAGCGGCCGGCGGACTGGGAGCCGCCTGCCTGGCTTTCCTTCACGCCACACTCAAACCGGGCATCGAGACCGTATTGGAGACTTTGCAATTCTCCCGCCTCATCGACGGGGCCAGCCTCGTCATCACCGGCGAAGGAAAAATCGACCGTCAAACGCTTATGGGAAAAGCTCCCTATGGCGTACTGCTTCCGGCTCGCAAAAAGGGAATCCCGGTCATTGCCCTGGGCGGTGCGGTAGAAAATCGCGAGGAGCTGGTGGCTGCGGGATTCCGGGGGATATTCTGCATACAATCGTCGCCCATGCCGCTCAAACGGGCCTTGCAACCCCACATCACCGCCGAAAATCTCAAACAGACGTCAGCCCAAATCATCAGACTTCTCTTTCCACAAGAATAACGGCATTCACCCGGCTCTCGATGCGAGGGACAGAGAAAACTCACACCCAATCGAATACTCCGTTTTCTACGTCGGTCGGGCAACAAGCCAAAGTTTTAAACAAAAAAAGAGCTAACCCTCACCGAGGGTAGCCCCAATCCTTTTTTAAGTCCTTGCTGTAAATTATTCAGCAACAGCAGCAGTGTCAACAGCAGCAGAATCAACAGCGGCAGAGTCAACAGCAGCAGCATTAACAGAATCAACCGTTTCAACAGCTACTTCTTCAACAACTTCAGTAGACTCAGCAGCTTTATTGCCGCAAGAAGCGAAAGACATTGCAAATGCAACAGCGAAGAACAAAACTAACTTTTTCATTTCCTTCAAATTAAAGATAAAACAATATTTTTTTGCTTCAAAAACGTTACAAAGGTATACATTCTTTTAATACGTTGTACTCTTTGTCTTATTTTTTTTTCAGAATATTTTGATTTTTCTGTCAAAAATCGCCAAAAAATACTCAATTATCATATAAATAACGTTTTATGCTTCTTTTCGGAGTCTTCTCAAACTCGTTTGGATAAAGCTGAATACGAGTAATCTGCTCGTAGGGGGCCAGCATTTTGTTCAAGTTTTGCCGAACCTCTTCCATAGCCATAGGCAAATCGCGATTCGAAACACCATAGCTGTCCATCGCTTCGTAGTCGGGACACACGAGAGCAACCAGCTTGTCGTTACGCTCGACTACCAGGCTCTCCATGACAAAAGGCATATTGTTCAACTTGGCCTCAATCTCTTCGGGGTAGATATTCTGGCCATTCGATGTGAGAATCATCGTCTTGCTGCGCCCTTTGATGAAGATGGTGCCATCGGGGGTTATCGTGCCTATGTCGCCGGTATGCAACCAGCCATCATCGTCGAGTACGGCTTTGGTAGCTTCTTCATTTTTATAGTATCCTTTCATCACATGTTCTCCCCGCACACAGATTTCGCCGGGAATATTCTCGGGGTCGAGCGAATCGATCTTCGTCTCGACATAGCCGAACAGCGTGCGACCTGCCGAACCCGGACGAAACTCGCGGTGCGACGTATAGCTGATGAGCGGGGCGCACTCGGTCATGCCATACCCCACGGTAAAGGGGAACTTAATCTTGTGCAGGAACTGCTCCACCTCGTGGTTGATGGGAGCTCCCCCCACAATCACCTCTTCGAATCGACCGCCAAAGGCATCGATCAGTTTCTTTCGCACCTGTCCATAGATGCGGGTATCGAGAATGGGGATATTCAAGGCCCAGCGCATGGAGGTCTTGTTGAGCAGGGGCTGAATCTGTTTCTTGTAAATCTTTTCGAGAATAAGGGGCACACAGATAATCAGATTGGGACGCACCTCTTCCAGGGCCTTCAACAAAATCTTGGGTGAAGGTATTTTACCCAGCAGGGTGATGTGCGTCCCCACTGCCAGAGGCACCAGCAAATCGAAGGCACACCCGTAGGCATGAGCCAAAGGCAAGAACGAGATGCACTTACTGCCTCGGTAATGCAGATGCGAACGAATGCCGAACATCACATTTCCCGCCAGGTTGTTGCCCGTGAGCATCACTCCTTTGCTGAATCCGGTAGTTCCCGATGTATAGTTGATAAGTATCACCTTGTCGTTGTCGAGGTCGGCATAGCGAATATCCTCACGGCTGAAACCGTTGGGGTATGTCGCCTTGAATCGGCGCCTCATGTCGCGCAGGCACTTGGCAATCTCCTCGCCATCGCGCTGCACCAGACACGAGAAATCCTGCAACGAAATGGCTGCACGCACCTCAGGCAGTTTCTCCATCTCGATATTCTCCCAAATATGGTCTCCCACAAAGAGCAATACCGAATCGGAGTGATTCACAATATGATGTATATCATGCGAATTGAACTCCTGCAATATGGGAACCAGAATAGCACCATACGAAATCGTAGCCATAAAGGCTATGCACCAGTTGGGGGTATTCTTTCCCACGAGGGCGATTTTGTCGCCTCGCCTGATTTGGCAATGCCGGAACAGAATATGGAGCTTGGCTATTTCACGAGCCACATCCTGATAGGTATAGGTGCGCTGTTCATTATAATCGGTCAAAGCGGGCAGTTCCCAATTTTCGCGGAAACTCGACTCATATATTTTAATAAAATTTTCTGAAATCATATCCGATATTTAAATGGTTCTTTCGCAAATATACAACTTTGTTTGTAAAATCATTCATTCTTACACAACTATTAGAATAACCGGGTAACACATTTTTAAACGAAATGAGTAACTTTGTCGCCTGTATTGGCCTTTTGCCCTACCGATTATGATAGACATCAACACATTCCAAGATAAGACAGCGGCCTACTATACGCTGGGCTGCAAACTCAATTTTGCCGAAACCTCGACCATCGGGAAGACACTCGAAGCGCACGGTATACGCAAGGCCCGCCCCGGCGAAAAGGCCGACATCTGTGTCATCAACACCTGCTCGGTGACCGAGCTGGCCGACAAGAAATGCCGACAGACCATTCGCCGCATTGCCCGGCAAAACCCGCAAGCCTTTATTGTTGTGACCGGGTGCTATGCTCAACTCAAACCCGACGAGATTGCCCATATCCCCGATGTAGACTTGATTCTGGGAGCCGAGCAGAAACTCGACCTCCTGCAATATCTGGGCGACCTGCACAAGCGAGCAGATGCGGGACACATCGTTACCACCCCCACCCGCGACATTCGCAAATTCTCTCCCTCTTGCTCGCGAGGAGACCGCACCCGCTATTTCCTCAAAGTACAAGACGGGTGCGACTATTTCTGTACCTACTGCACGATACCTTTCGCCCGGGGCCGGAGCCGCAGCGGCACCATCGAGCAACTCACCGCTCAAGCCCGCGAAGTGGCCGAGACCGGCGGGAAAGAGATTGTCATTACAGGTGTGAATATCGGCGATTTCGGCAAACAGACAGGCGAAACATTTCTCGACCTTATCCGGTCGCTCGACCGGGTCGATGGTATCGAGCACTACCGCATCTCGTCAATCGAGCCCAATCTGCTCACCGATGAGATTATCGATTTCGTGGCCCGCTCGCAACGGTTTGCCCCACATTTCCACATACCCCTGCAATCGGGCAGCGACACCGTGCTGAAACTGATGCACCGCCACTACGACACGGCTCTGTTTGCTCACAAGATAGAAACCATACGCCGCCTCATTCCCGATGCCTTCATCGGGGTCGACCTCATCACCGGTGTGCGAGGCGAAACCGAAGAACTGTTTGAGGAGAGCCGCCGATTCGTCACCGGTCTCGACATCTCGCAGCTGCACGTCTTCACCTACTCCGAACGGCCCGGCACGCAAGCCTTGAAAATAGAGCCTGTCGTGCCTATTCCCGAACGGCACGAACGTTGCCGGCGCATGCTCGAAATCTCGGAACGGAAACTGCACGATTTCTACTCCCGATTCCAGGGAACCACGCGTCCCGTTCTGTTCGAACAACCACGCAAAGGCGCTCCCATGCACGGCTTTACCGACAACTATATACGGGTAGAAATGCCTTATCGCAAAGAGTGGGTAAATACCTGCCAGCCCGTGCGACTGGGTAATTTCAACGAAGCAGGCGATGCTCTCATCGCCACCGAAGCATAATTTGAGCGACATGAAAAAAGAGACACTCCAAAATATCATCTACTCGCCGCTGTACCTCTGGTTCAAGCTGCATGCGCTGTTGCCCCTGCGGGTTCTGTACTGGCTGTCCGATTTACTTTATTACCCCCTCTACTACGTGATACACTATCGCCGCAAGCTGGTTTTCGAGAATATGCGCAACGCATTCCCCGACAAGAGCGAGAAAGAGCTGATACAACTCGAAAAGAAATTCTATCGCCATTTTTGCGACTACATTGTAGAGACCATCAAACTTTTACATATCTCTGACCAGGAGATGCGCCGACGCATGGTGTTCGAACAAGCCGACCTCATCGACCGGGTCTTCGCTCAAAACCGTTCTATCATCATTTTGCTGGGGCATTTCGGCAACTGGGAATGGGTTCCTTCCATCACATTATGGATTCAAACCCCCGACATCCTCTCGGCACAAATATACCGTCCCCTCAAAAACGAATGGTTCGACCGCCTTTTCCTGAAACTGCGCTCTCGATTCGGCACCTCCTGCATTCCCAAAAAAGAGACCTTGCGGACCATCTTGCAAATGAAACGCTCGGGGAAACCCTCCATCACGGGTTTCATGTCGGACCAAACTCCCTCTCCGGCCAACATTCACCACTGGACCCGATTCCTCTCACAAGATTCGCCCGTACTCACCGGCTATGAAAAAATAGCCCGTAAGGCCGACTTTTCCGTGCTCTATTTCGATGTGGAAATTGTAAAACGAGGATACTACAAAGCCACTATCCGCGAGGTGGCCCTGTATCCCAACGAGCTGCCCGAGTTTGAAGTTACCGATCGATATACCGCAATGATAGAAAAGACCATACTGCGCAACCCTTGGGCCTGGCTGTGGACCCACAAACGCTGGAAATACAAACACGAAGATTTCCCCAATACCTGATATGAAAAAAAAAGTCGCCGTCGTCATACTCAACTGGAACGGAGCTGCTCTGCTGCGCCGCTTCCTCCCCTCGGTGTGCCAGCACACACCCACGCAACTGGCCGACGTCATCGTGGTCGACAACGGCTCGACCGACAACTCGATTGAAATACTCTCCCGCGAGTTTCCCCAGGTGCTTACCCTACTCTTCCCCCGCAACTACGGATTTGCCGAGGGCTACAACAGGGCTCTCGACGAACTGGACTACGAATATGCCGTACTACTCAATTCCGACGTAGAGGTGACGCCCCGATGGCTCGAACCGCTGCTCGAATTTGTCGAAAACCACCCCGACGTGGCTGCCTGCCAACCCAAAATACGAGCTTTGCGAGAGCCCGAAAAATTTGAATATGCCGGAGCTGCCGGTGGTTTCATCGACCGTTACGGCTACCCCTTTTGCCGGGGACGCCTCTTCGGCACGCTCGAAATAGACCGCGGACAATACGACGCCCCCCTCGACATCTTTTGGGCCAGCGGTGCCGCCCTCTTTGTCCGCACGGCCGTTTATCGAACGGTCGGCGGGCTCGACCCGCTCTTTTTCGCCCATATGGAAGAGATTGACCTCTGCTGGCGCATACACCTGGCGGGGCACCGCATTGTCGTCGTGCCACAAAGTACGGTCTACCACCAGGGAGGAGCCTCGCTCGATGCGGCCAACCCGCAAAAAACCTACCTCAATTTCCGCAACAATCTGCTCATGCTCCATAAAAACCTGCCCCGGCAGGAGGGGAAAAAGATACTCTTCATTCGTCGGCTCTACGACACACTGGCCTTCGGACGGTTCGTCGTACTTGGACAGTTTGCCCATGCCCGCGCCATTCTGCGGGCTCACAACGATTTTCGCAAGATGCGCAAAAGATACACCGACCTGCCCGGAGAAAATCTGTTGAACACATTCCCCGAAGCCAGACGGAACATCACGATAGACTATTTCTTAAAAGGGAAAAAACAATTCTGAGGCGGCACCGGCCACCCCAGAATCCGGTTTTATGCGTTTAGCCGAAACACGACTTAACGAAACATCTTGACAACCCGTTGCAAGGCTGCGATAAAGGCATCGGCCTCGGCCCGGGTGTTATACACGGCAAACGACACCCGCACTGTACCCTCGATGCCGAGCGAGGTCATGAGCGGCTGGGCGCAGTGGTGTCCTGTACGAACGGCTACACCCAACTTGTCGAGCAACATGCCCATGTCGTAGTGGTGTATACCGTCGACCAAAAACGAGATGACCGAACTCTTGTGCGGCGAAGTCCCGAAAATGCGCATACCCTCGATTTGCTCCATCTGAGCAACCGTATAGTGCATCAATTCGTTTTCGTGGGCGGCAATAGCCTCCAACCCGATACCGTCGACATAGTCGAGAGCCGAAGCAAAAGCAGCCGTGCCCACATAGTCGGGCGTACCGGCCTCGAACTTGAAAGGCAGTTCGCCAAAGGTCGTCCCCGCAAAATCGACATGGGCAATCATCTCGCCGCCACCCTGATAGGGCGGCATGGCTTCGAGCCATTTTTCCTTGCCGTAAAGCACGCCTATACCCGTGGGACCATACACCTTGTGAGCCGAGAAGGCATAGAAATCGGCATCGAGTTCCTGCACATTCACCCGCAGATGAGGTATCGCCTGAGCCCCGTCGACCAGTACCGGCACCCCTTGGGCATGAGCATAGGCAATCATCTCACGCACCGGGTTGACAGTGCCCAACACATTAGAGACCTGCGTCACACCCACCAGACGGGTATGCTCGTTGAAGAGCTGCTTGTAGATGTCGAGCTCGAGTTCGCCCCGCTCGTTGACAGGGACTACCCGCAGCTTGATATGACGGCGGCGTTGCAAGAGCTGCCACGGCACAATATCGGCATGATGCTCCATCACGGTGAGAATCACCTCGTCGCCGTCGTGCAGAAACTCATCGCCAAACGACGAGGCCACCAGATTGATAGCTTCGGTGGTACCTCGCGTGAAGACAATCTCGGAAGGCGAAGCGGCCCCGATAAACTGCTGCACCCGACGGCGAGCGGCCTCGTGGGCATCGGTAGCCTCCTGGCTCAACGTATGCACGCCGCGGTGCACATTGGCATTCACCCGATAGTACGTATCGGCAATATGGTCGACCACACACCGGGGGGTCTGCGAAGTGGCAGCGTTGTCGAGATAAATCAACGGACGCCCCGACACCTCCCGCTTCAAAATGGGGAAATCGGCTCTTATCTTCTCAATATCCAACATGGCGATATTCCTTTCTTTTTCTTATTCCTGACGGCACGCCTGGCAACCCGAACACTTGGCCAGTTCCCCGCGGAACCGCTTCTCGACCAACTGGCGCAAACGGTCTTTCAAAGCGTCGAGACGCACCTGCTCGATGACGTCGTTGGTAAAAGCAAACATCAGCAGCATACGAGCCTCGGACTCGGAGATACCGCGCGAACGCATATAAAAAAGGGCGTTTTGGTCGAGCTGCCCAATGGTAGCGCCATGGCTGCATTTCACATCGTCGGCATAAATTTCGAGCTGAGGTTTGGTGTACATCTTGGCCAGCGGCGAGGCACACAAGTTCTTGTTGCCTTGATAGGCCTCGGTCTTTTGAGCTCCGTGGCGCACCAGTATGCGACCGCAAAACGAACCTCGTGCCGAGCCGTTGAGTACATATTTGAAAAGTTCGTTGCTGCGGCAGTGCGAAACGGCATGATCGATATAGGTATAGGTGTCGACCGACTGCTCCTTGTCGACGATGCCCATGCCGCAAAGCGACAACTCGGCATGCTCGCCGGCAAAGGTCGAATAATAATTGCTGCGGGTCACCCCGTTGTGCAACACGATGCCGTTTATCAACACATTCGACCGAGCCCCCTGGCGCACGAACACCGAGGCGACCTTGGCCGTATTCTCCGACGATTCTTCCATGTCGTAGTAATCGAACACAGCATCATCGTCGACAAATATCTCACACACTTGCGAGGCAAGGAACTGCACCGACGACTCGTCGGAGTGGTCGCACACCAGCAGTTTGGCCTGCGCCCCTTTGCCCACCACGACGAGCAACCGGCGATTGACCAGGAAATCGACATTGCCCCGCAGAATATTCACCAGCTGGATAGGCTTCTCGACTATCACCCCGTCGGGGATATAGAGGAAAAATCCGTCCTGGGCAAAAGCGGTATTGAGTGCCACCGTGCCGTCGCGCTTCATATCGGCAGCCCGGCCATAGTAGCGGGCCACCAGTTGCGGGTATTTTTCCGACATCTCGCAGAGGCTGCCGGCAATAACCCCTTCGGGCAACTTGGTCGCAACAGGTTGTGCCTGCGCATAGAAGGTATCGTTGACGACAAAATAGAGCAATGTGCTCAGGTTGGGCACATCACAACGGAACACTTCGTAGGGATTGACCTCGATATTGACCCGGCCCAAGTTCAACCCGTAGTCGGGGGCATAGAGAGCCTCGATGTCGGTGCGGCGATACTCCTCGTCTTTGAGCGTGGGCAGCCCCCGGCTCTCGAGCAGGGCAACCGCCTCGTCGCGCAAGGCATTCATCACCTGCGACGAATGGCCCGCAATCAATTCTCTTTGCGAACGGTATAAATCGATATATTGCTGAACTGCACTCATAACGGTCTCAGATTTCACCCAACTCTTTTTTAATCCAGTCATATCCGCGCTCTTCGAGTTCCAACGCCAGTTCGGGGCCTCCCGATTTTACGATACGCCCCTTGTAGAGCACATGCACAAAATCGGGAGCGATATAATCGAGCAACCGTTGATAATGAGTGATGACGATGGTTGCATTCTTCTCCGACTTCAGCTTGTTCACCCCTCCGGCCACAATGCGCAGGGCATCGATGTCGAGTCCGCTGTCGGTCTCGTCGAGAATCGAGAGACGAGGTTCCAACATGGCCATCTGGAAAATCTCGTTGCGTTTCTTCTCTCCGCCCGAGAACCCCTCGTTAACCGAGCGGCTGGCCAGTTTGTTGTCAAGCTCGACAATCTCGCGTTTCTCGCGCATAAGTTTCAAAAAATCGGTCGCCGACAACGGTTCGAGTCCGCGATACTTACGCTGCTCGTTCACCGCCGTACGCATGAAATTGACCATGCTCACCCCGGGAATCTCGACAGGATACTGGAAACTCAAGAAAAGCCCCTCGTGCGAACGGTCTTCGGGCGAAAGGGCCAGCAAATCCTTGCCGTAAAACTCGACCGAACCGCGAGTCACCTCATAGGCCGGGTTCCCGGTGAGTACCGCCGAGAGTGTACTCTTGCCCGAGCCGTTGGGACCCATGATGGCATGAACCTCGCCCGGTCTCACCTCGAGGTCGATTCCTTTCAATATCTCTTTGCCGTTTATATTGGCATGCAAGTCTGTAATCTTCAACATAGATATAGGGTTTTATTTTTTTCTTTTTACTGTTCTGCCGCGATACGCCGGCGTGGAGGAATCCACGAGACACAGGCCCGTTATCCCACCGAACCTTCGAGCGAAATCTGCAACAGCTTCTGGGCTTCAACGGCAAACTCCATGGGCAACTTGTTCATCACCTCCTTGGCATAGCCGTTGACGATAAGACCTACGGCATCTTCGGTAGGGATACCCCGCTGATTACAATAGAAAATCTGATCTTCGTTGATTTTCGAGGTAGTCGCCTCGTGTTCGACGATAGCCGAGTCGTTCTGTATATCCATATAGGGGAAGGTGTGCGCTCCGCAATCGGAGCTAAGCAACAGGCTGTCACACTGCGTAAAGTTACGGGCATTCTCGGCACCCGGCAATACTTTCACGAGACCGCGGTAGCTGTTTTGACTTCGGCCGGCCGATATACCTTTCGAGACGATGGTGCTGCGAGTATTCTTCCCGATGTGTATCATCTTGGTTCCCGTGTCGGCCTGCTGGTAATTGTTGGTCACGGCCACCGAGTAGAACTCGCCCACCGAATGGTCGCCCGCCAGCACGCAACTGGGGTATTTCCACGTAATCGCCGAACCCGTCTCGACCTGTGTCCACGACAGCTTCGAATGGTCGCCCTTGCACATGCCCCGCTTGGTCACGAAATTATAGATACCGCCTTTCCCCTCCTTGTCGCCGGGGTACCAGTTTTGCACGGTCGAGTATTTCACCTCAGCGCGATCGTGCACCACAATCTCGACAATAGCGGCATGCAACTGATTCTCGTCACGCATGGGAGCAGTACACCCTTCGAGATAGCTCACGTAGCTGTCGTCGTCGGCCACGATGAGCGTACGTTCGAACTGGCCGGTATTGGCGGCGTTAATACGGAAATAAGTCGACAACTCCATGGGACAGCGTACCCCCTTGGGGATATAGACAAAGGAGCCGTCGCTAAACACAGCCGAGTTGAGTGCCGCAAAGAAATTGTCACGATATGACACCACCGACCCCAAATAGCGTTTTACCAGGTCGGGATAATCTTTCACGGCCTCGCTGAACGAACAGAAGATAACACCCAATTCGGCCAACTTTTCCCGAAAGGTGGTACGCACCGACACACTGTCCATCACGGCATCGACTGCTATGCCCGACAGTTTCATCTGCTCTTCGAGCGAGATACCCAACTTGTCGAAGGTTTTGCGCAGCTCGGGGTCTACCTCGTCGAGGCTCTTGGGAGCAACCTTGGTCTTGGGAGCGGCATAATAACTGATGGCCTGGTAATCGATGTCGGGAATGGTGAGGTGCGCCCAACGGGGCATCTCGAGCGTTTTCCAGTAGTCGTAGGCTCTAAGCCGGAATTGGAGCAGCCACTCGGGCTCACCCTTCTTCTCGGAGATATGCCGGATAATCTCCTCGCTCAAACCGTTGGGAATAATATCGGTCTCTATATCGGTTACAAAACCGTATTTATAATCGTTAGCAGTAACGTCGTTTAATATTTCATTCGGGTTATCCTGTTTCATTTTCAATCGGCTTTACAAGATTCACAACAGAGATAGGAGTCGTCGCCCATCGCACAAGGGATAAACAACAGGGCGTGCGGTTTGGTTTCGGCAGAAAACTGCTCCTGAGCTATCGCCAACAGGGCCGGGGCCACACGCAGCGTATATCCATAGAGATACGAGCCCGATATTTCACGTGTCGGGAGCAACCGCACCTTGGAGTCGACGACATGGACGAGATTCAACAATATGCTCAATATAACCAGATATTTGACGGCTCCGAACAAGGCCCCGCCCAGCCGGTCGAGCCACCCCAGCGCAACTTGGTGGGAAAAATGGTGCACGAGCCGCATCAGTTGCAGACACACGAGATATACCAGCAGGAACAACAGCGAATAGGCGATAACGCAACTTACTCCCTCGGACAGGTCGAACATCTGTTGCAACAGCGAAGCAAACGAGGCTCCAAACAGTCGCGAAACCAACACTCCCGCCACGAAACCGCCTAACGAACCCAACTGGCGGAACACTCCTTTGATGAGTCCGTACAAAGCCCCCACGAGGACAATCAGTGCTATGATAAAATCGATATAGTTCATCGCTTTAACTCGCGTTCATAATGCCTGCAAAATTACTTTTTTTATTTTGAATAGCAGAGTTTTCGGGCTTATTATCCGTTAAAGACGATAACAAAGGCCACCCCATCGCATGGGGCAGCCCTGTTATATCTACACAAAGTCCTATGACTTAAAGGGTTTTCTTCACCTCTACCTCTTCATAGGCTTCCACGAGGTCACCCACTTTCACATCGTTGTAGTTGGCGATGTTCAATCCGCATTCAAAACCGTTGGTCACTTCCTTGACATCGTCTTTGAAACGTTTCAACGAACCCAAATCGCCGCTGTAAATAACGATACCGTCGCGTATGAGGCGCACTTTGCTCGAGCGTTTGATCTTGCCCTCTTTCACCACGCAACCGGCTACGGTACCCACCTTGGTGATGTGATAGGTCTCCAGCACCTCGGCCGTGCCCAGTATCTCTTCCTTGATTTCGGGCGAGAGCATGCCTTCCATTGCTGATTTCACCTCTTCGATGGCATCGTAGATAATCGAATAGAGACGAATATCGACTCCCTCTTTCTCGGCCAACCGGCGAGCGGCTACCGAGGGACGCACCTGGAAGCCGATGATGATGGCATTGGAGGCAGCGGCCAATGTAATATCCGACTCGGAGATTTGGCCCACAGCCTTGTGCAGTACATTGATTTGTATCTCGGGAGTGGAGAGTTTGATGAGCGAGTCGCTCAAAGCCTCTACCGAACCGTCTACGTCGCCCTTCACCACCAGATTCAATTCCTGGAAATTGCCCACGGCGATACGACGGCCTATGTCGTCGAGGGTGAGCAGCTTGTGAGTGCGCAAGCCCAACTCGCGTTGCAGCTGCTCGCGCTTGTTGGCAATCTCGCGAGCCTCTTGCTCGGTGTCCATCACATGGAAAGTGTCACCGGCCTGGGGTGCACCATTCAACCCGAGAATTTGTACCGGAGCCGACGGCCCGGCCGACTCGATGCGCACGTTACGCTCGTTGAACATGGCTTTCACCTTGCCGTGGTTGGTCCCGGCCAGTACCACATCGCCCTTGTGCAAGGTTCCGTTCTGCACCAGCACGGTGGCCACATAACCGCGTCCCTTGTCGAGAGTCGACTCGATAATCGAGCCGACGGCCCGGCGGTTGGGATTGGCTTTGAGATCGAGCAGTTCGGCCTCGAGCAGCACCTTCTCCATGAGTTCATGCACACCGGTACCTTTCTTGGCCGAGATTTCCTGCGACTGATATTTGCCACCCCAATCCTCGACCAAATAATTCATATTGGCCAGCTCCTCTTTAATCTTGTCGGGGTTGGCATTGGGTTTATCGATTTTGTTGATAGCAAACACAATAGGTACACCGGCAGCCGAAGCGTGATTGATGGCCTCGACCGTCTGCGGCATCACGTTATCGTCGGCAGCCACAATGATGATGGCAATGTCGGTCATCTGGGCTCCACGGGCACGCATGGCGGTAAAGGCTTCGTGTCCCGGCGTATCGAGGAAAGTGATGCGGCGACCGTCGTCGAGCTTCACGTTATAGGCCCCGATGTGCTGGGTGATGCCACCGGCCTCACCGGCAATCACATTGGAATTGCGTATATAGTCGAGCAACGAGGTTTTACCGTGGTCTACGTGACCCATCACTGTAACTACCGGCGGACGCGACTGCAAATCTTCTTCCTTATCGTCCTCTTCGTGAATGGCCTCGACAACCTCGGCACTCACATACTCGGTCTGGAAGCCAAACTCCTCGGCCACAATGTTGATAGTCTCGGCATCGAGCCGCTGGTTAATCGACACCATCATGCCGATGCTCATACAGGTAGCTATTACCTCGTTCACAGGAACATTCATCATCGAGGCGAGGTCGTTGGCCGTTACAAATTCGGTCAATTTCAACACCTTGCTTTCGGCCTCTTCCATTTCGGCGAGTTCGCGCTCACGATTCGAGAAAGCTTCGCGTTTTTCTTTCCGCCACTTGGCCGATTTCTTTTGGCCTTTGGAGGTAAGACGGGCGAGCGTCTCCTTGATTTGCTTCTGTACGTCCTCTTCGCTTACCTCGGCCTTAATGGGACGTTGTTTCTGTTTGTTGGGTTTATTGTTGTTGCCGCCATTATTCTTGCCATTTCCGCCTCGCGCAGGCTGATTGCCGCCCATCGACGAAATGCTCTTCGAGATGTCGACCTTTTCCTTGCTGATACGCTGGCGCTTGCGACGTTCGCCGCCTTGCGAATTGGCATCGTCGCCACCGCCGGCCGCAGCCCGGTGAGCTTCCTGTCGTTGTTTTTCCTTATTCTCGCGCTCTTTGCGTTTCTCCTCTTTGCTTTTCTTCTTCGGACGAGTCTGCTGGTTCAGCGCATCGAGGTCGATGCGGCCCACCACATTAATGTTCGAAGTAAAAGCGGGACGGCCGAGGGTGAACACCTCGTCGTCATGGCTCGCTTCGGGTGTAGAGGACTCCTGAGTAGACGCCACGGGTGCCTCCTGTTGTTGAGCCGGCTCTTGGGGTACCGGCTTCTCGCTGTCGGAGGCATGATTTTGTTCCTCGTTCGAAACGGCCGGCGCGGCCATCTCGGGCTGAACCTCGGTCGCTACCACGTCAGGAACCGTCTCCGGCTCAGCTTTGGCCGATTCTTCGACCTCCTTGGGTTCCTCTTTTTTCTCGACGGGATTCTCGCGGGTCTTACCGTGCTCGGACGACTTGGGCCGGTTGAGGGCATCAAGATCGACATGACCCACCACCTTGGGGCGTTGAGTCTCGGGAATAACGGTTTTCAGCTCTTTCGGTTCTTCCTTGACGACAGTCGAAGGGTTATTCCCTTCGGGCTCGGCCGAAGCGGCAGCCTTAACTCGCTCTTTATGCCGTTCCAAGCTGATACTTTCCGACTCGAGTTTCAGGCTTTTATCCTTACTGAACTCTTTCACGAGCAGAGCATACTGCTCATCGGTTATCTTGGTGTTGGGATTGGCCTCGACCGTGAAACCTTTCTTTTGCAGGAACTCGACTGCCGTCTGAATCCCTACATTCAAATCTCTTGCTACTTTATTTAACCTTATCGACATACTCAGTTTTAGTTTATAAATAATGGAAGAATGAAAAGCTGCCTTCCCCGAAGGCATAAGGCATCGCCCAACGACGAAACCTCCCGAAGCGGATTATTCTTCAAACTCCGCTTTCAAGATAGAGAGTACCTCGTCTACGGTGCTCTCTTCGAGATCGGCTTTCTCGATCAACGTTTCGCGCGGCAGGGCCAATACGCTCTTGGCCGTGGCACAGCCGATTCCCTTCAAGGCTTCGATAACCCAGTCGTCGATTTCATCTCTAAATTCGTCGAGATAAATATCCTCCTCCTCATCTTCGTCGATGTCGCGATATACATCGATGTTATAGCCGGTGAGCATACAAGCCAGCTTGATATTCAAGCCGCCTTTACCAATAGCCAGCGAAACCTCTTCGGGTTTGAGGAACACCTCGGCTTTCTTCTCCTCCTCGTTCAGGCGGATAGACGAGATTTTGGCGGGGCTCAACGCGCGCTGAATAAACAGCGAAGAGTTGGAGGTGTAGTTAATTACATCGATATTTTCGTTGCGCAACTCCCGCACGATGCCATGAATGCGCGAACCCTTCACACCCACACAAGCTCCTACGGGATCGATACGGTCGTCATACGACTCGACAGCGATTTTGGCACGTTCGCCCGGAATACGGGCAATAGCCCGTATCAAGATGAGGCCGTCGTGAATCTCGGGTACTTCGAGTTCAAAGAGGCGACGCAGGAAATCGTTCGACGTGCGCGAAACAATTATCTTGGGATTGTTGTTCTTGTTGTCGACATCGAGTACCACAGCCCGGACAGTCTCGCCCTTGCGATAGAAATCGGAGGGTATCTGCTCGGACTTGGGCAACAACAGTTCATTGCCGTCATCGTCGATGAGCAACATCTCTTTTTTCCAAATCTGATAAACTTCGGCGCTTACCAACTCGCCTATTTTATCTTTGTATTTGTTATAAATGGCATCTTTCTGCAAATCGAGGATTTTCGAAGCAAGCGTCTGGCGCAGGTTCAAAATGGCACGACGGCCAAATTTCTCGAAATGCACCTCGTCGGTCATCTCCTCTCCCACTTCAAAGTCAGGATCGGTTTTACGTGCTTCCGAGAGCGATACTTGCAGGTTGCTGTCGGTCACAGCTCCATCTTCTACAATTTCCCGGTTACGCCATATCTCAAAATCGCCCTTGGTAGGGTTCACGATTATATCGAAATTCTCATCGGTCCCGAACATCTTTGCCAACACATTCCGGAAAGATTCTTCCAGCACACTGATCATCGTGGTTATCTCGATATTCTTCAACTCTTTGAACTCAGCAAAGGTATCGACCATGCTTACGGGTTCCTCTTTTTTTGCCATATTATTTAAATCTGATTAGATATTTTGTATATTTTATTTCATTGTATCCCAAGGGGTAATCTTCCTCCACCTCGACTTTGCGCTTGCTGGTTTCACTCTTTACCTTCTTGGTTACCGTCACGACAAACCCGTCGGCATCGGCACTCTTCAACACTCCGACCAGCTTTCGACCGTCTTTCGTGAGCACCTCCACCTCGTTGCCGATGTTTTTCTTGTATTGCCCCAGCACCTTGAAAGGCGAGGTAATACCGGCCGAACCGACTTCCAGTTCATAATCCTCGGCGTCGCGGTCGAGCTTCGACTCCAAAAAGCGATGCAAGGCCACGCAGCGGTCTATGTCCACCCCCTCTTCGTTGTCGATTTCTATCACGATTACATTATCCCGACTCACTTGTACATCGACCAGGAAACAGTCGGTACCTGCCAACCCCTCCTCGACCAATGCCTCTAATTCTGTCTTATTTATCATAACGGTTGTTGTAGTGAAAAAAACGAGGGGACATCATTGCCCCCTCTTCCATTCCTATCGCCGCAAAGATAGTACAATATTATATAATACACAACCACGACTACACGACAGGGCTTGAAATAGAATATTTCGCACCTGTAATTTAAATATTTTTTATATTATACAACTTTATTTATTAAATCGGAAAGGTGAACATTCGCAACTGCTTGCGCAACGAAAGTTCCTCGCCCCCACAATACCGGTTGCACAAATCGTGGAATCGGGGGCCATGGTTCATCTGCTGCAAATGAGCCAGTTCATGACAAATGACATAGTCGATTAATGGTTCGGGCAGGAACATGAGGTAGAACGAAAGCTGTATCGACTTGCTGCGGGTGCAGTGCCCCAGCTTGCGCCGGCCCCGACCTATGGTCACCGCACTCGGCGAAGCGCCCACCCGATGGGCCACCTCGGCAAGCCGCCGGGGCAACACCTCTTGCGCCCTGCGGAAAACCAGCCGACACACACCGTGCGAAAGGGCCTGCCGCACCCGAGACTCGTTCAAGTCGACTCCCGGCGGGCAAAATACCTGCAAAGTATCTCCCTCGTAACGAAACAGGAAACGATTGCGCACCACCCCATCGAGTAACACGATGTTACCTCCATAACAAGGTATACAATCGCCCACCGAGAGGCGCCGTTGCTGCCGCACCGCCTCACCCCGAGCCATCAGTTGCCGCAGACGCGCCCGATTTTCGTCGACAATCGCCTGCACCTGTTCAACCACATACCCCTGAGGACAGGTAATATACATCACCCCCTCTTTCACTCGAAATATCAAACGGCTGGCACGACTATCACTTCGTATATGTATTAGTCCGAACTCTTCATCGTCAAGCGTTTCCATAAAAACAGTTCTCTTTTATAGGACAAAGATAGTGCAATGCCTATACCCAAACAATACACAGGTAACAGAAACTCACACAAAAAAAATGTATCTCCTCCCGCCGACTTTCAAATTCGCCTCTTTGCAACCCACCCCAGACAAATCCTCCCCAACGGCACCTGCCTCCCGCACTATCGGGTCTCATTCACGGCAACCGCCACGATTACCCCTTGCTGCAACTATCTCGGCCCAACCGGATTGTTAAATCATGTTATTCCACAAGTACTATGCTATACAAGTTACCATATAATACCTATCTTTGTTAGACGAATATAGGCTGCGGCTCAGCATAGTCAAATTGCGAAACCTGCGTTTTCGATTTGCCTCTGCTCCCGCCTTTCACTATATTGTCTCATAAAAGAGCCCGAACATGAATACCGACAACGTAAAATCGCAAATGCGAAAAGGGATATTGGAATACTGCACCCTGCTCATTCTGCAAAAGAGAAGAGCCTATGTATCAGACATTATCCAATCGCTCAAAGCCTCGAAGCTCATCGTAGTCGAAGGCACCCTCTACCCGCTGCTCACCCGGCTCAAAAACTCGGGACTGCTCACCTATGTGTGGGAAGAGTCGACTCAGGGGCCACCCCGCAAATATTACGAACTGACTCCCGAGGGAGAAGATTTCCTCCACGAGCTCGACTCTGCCTGGAACGAACTGAACCAGGTTGTCACCCACATCAAAGAACAATAAAATTCCAATACACTGCAATATGAAAAAGACTGTAACCGTCAACCTCGACAAAACCATCTTCAACATCGACGACGATGCCTACCAGCTGCTCGAAGGTTATCTGCAATCGCTCGGCGAACATTTCGCCCGCGAAGAGGGTGGACAAGAAATACTGAACGATATCGAGAGCCGCATAGCCGAGTTATTCAAGGAACGGCTGGGATTCGGCATGCAAGTCATCACCCTTCAAGAGGTGAACGAGGTTATCGCCATTATGGGGCACCCCGACGAGATAGAAAATCCGCTCGAAGGCGATAACCCCGACGGAGAAACCTCCGACAACGCCGAAACAGCCGGCAATACCGGCAATCCCGCTCCACGCAGGCGTCGGCTCTATCGCGACCCCGACAACCGCATACTGGGCGGTGTGGCATCGGGTATCGCCTGCTACACGGACATCGACGTAACTCTTATCCGGGTTATTTTGGTTCTGCTGCTCCCCCTGTGGGCTTCGTCGATATGGATCTATCTGCTCTTGTGGATATGTATCCCCGAGGCACGCACCACGGCCCAGAAACTCGAAATGCGAGGCGAGACTCCCACCGTCGACAACATACGCCGAGCCGTCGAAGAGGAACACGTGAACGACCCTTCGGGCAACAACACATCTCGGAACACGCTGGGCGAGATATTCCGCGGGGTATTCAAGTTTTTCTTTATCTGTATCGGAGGACTCATCGCTCTCTCGATTATCGGGGCGCTGGTTACCTGCATCATTTGTCTGCTGGCCTTCCTCTTCCTGGGGACAACGGCTATCACCACACCTTTCATCTCGATTTTTCCCGGAGATGTCGAGGTGCTCAACGGTCATTGGGAACTGGTGCTGTTCACCGTCTCGCTGCTGCTCACCTTCGGTATTCCCCTCTATGCCATACTGCGGGCCGTGCTGGACTCTATCTTCCATTGGCAGCCGCAATCGTCGACCCTCAACATCACCCTGCTGGTACTGTGGCTGCTCTCACTGGTCGGGCTCTTTGTGAGCACTTTCCTCACCCTCCCCGGCCAAGCATTATTTGTGATATAATATCACCGATTACATAAAACGCATGCCCCGAGCAACCGACAATCCGGAACAGCTCGGGGCATACGCTGTTTTTCCCTACCGGCAAACGAGGTCACTCACGCTTGTCGACGCCCCACATCAGCTTGGCCCGCAAGGTCTCCGCGAAACTGTGTCCCAACCGCTTCACCACTTTGACAGTAAAGGGTGCCTTACGCAAAACCACCTGAATATCGGTATCGAGCATAATCGACCGGCCGTCGACACTCAACAGATAGCTGTGACTGCGGCTGTCTACCCGCAAGGCAATATCGGTATTGTCGTTTACCACGAGCGGACGAATGGTGAGACTGTGAGGCGCCACCGGCGAAATGACCCAGTTGGCGGCCTGCGGCATGAGAATAGGGCCACCCACACTCATCGAATAGGCAGTCGAACCCGTGGGAGTAGCCACGATGAGGCCGTCGGCCTGGTAAGTATTGAGGAAACTGTCGCCCACGGTCGTGTGAATCGAAATCATCGACGAAGTATCCTGCTTCAATACAGCCACCTCATTAAGCGCATAAGGCCAAAAGCCGTCGGGACGCTGGGGCAAATCGACCTGCAACAACGAGCGTTCTTCGATTCTGTACCGCCCCGCGAGAATCTCGCTCATCACCGACTCGGTCTCCTCGGCCGGCACATCGGCCAAAAAGCCCAGCCGCCCGATGTTCACGCCCAACACCGGAATACCTCGGTCGCCTATCTTCTCGGCCGCCCGTAAAAAGGTACCGTCGCCCCCGATACTCAAAGCCATATCAGCCTCATAATCGCCACAACAATCTATCGCCTCGATAGCCCGACACACGTCGGGGAGATCACGCGAAAGCCGTTCGTAAAAACTGCGGTGCGCCGCCAGCGAGACAGGCATGCGCGACAGCAGTTGCAACACGTTGTGAACCTGCGTCAGGCGAATACCCTGGTAATTATATCCGAATAACAAAATTTTCATAGCTCGTCTCTACATTTCCAAATAATACATCAATTCCTTGACACGCTGTTCGATACGGTCGTCCATCACGCTGTGCAACTGATGGCAGCTCAACACTCGATAGTCAAACCGTTCGAGCGAGCGGAGTACCGGCGTGGCATCTTCACGGTCGATGCGCAGGCAGGCCCGCCACATGCCCGACTCCTCGTCGGGGCGTATCATCAGGTTCATCACCCGGCAGTCATTATCCTCCACCAAGCGGGTAAGCTCGGTCGCCGAATAGTCGGCCCGCGGAATCTCCAACTCGATAATAGCCCCCGACGACGAGGTCTGGCACAATCGGGCCACCGCCACCATCACCGCATGAATGGGAATAGCCCCCACATAACGGCGATGCCGGTCGACCACGGGAAGCACATCGTCGGTATATTGGGCAAACTGGTTCACCACATCGAGCAGATGAGCCTCCTCGCGCACGGCAGGCCGACGCAGGTTCTCCCGACCAACAGCCTCCTCGCCGGCCACATCGGTCAACTCTTTATTATGAAGAATGCCCACATACTCGCCCTCATCGACCACCGGCAGGCTCGACCACCCCGAGCGCTCCATCTCCGCACGGGCCCGGCTCACCGGCATCCCGGCCAAGAGGAAAGGGATTTCGGGCAATATCATATCTTTTGCTTTCATTTATTGCACATATTTCTGTAATTCGTATTATTTTTGCACGAAAGATTAGACAAAGATAGTGAAAGGTGAGTGGAGAGACAAATGAAAACGTTTGTTTTCAAGTTAAGCTATGCCGAGCCGCTAACTATCTTACTTAAAAAAAGAATTATTTTTTTCGGCCGACGCCACGGGCTGCTCCCGTTCGTTGGGGCAGCGGGGCACTACACCGAAACACGATTAGGGTAAAAAAAGAAAATGACCAAGTTAAGTGTTAATGTCAACAAGATAGCCACCTTGCGCAACGCAAGGGGTGGAAATATTCCCAATGTACTGAAAGTTACGCTCGATTGCGAATCGTTCGGCGCCGAAGGTATCACCGTACACCCGCGCCCCGACGAACGGCACATTCGATATGCCGATGTCTATGAACTGCGCCCGGCCGTAAGCACCGAGTTCAACATCGAAGGGTACCCCTCCGAGAAATTCCTCGACATGGTGCTCAAAGTAAAACCCACCCAGGTGACACTGGTACCCGACGCTCACGATGTAATCACCTCGAACGCCGGGTGGGACACCAAGGCCCATTTCGATTTCTTGTCGAAGGTTATCGACCAGTGCAAATCGGCCAACATACGCACCTCGATTTTCGTGGAGACCGACCTCGAAATGGTCGAGTATGCCGCCAAAACCGGAGCCGACCGTATCGAACTCTACACCGAGCCGTATGCCGTGCTCTATGCCAAAGACCGCGAGGCGGCCGTCGCCCCCTTTGTCAAGGCTGCCGAGCATGCCCGCAGCCTGGGATTGGGCGTGAACGCCGGCCACGACCTCAGCCTCGAGAATCTGCGTTTTCTCCACGAGAACATACCTTTCTTAAGCGAGGTTTCCATAGGCCACTGCCTCATCTGCGACGCCCTCTATCTGGGCCTGAAAGAGACTATCAAACAATACAAAGAGTGTCTGAAATAAACCTGTTAAACCCCATATCATGAATCTGCTGACTTTGCTCCTACAAGCAACCGACACGATTGTGACTCCACCCGTACTCACCCCGGTCGAAACTGCCAACGAACTCAATCTTTGGGACTTGGCCTGCAAGGGTGGTATCATCATGATACCCCTGTTGCTCCTCTCCCTGCTCTCCATCTACATCTTCGTCGAGCGTCTGCAAGTCATCAGACGAGCCGCCCGCGAAGACAACACCTTCATGGAACGCATCAAAGACTATATCCACGAAGGCAACATCGACAGTGCCCTGAAACTTTGCAAAAAGACCAACACCCCCTACTCGCGGCTCATAGCCAAAGGCATCTCTCGTCTGGGACGCCCCATGAACGACGTGCTGGTCGCCATCGAGAACGTGGGCAATATCGAGATTGCCAAACTCGAAAAAGGATTCCCCTGGCTCGCCACCACCGCTGCCGGAGCTCCCATGCTCGGATTCCTCGGCACCGTAACCGGTATGGTTCGCGCCTTTTATAACATGGCCTCGGCCGGTAACAACGCCGACATCTCGACTCTCTCGGGCGGTATCTACGAGGCTCTGGTGACCACCGTGGCCGGCCTTATCGTAGGCATCATCGCCCTCTTTGCCTACAACTACCTCGTGTCGCGCGTCGACGGCGTGATGAACCAGCTCGAATCGAAGACAATGGAATTTATGGACCTGCTCAACGAGCCGGCCGAATAAACGAGAGGACAGAACCATGGCGCTGAAACGACGACATAAGATAGAGGCCACATTCAGCATGGCATCGATGACCGACGTTATCTTCCTGCTGCTCATCTTCTTCATGATTACCTCGACGATTGTCTTTCCCAACTCCATTAAGGTGAACCTACCGCAAAGCAACCAACAGGCAGCAGCCAAGCCCCTCACCCGGGTGACTATCGACGAGCACATGAACTACTACATCGCATTCGGCAACGAAGCCGCACAACCCGTCACCTACGACCAACTCGTGCAGCGACTCGCCGAAACGCCTCTGCATGACAGCGAACGATTCGTAGCCCTCTATGCCGACGAATCGGTTCCCTACCGCGAAATTGTCAAGGTACTCAACATTGCCAACGACAACCATCTGAAAATGGTACTGGCCACCAAACCGGTGCGCAACCCGTAATCGCATAACCCCCTTATCGAACCGCTCCCCGTGGAACCACAGAAAAGAGACAAAATACAAGCCATCGCCGCCACCGTTGCCGTGCATCTGGTGGTACTCCTCCTCTTGTGGTTCACCCTCTTGGGCAACGAGCCTGTGGGCTCGGGCAGCGGGGTGCTGATACAGGTGGGACTGGTCGACGAAGCATCGGGCATATTCGAATCGGACTCCAAACAACCCGAGCAGCCCCAAACCGAACTGCCTCGTGAAAACGACGACGAATTGATTACTCAAAACGACGAGGAGAGTGTGCAAATCGAGCAAAAAGATTCAGAGAAGGAAAAAGCTCCCCAAGAGAACAAAAAAGACGAACGTATAGCCAACCAGGTAAAGAATGCCTTTGGCAAAGGCGTGTCGAACGATGGCAGCCGCGGCGACAGCGACACAGGCAGCGGAACACAGGGAAACCCCTTCGGTAACTCGTCGACGGGCGAACTCACCGGCGTAGGCGGCTACGGAGGTTACAATCTGGGCGGCCGCGGTCTCGTAGGCTCCCTGCCTTATCCCCAATACGACAACAGCAACGATGCCGGCACCATAGCCATCTCGATTACCGTCAACCCGCAGGGCGAGGTCATCAGCGCCATCGCCACGGTCAACGGCAGCAAAGGAACCGCTTTCTCCAACCCCAAGCTGCGGGCTTCGGCCGAAGCTGCCGCCCGACGGTCGCGCTTCGAGCGCAGCAACCGCACGTCGAACCAGACGGGAGTTATCGTCTATATATTCAAACAGAACTAATCGATACCAAAGAGGCCCGGCACAAGCCGAGCCCCAATTTCATATCACGTTCGTTCCTCCAATATTAATACCCCAAAGCGATATTGTCAATCCACAGGGTACTGCCCAACCCGCCCACATAGGCTGTGCCGCAAGTAGCCGAGGCCATGACGAGCATATGAGTCACCTCTTCGTCGGGATTGCCCCAACCCACCTCAATCACGGGGACCATCTTGCCTTTACTGTTGCGGCAATAATAGGCTTTCTCCTCGGGGATAAGCCCCATGTAGGATTTATAAAATGGTTTGTCCGTAATATCTCCATAATGAATAGGTATGCTGTGGCCGTTCACCCAACCCGAAGTACTTTTCTCGTAACGCTCGCGACCGGTCCCTACTCGATGGGCATAGACGTTGCCGTCGGCATCTTCCCAGCGATGTTGCAAGAGGATATACACCTCGCCGCTATCGCGCCCGGGCAACTCCTTGCGAGCACTGAACCCGGTCGACTGGGTACGGAAATTATCGGGCGATGCCTGGTATTTATAATCGAATATCAACCGGACAGGCCGCTTGGTAAAAGGGATACCCATCTCCATCTTGCTGTACGGGCTATTGGTCGAGCGGATAGGTTCGTTCACCTCGCCCAGAAAAATACTGCCACTCACCAGCACATGCAAGTTCATCATGCCCAGCACGCAGCAATCTTCGATAACAGTCTCCATACGGGCACAAGTTCCACCCCCTTCGCGTTTCTCGGGGCAGACGGTATTACTGGCTTTTACCACTCCCATCACGTTGGCCATTACGTTTGACGAGGCCCACGGAGAGCCGCCCATATTCTTGTAAGCCTTGTTCCCCTTGATATATTGGGTAGGGGCAATGGCATAGACCATCTTGGTTTTGCCGCCAAGCAAAACCGATTCTTTGATTTCACGAGTTACCCAATGCTCAAAATCGCCAAAAGCAAGTGGCTCTATCTGCTGGGCGCCAGCACTTTCCACCGACAACAAGCCGCACAAAGCAAGCCCCAGTATTGTATTCTGCATCTTTTTCATACCGATTTCACCTATTCAGACCCTGCAAAATTACATGCTCTACCGATTTATTCGGGCGAATTATCTATTTTTAAATATTTATCCAACCGATTCGAAGCACAAATGTGCCATATGCCGCTATACATAAGCCCCGAAAATGTTGCATTTTGTAAAAAAACACGTCAAATAAGAAAAATGTTCAAATGGAATCTTATCTCCCCGATTTTCATTATCTTTGTTACACGAAAATAGAAACCGGTTGGGCTTGGCCAAATGCTGAAAACAACGTTTTCATCAACCTCGCTTCTCTCCTTTTTCTCTTTTCACGACAAGATAACCCTTACACTTATTTTTATATAAATCCATGGAAACTGCCACATTCAATATTTTTCTGGTTGTCATGGCCGTCACGGCTCTCATCGTATTTATCGCCCTGCATTTCGTGAGTGCAGGCTATGGCATGCTGTTTGACCGCAAGTGGGGCATATCCCTGCCCAACCGCATCGGGTGGGTGGTGATGGAAGCTCCGGTCTTCGTAGCGATGCTCGTGTTGTGGTTTCTGGCTCCTGAGGCCTACCGCTACGACCCGGTACGCATCACTTTTCTGATAATTTTCCAATTACACTATTTCCAACGCTCGTTCATCTTCCCCCTCCTCATCAAGGGGAACAGCCGCATGCCGCTCAGCATCGTGAGCATGGGCGTTGTTTTCAACCTGCTCAATGCGTTCATGCAGGGTGGTTGGATTTTCTACATCTCGCCGCTCGACTACTACACCCCGGCCTGGTTCACCTCGCCCCAATTCATCATCGGGGTCATCGCCTTTGCTGCCGGCATGTTCATCAATATCCAATCCGATTCCATCATACGCCACCTGCGCAAGCCGGGCGACCGTCGCCACTACATACCCCGGGGCGGTATGTTCCGCTGGGTATCGTCGGCCAACTATTTCGGCGAATTTCTCGAATGGGTAGGGTTTGCCGTCCTCACCTGGTCATGGGCAGGAGCAGTCTTTGCCTGGTGGACATTTGCCAATCTGGCACCCCGATCCGCCTCGCTTTATAAACGATATGCCCAAGAGTTTGGAGAAGAGTTTACCAAAGAAAAACGGAAAAAAATAATACCCTTTATCTATTAAATAAATCATGAGCAACG
The DNA here is from genome assembly GCA_949298955.1 of uncultured Bacteroidales bacterium. GTDB lineage: Bacteria > Bacteroidota > Bacteroidia > Bacteroidales > Barnesiellaceae > Barnesiella. The sequence goes on from CASFYQ010000007.1 coordinate 81,160, forward strand.
ACATTTCAGAAAAACAGTCCATACTTTTTACTCCGGCCTCGATAGGGCCCATTACGCTGCGCAATCGCACCATTCGCTCGGCCGCTTTCGAGGGAATGTGCGAGCACAACGCTCCCACTCAAAAACTGTATGACTACCACCGCAGTGTAGCCGCCGGCGGCATAGGTATGACCACTCTCGCTTACGCCTCGGTTACCCGCAACGGACTCTCATTCAAGACCCAGTTGTGGATGCGTCCCGAAATCGTCGACCCGCTGCGCCGCATCACCGATGCCATTCACGCCGAAGGAGCCAAGGCTTCGATTCAGTTGGGACACTGTGGCAATATGTCGCATCGCAGCACGGCCGGACAAATACCCATATCGGCCTCGTCGGGCTTCAACCTCTACTCACCGACCATCATGCGGGGCATGCACAAAGACGAAATCGAAGCAATGGCCCGAGCTTTCGGCGAGGCTGTCAACAATGCCCGCGATGCCGGATTCGACGCCGTAGAAATCCACGCCGGGCACGGCTACCTTATCAGCCAGTTCCTATCGCCCTACACCAACCACCGCCGCGACGAATTTGGCGGCTCGCTCGATAACCGCATGCGGTTCATGCGCATGTGCATGGAGCAAGTGATGAAAGCGGCCGGCAACGACATGGCGGTCATCGTCAAGACCAATATGCGCGACGGATTCAAAGGTGGTATCGAAATCGACGAAGGACTCATCATCGCCCGAGAACTCGAACAACTGGGAGCTCATGCCCTCGTGTTGAGTGGAGGCTTCGTGAGCAAAGCCCCCATGTATGTCATGCGAGGCGAGATGCCTATCACCACCCTCACCTACTACATGAAGACTTTGTGGCTCAAATATGGTGTAAAACTGGCCGGACGGTTTATGATTCCCAAAGTGCCCTTCCGCGAGGCCTATTTCCTCGACGATGCCATCAAGTTCCGCGAAACCTTGAAACTCCCCCTCATCTATGTGGGCGGACTGGTCTCGCGCGACTCTATCGAAAAGGTACTCGACCACGGTTTTGAATTTGTGCAAATGGGGCGTGCTCTCATCAACGAACCCGACTTTGTCAATCGCATGAAAAACGAAGGCGAACAACGCTGCGGCTGCGATCATACCAACTATTGCATCGCCCGCATGTATTCCATCGATATGGCTTGCCACAAACACCTCGAAGGGCAACTTCCCCCTTGTATTGTCAAAGAAATAGAACGGATACACCGCAATGACCCGCAATAAAGACCTTTCGCCTTGCACAGCTCTCGTCACCGGTGCCAGTTCGGGCATCGGGCTCGAATTTTCCCGTCAGTTGGCCGCCTGGGGTGCCGCCCTCGTAATGGTGAGTATCGACCAAGATGACCTCGACCGCGAAGCGGCCCGCATAGCCAACACTTACCGAGTGCCGGTAGATACGTGCTGTATGGACCTGGCCCGCACCGAAACAGCCGACGAGCTATACCGCTACTGCCAGAAAAAGGGACTGCAAATCGATATTCTCATCAACAACGCCGGTATCTTTGCCTTCAAAGAGGTTATTCGCACCGACCCGAACAAAATCGAAACCATGCTTCAGCTACATATGGGCACCGTGACCCGCCTCTCGCGCCTCTTCGCCACCGATATGTGCGAGCGGCACTGCGGCTATCTGCTCAACATGTCGTCGCTCTCGTGCTGGACACCCTACCCCGGCATCGCCCTCTACACGGCTACCAAAGCCTACATACGGGTATTTACACGAGCCTTGGCCTGCGAACTGCACGACTATGGCGTCCATGCCACCGTCGTATGCCCCGGCGGAGTCGCCACCGGTCTCTACGGCCTACCGCCCCGATTGCTGAAATTAGGAGTACAACTGGGTATACTCATGACCCCCGAACGCCTCGTGCGCAAGTCGCTCAACGCCCTCTTCCGAGGGAAAAAACAACTCATTCCCGGGTTCTTCAACCGGCTGCTCATACCGTTGGCCGCCGTCATGCCCACCCGGATTCGTCTCATAGTCAAACACCGCATGCTCGATGAATAAAGAGTATTACATCATTACCGGTGCCAACGGCAGTATAGGCCAAGCCCTCACCGAGGCTATCGCAGCGCAGGGCCACGCCGTGATTATGGCCTGCCGCAACCTGACCAAAGCGCAACCTGTGCAACAGCGGATTATCGAGAAGACCGGCAACTCCGACATCACCCTGCTACCGCTCGACCTCGCTTCGTTTGCCTCGATTATACGCTTTTCAGAGCATCTGTCGCAAGAATCTGTCACGATACAGGCTCTCCTCAACAATGCCGGAGTTATGAACCAGCATTTCAGCCAAACGACCGACGGGTTCGAGTCGACCATCGGTGTCAACTACATAGGAACCGTATTGCTCACCCGATTGCTACTACCGCTCATGCACCCCGGCAGCCGCATCGTCACCACCACCTCGCTCACCCGATTCATCGGGAAAATCGACGAGACTTTCTTTTCCGACACTCCTCACAGTTACAAACGGTTCGATGCTTACAGCAAGTCGAAACTCGCTCTCACCCTCTACACTGCCCGGCTGGCCCAAGAGTTGCGTCCCCGTGGCATTTGGGTCAATGCCTCCGACCCCGGCATCGTCGATACCGATATGATTACCATGCACTCGTGGGTAGACCCGCTGGCCAACCGTTTTTTCCGACCTTTCATCAGCTCTCCGCAAGAGGGGGCTGCCGGCGCTCTCTTTGCCGCCACCAAGCCCGAAGCCTACGGAATTACCGGCGAGATATTCAAAAAACAAAGACACACCCCAATCTCGCCCCGACTCATACATGAACCACGCTCCTTGTGGCTATACAACGAGACCGGGAAAAGAATTACCGAGATACTCGCCAAACAGTCGTCTCATGCGCCTAAAACATAAAATTACACAACATATATGTTTTCTTATTAACGCCCGGTAAAAGCTCCTTCAAGGGCTTTCGCGACCGACAAAACATGATAATGGGGTGACAATTATTTAGATAGGCTCTATTCAAGAAATCGGAACGGGAGTAAAAAAGCCGCAACAAAAGGCTACAAAAGCATTTATAAAGGCTCGGAACCCGCAATTTAATTTTGTTTTTCCATCTGAAAGCACTACCTTTACCCCCGCATTCGAAAAAACACGGCAAATCCCCGCCAATAAAAGGGGAAATGCCAACAAGAGAAAAAAATTTTTTATTGCATATTTGCACAGTTCCGCCGGAAATAACAACGATGTGAATCGTTATACTATCAGTCCCCTTTTTTATGATATCGAGATCCCGGCGGAACTTTCTTTTTAAATCCTCCCGACTTATCCCGGCTTCAAATTTGTCAAGGACTCCCCGCTGCATTCCGCAAAAGCACATGAGCCATGCGGCCTTTGGGCTCCCGTTCCACCCCTTGCTCGCACCTCGCGTGACATCTTCCCGCCATTCCGAGTCTCGATGCGGAGTTCGCCCACAACAAAATATACCGGTCATACGCCTCAACACGGAATGAAACGGGCATAAAAAAGGGACTGCGCAGCCCATATGAAATGACTGCGCAGCCCTCTATTTTAACTTATCGAACTATCGATTAAAGTTTGCCGGCGCTACCCAATACGTTCTCGATTTTGTGAACGTAGAGTTTCTCCATGTTGTCACGAGCCGGACCCAAGTATTTACGAGGATCGAACTCGGCGGGTTTCGTAGCGAATACCTCGCGGATAGCAGCGGTCATAGCCAGACGGCTGTCGGAGTCGATGTTGATTTTGCAAACGGCCGATTTGGCAGCTTTACGCAATTCCTCTTCGGGGATACCGATAGCAGCGTCGAGTTTACCGCCGTATTTGTTGATTGTGTCAACCTCTTCTTGGGGAACCGACGAAGAACCGTGCAGTACGATGGGGAAGCCGGGGAGTTTCTCCATAACGGCGTCGAGAACATCGAATGCCAAGGGAGGAGGAACCAAGCGGCCCGTAGCGGGGTCAACGTGGCATTGTTCGGGTTTGAACTTGTAGGCACCGTGCGAAGTACCAATCGAGATAGCCAGCGAGTCGCAGCCCGTGCGGTGTGCGAAGTCGATAACCTCCTCGGGGTTGGTATAAGTGTGGTGTTCGGCCGATACCTCGTCTTCAACACCGGCAAGAACGCCCAGCTCACCTTCAACCGTTACATCGAACTGGTGTGCATAGTCAACCACTTTCTTCGTGAGAGCAACATTCTCCTCATAAGGCAGGTGAGAACCGTCGATCATCACCGACGAGAAGCCCATGTCGATACACGATTTACACAATTCGAACGAATCGCCGTGGTCGAGGTGCAACACGATTTGAGGATGTTCGCAACCCAACTCTTTGGCATATTCTACAGCACCTTGTGCCATATAACGGAGCAAAGTTTGGTTGGCATAGTTACGAGCGCCTTTCGATACTTGCAGAATCACAGGCGATTTTGTTTCTACGGCTGCTTTAATAATGGCCTGCAACTGTTCCATATTGTTGAAATTGAATGCAGGGATAGCATATCCGCCTTTGATAGCCTTGGCAAACATCTCTCTGGTGTTTACCAATCCTAATTCTTTGTAGCTTACCATCTTATTATAAATTATAGGTTAGTAAATTCTACTGCAAAGATAAGCATTTTTGGCGACTACCTCTATTAACAGAGCTAAAAAACACACTCCCGATTCACTTTTTTACAAAATTCATCAAGCCCGTTTTCGCAACGCACCGCCGCTTGTATTGCATATTCTTGCAGAAAAAGTGCCGCTTATGCAACCGTGCAGACACTCTCCCTGCAAATACTGCATTTTACGCCCCTTTCTATTTCATCTATTCAATTATTATCCGTACTTTTGTTCACCGTATATTTTTTATATATCATTCAATCTGTTTATAAAAAATGAGAAAATGGCGTATCGAGGACTCCGCCGAACTGTATAACATCAACGGTTGGGGCCTGAAATATTTTTCAATCAACGAGAAAGGACACGTGTCGGTCACTCCGCGTGAGGGCTACGCTTCGGTCGACCTGAAAGATCTGATGGACGAGCTGCAAGTACGCGACGTAACAGCTCCCGTATTGTTGCGTTTCCCCGACATTCTCGACAACCGCATCGAGAAAATATCGAAATGTTTCCAACAAGCAGCCGACGAATATGGCTACACGGCCAAAAACTTTATCATCTACCCCATCAAGGTAAACCAGATGAGGCCGGTGGTCGAAGAAATCGTAAGCCACGGCAAGAAATTCAACATCGGTCTGGAAGCAGGCTCCAAACCCGAACTGCATGCCGTGCTGGCTATCAACACCGACAAAAACTCGCTCATCATCTGCAACGGCTACAAGGACGAAAACTATATCGAGCTGGCTCTCCTTGCCCAAAAGATGGGAAGACGCATCTTTCTCGTCGTCGAGAAACTGAACGAGCTGAAACTGATTGCCGACATTTCAAAACGGCTGAAAATACGTCCCAATATCGGTATCCGCATCAAACTGGCCAGCTCGGGCAGCGGCAAGTGGGAAGAGAGCGGCGGCGACGGCAGCAAGTTCGGGCTAAATTCCAGCGAACTGCTCGATGCCCTCGATTTTCTGGAAAGAGCCAAAATGGCCGACTGCCTCAAACTGATTCATTTCCACATCGGTAGCCAAATTACCAAAATACGTCGCATCAAGAATGCACTCAAAGAGGCTTCGCAATTTTACGTGCAGCTCCAAAACATGGGCTTCAACGTAGAATTTGTCGATATTGGCGGCGGCCTGGGCGTCGACTACGACGGCACTCGCTCCTCGTCGAGCGAAAGCAGCATGAACTACTCGATACAAGAGTATGTAAATGACTCTGTATCGGCATTGGTCGATGCTTGCATAAAGAACAACCTGCCCCAGCCCAACATCATCACCGAATCGGGGCGCTCGCTTACCGCCCACCACTCGGTGCTGGTATTCGAAGTGCTCGAAACCGCCTCTCTCCCGATTTGGGACGAAAAAGAAGAGCTGGGCGATAGCCCCCACGAACTGGCCGACGAACTCTACAAAATCTGGGACAACATAAACCAGCCCCGATTGCTGGAATCGTGGCACGACGCCTTGCAAATTCGAGAAGAAGCCCTCGACCTTTTCGGCTTAGGGCTGCTCGACCTGCGCACCCGGGCCCAAATCGAACAGCTATTCTGGTCGGTAGCCCGCGAGGTGAGCGAGATTGCCTCGGACATGAAACACGCTCCCGAGGAGTTGCGCAAAATCTCAAAACTGTTGCCCGACAAATATTTCTGTAATTTCTCGCTCTTCCAATCGTTGCCCGACTCGTGGTCGATTGACCAGCTGTTCCCCATCATGCCCATCAGCCGGCTCGACGAACGGCCCGACCGCACGGCTACGATACAGGATATCACGTGCGACTCCGACGGCAAGATCAACAATTTCATCTCGCCCCACGGGTCCAACTCGCACCTGTCCGTGCACGCCCTCAACAACAAGGAACCCTATTATATAGGTGTATTCCTGGTGGGGGCCTATCAAGAGATTTTGGGAGACATGCACAACCTCTTCGGCGACACCAACGCCGTACACGTGAGCGTATATAAAGACCGTTATGAAATAGATCAGGTTATCGACGGCGAAACCGTGGCCGAGGTGCTCGACTACGTGCAATTTTCGCCCAAGAAACTGGTGCGCAGCGTAGAAACATGGGTGACCTCGTCGATGAAAGCGGGTATCATCACGCCCGAAGAGGGACGCGAATTTCTCTCGAACTACCGTTCGGGTCTCTACGGATATACCTATCTCGAAAACGACTAACCTGCCGGCCGGATTATCGGAAGGAGGAAGACGAGAAAAGAGGACAAAGCGAAAGCCTCACACCTCCCTTCCGACAATCCGGCCTCTATTTCCAATCTTATGCCACGCTATTTCATCTACCTCTCGTTCAATGGCGCCCGATACCACGGCTGGCAAATACAGCCCAACGGCATCACCGTACAGGCCGAGCTCGAAAAAGCGCTGGCAACCCTGCTGCGCCACGAGACTCCTGTCACCGGAGCAGGCCGAACCGATGCCGGTGTCAACGCCCGGCTCATGGTGGCCCATTTCGATACCTCCGAACCGCTCGACAATCCTGCCGAAACAGCCGACCGGCTAAACCGTGTGCTCCCCCCCGACATTGCCGTATATGACATACGCCCCGTCATTGCCGATGCCCATAGCCGGTTCGACGCCCTCAGCCGCACCTACAAATACTATCTCATCGACCACAAGTCGCCTTTTCTCGAAACCTTCGCTTGCCGTTACCGCGGCACTCTCGATTTCGACAAGATGAACAAGGCTGCCGAACAGTTGTACCGATACACCGATTTTACCAGTTTCAGCAAACTGCACACCGACGTGAAGACCAACAACTGCCGGGTGACTTTCGCCCGTTGGGAACACGAAGGGGAGCAACAGGTATTCACCATCACCGCCGATCGCTTCCTGCGCAACATGGTGCGCGCCATCGTGGGCACACTGCTCGACGTGGGACGCAACAAACTCTCGGTCGAGGATTTTTGCCGCATCATCGAGCAAAAAGACCGCTGTGCCGCCGGCACCTCGGTTCCCGGCAAAGCTCTGTTCCTGCACGACATAGCCTACCCCCACCACCTGTTTCTACCCCGATAAAGAGCCGCCACGTGGAGATTAAGCACATCACACACCACAAAAAAGATTTCCTCGACCTGCTGCTGTTGGCCGATGAGAGCGAAGAGATGATTGACCGCTACCTCGACCGGGGTGAAATGTTTGCCTTGTATGACCAGGGACTGAAAAGTATCTGCGTCGTCACCCGGGAGGGACAAAGACTCTATGAAATCAAAAATCTCGCCACCTACCCGGCATACCAGCGTCGAGGCTACGCCCGCAAACTCATCGAATACGTGGAGAGACTATATCCCGCCGGGACGACATTGCAAGTAGGCACAGGCGATTCGCCCCTCACGGTACCCTTTTACGAGCGATGCGGATTCCGCTACTCGCACCGAATACCCGGGTTCTTTGTCCAACACTACCCGCACCCCATCTTCGAGGGAGGCCGACAGCTCATCGACATGGTTTATCTAACAAAGGATATTTGAAAAATCATTTCCGGGTGCTTCTCTGCACACTCCCCGGTCCCCTGCCATCAACGGATTTGTTCCACCTCGTAATCACAAAATAAAGGCCCAACACCACAAACGGGATACTCAATATCTGCCCCATATCGATAGGCAAACCATATTCAAAGTCGACCTGCCGCTCTTTGAGGAACTCGATAAAGAAACGGAAAAGGAAGATGAGCGTAATACATAGCCCAAAATAGAAACCCCGGCCGCAACGGTCGCGCCGAGCACATGCAATCCACACCATCACCCCAAAAAAGAGAAAATAGGCCAATGACTCATAGAGTTGCGCCGGGTGACGCGGCAGCATATCCACCCGCTCGAAGACAAATGCCCAAGGCACATCGGCCGGCATGCCGATGATTTCGGAATTCATCAGGTTGGCCAACCTGATGAATCCGGCAGCCACAGGTGCGGCTATGCCCATCATATCGAGAATATCGAGGTAGTGTATCTTGGTCTTGCGGCAGAAAAGAGCCAACGCAATAATCAATCCCAACGTGCCCCCGTGGCTCGCCAGGCCCGCGTAACCGGTAAAACGCCACCCTCCGTCGGGCAGGAAGCGCACCGGCAAAATAATTTCGAGCGGGTGGCTCAGATAATATCCCGGTTCATAAAACAGGCAGTGCCCCAGCCGTGCCCCGATGAAGATACCCAGGAAACTGTACAGGAAGAGGGTCTGGAACGTATCCAGCGGGAGTCCCTTCAACTTATACAACTTATAGACAACCTGGCAACCTGCCCAAATGGCGATGAGCCAAAAAATACTGTACCAACGTATGGCAAAACCCGCTACCGAAAAAAGTTCAGGATTGGGATTCCAATGAATGTATAGCAACTCCATAATTTTAATTCTCCATCGCGGCATCATTGCCACAAACAATGCAAAGATAACACAAATCTACGTTTGCCCAGATGATACAAACAGAGAAAAGAATAACTACCTTTGCACCCGCAATCGCCCGCTCCTTGCGGGGAAAGTCCCCCCGCGCGCCGCAATGTCGGGAAGGGAGTGCGGGCGATGTAGGTTTCGACAGATTAAAAAGGTATAGAAAGATGTGGTTATCGCTTGCGTTTCTCTCGGCCGTTCTGTTAGGCTGCTACGAAGTATGTAAAAAGACATCGCTCAATGGCAATGCCGTCATTCCCGTGCTGTTTCTCAACACTTGCTTTTGCAGCCTGCTGTTCCTCCCCTGCATCATACTCTCCTACGGGTTTCCCGATCTGATGCACGACTCGCTCTTCTATGTGCCCCCCTCGACCCTGCGCGAACACCTCTACATCATCGGCAAGGCGGCCCTCGTACTCACCTCGTGGACTTGTGCCTATTTCGCCACCAAACATCTGCCCATCACTATCGCCGGGCCCATCAAGGCGTCGCAGCCCATACTCACCCTCGTGGGAGCACTGCTCATCTTCGGCGAAAGGCTCAACCTCTATCAGTGGATAGGTGTGCTGCTGGCCATCGTCTCGTTCATCATGCTCTCCCTCTCGGGTCGGAAAGAGGGAATCAATTTCCGCCACAACCTGTGGATACTCTTCATCGTGCTGGCCACCATTACGGGAGCCGCCAGCGGACTGTATGACAAATACCTCATGTCGCACGGCTTCGACCGCATGACCGTACAAGTGTGGTACTCCTACTACCAGATGGCCATGATGGCCATCGTGCTGTTGCTCTTGTGGTACCCGCATCGCAAACACACCACTCCGTTCGTGTGGCGCCCCTCGATATTCTTCATCTCGCTCTTCCTCGTCTGCGCCGACTTTGTCTATTTCTATGCCCTCAGCTACCCCGACTCCATGATTTCGATTGTCTCGATGGTACGCCGCAGCAGTGTCGTGGTGAGCTTCATCGCCGGGGCCTTTCTCTTCAAGGAAAAGAATATCCGCAGCAAGTCTTTCGACCTGGTGCTTGTCCTGTTGGGTATGTTTTTCCTCTATCTGGGAACCCGATAAAGATGTAATATAATTTGCAGCCGCTTTTTGTATTACACGGGCAAATATGTATCTTTGTTTCACGAAGGCAGGATGCGGCTCGGCAAAAAGTTCAAGCGAACTTGACTTTCTGCACACGCCTTTGCGTATTTTTGCATCAAACATTCATTATGAAATTAAACAAACTACCGCTCATCGCATTCTTGGCCTCCACTTGTGCCCTGCAAGCCATAGAACCGGCAGCGCAACTTTTTGTCGCCATGCCCGACTCGCTCGTTCCCTCGATAGAGGTCAACCGGCGCAAAGACCTCATCGACCTCTTTCATGCCGGGCAACAGGCACAAGTCGCCACCAAACTCGGAGGTACGGCCCGAATGACACAGCTGCAAGAAAACCACCTGGCCCTGTCGCTCTCGGAGCAGAGCCAAATGCTTCTGCACAACTACATTACCGGCAACGGCGACACCCTCGTCGTCCTTGTCAATACTGTCTATGCTCCGGCCGGCGACAGCCACATACGCTTCTTCAACACTACCTGGCAAGAGCTTCCCGCCTCGAAATACATTCGGCCCTTACCCAAAGAGGCTTTCTTCCTCTTCCCCGACAGCCTTACGAAAGAGCAATGCAAGGAACTGATGCAGCCGGTCGACATCGACCTGATAGAATACACCTTCGGCGCCGACGGCTCGATTTGCACCCGGCAATCGTGGGGAAAATACCTCGATAGCGAGACCTACGAGCGACTGAAACCCTACTTGCGCGAATCGATTACGCTGCGCTGGAACGGGAGACAGTTTGAATAGCAACAAAAATATATTTATAACCAACATAATAGATAAATAGACAAACAGAAACAGAAAAAGAAAGAATGCCATAAAATAACAAAAATAACATAAGCGTTAGCTTCGTTCTCTGCCAATAGAAACTTCGCAACTTTCACACAAGCATCGAGAACATGTAGCGAGCGTCCATGTAGATATATCTACGTGGGCTTGTTCGTGTTTGTATGCTTGGGCAATGCGAAGGCCTCTATTGGACAAACTCTGGGCAGGACCACGTAGTTTATTTAACTCCTACCCTATCCTCTCGAGAGCCGGCCAATGCTTACATTTCGCCGAACGACATGAGGAACATACACATTGGTCATATCATTCACGAACGCTTTAAGGAGAGCGGACTCTCGATTGCAGAGTTTGCCGCCCGTATCAACCGCACCCGCGGTACCGTCTACGACATATTCTCACGTAAGAGTATTGATACCGACCTCCTCGTTGCCATTTCGGAAGTGCTGCATTATGACTTCTTCCAAGAATACTATTCCCCTGAAATACAAACTCATACACCTCCAGTTCCAATCTACCAAATCAGTCTTCAAGTCGAGGGCATTGTCGATGCACAACTCCTGTGCCAGCACCTGTCGCAATATAAAAAGAAGCGATAGCAGCCTTGTTTATGTTCAACCATTTCGACATATCCGTACAATTATCCCGACATTCATCAAAAGAAATTTTCGCTCTATTTTGGTTTCTTTGTGCTAATAATCCTTAATCAAGATTTCCAATACCTAAAGATATCGGAATCATCATCGCAAGTCTCTTCGTCATTGCCCCATCTCGCAATGTACCCAGACTATGAGTAACCATCTCTTCACACCAAGAGAATAGCAGACCGGTCGATGACCTTTTTTAAGGAAGCTCTAAAACAACATTGACAATACAAACACACTTAAACCATGTTCATGATGAATAGAAAAACGACACTTTTCGGCTGGGGGCTCTTGTGCATCTGGCTATTTTCACAATGTACAACCACTCAAATCATCTACTCCAACGTATCAGTTCCCGAAGAAGGAGGTATCCGTTTCGAGAAACTTACCGACGAAAATCGAGACATCGTCAACGGTATATCTACCCGCAACGAATACGGCAAATTCGAATGGTGGGTCAATCCGTGTGTAGCCATCTCACCCGATGGTCTCAAAATAGCCTATCTCTCCTATAAAAACAAACAGACCAATATCATGGTAGCCAGCACCGAACGAGGCGGAAGCGGTGCCACGCAACGCACCTTCCGCAACTGGGTGACCGACCTCTCCTGGTCGCCCGACGGCAAGTATATCTATTTCTCGGAACAACGCAACAACACCAGTTCGATATACAGCATCAATGCCGAAGCCGGAAGCGTGCTCAACCAACTCACCTTCGGCAGCACCTACGATGCGGCCCCCAAAGCCTCGGCCAATAATCCCAACATCGTATTCTTCTCCCGACAAGAATACGGACACTCCAGCATCTGGAGCTACAATCGCGAGAATAACCTCTTTACCAATTACTCCAACGGCTGTACTCCCGAACCGATAAAGAACGAACCCGACGCCTTCCTTTGCACCCGATTCAACGATAAGGGGATAGGCGAAATCTGGAAGATAAACTACCAGACCGGCATCGAAACCCTTATCCTCTCCCGTCAGGATCAAAGTTTCACCACGCCTCGCATCTCGCCCGACGGACAATGGATTGTGTGCATGGGCAACAGCTTCAACCCCAACAACAAGCGCATACAAAATCTCGACATTTTTGTAATCCGCATCGATGGAAGCCAATTCACCCAACTGACCTTCCACCCCGGTAACGATGGTTGTCCCGTGTGGTCGCCCGACGGTCGCAACATCTATTTCCTCTCGCAACGCGGCACGGCCAAAGGTCTGTTCAACGTATGGCGTATGAACTTCAATCTTTAAAAAATAAGCTCATTCAACATCAGCTTAGGTCTGAACTTCAATATCAAGGTCAGGAGGAAATAAGAGACTTATAGAGGCTGAACATAATCTGGAATACATACATCAACACTAAAACACACTCATTCATGAAAAAATCGATTCTTATTATCATGATACTCCTCATCGGCTCACTGTCGGCATCGGCCCAATGGAGCAGCGCGGGAAACGATACAGGAAACAGCCCTTCCCACGACAACAGTAGCAAACCCGCCGGAGGATTCATACGGGTAGGAGGAGCCATCTCGTTCAACACACTCGGCGGCTCATATTTCGAAAATCAGAGCAACGTCTCAGGAAAAACGACCGGCATCATTTCGCTTTGTCAAGCAGGAGCCTATTTCGGGAAAAACAAGAACTTCTATGCAGGTTTAGGCATGGAACTCCCCTTCAAAGGATGGAAAGAAGAGGTAGAAATAAACGGGAGAACAGTAACAACCTCTTACAATACCATGGGGTATCGTATCCCGGTTTTTATCGGATACACCTATCGATTTACTCCGAAAATCAGTCTGTATGTGCAGACTGGTATCAATTTCGATTTCGATTTCGCCGGGTATTGGGGTACCATCGAATACAATGGAGAGAAAAAAGATTTGAAAGATACTCTAAACGATGACTACTTCAATATCTTCAACAGCTCTTGGGCCGTACAAGCCGGTATCGTGCTCCACAAAATTCATTTGGGATTGAACTACACATTGCCCTATACCGACATATTCAACCATAAATATGTGGACGATGACATAAACGGCAACTTGGGAGCTGTCAATCTTTACATAGGTCTGGCATTTGACCTCAAATAAGGTCACGCACGGGAGGAGAAAATCGAATAACCGCATCTCACCGTCACGTGTATACAATCCTTGATATTCTATCGAGTAATCTAAAGACCAATATATAGAGAAAACCATTATCAACATGACCAAACAAGAGAGCCGCCCCGGGAACCTCCCGAAGCGGCTCTCTTGTTTGTATGGTCTTGCGTTGTGCAGGCCCCGGCTTAGAACTCGGCGTTCTTGGGCGTACGGGGGAAAGGAATCACATCGCGAATATTGGTCATACCGGTCACGAAGAGCAACAGGCGCTCGAACCCGAGGCCGAAGCCCGAGTGGGGAGCGGTACCGAAACGGCGGGTATCGAGATACCACCACATATCTTTCATGGGGATATTCAACTCCTCGATGCGCGAAAGCAGCTTCTCATAATTCTCCTCACGCTGCGACCCACCGATAATCTCGCCGATGCGGGGGAAGAGCACGTCCATGGCGCGCACAGTCTTGCCATCGTCGTTGAGCTTCATATAGAAAGCCTTGATTTCCTTGGGATAGTCGGTGAGGATAACCGGTTTCTTGAAATGTTCTTCGACGAGGAAACGCTCGTGTTCGCTCTGCAAATCGGCCCCCCAGTAAACGGGATATTCGAATTTGTGACCCGACTCTTCGAGAATCTTGATACCTTCGGTATAGGGCAGACGCACGAAATCGTTTTCAACCACGAATTTCAACCGGTCAATCAGCTCCTTGTCATACATCTGGCACAAAAATTCGAGGTCGTCCTGGCAGTGGTCGAGGGCATAGCGAACCAGGTATTTGAGGAAATCCTCGGCCAAGTCCATATTCTCCTCGATTTCGTTAAAGGCAACCTCGGGCTCTACCATCCAAAACTCGGCCAGGTGACGGGGCGTATTGGAGTTCTCGGCACGGAACGTGGGGCCAAAAGTATAGATGGCACCCAGCGACATGGCACCGAGCTCGCCCTCGAGCTGTCCCGACACGGTGAGGCTGGTAGGTTTGCCAAAGAAATCGGCGCTGTAATCGACGGCCCCGTCATCGGTGCGAGGCACATTGTTGAGGTCGAGCGTCGTTACCTGAAACATGGCACCTGCACCCTCGCAATCGCTGGCCGTGATGAGCGGCGTATTCAGGTAGAAGAAACCGCGGTCGTTGAAATATTTGTGAATCGCATAGGCCAGATTGTGGCGAATGCGCAGTACGGCACCGAACGTGTTGGTGCGGGGACGCAAATGGGCGATTTCACGCAGAAACTCAAGTGTGTGCCCTTTCTTCTGCAAGGGATACGACTCGGGGTCGGCCCCGCCATAGAGTTCGATGCTTTCGGCCTGAATCTCGGCTTGTTGGCCTTTGCCCTGCGACTCGACCAGCACACCCACGACGCTGATGCAGGCACCGGTCGTGATGGGTTTCATCTCGGCTTCGGTAAATTTCGAGAGGTCGACCACAACCTGTATATTCTTAATTGTAGAACCGTCGTTCAGTGCGATGAAATTTACATGCTTATTGCCACGGCGCGTACGCACCCAGCCCTTCACATTAATCTTCGTTCCGTAAAGAGATGCATCGAAGGCATCGACGACTTTGGTCCTTTTCATTGTTTCCATACTCTTTCAATCTACTGGTTTAAGCATCGCCCCGAACGGAAAGAACCGTGCGGGGCGTGCGGCTATTCTATTGGATTATAATCTTATTCAAACGAACCCATTTGCAGCATGTTCACCTCTTGTTGAGTGAGGTAACGCCAGCGGCCGCGTTGCAGGTTCTTTTTGGTGAGACCGGCAAAATAGACGCGGTCAAGCTTGACCACCCGATAGCCGAGTGCCTCGAAAATGCGACGCACAATGCGGTTGCGACCCGAGTGAATCTCGATACCTACCTGGTTCTTGTCGGTTTCATTGGCATAGCTCACGGCGTCGGGCTGTATGGGGCCGTCCTCCAACTCGATACCGTCGGCAATACGCTGCATATCCTCTTCGTTCACGTCGCGGTCGAGCCACACGTGATAAATTTTCTTCTTGATAAACTTGGGGTGCGTGAGCTTCGAGGCGAGGTCGCCGTCGTTGGTGAGCAGCAGCACGCCCGTAGTATTGCGGTCGAGACGACCTACGGGATAGATGCGCTCGGTGCAGGCGTTGCGCACGATGTCCATCACGGTGAGACGTCCCTGCGGGTCGTCCGACGTGGTCACGCAATCCTTAGGTTTATTCAACAACACATAGATTTTGCGCTCGAGAGTTACCACCTTGCCACGGAAAGTTACCGTGTCGTTGCGGGTAATCTTCGTGCCCAACTCGGTCACCTGCACACCGTTTACCAGCACCTCGCCGGCCTGGATAAACTCGTCGGCCTCACGGCGCGAACAGATACCGGCATTGGCCATGAACTTGTTGAGGCGAATCGGTTCGTTGGGATCTACCTCGGGCAGTTCATACTCGATGCGTTGCGGACGGCTGGTATAGTTTTTGTTGTTTCGACGTTGTTGCGGGCGACCCTGATTGTACCGATGGTTGCCATATCCGCCCTGACGATTTTGGTAACCGCCCTGACGGTTCTGTTTCGGGTAGTAAGGACGCTCGTTCTCGCCGTAAGGACGCGGTTGATAGCCTTCACCACCCTCGTTGTTGCGATTGTAATCCTGATTGTACCGCGGCGCATTGTTATAATTGCTGCGGCGGTTGTTGCCATACCCACCCTGGCGATTCTGATAGTTGCCCGGACGATTCCCGTAATTGTTGGGACGCTCGTTGGCATAGGAGCGATTGCCTCCTTCGCCATAATTACGTGAGTAATGTGATCTCTCGGGATTGGCACCATACGAGGAGTGTCCCTCTTCTCCTCCGCCTCTTTTGTACTCTACTTTCTCATATCGTTCGGTCATGCCTTCACGGTTCGACCCCCCGATACGAGGGCGCTTAGCTCTTTTTTCGCTTTCCATAGAAATTGTTTAAATTAAAAAATACAAGCCTCTCGGCCTAATTGAAAATTATCTATTTTTCTTATCGATTATTTTTTACCTTTCCGGCGACAAAGATACAAAGGATTTTCCATTTCATCTCTTTTATAATCAAATAAGTTATCGTTTTCTTCTTAAAAAAAACAAAAGTCTTCCGCCTTTGTTCGCCCGGGGTCATATCGGGACAAAAAACGATTCTTCGGCAGCTTGTCTCCCGATAAAGAAAGCAAAAGCTACCGAAGAATCGAATGTAAGGTCTATTTTCTACCCGGCAACAGCCGTGGAAACGGGCTCCGGGGTATCGTATGCAGGCTTAGAAACCGGTGTAAGTATGCGGTGTGATGCGGCGCAACTCTTCCTTGACAGCCTCCGACACGTCGAGCGTGTCGATAAACTCGCGTATCGACTCGGCATTGACTACCGAGTTGGTGCGGGTGAGTGATTTCAACGTTTCATAAGGGTGCGGATAGCCCTCGCGACGCAGAATCGTCTGGATACCCTCGGCCACCACGTTCCACATCTGATCGAGGTCGCGGTAAATGGCCTTCTCGTTGAGCAGCAGTTTGTTCAATCCCTTGATGGTACTGTGGAAAGCGATGAGCGTATGGGCCACAGGCACACCCACGTTGCGCAGCACGGTCGAGTCGGTGAGGTCGCGTTGCAGACGCGATACGGGCAGCTTAGAGGCCAGATGATCGAGAATGGCGTTGGCAATACCCAGGTTACCCTCGGAGTTCTCGTAGTCGATAGGATTCACCTTGTGAGGCATAGCCGACGAACCCACCTCGCCTGCCTTGATTTTCTGCTTGAAATATTCCATTGAGATGTATTGCCAAAAATCACGGTCGAGGTCGATGACAATCGTATTGATACGGCGCAGGGCGTCGAAGAGGGCGGCCAGGTTGTCGTAGTTCGAGATCTGGGTTGTCCAGGCCTCGCGCTCGATGCCGAGACGCTCTTTCAGGAAACGGTTACCGAAAGCCGGCCAGTCGATATCGGGATAGGCAAAGTGATGAGCGTTGAAATTACCCGTGGCACCGCCGAATTTTCCGCTCATGGGCACCGATTTGAGCAACTCGATTTGCTTCTCGAGACGATATCCGAACACACGTATCTCCTTGCCCAACCGGGTGGGCGAAGCCGGCTGCCCATGCGTCTTGGCCAACATGGGTATATCTTTCCACTCCTCGGCATACCGATTGATAAGCGACAGCATCTCGTCGAGCACCGGCAAATAACAGTCGTGCAACGCCTCTTTCAGCAGCAGAGGTACCGAGGTGTTGTTGATGTCTTGCGAGGTGAGACCGAAATGAATAAACTCTTTGTAGGCTTCGAGATGCAACTCGTCGAATTTCTCCTTAATAAAATATTCGACGGCCTTCACGTCGTGGTTGGTAACCGATTCAATCGACTTTACCCGAGCGGCATCGGCCTCGGTAAAATCGGCATAGATGGCCCGCAACGCAGGGAAGAGGTCGTGACTCACCCCCGAAAGCTGAGGCAAAGGCAACTCGCACAAGGCGATGAAATACTCAATCTCGACCCGTACCCGATACCGGATAAGAGCCCACTCCGAAAAATAAAGCGACAAATTTTCCACCTTGTTACGGTAGCGGCCATCGACAGGCGATATAGCCGTGAGTGATGATAATTCCATAGTCTATGTTTTGAAATAGAGCACAAAAATACGATTTCTTGTGTAATTTTATCGAATAATTCTCTTTTTTGTTTTGCAAATAAAAAAAATGTGTTACCTTTGCATCGCTTTTCCAAAAGCAATCCGGGCGTTTAGCTCAGCTGGTTTAGAGCATCTGCCTTACAAGCAGAGGGTCGGCGGTTCGAATCCGTCAACGCCCACCAAGGCCGGAGAGAAGACAAGACAAAAGTCGATTGAAAGCCTTATAAAAGCCGGATAAAATCCCTGATGCGGTCGAAATCCGCAACAAAAACAGGGGCGTTTAGCTCAGCTGGTTTAGAGCATCTGCCTTACAAGCAGAGGGTCGGCGGTTCGAATCCGTCAACGCCCACCAAGGCCGGAGAGAGACAAGGCAAAAGTCGATTGAAAGCCTATAAAAGCCGGATAAATCCCTGATGCGGTCGAAATCCGCAACAAAAAACAGGGGCGTTTAGCTCAGCTGGTTTAGAGCATCTGCCTTACAAGCAGAGGGTCGGCGGTTCGAATCCGTCAACGCCCACCACTCACCAAATACAACATATATGTCCGCACTTGTAAGCAATCGGCTTGCAGGTGTTTTTTTATTTTAAAAGGTAACCCAAACCACATCTCGATTCAAGACTTAGAATCAAAATAGACAGATACGAAAAAAGGTCGCCTGCAAGCGACCTTTGTCTTGGTTGCGGGAGCCGGACTCGAACCGACGACCTTTGGGTTATGAGCCCAACGAGCTACCACTGCTCCACCCCGCGATGTTTGTGAGCGCAAAGGTACAGAGAATAATCGAAAATGCAAACATTTGGCTGTAAAAATTTTATACCTCCGCCGATTTAAGAATTAAGCATTTGTATATCAACACATTTCAGCAATGTTAAAGTTTCTATCGCGGCACATTACATGAAAAACGAGGGCCTTACTTTGGTTTTTAATGATAAAAATATGTAATTTCGCACAAGTTTTGCACCGATGTGCAAGTAAAAAGAGACAGGTTATGGTTCGTACACGTGAATTGCTTATCGATGTGGCTCGCCAGTTGTTTGCCCGTAAAGGGGTGGCAGCAACAACGATGAACGATATAGCCGAGGCTTCGGGGAAAGGACGTCGCACGATCTATACCTATTTCAAGAACAAGAACGAAATCTATTGGGCCGTAGTCGAGGCCGAGTCGGAACACTTGTATGCGCGACTCGAAGGGCTTGCCACCCGCGATTTACCGCCCGAAGAAAAATTGCTCAACTACATCAGCACCCGTTTGGAAGCAATCAAAGAGGCCGTCGTACGCAACGGGACGTTGCGGGCCGAGTTTTTCCGCGACATCTGGAAGGTGGAGAAGGCGCGGCGGAGCATCGACCTCAGAGAAGTGGCTCTCTTGCGGAGCATTCTCACCGAGGGGGTGGAGCAAGGGGTGTTTCATATCCCCAACGTAACGGCAACCGCCTCGGTATTGCACTATGCGTTGCGGGGACTCGACGTGCCCTATATTCGCGACAACTTTGCCGAATCGGGCATCGAGCGATCGAGGCTGAAAGACTACATACTGGATTTCATCTTGTACGGAATAAAACGATAGTAATATTAACCCAAGGGTGGCGAGAAAGTTCGTCGCCCTGCATATAAACAAGAAAATTATGAAATTACTGGAAGGAAAAGTCGCTGTAATTACCGGCGCAGCACGAGGCATAGGAAAAGCTATCGCCCTGAAATTCGCTTCGGAAGGAGCTGACATTGCATTTACCGACCTCGTAATCGACGAGAACGGCAAAGCTACCGAGCAAGAAATTGCCGCCTTGGGCGTGAAAGCCAAAGGTTATGCTTCGAATGCCGCCAATTTCGAGGAGGCTCACAACGTGGTAGCCGAGATTGTGAAGGATTTCGGCCGCATCGATATTCTGGTGAACAATGCGGGTATCACTCGCGACGGACTGATGATGCGTATGACCGAGCAACAATGGGATATGGTATTGACCGTAAACCTGAAATCGGCCTTCAATTTCATTCACGCCGTTACCCCCATTATGATGAAACAGAAATGCGGCAGCATCATCAACATGGCTTCGGTTGTAGGCGTATCGGGCAATGCCGGTCAGTGCAACTACTCGGCTTCGAAGGCCGGTATGATTGGCTTGGCCAAGTCGATTGCCAAAGAGTTGGGTTCGCGCGGCGTGCGTGCCAACGCTATCGCCCCGGGTTTCATCATCACTGACATGACCGCAGCCCTCTCCGACGAGGTGAAAGCCGAATGGGCTAAACAAATTCCTCTGCGTCGTGGTGGAACGCCCGAAGATGTGGCCAACGTGGCTACGTTCCTGGCATCCGACCTGTCGTCGTATGTAACGGGTCAGGTTATCCACTGCTGCGGCGGTATGAACATGTAATCTGCACCGACCTCTGTATAACGAGCGGGGCTGTATCGCGCAAACGATACAGCCCCGCTTTGTGTCTCTTGGGTGCCGGGCCGGGTAATGCGTTTGTCAGACAAGTGCCGGGACCGACCCGTGGAATCCGACTTATTTACCGGCGGCATTGACACCACCGCCACCTATCACATTGTTGATGCGCTGCTCACCGGCTTCGTGCCGACGCCCCCAGTTGAGATTCCAGCTCACGCTGACGGCAATCATTTGCTTAATCTGTTTCGAGGTTATTTCACGATAGTACCCGGCATAGCGGTTCCAGTTCTCGCTTTTTATCTTGTAATCGTTGACAAAGGGATCGAGTACCTTCAACCCGAAATTCCAATCTTTGTAGTTGTAGGAAAGAGCCAGAAAATGCACATTCTCTCCACCGGAGAGAGACTCACCCCAAAACCGGTTGAAATTAGTTTGGAGTATCCCTGCAAGCGAGAATCCCCAATGTGACAGCTCGAAAGAGGCATAACAGTAAAAATTATTGTAAACATGGGTGTAGTTGTTACCCCGCATCCAATAGCGATGCCAGGCGGGACCGGCACTGAGAGTGAGCCAGTTGGGAATGGCGGTCACTCGAGCATCGAAATAAAACCGCAACTCCTCGGCATTCTTCTGGTTGTCAAATCGGGAGAGAATTTTGTCGCCCACCCACACCTTCTCGGGCATGATGGCTCCCGGGGCATGGGTATAGAAAGCCCCCAGCTTGCCATAGAAAACACCACGGTTGTACTGGTATTGCAAGTCGTATTTATAGGTGGCATAAGGCTCGACATCGGGGTTGCCCGTCGATTGTTGGGTGCCGTCGATGTCCTGCACCACGGGGCTGAGCATATTGAGACTGATGACACTGCCCATACGCACGAAATTGAACCGTAGCGACGAGCAGTCGTCAATGGTGTATCGGGCCGAGAAGCGGGGTCGCCAAATGGAGTACAGGTGCGACTCCCGGTCGCGCGGCACATAGGAATAGAGGCTGTAACCGACACCGGCCGAAAAATCGAAATGTTTTCCCAACCGCATCCAATATTCGCCGAAGATGTAGCTGTTGCCCTGGTTCATGTGGTCGTCGATACCCTGCCCCACATAATCGTTGGTAATCCACGACTGGGTATGACGTATGCCGACCGTCACACGGCTGTTTTTCCACCTCTTTTCATAGTCGACCTCGCCCAGTATCGAATAGGTCCGGTTCTTGATGAGGTTGTCTATACCGACGAGCTGCTCGCCGGCCGTAGCCTTGTCGTCGGCATAAACAAGGTTGTCCTCGGTATAGATGCGGTGGCTGTTGGGCTGCTCGTAACCGGCCACGACATTGGCCATAATCAGCTGGCTGTCGTCGAGATTATAGTGGTAATAAAGATTGAGCGTGGGATTGACGCTTCGCTCTCTCTCTTCATCATGCATAAGGCCGGTCGTACCTCCGGGCGAGTGGTCGGTGAGGAGTCCCCGAAAGAGAACCACGTTTTGATTGTAATAGAATTTGAGCGAAGCGTTGAACATCTGCTTCTTGGGATCGAGAAAATTGTAGTTGAGCGAATGACCGTTGTTCCACTGCTCGAAACGATTCCCGTCGATACTCTCTTCGGTGCGGGAATAGCGGGAGCCGTCGGGCAGTTCGTAGTGTTCCACGTTGTCGCGCAGCATCTCCATATTCCAGCGGGGTGAGAACCAACCCGAGTAGGAGAACTCCGACTTGCCGCTGTTGGCCTTGGCCGAAAGCCAGTACTCACCGAATCCCCGGTTGACGCTTTGGGTAATATCGCCCATGAAACTGCCGCCCGAGGTGGGGTTCTTGACAATGAAATCGATGACGGCTCCCACCTCGCCATAGCGCACGCCGGGATTATCGATATACTCGACACGCACAATCTGTTCGGGCGAGAGAGCCTGAATCTCCTTGTTGTCGACAGGTCGGCCATTGATGCGCAGGCTCACCTCGCTTTGGTCGACCAGGGCAATGCTGTTGTCGGTAGGATTGACAATCACACCGGGAATCTGCAACTTTTGGAGTAGTTGCAACCCGTTGCTCGACTGCTCTATCTGCCGGGCGTTGGGGTAGAGCAGATTTCGGTCGGCCTTCTGTACCCACGACGCAGCCTCGACAGTCACCTCGTCGAGGTCGACCTGCTTGAGCGAACTTTCGATGGAATCGACATTGAGACCGGTCGTATCGGCATAGACTACGGCGATGGTATCGCCCGGATGGGGTGTGGCACCATGTGCGCACAAGGGAGAGAAAGCCACCGCAAGCAGGGCGGCAGGAAGAATCTGTTTCATTGTGTTTCGTCGTTTTCTTATAGAGACGTAAAAACATCAGGCTTCGTTGCAAAAATAACCAAAATTAAAAAAACATCTATCGAATCGCTTACTCTGTGTATTTTTTTAAAATTATTATTTTAACTGTCTTCCTTTTCTCACAGCCACTCCCGAGGCAGGGAAAAAGTTCCCGAAAAATATTTGTTTGTTCCAACCGGGTTGTACGCGTTGGCGATATGTCGTATCTTTGCCGCAGAATACAAAACAGACACGTTATGGAGGTACTCTACGAAGACAACCACTTGATTATCGTCAACAAGTCCTGCTCCGAAATCGTGCAGGGCGACAAGACGGGCGACACCCCGTTGAGCGAGATGTTGAAGGTCTGGCTCAAAGAAAAATACAACAAGCCGGGCAATGTCTTCGTGGGGGTGACCCACCGACTCGACCGCCCCGTGAGCGGGCTGGTGGTCTTTGCCAAAACCGGCAAGGCGCTGGCACGATTGAACGATATGTTCCGCAACGGCGAAGTGAAAAAGCAATATTGGGCCATCGTAAAGCATGCTCCCGAACAAGCGAGCGGCGAGTTGGTTCATTACCTCGTGCGCAACGAAAAGAGCAACAAGTCGGTGGCCTACGACCGGGAGCGTCCGGGGTCGAAGCGGGCCGTACTCGACTATCGCATATTGGCCCGCAGCGACCGATATACCTTGCTGGAAGTTGACCTGAAAACAGGACGCCACCACCAGATACGCTGCCAACTGGCCAAGATGGGTTCGCCCATCAAGGGCGATTTGAAATATGGGGCCGAACGCTCCAACCCCGACGGCGGTATCTCGCTCCATGCCCGCCGCGTGGAGTTTATTCACCCCGTGTCGAAAAAACTCATCAGCGTGACGGCTCCCGTCCCCGGCGACAAACTGTGGAAAGCCTTTGAACAGATGGTCGAGTCCAGTAATCAATAAATTATTATAAGAAGAGGGCTGTGTTATTCCGCGTCGTAGCGCGGAATTCTCCTTTTACATCTGAAACGGACTCTCCCCTTGCGACCCTTTTAGGACGAACAAGCGAGTATCCTTACAGTCCGCTGCGTTATCCCGCAGCGAGAATCAATAGCCAAACGAAATCTTCACCTTCTTGCCTTTTATTTTTTCTTCGCGAAGGCGGCGTAGCGTTTCATGAGCCTTGTTGCGCACCACGGCGGCATAGCTGTAACGGTCTTTTATCTCAATAAGGCCTATCTCGTCGGCCGTCAATCCACCTTTCTGGGTAAGGAACCCCACAATATCGCCCTTGCTTATCTTCTCCTTTTTCCCGGCCGCGAAATGGAGGGTCGCCATCGGTGGCGTTTGCAACCAGTCGGCCTTGGGGTCAAGGCGGAAATCGGCCGCTTGGGCTGCATATTCGGGCAGCTGTTCGGTGGGTCCCACAATCAGGAAAGCCTCCCCTTCGGCGTGCATACGGGCCGTGCGGCCGTTGCGATGGGTAAAACTCTCGAGGTCGACGGGCAGATGGTAATGAATGATATATTTCACCTCGGGTATATCGAGTCCGCGAGCGGCCAGGTCGGTCGAGATACAGATGTAGCTGCTGCGGTTGCGGAATTTGCAGAGAGCCCGTTCACGATCGGGCTGTTCCATGCCGCCATGAAAAGCCTCGGCAATGATACCCCGGTCGGTGAGGAACCGCTGCACCCGCTCCACGCTCTCACGCTGGTTACAGAAGACAAGCGTCAATCCCGGTTTAAGGTTACGCAACAAGAGCAACAAGGTATCGAGCTTGTCTTTCTCGGGCGAGTCGATGCGATAGAGCGAAAGCCGGTCATTGAAATTCTCTTCCGATTTTCCCGGCCCCAGGAAATCGAGCTTTACCGGGCGGCGCAGAGCCGTGAATCCCGGCAACGACTCGCTGTCGGTCGCCGAGGTGAGAATCTTTTTCTTCACCCCTCCGAGTGGAGCGATAATCTCCTTCATCTCGTCGTGGAAACCCAGAGCGAGGCATTTGTCAAACTCGTCGAGAACCAGAGTGTCGAGCACATCGAGCGACAGACGGCCCCGGCGCAGATGGTCGGCAATACGCCCCGGAGTCCCCACCACGAGAGCCGGAGCCACAGCCAGCGACCGACTCTCCTCGCGCACCGAGTGCCCCCCGTAACAACACACGATTTTGATGCCTGCCGCAATCTTGCGCAGCACGCTCTCGATTTGTAAAGCCAGTTCGCGCGACGGTACCAGCACGAGCACTTGCACCCCGGCAGCCCGTGGGTCGATGCGCTGCAACACCGGCAACAGGAACGCCAAAGTCTTGCCCGAACCCGTAGGCGACAACAAAATAATATCGTTAGGCCGCTGCGCTGTTTCCAGCATCTGTTTCTGCATTCCATTGAGCGAATCGATATTCAGATTACGGCACGCCTTCTCGATGAGTGAACATGTCTCTTTCATGCTCGCAAAGATACGACATATTGCCAACGCGTGCAACCCGGCGTCTCTCTTGGATTCACAACTCTCGATTGCCCTCTGTCAGTAAAGAACAAGACTTAAATAATATTAAATCAATGTGAAATCTGTTCGAAAATTATGTTACATAACAGAAAACACCTATATTTGTAACGTGTTTTTCATAGTATTAGATTAAGATTAAGGTTAACAAAGATTGGTTGTCGTGAGACAATCAATTTTTTTTGTACCCGTACAGCCCGCAACAGGCTGCAATCTCCCGACAGGCAAGCATCGTCATTCACACTTTCATATTTCGGCCCGAGTTGATTGCCTGCCGAGTATTTCCGAATTTCGGGTCAAGCCCGGAATGACAGGAAACATACGTGTACATAAGCTCGAAATGCCCGAATGGCAGAGACAAGCCCAGCAAACGAAACAAGATAGATACACGTTTGTAATGTTTTTGTAACATGAAAAGCGTTCCTTTGCGATGTGAAAAAATATGCAAATTGGAGATTATGGAAACATTCTATCTAATTATCGTTATCTTTATTTTCCTCATTGCCGTTTTTGACCTCTCGGTAGGAGTGAGCAACGACGCCGTCAACTTTCTCAACTCGGCTATCGGCTCCAAGGCAGCCTCATTCAAAGTGATTATGGTCATCGCAGCCATAGGAATCTTTGTGGGAGCGTCCATGTCGAACGGCATGATGGATATTGCCCGGCACGGCATCTACCAACCCCAGTATTTCTACCTGAACGAGATTATGTGTATCTTGTTGGCCGTGATGCTTACCGATGTCGTACTGCTCGATGTCTTCAACACAATGGGGCTCCCCACCTCGACCACGGTCTCGATGGTATTCGAGTTGCTGGGCGGTACTTTTGCTCTGGCGATTGTAAAGACGATAAGCAGTAATGGAGCTCTTCAAATGGGCGACCTGATCAATACCGACAAGGCGCTGCAAGTGATTATGGCCATCTTCGTATCGGTAGCCATTGCTTTCTTCTTCGGAGTCGTAGTACAGTATCTCGCCCGATTAATCTTCAAGTTCAACTACCGAAAACAATTAAAATATTTCGGAGCGCTGTTCGGCGGTTTCGCAGCTACGGCAATCATCTATTTTATCCTTTTCAAGGGATTGAAAGAGTCGACCTTGATGACTGCCGACACCCAGCAATGGATTCAAGACAATACCCCGCTGCTTTTGGGTAGCTGCTTTGTCGTTACCACAATACTCATGCAGATACTCTCCTGGTGCCGAGTGAACGTATTGAAAGTGGTCGTGTTGCTGGGTACCTTTGCACTGGCCTTGGCTTTTGCAGGCAACGACTTGGTGAATTTCATCGGAGCACCCTTGGCCGGCTTCTCAGCCTACACCGACTTTGTAAACAACGCCAACGGTGCGGCACCCGACCAATTTTTAATGACTTCGCTGCTCGACTCGGCCAAGACCCCCTCGATATTCCTCATCGGGTCGGGCATTATCATGGTGATTGCCCTATTTACCTCAAAAAAGGCACAGAACGTAATCAAAACCTCGGTCGACCTTTCGCGCCAAGATACCGGCGAAGAAAGTTTCGGAACCTCGCCTATCGCCCGCAAATTAGTGAGAATGACGACCAACACATCGTCGTTTATCATCAACAGCATACCCCCCAAAGCCCGCACGTGGCTCAATAGCCGATTCGACAAGGACGAGGTAATACTCGAGCATGGTGCGGCTTTCGATTTGGTTCGCGCCTCGGTCAACTTAGTGCTTGCCAGTTTGCTCATTGCATTGGGAACCTCGCTGAAACTGCCCCTTTCGACAACCTATGTAACCTTCATGGTGGCTATGGGTACCTCGCTCGCCGACCGGGCCTGGGGCCGCGACAGTGCCGTGTACCGCATCACCGGGGTCATCTCGGTAGTGGGAGGCTGGTTCATCACCGCCGGTGCGGCGTTCCTGTTCTGCTTCATTGTCACAATGATAGTCTACTACGGCGGGACCATCGCCATCATCTTGATGAGTGCACTCGCCGCCTATATGCTTATCCACAGCCAAATTACCTATAACAAAAAACTGAAACAGGAGAAGAACAGCTCGCTGGCCCAACAACTGGTTTCAAACAAAGACAAGGAGCAAGCTCTTGTTCTGCTGCGTCAATTCAGCCGCGAAGAATTTACCAAAGTATTGGAGTGGAGCGCCGACCTCTACCAGCGTGTGACCACAGGTTTTCTTAACGAGAGTTACCGCACCCTGCGCAAGGCAATGGGCGACATCGAAACCGAACGCCGGTATTTCAAACAGGTGAAGCGACTGGGAACCATAGGAGTATCGCACCTGAACGACCAGGTGGGGCTGGAAAAGGGCCTCTACTATTTCCAGGGAAACGATTTCTCCTATGACATCATTCATGCCATCAAGCGGGCTTGCGAACCATGTCTCGAACATACCGACAACAATTTCAACCCGCTTGGCAGGGAGCAGAAAGAGAGCTTCGGTGCCATAGCCGGAGAGATTGTCCATTTCCTGGAAAAGAGCCGACAGGTTGTCGAAGAGAATAACATAAGCGGGTTGTCGGCCCTCTACAACGAAGGCAACATTCTCATCAACCAGTTGGGTGTACTCAAACGGGAAGAGATACGCCACATGCACGAACAGGCTTCTTACATCAAAGTGAGCATCGTCTACCTCACCGTGATTCAAGAGTCGCAAAATGTAGTGGCCTACTCAATCAATCTACTGAAAATGAATCAAAAATTCCAAGAAGAAAATCAGTAATATACTATAACTAAGTCTCAATTTGCATCTTTTAATTTTTGAGAACCGGGGCCGTCTTTTGCGAGAGTAAAGGGCGGCCCTTCCTTTTCGCACATCGGGTATGGCAGACAATCCGGCATTCCACCAGACGCCCCCAATCTCTCAAATACAAGACAGGCGGGTCGACCGGATAACGGCCAACCCGCCTGTCCTACAAATATCGTGCGGTCTCACTGAGTGAGGCGTTTCTTACTTGTCTAAGGCCTGTGCGGTGCGATGCGGATACCGACATCGGAAATGCCGCAAATGCGGTCATCGCGCATGGCTTGCTGTATGGTAACGACCTGTTCCTGCCCGAAACGGAAGCAATCGTCGAGCAAAAATTCCTGCTGGTAGTAAAATCCCCAGCCGCCACCCGACCATCGGCCAAACTCATCGGCCAACTCACAGTTGACCGTATCGGTTTTCAACATACCATTCTCACCCTTGTAAGAGACGAAAAGCCACAGGTTGCGATAGGCATAATCGCCATTGTGGCGCAGGGCGAGATAAAGATTGTAGCACCCGGTAGAGTCGGACGATTCGGGTGTAAAACGCTGCACATCGCGCTTGAACCAGCCACTCCCGGGCAAGGAGTGAAACTCGTTATAGACATCGTTTTGCCGACACGAGCAAACGCTCGCCAGCAACAGGGCTACCCCTCCTATCGTCAACCACGTTCTTGTCATCGCACATTTGCCTCCCTGTTTCCGGTTACTCTTTCTTCTCGGGTGCGGCAGACTTGGGTGTCGTCTTTTCTTCATTTCCCTTGCGAGAGGACGACACATTGGGCTGCTGGGCCTTACCCTCCTTGCCACCGTTGCTGCCGCCACCTTTCTTATTCCCGTTTCGGGACGGTTTGTTCTGTCCCCGGTTGCCGCCATTGTTGCCCGACTTGTTACGGGACTCGCCGGCCTGCTGACGACGATTGTTGCCACCTCCGTTGTTATTATTGGCACCGCCTTTTTTCTTCTTCTTGGCCTTGTCGAATCGGGTAAGGCTATCCTGCCCTACCACATCTTCGAAATCACGGCGCTCGGGTGTGCGAACATCGGTTTCCGATTCGAGCGTATCGGGCTTGACTCCCCGCTTGTTGAGCGAAATTACCTCAAACACCCGGTCGGCACTCACGGTTACCAAGTTCGCGGCAATCGACTTGTCGGTCGAGTAGGTCATTTCACGCTTGAAAATATCGGTCTTGAAATGGTAGTAGGTATTGAGTTTTGTCTCGAGCGGGATTTCGCGTGAGGGGAGCCGCTTCTGCGCCTCGACATAAGCGTCGGCCTCGTAGTTGAGACAACATTTCAGCTTGGCACACTGCCCGGCCAGCTTCTGCGGGTTGAGGGCAATGTCTTGATAACGGGCGGCACTGGTGGCAACCGACACGAAATTGGTCATCCACCCCGAGCAGCACAGTTGTCGTCCACAGGGACCCAGGCCGCCGATGCGGCCAGCCTCCTGACGGGCACCAATCTGCTTCATCTCGATGCGCACCCTGAATACCTCGGCCAGCACCTTGATGAGCTGACGGAAATCGACCCGCTCGTCGGCAATATAGTAAAAGATAGCCTTATTGCCATCGCCTTGATATTCGACATCGCCTATCTTCATGTCGAGGTGCAAATCCTCGGCAATCTTGCGGGCTCGAATCATGGTATCGTGTTCCTTGGCCTTGGCCTCTTCGAATTTTTCAAGATCGTTGAGTTTGGCCTTACGATAGACTCGCTTCAACTCGGGGTTATCAATCTTGACATTGTTCTTCTTCATTTGCAACAAAACCAACCGCCCGGTAAGGGTCACCTCACCGATGTCGTGACCGGGCGAAGCCTCGACGGCGACCAAATCGCCGGGCACGAGTCTGATGTGGGTGGTATTGCGATAGTATCCCTTGCGCGTGTTCTTGAACCGCACCTCGACCAGGTCGGTATCGTCATGCGACTCAGGAATATCGGAGAGCCAGTCGTAGACCTCGAGCTTCGCCCCTTTGCGGCGGCAGTTGGCCGAGGTAAGCAGCTGCTTGCCCGATGGGTTTGTGGTATGATTGTCGTTTGTATTGTCCATTTGAATTAATCGTTAACACCGACAAAGGCCCCAGACCGTGACACGAATGGAGATTCGGGTAACGCCCTACGGCCTCGTCGTGGATTGGTAAAAGCGGAGCTGAATGACACCCCCGGTTATTTGGCAAAACTTACGGCGCGAGTCTCGCGAATAACGGTAATCTTCACCTGCCCGGGATAGGTCATCTCATCTTGAATACGTTTTGCGATTTCGGTCGACAGATTTTCGGTTTCGGCATCGTCAATCTTGTCGGCACCCACAATCACGCGCAACTCACGGCCGGCCTGTATGGCATATGTTTTCAATACGCCGGGATACGAAAGAGCCAGCTGCTCGAGATCGTTCAAGCGCTTGATGTAAGCCTCGACGATTTCGCGACGGGCACCGGGACGGGCTCCCGAGATAGCGTCGCATACCTGCACGATGGGGGCCAGCAAGCTGGTCATCTCGGTTTCATCGTGGTGCGCGCCGATGGCATTGCAAATGTCTGCTTTCTCCTTATATTTTTCGGCCAGTTTCATACCCAACAAAGCGTGAGGCAATTCGGGCTCCTCGTCGGGCACCTTGCCTATATCATGCAGCAAGCCGGCACGACGGGCTTTCTTGGGGTTCAGCCCCAGCTCCGAAGCCATGACGGCACAAAGGTTAGCCGTCTCGCGCGAGTGTTGTAGCAAGTTCTGTCCATAGGACGACCGGTATTTCATCTTGCCCACCAGACGGATAAGCTCGGGGTGCAGGCCGTGAATACCCAAGTCGATAGCGGTTCGTTTACCGGTCTCGATAATCTCTTCTTCGATTTGCTTGCGCACCTTGGCAACCACCTCCTCGATGCGGGCCGGGTGAATGCGGCCATCGGTTACCAGTTGATGCAAGGCCAGACGGGCAATCTCGCGACGCACGGGATCGAAGGCCGAGAGTACGATAGCTTCGGGAGTATCGTCGACGATAATCTCTACGCCGGTAGCGGCTTCGAGCGCCCGGATATTGCGACCTTCGCGACCGATGATGCGCCCCTTGATTTCGTCCGACTCGATGTGAAAAACGGTAACCGAGTTTTCGATGGCCGTCTCGGTAGCTACCCGTTGGATACTTTGTATCACAATGCGTTTGGCCTCCTTGTTGGCAGTCATCTTGGCATCGTCCATGATGTCGTTGATATACGAAGCGGCTTGTGTCTTGGCCTCCTCTTTCAGCGACTCGACGAGACGCTCTTTGGCCTCTTCGGCCGAAAGGCCCGAGAGGTGTTCGAGGCGCTCGACTTCCGATTTATGGAGTTTTTCCAGTTCTTGTTTTTTCTTTTCGACCAGTTCGAGCTGGCTATCGAGATTGGCCCGCATGGCATCGGCCTCGCTCTTTTTGCGTTGCAACTCCTGCTGTTGCTGCGAGAGCTGCATTTCACGCTGTTTGAGTTTCGACTCGACTGCCTGTATCTTGGCATTTCGGGCGTTGGCCTGTTTCTCCATCTCGGCTTTCATGTGGATAAATTTCTCCTTTACCTCGAGCAGCTTGTTTTTCTTAATGACTTCGGCCTCTTTCTCGGCTTCCTCGAGAATGGTCTTGGAGCGTGCTGCCAGCAGGTAGCGGTTGACCAGAAATACAACGAGGCCGCCTATTACGAGACCGCCTACGATTGCGGGGATTAGTAGTATGTTATTCATCGTTTCTAAATTATAATTATAAAAAAAGCACTACCGACCGCCCTCCTTATGGGGCTGCCGCAGTGCAGGAACTATCTCTTTTGTCGATACCGCTATTCTACGTTTTTACACGGTATGCCGGTTCAGTATCTTCTCCGCCTCGATTTCGAGTTTCTTCAAATCGGACAACAGGGTTTTGCGGTCTTGTACCATCTCGCAATACAGTCGGGCAATTTCTACCGCAACCATCGCCATCATCGATTTCGAATCCATCAATCCGTCTTTATATTTGTCCTTATAAAAAGCCCAACGCTTGTTGAACAAATCGGCGGCGTCTCTCCAATATTTCTCGTCCGCCCCATAATCGACCCGCAAAGCTAACGGGTCTTTCAGGTCGGCAATTCTCAGAGTTATCTTTAATTTATCATCATCGTTCATAGCATCCATCTTATTCGTTCAAGAGTGAGATGCACTTATCGATTTCCCGCACCAACCTGGCAAATCTGGCCTTTGTTTCGGCAACGCTCGACCCGTCTTGTGCAATAATCGATTGCGAGAGTTTGAGATTGTTGTATTTTCTTTCCAACTCATCGTATCTCTGCTGCAATGCCTGCATTTCTTGCCCGCATTGCACCAAGCGGTCTTTGAGAGTTCCATTCTCGTCTTCGAGAGATTTACATAAACCGCTAATAGCATGAAACTTAGCGATAAGCGAGTCTATTATATCTTTCGAATTTCCGGCCATTATCTCACCAAATTCTATACAAATATAGATAATTCCCGACAAAAGCGGTAAAATCGGCAGGAATATTTCTTATTTTCTCGTATTTATTACATTTTTTAAATTTATTTAGTGTGATATTTTACCCCTCCTTCGAAAAAGAAATCTTCCGGATTCTCTCGTTTCAAAAGACAGTTCGCTATCTTTGCTTGAAAGAATTGAGACGGTGCCGCTACGCAAAATCATACATATCGATATGGACGCTTTCTATGCCTCGGTCGAGCAGCGCGACAACCCGGCCTATCGGGGCAAACCGATTGCCGTGGGACACAGCGGCCCGCGGGGTGTGGTGGCAACGGCCAGCTACGAGGCGCGCCCCTATGGGGTACACTCGGCCCTCTCGTCGGCCCAGGCCCGACGCCTCTGCCCCGGACTCATCTTCGTGACACCCCGCCACGAGGTATACAAGGCCATATCGTTACAAATTCGGCATATCTTTGCCGACTATACCGACCTGATAGAACCGCTATCGCTCGACGAGGCTTTTCTCGACGTGTCGCACGAGCGGTCGGCCACGCTGGTGGCCCGCGAAATCAAGCAACGCATTTTGGCCGAAACGCAGCTCACGGCATCGGCCGGGGTGTCAATCAACAAAATGCTGGCCAAAATCGCCTCGGACTACCGCAAGCCCAACGGGCTCTTCACCATCGCCCCGGCGCAGGTCGAGGCGTTTGTTGCCTCCCTGCCCATCGAACGGTTCTTCGGCATAGGCGAAGTAACGGCGAAAAAAATGCACGCGCTGGGCATCCTCACCGGGGCCGACCTGCGGCAATGGAATCGAAGTGAACTCGTGCACCAGTTCGGCAAAGCGGGACTTCTCTATTATGGCTACGCCCGTGGAATCGACGACCGCGAGGTGATACCCAACCGTATACGCAAATCGATTAGCGCCGAAACCACCTTTGCCGAGGATACCGACGACCGCACCCGCCTGGAAATCGTTCTGACCGAGGTGTGCGAAGAGGTTTGGAGCCGACTTCAACGCCACCATTTCAAAGGGAAAACGGTGGTGCTGAAACTCAAATTCGACAATTTCAAACAGATTACCCGTTCAAAAACCCAATCGACACCCGTCGATTCGATTGCCACGCTCTACCAACAGGCCCGGGAACTGCTGGCTGCCTGCGATTTCGAAGGTCATAAAATCAGGCTTATCGGCGTGGGAGTGGGCAATTCGTCCGATGCAGACCTCGACGGAATCCAGCTGCGTCTCCCCTTCGACGACCTGTTTTGATTCCTCCGGCTTGAATATTCCCCTGCCGGATATTTTGGGTGCGAAATGACAGGAAGCACCGCGTCGAGGCATGGAATGACCGAAAACATCACAGTGCAAGAGACACACAAACAAAAACTCCCGTAACCCACAGAAGTTACGGGAGTTTTCCCTATCGAAACTGTTATCGATTACTTGTTCAAGGCTTGAGCTACATCTACAGCACAAGCTACGGTGCAACCTACCATGGGGTTGTTACCGATACCGAGGAAGCCCATCATCTCTACGTGAGCAGGAACAAAAGGAGTCTTAGAGTTGGATGAACTCCACGTCATCTACAACCAATTCCTGCTTGCCAAACGTATAAAAACCAAATCCTGTATATTCCAAGGGCATATAGCGTACTTTTAAGATTTGCAATCCATCTACAATGAATGTGAGAGTTTGCCCATCACTTGTAAGTTCCCATTCTTGATCTACCTTCTTTTTATTCTTCCATTTGACACCTTGTGCGATGGCCCCCACAACTCGACCATCAACAAAACGTTCAAAACGAACCATTTCACTATTAAAGTTAAAGCAGTAAAAGTTTCCGCCATCTCGATAATTAAAAACTAATCCCGTGGTTCGGTCGTTTGCCAATTTTTTGATATTGACATGTGCCTTAATAGTAAAAGGTTGCTGTACATTGAGTGGAGCATAGCAATGTGTTTCAAAAAAGGTGTTTTCTCCTACTTTAGTTGCTACTCCGGTAAGTGCAGTCATTGCAACTCCTAATCCTTTGTTTTCTCCTTTCGAAGTGATGGTCATTGTGCCGCCATCAATAATAGCTGTTCCATTGTTACTTTCGTAAGCACATTCGGTCCACTCTAAAGAGTTTGAATCAAATGTCTCCATAATGCTTTGGGCATAAACTGCATTGGAAATACTCAATGCCACTGTAATAATTCCGACAATTTTTTTCATTTTACTTGTTATTGAATTTGTTGATTATAAATTGCTAACCTTACCAATCCTTGTTTGTAATTCTTCTATAATAGGTTCAAATTCTTTAGGAATCCTATCCACTTCGGTAAATTCTCCATGACGTGCAGCATAAGTTCCTGCAACTTCTGATTCTATTTTTATCTGGAAAGCCACTCGTTTAGGAGTAGAAATATCCCTAATGGTAACTCGGTTTCGGATTTGCTTATCAGATAATGTGAATGTTTTGTATTGCCAAGGAGTTTGCAAGTATCCGCCGTATATGTCTGTGGCTGCTATCTCGTCAAAATAGTTCAGCAGTATTTGGTGAAGAAGTTTCCAAGCCGCATTTACATCCACTTTCTCGTCCTCTATTTTGTAGTACAAAGAATCTATGTCAATCGTGAAAAACTTGTTTACAATACCCGAAGCCGCAGAAGAACGATAGAAGCCATCTTGTTGTAAGGTAAATGAAATGCTGCCTCGTTTATCGCCGCCATAGAACTTAGTCAATATCGGTTTGTATTCATTGCATTCGCAACGGATAATAACGACTTCATCCTTTTTCTTTGGCCGAGTAAATTCTGCGTATCCATACCCAGCCAGTGTATTATTGATATAGATAGCTGCTTCTTTAGGCTCTACCGTGATTTTAACGATTTTAGGGACTGCATGAGTGATTGTGACAAATGCTAATAATAAAAATAAGAAAATAACTCTTTTCATACCATTTATTATCTTGTGGTTGATTTTACTTGTTGTCCCGAAGAATATCTGTAATCTTTGGGTATCCTTAATTCGTATAGTTGATTCTTTCTTCCCTTTACATAAAAACGTCTTGAGTAAACTTCAATACCGTTTTCTCGGCATGACACATTGATGTAATCGTTTCCTTTGGGAACAATATAATGCACAAGACCTCTCCCTACATATTCATCATCTACATAGATTTCGACATGTTGTTCATCGCATAATAGATTAATAGGTATGCTGCTTGCACACGAACAAAAAGCGATTATAGAGATCGCCGCAAATATGAATCGTTTCATAATTTTGTTTTTTTGTGGAAACAAAATTAGCAGATAGTATAGGTTCTTTGAGGGTATTGCGCGTGAATATAAATCACATTTATGTAGACAAAATTTCACATTTTTTTAATTCTGTGTCGTAGTATACAAAAAAATTGTGGTGCAAGATGAGTGAAATACGAAATAACAATGCTGTGTCAATACTTTCGCGCTTAAATATGGAGTATACATTTGTTCGTTCGCAACAAAGTTTTTTGGCGAACCACGTTACAGAACGTTCTTGGCGTTGAAGTTCTTTTTTTATCAATGCTCCGATGTGTATCATAGTCATAAAAAAAGGCGGGACCATTCGTCGCTTACTTTCAATCTGAGGTACCGCCAAGCACCCTAGTTCACAAATAAGCAAGAACAGTCCACGCCCATATAGAGCATGAACTTTCACCTTCTTATTCTCGTGAACTTAAAAATTGGCGGTTTTCAGATTGAGAGAATAAGAGCTAAAAGCTCTAATAAGTCATATCATATGGAATGGAATCGCTACCTCATTGTTTATCGTTTTTTCATTTTTATTATTTACACATTCTCTACCGTCGCAAAAATAGCGAAATGAGAGAGCCGAGACAAATGAAAATAAAGTTTTCAAATCGACATTCAGCAACTTTCTCTCCTATCATATTCAAAAATAGCGATTTATTCAGGATAAAAAACATTCCTATTTCATTACAAACAAAATTCTCCGAGACAACTGCTCCTGATATACCGACATTTTCTATACTGATATTATTTGTAAGGACTCCCCCAAGTATTTCTGGATTCCGCATCACAGTGCGGAACGACATAAACGGGTATTCCTGGATACCGCGTCGGGGCGCGGTATGACCGAACCGCCGCATCAAGTACAGCATGACGAGGCGGCTGCGTCGGGGCACAGAGGCCCCGCCTTTATCGGGCCGGAAGGAGGCCAGCCGACCGAGGAGCGAGGGCGAGGACTGTTTGAGCGCAGCGAGTTCCGCAGCCCCCGAGGGCAGCGCCAGCCGACGACCGAAGAAGCCCGATAACAGCGGCGGTGCTTCTTGGTTCGTTCTTCTCATTGCAGAGAAGAATGAACATACCGTGTCACCCCGCACTTTGATGCGGGGTCCAGTAAGGGACCTCATGTGGCATTCCTCTTTGCCGGTATTTCTGGATTCCGCATCACGGTGCGGAATGACATAAACGAGTATTCCTGGATACCGCGTCGGGGCGCGGTATGACCGAACCGACGCATCAAGTACAGCATGACCGAGGCAGCCACGTCGGGGCGCGATGTGTGGAATGCCACAAACAAAAACTCCCGCAACCCACAGGAGTTACGGGAGTTTTCCCTATCGAAACTGTTATCGATTACTTGTTCAAGGCTTGAGCTACATCTACGGCACAAGCTACAGTGCAACCTACCATGGGGTTGTTACCGATGCCGAGGAAGCCCATCATCTCTACGTGAGCAGGTACCGACGAAGAACCGGCGAACTGGGCGTCGCTGTGCATACGGCCCATCGTGTCGGTCATACCGTAAGAGGCGGGACCGGCGGCCATGTTGTCGGGGTGCAGGGTACGACCCGTTCCACCACCCGATGCTACGGAGAAATATTTTTTACCTCTCTCTACACACTCTTTCTTGTAAGTACCGGCTACGGGGTGTTGGAAACGAGTGGGGTTCGTCGAGTTACCCGTAATCGATACGTCTACGCCTTCGTGCCACATGATGGCTACACCTTCGCGCACATCGTCGGCGCCGTAGCATTTTACTTTGGCACGTTCGCCGTTGGAATAAGCAATTTCACGAACCACTTTCAATTCGCCCGTATAGTAGTCGAACTGAGTCTGTACATAGGTGAAACCGTTGATGCGCGAGATGATTTGTGCGGCGTCTTTACCCAGACCGTTGAGGATACAACGCAGAGGTTCTTTACGCACTTTGTCGGCTTTGGCGGCAATTTTGATGGCACCTTCGGCAGCGGCAAACGACTCGTGACCGGCCAGGAAAGCAAAGCATTTGGTCTCTTCGCGGAGCAGACGGGCAGCGAGGTT
The DNA here is from genome assembly GCA_949298955.1 of uncultured Bacteroidales bacterium. Classification (GTDB taxonomy): domain Bacteria; phylum Bacteroidota; class Bacteroidia; order Bacteroidales; family Barnesiellaceae; genus Barnesiella. Next base: position 119,047 of record CASFYQ010000007.1, read on the forward strand.
ACCGTGACCGAGACCCACTTTGCGGTCGTCGGCTACCGAACCGGGGATACAGAACGATTGCAGACCGATACCGATGGCTTCGGCAGCGTCGGCTGCATTTTTGCAACCTTTCTTCAAAGCGATGGCGGCACCTACCACATAGGCCCACTTGGCGTTTTCGAAGCAGATGGGTTGCGTCTCCTCACAAGTTTTATAAGGATCGAGTCCGTAAGATTCGCAGATGGCGTTGGCCTCTTCAATATCTTTGATTCCGTTGGCGTTCAAGGCAGCAAGAATTTGCTTGATACGACGGTCTTGGCTTTCAAATTTCACTTCTCTAATCATAGTAACTTCCTCCTTATTTTATTCGTGACGGGGATCGATATATTTCACTGCACCGGCTTCTTTGGTGAAACGTCCGTAGGTACCGGTTACTTTCTTGAGAGCCTCGTTGGCGTCGGTTCCTTTCTTCACCTCGTCCATGAATTTGCCCAGGTGAACAAACTCATATCCGCAGATTTCGTCGTTCTCGTCGAGAGCCAGCGTTTTGATGTAACCCTCGGCCATTTCGAGATAACGGGGACCTTTGGCCAGCGTACCGTAAAGGGTACCTACCTGGCTGCGCAGACCTTTACCGAGGTCTTCGAGACCGGCACCGATCATCAGACCGCCTTCGGAGAAAGCCGACTGCGTGCGGCCGTAAACGATTTGCAGGAAGAGCTCGCGCATAGCCGTGTTGATGGCGTCGCAAACGAGGTCGGTATTCAAGGCTTCGAGAATGGTTTTACCCGGGAGGATTTCCGAGGCCATAGCGGCCGAGTGAGTCATACCCGAGCAACCGATGGTCTCTACCAGAGCTTCTTGGATAACACCGTTCTTTACATTCAACGTCAGTTTGCAAGCACCTTGTTGAGGAGCGCACCAACCGATACCGTGGGTCAAGCCCGAAATATCAATCACTTCTTTTGCTTTCACCCATTTTCCCTCTTCGGGGATAGGAGCCGGCCCGTGATTAGGACCTTTCTTTACAACACACATGTGTTCTACTTCGTGTGAATAAACCATAATTCGCTCTTTTTATTTGATGAGTATTTTTATGCTCTTTTCAGCGGTACAAAGATAGTTTTTTTTCTTCATGCAAACAATAGTTAACCGGCTACAAATACGCAAAAACCGCATGTTTATCCCCGACCGGGACCGGGCGAGCCGACCGACCGGCTATTGCGGGCGGGGGCCGGCAGGGATAATGCCCATCTTTTTCATCAGGAAACAGGCGTTCATATTCCGGGCAATGCCGGGTTGCAGACGGTAGGTAAACGTGAGTTCGTCGCCCTCAATGGTAGCTTCGAAGCGGTAGTTGCTTATCTGCCCGGGCATATGCTCGGCCAACGAGCCCAGCGCCAGGTCGTGGGTAGCGATGATACCGGCGGCCCCGGCCTCGACGAGTTGCCGCACCAAGGCGAGCGAACCGGTCTGCTTGTCGACGGAGTTGGTTCCCCGCAGGATTTCGTCGAGTATGACAAAAAGCTTCTCGCCATTGCGCAACCGCACGACAATCTGTTGCAGACGTTTAAGCTCGGCAAAGAAATAAGACTCGTTTTCGGCGAGCGAATCGCTGGCTCGCAACCCGGTGAAGAGGGTTTGCGGCGTGAAGGTCATGCTGCGGGCACAAACGGGAGCACCCATGCACCCCAACAGATAGTTGATGCCTATCGTGCGCAGATAGGTACTCTTGCCGGCCATGTTGGCGCCCGTGATGACTTGAAACGAGCCCTCGTTCATGGGCGCCACATCGTTGCACACGCAGTGGTCTCGGGGAATGAGAGGGTGCCCCAGAGCCTCGGCCTGCATCACGGGGCGACGGTCGAGCACAACCTGTGGAAAAACATAGTGCGGGTGGTTGTAGCAGAAAGTGGCCAACGAACAGCAGGCATCGAACCGGGCCAGCACATCGAGCCAACGAGGCAACTGTCCCCGGTTCTCGTCGAGCCAACGGTCCAACGCATTGAGCTGGCGCAGGTCCCACAACAGAAATCCATTGAGCGTCATAAAGCCCACAAAATTACACCGTTGATCGAGATTGGCAAGCAAGCGCCGCAGCCGGGCGACCCGCTGCGATACGGAGCCGTGAACACCGATACATTCTCGTTGCAATCGGCTCAACCTCTCGCTCTCGAACCGGTTTTGCTCTATCAGTTCGAACAGGCGGGCATAGTGCGACAAGGAGGCCAGCGCACCGTTGAGCTGCTCTTGCAAGCGGGTAATGCGCTTGGCCTGCACCCCCGCCACCGCAAGCAACCCAATGAACAACCACACAAGGACACTGCCGGGAATCACTCCCCCCAGCCACAAAGCCAGTAGAACGACATAGAGACCGGGGATAGCCCGAATAAGGATATCTACCCACCGACTCGTGCCGAAACGAGGTAGCGCGGCAAGTTGTTCCAGCGAACAACCGTCAGCCAAGGTCTCGCCCGAGCAGGCACCCCATGCCTGGAAATCGATACGCAAGTCGGTGCGATGGCTCAACTCCTCGACAGCAGTCTGCCGCCGGCGAATGGCGTCGGCCGAAAGGTCGGGGTGAAGCATCTCCCGAGCCAATGCTCTGCGTCCCACCGATGTGGCACTACGGTTGATGTAGGCAAAGAACGATTTGGAACCAAAAAGGTCGAGGTCGAAACTGTAATCGTGTGCAGGGTCGATAAATTCGTTGCCGCCGTCGATGCCGTCGAAACGATAATCGAGCAGGGCCAGTTCTTGCCCAATAATCCGGTCGAGACAATCGGCAAACTCTTTCCGGCGAAACCAACGGTCGTGCACCTGGGCCAGCCCCAGAAACAGCACAATCCCGGCCACCGCCGCCGTGCCCCAGGCCCAGGCGCCTGCCCCACGCAGCAGATAAACCGCCACCACGGCGACCACGAATACCACAAGGCGCAACAACCCGATGAGCCTGATACGCCCCTTTATTCGTGCCGTTTCCCGAGCGTTGGCTTCGAGGCGACGGCGATAATCTCGTCGTATCTCTTCCATAAGACTATTGCCTCAAAGGTTTGTCGATGCGCCACAGATACCTCATAATCATGCGGTCATAGTCTTTAAACGACTCGGGCAGCGCATCATAGGGTTTAAGGCAAATGTGTACAAAAGCATCTTGTTCAAGCGCTTTCTTTCTCTTTTTCCGTTTATCCTCATCAGGTTCAGATTCTACCATCTGCTCCTCCCCGACAGTAGCCGGACGGTAGCCTTGAATAAGACGTTCCATCACCCAGCGGTTATGTTCAACCCGAGCCATTCGCTCTATCAATTCGGTATCCTGCACAAGATTCTCCGGCTCTACACTCCCGAAACTGCGCAACTTGGTCGGTATCGAATGTGCATTGTAGATATTGGACCACCGATGTACCGTAGAGAGATTTTTCCATGAATTATCGACTCGGGTATCGATTAAGGGTAGCCATTCTTTCATTTCCGGCGTTACCTTCTCATAAATAAAGTTAATCCGCTTGGCCTGCAACAGGCTGTTGTCGTCTATGTCGTAGCATTCGTCGAGCATACCGAAAGCCCGCAACTGTTTGTATTGCGCGGCCTGCCGCACCAGCTCGATAGTCGAGCACGATACATGTTGGCGCACCAAAATCGAAAGGGCTTTGTCATACACGACACGGGGCATATAAAGTGCCGTAGCGATACTCTTTTGAGGTATCTCGAAACAGATGGCTATCGTCAATAACCCCCTGTCGTCGGGACTCGCCCACTCCTCAAACATTTTCTGTACGGGACGACTCTCGACAGCCCCTTTTACAAACTCAAACTCAACATCGACCAGCTCCTTGCCTTTGCCCTCATGGCGATAGCTGCGCGACGGGTCGACCGTATCGACCACCCGATAGTCGCACTGATCAAAAAGCGAGCTGTACCGTCCCCGCAACATGTCAAATTCGGTATCGGCATTCAGGTCGATAAAGGTAATGCGGGTTTTCAATTCAGGGTCTCGCACGAAATTGGGATAATGGGCAATGTGCACCGCCTTCATGGCCAAAGCTACCCCCATGCTGGTCATGCCCACAACAACCAAATGCACATAACGATCGCTCTCGTAAGTGATGCCGTCGCCGTCGAGCGGAGTATAGGCAATCGTCTCCATATCGTCGCTATGAGGATTGTATTTCCCCCACACCAGCACCTTCTCGGCCCAAGTTTCGTAAAAGTTAAACGGGAGGAAATCGATTAGCTGTGCGGTCAGTTGGTCGTAGGTATTCTTCAAACTCTCCAACTGCTTCAAGACAATCGGGTTATTTCTATATGACTCTCTCATTTTGGAGTACCACATATTATCAGACTCAGAACGGTTCTTAAACGACTTTTCAATATCATATCGCTGGAACACGGCAAAAGTCGATTGTGCCTCAAACAGCACATGACACCGCTTGCAACCTACCGACTTGTCGTCTACCAATTTCTTCAAATCGGCCAGATTTTTAGGGGTATAACGGCTTCGCAGAATGCGGTTGATCAATGTCACGCACTCGATGTTGACCGAGTCGTGGTCGGTCTCCCCCTCCTCACCCAGCAAGAAAATTTCCTTGCAATAGGGCAAGCGCAATGCCTCCAAATCTTCGCGAGAGTCGCGTCCTCCGTGCAGGATAATGGTGCGGCGGTCTATCTCGGCATCGAGTTTCGACAGCAGTTCGTGACGTACGGTCTCGACCTCGTTGGTTGTCTGAATCACAAACAGGTAGGGCACATTCTCGAGACTCTCATCGTTCTGTATTTCTCGAAAGAGTTGCTTAATCAAGCCGATAGCCATCTTGTCGAAACCGATAATGACATAGTGATTTTTAAACTTGTAAGCAATCTGTCCCTCGCGGGCACGCTCTACCCGGCGGTCGATAATGTTCGAAAAAATCGAGATGAGCAACCCGCCCATCAATACCGAACCTGTAACCGAGACAATGGAAACCAACAGCCGATTGGCACCACCGTTCACCACATATTGGTTACCCGGATCGACAAAGTGATAATAGACATCAAACCAAAGGTTTCGCTCCCCTTCCTGATCGATGGTCAGGATACTGCCCGTAATCCACTCGATAAGAATAAACAACACGAGAACCCCAGCGATAACACCTACCAGCAAAAGCAACTGGCTCCGGATACCCGACGACAAAATGCGGTCGATACCGATGACCGGGTATCTGAAAAATTCTTTCACACGCTTCATCTCCGTTTCACGATTTCAAACCCCGCCGCTTGGATAAACCGCAAGGTACCCAGGGCTGTATTTCGGTCATACGCTTTCTCTATCTCGGGCAACTCCTCATAAGGCACCAGACACGGGTGTGTCTTGGCCGCGTCGTCCCGGCGCTCGCCATAGCGCCACCCCTCGGACAGGCGCGACTGCGCCCACACCTCATGCACATTCTTGGCCAATGCCTCTACCAGCGGGGCCAACGCCTCGGGCAACATCTCGCCCGAGGTATCGAGCGGAGCCGGCGTGTAAGTATCCTTTCCCATGATTCTACGAAATAAACGTTTTTTTACTACTAACAAAGATAGGGTAATAGAAGCACCGAAACAAATTTCGCCCCGCCAATTCCACGAAAATCTCGCAGGCTTCCGCGTCACCGCAACTCGAGCGTGCGCTGCATCACGAGATGCTCGTGCAACTCATCGGTTTCGAGATAGAGATTCACCTGGTAACGCCCGGCCCGGAAGGTGTCGACAGAGCCATCGGAGCGCTCGTACCAGAAGGTGCCCGAGATTTCAAAATCTCTATAATAAAGGCTTTGCGGGTCAAACGGTTCTGTCTCCCGCTCTCTGGAACAGGAGTATATGAGATTACCGTCCAGATAAAATTTGAACGTCAGCTTCAAGGGGTGTCCCACCTCAATCGAATGCCACTGAAATCCGGCAACCACATATTTATAGGCATTGGCCTTGAACGGGAGTTGTTTGGCCACACCCCCGTTGAGAAGTTCCAGCCCGCAATCATAAGCAACCCAGTCTGTCATTTCCTGCTCTTCGTTATAGAAATAGAATACCAGCGCCACCGGATCGATCCAACCGCGCTGCATGGGCGATTTCTCCACCTCGAATCGTCCATTGCCTATTTGCCGCCCCTTGTAGCACAGCAGGTAGGTGTAATGGCCCGGATCATACGAGGTACCCGAATCGCTGCCCCAGCCGCACATCTGCAACCAACCGCCGTCGGGGTCGAGGGTCACCGTGTGATCGAAGCGACTCGTCTTGCCCGTCTGTTCGTTTCTGATTTCCACATCATAGGTAATTTCTCGCTCGACTCCCGACAGGCTGGAATACCGGCACCGCATGGCAATATACCGGGGCGACATGAAACGCCCGGTACCCCAGTCGTCGATTACTGTCTGCTCGCTGTCGTTGTTGCGGAACTGGAAATCCGATTCGATACGAATCCACCCCTGCTCGTCCCAAAGTTCTTCGACCGGGACAATGTGGAGCCGGGAACTAATTATAAGTTCTCCTTTCTTATCTAAAAGCTCATATTCCCACCAGCCCACGGTTTTAAAAGCGGTTCCCTCTTCCGCCCCCCAGGCCGGCAGATTGGCCAGCCGGTTCTCACAAATCTGCAAGGGCGCCTCGAAATCATAGCTGTTCACCTTGCCATCGGGAGCCGTTATGCGCACCGTCATCGTAACCTTGCGCTCGATACGCGAGGTTATCCTCGCCACGGGCATCACATAGCGAGCGTTGTTATAAAGCCTATTCTCCGGACGGGAATCCCGTTTACCGTCTTTTCCCACCTCACAAAAATTGAGCGCATGGACTTTATAGCCCCGGTCTCTCTTGAAAAAATCAAACAGTCCCATAAGTCTTATTAGATGAGGTTAATGAGTGATTATGCGAATATACAAAAGCAACAAATAATCCATGAGGGCCACTCTTACCCGGGTCACCCTTTTTCGACCTATCTCAAATCAATCGTCTGCTGCATGACAAAATGCGCGGCAAGCTCCTCGGTTTCGAGGTACACCTTCACTTGATAACGTCCGGCCGGGAAAGGGTGCAACTCTCCATTAGAGTCTTCCAGCCGCATGGACCCGGAGACCTCGAAATCCTGTTCAAAAATATCTTGTTTGGTCAGGTCGGGATCATGAGTGACCACATGTGAAGAATTGGAATAGACCAGTCGGCCATCCATATAAAACTTGAATGTCAGTTTCAGCCGATGCCCCTTTTCAAGAGAGCGCCATTGAAAACCGGCTACGGCTTTTTTATACGCATTGGCCTTGAATGTCTGCTGCTTAATCAGTTCGCCTTTGGCCAAATCCAAATTCATGCCACAATCATAAGCTACCCACAATTTCAATTCGTCGTCGGTATTATAGAAATAGAGAATCAAAGCCGCAGGCTCGATCCATCCCCGTTGACGGGGCGATTTCGCCACTTCAAAGCGGCCGCTTACCAACCGCTTCCCCTTATAGGAAAGGGTATAGATATAACTCCCCGGCGAGTAAGATGTGCCCGATTGCGAGCCCCACCCGCACATCTGCAACCACCCGCCACGGGGGTCGAGCGTGGCCGTGTAATCAAAGCTTTTGGTTCGACCCGTCTGCTCATGCTCGATTTCCACATGATAGGTAACTTTCCGCTCCACTTTCGAATAGCAAGTGTATCCACACCGCATCTGTATATACTGGGGCTCTACAAAACTCTTCGTTCCCCAGTCGTCGATTGCGTTGCCGCTGTAATCGATATTGCGAAATTCGAGATGTGTAGTCACATGAATCCACCCCGTGCCCTCCCAAATCTCATCCTCCGGAGCGATCTCGAGCGAGGCGCTTATGACCACTTGGTCGTCCTCATCGAGGACGTCGAACTGCCATGTGCCCACCGTAGTGAAATAGTCTCGTTTCTCCGAGCCCCACCACGGGAGTTGCGCCGACATGTTTTCGGCCGGAGTCAACGGTGCGTCGAAATCATACACATGGACCTTGGAATTGGGCTCGGTGATACGTACTTTCATCTTGACAGTGCGGTCGATAGCGAATGAATATCGTAACCTCTATCTTTCTTGAAAAAATCAAATAGTCCCATAAAAATTGAACAAGAATAATAGACAAATTATAAATACCATAAAAACAAACCACCGGGGGACAACCCCGTTCGACTGTCGGGAACCGACGAGGTCAATAAACATCGATAGTGCGCTCCATCACAAAATGCTCGGCGAGTTCTTGGGTTTCGAGATACACCTTCACTTGATAACACCCGGCCGGGAACGTAGATGAAGAAGTACGATATATCACACCCGAATACATGATTTTTTGCAGGGAACGCCCTATGGTCTCTCCGTTTGAGACCCAAGTGTACAGCAAATTACCATTATAGTAAAATTTGAATGTCAGCTTCAAAGGGTGATTCCCTTCAAGAGACTTCCACTGGAAACCGGCAATCAAACTCGTATAGCTGTCTCCCTTGAATGATTGCTGCTCGACAGGCTTCCCTACAACAATAGTCGATGCACTTTGCAGTTGCCATTTCCTTAACTCGTCGTCGGTGTTATAGAAATAAAGAACCAGAGCCTCGGGTTCGATCCAACCCTGCTGGCGGGGCGATTTCGCCACTTCGAAGCGGCCGCTTGCCAACCGCTTCCCCTTGTAGGAAAGGGTATAGATATAACTCCCCGGCGAGTAAGATGTGCCCGATTGCGAGCCCCACCCGCACATTTGCAGCCAATGGGTACCGTCCCGGGGGTCGAGTGTGGCCGTGTAATCAAAGCTTTTGGTTCGACCCGTCTGCTCATGCACGATTTCCACATGATAGGAGACTTTCCGCTCCACTTTCGAATAGCAAGTGTATCCACACCGCATCTGTATATACTGGGGCTCTACGAAACGCCTCGTTCCCCAGTCGTCGATTGCGTTGCCGCTGTAATCGATATTGCGAAATTCGAGATGCGAAGTCACATGAATCCAGCCCGTGTCCTCCCAAATGTCATCTAATGAAGCGATCTCGAGCGGGGCGCCGATAACCACCTGGTCGTCTTCATCGAGAATATCGAATTGCCATGTCCCCACCGTAGTGAAATAGTCTCGTTTCTCCGAGCCCCACCACGGGAGTTGCGCCGATATGTTTTCGGCCGGAGTCAACGGTGCGTCGAAATCATACACATGGACCTTGGAATTGGGCTCGGTGATACGTACTTTCATCTTGACAGTGCGGTCGATATTGCCGTCTTTCCCCACCTCGCAAAATTCGAGCGAGTGAATATCGTAACCTCTATCTTTCTTGAAAATATCAAACAGTCCCATACGTATTGCTATTAGATGTGTTTAATGAGTAATTACGCGATTACGCGAATATACGAAATATTATAAATCCCGCAAAATCTGTTGAAAAGGAGCGGACAACCCTCCTGTGGCCTCACCTCAAATCGATTGTCTGCTGCATGACGAAATGCTCGGCAAGCTCCTCGGTTTCGAGGTACAGTTTCACCTGGTAACGCCCGGCCTCTATTCGCTGCAACTCGCCATCGGGACCTTCGAAACTCATCTCCCCCGAGATGTCGAAATCGAGGTCTACCAAACTCTCGTCATAGGGGCCATTGGGGTCATTGGTCTCCGTAACCAAAGAAGAGGAATAGACAAATTGTCCGTCCTTGTAAAACCGGAATGTCAATTTCAGCGAATGCCCTTCTTCAAGAGAGCGCCATTGAAAAACGGCGATAGCCCGTTTATAGGCATTCGCCCTGAATGGCAGTTGCTCAAAGACTGCATTTTTGTCGGCCAAGAGTTTCTGGTCGCAATCATACAAAATCCAGTCTCGCATTTCCTGGTCGGTATTAAAGAAATAGAATATCAAAGCCACTGGCTCGATCCACCCCCGCCGGCAGGGCGATTGCGTCACATCGAAATTGGCGAATTCCAGCTGTTTGCCCCGGTAATACAACGTATAGACATATTTCCCCGTCTCGTAGCTGGTGCCCTTGCTGTTGCCCCAGCCACACATCTGCAACCAGCCTCCCCGAGGGTCGAGGGTGACCGTGTGGCTGAACTCCTTCACCTTGCCCGTTGCCAGATTCTTGATGTGCACATCGTAGGTAACCTCACGCTCGACTTTCGAGAAACACATATATCTGCAACGCATCACGATATACTCGGGATCTACAAACTGCTTCGTGCCCCACTCGTCGATTATCGTACAATCTTGGTGAACATTGCTAAATTCAAATCCCGACACGACATGAATCCACCCGTCCTCTTCCCAAAGGCTGTCCAGCGGGGCGATTTCGAGCGGGGCCTCGATTACCACCTCGTCGGCTTCGTCCAGGACCTCAAACCGCCAGGTACCCGTTTTGGAAAAAGCGGTGCGGCTCTGCGACCCCCACCGCGACAGACAAACCTCCCTGTTCTCCCAAGGCTTCAAAGGGGCATCTATACCATACGTATATACCTTACCCTCGGGGTCGGTTATGCGCACCGTCATCTTCACCGTGCGGTCCACACGCGAAATCATTCTCACCACGGGCATCACATAGCGGGCGTTGTCATACAGCCGCAATCCGGGCAGAGTCTCTTTCTTCCCCTCTTCACCCACCTCGCAAAATTCGAGCGAGTGAATATCGTAACCTCTATCTTTCTTAAAACGATCAAATATCCCCATAGAATCAAATATGATAAATATATGCGAATTTATAAATTATCAGGGATTTTCCAAATAATCGAGGCAATATGTGTACATAAATACCGCTAAAAAGCTTCTCGCCCGGATATATTTAGAACTGGGAGTAGATGAAGGGCACCAATTCGCTCGAGCGAACCTGCAACACGAAAAAGAGTACCAATGCCAGAATAGCCGCCTTGACCACCAGTGGCGACCACGAGAGTTCGCGTTGCAGCCACTGCGCCCAGCGGTGCGGGGTAAAATGAAGCAGATAACCGGCCACGAGGGCAACAAAAATGACGGCATATCCCGAGACGAAAGCGGGAATGGCTTCGGGGCGGAAATTGGTGAATATCTGAGCAAATATCTGCCCAGCAATGTCGAGCGAGGGAGCTCGGAAAAATATCCAACCGGCGGCTACGACATGGAAGGTGAGCAGCACGTTGAGGAGGTGGCGAAAGAATCCTGCCCGATAATCCTTGGCCACAGGGAAGATGCGTCGGTAAAATTTATGTACGATAAGCATGAGGCCATGCCAGGCACCCCATATCACAAAGAGCCACGAAGCCCCGTGCCACAGACCGCCCAATACCATGGTGATAAAGAGGTTCAGATAGGTGCGCACGGTACCCCGGCGGTTACCCCCCAACGAAATGTAGAGATAATCGCGCAGCCAACTCGACAGGGAGATGTGCCACCGCCGCCAAAACTCGGTGATGGAACCCGATTTATAGGGCGAGTCGAAATTGATTTTGAAACGGTAGCCCATGAGCAAGGCGATACCGATAGCCATATCGGAGTAGCCCGAGAAATCGCAATAGATTTGCAGCGTGTAGCCATAGACGCCCATCAAGTTCTCGAACCCGGTATAAAGCATGGGGTTGTCGAAGATGCGGTCGACAAAATTGACGCTGATGTAATCGGAGATAACTACTTTCTTAATCAATCCGCAGATAACCAGGAAGAGCCCCTCGCCCAACAGCGCAGGAGTGATGTCGAGCGGACGGTGTATTTGCGGCACGAAATCCTTGGCGCGCACCACGGGACCTGCCGCCAACGGCGGGAAAAACGAGAGATAAAACAGATAGTCGCGGAAACTGGTGACCGGAGCCATCTGTTTGCGGTAGAGATCGATGATGTAGCTTAACGAACGGAACGTGAAAAACGAGATACCGATGGGCAACACGATGTCGAGCGGTTCGAAAGGCTCGTGCGACAAATCGGCAAGAGTCCCCAGCAACAGATTGGTGTACTTGAAATAACAGAGCATACCCAGGTTGACCAGCATACTGGCCAGCACACAAAGCTGCCGCAAGCCCTTGTGCGACAACCATCCCAGCAACCGCCCCAGCGAATAGTCCGAGAGGGCCACCAGTATCAGCAGCAAGAAACAAAGCCCGCTCGACTTATAATAGAAATAGAGCGAAAAAAATATGACAAACCCGATGCGCAAAGCTTCGCGATGAGCCAGCAACCGGTATATCCACATAAATCCGATGAAAAGGAACAGAAAGAGGCCGGTATTGAACATGAGGGGGTTTTGGCCGTCGTAAACAAACAGCGACACCACCTTCGACCAGTCGATACTTTCTCCGAAGGCGACCACGTCGGCCACCCGATTATTGAACCACTCTATTATCCACATAATCTCGATAAGCTTTCATAAGTGTGCGATACAACATTTCGCCTTGTATGCGATAGCCGGTCTCGGTACAATGCGTGCGGTCATAGGCCATGAGACCCGCTTTACGCCACGCCGCCGACGCACCTTTTCCGCCCGACACCTCGTACCAGTCCCAGCACGCCAGGCCATGATCGGCAGCATAGGCCGCGATGGTCTCCCGCACCAGACCTACCCGAGAGTTGGGCGAATAGTAAACCCGGCGACGTTTTTTCACCCAGCGAGTGCGACGACGGGCACACTCGGCCGGAGTCGTGAGCAGAATCACAGCCTGTGGACAGCATTTTTGCAAAGGCGCCACCACGGCATCGATTTGTTTATAAAGTTCATCGCGAGTCAGAGCCGTCGAAAACGATTCGTTCGTACCGAGCGAAATAACGACGAGCCGGGGCGAAAGAGCTGCAACCTGTTCGGCAAAACCGGGTATGGCGGCATAACTGCTGTAAAAGGCACCGTTGTTGCCGATGGTGTGATAGAGGATTCCGCTTTCTCCCGTTTCGAGACTCGCCCCGTAGACAGCCAGCCGCTCCTCGCCGGGAGCAATCGCCCCGGTAAAATGAATGCTGCACACCGGGTCGTTCCACGAATAGCAGGTGAGAAAAGGGCTGCGAGCCTCGCCAATGACCCGATAAGGTTCAGAGATGACTGCCGGGAAAGAATCGGTAGGCTCATGAAAGAGACGCACCTTGCGAAATCCGGCACAGTCGTCGGTCTTGCTGAGAGTCGAAACCGTGAGGTCGATACGGTTGCTGCGAGGCACGATGGCTATCCCCCCGATACCCGGGGTATAGGCGGTGTATTTGCGCCCCACGCAGCGGGAAAAGTTCCACGTCCCGTCGGCCACCACCGAGTAGTCGTGCGGTTCGTTGGTCTTGGCCAACTTCAACGGCACCACCAGCCCCCGGCCGGCGTCGCCGAAACGCTGTTGCAGCGGCAGTCGTACCGCCTCGGTGAGAAATCCCGCCTGCACATGCGAATCGCCTATGTGAACCATCGAAACGACCCGGGGAAGCGAGTCGGACTCGTTTTGCAGCGAATCCATCTCGGCAAAGAGCGACGACCAGTCGGCCCCGTTGAAATCGATACAATTTTTCTCCTTGTTCAAAAAGGCAGGTACCGATACGGTATCGCCCGCCAACTGCGCCCGCAATGGAGCTGTCAGGCAAGCAATCAGGAAGAGATACAGTCCCATGCCATAACGCATTTTCATAACCCCCTCCTCTCTATGCTGTATTCCAACGATTTGACAAACTCGCTCGCCAGCCGGCGCCCTCCTTTGTGGTTGATGTGCGTATAGTCCTTGTTCGCCTGTTTTTGAGCCACATAGTCGACCATACCATTGGCTCCCCCCATGGCGGCAAAGGTATCCCAAAAGACTACTCCTGCGTTCTTGGCCGCCAACCGTTGCGCCCGAGAGAGGGCAAGCACGGCGGGCATGGTAACGAACGAACCGTTTATCTTGCGGCTACGGTCGCCCACCCCCATCAGGATAATATCGGTATGCGGGTAACAAGATTTCAAGTGGTCGATTACCGCTACCATCTTGCGGGCATAAGCCTCATAGTGAAGTATCTCGGGAGTCATCACATTCAGTCCATACTGCAACACGATGGCATCATAGGGAACGATGGAGTCCATTTGAGCGCAACGCACAGCCGGGAGCGACACCAGCGAGAGCCCCGAATAGCCACGGGTCGAAATATTGTCGACCGCGATGCCCCGGGTATCGTCGAGCCACACTCCTATGGCCGTAAAACCGGCTATGGCACCGGTGCGCACCTGAAAACGGTCGGTTTGGCCCGACACCTCGATCGACTGAATTGCGGGCGAGCCGATTACGGCAAATGTCTGCCACTCGCCGTCACCCACTTTAAGGTCGACCGAACAGTCGTTGCGGGCCACGAAAACAAAACGCGAGACGGTCCAACTGTCGGCTCGTTCGACACGCGTAGTCCCTCGATATTGAGACCGCGCCCCTTCGAGCGGCACGAAATATTGCTGATGCAGCGTCATAAGACTCCAATCGGCCTCACGAGGTTTGAGCACGCTATGCACCTCCCAACCGTTGTCCGACTGTACCACCGACCGGCGGAATCCGGGAAAGTCGGAGTGCATCGGCATATACCCAACCCCACAGCCGCCATGCAATGTCTGCAACCGGCTGCGCACATCCTGTGTGAAAATATCGGCCTCGATAAACGAGTCGCCCAAAAAAGCGATTCGCACCGGACGACCCAGCGAATCCCCCTGCGACATGGCCGTCAAAAGATGCGACAAGCCGTTCGCCTCGGGCGAGAAATCTTCGAACAGCACCACATCGCCATCTTTGCGCTGCGGCGCATCGACAAGAGTCGTATCGAGTCGGTCGGGCACGGCAACCGTCGCCCGAGGTAAAACCGGACGGGAGTCGGCTGTCGTATCGGCGGGAAGAGAGTCGACAACCGAGTCGGTCGGCGTTTCTTCACGGGGGAGAAAAAGCGAATCGGTCTCGGTATCCTGCCACACGGCATCGCCCGGCAAGTCGAGCGTCAATTCGTCCACACGAATATCCGAAAAAAGATCGATTGGTTTGGTTGTGAATCCGCCCCACTCCAATACGGGCAATTTCGTCAGGAGGAAGAGAAAAACAACCGCCATCACCAACAGAGCCACCACGTGCCCGTTTTTATGTTTAGGGGAATCGTTCCCCGCTTTCTTTTTCTTCACGTTGTTTCTTAAATGAGAAAGCAAAGATAGTGAAAGGTGAGAGACAAGCAAAGATGCTTGCATAATTTGCTTGACCGAACCGACTCTTATCTTATGTAAAGATAGTGAAAGGCGAGAGTAGAGACAACTGAAAATGGTATTTTCAAGTTTGTGTGGATTCACCCGCGCCGATTTGCTTTTTTCGAAATCTTTTTATAATTTAGCTTTTGCTATGTTTACACTTGCCGTAATGCCTTTTACCGACTGGGTCTATATCGTCGTCTATACGATATATGCCATCACCATATTAGGTACGATTGTGATTGTCATTACCGAGAATCGCAACCCGGTGAAGAGCTTGGCATGGATTATCGTACTCACGTTTCTCCCCGTAGTAGGATTGGTTTTCTACATCTTCTTCGGACAGAATTTCAAAGCCAAACGCATGGTATCGCGACGGCTCAAACGCAAACTGCGCAAGCGTGACTACCACTCGATTGTCAACATCGACGAGCTGCCGCTAAACGAGGAGAGCAAACAAGAAATAAAACTCTGTCACAGCTTGTGCAGCATGCCCTACTACTCGGGCAACCGGGTAAAGATATTCACCACGGGCCGGGATATGTTCGACCAGTATCTGCAAGACTTGGAGAATGCCCGCGAATACATACACATACAATACTACATTTTCGAAGACGACAAACTGGGCTCCCGGGTGAAAGAGGTCCTGCTCAGGTGTGCCGGCCGCGGGGTACAGATACGCGTACTCTACGACGACGTGGGGTGCTGGTCGGTCAAGAAACAATTCTTCAAAGAGATGCAAGATGCCGGTATCATCGTGCGCCCCTTTCTCGAAATCACTTTTCCGCAACTGGCCAGCCGCATCAACTACCGCAACCACCGCAAGATAACCATCATCGACGGCCGCATAGGCTACATCGGCGGCATGAATATCGCCGACCGTTATGTCGAGGGTCTCAAATGGGGTACGTGGCGCGATACCCACCTGCGCATCGAGGGACCGGCGGTACAGGGGTTACAGCTGCTTTTTGCCGTCGACTGGAGTTTCGAATGCAAAGAGGTGCTTTCGGCACCGCATTTCTTCCCGCACGTCGCCGACCAGGGAAAAAGCGGCATACAGATAGCTCCGGGCGGTCCCATAGGCGAATGGTCGAACATCGCCATGCTTTTTCTCAAAGCCATCACCAACGCCAAAAAAGCGGTATACATACAGACTCCTTATTTCCTGCCAACCGACAGTTTGTCCAAAGCTTTACAGACGGCAGCCCTCGCCAAAGTCGACGTGCGGGTAATGATACCCGAACGTTCCGACTCGCAAATACTGCGATACGCCTCATTCTCCTACATCGCCGAAATGCTGAAAGCCGGGGTCAAGGTCTATTTCTACCAACCGGGACTGCTCCACTCCAAGACCGTCATTATCGACGACGAACTCAGCTCCGTGGGGTCGACCAATTTCGATTTCCGCAGCTTCGAACACAATTTCGAGGCCAACGCTTTCATCTACGACCGCGAGGTCAACAGCGAGATGAAGCGCATCTTCATCGAAGATCAGCAGCACTGCCGGCGCATCATTCTGCACTATTGGCGGCACCGCCCGCTGTTACAAAAAGGGTTGGAGTCGATTATGCGGCTGTTGAGCCCGGTATTGTAGCTATTGTTCCAGAAACTCGTCGCTCACATTGACCAGCCATATCTTCTCGGTGGCCCGAGTAAAGGCGGTATAGAGCCAACGATAGAAATCGAGCGAGAGAGCGCCCTGCCGGATATATCCCATATCGATATAGACATGTTTCCACTGGCCACCCTGTGCCTTGTGACAGGTAACTCCATAGGCATATTTCACCTGCAAGGCGTTGAACCACGGGTCGGCTTTGAGCCGCTTGAATTTCTCGCGCCGGGTCGTAACGTCATAATAGTCGGCCATCACCTGCGTGAAGAGCGCCTCTTGTTGCTCGCGAGTGAGCGAAGGGGAATCGCTCAAAAGAGTATCGAGCAGAATCCGGGCTTCCATCTCCACCTCCAAGTCGGGGAAATAGAGCAACACGTCGGCAAAACGGAAGCCATACATCTCGGTACGCCGCGATACCCGCACCACCCGGGCCACATCGCCGTTGGCGATAAAATCGATTTCCTTGTACTCCTTTCCCCAAAAATAGTTGTTCTTGGCCACCAGCAACAAATCGCCGGCCGTGAGTTCTTCCTCACGATAGAGAATCTGGTTGCGGATACCTTGATTGAAGATATTGGCCCGCTTGTTGGAGCGGGTAATGACGATGGTCTCGTCGAGCCCCACCCGGTCGTACGAGTCGGCAATGCGCTCGACTAGATACTCGCCGCTAAGGGCTTCGACATCGGGATAGTTTTTCACGGACAGGCGAGGCATGGGCAACGGCATCTGCTCCATATCCTCCCGCAATCGAGTGGCATTGCCGAGGATTCCCGATTCGGCAGCCTGCCGGGCCACCTCGCGCAACTCATATTCAATGACTGTGAGCCCATACCCCTGCAATACTCCTGCATCGAGTGCAAGGCTGCGCTCCTGTCCCACAGGCGGCAACTGGGCCGTATCGCCCAGCAGGATAAGTCGGCAATGCTCGCCCGAATAGACAAATTCTACCAGGTCGTCAAGCAAACGGCCCGTGCCATACACGGCCCCGTCGCCCGTGGAGTTGGCAATCATCGAAGCCTCATCGACAATAAAGAGGGTGTGTTTGGCCAGATTCTCACCCACGAGAAATCTTTCCATATCGGGCGAATAACTCTTCTGCCGATAAATGCGGCGGTGTATCGTATAGGCAGGGTGACCGGCATACCGGGCAAAGACCTTGGCCGCCCGTCCCGTAGGCGCGAGCAGCACCACCTTGCTCTGCAACTGCGTGAGAGCCTTGACCAGCGCACCCACCAACGAGGTTTTTCCCGTACCGGCATATCCCCGCAGCAGAAAAAGCGTATCGTCGCCCCCGTCAAGCACAAAAGCGGCCAACTGCTGCAACAGCTCCCGCTGCTGGCGGTTGGGCGAATAGGGCAAATTACTCTCTATCTGTTGGACAAGCAAGTCGGTAATCATGGGCAAAGCGATAAAGTGCATCACAAAAATAGTGTTTCCCGTTTTCTTTTCTTACATTTGTACGATTTAAATTGTAAAAGTCCGAATCCGGGGAAAACGATTGTCCCCTGCATCGGAGGCGGACACAAATAGAGCAAAGACAAAACAGGGAACCATGGAACCGATACCGGCATTGAACCAACTGATGAAAGAGAGTCACAAATACATCTTGACGATGTATGCCGACGGTTCATACCTGCACATCCTGTTGCAACATACCGAGCAACGCGACACGGTAGTGTCCGAGCGGCTACCCGTCGAACCCACCCGGGCATCGCTCGAAGAGGCGGTATTCTCGCAGCCTGTCCTCACCCGGGCATTCGCAAAAGTCTATTTCATAGCCGACTCTCCCCGCTACACCTTTATCCCCGAGGCATTTGCCTCGGCCGAAGACAACCCGCTCTATTTCGGGTTCTGTTTCCCCGACAGCGACGGTACGGTAGTAGCAGCCGAGTTGCCCCACACAGGCGTGCAACAACTCTTCGACCTCGATACCGAGCTGGCCTCATTCGTTCGCCGCACCTTCGACCGCCCAGTCATACTGCACCGGCTGGCCCCGATGTGCGAATATTTTTATCGGAAGAGCCGACTCGGCTACAACGCCAAACTCTATGTGCATTGGAGCCAAGAGTCGATCGATTTCTTTGCTTTCAACCCACAGGGGTTCCTGCTGGCCAACAGTTTTGCCATTCACCACATGAACGACGGGATATACTACATCTTGAACGCATGGAAACAACTGGGATTCAACCCCACCGATGACGAGTTGTCTCTCTCGGGCGACCATCGGGAACTGCGGCAGCACATTATCCCGCTTATTCGCAAACATCTGACCTTCATCACCCTCACCAAGTTCCCCTCTTACCCCCCTGCGGGCGACGAGAGTCTGCCGTTGCCGTTGCGGCTTATCACGGCTTACTCCCGATAGCGACAATCTCGCCCCCTACTTGCTCATCACCGACTTGCGATATTGCGAGGGTGTGCAACCGTATTTCTTTTGAAAAGAGCGGCGGAAAGTCGACACCGAGTTGAAACCACTCAAAACCGCAATTCCCTCGATACTCCCCTCGAACCCCAAATCGTCGAGAATCGATTTGGCCTTTTCGAGACGAAAAGAGTTGATGTAATCATAAAAAGTCACTCCCAGCTCGTTGTTCAGACAATTGGAAAGGTAACTGCGATTGGTCCCCATCTCACCGGCAAGATCCGAAAGAGAAAGTTGGGGATTCAGAAAAAGCTCTTTCTCGCGGATATACTCCTCGAGTTTCTGGCTCATGAGCGACGTCCCGTTACGCAACGTCTCCAAAGGCTCGGACAAGGACTCGACATCGCTCTGCGGCACATCGGGTATCCACTCCTGCCGCAGACTATAATAGAGAACAACCGCCCACAGGAGTGTCGATGTCACATAATAAACCAGGTCGCCCAAATGGCTGATATTGGTACAAGTATAAAACCACAGGAATAGACAAAGAGCCAAAATCACCATGCTGTTCATCAACCAGCGCACATTCACCCGCTCGGTATATGAATAATTGTCTCTCACATATCGGTTGTAACGCCCCACCTTCGAGACGATAAACAACACGACGACCAAACAGAACAAAGCCGTATAAACAATGCTCATCACATAAAAAGCCGATGCCCCGGTCACCCCAAAGGCTACCGTAAACAAGCACAACGGCAACTCGAACTGTATTACCCGCTTGACACTGAAAAAACCGGGATAAAGAATCTCAAGCAGGAAGAGCGCACACATCGGAACCGCCCACATGTCGAACGACAGAAGCAGGGTGGAATAATATGCCGACCCGGCTATGGAATCGACATACAAAAGAAGATCCTTAATATCCTGCACCCCCCACAGGCAAAACAGATATCCCAGCACCTGCAACGGGCGATTGGAGTCTCTGAAAAAAGCCAGATTGATACCGAAATAGACAAAAAAAGCTGTCGAAAGGCCGTGAGCAAAATTAGACAAGTTCTCGATGAACAACGTATTCAAAATCATTCCCCTCTGTTTGATTATAAATATTCTAACAACGATCGTATGCAAATATACGCAAAAAAAACAGTCCTTCAAATTTATCGTTCAGGAATCTCTCTAACCCGAACACAACCGAACTTGAAAATTCCATTTTCAGTTGTCTCGACTCTCTCCTTTTGCAATCGTCGGTTAATACGAAAATAGGATGCGGCCCGGCATAAAGTTCGAGCAAACTTGACTTTTTGCGCTCGCCTTTGCGTATCTTTGTCCCAAGAAATACAAAAGCGAACTACGGTATGCGAATCATCAGCGGTAAATACGGGCGTCGGCGGTTCGATGTCCCCACCAATATCAAAGCCCGGCCCACGACCGACTTTGCCCGGGAGAATATTTTCAACGTGCTGGAAAACCTCATCGATTTCGAAGGCATCGAGGCACTCGACCTTTTTGCCGGTACGGGCGCCATCAGCTTCGAACTGCTCTCGCGAGAATGCGCCCGGGTGGTATGTGTCGAGATTTACCCGACCCAGTACAACTTTATCCGCAAGGTGCAGCAGCAGTTGGGCGACCAGAACCTGACCCCCATCAAAGGCGATGTGTTCAAGTTCCTGCAAAGTTGCCGCCAGCAGTTCGACCTGGTGTTTGCCGACCCACCCTACGACCTGCCGGCGCTCGAGACTCTCCCGCACGAAGTCTTGTCGAGAAATATCGTGAAACCGGGCGGCATCTTCGTGCTCGAACACTCCAAGAACAACGATTTCTCGTCACACCCGCTCTTCGACCAGCACCGCACCTACGGGAGTGTGAATTTCTCGATTTTCCGCCGTCCCGAAACCGAAACGACCGAATAGCCCCAGAGACGAACAACAGGTGGCACTATTCTCTCCCACAAAAAACAACGAGAAACTCCCGCCTCCTGCCATCGGCAAAAGGAGAGAGTTCCCGAAAGAAAGAAAATAAAAATATTATTATTTCGTGCGCGTCACCGTATGAAGCACGTGGCCTTTCTTGTCGAGCATATAGAGGCTCAAATCTTTATCCGAGACCGACACGACCGAGAATCCCGGTTCGGGACTGCAATACTGCGTCCCTTCGACAGGGCTGACCTTACGGCTCAACGAGGCCGACGAATTGACCACATAGTCGACCGGGCTATCGGCCATCTTGATGTGCTGGAAATTATGAATATGACCTGCCACATACATATCGACACCATACTTTCTCAACAGGGGGTCGAGCCGCTCTTGCAGATTTTCGCGTTCGATTTCGTCCTTGGGGGTCTGTGCATAGACGGGGTGATGGCCAATCACCACCTTCCAGGTATCGTGCGAGGCGTTCAGCACCGAGTCGATCCAGTGGAGTTGGGCTTCCATGTCTTGCGCGGCGACATCGCGATACGACTCTTCCGACTCTTTGTGATATTTGTCGATGAGCGGCGCCGTGTCGATAAAGACCACTTTGAGCGTAGAGCTGTCGCCCACCTCGAAGGTCTTGTCGTAATACCGGGCAGGCATGCACCAGCGGCGACTTATGCCCGAATAGTCGAGTACAGCCCGGGTATTGCCCCGATACTCGTGATTACCCAGCACGGGATACCAGTCGAGCATCAGCTCGGGGTGCGAATAGATGTACTCGTAGTTGGTATTCCACAAGGGGTCGTTCACACTGGCAACCCCCTCGAAATGGTGAATGTCACCGGCGGCAGCCACAAACTCGATACCTATCTCGCCGGCCGTCTTGCCCATCTGCTCGGCAATAGGTTTCTGGTCGTAGTATCCGTTGCGGCCCAGGTCGTTGCCCACAATAAAATTGAAATTGTCTTCGACCGCCTCGGGAAGAGAGTTTTGCGAGTCGGTCGTCTGCCTGCACGACCAACCGAACAGGATTATACCCACCAGCAACAGAGCCGAAAAGGAACTGATGTTTCTCAAAAGAAATCTAACGCTTTTTTTCATCTTGCTATCTTTTTTATTTATATTCATTTATCTTAAAATTCCCATTTTACACCGATGTCGAAGGTCGATTTGTAATACTCGAGCTGTGCCATATACTGCTTGGTGCCTTGATAGTAACGCAACGGCTGGTTGGTGAGGTTGTTGGCCTCGGCAAAAATGCGCAACCCATCGGCAATGCGATACGAAGCATTGGCATCGAGGAAGAGCTGGCCGTCGTAGTAGCGGTCTTCGAAAGCACTGCTGGCTACCTCGTCGAGATACCCGGCCGTGTAGTTTAAAGAAACACGCGCCGAGAAGCGATTGTTCTCCCAAGCCAGCGAAGCGTTGAACATATGCGGCGCGGTACCGGGGAAACTCACGTCGGTACGCTCCTCGCCGTCCTCGTTGTAGATACCTTTGGTTATCGAATGGGTATAGGTGTAGTTGAGCATCACGCTGAAATTGCGCATGAAGCTCGACGAGAAGAAATCGAGTTTACGTTGCAGGGCAAGCTCGACTCCGAAGAGATGTACCTCGTCGCCGTTCAACGGACGCAGGAACTGCCATTGCTCACCGACCGGAACAGGATTGGGCAGGCCGGGAAAATCGGCAGCGAACTTGTCGGCCGTATAGTTGGCATCGAGATAATTATAGATGAAATTGTCGAGATTTTTGTAGAAAAGCCCGGCCGACACGATGCCCACCGACTGGAAATAGTATTCACCGATAAGGTCGGCATTGTAGGAGTAGGTCGCTTTCAAATCGGAATTACCAGCCGAAATTTCGCGATCTTCCGATTTCACATCGGCAAAAGGAATCAACGCATAATAATTGGGACGGGCAAGAGCTGTCGAGAAAACCCCTCTGAGCACCATGTTTTTCCACGGTGTATAACAGATAGTCACATTAGGCAACACATTGGTATAGCTGTTTTTTACGTTGCGCAAGTCGGCATTTTCATAATTCTCATCGAGCACATAATTTCCCTCATAGTCGACGCGGGTATGTTCCACACGAGCCCCCACGATAAAAGTCAGGTTGGGGGTAATATCCTGATCCCAGCGCAGGTAACCGGCATAAATCTGTTCCCGGGCCTCGTAGTTGTTGACCAAATACTCCGAGGGATCGGCCTCCTTCTCAAAAAGAGCCGCATTGTTGAGGTCGACACTACCCAGCCACTTTTTGGAGACAAACGAGCCCGGTATGTAGCGGCTGCCCTGGGTCAACGACTTATTATAGGTAGCCCTGTCCATATCGAGAAGCGACGGAAGCCCGTCGACAGGAGTATATTCAAAAAACTCGTTGTCGCGCTCCTTGCTTTTGATACGCGCCTTCAATCCAAAATGGAGACGTCCCTTTTGCGAAGCGATGACCGAGAGAGGGACGCGGGCATTGATTTTGGCCGAATATTCGTCCTCGTCGGTATAATCGTGCTGCTCGGTGAGTTTGTCGAATGCAAAGAGACTCAAATTCTGCCCGGGAGCCGAGATAAAAGGTTTACGCGTATTGCCCAAATCTTGCGAGAGCGATAGCCCCTCTTGCACATACTCGATATAACGCTCGTGAGGCCGGTCTTCCTGCGCTTTGGCATAACTGAGGTTCCAGTCGAGGTCGAAACGGGGTGAGAGCAGATGGGTTCCCGTGAGGGCATAAGATTGTACCCGCTGGTCTTCGAGACGGGCATTCTTGTTGCGACAATCGTCGATACCACCTTTGGTTTCGCGCGATATGACACCGGTGTATCCGGTAATAGCCGGCGAGGTAGCATCGTAGACAGGCTCCACATCCTTGAACTGTGTGCGGAATCGGTTTTCCCGGTCATCGCGCCAGTTATACATCACATCGGCAGCGATGGTATGGTTGGCGTTGATTTTCCAGTCGGTATTGAGCGAGATGCTCCGGCGAATACGTTGCACGTCATACTTACGAATATCCATCTCTTCGAGGAAGATGTTTCCGGCATCGTCATTAGCCCATACCCCCTCGATATTGTCCGATCCATAAGTCTTGTTCATGTACGAAGCACTGAGCACAACCCCCACCTTGTCACCGGCAAAACGGTTGGAGTAGACAAACGAGCCGGACCCGGTAGCCCCGTTGCGAATGGGATTGAAACCGCCCAAGACCGTGAACGAAATGCGCTGGCCGCCCGAAGCTGCCCGCGTAACCAAATCGACCGAACCGCCAATAGCATCGCCGTCCATATCGGGTGTCAAAGTCTTGTTTACCCGTATGGTCTGTATCATGTCCGAGGGAATCAAGTCCATCTGCACTTTGCGATTGTCGCCCTCGGCCGATGGTATGCGGTTGCCGTTGAGCGTCACCGAATTTAACTCCGAGGCCAACCCCCGCACAATGATGTTGCGAGCCTCGCCCTGGTCATTCTGCATGGTGATACCCGGCACACGTTTTAAGGCATCGCCTATGTTAGAATCGGGGAAACGTCCCACCTGGTCGGCCGAAATCACATTCGTCACATTGCGGTTGGTCTTCTGCTGGTTGAAAGCCTTAGCCTGTCCGCGGGCCTGGTCGCCCATAACTACCACCTCGTTGAGGACTTTCGAATCTTCTTTCAGGAAAAAGTCCATCACCGAGTTTCCGCCCTTCTCTACCGAAACATTCTGATAGGCTGTAATATATCCCAAATAAGAAACCTCCACACGATACTCGCCATCGGGTACATTCAAAAACTCGAAATACCCGTTCTTGTCGGAAACCGTATAACGGTTAAACTTGTCGAGTCTCAATACGGCGCCCGGCAATGTGCGTTGCTCGGTCGCCTCGTGTACAACCCCCGAAATAAGTCCGGCAGCTTGTGCTGCGACAATCTGCCCCAAAATCAAAATGAGTAATAATGTTTTTTTCATAGAATTTATTGCATATGAATGACGGCACAAAAATATCGGGCACTTGCAACATTCTTATTACAGCAATTTTAAAACCCGACAACATTCATTATGAAACGGGGCAGAAAACAAAAAGCATGTCATCATTCAATATACAAGAATCGCCTCCCTTGAATGGCTTGTTCAAAGGGAGGCGACTCGCCGATTTCTATTCGTAGATTATGTAGCCAAAGCTTACATGAGCTGTTTCAAAACCTCGGGTATCTCTATATCGCAACACTGCAACCGGCCGAGGCAGGTACGCCCCTCGGCAGAAAGCGAAAAATACATCTGCCGCTTGTCGTCACTGCCCAAACTACGCTGTATCAGACCTTTCTTCTCGGCCGACCGAATAACCTTCGATGCATTAGACTGGGTGATGCCCAACTGCCGAGCAATCTCGCCCGACGAAAGCCGGGGTACATCGCGCAGAGCACACAACAAGGAGCCTTCGTTCAATCCGAGGCCATAATGTTTCTCGAACCGAGTTTCAAAATCGGTTATCGCTCGATAAATATCACGTATCTTGCAAAATGATTCCATAGGCTTATTCCGGTTCATATACCGCGTGCATGGGACACGCACGCACACATTTACCACACTCGATACATCTCGCCACATCGATTTGCGGCAGCCCGAACCCTTCCTGGCTGATGGCCTGCCGGGGACAAAGGGCCACAAGCG
The DNA here is from genome assembly GCA_949298955.1 of uncultured Bacteroidales bacterium. Lineage (GTDB taxonomy): Bacteria > Bacteroidota > Bacteroidia > Bacteroidales > Barnesiellaceae > Barnesiella. The sequence continues at coordinate 144,656 of CASFYQ010000007.1, forward strand.
GACAACGATGGTTCTGCGGGCAACGATTCTTATCTACTACAAGAGGCATGATTCTCTCTCCTATCTCTTCTACAAATACACTCCAACCGCATATTCGTATAATATGCACAAATATACTAATCTTTCTTTTGAACAATATCACTCCGGGCCGACACGACTTTGTCGGCTCCGAAATGATAAATTTCAATCTGATACTATTTTTTCAACAGCACCTGTTCGATGGCCTCCTTGAACGAGCTCTTGGGCATTGCTCCCGTAGCCATCTGCGGCTGTCCTTCCATCGGGACAAAGAGTATCGAGGGAATGCTGCGAATACCGAACACTCCGGCGAGCTCCTGCTCTACTTCGGTATTCACCTTATAGATATAAATCTGTCCGTCATACTCCTCGGCCAACTCTTCAAGTATGGGAGCAACCATTTTACAGGGTCCGCACCACGAAGCATAAAAGTCGATAATCGCAGGTTTGTCGCCCAGATATTTCCACTCCTGGGGATTGGTTTCATAATCCATTACTTTTTTCAGGAAATCGGCTTTGGTCAATTCGATTGTTTTCATCTTATTTTCTTTTTTATCGTTATTAATCGCTTTTGTTTCACAGGCGGTCAGCAGAAGCGCGACCAAACTCACCACCCAAATTGTCAATCGTTTATTCATAACTCTTCTCTTTTTTCAATGAACTCGTCAATAATCCACCCAAGGCGGCACCCCACACCGTGCTGGCCCAGGGCGACGAAGCAATAGGACAGGTGCCGCCGGCACAACCCACATACCGCCAATAAAGATAGCCCCCTACCGCTCCCAATACAAGGCCCAGCGACAAAAGTCCGTAACGTTTCAAACCGGTTTTCATCTTGTTTGTTCTCCTCTTATTCATGTTTAATTATTCAATGGAAATATATTCCAAAAGAAATTACATTGCAAAGATGAAGATTAGTTTTTACAAAAACAATTTTCCATAGGAAAATATTTACATAGGTAACTTATTTTAACAACTACGACAAGTCATGCACGCCATAAGAACAAGACACATTGCTGATAATCAACAGCAAACAAAAACAATTCCCCCGTTCCCGAAAACAGGGAACGGGGGAAGATATAATACGATAAAGAACATTCGACTCGCTACAACTCGAATTTATACAGACGAGCCAGCCGCAACTGATATTCATACTCGAGCGAAAGTCGGTTGTCGAAAGCCTCATAGAGCTGGGTGGCATCGACAAGATACTCGACCATCGAGATTTGTCCGGCCGACAAGGCCTTCTGCAACAATCCCAGATTATTTTGCCGCGTGAGCAAATCGTAACGGGCGTGGTTCTCTCGCAGGCTCATCGCCTCATCGTAGGCAACCTGCAACTCGGCCAAAACCTGTTGCTCGCGACTGCTCAGAGTAAAAGTTCCGGCCAGAGCCTGCGCCTTGGCCACCTTTACTTTCTTGCGGTTGGCAAAGAGCGGAATAGAGACGCCTACCGACAGTCCGTTGAAACGCTCGCCCAACTCATAGGCATGGCGATAACCCAACTCGAACTTGGGCAACCAACCGGCGCGGTTGAGAGCGACCGACTTGTCGGCAATGCGGTTCTCCTGTCGCAACAACTGCAACTCGGGGTCGGCCTGCAAAGCCTGCTCTTTCAACTCGTCAAACGAGGCAGGCAGCGAAAAGTCGGGATAATCGGCCAAGGCCGACAGTTCCACGTCGAGCGTCTCGCCACCATTCAACACCCGCAACTGCGACAGGCAAGCCGCCAGTTCATTGCGCAACCGGGCATTGGCCGTAGAGACATTGAGCTGTTCGATTTCGATTTTATTCACATCGAGAATAGCAGCATCGCCTGTTTCGAGGCGGTCGCGATAGAGGTGTGCCAGCCTATCGGCGGCAGCCTGCCGCTCGTTGCCCAAAGCAATACAACGGTTCAAATAGACAATGCGCAAACACAGCTCCTTGGCCTGCAACAGCACCTGCTGCCTCAACAAAGCCTGCTGCCCGTCGTAAAGGCTGCGTTTGAGGTTACCCACCTGGTTACGCTGCACATAGAGCGAGGGAAAATCGAACGACTGCGAGACCGAAATATCATATTTACGGTCGCGGGCATTCTCGGCTCCCCACAAATGTTCAAACCCAAAAGAAGGGTCTTCGAGCGAATTTTGCGACGAGACCTCGGCCTTTTGGCTCAACACCATTTGGGCCCCGGCTTTCAACCGGGGATTATTGGCTTCGATACTCGATAGAATCCGGGTTATGTTATTTTGAGCTCCCGCACTCACAGCAACGAGTGCGCAGAACAGGACAATCGTTTTTCTCATCGGTTTTCTTTTTTACGGTTCATAATCCAATAAACAACCGGCACCACAAAGGCGTTGAGGAAAGTCGAGGTTATCAATCCACCCAAAATCACCTTTGCCATGGGACTTTGTATCTCATTGCCCGGCAAGTCTCCGCCCAGAGCCAGCGGGATAAGAGCCAAGGCCGAGGTGAGAGCCGTCATCAAAATGGGATTCAAGCGGTCGAGCGAGCCCCGCAGCACAATGTCGTGCAACGTATGCCCTTCGGCCTGCATGGTGTTATAGTGCGAGACAAGCAACATACCGTTGCGGGTAGCGATGCCGAAGAGCGAAATGAAGCCTATAATGGCAGGGATACTGATTTCGCCCGTGGTAAAACGAAGGATAAAGACCCCGCCGATAAGCGCCAAAGGAAGATTGAGCAAAATAACCACCGACTGCGAGGTGCTGCGAAACTGGTTGTACAACAACAAAAATACGACCAGCAACGAGAAAAGCGACACAACCGAAAGGGTGCGCGAAGCAGCGGCTTCGCTCTCGAACTGCCCGCCGTACTCGATAAAATAGCCTTCGGGCAGTACGACCGTCTCGTCGATACGTTCTCTGATGTCGTCGACCACACTGCGCAGGTCGCGGTCGCTCACGTTGGCCGAGATGACGATTTTTCGCTTCACATTCTCGCGATTGATGGTGTTGGGGCCGGTGGCCGATTTGATTTCGGCCAACGTGCTCAACGGTACTTTGCCCTCCTGCGTGTCAATCATCAGGTCGGCAATGCGAGCAGCCGAGGCACGCTCATCGTCTTTCACCTTAACGGTGAGGTCGAACGTGCGGCTTCCCTCATAGACCTGCGAAACCACCTCGCCGGCCAAAGCCACATCGATAAACTCGGAGAACTCGGCCAGGGTCACCCCATAGCGAGCCAGCATTTCGCGGCGCGGCGTGATTTTCAGTTGCGGCCGCTCGATTTGCTGCTCGACATTCAGGTCGACCACACCATCGACAGTCGAGATATTCTTCTTAACCTGGTTGCCCAGCATGAACATGCGGTTGAGGTCATCGCCAAAGAGTTTGATGGCGATGCGCGCTTGTGTACCCGACAGCATGGCATCGATACGGTGCGAAATGGGCTGTCCTATCTCGATATTGACTCCGGGGAGAATGGAGAGCTTCTTGCGCACATCGGCCACCACCTCGGCATGCGAACGGTCTTTCAGTTCAAAGGGAGCCTCGATTTCCGAGGTATTCACTCCCAAGGCATGCTCGTCGAGTTCGGCACGACCTGTCTTGCGGGCGACGGTCTTTATCTCGGGCACTTCGAGCAACAGCTGTTCGGCACGGCGACCGATGTTGTCCGACTCTTCGAGTGAAATGCCGGGCAACGTGCTCACATTAATAGTAAACGACCCTTCGTTGAACGAGGGAAGGAAGCTGCGCCCCAAGGTAAAAAAGACGACAAGCGCAGCCACAAACAGCACGATGGTGCCGCCCAAGACCTCGCGGCGATGATTCAACGCCCACTCCAACGCCCGTTCGTAATAGCGTTTCAAAGTGCGAGCCACCAGCGGTTCGCGAGCGAGATTACGGTCGTCACCCCCCTTACCCAACAGATAACTGCACAGCACCGGCGTGAGAGTAAGGGCCACAATGGTCGAGGCAAATAGCGCCACGATAAAGGCGATGCCCAGCGGTACCAGCATGCGCCCCTCCATACCCGTGAGGAAGAAAAGCGGAATAAAGGTAACAATGATAATAAGCGTCGAGTTGAAAATAGGCATACGCACCTCGCGTGAAGCTTCGAAAACCACCTCGACAACCGATTTCCGTTCGCCGGGCGGTAACAAGCGATTCTCTCGCAAGTGCTTATAAACGTTCTCCACGTCGACGATAGCATCGTCGACCAGCGACCCGATAGCGATAGCCATACCGCCCAAGCTCATGGTGTTGATGGTAAATCCCATGAAATGCAAGGCCAAAATCGAAAAGAGCAGCGACAAGGGCAAAGCCACCAGCGAGATGAGCGTAGTGCGCACGTTCATGAGGAAGAAGAAAAGGACAATGACAACAAAGATGGCTCCCTCGTAGAGCGATTTCTTCACATTGTCAATCGAGTTCTCGATAAAGTGCGACTGGCGGAATATGTCGGTCGAGACAGTCACGTCGGCCGGCATATTCTTCTTCAACTCGTCAATCGACTCCAACAGTTTGTCGGTAAGCTCGAGCGTACTGGTGTTGGGCTGTTTGGTCACCGTGAGCAGCACGGCCGGTTGCGCCTCGACCGAAGCGCAACCCAGCTTGGGGGCCTTGTCGCCGATTTTCACCTCGGCAATATCTCCCATCAGCAGAGGCACCCCGTCGACCCGCTTCACCACCGCCTTGGCAATGGCGTCGATGTCGGTCGTCGCTACGGCTCCCCGTATAATATATTCATTCCCATACTCATAGAGTATACCTCCGTTGGCATTGCGGTTCATCTCGCGAGCTGCGGCAAGCACCTCGTCGAGCGTGACGCCGTATTGCTTCATGCGGGGCAGGTCAAGCAAAATCTGGTATTCTTTCATCTCACCGCCAATGACAGTCACCTGAGCCACCCCGCCAATGGAGAGAAGCCGGGGACGAATAGTCCAGTCGGCCAGCGTGCGCAAATCGCGCAGCGAGGTAGTATCGGCCGTGAGTCCCACGATGAGCATCTCGCCCAAAATAGAGGATTGAGGGCCCAGAGTGGGAGTCCCTACCCCTTGGGGCAGGCTCTCGCCCACGACGGCCAGTTTCTCGGAGGTTATCTGCCGGGCCCGGTAAATATCGGTACCCCAGTCAAACTCGACCCATACCACCGAAAAACCGGTGGTCGACGACGAGCGCACCCGACGCACATCGGTAGCTCCGTTGAGTGCAGTCTCTACCGGAAAAGTAACGAGACGTTCCACCTCCTCGGGAGCCATGCCGGGAGCCTCGGTCATTACCACCACCGTAGGGGCGTTCAGGTCGGGGAAGACATCGACGTCCATTCTCATCGAGGTATAAACCCCGGCAAAAAGCAACAATACAGACGCTACCAGAACGAGCAGCCGATTGTTGAGCGAATATCGGATAATCTTATTCAACATGACAGCAGCAGATTAGTGGTTGTGAGAATGTCCTTCGGGAATAACGCTACTGTTAGCGGCCAGTTTCACCTGATAGACCCCGCGGGTAACCACACGGTCGCCTTCGTGCAGTCCCGAGAGGATACGCACATTGGCCCCATCGGTGTCGCCAACTGTCACTTCCTGCTTCTTATAACCCTCTTCATCGAGCCGCAGGTAGACAAAGTAAAGGCCTTGCTCCTCGGTAAGTGCCGATACGGGCACCACCAGAGCATTGTCGACCGACGAGGAGAGCAGATAAACCTCGACGCAAGCACCGGGAATCATATCGCCCCGGTTGTCGAGCTCGAAGACTACCGGCACATAAGCTCCACCGGCCAAGGTACCGCGGCCGTAGCTCAACAGCTTGCCGTTCAATCGGGCGAGGTCATAAACCCGGTCATCGTAAGTAGTCTTGAAATGAGCCGAGGTCACAGTGGGCAGCTGCTTGTAATAACGTTGAGGCACCTCGGCTCGCAACTGCAACCGACGGTTTTGCGAGAGGGTCATCAACGGTTGCCCCATCTCCACAAAATCGCCGTCGCTCACCAGAATATTCTTCAAATAACCGGTTTTGGGCGCTTTGACAACACTGCCCGACTGGCTGCCGCCCACAGCCTCGTAGGCCAAACGAGCGGTCTCGTAGTCTCTCTCAATCTGTTCATACTCCTGACGCGAAATAATCTGGTCTTCTACCAGTCCGGCAGCCCGCTCATAGGCCTTGCGGGCGGTCTCGTAGTCGATATAGGCACGACTGGCCGGGTCGCCTGCGCCTATCTTCTCGGCCGAGATTTTCAACAGCTCACGACCTTTTTGCATCAAGGTTCCGTCGGTAATGTGGACATCGCCCAAAGAGACTACCCCGGCAACAGGAGCAACAACCGTCACCTCGTCAAACTGAGAGGCAGAGAGGGAGCCCGAGCAAGCTATCACACTGTGGAATTTCTCGGGGGCCATGGTTTTGGTGGTAAGACCGATAGCTTCGGCCTCGGCTTTTTTCAGGATAATTTCGTCGCCATGAGCATTATGCCCGTGACCTTCGTTTTCGTGGTCGTGACCTTCGTGCTCACTGTGCTCGTGGTCATGTGCCTCGATGTGGTCGCTATGCTGATGTTCCTCGCCCGAATTGTGCGACGACGAGCCGGAACAGCTCCACAGAATATACGATAAAATCGTGACTAACAATATGGTATTTCGTTTCATAGGTATTGTTTTAGTGATGAATAAATCGCTATTTCGATTGCGGCAGCCACACCAATGGCCCCACAATCATATCGTCGCACAACCGCAGGGCGGCCGGCGAGACTCATGTATATCTAATCATATACCTATGCAACGGGAGGAGCTCTCAGGCCGAGAGTCCGCAGAAAAACGGAGGCATGAAGCCGCTCGATATAGATGTCCGGGAAAGGCGATTCGTCGGGGGTATCGACATCGGTCCAGTCGGCCAATACGGCCCATATACCGAGCAGGATTTTGACCGGAGCCAACTTGAAAGCATATTGCTGATGCAGCGATGCCACATCGACCGGGAGCTTGTAGGAAAACCAACTGCAACCCGTACAATCGGCAGGATCTTCGTCGGCTGCCTTGGAGTGGGAACTGTCACAACCGGGGAGGTCGATTTCCAGGCATATCATGCCGTTGGCGTGGTGATGATGCGGGAGTGTCGTCGAGAGAACCACCACGATACCCGCCAGCAACAGAAATGCTATTTTCAGTTTTTTCGCCCACATAAAAGATATCTTGCAAGGACAAAGTTAAATGAGATTTGCCTTAAAGGGATAACGGGATTTCTCCTTCAGAATAAATTTAAATATATTTAAGACTGTTCGTCATCGAAATCATCGTCAAAATCGAAATCAAAATCGAAGCCGTCGTCGGCATATTGCGATTCGAGAAACTGAGCCATCTGTCGTCCGTCGCGCTTAGTAGGACGCCCCAGGCCCTTCTGCCGGTTGACAAAGCCGCTAATGCGCACCATATCGAGCAACTCGTACTGTTCGGGCGGGGTGATGTTGTCGAGATATCCGGGCACCAGTTTGGCCCCCATGCGGTTCTCGGCAAGTGCAAGAATCTTGAACGAATAGGTTACAGGCGGTTTTCGCACCTGTATCACATCGCCTACCTTAACCGTGCGCGAGGGTTTTATCGTCACACCGCCGACCATCACCCGGCCTTTCTTGCAGGCTTCGGTGGCAATGGTACGGGTCTTGAAGATACGAGTCGCCCACATGAACTTATCGATTCTAACCTCCTCTTTTGCCATAGCTGCTCTACTTGTTGTTATATTGGTTCATCGTCAACTGCACGCCGGCCAAGCAGAAACTCTTGATAATCTCGCCGGCCCGTTCCAGTTTCTCGGGGAGGAGTTTTTCCTCTTCGGGAGGGAAAGAGCCCAGCACAAATTCTACCTGACAACCCCGCGGAAAATCGTTGCCTATCCCGAAACGCAAACGAGCATAAGCCTGAGTGCCCAACGTCTCGCAAATGTGCTTCAAACCGTTGTGCCCGGCGTCGCTGCCTTTGGGTTTCAACCGAAGGGTTCCGAAAGAAAGCGCCAGGTCGTCGACCACGACGAGCAGATTCTCGACGGGGATATTCTCTTTTTGCAGCCAATAGCGCACGGCATTGCCGCTAAGGTTCATATAAGTCGAAGGTTTGAGCAAAACGAGAGTACGGCCCTTGACGCGCAGCTCGCAGGTTGCCCCGTAACGGCCGTCGGTAAAAATGAGATTGGACGCCTTGGCCAAGGCGTCCAATACTCTGAATCCTATGTTATGCCGGGTATTCTCGTATTCGCTGCCGATATTCCCCAGCCCTACAATCAGATATTTCATCTATACACAGATGGTGTTTGATTAGTCTTGTTTAGCCTGAGCACCACGAGCGGCACGCGTCAAGTTAACGGCGCAAACCACAGCGTTCTTGGCGTTCATCAATTCCAGACCCTCGAAATGGAGCTCGCCTACTTGCAGCGTTTTGCCCAATCCCAGGTTGTCGATGTTGATTACCAAACGCTCGGGGATATTGGTGTAGATGGCTTTCACTTTGAGTTTTCTCATCGAGAGACTCAGTTTACCACCGGCACGCACACCTTCAGAGTGACCTTCGAGTTGAACGGGGACTTCCATAACCACGGGTTTCGTATCGGTTACTTCGAGGAAATCCATGTGCAAGATAGCGTCGGTAACCGGGTGGAATTGCAGGTCTTTCAAAACAGCCATTTTCTTCTCACCGTCGATATCCAGTTCTACGGCAAAAATATCGGGAGTGTAAACCAGTTTGCGAACAGCGTCTTTGGTTACGGTAAAGTCGGTAACAATAATACCCTTTTTACCGCCGGTGAGTTCTACCAGTTTTTCACATGGTTTCAACGTACCGGTGTAAGGCAGGTCTACCAATTCTCCGCCATTGAGAACAGCAGGAATGAGGTTTTGTTTACGCAGGCTTTTAACGGCTTTCTTGCCCAAATCGGTACGGGCCGTACCATTCAGTTGAAATGTTTTCATTGTGTTGTTGTTTTGTGTTACTCAAAATTAAGTTTTACTTGCTCCTTAATTTCCCATCACACGGAATTTTCAAAAAGCGGGGCAAAGTTAATATTTTATTTTCTTACCCACAAGTCTTTACGGGAATTATTCATCGCCGGGTCTTGCCCTTTCGACCAATCGAGGATTACAGGGCAATGTCCCATACTCGGCTGCAAATTGCCAAGCAAGGCCCACGGAGCAACCTCGCAGACCTTGTTTGTAAAACCACCCTCGATTATTTTTTTGAGGCGGCTCGGGCGCCTCGTCGATGGTCACTCCATTTTTCTATAAGTTATTATCTCATAATACTCCCAGTTGCCATCTACGTTTTTTGTCGACAGAACAAACTGTGTAGATGTCAGTGTATGAATTATACTCTCTCCATCAATTATGGTTCCATTTTCATCGAAGAAAATCATTGAATTACCTTTTACTTGATAATTTACCAAAGAACTGAGTATCCAACTATTTCCTTGATATTCATAGCTTTTAACCGTTCCATCGCCAAAAAACTCCACACGAACATAGTCATTATCGGTAACCTCTTTGCTCCATGTCTTTTTTTCTCCGTCGATCATTTCATAACCTTCGGAATAGACAGGCTCCCACAGACCTATCAACAGAGAAACATCTCCTACTTTATCATCACCGTCATTATCGGAACATGAAACAAAGCCAAGCCCTATAACCAGCAATCCCAATAAGCATAAAAAGTTTAATTTTTTCATCTCTTTTTTTTGTTTTTATTACATGGGCAAAAATAGTGATGTTGGATACAAAAAACAAACTTGCCCGTAGATTTTTTGCTGAGGCACGTTCTCTATTACCCGAAACATCGCAGATAATTATGTTATTAGGGAAATTAAACAAGTTCGTTTTGACATTCTTTTTTCTTTTCGTTATCTTTGACTGCAAATAACTTAAACACACCTATCACCATGAAAGGAAAAATTTTGGTTACGGGGGGAACCGGATATATAGGCTCTCACTCTACCGTGGAACTGCAAAACGCAGGTTATGAAGTAGTCATTATCGACAATTTGTCCAACTCCAACATCGAGGTTCTCGACGGCATCGAACGCATTACCGGCATTCGTCCGACATTCGTGCAAGCCGACTGTACCGACATGGAGGCTTTGCGCAAACTATTCGAAGAGAACAAAGGCATCAAGGGAATCATACATTTCGCCGCGAGCAAAGCCGTAGGCGAATCGGTACAAAAGCCGCTGCTCTACTACCGCAACAACCTGCTGTCGCTCGTCAACCTGCTCACGCTCATGCCCGAGTTTGGGGTCGAGGGCATCGTATTCTCGTCGTCGTGCACCGTTTATGGCCAACCCGACGTACTGCCGGTCGACGAATCGGCTCCCATCAAACCGGCCATATCGCCCTATGGCAACACCAAGCAGATTTGCGAAGAGATTATCAAAGATACGATTCACGCCAATGCCCCGTTCAAGTCGATTATCCTCCGCTATTTCAACCCCATCGGTGCTCACCCCAGCGCCGAAATCGGCGAATTGCCCAACGGCGTGCCTCAAAACCTCATTCCCTACCTCACCCAAACAGCTATCGGCATTCGCAAGGAGTTGAGCGTATTCGGCGATGATTACAACACGCCCGACGGCTCGTGCATTCGCGATTATATCAACGTAGTCGACCTGGCCAAAGCCCACGTAACAGCCATGAACCGTATGCTCGAAAAGAAATCGCCCGAAGCCATCGAAATCTTCAATCTGGGTACGGGCCGCGGAGTTTCAGTTCTCGAACTGATCAACGCCTTCGAAAAGGCTACGGGCGTGAAAGTCCCTCACAAGATTGTAGGTCGCCGCGAAGGCGATATAGAACAAGTGTGGGCCAACCCCGAAAAAGCCAACAAAGTACTGGGCTGGACGGCTCAGGAGAATATCGAAGACACATTGGCCTCGGCGTGGAAATGGCAGTTAAAACTGCGCGAACGGGGTATCATGTAATCGATACTCTCGCTCTTATACACATGAGAAGCGAGGCTTGCCGAGGGCGAGTCTCGCTTCTCGTTTTCGGGGAATACCGCCCGGAGGCATCGATTTAGCGCAAAGGCTGTCACGATTTTGCTATTCTTTGGGGTCTCTATTGACAACCATTTCGAAATGTATTATTTTTGTTCAATCTACGATTAACCCTCAAAATCATTCACTCCATGATGAAAAAAAGCATATTCTTATTATCGGGCATACTGATTTTGTTATGCGGAGGCAGTTGCAACCTCTCGCCGAAACAGGCTTCTGCAACCAACCAAGCACAAGCCGTATTTGCCTGTATGGACAGTGCCACAAGCGAACGCGACGGGCTGAAACTGACTCGAATCGGCGACAATGCCCGGGAACGGCTGATGCCGTTGAGCCTCTTTGGCAAGCTGCCGCAAGAGATGATCGACAGCCTGAACATCGGCAAGGGTATCCCCTCGTCGGTAAGCACATTCCTGCTGGAAGCCGACGGCAAACGCATTTTGTTCGACACCGGCATGGGAGCACCCGACAGTCGTCTGCTCGCAGGCCTGTCGGCAGCAGGTGTAACCCCGGACGACATCGACTACATCTATCTGACCCATTTCCATGGCGACCACATCGGAGGTATGATGCGGGGCGACACCGTGGTATTCCCCCGGGCCGAAATCTATGCCGCCCGACAAGAGTATGACAGTTGGCTGCAAATGCCCGAGGAAAAGAAGGCCCAAGTCGTGGCTACAATGAATGCCTACCAAGAACGGTTGCACCTTGTGGCCTACGGCGACACGCTTCCCGGCGGAGTAGTCGCATTGAACTGTGCGGGTCACACCCCGGGCCACACCGCTTATCGAGCCGGAGGATTCCTCATCGTGGGAGACCTCGTGCATGGCGCCGCCCTACAATTGGCTCACCCCGAAATTTGCGCTGCCTTCGACATGAACCCGACGGAAGCCGTCGAGAGCCGCCGGTATTTCCTCGATTATGCCCGTCGCGAAAAACTGCTTCTGGCCGACATGCACCAACCGGAAAACCCGGTGAAATAAGCAAGCGAGAGGGATCGACACACTTATCTACTCGGGAAACATGAAAGAAAAGCGATATATCCTACTCCTGCTCCTCATCGCGGCGATGCTCTCCCCCACATACGCCCGCAATTGGGAACCCGCTGTCGAGCAAGCCCTCGCCGCGCTCAAACCTGCGCATCTCAATATCGACACTATCAAACTGAAATCTGTCTCTCTGCAAAAGGGCAATCGTCTCATCATCGAGATGAACGACGAGTTTTCCTACCTGCCCTTTCGCAAAGAGTTGGTAAAGCAAGCCTACGACACGGTACGGGCAATTCTGCCTGAAAAACTGAGAGACAAAAAACTGTCCATAATCGCCGGTGGTTATGAAATAGGCAGGCTCATTCCTTTTGCCAATATGGACAAGAGGTTTATCATCGACTCTCCTCGCCCCATTGTCGAACCGGAGAAGCGACTTTACACCCCCACCCGGGGGCTCCTCAACCGGCACATCGCCCTATGGCAAAGCCACGGATACTATTTCGAGCAATCGCTCAATCGCTGGGAGTGGCAACGGGCCCGTATCTTCCAAACCGTAGAAGACCTTTATACACAAAGCTACGTACTCCCCTTCCTCATACCCATGCTCGAACAGGCCGGAGCCTATGTATTCTCGCCCCGTGAACGCGACACCAACCTGCACGAGCTCATTGCCGACAATGACGATGCTACCACCTACTACGAAACAGAAACCGGGACAGAAAAATGGGAATACGGCGGCACGGGATTTGCCCATAAGGCCGCTATCTATACCGGCTCACAAAACCCGTTTACCCACGGGAGCTTCCGCCAGACCCGCACTACCACCGACCCCAATCGGACAATACGGGCTTGCTGGAAAGCCTCCCTGCCCGAGAAGGGACGATATGCCGTCTATGTAGCCTATCGCACGGTAAAAAACAGCACCGACAACGCTCTTTATACCGTATATCACAAAGGCGGAGCATCGCAGTTCAGGGTCAACCAGACAATGGGAGGAGGCACGTGGATCTACCTGGGGCATTTCGATTTCGATGCCGGCGAAACCACCCGCGTGGAATTGAGCAACCTCGCCCGCGAAAAAGGACGCATAGTCACGGCCGACGCCGTGAAGATAGGCGGGGGATACGGCAACATAGCCCGCCAGGTAAGCGCCAAGCACATCGAAAGCAACCCGGCCCTGGCCGACATCGACTATACCCCGCAAACCAGCCGATACCCCCGATTTACCGAAGCAGCCCGCTACTGGCTGCAATGGGCGGGATTCCCCGAAAAAGTCTACTCGCCCAGCCGGGGAGAAAACGACTATACCGACGATTACAAATGCCGGGGCATGTGGGTCAACTACCTGGCCGGCGGTTCGTCGATACTGCCCGACAGCGCCGGACTGAACATACCCATCGACCTGGCCTTTGCCTTCCACTCCGATGCCGGCACGCACCTCAACGATTCGACCGTCGGGAGCCTGGGCATCTATTTCACAGGCAAGGAGCGTAAAGTCTACAAACGCGACGTTCCCCGACAGGTATCGCGCTACCTCACCGACGTGGTACTGACACAAGTGACCGACGACATACGCCGCACCTACGAACCCGAATGGAGTCGCCGAGGCATGTGGAACAAATCCTATTTCGAAGCTCGCGTACCCGAGGTTCCCACCATGTTGCTCGAACTGCTTTCGCACCAGAATTTTGCCGATATGCGCTACGGGCTCGACCCGCGATTCCGCTTCCTCGTTGCCCGAGCCGTCTACAAAGGCATTCTCAAATTTATTGCTGTCCAAAACGGCTATGACTATACGGTACAGCCCTTGCCGGTGAGCCACCTGCGCACCGAATTTAGCGGAACAAACGAGATGCGTCTCTCGTGGCGACCTGTCGAGGATCGGCTGGAACCGACCGCTACCGCCGACAGCTATATCGTCTACACCCGCATGAACGACGGAGCTTTTGACTCCGGCACCCTCGTGAGCGACACTACCTACACACTGGCCATACGCCCCGACTCGATTTACAGCTTCTACGTGACAGCCGTGAACCAGGGCGGCGAAAGTTTCCCCTCCGAAACACTTTCGCTCTGCCGCGCCTCCCGCGAGAAGGGTGTGGTGGTCGTCATCAACGGATTCAATCGCATCAGCGGCCCCGACAATTTTGCAATCGACACCCTCACTGCCGGATTCAACTCCCGCAAAGATTTCGGGGTACCCTATCTTCAAGACATCTGTCATACGGGCGAACAATATGAATTTCGCCGTCACATGCCTTGGCGCGACGACGACAGTCCTGGTTTCGGCGCCAGCCGGGCCAACTACGAGACACAAGTCATTGCCGGCAACACCTTCAACTACCCCTACCGGCACGGCTGTTCGATTGTGCGGGCCGGATATTCCTTCGTTTCGACCAGCGACGAAGCGGTAGCCGAGCAACTCGTCGACCTGAACCGCTACCGCCTGGCCGACCTTATTCTGGGGAAAGAGAAGCAGGTTACGATGGGACGGGGCACGAGCGGTTATGCCTTCAAGACTTTCGACCGGCCGCTGCGCGAAGCCATCGCCCGCTATTGCCAAGGGGGAGGCAGCATCTTCGTCTCGGGGGCCTATGTGGGGACCGACCTGTGGGATAACGGAGAACCCGACCCCGAAGGTCAGCAGTTTGCCAACCACGTGTTGCACTACACCTGGCGCACCGGCCAAGCCTCGATGAGCGGCCGGGTGAAACCGGCGGCCTCGCCTTTCAAACTTTTCACCAATCTCGATATTTCCTATCACAACCAACTCAACAACGAAAGCTATGCCGTAGAGTCGCCCGACGGTATCGAACCCTTCGGCACAGGTTGCCATACCATACAGCGATACAGCGAAAACAACATTAGCGCCGGTATCTTCTACCGGGGCGAGACATACAGTACCTGCGTGCTGGGATATCCCTTCGAGACCATTGTGAGCGCAGCCGAGCGCGATGCCCTCATGCAAGCCATTCTATCCACCTTCGACCATCATCGCAATGTCCGATAATCCACACCCAGTCATTCACCCCACATCGATGGTTCTGCACGCTCGCCGGCCATCGTTCATTCCTCATATACAAAGGCTCCCATTATGAAAACCATCAACTGTTTCATTCCCTACTCCAATCCATCACAAGCAACCGAAACCATAAAAAACCTGCAAGCCTGTGAAGCGGTCAAGAAGATATACCTGCTCGCTACCGAGCCGGCAAACGAGGAAATAGCGGGTTGTGAAATCCTGCCGGTAACAGGGCTCAACGCCTCGGCCACCCTGCGTGCGACAGCCTCCCGCAGCGATGCCGATTTCACTCTGCTCTACACCCAATACACCACGTTCGTGCCTGGTTATTTCGCCCTCGAACGCATGATGCGTATCGCCGAAGACTCCGGTGCCGGCATGGCCTATGCCGACTACTACCACGAGACAGAAGGCCGACAAGTGAAAGTCCCCGTCATCGACTACCAGTATGGCAGTCTGCGCGACGATTTCAATTTCGGGCCGTTGTTGCTCTTCCACACTGCCGCCCTCCGGGAAGCCGCTTCGCGCATGACCACCGATTTCCAGTTTGCCGGGCTTTATGACTTGCGCTTGAAACTGTCGCAAAAGGCTCCGCTGGTGCATATCAACGAATACCTCTACTCCGTGGTCGAGAACGCTCCCCGCAAGAACAGTGAAAAGATTTTCGACTATGTCGACCCCAAGAATCGGAACATACAAATCG
Organism: uncultured Bacteroidales bacterium; assembly: GCA_949298955.1. Lineage (GTDB taxonomy): Bacteria > Bacteroidota > Bacteroidia > Bacteroidales > Barnesiellaceae > Barnesiella. Next base: position 160,361 of record CASFYQ010000007.1, read on the forward strand.
AGATGGAGGCCGCCTGCACCGAACACCTCAAAGCCATTGGCGGATACCTCGAACCCCGCTTCGAAAAGATTGCCTTCGATGCAGGCAATTTCGAATACGAAGCCTCGGTCATCATTCCCGTGCGCAACCGCGTGCGCACCATCGCCGACGCCATTGAGTCGGTATTGAAACAACAGGCCCGCTTCAAATTCAACCTCATCGTCATCGACAACCACTCGACCGACGGCACCACCGAAGCCATCGATCGTTTTGTCAACGACGAGCGGGTAATTCATCTCACTCCCGAACGCAACGACTTGGGCATAGGCGGCTGCTGGAACCTGGGAATACATCACCCCAAGTGCGGCAAGTTTGCCGTGCAACTCGACAGTGACGACCTCTATAAGGACGAGCATACTTTGCAAACAATGGTCAACGCCTTCTACGAACAACAGTGCGGTATGGTGGTGGGCACTTATCTGATGACCGATTTCGATATGAACCCGATGGCTCCGGGCATCATCGACCACAAGGAGTGGACTCCCGAGAACGGACGCAACAACGCCCTGCGCATCAACGGGCTGGGAGCTCCGCGTGCCTTCTACACCCCGCTCCTGCGTCAGGTGAAGGTACCCAACACGAGCTACGGCGAGGACTACGCTTTGGGGCTGAACATCTCGCGACGCTATCAGATAGGACGAGTCTACGAGGTCGTATATCTGTGCCGACGCTGGGAGGGGAACTCCGACGCCTTGCTCGACATCGAGCGAATAAATGCCAACAACCTCTACAAAGACCGCATACGCACCTGGGAGTTGCAAGCCCGCATCGCGCTGAATAAAAGACAAGACGTATGAAAGTAACCTCGAAACAGCTCGAACACCTGCTCGACGAGCAACTCGCCGGGTGGGAATCGGCCCGCAACAACTACCGGGCTCTGGAATCGGTACGGATCAAGAAGATAACATTGAAAGGGTGTACGGTCAGCGTACAGTTCAACCCGGCCCGCATCGTCTCATCGGCCGCCAAGGTCGACCGGAAATCGCTGAAAGAACGCCCCTGTTTCCTCTGTACAGAAAACTGTCCCGAAGTGCAGAAGGGTTTGCCCGACGGGGACTACACTTGGCTCGTCAATCCTTTCCCCATCTTCCCTCGCCATTTCACCATACCGACCAACGTCCACATGCCGCAACTCATCGGTTGCCGATTCGACGATATGCTGCGGCTGGCCCGTGAAGCCGACGATTTTGTACTCTTCTACAACGGCCCCGAATGCGGGGCATCGGCTCCCGACCATGCCCATTTCCAGGCCGGGAATAAAGGCTTCCTGCCATTGGGCGAAGTGGTAAAAAACTGCCTGCTCACAACCGTTCTTACCCAAGGCTCGTCCCGGTTGAGTGTGATCGAAGAGTATATCTGCCCTTTTTTCCTCATCGACGCCGAACAGGCCGACGAAGGCGAATCGCTCTTCGGGAAGCTCTACAACGCCCTCGAGACGAAGCCCGGCGAAGCAGAGCCCATGATGAACCTACTCGCCTGGTATGAAGACTCTCGCTGGCGAATCGCCGTCTTCCCGCGGGCCCGGCACCGCCCCTCATGCTACTTTGCCGAGGGCGATGAGAATATCTTGCTCAGCCCTGCATCGGTCGATATGGGCGGCGTATTCATCACTCCGCTCGAAAAAGATTTCGAAAAAATCGAGGCCCGTCACCTCGAAAAGATACTTGCCGAGGTATGCCTCGACCGGGAACAAATAAATAAAATCGCCATGAAGCTAAAATAAGAATCGCCATGAAAGAGCCATCGGTAACCGTAGGAATCCTGTCGGAAGCAAAAATCGATTTCATCTTCAACGGCACCTATATGCACGGAAATCAACCCGTCGAAGGAGCTCAAAAGGCTTGCATCGAACAGGGACGCATCGGTTGGAACGGCCATCTGTACGACCAGCTCGTCTTCACCCCGCAACAAGCCGGCCACTCGTTTTGCCTCAAAGGGGTAACTATCGGGGTAAAATTCCACTGGGAACGTCGCGAGGATCTCACTTTCAAAGGTTCCTTAAAACTTATCGTCGAGAACGACCGTATCACCGTCATCAACAAACTGGGTATCGAAGAGTATCTGCTCAGTGTCATCTCGTCGGAGATGAGCGCCACCGCTTCGCCCGAACTGCTCAAATCGCACGCTGTCATCTCCCGCAGCTGGCTGCTGGCTCAAATCCGTAAGAACAAAGCTCTGGTCGGGAAGAAACCGATTTCGACTATCCGCACCGGCGACACACTCCTCCGCTGGTACGACCGTGAAGATCACGATCGCTTCGATGTCTGTGCCGACGACCACTGCCAGCGCTACCAAGGTATCACCCGAGCCTCGACTGTCACGGTAGCCGAAGCCATCGAAGCCACCCGCGGCGAGATACTCACCTGCGACGGCGAAATATGCGACGCCCGATTCTCGAAATGTTGCGGCGGTGTGATGGAGCGTTTCTCTTCGTGCTGGGAAGATATAGACCACCCCTATCTCGTAGCCCGGCGCGACGGACGCAACGAACACGATTTCCCCGACCTGCGTGTCGAAGAGAATGCCCGACGTTGGATTTACGCCTCGCCCGAAGCCTTCTGCAATACCTCCAATGAGACGATACTCTCGCAGGTACTCAACAACTACGACCGGGAGACGACCGATTTCTACCGGTGGAGGGTCACCTACACACAGCAAGAGCTCTCGGCTCTTATTCGAGAAAAGTCGGGTATCGATTTCGGCGAAATTGTCGACCTGATACCTATCGAACGGGGAACCTCGGGACGCCTTATCCGATTGCAGATACAAGGCACCCGGCAGACCCTCACCCTAGGCAAAGAGCTGGAAATACGACGCACGCTATCGCCGTCGCACCTGTACAGCTCGGCCTTTGTCGTCGAGCGCGAATCGGTGGTCGACGGGATTCCGCAACGCTTCGTCTTGCGAGGGGCCGGCTGGGGCCACGGCGTGGGGCTCTGCCAAATAGGCGCCGCCGTCATGGGAGAAAAAGGATACAACTATCAAGAGATACTCCTGCACTATTTTGCGGGAGCCTCCATCGAGAAACTTTATTAACCGCAGAAACCATGAATACGCAGAAAAAGGCATCGCCCTGGGCCTGGATTCCCTCGCTCTACTTTGCGCAAGGATTGCCCTATGTGGCTGTTATGACCATCTCGGTCATCATGTACAAAAGGCTGGGAATCTCCAATACCGACATAGCCCTGTACACCAGCTGGCTCTACCTGCCGTGGGTCATCAAGCCCTTTTGGAGTCCCTTCATCGACCTGTTGAAAACCAAACGGTGGTGGGTTGTCACCATGCAGATGCTCGTAGGCGCAGGCCTGGCCGGCATCGCATTCACCATTCCCGCACCGCATTTTTTCCAAATCACGCTGGCTATCTTTTGGCTGGTGGCATTCAGCTCGGCCACACACGACATCGCTGCCGATGGATTCTATATGCTGGCCCTCGACACACACGACCAGGCCATGTATGTGGGTATTCGCAGCACCTTCTACCGCATCGCCACCATTGCCGGACAAGGCTTGTTGGTGATTCTCGCCGGGCTGCTCGAATCGAACACCGGCCTCACCCCCCTCTCGATCGAGGTGAAAGCGGGGCCACAGTATGCCCACGAAATCACACTCCCCTCGACCGACTATGTGAGCGACGGTCGCAACGACAAAATGCACTTTGTCGCTTCGCCTGCCGTGCTCGAAATAGGCACCATGGCCAATCCGGCCCATGTCGACTCGATAACCGCTTGGGTGAAACAGCAGAATATTGCCAACGGCTTTGCCTCTCCCGGGACTATATCTGCAACACAAAGCAGCACCGCAGCGCAAGAGAAACGACTCAACCGATTCGAGAGCTTCATCAAAGAGACCTTCGGCGAGAGCCGCAAACAATCCCGACACCAGCTCACCGGCAACATCGGGGTAGTAAAAGTGTGCCTCTCGCAACAGCCCGAACCCGGCGAGAAGGTGATACTCAACACCGCGCACAAAGCAGGCGACCCAAGTATCTTCCTCTCCCAAGGCGACCGCATCGAATTTACGGCCGACAACTGGGACAAACCGGCCTACATCGCCATACAGGCAGACCCCAAACTGAAAGAGTCGTCATCGGCTTCGTTCGAGTCTACCTCGGGTAACATTACACTGGCTTGGTCCATCACCTTCTTCGTACTGGCCGGGTTCTTCATTGCCATCTGCCTGTACCACAAGTACATTCTACCCAAACCGGCATCCGACAGAGCCGTATGCGAAGCGACCGCATCAAACATCTTCAAAGAGTTTTTCGCCACCTTCACCTCCTTTTTCCGGAAGAAACAGGTAGCGATAGCCATACTCTTTATGCTCCTCTACCGTCTGCCCGAGGCTCAACTGGTAAAACTCATCACCCCCTTTCTGCTCGACCCCAAAGAGCTGGGCGGCCTGGGACTTACCACGGGCCAAGTAGGCCTGGTCTACGGTACCATCGGTATTCTGGGGCTCACCATCGGCGGTATCATCGGCGGTATCGTAGCCGCCAAAGGCGGCTTGAAAAAGTGGCTTTGGCCCATGGCTTGGAGCATTTCTCTCACCTGTGCCACGTTCGTCTACCTCAGCTACTACCAGCCCGACAACCTCTTGATTATCAACCTCTGCGTCTTCATCGAACAATTCGGATACGGGTTCGGATTCACCGCCTACATGCTCTACCTCATCTATTTCTCCGACGGAGAGCATAAGACCGCCCACTATGCCATCTGTACGGCCTTCATGGCCTTGGGCATGATGTTGCCGGGCATGGCGGCCGGTTGGCTGCAAGAGCTTATCGGGTACAAACATTTCTTCTACTGGGTGATGATTTGCTGTATCGCCACCATCGCCGTGTGTGCCTTTATCAAAATCAGCCCCGACTATGGTTTGAGAGCCTCCTCGAAAAAAGGTGGAGAGATAGAAACAAAATAAAAAAAGAGAGACCAAAAGATGAAAAAAGTACGTAATTTTGTTTGACGATAATGCCCGCAAACCTGTCGGCCTCTATACCGGCCGACAGCATCGGCACAACCATAGGAAAAGGTTCAATAAACTGCCGCACAAACACCATTCTTGATGAAACCGACCCATATGAAAAATCAAAAGTATAACGCTTATCTGAAAGATATCGAGGAGTTTATCCCCAAAAACCGCATCTATACCGACGAACTGCGCCTGCTGGCGTGGGGAACCGATGCCGGATTTTATCGCCTTATCCCCAAGATTGTAATTCGGTCGAAAGACGAGGAAGAAATAGCCCGATTGCTGGCCACGGCCGACAGATACGGGTTGCCGGTGACTTTCAGAGCTGCCGGAACCTCCCTCTCGGGGCAAAGCATAAGCGACTCGATACTAATCGTTGCCGGTAAAAACTGGGAACGATACACCATTTCGGACGATTATACCCGCATCACGCTCCAACCCGGCATCATAGGGGCACGCGTAAACGAGCTATTGAAACCATACGGACGCAAGTTTGCTCCCGACCCGGCGTCGATAAAATCGGCCATGGTAGGCGGCATTGTCATGAACAATGCTTCGGGTATGAACTGCGGCACCCACGCCAACAGCGACAAAGAGTTGCTCTCGGCCAAAATCGTTCTGTCCGACGGTACCCGGCTCGATACCGGCGACCCCGCCAGCCGACAAGCTTTCGAGCAAAGCCACGCCCCCTTTGTGCAACGCATCGTCGAGTTGCGCGATGCCATTCGCAACGACCGGGAGTTGAGCGACCGTATCCGCCAAAAATATGCCATCAAGAATGTCACAGGTCTCAACCTGCGTCCTTTCATAGCCTATGACGACCCCTTCGACATCATCGCCCACCTCATGGTAGGCTCGGAAGGCACCCTCGCCTTTCTCTCGGAGGTCACAATGAAAACCGAGCACGACTATCCCTGCTCGGCCAGTGCCATGCTCTATTTCCACGAAATCGAGGAGGCCTGCCGAGCCGTGGTCGCCATGAAAGAGGGGCCTGTATTCAGCGCCGAACTGCTCGATAAAAAATCGCTCGCTTCGGTCAACGACACCACCGGGAACGGGCTTACCGCCGTACTCACCGAAACCAAGGCCGACTCGCCCGAGGAGCTGCAAGCCCACATCGAAACCATCAAACAAATATTGGCCCCTTTCCAAACGGCAACACCGATTCATTTCACCGACAAGCCCGAGGAATACTCGCAGTATTGGGCCATTCGCTCGGGCATCTTCCCCTCGGTAGGCGGTACCCGGCAACTGGGCACGACCGTGCTTATCGAAGATGTGGCTTTCCCCTTGAAAAAATTGCCGCAGGCTACGGCCGACCTGCAAGCGCTGCTCGAAACAAACGGATATGACGATGCCTGCATCTACGGCCATGCCCTGGAAGGGAATTACCACTTTATCATCAGCCAGTCGTTCGACACCCCCGAACAGGTGGCCCGCTATGAAAAATTGATGGACGAGGTGAAAACTCTCGTCGTCGACAAATATGACGGTTCGCTGAAAGCCGAGCACGGCACCGGCCGCAACATGGCTCCTTTTGTCAAATATGAATGGGGCGAAAAAGCCTACAACTACATGAAGGCGGTCAAGGAACTCTTCGACCCCAAAGGATTGCTCAACCCCGGCGTCATCTTCAACAGCGATCCTCGGTGCCATCTGAAACATTTCAAGCCCATGCCGCTCACCAACGCTCACGTAGACCGCTGCATCGAGTGCGGATTCTGCGAGGTTAACTGCCTCACCTGTGGATTCTCGCTCTCGTCGCGGCAGCGCATCGTCATCAGACGGGAAATTTCGAGGTTGAGCCAACTGTCCGGCACCGAAAGCCAAACCCGTATGCAGACCCTGCTGAAACAATACAGATACCTGGGCAACGCCACCTGTGCAGGCGACGGACTTTGCTCCATGTCGTGCCCCATGGGCATCAGCGTGGGCGACCTCACCCACGACCTACGGCAAGAGAATCTGCCTGCCGGCAGCCTCGGCTACAAGACCGGCGACTGGGTGGCTCGCCATTTTTCCGAGACCAAAACTTGTATCCGTCCCGTGCTCTACCTGGCCCACACGGCCCACAAACTGATAGGCGACAAATCGATGAGTGCCATAGGGCGTACTCTGCACCGACTGGGCCTGCCATTGTGGACTACCGCCATGCCCAAGCCATACTATCCGCACAAGATAGCACAGCGCGAGGAGGTTCTGAAAGTGGTCTATTTCCCCAGTTGCATCAACCAAACCATGGGTCCGGCCCAAAATTCGCCCGACTCCACACCGCTCGTCGATAAAACCGTAGCCCTGTTGCAAAAGGCCGGCTACGAAGTCATCTTCCCCAAGAACATGAAAAACCTTTGCTGCGGCACCATTTGGGAAAGCAAAGGCATGATGGACATTGCCGACCGCAAGTCGGCCGAGCTGGAAGAGGCTCTCTATCAGGCCAGCGACCAAGGCCGATACCCCGTGTTGTGCGACCAGAGCCCCTGCCTGCACCGTATGCGCGAGGTAATGTCCCGGGTGAAACTTTACGAGCCGGTAGAGTTTATCTACACCTTCCTGCGCGACAAACTCGACTTTACCCCCATCGACGATACCGTGGCCGTACACATCACCTGCTCGATGCGCAAGATGAACCTGGGCAACATGCTCGTCGACCTGGCTCGACTCTGCTCTCGCCACGTGGTGGTACCCGACGAGATTGGCTGCTGCGGATTTGCCGGCGACCGGGGCTTCACTCACCCCGAGGTCAACGCCTACGCCTTGCGTAAATTGAGGCCCCAGCTCGAAAAAGCCGGCGTAAAAACCGGCTACTCCAACAGCCGCACCTGCGAGATAGGGCTGACCACCAACTCGGGCATACCCTACCTCTCGATTGTTTATTTAGTAGACCAGTGTACAACCCCCAAGCAATAATATGATTATCATAGCCGACAGTGGTTCGACCAAAACCGATTGGTGTATAACAAGCCATAACGAACCCATCAAACGAATCGCTACCGAAGGGATAAACCCGTTTTTCCAAACCGAGGAAGAGATAAGTCTCATCGTCAAAGAGAAGCTCGTGCCTTATTTGGAGAACAAGCCTATCGAAGCCGTCTGGTTTTATGGCGCAGGCTGTGCTTTCCCCGAGAAAAATGCCATCGTCGAACAAGCTATTGCCCGGCACATCGACGCTCCCATCGAGATAGGCAGCGACCTGCTGGCCGCGGCTCGCAGCCTTTGCGGGCACCACCCGGGCATCGCCTGCATCATGGGCACGGGCTCCAACTCGTGCTACTATGATGGAAAGGCGATTGTCGACCATGTCTCACCGCTGGGCTATATCCTGGGCGACGAAGGGAGCGGCGCCGTACTGGGTAAACTGCTGGTGGGCGACTGCCTCAAAAACCAGCTGACTCCCGAGTTGAAAGAGAAATTCTTCAACCGCTTCGACCTTACCCCTCAGGAAATTCTCGACCGGGTATACAGACACCCTTTCCCAAACCGGTTCCTCGCCTCGGTATCGCCTTTCCTCATCGAGAACATCGAGGAACCTTGTATCCACCGCATCGTACTGAACGGATTCAAGAATTTCTTCACCCGCAACATCATGCAGTATGATTACAAGAACCTGAAAATACACTTTACCGGCTCTATCGCCTACTACTACAAAGAGGTTCTCGAAGAGGCCGCCAGCGCCCTGCAAATAGAATTGGGAACTATCATCAAAAGCCCCATGGAGGGTCTCGTAAAATATCATTCAACCCTATAAACGCACTCGTCATGGCATTCGTAAAAATTACCGAACAACCCTCTCTATACGACAACCTCGAAAAAAAAACGGTTCTGGAAATCCTGCAAGAAATCAATGCCGAAGACCAAAAGGTGGCCCTGGCGGTACAAAAAACCATTCCTCAAATTGAGCGACTCGTCTCCCAAATCGTACCCCGCATGAAACAGGGCGGACGCGTCTTCTACCTGGGCGCCGGCACCAGCGGACGCCTCGGAGTGCTCGACGCCTCGGAGATTCCCCCCACATTCGGCATGCCCCCGACTCTCGTCATCGGGCTGATTGCCGGTGGCGATACCGCCCTGCGCCATCCGGTCGAAAACGCCGAAGACGATATGACCCGAGGCTGGGAAGAATTGCAAAAGCACCATATCAACACGAAAGATACGGTTATCGGAATCGCTGCCTCGGGGACGACTCCCTATGTCATAGGAGCCTTGCGGGCTGCCCGCGAGCACGGGATTCTCACCGGTTCCATCTCGAGCAACCCCGAATCGCCCATCTCGAAAGAGGCCGACATCGCCATCGAGATGATTGTGGGACCCGAGTATGTAACGGGCAGCTCGCGCATGAAATCGGGCACGGGACAAAAAATGATTCTCAACATGATTTCCACCTCGGTAATGATTCAACTGGGCCGGGTCAAAGGCAACCGAATGGTCAACATGCAGCTCTCGAACCAAAAGCTGGTAGACCGCGGCACCCGCATGGTTGCGGAAGAATTGGGAATGGACTATGAACACGCCAGGCGCCTGCTGCTCCTGCACGGCTCGGTAAAAAAAGCCGTAGATGCCTACCTCGCCGAAAATCAAAATCCATAAAACACACATAACCCATGAAAAAGAATGCTATCCTCCTGCTGCTTGGACTCTCGGCAGCCATAGCAACACCTGCCCAAGAGACCGGCCGCTACAACCAGTATTATTACCAAAGGTCGTCCCTGTTTGAAGAACTGCCAATCGACAGCAACGACATCGTCTTTGTAGGCAACAGCATCACCGACAACTGCGAATGGCACGAGCTGCTCGACAACCCCGACATCAAAAATCGGGGTATCGGAACCGACGTATCGATGGGGGTATACGACCGGCTCAATCCAATCACCGACGGGAAACCGGCCAAGATATTCCTGATGATCGGCATCAACGACGTACTGCACGATTTGTCGACCGACAGCATCATGGGCAACATCACCCGGATTGTACAGAAGATACGGCGCGAAACACCTTCTACCCGACTCTATTTGCAAAGTCTTCTACCCTTCAACAGCTCTTTCGGGAAATTCAGCAAACTCGCAGGCAAGGAGCCTCAAATCGTCGAAATAAACCAACGGCTCAAACAACTGGCGGCTACCGAGCAATGCACCTACATCGACATCTACTCGCACCTTACGGCTCCCGGTACGGCCACCCTCGACCCGGCCTATACCAACGACGGTCTTCATCTGCTGGGCAATGCCTACCTCGTATGGAAGGCGATTCTGTTACCCTACCTCAAATAGGACACGACGCGAGCGCCTGTAAAACACAAAAGAATAAAAAAAGGGCCATGTCATTTCATTTTGACACAGCCCCGTGTTTATGTTTCTTTGTTTAGCCAATAGGCTATCTATTAGATTAAATCGGATTAATGAGATTGGCCGGTATCAATAAACCGTGTTTTGAGGATCCATGTTGGTCCAGCCGGTCATCCAGTTGTCGGCAACAGTTTCGGTAGGAGCAAAGGCCCCGATATAAGATACTTGCTCGAATCCCGAAGCGACCATGGGACTGCTCCAATCGGCGGTTTGACTTACCAGCGGACTATCTTGCGAAGGAATCATGCAGAAACCGGCGAGACTTTGGGGATTGCCCTGCAATTTGAGGTCGGCAATAGCAGCATAGGCGTGGTTCTTACCGTCGGCCCGATTGAAATAACTATCGGCAAAGGTACCGTTGTCGGCCGGATTGTAAGGGGTATTGTTCTCCCAATATTGAGCATCCTGATAATTCTTGACCATACCGGCAAAGAGGCAGTTCGAAACGACCAGTTTGCCATCGGTGGCAAACGACTGAGTATTTGAGTTCTTGTCGTTCTCGATAATGAGACCGAGGGGGAAGCCGGCAAATACCGAGTTGAATACCCGCAACTGAGTGTTGCGACGCAAATGCATGGCAGCTTGGAAATGAGCATCGGTATTGCTGCCGTTCACACCGGCCTCATCGGTATAGTTGTCGGGATCGGTTACCGGGCCGAACATCGACACGTTGGAGAATACGCACGAGGTATAAGGCTCGATGGTGGCCGCGTCGCTGCAATTATCCGATTCAAATCCGTTAGAAGCCGACTTGTCACCGATTTTCGGGTCGCGCAGAGCTGCCAGGAATTGCAGTTTCCCCGAGAAACCGTTGTCGGTATCGAAATCGTCGTCCCAAGTACCCAAGGCCACGAGGTGCTTGCAGTTGACGGCACCGCCGAACCACTCGTAAGAGTCGTCGCCCGAGTAGGAAACTTGCACATAGTCTACGGTAGTACCGCTACCTACCGAGCCAAAGGTGATGGCGTTGATTTCATTGTCGACCGAATATTCGATACCGGCAAATTCGCAACGTACATATTTCAGCACACCCGAGTTGTCGGTATCGTCGTTGCCGCCGTGCTTGCTGCGCACACCGCCTTCGATGGTCTGCTCGCCCTTGTTGTTCTTGGCTTTACCCAACAGGATAATACCGCCCCAGTCGCCGGGTTTACGGCTACCGGGAGCCTGGGCCGACGTGAATACGATGGGACGCTCTTTCGTTCCCTCGGCGATGAGTTTTCCGCCCCGCTCGACGATGAGGGTTGCTTTCGACTCTTTCTCGCCCTTGATAACCACACCCGGCTCGATAGTGAGCGTGGTTCCCTCGGTTACATAGACAAACCCGCGAAGATTATAAGTATTGGGATAGGTAAGGGTCATGTCGGACGAAATCTCATACGCATCGGAACCGTCGCCCAGGTCGTAACTCGTACCTCCGGGCACAGGCTCGTCGTTACCATTTTCTTCACAACTCACTACGGTCATGGCTGCCAAACATACGAAGGCAATTGTTTTGAATAGTTTTTTCATTGGATTTTCTTTTTAATTAGTATTATAAAAAAGGAATCTTTTCTACTTAGAAACTGAATGTAATCCCCACACTCACCGAGCGACCCGGCCGATACGACTTGGTCAACTGCTCGCGCTTCTGCAACCGGCCGGCAGCATCGTAGAACTGGGGGAATTGCTTATAGACGATTTTCTCGGCCAAAATATCCTTCACTCCGGCTTTGAGTTCGATAAGTTTTCCCAATTTTTTGGAAATGGTAAAATCGAGACTGTTGCGGGGCATCTCATAGGTATCGGGGATATTCACGCTCACATCGTGGTTTGTACTGTTCGACTTGCCTATCCCGATAATGCGTTTGCCCAACCGGTTGTAAAGCAGCGACGACATGAGCCCCCATTTCTCGCTCTGGTAGTAAAGCCCGGCATTGATGATATAAGGCGACTGCCCCTGCATGGGCCGATCCTCGGTCTTGATAATACCCGACTCGTCGAACCGTACGTTGCTCATGATGAACGAGGCATTGAACAATAGACTGAAATTGCGCATGCCCATGAAATCGAGGCTCTTGCGTATCTCGACCTCGGCTCCCAGACTTTGAGCCGAAAGGGCATTCTCATAATTGTAGCGCAAGGTACCGCCCATATCGATGAAGGTCCACTCGATGGGATTCCTGAAATATTTGTAGAAGAGACCTACGCTCACGACCTCGCCCCGCTCGGGGTAAAACTCATAACGGAAATCGAGGTTATCGATCTTGCAGGTTTTGAGATCTTCGTTACCTCCTATCTCGTTGAAGAGGTCGAAATCGTAATAGACGGCCGGCGACACCTCGCGGAACTCGGCGCGGTTGAGCGAACGCCCGTAGGCAAGCCGCAACAGGTGCTGCTCATTGAAATTATAGGTAGCATTGACCGAGGGCAACAAATCGAGGTCGACATAGTTGCGGCTGGTAAGCAACGTCTGCGCCGCCGATATGGATTTATCGCGAGTGAGTTTCAATCGATTATATTCAAGGCGCAATCCGGCATAGATGTTGAACCGCCCGAACGGCAGCTCGATGGCACCATATCCGGCACCGTAGAAATTGGTGGCATCGTAGGCATTGGTCTTTTGGGTAATCTCATCGATATACACCTTGTCGGCTCCGAGCCACTCGTCGCTCATCATCTCTTCATAAGGCAAATAGAGGTACTCTTGGCGCTCGGCAACTGTAAGGTTGTCGTAGCGGTAGACAAACTCTCTGGGAGCATAGCTGCGAGTACGATACTCGCTCATCAAGCCTCCCTTGACAGTCGAACGGATTGTACCTATGTTCACCGTACCCTTATAATCGACACTCCCCGAGAAGAGGTGGTCGCTGAGCGACTGGAAATAACGCGAAATCTCCTCGTTACCCACCCGCAGCTGCGACACGTCGGCATTCTCGCTCATACCCGCCTGGTTGACGATAATACGGCGGTCGGGCTCGTCCTTGTAGGCATAGCTGTATCCCACGTTCCACGACAACGAGTGAGACTTGTGTTCATCGAGAAAATGATTTCCCGCCAACTGCCCCAAATAAGTGAGGCGCGACTGATAGAGCATCTCGGTTTCCTCGCGATAGAAGGGGCTACTTATGTTGCGCACACCGGTACGCTCGGTCAGGCGGTTCTTACCCAACATATTGAAAAGGTTGCGAAACTCGAGTCTGTTGCGATCGCTGAAAACAAACGACCAGTTGTGCATGGCCCCCAGCCGCACATCGTTGGAATATTGGTTATCGATATAATCGTCAAGATAGACCGGCTTGTCGGCCTCCGACGAATAGACGCCGAAACGAGCATTCACGATATCCTGTATCGTTTTATAAGTATTGCTGTAATTGATAAAGGTAGTCATGCCTATCTCGGTTCCCCCCTCGGTATCAAACCGACGATTGACCGTAAGCGACAGACGTTGGTCGGGCATGGGAATGAAACTCTTCACCCGCCAGTCGGAGTTGAACGAACGGGTAAGGCGCGTCACCTCCGAGGGGTCGGTGCCCGCCAGGTCCATATGCTGGGGCATGCTGCCCGGGAGCGGCCGTTTGTTCACGTCGAATCCCAACCAGTCGGTCGAGCTGCCGGGATTGAGACGAGTCTTGACAAACTGGGTATTGATATTGAACCCTGTCGTGTAGTTCACTTGTACCGAATTGCGCAGCGGCAAGCTCTTGGTGGCTATGCGAATGAAACCGCCTGCAAAGTCGGCCGGAATCTCGGGAGCCGGCGACTTGTAGATAATCATGTTCTCGATTTGCGAGCTGGGCAACATATCGAACGAGAAAACCCGGCTGTCCGATTCCAAACTCGGGGCCGTGTTGCCGTTTATCCATACATTATTATAACGTTGTGCCAACCCACGCACCACGACAAAACGATTGTCGAGAATCGAGATACCCGGCACCCGTTTCACCACCTCCGAGGCATCGCGATCGAGTGTCTTGGCTATCTGTTGCGACGAAATACCGCTCGCCACCTGTACCTGAGCCTTCATGCCTTCGAGCAGCGACATCTCGGTGTCGTTGCGACGGTAGGTCGATACCACCACTTCCTGCAAGGCGACTCCGTCCTCTTCCAGTTCGATAACCAGCGGAGCCACATACTCGCCGGCCACCACATCGACCGGCACGCGAGCGGTCTTATACGACAGATAGCGGCACACGACAACCTGCCCGCCCGTCGGGAGATTTTTCAAGGAGAATCGGCCATCGATATCGGTAGCCGTTGCCATTGAACTGTTCTCGACCTGTATAGTGGCACCGATAATGGCCTCGCCGCTCTTCTTGTCTCTTACGCTCCCCGTAATCGAGCCGGTAGCGGCCCATAGATCAACGAGTTGAATAGAGAGAATTACACTTAAAACAATAACTGACAATCTGCTTTTACCCATACATTTTTACCTTTTTTCTTTCCGACGCAAAGGTATCGGTATGGAACTACGAAAGTATGACAGATGTATGAACGGAACGACAACATCTGTTACATTTCGGTAATCTACGTTTATCAAAAATATTTCTATTCATCGAGCAAATTTCCCCAAACGGTTTTATATCAAGACAAAAAAACGATTCTCATTTCCGCACTCCTATATCATCGGCGTGCCTTCCAACGCACCACCTCGCCAAGTAGCAACGGTATGATACGGGCAAAAGAGCTATTCCCCGACCCGGGAATGCTCAACTTGCCCTTTCTATCACACAGGGTCAAATCGGTTACAAACGAGATAACAAAAACGCGGGCGGCTATAAATTTTTTTGGCCGCCCGCGTTTTTGTTATCCCGACCATCGGAATCGACAGTACAGGAAAACGCCGTTATATTTCCTTCGTGAGGCTGAACTCCTTGTCGGCAAAAAGCTCGGCCAAGCCCGAAATCTGTTTGTAGCGCAACAGTTCGTCTTTATCCATACCGATATTTTTCATAATCCAGCTGTCAGACATGCCGGCTTTGGAGAGTTCCGACACGATTTCGCACATCAACTCGACACAATGTGTGCCCCTCGCCCGATTATGGCGAATAGTCGAAGCCATGCGGTTCGAAATATCCTTGTCGATTACCACCACCGGCAACAGGCCTTTTTCACGTTCATAAATGCGCTGCGAGGTTTTCATCACTTTATAGCGGTGAAACCCGTCGACCAGCTCATACTGATCCTTCTCGGGAATATAGTAGCAGACACAAGGCATCGTATAGCCGTCCTCCCAAATCGAGAGTTCAAGCAGCTTCATCTCGGGCGGAGCCACGACATTGGGATTATAGGTATTGGCTACCACTTTCTCTACCGGGACAGCTATTACATGATAGACAGGACTTTTATACTCTTCCATTTTTATTTCTAAATCAACGCTTTATATTTTTCCATTACTTGTTCTCTCAATTCTTTTTCCACCTTGTTGAGCGAAAATCCCATGTACTTGCAAGTATGATCGTTCTTGAGAATACAGATACACATGCGCTTGAAAGTAGGCAGCTCCTTGAACTCGGGAATGTCGATATCGTCGAGGTACTCCATCTTCACCGGCCGCTTTTGGGTCTTGTAATTGGAGCTTTCGCCCACAACAATAGGGATTCCCAACTTTTCGAGTTTCTGTATGGTCTCTTCGGAAAGACAACCTCCTGTTTTTCGCCAGAAATTGATGCTCACCGACAGTTTGCGCTGATAGTTGCGGCGGGTATCTTCGGGCAATGTCTTCAACAGGAAATCGAGATAACGCTCCCAAGTCATGCCGGGAGGCAGCTTGATAGAGTGCCACCCCATCATCGAAGTCCGGCCGTAAATCCCGGCAAAATTCACTCCGTTGACCCGACTTACCATTTTGCCCCACATATCGGGGTCAATGACCCGGTAAAGGCGCAGGCTCGAAATCGCCTGTGAAATAAACGGACTGGCCACCCGCTGTTTATCGAGCGGTATGCCCGCCCGATAATAAAGGTCGTAGAGGCGATTGTAGTCCCAGCCGAAACGGCCGTTGGCCACCCAAATATCGGCCGTGAGCCAATCGTGCAGAGGATAGGCATTGCAAACACCATACCTTACCTCGCGCACCCATTTGAGCCCCTTGTATTTTTTGTAGTTCCGATCGCTGTGCACCGTGCGCCAACGATTCAGGCTTTCCTGGCTGCGTATTCCTATCAGGCAGCATGTGCGATGAGCCTTGTTGCGCTTGTGCAACCACTCGGCAAACCTGATTTGAAACTCATAATCCCACAAATCTTCGGTAAAGAAATCGAAATCGTCGCGGGTATAAGCCCCCTTGGGAAGATCTCTTACCCACAACTCACGCTTCGACTCTTCCCACGGCCGCCAATAACTTTGAAACATCGAGGTACAGGTCGAAACCTTGCAAGGCACACACACCCGATAGACATCGAGTATATCGGCATTGTCGGCCAACGTGCGGTCTACATACCGAATCGTCTCCTGATACTGCACCTCATAGTCGATATGAAACACGCCCAACCTGCGTCCCGGACAATTGCGCCGCAAATATTCAATGCACAAATTCAAGAGCACCCCGCTGTCTTTCCCTCCCGAGAAAGAGACATAGACGTTGTCAAAGTCGGCGAATATCCGTTCCAACCGCATCATGGCAACATCATACACACTATTTCTGAGACCGTTCATTTTCCCTCATACTCCATTTTGACATACAGTTTCCAGCTCTTTATCTCGACAAAGCCGCAAGACTTGAAAAGCTCGGCATGCCTCATATGCGACACAATATAGAGGGGCGACACCTCGGCAAACTCGGCGATTACCTCCTGAACAAGAGCCACCAACAAGTCGGACGAGTCGTTTACCGAATAATAATTATCGATAAATACACCCGACGGTTTGCTCTCGGCCGGCATAAATCCCACAACCTTACCTTCGTCGAGCGCAACAAACCACAAGTGTTTGCGAGATGTCTTAAACGGATAGTTGTTGTTTTGTCGAATAACGGGAACACTCATAATCAAAGGTGCAACAAGAGTATAGAGCCGTTCCTCTGTCCCGGGCAATTTTTCTATTATCATAATAGAGCATTTTTTCGGTTCACGAAGCACACCTCACATGACATGCCTCAATCAATCCTTCTTATCTTTCACAAAATTAAAAAAAAGAAGGCATATAAAAATGCAAAAATATCACTATTTCATCGGCATGCCCACACACCAGCCGCAATTTATCATTTGCCAAACTCAAAAAAGAGCTCAAAAGAACCCGGCTCGCCACATCTGCAACAAGCCCGTCGCTCCCCCCGACCGGCAAAGTCTATCGCTTTTCTCTCCGGCCCGAAATCGGGAAAATGCTAATTATTCAAATATTTAACGCCGATTATTTTTTTCTCTCCAAAAAGCGACTATCTTTACCTTCAAATATAAAAGTATCTTAAATCGAGATATTTTTATCTATAATAATTTTAGTTTTAGAATTATTCTAATTATATTTGCATCAGAAATCAAAAACACATCAACAAAAAACGAAACGTCATGAAAAGTATTAAAGGAACCCAAACCGAACAAAACCTGTTGAAATCTTTCGCCGGTGAATCTCAAGCCCGCACACGCTACACTTTCTTTGCCAGCGTAGCCAAGAAAGAAGGTTTCGAACAAATCAGCGCCATCTTCATGGAGACGGCCGAACAGGAAAAAGAACACGCCAAAAAATTCTTCAAATACCTCGAAGGTGGCATGGTCGAGATTACCGCCTCTTTCCCTGCCGGAGTCATAGGTACCACCGCCGAAAACCTGCGTGCTGCCGCCGAGGGTGAAAACGAAGAGTGGGTGGAACTCTATCCCCACTTTGCCGACGTAGCCGAGCAAGAGGGATTCCCTGCCATAGCTCTCACCTTCCGCAATGTAGCCAAGGTCGAAGCCGAACACGAGAAACGCTATCGCAAATTGTTGGAGAATGTAGAGAACGGTACCGTATTTGCCGACAGCGAAGAAATCGAATGGCAATGCCGCAACTGCGGATATGTGCACCGCGGTAAAACAGCTCCCGAGCTATGTCCCGCCTGCGCTCACCCGCGTGCTTTCTTCGAACGCAAAAAGAACAACTATTAATTCAGTATAAATTCTGCAACCTCCTGTCGGCCTGCTCTATACGGGCAGGCCGATATAGTTTGCACCCACGATTCACGCCATGAATATAACCGCCTTGCAAAAAATCACCTACGGGCTCTACGTGGTAGGAACCGGCGACAACGGACGGCCTACCGGCTGCATCATCAACACCTGCTTTCAGGTGACCAGCGAAAATCCCATCGTCGCCATCTCGATGAACAAAAACAACTACACACACGACGCCATCGTGCGGAACCGGCGATTCAGCCTGGCAATTCTCGCCGAAGATAGCGACACAAGCCTCATCACCACCTTTGGATTCCAAAGCGGGCGAGACAAAAACAAATATGAAGGACGAGACTATACCTGGCAAGACGGCGTGCCCATACTCAACGGGAAATTTGCAGGCCACATCGTGTGCGAATTGTTGCACATCGCCGACAACGAGACCCACGACGTGTTCTTTGCCCGAGTAGTCGACACCTTGCCCGGCGAAGGTACTCCCATGACCTACGCCTACTATCACCAAGTGGTTAAGGGACGGGCACCCAAAAACGCTCCCACCTATGTCGAGGAGAAAGCCTCCGCAACCGAAACCACCCACCCCCAGGCAACCCGCCGCTATGTGTGCGAGGTGTGCGGCTACATACACGAAGGAGAGCTACCCGACGATTTCAAATGCCCGGTATGCCAGGCACCCAAGAGCTGTTTCAAAGAATTGTAACCTTTATGCGAACCAAATTCCCGTTTGTGAGTTTTTCTTTCAACGGGAATTTTTATTTTTGCACACCGTTCACAAAGTAACGGGGTCCGGTATGCCGGCAGATACCCGTATACCAATTACCGTTGATATTCACTTTTTACCATTACGTCATGGATTTCATTACAGACAACCACCTGCAAGGGCTCATCATAGGAGCCTGCACATTTCTCATCATCGGAATGTTTCACCCGATTGTCGTCAAAGCCGAATATTACTGGGGCACACGCTGCTGGTGGATATTCCTGCTGTTCGGGCTGGCAAGCATTGCCATCTCATTGTGGGTCGAAAGCATCACCCTGTCGGCCTTGGCCGGCGTATTTGCCTTCTCGTCATTCTGGTCTATCAAGGAACTCTTCGACCAAAAGAAGCGGGTTCAAAAAGGGTGGTTCCCCAAAAACCCCAAACGCACCTACAAATTTTAGAGCCCGGCAACCCACATTTAACGGCCTATCCTGCAACAATCAACAAAAAAAGGCTATCTTTGCAAAAGATATTGCCGCCGTTATGAAACAGCTATACGCCATTCTCGTTGTGTGGGTTCTCGGGTGCTGTGCAGCACCGCAAACTTTTGCCCAAGCCCCGGCCGACCGAACTGCATGGGTTCTCGGCGAGGAGGAGCGTGAAAACGGCCGGACTCCCAAACAGGAGATTGAAATCTCGAGCAAAGAGGGCAACATCTATATCCGCACCCCCCGACAGGTACAAGTCACCGTCTACACCATATTGGGGCAAATCGTTACCGAGCGCACGCTTAATCCCGGAATCTCGGAGTTGAAAATCGGCACCCGAGGCATCTATCTGGTCAAAATCGAAGGCAAGACCCAAAAAGTAGCGCTATAACTCCGGCAGTATCTCCCGGACCACATCGGTACGGAACAGCCATTATCGAGGACCCGGCTTCGAAAGCAACGCCTTTCTACCCGCCGGAGCCGGTATAAGTTCCCGAAGAGTTATGCCAAACTAATCGAATACAAATTTCTGATTCTCGGCTTTTATCGTTATCTTTGTCCCTATAAAGTCAAACACAAAAACAACGAAACTATGGAAAGTATCGATTGGTCAAACCTGTCATTCGGCTATATGCCCACCGACTACAATGTACGATGCACCTATAAGGACGGGAAATGGGGCGACATCACAGTTACCAGTTCTCAAACATTCGAGATACACATGGCAGCCACCTGTCTGCACTACGGACAAGAGGCTTTCGAAGGAATGAAAGCCTTCCGGGGGAAAGACGGGAAGATACGCATTTTTCGCATGGACGAGAACGCCGCCCGCTTGCAAAGTTCATGCCGCGGCATCATGATGCCCGAATTGCCCACCGAGAAATTTAACGAAGCTATCCTGACAGTAGTCAAGAAAAACGAGCGCTTCGTGCCGCCCTACGAAAGCGGAGCTTCACTCTATATTCGCCCGCTGCTCATAGGCATGTCGGCCCAAGTAGGAGTAAAACCGGCCAAGGAATACCTCTTCCTCGTTTTCGTTTCGCCGGTAGGGCCCTATTTCAAAGAGGGTTTCAAACCCACCCCGATGGCTATCTTGCGCCAATACGACCGCGCTGCACCGCTCGGCACCGGCCGCTACAAAGTGGGAGGTAACTATGCCGCCAGCCTGGTAGCCGGTGAAAAAGCTCATGCCATGGGCTACTCGGCCGTGCTCTACCTCGACGCCAAAGAGAAAAAATATATCGACGAATGCGGCCCGGCCAATTTCTTCGGCATTCGCGGCAACAGCTACATCACCCCCAAGTCGTCGTCGATTCTCCCATCGATTACCAACAAGAGCCTCATGCAACTGGCCGAAGACCTGGGCATGACGGTAGAGGTGCGTCAGGTTCCCGAAGAAGAGCTCTCCACCTTCGACGAAGCCGGAGCCTGCGGAACAGCCGCTGTCATCAGCCCCATTGCCCGCATCGACGACCTCGACGAGAACAAGTCGTATGTATTCTCCAAAGACGGCAAGCCCGGTCCCATCTGCGAGAAGCTGTACAACAAGCTGCGTGCCATTCAATATGGCGACGAGCCCGATACCCACAACTGGGTGACCATCGTTGAATAATCGTCAACTAACCGATATTCAGGCAGCCCGAAAGCAAACCTTTTCGGGCTGCCCTTTTATCTTCCCGCTATCCCATCATGGACATACAAGCAATTTTCGACAAATACTATCGCCCAGGCACCCCGCTCTATCACAGCGTGTGGTCGCACAGCCGCCTGGTGGCCGACAAAGCGCTGCAACTGGCCCAGGCTCACCCCGAACTCAATATTGACAAAGATTTCGTCTATGAAGCCGCCATGCTTCACGACATCGGGGTATTCCTCACTCACGCCCCCGAAATTTATTGCACCGGCAACCAGCCCTACATCTGCCACGGAGTATTGGGAGCCGAACTCATGCGGGCCGACGGCTATCCCCGGCACGCCCTCGTATGCGAGCGCCATACCGGCAGCGGACTCACCATCGACGACATCGTGTCCCAAAACCTGCCCCTGCCCCACCGCGACATGTGCCCGGTGAGCCTCGAAGAGAAACTCGTCTGCTTTGCCGACAAGTTCTACTCCAAATCAAGTCCCGACCGTGAAAAACCAATCGGGAAAGTGCGCAAAAACGTAGCCCGGTACGGCGAAGATTCACTGCGGCGGTTCGATGAAATGGCCGCTCTGTTTCTCTGATACCAGCCACTCTCGTCACCCCGACCGGCCCGCTCAATATTGAATAAAATATATTAAATAAAGTCCAAAAGCCGATAAGTCATGGAAAATGTGTATTTTTGCGCGTTGATTACAGATGGACAGCCCGATGCTTAAAGAGAGCAAAAAATACGCCATACTTTTATCGCTGCTATTCTCTTCCCTGTTTGTGTCGCTCATCGCACAAGACAGGCATCCGTCTTATAATCAAGAAACATTGCCCGACTCAATACTCGCCGGCGACAGTTCGGCCCCGACAGCCATCGCCTTGCCGGGCCAACCCGACAGCGTTTCTGTCGATTCGCTACCGATAGACTCGTTGCCAAACGACTCGCTACCGACCGATTCGCTCGCTACCGATTCGGTACCCCCCAAGAAAAAATCGGGCCTCACCTCGGTCGTCGACTACAAGGCCAACGACTCGATTGTCTTCACCAACGGCAACGAGGTATATATGTATGGGAAAGGCGTGGTACAGTTCGACGGCATGGAACTGAATGCCGACCAGATAGAGATGAACATGGACAGTAGCCAGGTCTATGCCGTAGGTCGCCCCGACTCGGTGGGCGACATCGTGGGTCGCCCCGTATTCAAAGACAAAAGCGGCGAATACGAGTCGGAGACCATGAACTACAATTTCAAAACCAAGAAGGGATATATCACCAATATCGTGACCCAGCAGGGCGAAGGCTACCTCACCGGCGGAAAGACCAAGAAAATGGAGAACGACGAGTTCTACATGAAAGACGGCAAATATACCACCTGCGACAACCACGAGCACCCGCATTTCTATCTGCAACTGACCCAAGCCAAGGTTCGCCCCAAAAAGAACATCGTCACGGGCCCCGCCTATATGGTTCTGGCCGATGTGCCGCTGCCACTGGCTATCCCCTTCGGGTTCTTCCCTTTCACCGAAAAATATTCGTCGGGTATCATCATGCCTACCTTCGGCGACGAGCTCACCCGCGGATACTACCTGCGCGACGGCGGTTACTACTTTGCAATCAACGACTATATCGACCTGGCACTCACAGGCGAAATCTATACCAAAGGGTCGTGGGGCGTCAATGCCAGATCGGCCTACATCAAGCGATACAAATACTCGGGTAATTTCGACCTGAGCTACATCACCACCATCACGGGCGATAAAGGGCTACCCGACTACACCAAGATGCGAAATTTCAAAATCGCCTGGACCCACACCCAAGACACGAAGAACAACCCCAACATGTCGCTCTCGGCCAGCGTAAACTTTACGACCAGCGGATATACCCGCAACGACCTGAACAGTTACTACAACGCCAACGACTTTACCGAGAACACCAAAAGTTCGACGGTAAACATGACCTACCGTATTCCCAATTCGGTATGGAGCTTCTCGGCAACGGCCAACATCACCCAGCGCACCCAAGACTCGACCCTGAACGTGTCGTTTCCCAACCTCACGATTTCGATGGGGCAGGTATACCCCTTCAAACGAAAGGTCGTCGTAGGCAACGAACGTTGGTATGAAAAAATACAGATGTCGTACAGCGGCCGGTTCCAAAACTCGATTCTCACCAAGCAGGATCAGATTCTCAAATCGAACCTCATCAAGGACTGGCGCAACGGCATGTACCACAATATCCCCATCTCGGCCACGTTCAACGTATTCAAATACCTGAACCTCACCGCCAGCTTCAATTTCACCGACCGCATGTATACCAACAAGATAAAACAGTCGTGGGATACCCAGCAATCGCGTGTGGTGCGGGATACGACCTACGGGTTCTACAACGTCTACAACTACTACGGCTCGCTGAGCGCCGACACCAAACTGTATGGTTTCTACACCCCGTGGAAGATATTCGGCGACAAGGTACAGGCCATTCGCCACATCTTCACCCCCTCGGTATCGTTCAGCGCGGCGCCCGATTTCAGTGCCCCCCGCTACGGATTCTGGGATTCATACTCCTACGTCAACGCCCAAGGCGAAACGATAACAACCAAATACTCTCCCTTCGCCAACGGTATATACGGTACCGTATCGCAGGGAAAACAGGGAACAGTATCATTCTCGGTATCGAACAATCTGGAGATGAAAGTCAAGTCGGACCGCGACTCGACCGGTGTGCGCAAAATCTCGCTCATCGAGAACCTCTCGGCCAACATGAGCTACAACATGGCAGCCGACTCCATGAAATGGAGCAACCTGAACACCTCGATTCTCATCAAACTCACCAAGAACTTCAACTTGCAGATGAGTGCCACATGGGATACCTACACCTACCAGCTCGACCGATACGGCAACCCCGTGCGCGTGAACAAACCCCGCTGGACCGTGGGCAAGGGTCTGGGACGCCTCTCGAGCACAGGCACCTCGTTCTCCTATACATTCAACAACAACACCTTTAAAAAGAAAGACAAAAAATCCGACTCCCCCTCCCCCAAGCAGACTCTGCAACAGCCCAATATGCCTCCCGACCCCAATGCCGACGAAAAGGAAGAGGACAGCTCGGACAACGACGATATTCAGTTCGGGCCCGACGGCTATGCCATTTGGGAAGTGCCGTGGAGCCTGTCGATCAACTACTCGGTCAACTACGGCTACGGCACCTTCAACAAGAAGAAGATGGAGTACAACGGCAAATTTACCCAAAACCTCAGCTTCTCGGGAAACATAAGCCTCACGAAAAACTGGTCGTTCAATTTCTCGGCCAGCTACGATTTCGATGCCAAGAAGATTGCCTACATGAACTGCAACATCACCCGCGACATGCACTGCTGGTCGATGAGTGCCAGTTTCGTGCCCGTGGGTCCCTATAAGTCGTACAATTTCCACATCAGCGTGAAATCGTCGCTGCTGCAAGACCTCAAATACGACAAACGGGGCAACTCCTACGACCGCCTCGACTGGTATTAACCGCCTGGGCCCCTTGCCGCAATGGCGAAAAAATCGTACTTTTACCAACGATTCAACCCCACAATTATGCAAGTCGACAATCAACTTATACTCGACCATCTGGAACAACCCATATTCCACCTCATCGGCGAGGTGGCCGACGCGATGAACCGCCCCTGCTTCGTTATCGGCGGCTACGTGCGCGACATCTTCTTGAATCGCCCGTCGAAAGACATCGATATCGTGACCCTGGGCAGCGGCATCGAACTGGCCGAAGCTCTGGCCGCCCGACTGGGCAAACGGGCTCACCTCTCGACCTTCCGCAATTTCGGCACGGCACAAGTCAAATATAACCAGCGGGGCGAAAGTCTCGAAATCGAGTTTGTAGGGGCTCGTAAAGAGTCGTACAGCCACGACTCGCGCAAACCGATAGTCGAGGACGGCACCTTGCAAGACGACCAGAACCGACGCGATTTCACCATCAACGCTCTGGCCCTGTGTCTGAACCGTGACCGCTGGGGCGAACTGGTCGACCCCTTCGGCGGCATGGACGACCTCGAACGAGGTATCATTCGTACCCCGCTCGACCCCGACATCACGTTCAGCGACGACCCCCTGCGCATGATGCGGGCCATACGCTTCGCCACCCAACTCAATTTCCGCATCGAGGCCGAAACCTTTGCCGCCATCGAGCGTAACCGCATGCGCATCGAGATTATCTCGAAAGAGCGCATCATCGACGAACTGGGAAAAATCATACGAGCCGACATCCCCTCGAAAGGCTTCATACTGCTCGACGACTGCAAACTGCTGCCCGTCATCTTCCCCGAGGTGGCCGCCCTCAAAGGAGTAGAGACCGTCGAAGGCCGCGGCCACAAAGACAATTTCTACCACTCGCTCGCCGTGCTCGACAACGTGGCGTTGCGCAGCCGTAACGAGTGGCTGCGGTGGGCCGCCCTGTTGCACGACGTAGGCAAGCCCCGCACCAAACGCTACGACCCCCGGCTGGGGTGGACGTTTCACAATCACAACTACGTGGGCGAAAAGATGATTCCCGGCATCTTCCGCCGCATGAAACTGCCGCTCAACGACAAGATGAAATATGTGCAGAAACTCGTGGGGCTGCACATGCGTCCTATCGTCCTGGCCGAAGAGGTAGTCACCGACTCGGCCGTGCGCCGGCTGCTCTTCGACGCAGGCGACGACATCGACGACCTGATGACCCTCTGCGAATCGGACATCACCTCGAAAAATCGCGAGAAGGTAAAACGGTTTCTCGACAATTTCGAACTCGTGCGCACCAAACTGCGCGAAATCGAAGAAAAAGACAGCATTCGCAACATGAAACTGCCCATACGAGGCGAAGAGATTATGGAAACTTTCGGGCTGCCCCCCTCGCGACCCGTAGGCGAAATACTCTCGGCCATCAAAGAAGCCATTCTCGACGGAAAAATTCCCAACGAATACGAACCGGCCCGGCAGTTCATGCTCGAGACAGCTGCCACGATGAACCTGTTCCCTGTCGCAAAATAGTATAAATGCGAAATACATTTCACGATTCGCCCACAAATCAGCTCAAAAAGATAGCATTTTGATAAATTTCTTTATAAAGTGAAAGTTTTTCTTCAAAAACACTTTCACTTTATTTATTTTTTACTATCTTTGTCGGCAGAAAGCAAGGCCAAGAGATACACTCGAAGCAATTTGCCATAGAATAGAAGCCTTGCGGAGCACAATGCCACGCAAAGCGATATAAGTGCTTGCAGCATGCTGCACAAATAACAGAAATTCATCAAACTCAAAAAAATATCCATCAATGAAAACAACCGAAGTATTGAACGATTTGAAACGCCGGTTCCCCAACGAGCCGGAGTACCACCAAGCCGTAGAAGAGGTATTGTCGACCATCGAAGAGGTGTACAACCAACACCCCGAATTTGACCGCTACAACCTGATCGAACGCCTGTGTATCCCCGACCGCATCTTCTCGTTCCGTGTCACCTGGGTCGACGACCAGGGCCGCGTGCAGACCAACATGGGCTACCGCGTGCAGCACAACAACGCCATCGGGCCGTACAAGGGCGGTATCCGTTTCCACTCATCGGTCAATCCTTCTATCCTGAAATTTCTGGCTTTCGAGCAGACTTTCAAAAACGCCCTCACCACACTACCGATGGGTGGCGGTAAAGGAGGTTCGGATTTCAACCCCAAAGGGAAATCCGACATGGAAATCATGCGCTTCTGCCAAGCCTTCGTCACCGAACTGTGGCGCCACATCGGCCCCGACACCGACGTGCCTGCCGGCGATATAGGCGTGGGCGGACGTGAGGTAAGCTACATGTATGGCATGTACAAGAAACTGGCTCGCGAAAACACGGGAACCTTCACGGGCAAGGGCCTCGAATTTGGCGGCTCGCTCATTCGCCCCGAAGCTACCGGCTACGGCAACGTCTATTTCCTGCTCGAGATGCTCAAGACCCGCGGCATCGACCTCAAAGGGAAAGTGGTTACGGTATCGGGGTCGGGCAACGTGGCCCAATACACCGTACAGAAACTCATCTCACTGGGTGCCAAAGTAGTGACCATGTCCGACAGCGACGGCTACATCTACGACCCCGACGGCATCGACGAGAAGAAACTGGCCTACATCTTCGAATTGAAGAACCTCTACCGCGGCCGTATCCGTGAATATGCCGAGGAGTATGGCTGCAAATATGTCGAGGGCGGACGTCCCTGGGGCGAAAAGTGCGACATCGCCATGCCCAGCGCCACCCAGAACGAACTCGACGGCGACGATGCCCGCACCCTGCTGGCCAACGGCTGTTTCGCCGTGTCGGAAGGTGCCAACATGCCCTCGACCCCCGAGGCCATCGAGCAGTTCCTCGCGGCCAAGATTCTCTACGCTCCGGGCAAGGCAGCCAACGCCGGCGGTGTGTCGGTGAGCGGACTGGAGATGACGCAAAACTCCATGAAGATAAGCTGGACTGCCGAAGAGGTAGACCAAAAACTGAAACAAATCATGCACGACATTCACGAACAGTGTACCCGCTACGGCAAAGAGAGCGACACCTACACCAACTACGTGAAGGGTGCCAACATCGCCGGCTTCATGAAAGTGGCCAAGGCTATGATGGCTCAGGGCATCTTGTAATAAACCGTTATTGAATAAACCACGCAGGCGGGAGACTCCGGTGAGTCTCCCGCCTGTTGTATAGATACGGACGAAGATATATCAGTTCGCCTTTTTATAATCGATGGTTATCGTCTTGCCATTGTACAAATAGCTCGTGGGGAAATCTTTCGGCACATTTGTATTATCAAACCACGCCGTCACCGGGAACACCGTTCCATCACCAGGATTGCCCGAACAGGAAAGATAAGTCAGCATTCTATTTGCACTTATATTCAACGAAGATAATTGATTACTATGGCACACCAATATCTCCAGTTTTGTGTTTTTGCTAATATCCAATGTCTCCAATTGATTATTATTACAATACAGCTCTTCCAGGTCGGCAAACAGTTCTATCCCATTCAACGACTTTATATCCTGTAAACAGCAATTCATTACCTGAACCGAATCGGCCTCCTCTTGTGACAACTTACCATCAAAATCGGCATCAAAATTCCTCATCAGATACGATTTGAAATTCACATCTGGGATAATCACCGATAAATCGGAACCAATGTCATAGGGTGACTGATATTTTACATAAGCCCCCAGCACCATATCGGGAAGGGGCAAAATATATTCCGTCACATATAGTCGGGCATATTTATAACCATCGCTCCCTTTATGCCGAGCGAAATAACCATACCCTTCTTGCACGGCAACTTTGGCAGCCCAGCCACCTGAAGAGACAACTCTCACATCGCCCAATCCCCTAACGGCTCCTACAGCACAAAATTCAAGATTAGAATCATAAGCTACAAAATTATTGCCCTCATCTATATAAAAGCGACCCAATTCTGGAAGTTCAACCGGGGTTCCTCCATTGACCGAGTTACGAACAGAAACAAGAACGGTACCTTCCGGGTCTGGAATCTCTGTGTTATCCTCCGTAGGAACAGGTTCCTTATCCTCTTTGGAACAAGCCACACCGGCCACCAAAAAGGCAGCCAACACCATCATCAAAAAAAAATTTTGTCTTCATAACAGTAAAATACTACCCCCTTAGCAAAATTAAATTAGCGCTTATTTAACTGCCAATGGGTTTATCATTATTGTAGTTAATATATTGCCAGATTGTAAGTGCGCCAATCTTCCCGAAAATTCGGGTGAACAATCCAGCCGTATCCTTACACAAACCGATTACAGAGTTGAAAAACAACGGCCCCTCTCTTGCTTTGCTTTTCTAAAACAGGATATGCCGATTCCATCTTTTTCGTTACTCTGGCATGAAACAACCAATCCGATACTGTCTGTTTCAACCAGGCACCGATACATCTGGCCGCTTGTATCCGGTCTCCTCGGCAATCAACCTTCATGGTTCAAGCGATGGGCAGAATAATCATAAATAAGTCATAGGGAATTATCAATAGGTGGCATTTTCAACCGGAGACTGATACTTGACATAGGCGCCCAACAAATCATCAGTACCCGAAATATATTTCTCCACATACAAACGGGCACAAATGTAGCTGCTGTTATCTTTCTTAATTCTAACAAGATAACCATATCCCTCCTGTACAGCAACTATGGAAGCCCACCCTTTGTACGAAGGTAGCACATAAACATTACCCAAACCACTGGCTTTTCCTACGGAACAAAACTCAAGATTAGAATTTTCATAAGAAGCGAAATTATTCCCCTCATCTATATAAAAAGCACCGCCCTCCGGGAGATTGACTATCGTCTTTCCCTTATCTTCTTTAAGGACAGAAACAAGGACGGTACCTTCCGGGTCTATAGGAGACCACTCGTCCTCCGTACAAGCATTACCCCTATCAGCAGAGCAGCCAGCACCATCATCAAAAAAATTTTTGTCTTCATAACAGTAAATATTAAAAGATTAAACTTAGTGCTACTCCAGACAAAAAAAACGTGGACAATTTGCATATCCACTGATGAGGTCTTGGCGTACCCGGATAAAGAGATAATGCAAACGCCCACGCCGTATGAACAGCGCGAGCATCAACTTTGCTTTTTCTTTATCCAATTAAACCGCCAAGTTTCATCAGTAAGAAAGAAAAGCCAATGCGCTTTTTATGTCGTCATATGTCTGCACACCTTGCAGATGTGCGAAGCAAAAGTAGTGCTTTTTATTAAAAAAACAAAATCGGCATCACCTTTCTGCCTCTTGGTAAGCGCAAAACCCCATGATACCCCAATAAAAATATTCGCATCAATACTCCTGCCTATTGGAAATAAAAGCTGTGAGGAGTTCTTGCTGACAGCATTACAAGATCATAAATCATTATCACGCAAAGAAATTGACAAGTTATTATGGCGGCTATTACCAGACTTACTCGATGACAAACAAAAGAAAGATAAAATTACCAATCTACTTACCAAATTAAGAAAGCGCGGGCAAATAAAAAATAAATCACATGGGCCTAATTCAGATTGGCTTATTGTTTAAATGCTTTTCAAATGCAAAATCGCCATATAAGACTACATATCAGGCTATTACCATTGAAAAATTTAAAAAGCAAACAAAAAAAACAGATTATATTCGTATCCTCCCAGTCCGATATTTCCGACTCAGCCGTGAAAAACATGCCAAAATATTTGGTTTATATTATAAACCGATTTATATTTGCACTATTCTTAATCACCCACAGAAAGAACATATAGCTATATAGTTTATAAAATAAACCAATTTGTAAACCTTAAAATTAAATGTATGGAAGAGAAAAAATTGAATGAAAAAGAAAGTTTGGAGCTTATCACCCAAATGATTAAGCAAAGTCGGAAGAATATCGCTGTGGGTAGCGGGAACAGATTTCTACTCTACGGCTACTCGGCAGTGATACTCGCCGTCGTGGTTTTTGCATTAGTTTATTTTACCGGCAACCGTCTATGGGCCGCTTTATGGTTCGCCATGTTTCTGCCGTTTGTCTATACCACCTTGTACGACCGCAAACACCGCCCGACAGTAATCACCTATACCGACCGCATGATTAACGAGACATGGAAAGTGATAGGGACTTTGTTTATCATCACCGTACTAACCATGATGATTCTGGGGTATGTAGTAGGAAGCGTCAATTTCGGGCTGATGATGCCGCTGGCCCTCATCTACTGCGGGATAGGAACCTCGATTACAGGTCTGGTGATTAAAGACTCCGTACTGGCCTATTTGCCACTTTTCGGGCTCATCTTTGCCATCTATATGCTCATGACCCTGCCTGCCCTGCACACGCCCGTCACCTGGCATCTTTACTTTGGGATTTCGTTTTTGATTATGATGGTTATCCCCGGGCATAACCTCAACGCCAAATGCCGCAAATAATGTTACGTGAACTGGACCCCCTGCTACACTCGCAACTGCGACTGGCTATCGTGTCGATTCTTCTCTCGGTAGACGAGGCCGACTTTGTCTACCTGAAAGAGCAGACGGGCGCCACGGCCGGCAACCTGAGTGTACAGATAGACAAACTGGCTGCGGCCGAATATATCCGGGTAACAAAAGAGTTTGTGGGGAAAAAGACCCGCACGGCCTGCCAGATTACCGAGAAAGGACGCGAGGCTTTCGAACTGTATGTCGAGGCGCTCAAAGAATACCTGAAACTGTAAACGAGCCAGACTACTCTTGATACAAGTGCCGCACTGCGCGAGGATTCCGGGATATATCGGCAAAAGGGGACAGCTGGGGCATGCGGATCATGCTCCAGCTCAAACCGCACCTCATACCCTCCCGGCCTCCGTCTCGAAATACAGGGTAGTACAAACAAATACACAACAGGCCGGTTCGATTGATTTCGAATCGGCCTGCGCACATCTTTTCTGTAACGCTTAGAGCAGAGCTTTCACCTTGGCTTCGAGATCGGCTTTCGAGGCTGAGCCTACGTGTTTGTCGACCAATTTCCCGTCTTTGAAAAAGAGCAGTGTGGGAATGTTGCGGATACTATACTCGGCGCTAATATCGGCATCGTCGTCGACGTTGTATTTACCGATAATCACTTTGCCTTCATACTCTTCGGCGAGTTCGTCGACCGAAGGGGCGATAGCCCGGCAGGGGCCGCACCACTCTGCCCAGAAATCAATCACCACGGGTTTGCCCGAAGCAATCAGTTCCTTCGCGTTTTCATCATTGATTTTCAATGCCATAATTTTATTTTTTACGTTTTTATTATTGTCTTTTTCTACGGAACAAAATTAGGTAATCTATGGTTGAGTCGCAAACGATTATTCATTTATTTTGAAAGTCACTTCTTCGTTCTCGTTGAGAAAATCGATCAGTTCCTCGGTAATCATGGGGCGACGGCGCGACCGCAACCGCACCGACTTGCCCAGCTCCGAATCGTAGATTTTGAAATTCAACTCGGCCTTGTGCTGGTGTGCCGGCGGCATGAAATCGGAGAGGGTTTGGATAAAACCGTTCTTCACGAGGCGTGCGGGCATCTCGATAGTGATGGAATTGAGCATCGTCCCTTTCAAATCAGAGAGAAGTTTCATCTCGAGAATCTTCAAATCGATACGCCCGGGAGTAAACTTGGAAGGCACGCAACGCGCCCGCACCCACACGAAGGTGCCGTTGTTGGCGCCAAACTTGCCATAATCGATAAAATCCTGTCCAAAGAGGGGTATGTCGTCGGCTCCCGAATAGTCTTCGATTTTGAGGAACCCATACTGGTTGCCGCGTTTGCCTATACCGGTGCGATAGTCGACCACCACTCCGCCAAAGGTAATCTCCTTGTCGAGCAATGCCTCGCGATTTTTCAAGTCGGTCATGCGGGTATTGCAGCCATAGAGCAGCTCGAGTTTATAGGCATCGAGAGGGTGAGCCGAGAGATACATACCCACGAGTTCACGCTCTTTGTCGAGTCGCTCGATATCCGACAGGGGTACGCCACGGGGAATTTCGGGTGGCGTGGTCACGATGGGAGCCACGCTACCAAAGAGCGAAGCCACCTGCGACATCTTGTCGCTCTGCACCTTCACGCCATAGCGCACCAGAGCATCGAGGAACGGTTCGCCTTTGCTGTTGAGGGCCGAGAAATCTTCGCGGTGAATCTCCTTAAACGAGTCGAAAGCGCCTGAGATGGCCAGCGACTCGATGGTCTTTTTGCCGCAGGCCGAAAGGTTGACCCGCTCGACAAAATCGAAGATACCCTTGTAGGGACCGTTGGCCTCGCGCTCCCGCACGATGGCCTGCACGGCCGAGTCGCCCACCCCTTTGATAGCCCCCAGACCAAAGCGGATATTCCCTTTCCTGTTGACCGAGAATTTGTACTGGCTTTCGTTGACATCGGGGCCCAGCACCTGTATCTTCATGGCCTTGCATTCGTCCATGAATTTGGTAATTTCGGTAATGTTGTTGAGGTTCCGGCTGAGCACGGCCGCCATATACTCCGAGGGGTAATTGGCTTTGAGGTAAGCCGTTTGGAAGGCCACCCACGAGTAGCAGGTGGCGTGACTCTTGTTGAATGCGTATGAGGCAAATTTTTCCCAGTCGGCCCAAATCTTCTCGAGCACCTCTTTCTTGTGGCCGTTCTTCTCACCCCCCGAAATAAAGAGTGGTTTCAAGGCGTCGAGTTTGTCTTTCAGTTTCTTACCCATCGCCTTACGCAATCCGTCGGACTGGCCGCGGGTGAAATTGGCCAACAGACGCGAGAGCAACATCACCTGCTCCTGATAGACAGTGATGCCATAGGTGTCTTTCAGATATTTCTCCATGATGGGAATATCGTAAACGATAGGCTCCTTACCCTGCTTACGGGCGATAAACTGCGGGATATACTCCATAGGCCCCGGACGATAGAGAGCATTCATGGCGATGAGGTCCTCGAAAGTCGAGGGGTGCAACTCGCGCAGATACTTTTGCATACCAGCCGACTCGAACTGGAAGGTCCCCGTCGTGCGGCCGGCGCTGTACAGCTCGTAGGTCTTGGGGTCGTCGATGGGAATGGAATCGATGTCGATGTCGATGTGGCGAGTCTGCCTGATATTCTCGACAGCCTCCTTGATAATCGAGAGCGTTTTCAACCCCAGAAAATCCATCTTGATAAGGCCGGTATCCTCGATTACGCTGCCTTCATATTGGGTCACAAGCATCTTCTCGCCGGTCTCCTTGTCGTCGGCGGTGCTCACGGGCACCCAGTCGGTAATATCGTCACGCCCGATAATGACACCGCAGGCATGCACGCCGGTATTGCGCACATTGCCTTCGAGCATTTGGGCATATTTCATCGTATCGGCCAGGAGCCGGTCACTCGAATTGCAAGCGTCCTGCAACTCCTTGACATTCTCGATACAGTTTTTCAGATTTATTTTTTGGGCCTTCCCGTTCTTTTCGGGCAGACGGTCGGGGATAAGGCGGGTGAGGCGATCCGACTCCGACAGCGGCAGTTTCTGCACCCGCGCCACATCTTTGATAGCCAATTTGGTAGCCATCGTACCGTAGGTAATGATGTGTGCCACCTTCTCGGCCCCGTACTTTTCGGTCACCCACTGCAACACCCGTCCGCGACCGTCATCGTCGAAATCGACATCAATATCGGGCAACGAAATACGGTCGGGGTTAAGGAAACGCTCGAACAGCAGGTCGTATTTCATAGGGTCTATCTGCGTAATTTTCAAGCAATAAGCAACCACCGAGCCGGCAGCCGACCCACGGCCGGGCCCCACCGACACGTCGAGTTCCTTGCGGGCGGCGTTGATAAAATCCTGCACAATAAGGAAATAGCCCGGGAAACCCATTGTTTTCATAATGTGCAACTCGAAGGTGATGCGCTCCATCACCTCGGGAGAAAGCTCCTCGCCATAGCGTTCGTGTGCTCCTTTGAAAGTGAGTTCTTTCAGGTAATCGGCCTCGAGCTTGATACGGTAGAGTTTGTCGTAGCCGCCCAGCTTCTCGATTTTCTCGCGGGCCGACTTCTCGTCCATTACCACGTTGCCATTCTCATCGCGGGTAAACTCGTTGAAAATATCCTCGTCGGTGAATTTGCGGCGATACTCCTCCTCGGTACCGAAACTCTCGGGAATGGGGAAGGTAGGCATCAGCGGGGCATGGTCAATCGAGTAAAACTCGACCTTGTCGAGAATCTCGAGCGTATTGGAGAGTGCTTCGGGCACATCGGCAAAGAGGTCGTTCATCTCCTGCTGGGTCTTCAACCACTCTTGTTTGGAATAGAGCATGCGGGTGGGATCGTCGAGATCCTTGCCCGTACTCAGGCATATAAGCCGGTCGTGAGCCTCGGCATTCTCCTCCTCGACAAAATGGACATCGTTGGTACACACGAGTTTAACCCCAAGCTTGCGAGAGAACTCGATGAGGCGGGCATTCACCTCGTTCTGCAAGATGAAAGTCTCATGATTGGCCCTCGTGACCGTCGCCTTGTGGCGTTGCAGTTCCAGATAATAGTCTTCACCGAAGATTTGTTTGAACCAAAGAATCGACTCCTCGGCGCCGGCCAGGTCGCCGGCCAATATCTTTTTGGGAATCTCGCCACCCAGACAAGCCGAACAGACGATGAGCCCCTCGTGGTATTTTTCGAGTTCGTATCTATCGGTACGGGGACGGGAATAGAAACCCTCGGTCCAACCTTTCGAAACGAGCTTGATGAGGTTGTGATAGCCTTTCAGGTTCTTGGCCAGCACCACCAGGTGATAACCGCCTTCGTCGACGGCACCGTTGCGAATGGAAATACCCCCTACCTCGTTGACCACAGCTCCCCGCACCTCGCGCGAGGTGGCCTCCTTGTCGGAGAGCCGGCGACGGGCCACATACATTTCGCAACCAAAGATAGGCTTGAAGATTTTCCCTTCGAGACGAGCCACCTCTTCGCGCAGCGCTGTCAGTTCGGCTTCCTTGTCGGCCGCCTCCTCGGTACCGCTCTCAATGGCCTCGATGCGTTTCTTGGCTTTCTTGATGTCGTCTTTCACCGCACCGTTTTTCTTCTTTACCAGATTGAAAAACTCTTTTATCCCGAACATATTGCCGTGGTCGGTCAATGCCAGACCTTTCATTCCGTCTTTCATGGCCTTTTCGACCAAAGCCGGAATCGAAGCCTGTCCGTCGAGAATCGAGTACTGGGAGTGAACGTGCAGATGAATAAAGGGTTGCATAAACAAGATAGGATTTAATTTCGTGGGCTTAAAGTTACAAAGTTATTTGCAGAGAAGAAAACAGTAACTCGAAGATTTTTGAACAACTTATAAACCATTGTTTATCAAACCAAACGGCTATCCCGACAGTTGTCGTTGCCGGGATAGCCGTTTGGTCGATGGGAATATCGTTTTCGCAACCGAATCAAAGCAGCGGAGCAATCTCGACCGGCGCATCGGTAATGGCCTGTAAGCCGTCGGGGGTAACGACATAGGTATCTTCGATGCCCACCGCTCCCACGTGCGGAATGACAAACTTGGGCTCCAAAGCGATGACCTGGTTCTCGACCAGCACATCTTTCGAGCGGGGAGCCAGCACCGGAGCCTCGTTCACCTCGATGCCCACGCCGTGCCCCACAAATCCGGCTTTCTGGGTATATCCCATAAAGTAGTCGCCGAGGCCGGCTTCGTTCACAATGTCTACGGCCCGGTTGTAAAGGTCGGCCGCAGCCACACCCGGCTTGCCCATCAGCCCCAACTGCCGGTGTATCTCGATGGAACAACGGTGCGCCCCGGCCGCCAAAGGCGACAACTCGCCCACCGAATAGACGCGGGTCATATCGGTCATATAGCCGGTAAAGTTGCCACACATATCGACCATCACCGTCATACCGGGACGTATGAGCGACCCGTTGGCCCCCACAGGAATCGAGCAACTCATGCCCGCCCCACCCATGGCAAAGTCGTAAGGAGTGGGTGCATCGGCATTGTCACCGCAAATGACATTGCCCATAAATATCTCCATGCTCTGTCCGTTGATGCGGAAGAGTCCCAAATTGCCATGCAGGCGCAATAAACGCTCGATTTCGATTTGCAGCTCGATATCGGTCATGCCTTCGCGATAGACCGAACCAATGCGGCGGTAGACCTCGACATGTTTCACCGCCGACTCTCGCAACTGCGCCAGTTCATAGCCGGTCTTCACCGCACGCGCCGCGCGCATCACTCCCGACCCGTTCAGCACCTCGGCCGCAGGGAAGACAGCCGACAGACGCACATAGTCGCCGTGCGAGGCGTCCCACTCCAAAGCAATGCGGGCAGGCAACGCCATACCGGCCTCGGACAACAACGCCGGTATCTGCTCGGGCTTGTGGATATAATGCACGGTATCGCCTTTCAACCCCACGGGGCGACGCACGAAATAGTGCGGTTCGCCCTCGACCGGGATATAGGCATAACCGTTGAATACCCGCCCCGACGTATAATACAGGTTGGCATTCGTATGAATCAAGGCGGCGTCGGCCCCGATGGCCCGCAACCCCGCCTGTATCTTTTCGCAACGCCGCAAAATCTCGGCTCGAAAATCACTCGAAAACATAGCTATTTACAATTTAAAAAAAATTCGGTAAAATCGGCAAACGAGTCGAATGCCAGTTCATAATCGTCGGTATGCCCGAAACCGTAACGGGCATACACAAAAGGCAGCCCCACCCGGTGGGTCTCCAAGCCGTCGGCTTCGATGTCGCCCATGTAGAGCGGTTGCTGCAATCGATATTTCTCTTTGAGCAACAGCATATTGTCGCCCTTGGGTCTGTGTGTATTGCCAAAGGCTACCCCCTCGGTGATGTAAGGTGTAATACCTATGCAGTTCATAAAGACCGGCAGCGTATGGCTGTCGCAGTTACTCACCAGAAAAAGTTTGTATTTATGCGACAGACGCTCCAAACCCTCGACCACACCCGGATAAGGCGTGCCGCCATAGCGTGCCAACAAAGCCGGCTCTTCCCGGGCCAGTTCGGCCGAGAACCGGGCCGCCTCATCAGACTCGATGTCGGGGAAAAGATTAGCCAAAATACGCGGAATAGGAATCCCGATATTGCCGATGAGACTCTCACGGGTGATATGAACCTCGCGGCCCGCCCGCAAAAACACTTCGTTCCAAATGCGGGCATAGGTATCGACCGCGTCCCACAAGGTGCCGTCCATATCGAAAATAAGCGCATCGGTACGGCTCCAATCTATCTGCTTGCTTTCCATGCCGCAAAGGTATGGATTTTATCGGGAACAACAATCCCCTGCCGCAAAGCGATGCCGACAATCACATACCCCCGTCCAGCTTTATCTGCATATCGCGACTCCAAATCATCTCGGAGTTCACAAGATTCGAAACAGAGCAATCGGGCACAC
The DNA here is from genome assembly GCA_949298955.1 of uncultured Bacteroidales bacterium. Lineage (GTDB taxonomy): Bacteria > Bacteroidota > Bacteroidia > Bacteroidales > Barnesiellaceae > Barnesiella. The sequence goes on from CASFYQ010000007.1 coordinate 198,505, forward strand.
TCCTCAATATCGCATCATACTCTTGCAATAAACGCCGGGCTGTAGCTTTATCGCCCAATCGAAGATAGGCTAAAATTTCAGATTTATATATATTTATATCCGAAGGGGCCAATTCTTTAGCCCGATGGATAAGCGCAAGTGCATCTTGGTTTGACATCTCATCGTCATACAAGGCCAGTAGAGAATGAGCTTTCAGCATATAATCTTCCGACACAGCTACTCCATTCTCCATATTCTGGTTCACCAAGTCAATAGCCTCTCTAAAATGCCCTATCTCATATCTATATTGAGCTATATTTGTAATAACAAAAGATATTTTTTTCTCAAAATCGGGGTCTTCGATAAATTGAGGGCCTCCCAAAAGCTGTATTCTTTCTATCAATGCAGGATGTGTATACGATTCAAAATAGGCCTCGTCGCTACCCCGATTCTCCATTTCTGTTTTAATATTCGACAGAGCCGTTGCCAAAGCATTGGGGTTGTATTGCAGAACCGAAAGTACCCGCCTCGATATATTATCGGCCTCTATCTCTTGCTCATGATTGTATTCCATTCCCAGTCGATCTATCACCTGTGCAAATATCGATGACGAAACCATGGCCATACCCATCGTTGCCAAACCCGGAACATAATCGGATTTTGCCGCCGCAATTCCTTCGGCCACAGCCGTGGCCCCCGTCAAAACAGCCGACCAAAATTCAGCCCGACTCTTGCGGCTTATCGCTTTATTTACATTTTGAATGTGATGATCCAATGCCAAATGGGCTATCTCATGGCTTAATACGGCTACCAACTCGTCCTCGGAGTGCAAACACGATAAAAGGCCCGTGGTCACCATCAGCAATCCATTCGGGAATATCCCCATATTCAGCGAATTATCATTCAGGATTATCAATTTAACATCTACATGACGGCCTGCCAAAGCACGCTTAGGTACAATTTTGGCGATTAGACTGTATATGTAATTTTCGAGATATGGGTCATAATAAACCAGTCCTTCCACATTCACCCGATCCATATATTCCAATGCATCTTGCTCCATATCAAATCGCAAATCCTTTTGAGGCCCCTTTTTGAACAAGGTTGGAAGCATCTTGGTTATAAGTTGAGCCTCCCAAATGTCTTGTACTTTCTCATAGTTGAAATGAAGGCACTCTCCTATTTTATCCGTATAGGGTATTAATCTATCGTCAACCTGTATATAACGAAAAATTTTGTTCTTACTCCCTGGAAACGACAAGGTATCTATTACCGTTTCAGAAACCAGTTTCGAAATCCTTATCGTGGTACCCTCTTCAAGCCCCTCATACTTTTTATCGACGACAGCCGACAAATCAACATCATAGGTTTTTACCTGCGCATATCCACACAAATACCAAAATAATACAGACAAAAACAGCAAGAACTTTTTCATAATACTACATTTGATTTACAAGTCATTGAGGCAAAATTAACAATTATTCATCAAGAAAAGCAGGCCTGCGTAAAAAAAAGCGTCCCAACAGGTCTTACCCTCTGGAACGCCTTGTACACCCGTGGGGAGTCGAACCCCAATCGAAGGAACCGGAATCCTTTATTCTATCCATTGAACTACGGGTGCCGCTAAACGGAATCGGAGAAAATAAAACTCTGCGATGAGATTCTACTCCCGATTGCGTGGCAAAAGTAAGAAATATTTGTAGCTTTGCAAACAGTTACGATTAAAATCTTATACAAAGATTATGAATGTTCGCATCGAGTCCAGCTGGCAACAACGGTTGCAACCCGAATTTGACAAACCTTATTTCGAAAAGCTGACCGCTTTTGTTCGCAACGAATATGCAACCAAGACGGTTTATCCTCCCGGTAGTCAGATTTTCGCCGCATTCGATGCCTGCCCTTTCGACCGGGTAAAGGTGGTTATCCTGGGACAGGATCCCTACCACGAACCTCACCAGGCTCACGGGCTCTGTTTCTCGGTCAACGACCATATACCGTTTCCTCCTTCGCTGCAAAACATCTTCAAGGAGATTGAGAGCGATTTGGGGATACCCGTCCCGGCAAGCGGGAACCTCACCCGTTGGGCCCGACAGGGGGTATTGCTGCTCAACGCCACACTCACGGTCGAGGCACACCGAGCAGCTTCGCACCAAGGCAAGGGGTGGGAAACATTTACCGATGCCGTCATTCACAAGTTGGCCGAGGAGCGTGAGCATTTGGTCTTTATCCTGTGGGGAGCCTATGCGCAACGCAAAGGCGAGTTTATCGACCGCAACCGGCACCTGGTGCTGCAATCGCCCCACCCGTCGCCGCTGTCGGCTCACCGGGGATTCTTCGGGAACCACCATTTCAGCCAAGCCAACCAATATCTGGAATCTCACGGGATAGAACCTATTCAATGGTAAACGACACATGATTATGGAAAAGATAGATGTAGAGGCGAGAGCCGAGCGAGCCCGCCAACTGTTTCACGAAGGATATAACTGTGCCCAATCGGTCGTGTTGGCTTACAGCGACTTGTTTGGGCTTGACAACTCGTTGGCAGCCTCGATAAGCGCCCCGTTGGGAGGTGGCATGGGCCGATTGCGCGAGGTGTGCGGTGCCGTGAGCGGTATGTTCATGGTAGCGGGCCTGTACTATAAAAACGATGTGCCGTCGGATATGGAAAAGCGAAAAACCGTCTACGCCGCCGTACAAAATCTGGCCGAGAAATCAAAAGCGCTCAACGGCTCGATTATCTGCCGGGAGTTACTGGGTCTCGACCACAAAAGCGACGTACCCACGCCCGAAGCCCGCACCGAAGCCTACTACAAACGTCGCCCGTGTGCCGACTATGTGGCCTCGGCCGCCCGCCTCATAGGCGAAAAACTTAACGAAGAAATCCAAAACATTTGATTCCTTTAATCCATGCTCAATTTGAATTATGACCGTGCCGATTCTCAAATGTGGAAAGGCATCGGTATCTTATTGATTATCCTACACAATTTTTTTCACTTATTCCCCGAGTTCCCGACCGAATGTGAATTTAAATACATACCCGAAAACGTTGCTAACTTTGCCGCAGCCATGACATCGGGCGACTTTTGCAAAACACTGTTCTCACTCTTCTCATTCCTGGGCCATTATGGAGTATCGTTTTTTGTCTTTGTAAGCGGCTACGGTCTGGCGAAGCGCTATGGGCAAAGCAACGACGTATGGTGGCGCATCCTGCTGCATCGCGCAGTCCAACTGTGGAAATGGATTGTACCCATGGCAGTGCTGCTCTTGATCGACCGCTACTCGGGGCATACCCATATCACTTACCAGTATCTGGGCAATCATAAGATTTGGACCGACCTGCTGTTCATGCTCACCTTCACAGCCAACGGTTTGGCCGACCGCTTTATCATCGCAGGGCCATGGTGGTATTTCGGCATGGCTTTTCAACTCTATTTCGTCTATGTGCTGTTTCTGCGTCGGGCAAATGATCGGATACTGTGGATTAGCTCGGCTGCGGCCTGGGTACTGCTGCTCACTTTGCAGGGGCTGGGCCTCGACCGCTGGGTTTTTGCCTTCCGCTACAATTTTGTGGGGTGGCTGCCGGTATTCTGCATCGGCATACTGCTGGCCCGACACCCCCTTAGCCTGTCGTGGAAATGGGTATCGCTCGGTTGCATACTCTTCGTGTTGAGTCTTTTCAATCCCTACCTGTGGATATTCAGTTCGGTACTGGTGTTGTTTCCTTTCGCAGCCCTGCTTCCCCTGTTTCGAAAAGGGGTAGCCCGAAGCATCGCTCTTGAACTAGGAAGCTTATCGGCGGCGCTGTTTATTACCCATGCCTTTGTGCGCCAGCAGGTGCTCATCTATGCCGAAACGCTCCCTGTCGCGTGGTCGGGGTTGCTATATTTGGCTGCCAGTCTTGCGGTAGCCTGGGTGTATCGGTGGGTACTGTCATCGTTTTACAAGCGTGTTCACTGGTGATAATGGCCTTTCTCCTTGACCAAAACCACTTTCACCCGATTGTCTTTGAGAATAGCCCTCGATCGGGAAAAGAAAGGTAATTGCCATGCCCAGCGGCGATGCTCCCATGTGAGTAAATCGACCGGGAAATCGAGATCCCTCAAAAAAACATAATACGAGGCAGGAAACGAAACTGCCGATACGGCTCCGCTGCCGGCAACCCGGCGAACCGAGTCCAGCCGTGCCCGACATTCGGCTTCGTCCATCTCGTCGAGATGAGGAATATCGAGGTAAAAAGAGGTATAATAGCCCTCCCGGGTAAAATGACGCAAGGCCGCCCAGTCGCGCGACTCGACAATGAGTTGTTCTTTGTCGGTTCCCGAGCGGACCAACATATCGGTCAAGAGCGACTCGGCCTGCCGACAGTTTGCTTCGGTCAGGTTTTTGAGGTCAATCCACAATTCGCGCTCGGGATTCTTCCCCAGAAAATCAAGATATGAGTCAAGCGATTCGGCCGATGGTGTATCGTGCCCGATTCTGAAATCGGTCAGTTCAGGCACGAACAACACATCGCACTCAAAATTTTTATACTCATCTTCAAACTCGTGCAGTTTTTCCATCGTATTGGTACGGTGCAACCATATCTTGTCGATATAATGGTCTACCACCCTGTCGTTCCAAAGAGGGATAAAAAGCAACGGCAGGCATAATACCAACAGGAAAGCGACACCTACACGCCGTTTCATGCGACTACTCCAAGTGAAGTTTCTTCAAAATCTTAGCCGGGACAGCCTCTTTGCGCACGAGGATATTCATGGTTTTGTATTTGACAAAAGCCTCCGACGCATAGAAGAAGCCGCCATAAATTTGCTCGGTCCCCCACGAGTTTTTCACCTTGTAGTATTTCGTGCCGTTTTGATCGACAGCCGTTCCCACGAACACCATGCCGTGGTCGTCGGTCGTCTCATAGTTGTCAAAAGCTTCCTGACGTATCTTTTGATCGATAAACATCTCCTCTTCGGGAGCCTCGAATTTATAAAGCTCACCCTCTTTCTCGGCTTTCGACAGTTTTACCCAGCGGGCCAACTCGGTACCCGAAAGGTTGTCGTTTTTCTTCTCGACAGGCACGACGGCAAAACCTTTAAGATATTGGAACCCTTTCTCGCTCACATCCGAAGCCCACATCACCGTAAAGCCATTGTCGATGGCATGGTCGAGTGTCTCCATCAGTTCATTGAGCGGGATATTGTAGTACTGCGACCACAACCAGTTGTCGGGGACCTCGATGGCAAAAGGCTTGTAGAAATCGTGATGAGTAAATGAGGTCAAAGGTATATAATCGCTCGTGCGGATACCCAGCGACTTGGCAAACGACTTGGGCGTGTATTCTACCCCGTTGTAGGTAAATTTCTCGGGCACTTTACCCAGATAGGTATCGAGCACAGCCGTGAAACCATCGAGCCAGGCCGACGAAAGTTTCTTGTTGGGATTGGATATCACGGCATCGACATACCCTTTGAGTATGGCATCGAGCTCACCGTGCTGATGCTGGTCGGTCCCGTAGTTCAGGCCGGTGTAGACCTCCTCGGGTACAATGCCGTATTTGTCGATAATATAGAGCACGTCATAGGCACTGCCTCCTGCTGCGAAAGCGATGTCGCCGTGCATGCGCACATACTTGATGGCTTTCTCGATATAGTCGTTACGCACGATAAACATCTCCGACAAATCGACGGCCGGCTTGCCCTGCCGCAGCAAATCGTCTTCGATAAACGACAAGGTAGAGAAACTCCAGCACGTACCCGAGCGGCTTTGGTCCTTCACGGGATTGGTTTTCAACTCTTTCGTAACGGTGAATTGGTATCCTACCGAATCTTTCTTGTTTTCTCCGGCCCAGGCGCAAACCGAAAGTACGGACAATGCGCAAGCGACGGTCAAATGTTTACAATTCATATACCTCTTTTTTATTTTAACAAAGCACAAATATAGCTATTATTTTCATATGAAAGGATAAAAGCTCCTTTTGTGTAACAGATATTAGGAATACGAAATAAAACTTCGTACATTTGTCACTAATAACATTCAAACCGAGACTTTATGAAACCGAGATATATACTGCTCGCACTCATTGCCGCCGTGACTCTGTGCAGCCCGTTAGCCTCGTCGGCACAAAACTTTTCAGACGAACCATACGTAACCCGCTCGTTTTCCGACCAATTCCGAACTCTGCGCACCGAGGTCGAGGGACGCGACCTCTTCCCTCCCGTCATCGATTTGAACACCCGCGAGCACATCACCATCTCGTTCGACGAGATGACCGAAGAAGCTTCATACCTGCAATACAGCCTCATACACTGCAATGCCGACTGGCGGCCCTCCCTCCTGTCGGAACTGGAATATCTCGACGGCTTCAATACCAACCCCATCGAAGAGTTCGATTTTTCCATGGCTACTTTCGCCCACTACGTGCACTACCGGCTCACCCTCCCCAACGACGACGTGCAGTTCAAGGTATCGGGCAACTACGTGCTGTTGGTCTATCCCGAAAATGAACCCGACAATATCTTGTTGCAAGTGTGCTTCTCGGTCTATGAAAACAATATTCTGGTCGCTCCCAACGTCACCTCGCGTACCGACATCGATTACAACCGCGAACACCAGCAGGTGAGCGTCACCCTCAACGCCGACAACTACCGCATACAAAACCCCTACAACGAGTTGAAGGTGAGCGTCACCCAAAACGGGCGACGCGACCGCGAGGTGATTGTGAATCGCCCGCTGCGGGTACAAGGCAATCAGGTGATATTCGATCATGACCGCAGCCTCATCTTCGAGGCGGGCAACGAGTTCCGCCGCTTCGAGATGGTAGCCACCCGCTACGCCGGGCTGGGGGTAGAGAAAATTTACCATTTCGACCCCTACTATCATGTGGTGCTGGCCCCGTCGGAACCTCGGGCCGAAACAAGCTATCTCTATGACAAGACGCAAAACGGCCGTTTCGTAATCCGCCAGAGCGGAGCCAGCGACAGCGACACCGAGGCCGACTATTTCGTGGTGCATTTCACCCTCGACATGCCTCCCATGACCGGCGGGAAGATTTACATCGACGGCGAAATGACCAACCATCTCTATACTCCTTACAACGAAATGGTCTACAACCCGCAAACGGGTAAATACGAAAAGACCCTGCTCTTGAAACAGGGGTCCTACAACTACCAGTATCTATTTCTCCCCGACGGAGCCAACGCGGCATCGGCCGCTCCCATCGAGGGGAACTACTACGAAACCATAAACGAGTATCTGGTGAAGGTGTACCACCGCGCGCAAGGCGAACGATACGACCGGCTCATCGGGATAGGCATGACTTTCTCGGGCCGCTAAACCTTCAATCGGGGCCGGACTTGACAAGTTCGCCCGATTTCGAGAAACAGAGAGCGACATGGGGTGAAGCCAACGAGAGTTTATACATGTTCATGCACCGCTCCATTCGCTCGATAGCCGAGTGGGGATAGTTCTGCCTCAAACAGAGTTCTACCGGCCGGGGAAGCAAATCGAGCAACTCGGCCGACAACGGCCGATGCTCCGACCCAATCTCCGCCCGACGGCCGTTCTTGTCAAACTCCAATTCATATCCTCCCGAGACTTTCACACCATATCGGGCCCACGTGCGCGAATGGACACACTGCAAAACCCTGTCCCCCGGGAAATAGGTTCTCAGCAACCGCCGAGCCGGCTGTGGAAGCTCCGAAAGTAGAATTTTCTTATCGTGCATTTTCCCTTCGCTCCGGCTTGGCCCTATCCCCAATGCAATCATTGAAAATAAAACAATAAGATACAAATAATTTTTCATATATTTACCTCGACTTTTAGGTTTCCGGCATATTCTGAAAACAAATCCCTCCGAGCCAATGTTTATAGTCATGCCCCGGGAAATGCGTTAAATAAAGTGTATATGCCGAGACCTGAAAAAAATGAATCCTCCAAGATGAGAAAAGCACTAAAATATATTGCCATTACTCTTGCCTCGCTCTTAGTGCTGCTACTGACTTTGCCGATGTGTATCTATATCCCGGCCATTCAGCGATGGGGGAAAAACGAAATATGCCACTATGCAAACCAGTCGACGGGTATGCAACTCACCATCGGCGAACTTTCGCTGCGATTCCCGTTCAAACTGCAAATCGACGATATACTGCTACTCGCCTCACCGGGCGATACCCTGCTGCAAAGCGACAAGGTTCAAGTGGGTATCGCCCCGGCCGCGCTGCTCAAAGGGCAAGTCGAGGTAGGCGAGATAGCGCTGCACGGAACCCTCTTCCATTTCGCCAGCGCCGACTCTTCCCTCACCCTCTCGGCACGAGTCGAACAGTTCGCCACCCGGGGTGCGCGAATCGACCTGAAAAATTCGCTTGTCGACCTGCCGTCGAGCCGGCTGCAAGGCGGCGAAATAACCCTCGACATATCAAACGAACAGCCCGATACCGTCGAGTCGGCAAGTGCCCCTCTCGATTGGCGCATATCGGTAGGAGAACTGGATTTGTCGCAAATCCACTACACCATGCAGATGCGCCCCCTTATCCAGCAGCTCGATGCTTCGATTGCCTCGGCCTCACTGAGAAAAGGCGACATAGACCTCTACCGCCAGCATATCGAAATGGCCGAGGTAACCCTCGAACGGGGCGACTACCGCTATTACCCGGGCGGCAACAGCGACTCCAACACGACAGCACCCGCAGAGTCGCCAGCCGACACCACCGCATCGGCACCGTGGACCGTACAGGTATACCAACTGCGGCTGCACCAAAACAATGCGCTCTATGCCCTGCCTGCCAAGATTCCTCAAAAGGGACTCGACCCCGATTATCTGTCGCTAAGCGGGATAGAGATTGCCATCGATTCACTCTATAACCGAGGCAGCGAAATACGGGTACCCATACGGCAGCTCGCCTTTGTCGAACGGTCGGGACTGGCCGTCACCCAAACCCGGGGCCTCTTTGTGATGGACTCGACGGGGATAGCGCTGCACGATTTCAACCTGCAAACCGCCTTATCCGAGATTTCGGCACAGGTCCAGGCCGGCAGCGAGATTTTCAACTCTTCGCCCGAGGCTCCTGTCGAGGCACGGTTGCACGCCCGTATCGCCGTGGGCGACCTCATCGCCCTCTTCCCCCAATACCAAAACTATACCCGAGGGTTGCTCTTGTCGAGCGCTCTGCAATCGGATATTACCGTGAGCGGCACATTAGGCGACTTGCACCTCGCCCAAGGAGACCTGAATCTGCCCGGCACCTTTACCGCGCGCACCTCGGGGCACCTGAAAAATCTGCCCAATGCCAACCGCCTGGCAGGCGACCTGCAATGGGGCGTCAGACTCAGGGAATCGCCTTTTATCGCCCAGTTCATACCCGACTCATTACACAACCGCCTGCACCTGCCGCCTACCCGCTTCTCGGGGCAGGCTCGGCTCTCCGGTTCAGTCGTCAAGTCGCGAGCCCGACTGACAACCGGCGACGGGAGCATCACGCTACGAGCCAGCCTCAACACAAAAAAAGAAAGCTACCGAGGCAACCTGCACATCGACCGATTCCCCCTCTCGGCCTTCCTGCCCCACGACTCGCTGGGGATTCTATCGGCTTCGATTCAAGTCGACGGGGAACGGTACAATCCGCTCGACTCGCTGGCCCGGATTACCGCACACCTCGACGTGGATACCGCCCAATACGGAGGTTATCTCTACTCGGGACTCACCCTCGACGCCCGCCTGAACCGAGGACGAGCCACAGGCAGCATCACTTGTACCGACCCCAACCTGCTCACCGGCCTCTATCTCTCGGGGTTGATTTCGCCCCGAAAATATATCTTCGCCCTTTCGGGCGATATTCATACCGACCTCGAAGCGCTACGGCTGATGACCGAGACCTGCCGAATATCGACCTCGCTGGCTCTCTCGGGACAGGCCGTTCCGGACGAAGATTCATATCGGGTCGCCTTACAGCTCGACAAGCTGTCGGCCCAGTTATCGACCTCACACCTGCAAACCGAATCATTTTTACTGACGGCCCGCATCGACTCGACCCAAATAAACACCTCGATTCAAAACGGCGACCTGGACATACGTTTTCACTCGACCGTGGGGCTCACCCCTTTTCTCGCTCGGCTCGACCAGACGATACCCATTCTCGCCTCGGTACAGGAAAAGAACCGGCTCGACATGGCAACTCTCCACCAGGCCCTCCCCCCATTTACCTTCAACGCAAAAGCCAAGCGCGACAACCTCGTGCAACAATATCTCAAAGGCATGGGAATGGGGTTCTCGCAGTTCTGCCTGGATGCCGGCAACGACACCCTGCTCAACGCCACGAGCCGGATAGACCGCCTCTCGACAGGAGGCATCGCCATCGACACCATACAGCTGTCGCTGTTCGAGCGGCACGAACGTGAAGAGCGCCTATACTATTCACTCCAAATAGGCAATAAACCCGGCAACCTGGATCAACTGGCCTCGGTCGTTCTCAACGGATTCCTCTCGGGGAATAGCACCAAGCTCTTTTGCGTGCAGAAGAACCGGCAGGGGCAGGAGGGATTCCGCATCGGTTGCCAGGCCGATTTTCTCGACTCACTCATACAAGTGTCGTTCTTCCCCAAGAATCCCATCATCGGATTCGAAACGTGGGCTCTGAACCCCGACAATTTCTTTGCCTATCATTACAGCAACCATTTCGATGCCAACATCACCCTCACCCACGGCGACCGGCATCTCATCGTTACCACCCTACACGACTCCCCCGGCCATGACCTCGCCCGGCAGGAGCCTCTGAAAGTCGACATCAGCGGAATGGAGATTGCCCCCTGGCTGGCCCTGTCGCCTTTCTCGCCGCAAATTGCAGGAAGCATCTCGGCCAATCTGCTGGTCGATTTCCCGCAAGGAGGTATCGGCGTAGGGGGTAATTTAGGCATATCGGAATTTTATTACGGCAAACAGCGCGTAGGCGACTATAACCTGAATGTGGATTATCGGCTCGACACATTGGGCCGACAGGAAGCCAAAGCGGCTCTACAAGTCGACGAGCAGGAGGTTATGACCCTGTCGGGGATACTCGACAGCCAAAGTTCCGACCCAATATCGATGCAGCTATCCATCGACCGTTTTCCTTTGGCCACGGTCAACCCCTTCCTCCCCTCCGACATGGCCCGGCTGCAAGGCTATCTCAACGGCAAGATGCAGGTAAAAGGTAGCACCTCGGCTCCACAACTCGACGGATACCTGCAAATGGAAGAGGCTGTCGCCACCTCTAAATCGATGGGGGCAAGCCTCAATTTCCCCACAGACTCAATACGCATTGAACAAAATGTGTTGCAGTTTGAGGACTATGCCATTACCGGCGCCAACAAGAACCCGCTGCAAATCGACGGGAAAATCGATTTCAAAGACTTTGCAAAAATCAATACCGACCTGCACATCTTCGCTTCGGCCTTTCAGCCCGTCAAGGCACCCCGCAGCTCGAAAGCCACGGTCTACGGGTCGGTCATCGCCGACATGAACATGCGGATAAACGGCCCTCTCGATGCCTTGAAAATCACCGGCAACGTGGGGCTGCTCACCGGGACCGAGGTCACCTATGTGATGCAAGATTCGCCATTTGCCCTGCAACAACAGGAGAACAACATCGTCACCTTTGTTTCGTTCAACGACAGCACCGAGGTAGCCGAGACCGACACCTTGCCCAAGAGCAACGTGATGGGCATGGACATTTTGGTCAACATCAACATATCGCCTACCGTCAAGATGGGAGTAAACCTCTCGCCCGACGGGAAAAACCGCATCGACCTGCAAGGAGGCGGCAACCTCACCTACTCGATGAACACCTTGGGCGACAGCCGATTCACGGGACGTTACAACCTCTCGGGGGGATTTGTGCGCTACAACCCACCCATCATCGCAGAAAAACTGTTCAGCATACAAGACGGCAGCTTTGTGTCGTGGAACGGTAACATTGCCGATCCCCAAATGTCGATTACCGCCGTCGAGACCGTGCGCACCACCATCACCGAAGACGACAAGAACTCCCGACAGGTCAATTTCAACATCAGTATCCTTATCAAGAACTCACTCGAAAACCTCTCGGTATCGTTCGACCTCGCTGCCCCCGAAGACCTCACCCTGCAAAACCAGCTCACTTCACTCACAGCCGAACAACGAGCCTCGCAAGCCATGAGCCTGCTCATCTACAACACCTATACCGGTCCCGGCACCTCGACCTCCCGGGGCGATTTGCTGGGCAATCCGCTCAACTCGTTTCTCGAAAAAGAGCTTAACCAGTGGGCACAGGGCCTGAAAGGAATAGACCTCTCGTTTGGTATCAACTCCTACACCGATGCTTCGGGCATCAATACCCGCACCGACTATTCCTACCGGGCGGCCAAGAGCCTCTTCAACAACCGGGTGAAAGTGGTCATCGGGGGTAGTCTCAGTCCCGACGACAACGCCGATGTCAATTTCAAGGAGAACTTTATCGACGACATTTCGCTGGAATACTACCTCAACCAGCGCGACAATATGTATATCAAAGTGTTCCGTCACACGGGATACGAGAGTATTCTCGAAGGCGAGATTACCCAAACCGGCGTGGGCTTTGTCGTGAAGAAACGGTTGGGCAATCTTCTCGAACTCTTCCGCTCCCGCAAAGCCCGAAAGGAGGCCAACCCATGAAAAAGCCTATTCCGCATCTCTTGGCCGTTCTCTTTTCGACGGCAATTCTCATCGGCTGTTCTACCACCCGGCGGCTCACCGACGACGAGGTTCTCTATACCGGCGTAAAGAAGATGGAGATTGTACCCGACTCGGGTGTGAAGATTGCCGACGACGTAAAATCGGAGGTCAAGAGCACCCTATCGGTCGCCCCCAACAACCCGCTCTTCTCGCCCTATGTGCGCACGCCCTTCCCCATCGGGCTATGGGTATGGAACTATATGGAACCCAAACAAGACAAGGGATTGAAACACTGGATTTACGAAAAGCTGTCCAAAGAACCGGTGCTCATCTCGAGCGTACAACCCGAGTTGCGCATGAGCGTGATTAAAGACATCTTGGAAAACAACGGATATTTCGGGGCCGACGCCAACTACGAACTCATCTACAACAAACGCAATCCCCGCAAGGCACGCATCTCCTACAAGATAGAAGTGCCTCCGGCCTACACCCTCGACACCATCGAGTTACCGGCACCCACAACCCCGATAACCCGCTTTATCGACAGTATCAACAGTGCTACCCTGCTGCAACGTGGCGACCGATATTGTCTCGACTCCCTGTCGGCCGAGCGCGACCGCATCACCACGGCCCTGCGCAACAACGGCTATTTCTATTTCCGCCCCGAGTATATCGAATATCTGGCCGACACCACCTTGGTGCCGGGCAAAGTGGCCCTGCGCATGACTCTCAAAAAGGGAATCCCCGCACAGGCTCTCAAACCCTACCACGTGGGGCGCGTGACCGTACAGCTCCATCGCGCCACCGGCGGCGGTACCCCCGACACCATCAGATACCCCCACATGACAGTCGTCTATTACAAGCCCATGCATCTGAAACCGTGGGTGCTGCCCCGCAATATAGCCTTCAAACCGGGCTCAATCTACGCAATCGACACTCAAAACGCCACCCAGTCGAACCTGGGACGGCTGGGTATATTCCGCTCGGTGGCCGTCGAGGTGACTCCGCTCGACTCGCTCTCGCAACAAGACTCTCTCGACGTGACCATACAAGCGACCTTCGACGTCCCGCTCGAAGCAACCATCGAGGCCAATGTGTCGTCCAAATCAAACAGTTACATAGGCCCGGGACTTATCCTCGGCGTCACCCACAACAACCTGTTCGGAGGCGGTGAAAAACTGTCGGTCAAACTCAACGGCAGCTACGAATGGCAGACGGGCGGAGGCTCGCAGCACGGCAAAGCCTCGCTCTTCAACTCCTATGAATTTGGTCTCAACTCGTCGCTCTCCTATCCCCGCATCGTACCGGGATTCCTGCCGCAGATGCCCCGCACCCGCCGATACCCGGCCTATACCCGGTTCCAGTTGGGAGCCAACCTCATGAACCGGCCGCACTATTTCCGCATGGTATCGTTCAACGGGTCGATGTCCTACGAATACCGCACCTCCCTGCGGGCCAGCCATTCGGTCACCCCGTTCAAGTTGGTCTACACCAAACTGCTCAACACCACCGAGTCGTTCGACAAGACGATGGCGGAAAATCCGGCCATCGCCCTCAGTTTCCGCGACCAGTTTATCCCCTCGTCGAGCTATACCTATACCTACGACACCTCCTACGGACGCGAGGTCGACAACCGCTTCATCTGGCAACTCACCGGCATGTCGGCCGGTAATATCCTCAGCGGCATCACATCGTTACTGGGACAGCACGGCGAGAAACGTATCTTCGGCAGCAGTTTCTCCCAGTTTGTCAAGGGGAGTGCCGAGATGACCTACTACCACCGCTTCCGTCCCAACCACTGGCTGGTGGGTCGTGTATTCATCGGTGCCGAACACGCTTACGGCAACTCGCAAGAGGTACCATACAGCGAACAGTTCTATATCGGAGGCGCCAATAGCATACGGGCCTTCACCATACGCTCGCTCGGCCCAGGCAGCTACCTGCCGCCCCAAGACGATACCGACGGCTATTTCGACCAGACCGGTACCTTCAAGCTCGAAGCCAACCTCGAATATCGGTTCCCCATCTGGGGCGACCTGCACGGTGCCGCCTTTGTCGATGCCGGTAATATCTGGCTATTGAAGAAAGATCCCAACCGACCCGGCGGCGAACTCGACAGCCGCACCTTTCTCAACGACATTGCCCTGGGCACGGGCATAGGATTGCGCTACGACATAGGCATGCTGGTGTTGCGCGGCGACCTGGGTATCGGTATCCATGCACCCTACGACACCGGCCGCAAAGGGTACTACAACATGACCTCGTTCAAGAACAGCCTCGCTTTCCACCTGGCCATCGGCTATCCGTTCTAAGGGAAGAGGGGGAACTTAATTCCAATAGTCTAACAGGTTAGTAATTGCCCTACAAAATAATGATGGAGCCTCTATACCCAAAACCAATTTACCGTTTTGATTTAACAAAAAGCCTACCTTTATTTCCGAAATCCGCTCTTCTTGGCCTCCATAGAGAACAACAGTCCTAACAATCTTATACAATGGATAATAACGATTCAAATAGAGTTCATCGAAAGCAATGCAATCCAAATCGACCAATGCCGAAGCTGCCTTGCAGAAG
The DNA here is from genome assembly GCA_949298955.1 of uncultured Bacteroidales bacterium. Lineage (GTDB taxonomy): Bacteria > Bacteroidota > Bacteroidia > Bacteroidales > Barnesiellaceae > Barnesiella. Next base: position 213,707 of record CASFYQ010000007.1, read on the forward strand.
CGCGACCGCTGGGTCGTATAATTCCGCATACCCGTTATGCCCCGTATTTCGGGATTATCATTTCGGGCAATCGTCTCCAACACATGGTAGTTAGGGGCATATTGCCGCTCGTTGTAAAGAGGGGTCCAAATACATGCGAGGCTGCGGCAAATCGGCTGTTCCTCCGGGAGTGTAATGGGTATAGATAAACCCCGGCTCGGGGCCGAGTGTATTGAGAAAGGTCATAACCTGTTCGAGCGGAGTCGCAAATAAACCGGGTGGAACGGCTCGAAGTTCGGGTAACAACCGTTCAAAACCGGGAATGACATTGTTTTCGATATAGGCCTTTTGCAGGCAATAGGAAAAATACATGAAATCCGCAGTCTCCACCCGATAGCCCAACCGTTTATAATATTTCCCTACGCTGGTTGTTCCGGCGAAAAAATCGAACAGACTTTCACCTGCAATGTGTTTGCGGGTGAGTATCTCATCGATGCGAGAGACTACATTTTCCTTATTTCCTATATACCTCATACAAATAATATGGCCTCATGTGCATCGGGCCGATAGTTCACGACCAACACCTCCACGCTTCTCCCTTCCCGATGGGTTATCTGGTAATTGGAGTTGTTGTAATTCTTGTTCAAATAATTGACCGCATATCCCCGACGGGTTATCCACTCGGCCAGAATCGTATTCATTTTACCTCGATGCTCGAGCACATTGGAGAGAGCAAAGGATACCCCCCGGGCATGCAACTCGTCGAGGATATTGAGCAACGTACGCTCCTGAGCTTCGTTCCAACCGGTAAACCCCCTCCTCCCGTCGTTGTACGTTCCTGTGGTGATAAGATAGGGCGGATCGCAATAAACCAAATCGCGTTCGCCCAACCCCGTGAAGTCGAACCGGTCGAAATCGCAACAGGTAAAGGCAATATTCCTTTCGTGCAGACGAGTGATGAAGGCTGATAAATTTGCCTTCATCGCTGCATTGAAATGGCTGCGCTCTCGACCGAACGGATTATTGAACTGATGGGAGTTATTAAACCGTATCTGGTGATTGAACGAATAGGCGACCAAGACAAACAGGTCCAGCGAATTGCGCCGCTCGTTATAGACTTGGCGAAGAGCCTTATATCCCTCTTCGTTGGTCAGAGACAGGTGAAACTCCTCGATACGCCGCTCGATATAATTGTCGATTTCTTCCCACGTATGCCCCGAAAATGTCCGGTACAAATCGATAAGATAGGGAATGTTGTCATTAAAAAATGTTGTCATTAAAAATAGTACGCTCGGCCCTCACATTCACACCCACATTGCACCCACCGCAGAACAAATCGACAAACGTGCCTATCTGACGAGGGAACAATGGGAGCAACTGAGGGAGCAACTTATACTTCCCCCCGATGTAATTGAGCGGCGATTGAATGTAAGGAAATTTCATCACGATGATTTTTCGTAAGGCGAAGACAAGTGTTTTTTCCCGAAATTTCCCCTATCCGGCCTCAGATTCTTCCCCTCCCCGAGAATAACGACAGGCGGCTTCCGCAAAGAAACCGCCTGTCGCGCACATATGGCAAAAGGGGAGATTAAAGGCCTCTCCCGTGACAGTTTTTATATTTCTTGCCGCTACCGCAAGGACAGGGGTCGTTACGCCCTACACGGGGTGCAGCCTTGATGGGCTCGGTCACCCGGGGCTGTTGCGGAGCAGCAGCAGCGGCCTGTGCTTTCTGCGCAGTTTGACCGGGATATTCGTCTTTCTGGGTGCGGTATTTGCTGTAATCGCCCCGACGCTCGGGAGCGGCCTCGCGCACGTCTTGCGGCTCTTGAATGTAAATCTGTCCCCGCATGAGAACGGCAATGGCTTTGCGGTTCATCGCATCGACCATCGATTTGAAGAGGTTGAACGATTCGAGCTTGTAAATCAACAACGGGTCTTTCTGCTCGTAGCTGGCATTCTGTACCGACTGGCGCAACTGGTCGAGTTCGCGCAAGTGCTCTTTCCAGGCTTCGTCAATGGTCATAAGCAACACGGCTTTTTGGAACTGTTTCACCACCGATTGCGACTCGCTCTTGTAGGCTTCGTTGATGTCGCAAGCGATGCCAAACACCCGTTTGCCATCGGTGATGGGAACCCGTATCATGCCGGTCGAAAGCCCCCGCTGCTCTACGAAGGGTTTGATGTTCATGTGGGCAATCTCGGCCATGCGTTCGCCTTTGCGTTTGAAGGTGGTAACTACGGCGTCGTAAAGCTGGTCGATCATATCGCTCTTTTTCATTGCCCGGAACTGGGTTTCGTCGAAAGGCATCTCGACGGCAAATATCTTGAACACCTCCATCGACAAGTCTTCATAGTCGTTGCTGCCGCCATACGACTCGACCAGTGCCTCGATGGTATCATAGAACATGTTCATGATGTCGATACCGATACGTTCGCCCATCAAAGCGTGATGGCGCTTGGTGTAGATAACGTTACGCTGGGCATTCATCACGTCGTCGTATTCGAGCAGGCGTTTGCGGATACCGAAATTGTTTTCCTCGACGCGGCGCTGGGCGTTCTCAATCGACTTGGAAACCATGTTGTGTTCGATCATCTCGTCTTCTTTGAGACCTAGACGGTCGAGCATCTTCACCACGCGGTCGGTGGCAAACAGGCGCATCACGGTGTCTTCGAACGAAACGAAGAATACCGACGAACCCGGATCGCCCTGACGTCCGGCACGACCACGCAACTGACGGTCTACACGACGCGACTCGTGGCGCTCGGTACCGATGATAGCCAAACCTCCGGCTTCGCGCACGGCAGGCGAGAGCTTGATGTCGGTACCACGACCGGCCATGTTGGTGGCAATGGTCACGGTGCCCGTCTGTCCGGCTTGGGCCACGATTTCGGCCTCACGCTGGTGCAGTTTGGCATTCAGCACGTTGTGCTTGATTTTACGCAGAGTGAGCATACGGCTCAGCAACTCCGAAATCTCGACCGAGGTGGTACCCACCAGCACGGGACGTCCGGCCTCGACCATCTTCACAATCTCCTCGATTACAGCGTTGTATTTGGCACGCTTGGTCTTGTACACACGGTCGTTCATATCGATACGGGCCACCGGTTTGTTGGTGGGGATAGTCACCACATCGAGTTTGTAAATATCCCAAAACTCACCGGCTTCGGTCTCGGCGGTACCGGTCATACCGGCCAACTTGTGATACATACGGAAATAGTTCTGCAAAGTGATGGTGGCAAAGGTTTGCGTGGCAGCCTCGACTTTCACGTGTTCCTTGGCCTCGATGGCCTGATGCAGACCGTCGGAGTAGCGGCGACCCTCCATGATACGGCCGGTCTGCTCGTCGACGATTTTCACTTTGTTGTCGATAACCACATACTGGTCGTTGAGTTCGAAGAGGGTATAAGCCTTCAACAGCTGGTGCACGGTATGAACCCGCTCGGCCTTGATGGCATAGTTTTGCAACAGTTCGTCTTTGCGGTTTTGCTTCTCTTCGGGCGAAAGGCCTTGATTCTCGAGATCGGAGAGTTCTTCGCTGATGTTGGGCAACACGAAGAAATTGGGGTCGTCCGACTTGCCGGTCATCACATCGATACCTTTATCGGTAAGGTCGATACCATTGTTTTTCTCGTCGATGACGAAATAGAGGTCGTCGGTAATCTCGGGCATACGACGGTTATTATCGGCCATATAGACAGCCTCGGTCTCAAGCATCAGCGGTTTGATACCCGGCTCGCTGAGGTATTTGATGAGAGCTCCGTTCTTGGGCAGACCTTTGAAGCAGCGATAGAGCAGCACGGCACCCTCTTCGCGGGTCTTCTTGTCGTCCGATGCGATTTTGGTTTTGGCCTCGGCCAGCAACTTGGTCACCAGGTTGCGCTGCATCTTCACGAGTTCCTCGACTTTGGGCTGGAACTGCTCGAACATCTGGTCGTCGCCCTTGGGGGTAGGCCCCGAAATAATCAACGGTGTACGGGCATCGTCAATCAATACCGAGTCGACCTCATCGACAATGGCATAGTTGTGCATGCGCTGTACCAGGTCGAGCGGCGAGCTGGCCATATTGTCACGCAGGTAGTCGAAACCGAACTCGTTGTTGGTACCGAAAGTAATGTCGGCGTTGTAGGCGTTGCGACGGGCTTCGGAGTTGGGTTCGTGCTTGTCGATACAGTCGACCGACAGGCCGTGGAACATGTAGAGCGGACCCATCCACTCCGAGTCACGTTTCGACAGATAGTCGTTGACGGTCACCACATGAACGCCGTTACCCGAGAGGGCGTTGAGGAATACCGGCAATGTAGCCACGAGGGTCTTACCTTCACCGGTTGCCATCTCGGCGATTTTACCTTTGTGCAACACGACACCGCCGATGAGCTGCACATCGTAGTGCACCATATCCCACACCACCTCGTTGCCTCCGGCCATCCAATGGTTGGCATAGATGGCCTTGTCGCCTTCGATATGAACGAAATCGTGGTCTACTGCCAGGTCGCGGTCGAAATCGTTGGCCGTTACCTCGATGGTCTCGTTCTTGCAGAAACGACGGGCAGTCTCCTTCACCACGGCAAATACCTCGGGAAGCGACTCGTCGAGCACATCTTCGATTTTTTTCAGAATCTCTTTCTCGATTTTGTCTATCTCTTCCCAAGTCGATTCGCGTTTGTCGTAGTCGAGCGTTTCGACATATTCTTTGAGTTCGGCGATGCGTTGCCGGTCGGAAGCGACTGTATCCCGGATATGTTTTTTGACGACATCGATGCGGTGACGCAACTCGTCGTTAGTCAGGTTTTCGAGTTCGGGCGATATAGCCTTGATCTTTTGAACATAAGGCTCAATCTCTTTCAAGTCGCGCTGCGACTTGTTGCCGAACAGTTTTTTCAATAAATCGTTAAATCCCATATAAAGTGTTTGTTTTATTCGTTAATAAAAGTTCCTCCGCGCAGGAGGCCATATCTTTCCCTGCAAAAATAGTGCAAATTTTGCTAACTCCGCAACAAGGGCCCGATTAGTATTGAATTTCGGAGAGCGGAGCGACGGAAGAACCGTTGGGCGAACGTATGCGCAGCAAGCGCGAAACGGTGGGAGCAATCGCCGTAGCCTGCACGGGTGTGGCAATGTGTACCGGCTCCACATCGGGAGCGAGGATAAAACAAGGGGCGGGAATGGCATTGACACGCACATACTCGCGGGTGTCGTTGTCATCTTCATAAACCACCTCCCAGCCGGGGCAGAGGTCAAACACGAGATCGCCCGAAAGTTTGGGACAGTAACCGTTGCGCATGGTCGCGATTCGGGCTGTTCCCCCACTCAACAACAGCCGTTGCGAAGTGTACACATCTTGCACACCGGCCATCTGAATAAGAAACGAGGCCGCCTTGTCGCGCATCTCGTCGGCATCGAGGTCACGCTCCTTGATGAGTTTGCGATTGAGGAATATTTGCCGGTTCTGGTAGCCCGTCACCCAGTCGCCCTGTCCGTACAAGGCCATGAGATAAACATTCAGCAGCGAAACGGCTCGCCTCGGGTAGAACTCGCCCGAGGGGATATTGTAGATGGGCGACTCTTTGGCTTCGCCCTTGAAATAGCCTGTCGAGGCCAAAAAGACCACCGTGTGGTCGAGCCCCACTTTCTTGTCTATCTCGTCGAGCAGGCGGGCGATGTCGCGGTCAAGCCGCACGTAGGTATCCTGCAATTCAAGCCCATACTCCTGCACGGTCTTGTTCAGATAGACCCCGGCCGTATAGCCCACGTTGAGCATGTCGAGCACACCCCGACGGCCCAAAAGCCCTTTATCGAGAAACTCCACGGCCACATCGGTAATCTCCCCATTGACCAGCGCCGTGGTCTTGAACTGCGCGAAACGGTCTCGGCTATCGCGGGAGAAAGTCCGCTTGAACGAGAAATCGTTGGTGAGATAGGGTATCGCCGTATAAAGATCGGGAGTATAGACGGGGGTCCATGCCAAGGTATCGATGCGGGTCGAGAGCGAACGCACGTAGTTGAACTGCTCGATATAGACGGGCACATCGCGATAGTAGGTAGTGGTAGCCCATTTGCCGTTGCGGTCGTTAATCCAGAAGGCACAATTCCCGGCGTGCCCCGCACTGATAATCGACTGCTGGGCATCGGGAGCCACGGCATAGACCCGACCCAGGCCGCCGCTCACGATTTTTATCTCGTCGCTGATAGTCGAGGTTTTAAGCCGCTCGGGCGAAAAGGTCTCTTGGGTATAGTTGCCTATCTTGGAAGGGTCGTTCAGGATAAACTCCTCTCGCTGGAGAGCGGTATTGAAAAACCGCTCCGAAGGTATACCGTGAAAAAAGGGTGTCGTGCCCGTATAGAGGGTCGCCGTGGCCGAAGCCTTGTCGACATTGGGATAGTCGTAGACCAGATTTTCGCAGACAACCCCCTCCTTCATCAGCCGCTTGAAGCCTTTCTCTCCGAAGAGATGCTGCAACGCCACCAGATAGTCGGTGCGCAACTGGTCGACCGTGATGCCTACCACCAGGCGGGGAGCCTGATCGGCCGACTGTACCAGGGGTACGACCAGCAGTGAAAGAAGGAGTGTCGCTAATACCTTATTTTTCATATCCGTTCAGTTCTGCTCTTTGGGCGTGCGCCACCCACAAGTAGGTGAGCGAACGCATCATCAACACCAACACCAGCGGAATGAATGCCGCGTTGAACTGCTGCGGAATCCAGGGCCAAAGAGCCATGAAAACCAAAAGCCCCGCAAAGTTAGCAAAATGATAGTATCTGACGCTATTTTTAAGAGATTTAAACCAAATAAAGAGGGCTGCCACCAACCACAGGGGGTGGAGCCAAAAGGCCGAATAGTTGGGCCAAGTGGCCGGGTGAACCGAGACGAACATGAGGAAAAAGACAACCACACCTCCCAACCCGTAGGCGGTGAACAGCACTGTGTCGAACACCCGCGAACAGCGACGACGCCTCATGTCATAGACCGAGACTGCCGCCACAACAGCCGCCAGCACCCAGGCAACAAAGAGGGGAGTGAGGTAAAACGGGGTTATACCGGGCAGGGCGGGATTCTCGGGGTCGTAGAGCACCTCGGTGCGGCTCACCAGTGGTACCGAGGCCGAGTCGGGCGTGAGTTGTATCTCGGCACCGGCAAAAGCCTCTTTCAACACCTCGGGGCCGAACATTTGCTCGCGATAGGTCATGGGCCGATCCAAGGCGCTTCCCAATGCCAGGTCGATGCCGAAGATGAGCCACGGGCAACGCTCGGCATAGCGGTCTATCTCCCGGCGGAAGGTGGGCAACTCTCCCTCGGGCTCGTGATAACGCACCCGCCCGCCAAGGGCAGCCTCGACCATGTTGCGGGGACGTGTGGCACAGTTGTCGAATAGGAAATTATAACGATATACCCGGTTCTCGGGCAAGGCATTCTCCAGCAAGGCATCGAGGAGGGCCCGGCTCTGCCCGGGGGTGAGGTTGAGTATCTGCTCGTCGACCCGCGACTCACGCACCGCATAGTTAAGAAGAAAGGAGTGAAAGTCGTTCACTCCCAGACAATAATCGGTCTCTCCCTTGGTAAAACGCCACACAAAGGCCGGAGCATTGAAATCGAACATGCCATAGTTGAACACATAGTCGAAGCCGCCGGGCCCCGGCTGTCTCACCCGCAAGGCCGTGTGCCCGAACAGTTCGTACACCTCGGTACCAGGGCCGCACGTGAGCAGACTCACCTGCAACGTATCTTGTGCCTGACGCATCGAATCTTGTGCCTGCGGAGCCGTTTGCGCCTGTATGCCCGCAGCCGGCAGCAGGGCGACGGCCAGCGCCGCCGCGAATAACCGTACTCTTGTCAACATGCTCGATTTCATCGTTTGGAAAACACGGCGTAAAAGTACAACTTTCCGCCCGATTCCCCCTTGTGGTAACTCTTTTATTTTCTTCGACTTTGATAATTTTTACATTTTTAATTTCATCTCCTGCCGAATAAATCATTATCTTTGCTTGTCACACATAAAAAAAGTCTTATGAAAATCAAAGGTTTACTCCTGTCTCTCCTCATAGTGCCGCTGCTTGTCCCGGCACAAGACATCGAGCTTCCCCTCCCCCGGAAACAGGGCGGACAACCCCTCATGCAGGCCCTCTCACAACGGGCGTCGACCCGCCTGTTCGATACCGACCGGGTCATCGAGCCGCAGACACTCGCCGACCTCCTGTGGGCGGCCTGGGGATACAACCGCGAGGATAAACGCACCGCCCCCTCGGCGTTGAACCGGCAGGAGATTTCGCTCTATGTCATCACCCCGCAAGGCGCCTACTGCTACGATGCCCGGCAAAACGTGCTCACCCAAGTGGCGGCAGGCGATTTTCGCGAAAGCGCCGGCATGCAACCCTTTGCCCGGACGGCGCCGCTCAACCTCATCTTCGTGGCCGACCTCGACAAGGCTCCGGGCAACGACATGATGTTCGTCGATTGCGGCTGCATAGCCCAAAACATCTACCTCTATTGTGCCTCGGCCGGACTGGGGACTGTTGTGCGAGGCTCGTTCGATGCCGACGAGCTGGCCCGGGTTCTGAAACTGAACGAACGGCAAAAAGCAGTATTGACACAAACGGTCGGCTACCCGGCTCAATAATCCCCGGAAAACCATCAGCCCCATGCGTCGCTCCCTACTCCCCCTCGCATTCGTCTTCGCCTCTCTCCTCATCGCCGGCTGCAAAGGCAAGCAGGTCGAACCCGACTACCCCGAAAGTGCGCTCATCGACACCTTCGAAATGAAACAGCAAACCCAGCCCCGCCCGGTCGGCTGGCGAAAGAGCCCCATACGGTACGCCAGTTTCCGAAAACTCTTCAACGACCTCAACGACCGCCACCTCGCCAGCGCCCGCAAAAACGGCATCGAGCCTCTCGAGTCGCTCGACGAAGCCCGTCGACTGGGATTTTGGAAACTCGCCAAAATCGACAGTTGCGAATATTATACCGTCGACAAACTCACCCACTCCATACCCTACCTCACCCCAAAAACCAAATGGCTGCTCATGACCATCGGCAAGAATTTCAACGACTCGCTGGCCGGCCGCGGAGCCTGGGGACGGCAAATCATTCTCACCAGCGCACTGCGCTCCGACGAGTCGATACGGTCGCTGCGCCGCCGCAATACCAACGCCAGCGAAAACTCGGCTCACCGCTACGGCACCACGTTCGACATTGCCTACAACCGCTACAACGTGACCGACTCGGCTTGCTTCGTTCCCTCCGATCGCTTGCGTATCCTCTTGGGCGAGGTTCTCTACGACCTGCGCAAGGAGCATAAATGTTTCGTGAAATACGAGATACGCCAAGGCTGTTTCCACATTACAGTCCGGTGAGGCCGACACATATCGCTGACGGTCATTTCAAAAGCTTTCGTCCTCCGGTCAGGTCCTCCAATACCTGCATCTGTTGTATGGCAATGTGGTTCAGGCGGATGAGCCGTTCCCGCTGGGGTATGCCGTCTTGTATGAACACCGCATTGAGGCTCTCCATGTTCGACAGGCATATCAATTCGTTGATGGACGCATAGTCGCGGATATTGCCTTTCAGGTCGGGATGCTTGTCGCGCCATTCCAAGGCGGTCATTCCGAAGAGTGCCATGTTCAGCACATCGGCTTCGTTAGCATAGATGCGTGAAGCTTGTGCCGGGGTTATCTCCTGCGGAATGAGATTCTGCTTGATGGCATCGGTGTGGATGCGGTAGTTGATTTTCGACAATTCACGCTTTGCATTCCAGCCTATCTGTGCCTGTTCCTGCTCCTTCAACCGTTGAAACTCTCGAATCAGGTAAACCTTGAATTCCGGACTAATCCACATGGCAAACTCAAAGGCGATGTCTTTGTGGGCGTATGTGCCTCCGTATCGTCCTGCTCTGGAAACAATGCCTATGGCATTGGTTTTCTGCATCCACTCTTTTGCGCTCAGCCTGTAACTGTTTAACCCGGCCTGACTTTTAATTATGTCGAATTCGGCACAATTAAAATGGGGATTGTTCAGTTTCTCCCAAATGCCAAGAAATTCCACCGTATTTCGGTTTCTCAGCCAGTTGGAGAAGAAAAACTCACCATCTTTGGCCTTCAGCATGTCGGTAAGGCTGATGTAATCCTCGTCTTGAACACGAATAACCGACACTTCTGTATCTTTTACGTTGATTTTCGCCATTCTTTCTGTTGTTGCTTTATGTGTTTATCAAGGGAGGTCTGTTTTTATGGAGGTTAACCTTTTATCTGTCATAATCACAAAAATAATGCTTTTATCTCGCATTCCCCATGTTTTACGGGTATTCTTTCCCATTATCCCTTTTTTATCCCTTTTCTTGCCTATCTTCAGACTGTTCCCGACCAATGTCTCCACATGCCTGAGGTTTACGATGCGGGAACGATGAATCCGGATGAAGTCGCTTTCGGGCAGCTTGCGCCTGACCGATGCGAGGTTGAAAGAAATTACGAGGATGCGACCTCCCGTCAGGTAGATGCGGGAATAACTTCCGGCAACCTCTATCCATTGGATTTCATCTACTGATGTTTTGAGATGGTCGTTCCGCCGCCAGATAAAAGGGTGATAAAGGATGTCTGAACAAGCGAAATAAAAATGCACACCAATAATAGTCATATATGGATATTTGTTTCTATATTTGCAAAAGAATAGCAATATATGACTATATGAACAATCTTTCTTATACTACCAACCAAGACATCATCGCCCTTCTTTGCCAACGCTTGAAGGAGTACCGTCTTGCCGCCCGCATAAGCCAAAGAGAAATGGCGGAGAAGTCCGGCGTAAGCCTGACCACCATCAGCCATCTCGAACAGGGAATGAACCGGAACATCACGCTCAACAATTTCATCTCGCTCCTGCGCGTGCTGGGCCTGGAACAGCGTCTGTCCGACCTGCTGCCCGAACTGCCCGTACCCCCGATGGCATTGAAACAGATGAACAAATACATACCCAAACGAGTAAGGAGGAACAGTAATGATAAGGAATCTTGATGTTTTCCTGTGGAACCGGAGAGTGGGTTCGCTGGTCGCCTACAAGGAAAGATACACGGAAAAGATATGCTTCTATTTCGACCGCGACTTCCTCGGCAGCGGATACGACATCGCCCCTTTGCGGGCCTCCATCCATAGCGTTTCCGTCAGGAACGGGTTGCCTGTATATGGTGAAAGCGAAAAGCTCTTCGGCGGGCTTCCGTCGTTCATCGCCGATTCACTGCCTGACTACTGGGGCAACAAGGTGTTCAACGAATGGGCGAAAATACGCGGTATCAGCACATATCCTGCCGCTATCTTGGTGCGCAGGTGTCTGGTTGCTATTGTTTTCTGTTTCATGCGGGTTACCTCATTTTTTATATTATTCTTTTGGCTGCGGTGTCTGTATGATGTTACCGGGCACAATACTCCCGCCCGGAATGGGAGTTCTTTTCTTTTTGGGTTATACTTCGGTTATTTTCCGTTACGGGCGGAACTTTTCCCGCCCGACGGTTTACTGCTTCTTCAAGGTAGGCAATGCTCCGGTGAGTTCGTAACGCCACTCTGAGCCTGCGCTCTGCAATGCGTTGTTCATGTCATCAACGGCATTCTGCCAAGTGATGTTACCACCCACCTTGGTGGCTTCGACGTCGGTGCCTCCCTGGTTGTAGCCGATGCCTTGTTCCTGATTGTTCTTCCAGTAGCAGGCGGTCACGGCGGTGTAGTTATTTCCCAACAAGCCGCCGATACATACACTGCCAGTGCTACTACCTGTACTAGTTACGTTGCCAATGGCATAGCAGGCAAGGATGCTGCTTCCTCCGTTGAATCCCACCACACCGCCGCCAGAGATATTCTCTGTGGGGGCTATTTCTAAGGTCACGTCGCCCGTGGCATAGCAGGCGGTCAGGGTGGCACCGTAATTCGTTTCTCCCGCTATGCCGCCGGCATAGGTCACGCCCTTCACTGTGGCCGAGGAGCTGCACCCGGTGATGGAACCGCCCCATTGAGAGCCCACCACGCCACCTACGCTGAAGCTACCGCTGACGCTGCCCGACACCGAGCAGTTTTCAATGGTGCCTCCAAAGCTATTTCCTGCCACGCCGCCGGCATAGCCCGAACTGTTGTCGCTTGTTATCTGTACGCCCTCCAGCACCACGTTCTGCACCTTGCCGCCGGAGCCGAGGTAGCCAATCAGCCCTACATAGTTTGTCCCTTCTTGGTTGACGGTCAGCCCCGTGATGGTCTTATCTTTACCGTTGAAGGTGCCGGTGTATGGTTGGCTTTCAGTGCCTATCGGCGTCCACTCTCCCGTCAGGGTGAGGTCTGTGTCAAGGGTGATGTCGATGCCGGTATTTCCGTCGTTCACCAGCTTGGCGATGTTCTTCAGTCCCTCGGCGTTGTAGACCTCGTAGGTCTTGCCGTCCTCAGATACGGTGTATCCCGGGTCTTTTGCCGCAGCGAGGGAGACGGTGTAGGTATATTCCTCGCCCGCCTGCCAGTCGGTAGCCTCCTTCATCTTATAGACGAAGACCTTGCCGTTGGTGAAGGCGCAGGTGATGAAGGCCGTGCCCGTTGCCACACTTTGCGGGGCCATACGGGGCGATTACGGCCGGGTTGCCGTTCTCGGTGGAGAGGCCGGTCAACTTGACGGACGCCATCCCCTCGGTGTAGTCCGTCAGGATGACGGTGACCCGTGCCGTGCAGTGGGTGAAGCGGAGTGTGGGGTTGCCGTAGCTCACCGTCTGTTCCTCGGCTACGATGAGGTCGCTGCCCTCGAAGTCCTTCCGGGCACTTTGGTCGGCAGCTACCTTCACGGCAGGCGGGGTTGTCTCGCCAGCGGTGTAGGGCCACCACGCCGTGACGGTGATGT
>CASFYQ010000008.1 GCA_949298955.1 uncultured Bacteroidales bacterium
ACGGAGCCGAAAATATAAAAAGATGAGTTCGATCGGAAAAATTACCGGGACAGTCTGCCGATTGACTCATAATGACGGAATTAAACGACAGTCCCTATTTAACGTTACAATGACTTTATGAAATCGGTTATATTAGATTACGCAATCGAAAGAAAAGAAAAGCGACAGGTTGTTTATCAATATGATTTTACAGAATCTTTAAACGTAGTTACTATTGGTAATAAAAGAATTGCATTTATAGACTCTACCAACATTGATATGTCTTTACAGACAAAAACCAGAGTTATAAATGAACGAGATGATAATGATTCTATTATAGAATTACAGACAAAAACAAAAGTTGCTCGAGAACAAGACGATAATTTTAATTTTCTTTTGGAATTAAATACAAAAACTTTTACAGCAAGAGAACAGGATGACCAAGGTTTTGATTATAACTAATAAGAATGATTTAACATCAGATTTTATTGTTAAACGGTTAAAGGAGAAAAATCTTTTCTTTTATAGATTTAACACAGAGGAAATTTCCAAAAGTTGCTTCTTGACTTTTGATTTTCAGAAAGATTCATTTATACTTACGGATACTATAATCTGCAAACAATTTGATCTCAAAGAATTTACTTCTGTCTATTTTAGAAGGCCAGAACTTCCAAAAATAAGTATTGAGGATGCAAGTAATGGAGAAATACTATTCCTTAAAAATGAATTCTATTATACATTAGAAGGGCTCTACAAAATATTGAAAGATTCATATTGGATAAATCCAATATTTGCAATCAGAGAAGCTGAAAATAAAATATATCAGCTAGAACTTGCAAAAGCAATTGGTTTCACTATTCCTAATAGCATTATAACTAATGTTTACAAAGATTCAGTGGAGTTTTATAACCGGAATCATGCAGATTGTATTGTAAAACCAATAAAATCAGGGCTTATCGAAGATGAAAATGTGCCTAAGGTCGTATTTACTAATAAACTGAGAGAAAATCCTCAAAAAGGCCAAATCGAATTTTCTCCGAATTTCTTTCAGGAGCATATAGAGAAATTATATGATGTAAGGGTAACAATGGTTGGAGAGAAAGCATTTGCTGTATTGATTGATTATCAGCATAATACCGATACATTGGTTGATTGGCGCAAAGGAGAACATGTATTAAACCATATTAAAATAAAGTTGCCCGATATGATTTTAAACCAATGCATATCTTTACTTAAAACACTTAACCTTCGATTTGGTGCCATAGATTTTATATTGGATAAAAAAGGCAACTATATTTTTCTAGAAATTAATCCCAATGGGCAGTGGGCATGGATAGAAAAACAAACGGGATATGAAATATCGAATGAAATAACAAACTTACTTGAATATGAGTGTTTTTAAACAAGTTCGAGAATTTTTCTGGCCTTTACTAGAAAAGGGAGAACCACCTAAATTTGAAGAACTGACTAGAGATAAGATATTAGTCGATAATTCATTTTACCTGAAGCTTTTAGATATACATTAGATTGTTATAATAGGGAAGAAGAAAGGAGAAAAGGAATTGAAAGCAAATCCTCGTTATTTATAGGAACAATAAGTGTTGTTACCTCTGTAGTTCTTGGTGTTGCTTCTATTCTTGTAAAGGGGAACGATTTTGATATAACAGTATCAATTTTGGTATTTCTTCTTTTTATTTTAACGCTCTACATGTCTAGAACTGTATGGTTTTCTATAAAGGCTTTAGAACGAAAGAACTATTATTCTATCTCTGTGAACGATTTTCTCATCAAAAGTGCTAAAGACGAATATTATATAGATTTGATTGTTAGAATTGCTAATAAGATAGAGAGAAATGCCATAACTATTAACAATAAAGTGGATAATATGACAATGGCTCAAGAATATTTTAAAAGGGCGATTATTGTTGTAGCATTGTGTTCATTTGTTATTCTAATATTATTTCTTTCTAAATCTGAAATAAATATGTTAGCTCCTGCCAAAGGTGTTATATTATGGAATATTAATTTTTGGAATATCGTGGCGTTATATATATTGTCAATAACATCTCTTATCTTAAGTATAATTGCAGTTATAAAAAAGAAAAGAGTATAGTAATTGAATAAATAAAATATCAACAAAAAAGTTTTATTTGTCTTCCTATTCCTCCCATCGCCTCAGCCCACCTCAGACGGTGTGGTTTGTTTGCGCAAATTTCATTGATTATCGCATAATATATTAATAATCAATATAAATAAATCTCTTCAACGAGGAGGAGTATTGACGACCTTCGAATAGATTAAACAACTAAACACCAGCGCGACGATCAAATTGTCTTTGTTTGTCGCGCTGGTGTTTTATAGTCTTAGATGGTGCGGGTTGTCTCAATCGCACTACCGTTGATTCTTCCCAGAAATATTTAATATCGAGATTTCTTCTTGTATCTTATAACGATGTTTTTATGATTTCCCGTTGAAATATTCCTGCCAGATTTCCTCACCTGTGATGTAATTAGGAAATCCGATATATCTTTATCGAATATTCGCCGGTCGAACTTTTCATCACGACATAATTGTCCTCCGTATACGAAATTTCATCGGCCTCAGGCGTCCTCAGATAGGTTTCATATCCTTCTTTTGAGGTCTGCATCATGATATTGGTGTATGAATACCGCAGGCTATTCTGACCTCCACACATCACATCAACCGCATTGGGGGGGGTGTTTGAAATTATCATATTGCTACACATACGGGTGGTAGCGCGAGTCGTCGACCTCGTGATAGTCGCGAAGCCAAGCCAAGGCCTCTTCCGATCCCAGGTCGGCGGCATATCCCATATATTTGGCTATAATCTCAAGCATCTCGGGCTGTTGTTCTTCAACAGCATCGGCTATCCGCAAAGCCGCTTCGGCATCTTCGAGGCTGTCGGTCAAATCCCAGGTATCGACAATGAATTTCACGGGTTTATTCGCCACATCGTCCCATTCGTGGATTATCGTCGAGAAGGAGTGCAAATCGTATATTTCTTCGCCAGCAGTAACAGGCTCCCGCCCTAAAACAACCGTGACCTTCTCGGGCGTAAGAAGAATGACCATATCGTCGTCGGCATATTCTACCCGGGTATTCAGCCACGGGATAAGGCTTCCATCTACACGAGGGTGGATTTCCCCGATATTGACCCCGGCTACAATCTCTTCGCGCTGGAATACCTCGGTGGCGCCTTCGTGCTTGACAGTCAAAATGTCCCAAGTAGGCGTATACTCAGGAATCAGACTTATGGCAATATCGCATGAAGCGTAGTCCAACCCGATTGGCCCCGACAACCAAGTAGCTTCCTTATCCGAAGGATATTTGCACGAGCCATACTCGCTCGTAATCTGCACCGCCTCTCCGTCGTCTACACTTTGAACGTGGATAGACTTGACAAAACCTCTATAACTATCCGGGAACAGAGTGTCTACATAGATTCCCCTGTCTACGTCGGCGGGAGAGACATAGTAATGATGATGCGAGACAGAGCCTAACGCATTGGTTTCAAGAGAAACAGACAGTATCATGTGGATAAAATTATGGTTCTGACATTCGAAAAATCTTTCCGTTCGAGAGCCTCCCGCTCAATCAAAAAGCACAAGACTCCCCAATCGATGAA
Organism: uncultured Bacteroidales bacterium; assembly: GCA_949298955.1. Classification (GTDB taxonomy): domain Bacteria; phylum Bacteroidota; class Bacteroidia; order Bacteroidales; family Barnesiellaceae; genus Barnesiella. Next base: position 3,626 of record CASFYQ010000008.1, read on the forward strand.
ATTATAAGAATAGTCCGCTCCCGACATCGAGTCCATCATCAGGAGCAACTGCCACCCCTCGCAAGGGCTTGGCCAATCTTCCCACTCCAAATGGCCGGTTTGCCCGAACAGTTGCAACTCGGGTTCGTCGAAATTCGGTTTCTCATAATTGAAAGTCAATCGGATTGCTTTCGCCTCGTCTTGTTCGAAAAAGAATTTCCGGCAATTTTCCAGCTCACCCAACCTGTCTTCCGGGACATAAACAACCCGACAGACTCGGTTGTCCGAAATATGGGAGCCTATCGATGCCTCACCCCAGTTGCCACAATAATAAGAAATGTCGGCAAAAAAGAGCAGAAGGCCCTTCCCGGCTGTCGGCAAAGGAAGATCCGACAAGTTAATCTGGCAAACCAATGTCAATGCATACGGCTCTCCATCTTCCTCGATTTGCGGAATCTCCATATCGGGCGGCAAATCGGGATAACCAAACCAATGACTGCTACCCAAAGGCGGATTCTCAACCGCCTCTCCCAAATGAATATACACCGGTGATTTTGTTTTCATATTATCATAAAATTAAGGATTCTATTCCTTTCAAGGCGGGTTCACGACATTTCCCAATACGGCTTTTACGAGAATCGCACCGCCACTTGTATCTATCTCAATCGGCTTATCTACATCCTAATCTTCCAAGAATCTATCGCCCCTTAGCGATGCTCCCGAACAATCGTTAACAACAAAGATAATCATTTATTTCATATATCGGCAAAATACAGACAAGAAAAGAGACTTATCTTCACCTCCGGTTCTCAGCACCCATTTTTTATGGCATTACCTCCGGATTGAAAATATTTGTGTATCTTTACCTTTTCAAGAATATACCCATAACGGGATATTTGCCCTAACCAATAGTATACAGCAAACTAATACCATCATAAACAAGCATTTCGGGATTGTCACCCCCGATTTTTCAAAGAACGCAAAAACAAGATACACTTATGAAACGATTCATCACCTCGCCCAAAAAGAGTTGGACCGCAATACTGGTTGTGATTTGCGGACTTTCGACAGCCTGGGCCAGCGAACTCGACCTGATTCCCAAGCCTCTTCGGGTAGAAGAAAGCTCGGGACATTTCCTGCTTACCTCCCAAGCGACTATCGGCTACGATGCCGCGCTCGAAGAGCAGGCCAAATATCTGCAACAGATATTGAGCCAGTCTACCGGGTGGGATTTGGCGCTGAAAGCCGATGCCCGCAAAACAACCATTCGCCTCGAACTAAACCCGGACAAAACGGGTAAGCCCGAAGGATACCGTCTGACCGTCACCCCCAAGACCGTCACCGTCACGGGCGAGGATAAAGGAGGTGTATTTTATGGCATACAAACGTTGCTGCAACTCTTCCCCGCCGAGATATATGGCGACCGCCGCCGGCCCGATGTGGAGTGGGCTGCTCCGGCCGTGACAATACACGATGCGCCCAACCGCCCCTGGCGTGGCATGATGCTCGACGTGGCCCGCTATTTCTACGACAAGGAGTTTGTGAAGAAATATATCGACATGATGGCGATGTACAAGCTCAACAAACTGCAACTCCATCTCATCGATGACTCGGGCTGGCGTCTCGAAATCAAGAAATATCCCCGGCTTACCGAGGTGGGAGCCTGGGCCGGCCCCGACCACAAGCGACTGGGTGGATATTATACTCAAGAAGATATTAAGGAGTTAATCGAATATGCCCAAGTGCGCAATGTCGAGATTATCCCCGAGATTGAGTTCCCGGCCCATATCCTGTCGGCCATCGTTGCCTACCCCTGGCTCAGTTGCACCGGCTTGCAGCACGAGATGCCCACACAACATTTCATCAGCAAAGACCTGCTGTGCGTGGGCAAGGAAAGCTCTATCCGGTTTTTGAGCGACATTCTCGACGAGACGGTCGCTCTGTTTCCCAGCCCTTACATCAATATCGGAGGCGACGAGGCGGTCTACACCCGGTGGGAGTCGTGTCCCCATTGCCAAGCTGTCGTCAAACGCGAAGGGCTGGAAAAAGCCTCCGATTTACAAGGCTATCTAACCAATGTCGTTGCCGAAATGATGAGGAAGAAAAACCGCACCGTCGTGGGCTGGGAAGAGATTCTTCTCCGAGGCAAGGTAAATACCCCGGTCGTGGGTGTATTCTGGCACAACGTAGCCGACACCATCGAAGCGACCCGCACGGGCCACCGGGCGATTCTCACCCCCGCCACACACATGTATTTCGATTTCCCCGAAAGCTCAACGCCCGGCGAGGTGAAAGGGGCAACCTGGATGCCGCCCATCTCTGTCGAGAAATGCTATGGCATGGAAATAAACGACTACTCGCCCGAGTCGACTGTCATCGGCGTGCAGGGCTGTTTCTGGAGCGACCAGTTTATTCACGGAACCGTATTGCAAGAAATCGACTACCTCGACGAGAACCGTTCGGAAAACTACGCCGAATATTTCACATTTCCCCGGCTGCTTGCCCTCTCGGAGGTAGCCTGGTGCCCACAGGCAGCCCGTAACTATTCCGATTTCAGCCACCGCCTGAGCCACCATTTTGCCCGGCTCGATGCCAAAGGGTGCCACTACCGGGTGCCCGAACCTCACATCGAAAAGATGGAGGCGACCACCGACGGTTCCTTGAAATTCACGTTGCAACCTGCCGTTGCCCATGCCGACATACGCTACACCACCGACGGCTCCTATCCCACGATACACTCGCCGCTCTACACAGCCCCGGTAACCGTGAGCGACAAAAGCGATTTCAAGGCCATCACCGTCGCCACCGACCGCCACTACTCACTGCCCATCTATTTCGCTCCCGACTACTCGGCCTATGCCGCATATGGCAAGTTCACGACCGAATGGAAACCCCTCACCGTGCAAACCCAAAACGCTTCATGGCGATTTGAATGTACGGGCAAGATTTCCGGGAACGGCAACTACGCAATCTCGTTCATTCCCACCAAAGGCAACAACTCGTTACACTTGGGCAAACTGAAACTCTACAAGCGCGACGAACTGCTGGCCGAGGTATCCGAGCCTGCAGCTGCCGACTCGGATACAACCGCCACAGTCTATCGGTTCCGGGTCGACGAGTTCGAAGCCGGCACTCCCTTTTTCATCGAGGTAGAGGCCTGGGGCAAAGGAGGCAACGACACCTCGGGATTGGTTTTCATTCTCAAAGAATCTGAATAGCCCCCCGATACTCCACACAAAAGGCAGCCAAGCTGCCTTTTGTGTTATAGAACATACCCCCATCTCATGCAGCAAGCTCTTAAAAAAGCTATCTTTGTTTCGGGAGATTTCATATTTTTTTATTTCAAAAACAGGATACAGCTAAATCATACTTGTCATGGCAAAAGCACACATCTTTATCAGTTATGCCCACGAAGACAAAGAGTGGGTACTCGACGGACCCGGCAACATACACCTCATTCCCCGAATCAGGCGTCACACCAGCCCCGATGCCGAAATATGGTTTGACGAAGGGCTCGTCATCGGCGAGAAATGGGACGAAGAGATTCACAACCACATCGTGCAGTCGCACATTGCCATCTTATTAATTAGCGAGAGTTTTGTCTCGTCGGACTACATCGTCAATAAAGAATTGGTGTGGATCAGAGAACAAGTCGAACAAAACGACATGAAAGTCGTACCCCTGCTCATCGGCAACATCACCGAGAAATCGAAACGCATCATCGACTGGATTTACCAGCGGCAAATCCACCCGTCGGAGACGCAGCCTCTGTGCAACTACCTCAACGACAAGGCACAGTGGGATCACATGATTACAAGTATCCTCAACATCATCGACTCGAAAATCGATCAGGTGCTCGAATCGATGTTGCTCAACGAACACCAGCCCGGCAATCACCCGGGGTCGATGCCCCAACCCGGCAATCACCCTGCCGGAGGGAACATCGGGGTTCCCGGCACAAAAACGCCCAACAAGGCAAGCACAAGCTCCGGCATAAATCCCGCCATCTACCAAGAAGCCGTCAGGCTTTACCGCAACCACAAATACAAAGAGGCGGCCGAGATTTTGCTGAAACAGGCCGCTGCCGGCAACACCGAGGCACAACATCTGCTCTGCGACATTCTGTGCAACAAGGTAAAAGGCTACCAACTGTGGCCCGGGATTTTGGAAACTTTCCTCCCCTATGCCGAAGAGGGACTGGATTTTGCCCAAGTCATCGTCGGGCGAGTTTATTACCGGGGGAAATTCCAAGAGCGCAATTACCAGAAAGCGTTCGAATGGTTTCAAAAAGCCGCCGACAGCGGAAACTCCTACGCCCAATATCTATTGGGAAACATGTATGAAAACGGCAACTTCGTAGAACAGAACTACGACACAGCCCTCTCGCTCTACAAGAACGCCGCCGCCCAAAACAACATCATGGCCTTGGGCGAAATCGCTTATATGAAAGACAACGGGTATGGACTGCCCATGAACCGGGAAGAAGCCGAGAAAATCTATCTGCAACTGGCCGAGGAGCGCGACGACGAGTGGTCCATGATTAAGCTCTCTTACCTCGAAATGGAACGAGGCAATTCAGAAAAACGGCTGGAATGGATACAAAAAGCTCTCGACAAAGAGTATATCGACGCCTATTTCGAGTTAGGGCTTTTCTACCAGTTCGACGAAAAATACCAAGACCTCGAAAAGGCTCAACAGGCCTACTACCAAGCAGCTCAAATGGGAAACCCCGACGGCATGAACGGGTTGGCCCTGATTTATTACAATATGCCCGACAGCAAAGGCGACTCGCAGGCCTTCCGCTGGTTTGCCAAGTCGGCCGACATGGGCGACAGTCTGGGACTCTACTACTTAGCCACGATGTACGAAAACGGGTTCGGCACAAATGTCAACAAGCAAAAGGCTTGGAGCCTCTATTTGTCCTCGGCCGAGCAACGTTTCTCGCCAGCCTACCTCAAAATAGCGCAACTCATCGAGAGCGGCGAGGCTCCCGCCTCTTTCGCCGGCCGGGAATTTGAGTTTTATACCAAAGCCGCCGAACGCAACGACATCGACGCCATACACAAAGTCATCGGCCTCATCGAGAACGACCCCGAACGAACGAACGAACTTTTTGACTGGTGCAAACGAGGAGCCCAGCTCAACGACGGCATCTGCATCTGCAAATTGGGGAAACTCTATTTCTACGGAATCGGCACCGAGATGGACGAGTTCAAGGCTATGGACTATTTCCGCAAGGCCGAAGCCCTGCAAATCGCCGACGCCTACTATTTCCTGGGTTTGGCCTACTATGAAGCCAAAGGAGTAGTAAGCCCCAACCTGCAAAAAGCCGAGGAGTATTTCCAGAAAGCGGCCGACGCAGGTTATGTCGACGCCATCAAGGCCATCGCCGAACTCCATATGCAATCGGGGCAAGAGACCGGATATGAAAAAGCCATCGAATACCTGCGTCACATTGCCGAGGGCGAACATGCCGATATCGCCTACGAAGGGCTCATGCGCATCGCTGTCGAAAAAATGACCTCGCAAGACTATGCCGACCCGCAGGCAAGCGAACTGTATCAAAAGGCCCTGCAATTCGAGCAGGCAGGTCGACAGGCCGGCATGACCCAAACACTCAGCCACGAGTTCCTGCAACGAGGCATCAACCTGTGCGACATCGAACACTACACCGAAGCTATCGAACCCCTGTTGCAAGCAGCCCAGATGGGCGAGGCCGAAGCCGCCAACCGCCTGGGCGACATTTATTTCTACGGCAACGGAGTCGAGGTCGACTATGAGCAAGCCTACTACTGGTTCTCTACCGCAGCCCAAAGTAACAACGCCTATGCCCAATATTCCCTCGCCTTTATGTACATGAAAGGCCTCTTTGTCGAGCAAGACGATGCCCAAGTAATCAAATACATGCGCCTCGCCGCAGAAAACGGCTATACCGAAGCACAAAAAAACATGGGCGAATATTACTATTATGGCTCGTTCGGCTGCCGCCGCGATATGAAAGAGGCTATCAAATGGTACGAAATGGGAGCCCGTAGCAACGAACCGACCTGCCTTTTTACCCTCGGACTCATCTACGAAGAGGGCGACGGCGTGCAGAAAAACATACTCAAAGCCGCCGAATGGTATCAGAAAGGTGTAAATGCCGCTATCCCTTCGTGCCTCTACCGGCTGGGCATGCTCATTCTCGAAAAAGAGATTGCCGGCGAACCCGAGAAGGGATTCGGTCTTATACAACAGGCAGCCGAAGCAGGATATCCTTTTGCCCAAAATTACATGGGACGAGCCTACCGCTATGGCTGGCATGTCAAGGGAAACCCCGTGAGAGCCACCAACTGGTTCACCAAAGCCGCCGAACAAAACCTGCCCGACGCCATGTGCAATCTGGGCGATATGTATTCGGCCGAAGACGGGCTTACCGTCGACTACGAAAAAGCCATCTACTGGTATGAACAAGCGGCCGAAGCCAAGCACAGCCGGGCTTTGACCGAACTGGGCGACCTGTACTACTCGGGAAAAGGTGTTACACAAGACTATGGCAAAGCTATGGAGTACTACCAAAAAGCTTGCGACGAAGGGTACCCCTATGCGTTCTATTCGATGGGATTCATGTACCTGCGCGGACAGGGTACCGAACCCAACCGCGAGAAAGCCATGGAATACCTGAGTCAAGCCGCCGCCATGGGTAACGAAAGTGCCTTCCAGCTGCTCGACCAGATGGAGACGGGAAACACCGATGATGACGAGAAAGGTATCGACCCCTTTGCCAAACAGGCCTACCTCGATGCCCAACAGGCACTCGCATCACAAGAGACCGAGCAGTATGTCAACCTGCTGACACAATCGGCCAACTTGGGCTACATACAAGCCATGACCGAACTGGGTGACCTTTACTTTAACGGGAAATCGGTACCCGCCGATATGGCAAAAGCCTACGACTATTTCTTAAAAGCCTCGCAAAACGGCTCGGGTTACGGCTCGTACAGCTGCGGCTTCATACTCTTGCGCGGAGCCTCCAACGTGCCCCGCGACATCGACAAAGGGCTGGCCATGTTCCGCCTGGCTGTCGAGCAAGGCTACAAAGCGGCCTACCGCGACCTGGCCCGGCACTACGAATCGCTCGATACTGAGGAGGGCGCCCGGCTCGCACTCGACTACTACCAGCAATACATCGAAGAGTATGCCAAGGATGCCAGTGCCCTCATTCATATCGGCCTCATCTACGAGATGGGAATGGGCGTGCCCCACAATATCGATCTGGCAAAAAAATACTACGAGCGGGCCACCGAATATGACAAAACGGGACAGGCCTACAATTTCCTGGGCGGCATCTACATGAATGCCGAGAGAACCGACGAGAACGAGCGTAAAGCCGTCTTCTACCTGCAAAAAGCCATCGAACAAGGCAATGCCAATGCCATGTGGCGCATCTGCTACTACCTGCACAACGGTCGCGGAGGACTGCAACCCGATAATCAACGAGAACTTGAATTGCTTACCGAAGCCTCCCGATTGGGCAACCACGAAGCCTCCTACCAGTTGGGGCTTCTGCTCGAAAACGGCATCGAGGGAGTGCCCGCAAATACCGAAGCCGCTGTCAAATATTTCCAATTAGCCGCCGACAACGGTATCGAAGCCGCTATCAACAAGATAGGCGAGCTCTACCTCTTCGGCGAGATTATCCCGGCCAATCTGGACAAAGCCCTGTCTTATTTCCAAGATGCCTCGGATATGGGGTATGGGAAAGCCTCTTTCTGGCTGGGACGCCTCCACAACGAAGGTATCGGGAGGCTCGAAAAAGACTCGCACAAAGCTATTACCTACTATCAGAAAGCCATCGAGCAAGGCTATTCCGAAGCCCAAGAATGGCTCGAACAGTTGCAACAAAATCTGGTCGACGAGAATACCAGCGAAATCGAAATCCCCGACAAGCCGGACAACGCACTCTTTACCGATGCAACCGAAGCTCTCGACAAGGCCCAATTCAAAACTGCCTATGCCTATTTCTTGCATTTGGCCGGGAAGGGACATGCCGAATCGTTCAACCAGCTGGGCGATATGTATTTCTACGGTCGAGGTGTAACTCCCGACAAAAAGAAGGCTTTGGAATACTACAAACAAGCTGCCGAACGCGACAGTGTCTACGGCTATTTCAACGTAGGTTTTCTCTATTGGAACGGGCCTCAGGAGATTCAAGACCCCCAGCAAGCCCTGCAATACTTGAAAAAAGCTGCCCAAATGGGATACACCTATGCTTTCGGCTTTATCGGCGAGATTTACCGTATCGGGCCCGAAGAGATTATCGATTATGCCGAAGCCAAACGCTACTACCAAAAAGGTATCGACGCCGGTGAAATCAATGCGATAAAAGGCATGGCCCTGCTCTATCTGATAGGGCAAGGAGTGCCCCAAAACAATGCCATGGGAGCTTTCTATCTGAAAAAAGCAGCCGACAAAGGCAACTCCTGGGCCATGTATCACCTGGGACGCCTCTACTACCAAGGCAACGGTATGCCCCGTAATCTCAAACTGGCTCTCGACTATCTGCAAAAGGCCTACGATGCCAATTATCCCGAGGCTTGCAGCCTGCTGGGCCTGCTCTACGAACAGGGTAGCGGCACAGCACAAAATATCGAGTTGGCCAACAAAATGTATTTCAGGGGCTGCGAACTGGGCGACAGCGAATCGATGCGTTACCTGGCTTGCAACTACCTCGATGGCCGAGGCCTCCCCAAAGACTACAAACGAGCCTGTTCATACTTTACGCAAGCTGTCGAGCACGGAAGCATGCCGGCTCGTATTGACCTGGCCCGAATGATACTATACGGACAGGGCACAGAACAAGACCCGCAAAAGGCTTACGATTTGCTGGCTCCTTGCCTGCAAGAAGGTTACGGCCGGGCACACATGGTACTGGGCGAAGCCTTTGAAAACGGATTGGGCGTAACCCGGGATTACCAACAGGCCAAGGAGCAATATCAACAGGCTCTCGAACTGGGATATACTCCCGCCCAAGAGGCTCTCGACCGGCTCGACAGCCTCTGCTGACCCAAACTCCCGAACAGGAGAACAGCATAGACGGGAACATCGCCCGGGCCCTTTTTGAACCCGGCCCCGACACTCAAAACAAAAAGCCCTGACATACCTCGCTCCCAAAGGTATATCAGGGCTTTGAAGTATATCATTTACAAACCATCATACCACAGACGAGAACCTTTCTGACCGGGAAGGAATCCTTTTCACACCCCAATATCCCATACATACAGAGTCAACCGATTCCAAGCCTATTTCCGGGAATCGGAAAATATCGAGGCAGCTCTCCCTACCGAAATAAAATTTGAAATCTCGGAAGACGGGAGCGTTTTCGAGACGGTCAATACGGCCGCCCCGGGTACCGACGTATCGTACAACCTTCCCGAATCCCGCAAGGCCAAAGCGGTTGCCTTTACCATCGGACTCGGATTCTGGGTAACGACCGAAATTGCCGAACTCGAAGTATATGGCAAGGACGAGACGGCTATCGAAAAGGTGAACACCAATAATGTGGATGTGGCTCCCAACCCGGTCAACCAGGGAGAGAAAATAGCCGTATCGGCCAACAACGCCGAGAGTATCGAAATCTATTCGATGCAAGGAGCCTTAATCGGAATCGAAAAAGCTGAAACGGCCCTTACCTTTGTCCCGACCGACGACCTTGTCCCAGGTATCTATTTCATGGTAATCAAAGGTTCTGATTATGCCCAAACCGTAAAAGTAATTGTGAAATAACAGGATAACAGCCTTTGCAATCCCAACCGATTGCAGAGGTATCCCGACACAGCAAGCCCTAAACGTCGAGAACGACTTTTAGGGCTTGCTGCTTATAAAAAGATGACTTAATCTACAACCTGTTCTTGGAGAAGAATCCTGCCGCACTCACGACTTGGACACAAAACGGTTCAACCCGGGGATTTCGCTCAACGGCAAATCGTGGCGGAACAAATAGACCAGGAAGACGGCCAAAAGGACGGTGCGGAATGCCAACCTCAGCAGCAACGAATCGATAGGAACAGCCGTGCCCACGACATAAAGAATCGCAGTAAGCAAGGTATAGCGCAACGCATTACCCAGTTCGTATTTAATAGGGTAAACTCGTTGCCCGATAAAGAACGAGACAAGCATCATGCTCAGGTAGCACACAAAAGCAGCCCACGCACAAGCCATATAGCCATAACGCGGCACCCCCACGATGTTGATAACGGCCGTAATTGCAAAGCCAAACAAGGAGAACCATGCGCCCCATTGCGTGCGGTCGGTGAGCTTGTACCACAACGACAGGTTGAAGAATATCCCGAAGAAGAGTTCGCCCAGCATGACAATGGGCACGACTTTCAGACCGGTGCAGTAGGTTGCCGGCATAAAGAAACGCACGAGGTCGATATAAAACATCACGGCCAGAAAAATGAAGAGGCCGAAGATGATGAAATATTTCATCGCTTCGGAGTAGGATTTCCTGTTTCCGTCGCCCGCATCTTTGTTGCGGGCAAAGATAAACGGCTCGTAAGCAAACCTGAATGCCTGGGTAAACATCACCATCACAATCGCTATCTTATAGACAGCCCCGTATATGCCCAACTCCGACATGGCGTCGGGGCGGTTGACAGCCAGCACCGGATAAAACATTTTATCGAATGTTTGATTCATAATACCGGCAATGCCCAAGATAAGCAGCGGGAAGGAATATTTGAGCATGCGCAGCAACAAATGCCTGTCGAAGCGATAGCGCACACCGAAAATCTCGGGAAAGAGCACCAACAGCACCGCTCCCGAACTGATGACATTCGACACCAATATGTATCCTACCAAAAAATCGGGATTGAAAAACCACGAAATCCACTCGGGGTGAATGCCATATAACCACGGGCAAAATAAAATAAAAAAGAGGTTGAGGGCAATGTTGAGAAATATTGAAAGTAATTTGACGGCAGCAAAGCGTATGGGACGCCGCCGGTAACGCAAATAAGCAAAAGGCAATGCCGTAAAGGCATCGATGGCGATAATCAAGGCCATCATAAGCACATAGTCTTCATGCTCGGGATACCCCAACAGCCGCGACAGCGGTGAGAGGAAGAGCCACACGAGCACGAAAAAGAGGGTCGAGGTAGTGGCCAGCGAGATAAGGCCCGTCGTGTATACTTTTTGCGGCTCTTTCTCGTCCTTGTCGTTGGCAAAGCGAAAGAAGCCCGTCTCCATGCCATAAGTAAGGATAATGAGCAACAAGGCCATATAGGCATAGAGGTTGGTCACGATACCATACTCGGCCGTAGATTTCAGTACGTTTACATAGAGAAATACGAAACACCAGTTGAGAAACCGCCCCAATATACTGCTCAACCCGTATATTGCGGTATCCTTTGCCAAACTTTTCATGCCGGCCATAAGCGTCTATTTTTCTTGTTTAAAACAATGTTCCCTGTTCCGACATGCGGTGGCGGTTCAGGTGAGTGTAGGCCAAGTCGGTCACCTCGCGTCCTCGGGGCGTACGTTTGATAAATCCCTCCTTAATCAGGTAGGGTTCATACACCTCTTCGAGAGTACCGGGATCCTCGCCCAATGCCGTAGCGATGGTCGTGAGCCCCACAGGCCCCCCCTTGAACTTGTCGATGATGATGGACAGAATCTTGTTGTCTATTTCGTCGAGTCCGTATTGGTCGATATTGAGCGACTCCAACGAGTAACGGGCTATCTCCAAATCGATGCTGCCCGACCCTTTCACCTGGGCAAAATCGCGCACCCGGCGCAACAAAGCATTTGCGATACGGGGTGTTCCCCGGCTGCGCATGGCTATCTCGGTAGCGGCCTCGCGGGTACAAGGCACACCCAGCAGGCTCGACGACCGTTCGATGATGTGCGTCAGTATGGTGTGATCGTAATATTCAAGATGGCAATTAATCCCGAATCGAGCCCTTAACGGACTGGTGAGCAATCCGCTACGGGTGGTAGCACCCACGAGCGTAAAAGGGTTCACCTCTAACTGTATCGAGCGGGCACTCGGCCCTTTGTCAATCATGATGTCGATACGAAAGTCTTCCATGGCCGAGTAGAGATACTCCTCGACTACGGGACTCAACCGATGTATCTCATCGATAAAAAGCACGTCGTTTTCTTCGAGCGAGGTCAACAGCCCCGCCAAATCACCGGGCTTGTCGAGCACCGGCCCCGAGGTGATTTTGAACCCTACCCCCAACTCGTTGGCCACGATATTGGCCAGTGTGGTCTTGCCCAATCCGGGAGGGCCGTGCAACAATACGTGATCGAGAGGCTCCTTGCGCATACGAGCGGCCATGACAAAGACTCGCAAATTCTCGATAATCTTTTCCTGCCCGCTGAAATCGTTGAACGACAAAGGGCGCAACGCCTTCTCAAATTCCCGTTCGGTATCCGATAATCTTTGTTCCCGTATGTCAAATCGATTATTTTCCACAGACCTTATTCCCGTTCACCTCATTTCGGGAGCAAACTTAGCAATTTATTTTGTGATTACCGCTATTTTACGAGGCTAAACTCTTGCGACGGCGTTTAAGTTCTTTCCGCTCGACCCGCGTCCAAAACTCATGATACGAAATCAAAGCCTCGTCGATCGAGGCTGTTTCGTCCCAACCGCGCAATCGGGCATACTCGCCCACCACATAACGCACAACGGCTTCATCGTGGCAGAACCGATTGAAATTGGCCAAACACATCTTCGGGGTCATCGTGACAAATCTCATGCGGTTGAGGTCGAGAATAGAAAAAGCTATGCTCCCATCGTCGCGCTTGTCGAAGAGAATATTCCCAGACGAGTAGTCGAGATGCAACACCCCCTTTTCGTGCAAATCGACCGTAAAGGCGGCAAAGGCTTTGAGAATGTCTTCGCGGCCGATTATCCCGTCGTAGTCAAATTCGCGCATCATGCGAGGATAGGGACAATTCTCCGACACGAAATAGGAACGATGCAACAAGCCGCCCCGTTTTATCTCGATATAGGCAACCGGTGCCGGGGTCTCTATGCCCATGGCCCGCAGTTTGAGCGCATACTCATAAGCCCGCCTGGCCTTGCCGGAGCGAAAAAACGTATAGGCTACCCGATTGACAAACAAGGGTATCTTGTAACTCTTCACCACATAGCTCTGTCCCTCGTACGAGAACTTGCGCAACTCGTTACGGGCCTTATAAATACACTCTCCCAACGTGGGAAACGAGAGAGGCAGGTTCTTTATAAACATTTCGAGCCGACGATATGACGGGTTCAATACCAGTTTCATGTTCTTGTTTCCGAATTATTATTTATCAATACCACAGTGCCACGACTCCTGGTCACAAGAAATTTCGGCACGCATTTTATCTCTTTTCGGCTGACACTCTCAGGCTCTTCACTCGCCCGACAATCGCCTCGGGAGCTATATCGAGGCAAGCATAATCCTTGCGATGACACGGTTTATTGCCAAAGATGGAACACGGACGGCAGTCGAGCGGCCGCTGTACCACATTATCGGCCGACTGGTGCCACCCCAAAAAGCCGCAGTAGGGATGCGTGGCTCCCCACACCGAAACGACCGGTACCGCCACCAACGAAGCCAGGTGCATATTGGCCGAATCCATCGAAACCATTACATCGAGATGGCTCATCAAAGCCAGCTCGACGGCAAAGCCGTGACGCTTGTCGGCCAAGGTTACCACATGGGGATAACGCTCTTTCCACACAGCCAGAATATCGCGTTCATACTCGCCCGAGCCGAACAGGAAAAGTTTCACCTTCGGCTCGGCCGACAACTTCGCTACCACACGCTCCATGCGGTCGAGCGGATAAATCTTGCCTTTGTGCTTGGCAAAAGGGGCTATTCCTATCCAGTATTCGCCCGGCTCCTTGGGAGCTGTCAGGCCGGAATAGAGACTTTCATCGCCCTTCTCCCTACCATAAAGCGAATCGAAATCGGCGGTAAACCGAAACCCCAACGAGGTAAACACCTCGCCATATCGCTCGAACGAGGAGCGCAATGGCCGCAATTCGCCGCATTTGCGGCGGGCGGTGAGCCGCCTTTTCTCTCGGCGACCTTTGTCGATAACGGCAACCCGGATACCCCACCATCGAAAAATAGTCCGCAGGAATTTCGAGCGCAACACATCGTGCAGGTCGGCCACGGCATCGATCGAGAGGTCTCGCATCTCCTTGGCAAGTTCATAAAGCCCGCCGAAACCTTTGTGCCTCCCTTTCACGTCGGCTACCACCACCTGCAAATTGCGGGGGGCTTGCACGAAAAGTTGCGAGGCTGCCTGCTGGGTGAGCATGACAAAGGTCGTGTCGGGACAGGAACGACATACCGAGTAGACAATCGGTATGGTCATGGCCACATCGCCCAAAGCCGACAAGCGGATTATCAGAACCTTGCGATACGACATATCCCGACCTTCGCTATTTCTTATACAATACCGGGTTCAACGCCGGGTCGTTGTACATCTTCATCTGTTTATATACCTTCATATATTTGCGACCGGCCTCGATTTCGCCCAATAGCTGGTCGATAGCGACAGACAGGTCGGCCCGCTGCTCGAGCAGAACCTGCAACTTGGCACGACATTTCTCTATATGCTCGGGCGAAGCGTCCTGACGCTCCACCTCCTGCTGCATGTGGTAAATCTTCACCGCCAGAATCGACAGCCGATCGATAGCCCAAGCCGGGCTCTCGGTGTTGATAGTCGCATCGCTCCTCACCTCGACGGCAGCATATTTCTGCAAGAAATAATCGTCGATCATCTCGACCAAATCGGTACGCTCTTGATTCGACTTGTCGATTCTCCGTTTGATGGCCAAGGCTTCTCGCGGGTCGATATCGGGGTTACGGATAATATCTTCGAGGTGCCATTGCACCACATCTATCCAGTTTTTCAAACACAGATAATACTCTATGCTACCCTCGGCATACGGATTCTCGAGTGTGGCGTCTACCTGGTCGAATCGGTGGTAATACTGCGTGGTGTCCCAAAAAATGTGATTACAGGTTTCTGCAAAAGTCATAAATTCCATAGGTTAATAGACACACCTGTTTCGTTGCAAAATGCTTCTCCACAAGCCCGATGTGTCCTGTTTCATTTTACAAACATAACAATAGTTTTATGAAAAATCGCTATTTCCCTTATATAAAAATAGTTCTTGGGTACACTCTCCCGGGAAATTTACTATTTTTGTTTAGAAAAACCGTATGTTATGACAACGATACCCTACATCATAGCCGACAGCAAGATACCCTATTTGAAAGGGGTACTCGAACCATACGCCCGCATCGACTACCTGCCGCCCGAGCAAATCGACGCTCGTGCCGTGCGCGACGCCGACATTCTTCTAATACGCACCCGCACGAAATGCAACCGCGCCCTGCTCGACAAGAGCCGTTGCCGCTACATTGCCACAGCAACCATCGGCTACGACCACATCGACACGGACTATTGCCGCGAGCAAGGTATCGAATGGATAAACTGCCCCGGCTGCAACGCCGCATCGGTAGGGCAATACATACTCTCGTCGCTGCTGGCTTGGAGCAAAAGCAGCCGCAAGCCCCTGCGCCAATGCACCATAGGCATCGTGGGCGTGGGGCACGTGGGGCGCATCGTTGCCCGATATGCCCGCCTGCTGGGTATGCGGGTCCTTCTCAACGACCCTCCGCGCGAAGAGGCCGAAAGTGCGGCCGAGTTCACACCCCTCGAAGAGGTTTGCCACGAAGCCGATATCATCACTTTCCACACTCCGCTCACCCGAGGCGGGAAATATCCCACGTTCCACCTTGCCGACGCCCGGTTCTTCGATTCGCTGGCAAAAGCCCCTCTGCTCATCAATACTGCCCGAGGCGAAGTCATAGAGACCGAAGCCTTGAAATACGCTTTGAAACAACAACAGATTTCGGCCGTCATACTCGACTGCTGGGAAAACGAACCCCACATCGACAAGGAGTTACTAAGCCAGGCTCTCATAGCCACACCCCACATTGCCGGATATTCGGCCGACGGTAAATCGACCGCCACGAGAATGATTGTCGAAGCCGTAGGCCGATGGATAGGGCTACACATTCCTACTCAGGGAATCACACCGCCGACTCCGGCACAGCCCCTCATCGATCTTGCGGGTGTTTCCACCCCTTTGCAAAAAGCCGTGTGGGACACCTACAACCCCTTTGACGACGACCTCAGGCTGCGCAAGTCACCCGAAACCTTCGAGATGCAACGCGGCCTCTATCCGCTACGGCGCGAGTTCGGAGCCTACCGCATACGGGAAGCCTCGGAATCCGACCGCCCGGTTTTAGAAAAATTAGGGTTTACACTCGAATAAATATACATATTTTCAATATCTCCACTCCACAAAAAAGAAATGTGTCGCACAACAAAAAACAACTGTTTTAGAACATAAACCACACGAAAAACACCTGTTTTCTGCACAAAAAATCAACAAATGTGCAAAAAATGAGTAATTTATAAGAGAAAATTTTTTTTCTTCGGAGAAAAATGTATTCCTTTGCACTGCAAAAAATAAGAACGTTAATTTATTTATTAATTAAAATTTGAAAATTATGTCTGACGTAGCATCAACAGTAAAAGAAATTATCGTAGAAAAATTAGGTGTTAAAGAATCTGAGGTAACTCCCGAAGCCAATTTCACCAATGACCTGGGTGCCGACTCTTTGGACACTGTTGAAATGATCATGGAATTCGAAACCAAATTCGATATCAAAATCGCTGACGATCAAGCAGAAAAAATCACGACTGTAGGCGAAGCCATCGCTCACATCGAAAAAGCTATCGCAGAGAAGAACTAATAATTTATGGAGCTTAAAAGAGTTGTAGTAACAGGTCTTGGTGCTATTACTCCGCTGGGAAACGATGTCCCCACCACGTGGGACGCGCTTCTGAAAGGAGTAAGCGGAGCAGGACCTATTACGCTTTTCGACGCATCTGAATTCAAGACTCAATTTGCTTGCGAGGTAAAGGATTTCGACCCGTTGAAATATTTCAACGCCAAGGAAGTCCGTAAACTCGACCGCTATACCCAGTTTGCACTGGCTGCCACACAAGAGAGCATCGCCGACTCGGGGCTCGACCTCGAAGCTGTCAACAAAGACCGCGCGGGCGTAATTTTCTCGGCAGGTATCGGCGGTATCAGCACCTTTGAGCAAGAGGTAGGGAACTATGCCGTAGCCCCCGAAAAAGGACCGCGCTTCAATCCCTTCTTCATTCCCAAGATGATTGCCGACATCGCCGCAGGACAAATCTCCATGATTTACGGTTTCCGCGGTCCCAATTTCGGTATCGTATCGGCCTGCGCATCGTCCACCCATGCCCTTATCGACGCTTATAACTATATCCGTCTGGGCAAAGCCGACCTGATTGTATCGGGTGGTGCCGAAGCTGCAATCACCGTATCGGGAGTAGGTGGATTCAATGCCATGCACGCACTCTCTACCCGCAACGACTCGCCCGCAACGGCTTCGCGTCCGTTCAGTGCATCGCGCGACGGTTTTGTAATGGGTGAAGGTAGTGCCTGCCTTATTCTTGAAGAACTGGAACACGCATTGGCCCGCGGGGCTAAAATTTATGCCGAAGTCGTAGGCGGCGGTCTCTCGGCCGATGCCTATCACCTGACGGCAACCCACCCCGACGGATTAGGTGCCAAACTCGTGATGCAAAATGCTCTCGACGATGCCCACATGGCTCCCGAAGAGATTGACTACATCAACGTTCACGGTACCTCGACCCCTGTCGGCGATAAATCAGAAGCCAAAGCGATTTTGGAAGTTTTCGGCGATCACGCCTACAAGCTCAACATCAGTTCGACCAAATCGATGACCGGCCACCTGCTGGGTGCGACGGGAGCTTTGGAAGCGCTTATCTGCGTGAAGACTATCGACGAAAACATCGTGCCCCCCACCATCAACCATGCCGAGGGCGACGACGATCCCGAAATCGACAACAAGTTGAATTTCACATTCAACCAACCTCAGAAACGCGAAGTAAACGCGGCTCTGTCCAACACATTTGGTTTCGGCGGTCACAATGCCAGCTTAATCGTAAAGAAATTCACGAAATAAAACGTGCTTAAAGCGATTTATAACCGTATAAGGCTCCTTATGCTTCGTCATAAGGAGCCTTATGTTCTATACCATGACCTGTTGGGGTTTTGGCCCGGCAACATACACTTATACGAAATAGCCTGCCTGCACAGTTCCTCGTCGATTTGCGAACAGGGCAGACGCATCAACAACGAGCGTCTCGAATTTTTGGGCGATGCCATTCTCGATGCCATAGTTGCCGATATACTTTTTCACCGATTCGGCAACCGAAAGGAGGGATTCCTTACCAACACCCGTGCCAAAATCGTCAAACGCGAATCGCTCAACGACATCGCATTGAAAATAGGACTCGACCGTTTCATTACCTGTTCCTCTCGCATCAGCTCACACAACAACTACCTGTATGGAAACGCACTCGAAGCCCTCATCGGTGCCATCTACCTCGACCAAGGTTACGACAACTGCAAACGTTTCATCGAAACCCGTATCATCGACTCGCTCATCGACCTCGAAAAACTGTCGAAAGAGGAGACCAATTTCAAGTCTCGACTCATCGAATGGAGCCAGAAACACAAAATCGACATACAATTTGCCCTCATTGAAACACTGGTCGACCAAAACAACAGCCCGGTGTTTCAATCGCAAGCTCTTTTGGGCGGACTGTCGGGAGGCATAGGCATCGGATATTCCAAGAAAGAATCGCAACAAAACGCTGCCCGCATTGCTATCGGCCGGCTGCGTAAAGACAAGTCGTACCGACAAATGGTACTGGCCACCCGCAAAAACGAAAATCAGGAAATTGTCACAGAAAAAACACACATTGGACAACAGGAATAACGGGAGAATTGCCTATTTTTGCTATTCATTGAAAACCTGCGACAAATGAATCTCACGAAGTTGCTACGCCCGCTGTTTGCAAAACGGCTCTCCCAGATAGATCGTTATGCCGACTGCGGCGACATCATCCAGCAGAAAACGCTTATCGACCTGTTGCAAAAAGCACGGAAGACTCAAATAGGAACGGCTTATCGGTTCAACGAAATATCGTCTTACAAAAGTTTTACCGAACATGTACCCATCAACGGGTATGAAGAGTTGAAACCCTACATCGAGCGCACAATGCGGGGCGAACAGAACATTCTGTGGCCTACCCCCATACGACATTTTGCCAAATCGTCGGGCACGACCAACGACAAGAGCAAGTTTATCCCCGTAAGCGCCGAAGCACTGCGCCATTGCCACTATCAGGGGGGAGCCGATTGCGTAGCCTTGTACCTGCGTGAAAATCCCGAGAGCCGCTTTTTCTCGGGCAAAGGACTTGTTTTGGGAGGAAGCCAGGCACAAAACCCCTTCGGAACGGCCTACTGCGGCGACCTCTCGGCCACTCTCATACAGAATATCCACCCGCTCGTCAACCTCATCAGAGTGCCTTCGAAAAAAATCGCCCTCATGAGCGAGTGGGACACCAAGCTCGAAGCCATTGCCAACAGCACCATCGGATGCGATGTCACCAACCTCTCGGGGGTCCCCTCGTGGTTTCTCGTCCTCATTAAACACATTTTGAAAAAGACGGGCCGACAAGATTTGTCGGAAATATGGCCCCACCTCGAAGTGTTTTTCCATGGCGGCATCAGCTTTGCTCCGTACCGCGAACAATACCAACGGCTCATCTCCAGCCCGCAGATGCACTATGTCGAGACCTACAATGCTTCGGAGGGCTTCTTTGCCGTGCAAAACGAGCTCGACACGCCGGGCATGTTGCTGCTCATCGACTTGGGCATCTTCTACGAATTTATTCCCTTGGGGGGAAACAGCGAACAAGCAGTACCCTTGTGGGAAGTAGAAGCGGGACGCAACTACGAGCTCGTCATTACCTCGAACGGTGGTCTGTGGCGATACCGCATGGGCGACACCGTGAAAGTGCTCTCGACCCACCCGCTGAAAATCTGCGTATCGGGACGTACCAAACACTACATCAACGCCTTCGGCGAGGAGCTTATGGTCGACAATGCCGAACAGGCTATTGCCCGCACCTGCCAACAGACAGGAGCGAGCGTGCTCAACTACACGGCCGCGCCGGTATATATGACCGACCATAGCAAAGGACGGCACCAATGGCTCATCGAATTTAGCGAGCTACCTGTCTCCATCGAAGAGTTTGCCCAACGGCTCGACCAAAACCTGCAAAACCTCAACTCCGACTACGAGGCCAAACGCTTCAAGAGTATCGCCCTCGAACGCCTCGAAATCATTCCGGCCAAGGCGGGCATATTCGACGACTGGCTGCGCGACCACAACAAACTGGGCGGACAGCACAAGATTCCCCGCCTGTACAACCGGCGCGACATTATCGAGGAAATTCTCAAATACAACAACCAATAACCAGCCTCAAACAGCTATTCCCGGCCCGGCTTCGGTTCAAAGGGATAAACGCAAGAACCCCATACCATCATCGGTATGGGGTTCTTGCTGTATAAAATCGTAAAAACTATTTCACCTCCGATCCGGGGGTAATCTCGTCGGCTGCCGGGGTGATGACAACCAAGCGGCCGTCGGCATCTTCGGCCGAGAGAATCATACCCTGCGACTCGATGCCTTTCAGCTTGCGAGGCTCGAGGTTGGCCACGAAGCAGACATTCTTACCCACCAGTTCCTCGGGCTGGTAGTGCTTGGCAATACCCGACACGATGGTACGACCACCCAAGCCATCGTCGATGCGGAACTGCAACAACTTGTCGGCCTTGGGTACCTTTTGACATTCAAGCACTTTACCCACCCGAATATCGAGCTTCATAAAATCGTCGAAAGCCACATTCTCGCGTATCGGCGCTGCCTTATGATTCTTCAACTCATTGGCCTTCTTGGTCGCCAGCAGTTTGTTTACCTGCGCCTCGATTACACTGTCGTCTATCTTCTCGAACAGCAGTTCGGCCTGTCCCAGTTCGGCCCCGGCAGACAAAATGTCGGTACGGCCCAACATATTCCAGTCGCAATGATCCAGACAGAGCATGCGACGCAGTTTCTCGGCCGAGAAGGGGAGGAAAGGCTCGAAGGCAATCGCCAGGTTGGCCGTGATTTGCAAGGCCAGGTTCAAGATGGTAGCCACGCGGGGCACATCGGTCTTGGCCAGTTTCCAAGGCTCGGTATCGGCCAGATATTTGTTACCGATACGGGCCAGGTTCATGGCCTCTTTGAGGGCATCGCGGAAGCGGTAATGGTCGAGGTAGTTCTCGACCGAAGCCTTCACGTCGACAAACTCTTTAAGAGTGTCACGGTCGTAATCGGTCAACTCGCCGGCCTCGGGAACCTTACCCTCGAAATACTTGTGCGTGAGCACCAGCGCCCGGTTCACAAAGTTGCCCAGGATAGCCACCAGCTCATTGTTGTTGCGGGCCTGGAAATCTTTCCAGGTGAAATCATTGTCTTTCGTCTCGGGAGCATTGGCCGTGAGCACATAGCGCAGCACGTCCTGCTTGCCGGGAAACTCCTCGAGATACTCGTGCAGCCACACGGCCCAGTTGCGCGAGGTCGAAATCTTGTCGCCCTCGAGGTTGAGGAACTCGTTGGCCGGTACATTGTCGGGCAAGATATAGCTGCCTTCGGCTTTCAACATGGCCGGGAAAACGATGCAGTGGAACACGATATTGTCCTTGCCGATGAAATGTACCATTTTCGTCTCGGAGTCTTTCCAATAGAGTTCCCACTTGTCGGGGAGCAGTTCCTTGGTATTCGAGATATAACCGATGGGGGCGTCGAACCACACGTAGAGCACCTTGCCCTCGGCTCCTTCGACCGGCACGGGTACACCCCAGTCGAGGTCGCGGCTCACGGCACGGGGTTGCAATCCCATATCGAGCCACGATTTGCACTGACCGTACACATTGGGTTTCCACTCCTTGTGCTCCTCGAGAATCCATTGACGCAAGAAAGGTTCCCACTTGTCGAGAGGCAGATACCAGTGCTTCGTCTCGCGCAACACCGGTTTGTTGCCCGTGATGGCCGACTTGGGATTGATGAGATCGGTAGCGTTCAGCGAGGTACCGCAGGCTTCGCACTGGTCGCCATAAGCCCGCTCGTTACCGCAATGGGGGCAGGTGCCGGTAATATAGCGGTCGGCCAAGAACTGGTTGGCCTCCTCGTCATAATACTGCATCGAGGTCTTCTCGATAAATTCGCCCTTATCGTAGAGCTTGCGGAAGAAATCGGAAGCCATCTGCGAGTGAATGTCCGACGTTGTGCGCGAATAGATGTCGAACGATATACCGAACTCCTCGAACGATTTCTTAATGATGTTGTGGTAGCGGTCTACGATGTCCTGCGGGGTTACCCCCTCGGCTTTCGCCTTGATGGTGATGGGCACACCGTGCTCGTCGCTACCCCCTATCATAATCACATCTTCGCCTTTCAAGCGCAGATACCGGGTATAAATATCTGCCGGGACATATACACCTGCCAGGTGGCCTATATGCACAGGGCCGTTGGCATAGGGCAATGCGGTCGTAACCAGCGTACGTTTGAATTTCTTCTCCATATGTTTCTAATTTCGTTCTATTATCCTGTTGCGGCAGACGACATTCCACCGAGGTTCCCGTCGGCGAGAATCGCCCGGGAAGCAGTCGTCGGCCTATTGGGCACAAAGATACAAATTTCCTGCCGAAAGAATCGTTTCGGAATGAGCTTTTTAGAGGGTTCCGCTATTCGCGGCCCGTAATCCGGGCCACGGCAAAGCGCACGGCAAACCACAAATGGCGCAAAAAGGTGGGCACCGTGCCGTAATAGCGGCACATGATGGTATAGCGCTCCCGCAACGAAGCTTTGCGGTTGGAGGTAGTGACTCCCTCGTTGAGGTAGTCGATAAGAGTCTCGTGTGTATTGGTTATCGTGCGGGCCACTTGCATACAGCGGATACACCAGTCATAATCGGCCGAGAAGCGATAGCGCAAATCATACTCGGGAGCTATGGCACGCCGCACGATAAAGGCCTGATGGCACACCAGCATGCCCATGCGGAAACTCTTCACGGTCAACACCTCGGGAGCATGCAACCGGCGCATGGCCACAAAGCGACGCTGCACATCGACAAGTGCGGTCTCGCCATAGACAATGTCGGGGTCGGTTTCTTCGATGGAACGGGCTATTTTCTGTAACGTATCGGACTCGTGCAGGGCATCGCCTGCATTCAGGAAGACGAGGTATCGCCCCGTAGCCCGGTGCAGCCCTTTGTTCATGGCGTCGTACAGTCCACGGTCGGGTTCGCTCGTCACCGAGGTAACAACCCGCGAAGCCCGGGCAAGGGCTACCGTGCCGTCGGTCGAGGCCCCGTCGACAATCAGGTACTCATAGTCGGTAAAACTCTGCCTTTCTACACTACGCAGCGTGGCAGGCAGGGTAGACTCGGCATTGAAAGTAATCGTAATAATCGAAAAAAGCGGACTCTTCATCGGGCTTGTTCGTTTTTCATAAACAACTCTATATCGGCAAAACTATCGGCCTCGCGGCGCAATCGGTCGAAGGGCCGTTCCCACCAACGCGAAGCAAGCAGACAGGCAATCTGCCGGTCGTCAAACCGCTTGCGTATTTCGCGAGCCGGCACGCCGCCCACAATCGTGTAGGGCGGGACATCGCCCACCACCACGGCTCCCGTGGCAACGACCGCCCCCGTGCCGATGCGTATGCCCGAGAGGAGCGTCACGTTGTTGCCTATCCACACATCGGCTCCTACCTCGACGGTCACCCCCCGCTCGGGGTCGCAATAGCGGCAATCGTCAAACCGTTTTTCCTGCACAAACGAGAAACCCGGCTGTCCGTGAGGCGAGAAAAAGGCCGGGTGAGTCGAGACGAAAGTATGGGTGGGGTGCTGCCCGTTGACGATGCGCACATTGCGCCCGATGGAGCAGAAGGGCCCTACCTCGGCATCGGTGAAATTGCTGTCGCGGCAGATGTAAGTACCCCGGCCGATATGCGCTCCGGCCAACAGGACGTTGTCTTGTATGGTGTTATAGCCCGCCAGGCGGGTACGGCCGTTGATATAAGCCTTGTACGACACTCTCGAATGGTGGGCCAGACGGTAGTAGAACTGCATGAAAAACATGACGATGCGACTGGCCAAGCGAGTTAAATCTCTCATCGTTTCATCTCCTCTTTTTGAATAAACGAATCCAAATATTGCCTATGAATACCAGCAACTTGTGCCGGTAGGAATAGTTGTAGCGATAGGTGCGCGAATAAACTTTGCGGGCAAGCCGGCACTCTTTTATCGGTGAAATGGGCACCACTTCGATGGGATTGGGGTCGAGGGTCTGGGTGCAGAGCTGCATGGTGTTGCAGTGCGTCCCACTTCCGTCGAAACCCACGTTGTCGACCAGCGAACGACCGGTACCCAGCATGAGTTTGTCGCGCAGGAAGAGCGAGGCATACCACCGCACGAACCACGAGTTGTTGCGGCCTGCTATTTGGTCGCGCAGCATCTGGGTAAAGTGGAAGCCTCCATCGAGGTCGAACTGCCAGCACAGCCCGCGCGACTCGATTTCGTGCAACAGTTTGGCCCCGTCGGGTTCGAAATATTGCCAGGCCCGCCGCCAGGTGCCCCACCCCCAGCTGTTGCACCAGCGAATGAGAAAGGTATCGGGCAACCGCCCCTTGTGGTCAAGCATGTGGCAAGTCACATGGCACACCTGCTCTTCGTCCTTGTACACCTCGAGAGCATCGTTCATAAAGCGCAGAAACCAGGGCGATACCACCAGGTCGTCTTCCAGCACGACGACGCGGTCGTACTGCTCCAGCACGGTCGACACGCCATCGATGACATTGGCGGCCAGCCCCCGGTTGTCGGGACGCTCCACCACCGTCACCTTGCGGAATCGCCACGGCCGGGCCACCACCCGGCGCACGGCCGCCACCGCCTCCTCGCCGCCCGGTTTGGCCCCGTCGGCAAAGACATAGAGTTCGCTCTCGGCAGCCAACTCGTTCCGCTCGAGATGTTCCAGACAGATGCGGGTATGCTCGGGACGGTTATAGACAAACAAAACTATGGGGGCTAATTCCATATCGGTTTTATTTTAGAGTAAACTGATTCCAAAAAGACAGGGAGCCCCCGTTTACAGCCGTTTCGCAAGGTTGCAATATAACAATATCGGGACAACAGCCGACCGCTTGCCGCTGCATAAAAGCGGGCTTCGCCCCAACGGCCCCGCAGCCATGCCTGCAAAGCCGGTTTCCACGGAGCCAGAATGCCTCCCCACAGCCGCCCGAAAAGCGAGCTGTTTACATCGGCAATCACGGTAAGATAATAGATGCGGTCGAGTTTCATCTGCATGTCACGAGGAGTGGGACGGTCTTGCCGGTCGTGGCAGCCCGTCGTTTGCGGAGCATACCCCACCCGATAACCATAGAACCGAACCCGATGAATGTAGTCGACATCTTCGCCGTAATGAAAAAACAACGGCGAGAAGCCGCCGACCCGCCGCAACACCGTCACGGGGATAAACCAAAAGGCAGCATTGACAAACGGCACCTCGACGAGAGGCGATTTTTTCGATGAAACGGGCAATTTCCCTCCGATATATCGGGCAAACGAGCTGTCGAGGCACTCACCCGTACCGTTGAGATGAACCGGCGAAATAACCCCGTAGTCGGGGTACCGACACGACAACTCTACCCAAGTACCTATGGCATCAGGGTCAATCCACGCATCCTGGTTAAGCAAAAACACATAATCGTAGTTCCCGTCAAGCGCCATCTGCATACCCAGGTTATTGGCTTGCCCGAATCCCAGATTACGCTGGCTTCTCACCAGACGAATCCATCGATATTTCTCGGCAAGAATCTCTACCGTGCAATCGGTCGAAGCATTGTCGACAACCACGACATCGGTCGGGTAATGCGACCTTTCAAGGCTACCCAGGCATCGCTCGATCCACGGCTCGAAATTATACGAAACAATAATCGTGAGAACCCGGGAACGCTTATTTTCAGCCGAAAAGGTCATGCCTCACCTCCTTTCTGTATGCGGGCTTTCAACATCGCCATGCCCTCTTGCCACATCTCCAGTTTCAGCACACAGGCCCCACCCAGATAGATGATACCATAGACTACCGGCACGATGCACAGCCGCCACACATCGCCCGGCAACAACAGGTAGACACCGGCCGAAATACCGGCCGAGACCATCGCCAACACAAGATATGGGAATATATCTTTAATGTACCCGCCATATCCGTAACCGATGAAACGACGGGCAAAGAATACGCCCGTGACGAGCGACAGCACCGAATAGGAAACCCACCACACGATAAGGCTCATGATGCCCGACGAGTAGAACAGGGCGATACCCAGGAACAGATAGGACTTTTTCCCGATTTCGATAAACAGATTGAGCCGCGAATAACCCAAGCTGTTGAACAAGTCGTAAAAAAGAATGATGAACGGCGAGCAGATGCCCGACAGGCACAACAGGCGGAAATAGGGCACCGACGGGAGCCACTGCTCTTTGAGCACCAACAGGATAAGCGGATAGGAGACCACAATCATCAACAACATGATGGGGAAGATGAAGAACGAGATGGCCCGCACGTTCTTGCGGCAGATGCGGTTGAGCCGCGGCAGGTCGTCCTGCACGGTAGAGAAAACGGGGAACGCCACCGAGCGGAATATGTTGCTGACAAGAGCCGAGGCAATGTCCTGATATTTGTCGGCCTGGGTATAATAACCGGTTTGGGTCATACCATAGAATTTCCCGATGATGAGTGGATAGATTTTGTTAAACACGTTGTTGATAATGCCCGAGACCACCAGATTGGAACTGTACCCGAAGAACTCGCGCAACGATGCCATGCGGAACACCCACTGCGGTCTCCAATCGTTAAAAGCCCAGAAAAAGAGGGCTCGCAACACGGCCAGGCCCAGTGTTTGAGTGACCAATGACCACACTCCCATGCCGCAGTAGGCCATCACCACGGCCGCCACCGAAGCCAAGCCCAACGCCCACAGATTGACCCGTGCACTCACCGACAGTTTGAAATGCTTGAACAACAGTGTTTGCTGGATAAGCGACAAGGCGTTCATCGGTATTACCAGGAAAAGCACCCGGCAGATGAGAGTCAGGTCGGGTTCATTAAAAAAGAGAGCGATACAGGGAGCTACCGCATAGAGCAGCGCATAAAGCACGCAACTGATGACAATGTTGACATAAAACACCGTGCTGTAATCGGCCTGCGTAGCCTCTTTCTTGCGAATGAGCGCCGAGGAGAAACCGCTGTCGATCAAGATTCCCGAGAGCGCGATAAAGATGGTGAGTACCCCCACCTTCCCGTAGTCAGATGGCGAGAGTTGTCGCGCCAGGATAATACCGGCCACCAGATAGAACAGTTGCTGCCCCACCTTGTCGGCACTACTCCACACGAGCGCCTTTGTCGTTTTTCTCTTCAAATCTTCTTCCATGCACCCAATGGCAATCGATATAGCCTTCTGCCCTACAAAGATAGTGAAAGACGAGGGCAGAAAGCCAAACCTGTTTGGACTTTTTGCCGAACCGCATCCTATTTTCGCAATATGCAAAGATAGTGAAAGGTGAGTGGAGAGTCAAAAAGAAAACCGGGTTTTCATTTCGATTCTCCCGAACCGCCTCCTGTTTTCTGTAAAGATAGTGAAAGGAGCGTTTTTACAACTCAAAAGCACACACATACTTTTGCTTTTTGTAATTTCGCCCCCGAAATCGCACGGATAAAACAATTTTAAAGGCTGTTTTCAGTTATTATAAATGTCCGGGGCATCGGTATGATTTCCCGAAAATACCTGAAAAAGAGAATATGAAGATTGCCAGAATCGTTGTCGTTGTCTTGTGCTGTCTGGTCTTTGCTCCTGCAAAGGCTCAAATCGACACGCAGTTCAGCCAATACTGGGCACTCCCCGGCTATTACAATCCGGCCGCTGCCGGCAGCAGCGACAAGCTGAATATTCTCACCTCGACCCGACAGCAGTGGATAGGCATGCCGGGCGCGCCTCAAACCTATTTCGTCACCGGCGACATGCCCTTCAAATTTCTGAAACAGAACCACGGCGTAGGCCTGGTGGTTACCTCCGAGACCGAAGGTCTCTATTCACACCTGATTTTGGGAGCACAATATGCTTTCAAATTGAAACTGTGGACGGGAGTCCTCAGCCTGGGTATCCAGCTGGGCATGCTCGACGAGCGATTCGACGGAACCCAGGTGAGCATACCCACGAGCGACTACCACCAGGCCACCGACGACGGTATCCCCACGAGCGAATTGCAGGGCATGACCTTCGACATGTCATTCGGCGTATGGTATACCCACCCCTGGTTTTATGCCGGGTTGTCGGTCTCGCACCTCAACGAGCCCAGCCTCACTTTCGAGGACAAATACGAAACCTATATCGGCCGATCCTATTATTTTATCGCCGGGAGCAATATTCCCATTAAAAACACGTTATATGAATTGCAGCCCTCCATGATGGTGAAAAGCAACCTCAACATAACACAATACGAGTTGTCGTGCCGACTGAAGTACAACAAATTGTTTTGGGGTGGCCTTTCCTACCGCTGGAAAGATGCCTGCATATTCATGATAGGCGCCGAGTATAAAAATTTCATCGCGGGATATGCCTACGACTACCCGGTATCGGCTATTGTCAAGGCCAGCAGCGGGAGCCACGAGGTCTTTCTCGGGTATCGTTTGAAACTCGACCTGTCGGATAAAAACAAGAACAAACATAAAAGCATACGCATAATGTAGCCTATGAAAAAGATAATCGTGTATATCACACTCGCCATTCTCTTTGCTTCGTGCTCCCCCTCGTCGCGCCATAGCGGCGAAGTGACCGGTGTAGGCGGCACGGCATGGAGCGAGCCTACCCCCTATGGCATGGTGCTCGTTTCCCACGGTTCATACAAGATGGGGCCCGTCGAGAAAGACACGGTTTGGGGTACACGCCAGGAGGCTCGCCCGATTTCAATCGACGCCTTTTGGATGGACGAGACCGAAATCACCAACTCGAAATACAAACAGTTTGTGTTTTGGGTGCGCGACTCCATCATTCGCGAACGCCTGGCCGACCCTGCCTATGGCGGAAACGAGGTCTTCAAAATCGAAGAAGACCGCGAAGGGAATCCCATCAAGCCCCGCCTCAACTGGGACAAAGCCATTCCTTGGCGCAACCCCACCGAAGATGAGGCCCGCGCCATCGAAAGCGTCTATCGCATCAACCCCATCACCGGGCAAAAACAGCTCGATGCCTCGCAAATGAACTATCGATATGAGATATTCGACTACACCGAGGCTTCGAAGCGGAAAAACCGCCTCGACCCGGCATTGCGCGACCTCAACACCGACCATACGCCCAACTACGACGAGGTAGTGATGATTTCGAAAGACACCGCCTATATCGACGACGAAGGCCGCATCATACGCGAGACCATCACCCGTCCGCTGGGCAGCGAGTTCGATTTCCTCAACACCTACATCATCAATATCTACCCCGATACCACCGTGTGGGTCAACGACTTTGAAAACGCCTACAACGAGCCTTACGTGCGGCTCTATTTCTCACATGCCGGCTACAACGACTATCCCGTCGTGGGGGTGTCGTGGGAACAGGCCAACGCTTTCTGTGCCTGGCGAACCGCCCTGCTCAAAGGGTCGCTCGGCCGAAACGCCATAGTGATAGAACCCTACCGCCTCCCCACCGAGGCCGAGTGGGAGTATGCCGCTCGCGCCGGCAAGGACGAGAACAAATATCCTTGGACCGGCAACCTGCCGATGGCCGAAAAGGGGTGCTTCTATGCCAATTTCAAACCCGGTGACGGCAACTACGTGAAAGACGGGAACCTCATCACCTCGCCCGTAGGCACCTACTCGCCCAACGAGTTCGGGCTATACGACATGGCCGGCAACGTGTCGGAGTGGACCTCGACCGCCTACACCGAAGCGCTCTCGCAAAACACCAGCGACCTCAACCCCGAGTATAAATACAATGCAGCCAAGGAAGACCCCTATCGCATGAAACGCAAGGTTGTGAGAGGCGGTTCGTGGAAAGATGTCTCGAACTTTATCCGTTCCGACATTCGCATGTGGGAATACCAAAACGAACACCGTTCCTACATCGGATTCCGTTGCGTGCGCTCCCAAATCGGATTCGCCAAAGCCCGCAAATAGCACAACAATATCGCCCTATATAAAACCAATTTGTCAAGGATTATGGGAAAATACAAAAGATATAAAAACCGCATTGAAAAGTTCCTGTCGAGCGACAAGGGACAACGCTTTTTCAATTTTGCATACAGTATAGGAGCCGCCGTCGTGATTTGGGGCGCCCTGTTCAAGATTCTGCACCTCCCCGGCGGCAGCCTGCTGCTGTCGATTGGTATGGGCACCGAGGTGCTCATGTTTATCCTCTCGGCTTTCGATACCCCGCCCAAGACCTACCATTGGGAAGAGGTGTTCCCCGTGCTGAATAGCAAAGACCCCGAAGACCGGCCCGATTTCTCGGGCGGCAAAGGCACCGTCATCATAGGCGGTAGCGGAAAAGGCGGAAACAGCGGAGGAAACGGTGGCTATGCAGGCAACAACGGTGGAGGCAACTACCCCGATGTATCGGCAACCGATGCCCGTAGAGCCGTAGGTATCCCCGAAGGACTCAACCTGAGCGACGCCGATACCCAGAGCCTCACCGAGAGCATACAAAAGATGTCGGCCGCAGCCGACCAGCTCTCGCGCATGGCCGAGCTAACCGACGCTACCCAACAATACCTCACCCAGCTATCGGGCATCGCCGAGCAGATGGATCGCTTGCGCCAAACGACCGAAAGCCTCACCAACGTATCGAACACCCTGTTGCAGTCCTACCGCAACATCACCGAGAACTCCGAAGGCATCTCGGACACCTCGCAAGGCTATGTCACCGGCATGGAAACGCTCAATCGCAACATCAACGGATTGAACACCATCTACGAA
This sequence comes from uncultured Bacteroidales bacterium, assembly GCA_949298955.1. Classification (GTDB taxonomy): domain Bacteria; phylum Bacteroidota; class Bacteroidia; order Bacteroidales; family Barnesiellaceae; genus Barnesiella. The sequence goes on from CASFYQ010000008.1 coordinate 34,647, forward strand.
ATCCAGTTGAAGAGCATCAGTTCGCAAATCGACAACATCGACCGCGTGAACACCGGCCTGCGCAACATACGCGACATGTACGAACGCTCGGCATCGGACAGTAACCGCTACTGCCAGGAAGCCGAAAAGATGACACAATACATACAACAGCTCAACTCGGTCTACGAAAAGATGATTACCGCCATGACCATCAACATGTATCGGCCCATGGGCGGCGCACCTGCTCCCGACCTGACCGAGAAACCGAAAGACGACACCGAACAAAAGTAACGACATGGCATCGAACAACAACAGACTTTCACCCCGGCAGAAGATGATAAACCTCATGTATATCGTCCTCACTGCCATGCTGGCCCTCAACGTGTCGTCCGATGTGCTCAACGGATTCAAGCAAGTTGAAGACGGATTGGAAAGATCTACCTCGAATGCTTCGCTCCAAAACGACGCCCTCTACCAAAAACTGGCCGCATTCAACAGCCAGAACCCCGAGAAAGGCGGCCAGTGGTACAAGAAATCGCTGGACGTGCGGCGTCAAACCTCGGCACTCTACAACTACATCGACTCGCTCAAAACCGTAATCGTCAAGAAAGCCGATGGCAAGGACGGCGACGTGAACAACATCTTGCGGCAGGACGACCTCGAAGCCGCCTCATACATCATGCTCTCGCCGGCCCAACGCCAAGGAGAGAAACTGCGAAAAATGATTGACGACTACCGTTCGCTCATCAGCGGCTTTATGACCGACTCGGTGAAACGGGCCACCATCGAGAACTACCTCTCGACCTCGATACACTCGGGCAGCACCCGGGTACAGGCTCCATCGATGTGGGAGACCACTCTCTTTGAGAACATGCCCGTCATCGCAGCCGTAACCATTCTCACCAAGATACAAAGCGATGTGCGCTATGCCGAAAGCGAAGCCCTGCACACCCTCATCAACAACATCGACGAGGGCGACGTGCGTGTGAACCAACTCAACGCCTTTGTAATCCCCAACTCCAAAAACATCATGCGGGGCGGCAAATACAGCGCCAACATCGTGCTGGCCGCTATCGATACGACCCAGCGACCGGCCATATACATCAACGGCAAACGACTGCCCGACGAGAACGGAGGCCTCTACGAAACCTATTGCGGCAGTACCGGTATCTTCGATTTCCAAGGATACCTCGAAGTTCCCCGGGGCGACGGCTCGATGACCCGTCACGAGTTCTCATCGTCCTATACCGTAGTAGAGCCCAGCGCCACCATCTCGGCCACGCTCATGAATGTGCTCTATGCCGGTATCGGCAACCCCATCAGCATCTCGGTACCCGGCATCCCCAACCACTCCATTCAGGCCTCGATGACCAACGGTACCCTCACCCGGCAGGGCGACAGCTGGATTGCCAAACCGGCCAAAGTGGGACAAGATGCCGTCATCACCGTGACCGCTACCATGGACGGTCGTTCGCAAACGGTGGCCAACACCCAGTTCCGTGTGCGCCAGCTGCCCGACCCCATGCCCTATATCGCCTACAAGGACGACAAGGGTTATGAACAGAAATACAAGGGCGGGAAACCTTTCCCCAAAACCCGGCTGCTCGCCGCTCCCGGCATCCAGGCCGCTATCGACGACGACCTGCTGAACGTGTCGTATCGGGTGCTGCAATTCGAGACCGTCTTCTTCGACTCCATGGGGAATGCAATCCCCGAGGTTTCCGACGGGGCCAATTTCTCCCAGCGCCAGAAAGACTCTTTCCGACGACTGTCGCGAGGCAAACGCTTCTACATCTCGAGAGTACGGGCCGTGGGTCCCGACGGGATAGAACGCGACCTCTCGCCTATCGAAGTAATTGTAAACTAAGGCTAATCACATGACATACAATTCGGTAAATATGAATATCCTGATAAAAAGCTGCCTGACCCTCGGCCTGCTGCTCTCGGTCGTGGGCAGTCAGGCACAAGTAATTAAAAAAAGCGCCGATGACGACAGCAAGAAGAGCAACAGTCAGTTGAGCGTGCGGGCCCAGTCGCTCTACGACACCCAGGACGCATCGGACGCCGATATCCCCTGGATGCGGGTCATCTACCGTCAAATCGACCTCACCCAGGAACAGAACCTGCCGCTCTACTATCCCGAGGAGTCTACCGAAGACCAGGAGAACCTTTTCAGGATAGTCATGAAGCTGTTGGCCAACAATCAGATACCGGCATACGAATACCTCGACGGGCGCGAAATTTTCACCGACGAGTACCGCATCAAAGTCAAGGAAATGTTCGACCGCTTCCACATCATCTACGCCCCGGCCAAAGGTTACTCCGAGAAGAACCCCCGCTTCACCATCGAAGAGAGCGATATTCCTGCCAACGAGGTGCTGTCGTACTATATCCTCGAAAAATGGATATTCGACCGCCGCTCTTCCCAGGTGAAACCCTCGATCGAGGCCATCTGCCCCGTGTTGCACCGCACCGGCGACTTTGGCGGCGAGCCCGTGAAATACCCCATGTTCTGGGTCAAGTACAACGATATTCGCCCCTATATCGCCCGCCAGTATATCCTGGCCAGCAACGAGAACAACATCGCGCAATACAACTACGACGACTATTTCCAGATGCGCATGTACGACGGAGAAATCTACAAGACCCAAAACCTGCGCAACCAGTCGCTCATGCAGATGTATCCCAACGACTCTATTCGCAAACAGGCGCAGGACAGCATCGAAACGCAGTTGAAGAATTTCAACGACAACCTGTGGGTGCCTACCCCCGAGGAGCTGGCCAAAGCCCGCGAGGAGCAAGAAGCCAAAGAAGCCCAAGCCAATGGCGAGGAGGTAACTGCCGACAAAAAGGAGAAGACAAAGAGTTCTTCACGCTCGGCCCGGGCCAAAAAACAGAAAGAGGCCAAAGCCAAAAAACAAAAGCAGCCCAAACAGCAAAAGGCCGCCTCGGCACCCGTCCGCTCGGTACGACGAACCCGATAAAAACAAACCACCATACACCACAAAAGTCGCCTCTCAGCAGGGGCGACTTTTTTTTGTCCTCACATATTATTTCACTAACTTTGTCATATTATCCATATTATACCATGAAGAGCATCAAAGTATTTATAGCCTCATCGGAGGAGCTCCGGCTCGAACGGTTGGAGTTCACCGACATGATCCAGCACCTCAACCGCATCCTCAAACCCCGCAGTGTGGAAATCGAGCCCGTCAAGTGGGAATATCTCGATGCCTCGATGGGGCCCCTGCACAAACAGGAGGAATACAACCGGGAGCTGAAAACCTGCGAACTGTGCCTGGTACTCTATTGGACCCGGTTCGGCGACTACACCAAAAGCGAGTTCGATACGGCCTACTCGGAGCTATGCGCCGGGCGCAACCCGCAGAAACTGTATGTCTATTTCAAAGATGCCGACGAGATAACCCCCGAATTGAGGGCTTTCAAGGAAAGTTTCGACACCCGATACGGCCATTTCTTCTGCCGGTTCGAGAACATCGATACGATGAAGCTCAACTTCCTGCTCCAATTCGAGGCATATCAAAACCAGAGTTCGGAGGCCATGCTCCAAGTGCGCGATTCGCAGGTCGAGGTCGACGGGCAGCCCTTTGTCAAACTTAAAGACATTCCCTTTGCCGGGAACAACCCCGAGTATCTGCAACTGCTGAAACAGATTGAAGCCACACAGGCCCGTGTCTTGAAATATCCCGACGACCGGGATTTCCGGCAGGAGTTGCACGATTTGCAGGAGCGGCGCAAGGCGATGGAGAGCAGCCTGCTCGATACGGCCAAACTCATCACGCGGCTCTCGTCGACAACCACCTCGGCCCGTCTCGCCGAGGCGATGCGGCTATTCGAAGCCGGCGACAACAAGGGGGCCAATGCCATACTCAACCTGGACGAGATTACCCAGGATGCCGAGGCCAATGCAGCCCGCTTGGACGCCGTGCGCGAAATCGAATCGGAGACCCTCAAAGCCCTGGAATCGAATATCGAGGAGTACCAATTAAAAATCAAGACATTGCAGAATGCCATGGAGAGCGGCTGGGTCGCCGAGGTAATTGCCGTCTATGACAAGGCCGTTGCCGTAGCCCGTAACCGCATCGCCCCGGAGAAAGTGGCCAAACTACTCCGGGAATATGCCGATTTCCTGCAAAAGAACAAACAATACCATTTGGTGGGCACCTTGTACGAAGAGGCGCTGGTTATCTGTCGAACATTAGCCGTACAGAATCCCGAGACTTTCGAGAGCGATGTGGCCGATACGCTGAACAATCTGGCTATCTTGCATTCTAATACCCAACGATTCGACCAGGCGGAAAAGGAGTATACTGAGACCCTGAAGATTTACCGACACCTAGCCCGGAAAAATCCCGAGGCTTTCGAGAGCGAGGTAGCCGGGGCACTGAACAATTTAGCTCTCTTGCATAGGAATACCAGACAACTCGACCAAGCAGAAAAGGAGTATAACGAGGCTATAGAGATTCGATACCGACTGGCCCGAAAAAATCCCGAGACATTCATAAGCCATGTGGCCCAGACGCTGAACAATTTGGCTATCTTGTATGCCGATACTCAACGGCTCGACTTGGCAGAAAAAGAGTATACCGAGGCCTTGGAGATTTACCGACACCTAGCCCGGAAAAATCCCGAGGCTTTCGAGAGCGAGGTGGCCCTGACGCTGAACAATTTGGCGGCCTTGCATCAAAATACCCGACGACTCGACTTGGCGGAAACAGAGCATACTGAGGCTTTGGAGATTCGTCGACAACTGGCCCAGCAAAATCCTGAGGCTTTCGAGAGCGAGGTGGCCATGACGCTTGTCAATTTGGCGAACTTGCATTCTAATAGAAAACGATTCGACCAAGCGGAAAAAGAGTTTACCGAAGCTCTGGAAATCCTACACCGTTCAGCCGATAAAAATCCCGAGGTCTTCGAGAGCGATGTGGCCGGTACGCTGAACAATCTGGCTCTCTTGCATTCTAATACCCAACAACTCGACTTGGCGGAAAAGGAGTATATCGAAGCTCTGGAGATTTCCCGACGACTGGCCGAGAAAAATCCCGAGGCTTTCGAGAGCTATGTGGCCGGTACGCTGAACAATCTGGCTCTCTTGCATAAAGATACCAAACAACTCGATTTAGCCATGAAAGAACTGGAAGAGGCTTTGGCTATTTACAACCGCATGGCGCAATATACCTATGTAGACCCAAAGCGTATAGAAGCCATTGAATCGTCCATAAACAAGTTACAACAATTATTGAAGGAAAACTCTTTAAACAAACCATATACAACAGAAATAGTGGCCCGTCAAGGACTACGTTCCCGTATCTATCGGTTTTTCACTTCCCTTTTTAGGATAAATCGCCCGAGGAGTCGACGCAAGCAGTTGTAGGACTGCCAGGAAACTACTATCTTTGTAGAAGATAGGAGGCGGTTCGGCATAGGCAAATTTGAAAACGGGATTTTCATTTGCCTCTGCGCTTACCTTTCACTATCTTTGTAGAAGATAGGAGGCGGCTCGGCACAGTCAAACTGAGAAAAAAGAATTTCCCGTTTGCCTCTGCGCTCACCTTTCGCTATCTTTGTAGAAAAGATTTGTATGCAAAAGCCCAAACACAGGATTGATTCGAATCAAAACGGGCATCAGAAGCCCGATTTTATACCCATCTCGTTCGATGCACTCGTCGCGTCCGACGATAAAAGCCTTTGCATATCGCCCGACCAGCTCACGCTCATCTTGTGCACCCGAGGGCACAAGACCATGCAAATCAACTTTGCCGAATATACCCTTGCCCCGGGGAGTCTCACTCTACTCTACCCCAAGTCGGTGTGGTGCGATATCGACATGAGCGACGATTTCGAGGCTTGTTATCTTTCCATCAAAGGGACCTCGCCCAAAGAGTGGGACTCCTTTCTCGATTTGGACACGATTTTCTCGATAAGCGCCTATATCTCGAAACACCCTTACACCACGCTATCGCTTTGCGAGACCCGGGTAATCGAGGAGTATCTGCACCTGCTGCAAAGCCGCTACGAGGCGCAGGCCAGCGCTTCAATCATGCGGTTTCTGCTCTCGGCTTTCACCCTCGAACTGAACACCATCTTCACCCTGCGCGAGAAGAGCGAAACCTCGCGACTATCGCGTCAGGAAGATATTTTGTGGAAATTCCTCGCCTTGCTCGAACAGTACCATAAGGTGGAGCGCACGGTCAATTTCTATGCCGACAAGCTGTGCATATCGCCCAAACACCTCTCGTCGGTCATCAAGCAGATGAGCCACAAAACGGCTCACGAAATCATCGCCGATTTTGTAACCATATCGGCCAAACGTATGCTGAAGACGACTACGCTGAGCATTCAGGAAATCTCGGACGAGTTGAACTTTGCCAACCAATCGTTTTTCGGGAAATTCTTCAAGCAAAATACCGGACTGTCGCCCTCCTCATACCGCAAAAAATAACTGTCCTATCGACACAAATATTTTATACGATTCCAAATAAAAACATCTACCGACATGAAGAACATGGCCCTATTCCTATCGGCTATTGCCCTGCTGCCCGGGACGGCACTGGCACAGGAACCGCAAAACCGGTTTGCCGAGATTACCGATGCCCGACTGATCGACATCAACAAATTGCCGGCTCATGCCTCGTTTACCTCCTATACCGACGAGGAGTCGGCCACTGCCCGTGCCCGGGAGAACGGTAGTTACTACCTCTCGCTGAACGGCACCTGGAAATTTCACTATACCGAGCAATTCGACGACCGCCCCATCGATTTCATGCAACCGGGTTACGACACGGCCGGGTGGAGCGAAATCGAGGTGCCGGGCAACTGGGAGTTGCAGGGGTTCGGCGACCCTATCTACGTGAACGTAGGGTACGAGTTTGTCTCACCGGGATTCCCGCGTTACCTCCAAGCGCCCAATCCGCCGCTGGTACCCCGGGAGTGGAATCCCACGGGAACATACCTGCGGGAGTTTGAAATACCTGTCGCATGGGAAGGGAAACGTATCTTCCTGAGCGCCGATGCGGTGAAGGGTGCCGCCTATTTTTATCTCAACGGCGAGTTCATAGGCATGTCGAAGGCAGGCAAGGTGCCTGTACAGTTCGACATCACGGCACAGGCCCGTCCCGGCAAGAACTGCCTGACCGTACAGATGCACCGCTTCTCGGACGCCAACTATTTCGAGGGACAGGATTTTTGGAGACTCACCGGTTTCGAGCGCGATGTCTATCTCTACGCCCAACCGCAAACCCGGGTTGTCGATTTCGAGGTAAAATCGCCCCTCGATGCCGCCTATAAAGACGGACTGTTCCACCTCGACGTCGCCTTGCGAAACGACCGGGAGAGCGAACAACAGATGACCGTTGCCTACCGGTTGACCGACAACACTTCGGAACAGCCGCAAATCGTGGCCCAGGGCAAGAAAACCATCACGCTGGCCGCTCACGGCACAAGCCATGTCGACTTTGCCGCGACCGTCGCCCAAGTCAAAGCCTGGACCGCCGAGACGCCCAACCTCTACAATCTGCTCATTACCACCGACACCCCTGACGGAGAGATGCGTGAGTATATCCCCTCGCGCATCGGATTCCGCACCGTCGAAATCAAAAACAAACAGCTGCTTGTCAACGGTCAGCCCATTTTGATAAAAGGAGTCAATGTGCACGAACACGACCCGATTACCGGCCACTACGTGACCGAAGAGACGATGCTCAAAGACTTTGAACTGTGGAAAAAATACAACGTCAATACCCTGCGTACCTGCCACTATCCCCAACAAAGACGATTCTACGAACTGTGCGACGAATACGGATTTTACGTCATCGACGAGGCCAACATCGAGTCACACGGCATGGGATACAACCTGCGGGCAGGCGGTACTCTGGGCAACAACCCGCACTACTTGTCGGTACATCTCGACCGTATCGAAGATGTGGTCGAGCGTGACAAGAACCACCCCTCGGTCATCATCTGGTCGCTCGGCAACGAAGCCGGCAACGGCTATTGCTTCTACCAAGCCTACCTGTGGCTGAAACAACGCGATGCCTCACGCCCTATTCAGTACGAACGAGCCGAACATGAATGGAACACCGACATCGTATGCCCCATGTACCTCTCGCCCGAGAGTATCGAGCGATATGCCCTCGACCCGACCTCGTTCCGTCCCCTTATCCTGTGTGAATACGCCCACGCCATGGGCAACAGCCTGGGTAATTTCCAGGACTATTGGGACATCATCGAGAAATACGACTTGCTGCAAGGCGGCTGCATTTGGGACTGGGTAGACCAGGGTTTGGAAAAGACCAACAGCCAGGGCGAAAAATTCTGGGCCTATGGGGGTGATTATGGCGAAACCGGCACCCCTTCCGACGGTAATTTCTGTATCAACGGCATCGTTTACCCCGACCGCAGCATCAAGCCTCAAACCATCGAGATGGGCAAAGTGTACCAGAATATCAAATTCCTTCGCTTCGATGCCGAGGCGGGGACTGTCGATGTGAAGAACGAATTTTTCTTCACACCGCTCGACAAATACGAATTTGGCTATACGGTCAAAGGCAATGGAAAGACTTTGAAGAGCGGGAAATTTACCCTGTCGCTGCCTCCTCGCGAGCAAGCTACCGTTACCTTGAAAGGGCTGCCCGCAATGAAAGACGAGACGGTAGACTACCGCATCGAGTTCGAAGCGAAATTGAAGAAGACCGAGCCTTTCCTGCCCCAAGGATATGTCATCGCCCGCGAACAGATTGCTGTGAAACCGGCTGTGAAACCAATGGCAAAACCCTCGAAAGAAACGATTGTCCAAACCGAAGGAGGAAACGAAATACGTTTCTCGGGCAAACAATTCGACATCGTCTTCGACAAGACGAGCGGTTTGATGACCTCCTATCGATACAAAGGGTGCGAGTATGTGCTCGACGGCTTCGGGTTCCGTCCCAGCTTTTGGCGGGCCCCCATCGACAACGACTACGGCTACAACGCCCCGCAACTGCTGGGCGCATGGAAAGAAGCTTCGCAACAGGCACCCCGAGCCCGCTCGTTTACCGTCGAGAAGGGCAACGGCACCAGCCTGCGGGTCGTTTGCCGGTATGACTATCCGTCGACCGAAGCCGAGTGGACCACCACTTATACCCTACTGGGCAACGGAGTTGTCAAGGTCGACAACACGCTCACGCTCAACAATCCGGAGGCACCCATGATTCCCCGGGTGGGCCTGCGCATGCAGCTGCCCGAAAGCTTCACCCGGCTCGAATACTACGGCCGGGGCCCGTGGGAGAACTACATCGACCGCCGCACCAGTTGTTTCGTAGGGCGCTACCAAGCCGATATAGCCGGCATGTACGAGCCTTATGTACGTCCGCAGGAGAACAACCACCGCACCGATGTGAGCTGGCTGGCCCTTTCGGGCAACCGAGGCAAACTGCTCATCGTAGCCGACTCGCTCATCGAGTTCAACGCCTCGAACTATACACTCGAGTCGCTCGACAACGGCAAGCATCGTGACGACGGGCGTCAACGTCCCGAAAACCCGAAACAACGGCACAACTGCGATCCCAAACCGTCGCACCTCGTCGACCTCTTTATCGATTACCGCATGATGGGGTTGGGAGGCGACGACTCGTGGGGCGCCAAACCTCACAAGATTTACCAGATAGACCCGGCCGTCGGAAAGATAAGCTACGGGTTCGCACTAATTCCCCTCGACAAAAACGCCTCGATTGACAAAGCCATCAAACAATACTAATCCCCAATACCGTTCACGCCCGGGTTTTTCCCCCGGGCGTGAACCATAATCACCTATTGTCCATGTACCGATTTCTCCATCTGCTTTTGGCTCTCTCGCTGCTGCTCGTCAGCTCATGCAGTCTGTTCAAGGAACTTACCTCCGACGACGTAACCCGCATCACCTCCGAATGTTTCGACGAAGACTACGACCTGGTTTACTACTCGACCCTCTCACTGCTCCAGGCCGAACGGTTTACCATTGTCGAGGCCAACAAGGAAAGCGGCATCATACGGGGCATGCAACACACCGAGCACAACGATGTGGAGTGGAACCTGAAAGCCTTTGGCGAAGCCACCGAACGCGAGTCGACCGAGGCCGTGTTTCTCGTGCTGCCACTCCCCTCGAAACAGACCGAGGTGAAACTCTCGCTCTACCGCAACGCCCTGGTCGTCACCCGTAAAGACGGGCATAACCAAAAGCAAGACTCCCGCACCATGCTGCTCACCGAATCGACCTATGACAAATGGCTCAACAAGTTAAAAGCCGAAATAAAGCGACGCAAACGGCTCTCATAAACCCGTTTATCCCACCTCCTTATGTCTAATCTATTTGAACTGAACACGTATGAAGAGCATGTGGAGACCGTGGTCTCTATCAGTTTCATACTCGCGGCCATGAGCGACCTGGCCACTGCAATAGCCTGGATAGGGCTGGCGGCCTGCACGGTACTGCTCGGCCTGCTGGTCTATTATCCCTTCTGGTGCAAGCAGAAGGACGAAGCCCTGTTTGTGCCCTGGTGGATTCTCTATCTGCTTTACTGGTGTGTATTTACTTATTGGACAGGTCATGATTTAATTGCCACGCTATGAAAAGGAAAAGCAAGTCGGTAATCCGCCTGAAATATATCGAGCTGATAGCCTTCGTCGAGACCTGGTTTGCCGGCCTCAGTCTCATCTTGGGGCACACATGGCTCATTGCCCTGTCGATAGTCCTGTTTCTGATACCGCTGTGGGGGCTAATCACCCACCGACACTGGTGCCGGAAGCACAACGAGCCGTATGCCAACTGGGAGCTGTTCTATACCGTCGTCGCCTGGGCGGTGTATGTCATTATAGTCCTGGTCATCTATTTCCATTTCTTTGCATAAGGCCACGGCCCCGGAAAAGAGAGGAGAGAAAATAAAAAATCCCGGTAGAGAATCTCTATCGGGATTTTTTCGACTGGAGCGGAAGACGAGGCTCAAACTCGCGACCCTCAGCTTGGAAGGCTGATGCTCTATCAACTGAGCTACTTCCGCAGGCTTTGGGTGGGCAAAGATGGATTCGAACCACCGAAGGCGAACGCCAGCAGATTTACAGTCTGCCCCATTTGGCCACTCTGGAATTTGCCCTAAAAGCGTGTGCAAAGATAGCACATTTTATTTTAATTTGCAAACGAAATCGTGCATTTTTATCGCCGTAACGGCGGCTTCATCGCCCTTGTTACCCAAGCGGCCACCGGCACGGTCGCGCGCCTGCTCCATGGTATCGGTGGTAAGCACCCCGAAAATGAAAGGTATCCCGAAGAGTGTATTGAGGTGGGTGATTCCCTGGGTCACGCTTTGGCACACATAATCGAAATGAGGGGTGTCGCCACGCACCACACAGCCGATAGCAATGACAGCATCGGGCTGATAAGCCTCGGCCATCTGCTGCGAAGCGAAAGTCAGTTCGACAGTTCCCGGCACACGAGCCACAAAGATATTTTCTTCTTTCACGCCGTTACGCACCAGGGTGTCGACAGCGCCCTGCAACAAGGCATCGGTAATCTCGGCATTCCACTCGGCGGCGGCAATAGCCACTTTCATGCCCGAAGCATCGGGCATACTGTCGGCATCATAGGCCGATAAATTGTGATAGGCGGTAGCCATAAGTTTTATTCCTCCGTATATTTTAAAATAAGGCTGCCTTTCTATGGAGAGGCAGCCTCGTCATATCAATAGGTTTTATTACTTGCTTTGAGCGCGCTCGATGTAGCGTTCGATACCACGAGCATCGTTCGAGGTAGGATATTTGTCCTTGATTTCTTGATAGAGTTTCACGGCAGCCTCGTTGTTGCCCAATTTCTCATAAGCGGCAGCAGCCTTTTTCAAATAGATGGGGCTGAACACGGCGTTATCGGCAGCCTTGGCGGCTTTCTCGAAATATTTTACACTCTCGTCGTATTTATCCATATCGACCAGGCAGTTGCCGATAGCGGCCATTATGGCAGGAGCAAGAACCGACTCGTCGGCACTGAATTGGGAGAGATATTTTTGAGCCGTTTCATATTCGCCTTTTTCATAGTAGGCCAAACCCAAGTAAGCGTTTGCCAAATTGCCGGCAGCCGTCGAGCCGTATTGATCGGCCACGGCCAACAGACCGTCGAATTTTTCATTACCATTGATAGCCAAATCGATAGAATCGTTTTCAAAAGCCATCACAGCCTGATACATCGCAGCCTGAGCCTTATCCTCACGGGGTAACAGATAGAAATGGCGCACTCCCAGTATGGCTCCGATAACCACTACCACGATGAGCAAGCCCCACAACAGGGGTTTCTGATACTTTTCAACAAACTGTTCCGACATCGAGAGAGCTTCGTTCATTTTCTCAAGCTCGTCTTTTTCTTTTTCTGCCATATTTTTCTTGTCTTTTAATTATTTTATCCTCATGTTCAAACCCTATGCGGGAATTTGAGTGACAAAAGTAACTTATTTCTTCTTATAAATAAAATTTCATCTTCATTTTTTTGTCTATGACCCGTTCATAGACTGCATAAAGGCTGTTCTCACCCCGGCTTCGGTACTGCACAGGCATCATTTCGATGGTGTTTTTGTGCAAGAAAAAGAAAAAGTTTGTGTATGTTTGTGGAGACAAAACGACAAATCCGACATGATTCTTTCCCGACTATCAATCGTCAATTTCAAGAATATCGCCCAGGCCGACTTGTATTTCTCGCCCAACATCAACTGTTTTTTGGGCAACAACGGTATGGGAAAGAGCAACCTGCTGGACGCCATCTACTACCTCTCGTTTTGCAAAAGTTATACCCGCAACCCCGACTCGCAGAACATTCGCCACGGCGAAGATTTCTTTGTCGTACAAGGCTACTACGAGCGCAACGGCAACGACGAGGAGCTGTATTGCGGCATCAAGCGTCGGCAAAAAAAGACTTTCAAACGCAATAAAAAAGAGTATGACCGGCTGTCGGATCACATCGGATTTGCCCCGCTGGTGCTCTCGACCCCCTCGGACAACGAGCTGATTTTGGGCGGGAGCGAAGAGCGCCGCAAATTTATCGACCAGGTTATCAGCCAGTTCAACAAGCCCTATCTGGGCTCCCTCATTCGCTACAACAAGGCCCTCGAACAACGCAATGCCCTGCTGCGACAAGAGTGTACCGAAGAGATGCTCTACGACCTTTGGGAAGAGCAGATGGACAGCGCAGCCGCCGAGATTTACGAAAGCCGCCACCGGTTCCTGCAAGCCTTTATACCGGTATTCCGCCGCTTCTACAACGAAATTTCGTCGCAAAACGAGGCGGCCGACCTCATCTACACCTCACACCTGGCCGACGGGCCGTTGCTGCCCCAGCTGAAATCCTCGCGCCAGCGCGACCTCGCAATAGGCTACACGACCCGGGGCATACACCGCGACGATATGGAAATGATGTTGAGCGACTACCCCATGAAGCGCATCGGTTCGCAGGGGCAGTGCAAAACCTATCTCATTGCCCTGCGCCTGGCACAGTATGACTTTTTGCGAGAACAGGGCGACACCACCCCCCTGCTGCTGCTCGACGACATCTTCGACAAGCTCGATGCCGAACGAGTGAAACAGATTGTCCGTCTTGTCTCATCGGAGCATTTCGGGCAGATTTTCATCACCGACACCAACCGGCAATACCTCGACGACATCGTTCAATCGATAGGCTCCCAATACAGCATCTTCTCGGTAGACCGGGGCGCATTCAACATTTTAGAAGGAAGCATGTTATGAAAAAACGGGAACCACTCTCCATCAAAGAGATTATCGACCAATTTATCACCGAGAACGGATTAGGCCAAAAACTCGACGAAACACAGGTCATGCGCCTGTGGCCCCGCATCGCCGGCGAGACGGTAAACGCCTATACGCAATCGATGCATGTACACAACCGCACCCTCTATGTTCACCTCACCTCGGCCGTGCTGCGCAACGAACTGATGATGCTGCGAGGCGAACTGCTGCGCCGCTATAATGCCGAGTTTGGCTACTCGGTAATCGACAATATCATTTTCAGATAAAACCTATCCCATATGGAACAAACCGCTACCCCCCTATTTCACCATACCCTACCGCTACAAATCAGATTCAACGATGTTGACCTGCTGGGGCATGTCAATAACTCGGTCTATTTCTCGTTCTACGACCTGGGCAAATCGCGCTATTTCGAAGCTGTCAAAGCTCAAAACATCGACTGGAAAAAGGCCGATGTCGTGATTGCCAACGTAAATGCCGATTTCGTGTCGCCCATCTACCCGGGCGAACCCGTCGCCGTACAGACCTGTACCACCGAAATAGGCAACCGCAGTTTCAAATTGTTACAACAGATTATCAACAGCGAAACGGGACAAGTAAAAGGCGTGTGCCGCACCGTGATGGTGGGATTCGACATCAAGACCGGTGTAGCCGCTGCCGTGAGCGACGAATGGAAAGAGGCCATCTGCCGTTTCGAGGGGAAAGAGCTGCGAAAAAAATAACCTGTGCGCCCCACAATCTCCCAGCGATTTATTATTTTTGTAACAATTTTACAGATGTTGTCTCAAACCTATCTGCTATAAATATGAATTTCAACGAAAAAATACAGGATATCCTGCACAAAGAGGCCCAAGCCATTCTCGATATCCCCGTTTCAGACCAATTTGAAAAAGCCGTAAATCTCATTGTCGAGCAAGTGCACCAAAAGGGTGGCAAGCTCGTTACCAGCGGAATGGGCAAAGCCGGGCAGATTGCCATGAATATCGCCACCACTTTCTGCTCGACCGGCACGCCGGCCGTATTCCTGCACCCCAGCGAGGCTCAACACGGCGACTTGGGCATCTTGCAAAAGAACGATTTGATGCTGGTCATCTCCAACTCGGGCAAAACCCGCGAAATACTCGAACTGCTCCAATTAGCCTCTAACCTGATGCCCGACCTGAAATTCATCGTCATCACCGGCAACAACCAAAGTGAACTCGCCCAACGGGCCGACGTATGCCTCTTCACCGGCGCCCCCGGAGAGGTATGCCCCCTCGGACTCACCCCCACGACCTCGACCACGCTCATGACCGTAATCGGCGACATTCTGGTGGTGGGCGCGATGGAAGCCACCCATTTCGATGCACACCAGTATGCCCTGCGCCATCATGGAGGTTATTTGGGGACCCGCTCCCGGGAACAAAGTCAGAAAAAAATTTAATTTCAAGTGAACCGTATGCGCAAAATCATAGGAATAGGCGAATCCATTCTCGATATTATTTTTCGCAACCAGCAGCCCTCTCATGCCGTCCCGGGAGGCTCCACGTTCAACACCCTCATCTCGCTGGGAAGGCTCGGTGTACCCACCTCGTTTATCAGCGAAATCGGGCAAGACACGGTAGGCAATATCATTCTCGATTTCATGCGGGAAAACCACGTAGGCACCGAGAATCTCGATGTTTTCTACGAAGGGAAAACACCTATCTCACTGGCCTTCCTCGACGAGCACAACGAGGCACAATACATGTTTTACAGTCAGTTCCCGCCGAAACGGCTCAATTTCGTGTGGCCCCGCATCGACCAGGACGACATCATCGTCTTCGGCTCTTATTTCGCCCTCAATCCCGCCTTGCACGAAAAGGTTCGCGAGTTTATCACTTTCGCCAAAGATCGCAAAGCCATCATCTACTACGACCCCAATTTCCGCAATGCCCATGCCCACGAAGCGGTAAAACTCATGCCTTCGGTACTCGAGAATCTTGAATATGCCGACCTGGTCAAAGGCTCTACCGAAGATTTCGGCAACCTGTTCCACCTTACCGATGCCCGAAAAATCTATCTCGACCACATCAAGTTCTACTGCCCCAATTTCATCTGCACCCAGGGGGGCGCCGGTGCCGAACTCTTCTGCGCTCAGGGGAACCGGCACTTTGCGGGTACACCCATCACACCGGTGAGTACCATCGGAGCGGGCGACTCGTTCAACGCAGGGATTCTCTTCGGACTCATCAAACACGACATCACTCTCGACCGCCTGTATGCCCTCACCCCCGAGGAGTGGGCTCCCATTATCCAGTACGGTATCGAGTTTGCCACTGCCGTTTGCCAAAGCATGGACAACTATATCGACCGCGAAATGGCCGCCCGATACAAGGAGTCCTAATAATACAAATTCCCTATAAATATTCTAAAATAAAACAAACCCTCGAACAGCTAACTATCGCATAGTCTTATATTTGCACAAAATCTTCATCACCCATACAGATATGCGTTATCTACAACTCTGTTCTTTGCTTCTCGCATTGAGTGCCTGCTCTACGCACAGCGCAGACATCGACGTTGCTTGTGAGATTGATCAGCGAAACAATTATTTGTTGAAATGGGAAACGACTCCGAAAATCGAAGGCGAAGTGCAGATTTACCAATCGACCGACCCCGAACGGTTCGATACCGAGCAGGCTCCGGTGAGAACAGCCCGTATCCAGACAGGATATATCCTCATACCCGACAGTCTGTCTTCCCAGCGCGCATATTTTCTCTTGCGATTCAACGGTTGCGACGACCACATCGTAGGAGCACGGGCCGAGCGGTTGAAATACATCGAAAATTTCAGAGACCTGGGAGGCTATACCGCCAAAAACGGCAAGCAACTGCGATGGGGAAAGATATTCCGCTCGGGTGAATTAAACACCTTGACGGCAAGCAGCATCACCCGCATCAACAACATGGGTATCAAGACTCTTATCGATTTCAGGGACAACGAAGACATAATCAAACCCAGCCCCGAGCTCAACCTTGAAAACGTCATCAACTTGCCGGGAGCGCTCCATTATCGGCAAAACCTGTTCCCCCGGCTCGAAAAAGACGAGCTGAGACGAGGCGATGCCAACCTCTTCATGCAAGACTTGTATGTGGCAATGGTCTCGGGATCGAAACGAGCCTTCAAGTCGATGTTCAACCAACTGTTGGTCGAGGACAACTACCCCGTCGTGCTCAGTTGCGTGAACGGCAAGGACTATACGGGTTTTGCCGTGTCGCTGTTGCTCAGCGCCCTCGATATGCCCGAAGAGGTAATTATGAACGACTACCTGCTCTCCAACCGCTATTTCGACAAGCGGCGCACGACATTCGACCCCAAAGACTGCTGCGACGACACCCAAGAGGCTCTCTCGCTCATACAATCTGCCGACAGCCGTTTCCTCTCCTACGCCCGCGACTACATTCGCCAGCACTACGGTTCGATAAACAACTACCTCGAAAAAGAGTTGGGAGTAACCCCCGAGAAACGCCGGCAACTGAAACACTATCTGCTGCACTGATACCCGGCCGGCTGTACCTCGCTCCCCCGCATGCCACACAGGTTCACAACACCCCGGCAAGCTGCGTTCCCAATAACAAAATGACATCGAAGGTATCGCCACACCGGCAATATATCCCGATTTTTTCGTACCTTTGCCGCCGAAAATAAAAACTTTAACGTACGACAAGTCTCCGTTCCCCCTCTCCCCTTAACCCTGTTTGAGGGCAAAGAAAGGCCTTGTGCCCCTGCGATAAAGCAAAAAAACGACAACTACATAGATGAAAAATTTCCAAGAATTAGGTATCTGCGACGAGATACTGAGAGCGATTACCGAGTTGGGATATGAGAATCCCATGCCCGTACAGGAACAGGTAATCCCCCACCTGCTGAACGAAGAGACCGATTTAGTAGCTTTGGCTCAAACCGGTACGGGAAAAACGGCCGCTTTCGGTCTGCCCGTTATACAACGCATCGACCTCGGCCTGTGCCAGCCACAGGCCCTTATCCTGTCGCCCACACGCGAGCTCTGCCTGCAAATTGCCGGCGACCTTACCGACTACTCACAATACATCGACGGGCTGCGCATTCTGCCCGTATACGGAGGCTCGAGCATCGAGAGCCAGATACGCACACTCAAAAAGGGGGTACACATCATCGTGGCTACCCCGGGACGCCTCATCGACCTGCTCGAACGGAAAACGGTGAAGCTCGACCACGTGTCGACCGTAATCATGGACGAAGCCGACGAAATGCTCAACATGGGATTCCTCGACAGCATCAACGCCATTCTCGCCCAAGTGCCCCAAGAGCGCAAAATGCTCCTCTTCTCAGCCACCATGCCGCGCGAAATCGAGCAAATCGCCCGTACCTACATGCACAACCCCAAAGAGATTGTGGTGGGCAGCCGCAACGAAGGTGCCGAAAATGTGCGCCACGTCTACTACATGGTGCACGCCAAAGACAAATATCAGGCTCTAAAACGCATTGCCGATTACTATCCCTCGATATACGGTATTATCTTCTGTCGCACACGGCGCGAAACACAAGAAATTGCCGACCAACTGATTGCCGACGGCTATAATGCCGACTCGCTGCACGGCGAACTGTCGCAAGCACAGCGCGATGCCGTCATGCAAAAGTTCCGCCTGCGCAACCTGCAACTGCTCGTCGCCACCGATGTGGCGGCCCGGGGACTCGACGTGACCGACCTCACCCACGTAATCAACTACGGCCTGCCCGACGACATCGAAACCTACACCCACCGCAGCGGCCGCACCGGCCGTGCCGGGAAATCGGGCATATCGGTCGCCATCGTACACAGTCGCGAGAAAGGCAAGATGCGGGCCATCGAGAAAATCATCGGCAAGAAATTCGAACGTGGACTGGTTCCCACCGGCGAACAGATTTGCGAAAAACAACTCTTCAACCTCGCCGACCGCATCGAGAAAGTAAAGGTAAACGAAGAAGAAATCGCAAAATACCTGCCCAACATCTCGCGCAAACTGGGGTGGCTCACCGAGCAAGACCTCATCAAACGCATCGTATCGCTCGAATTTAACCGCCTCATCGACTACTACCGCGACACCCCCGACCTCGACCTGCCCGACGAGAACACCCGTAAACCCAAGGGCGAAAAGGACGCAAAAGAGGGACGCAAAGGCCGGAATAAAGACAGCCGCATCGCCGAAGAAGGTTTCGAACGAATATATATCAACCTGGGCAAAGCCCACGGATTCTTCCCGCCCAACCTCATCGAGATGGTCAACTCGCTCGTGCCCGGACGCGTGAACATCGGGCGCATCGACCTGCTGCCCGCCTACTCGCTCTTCGATGTCGAAAAAGGGGCTGCCAAAAAAGTCGCAGGAGCCTTGAAAGGCTGCGAATTTTACGGCCACCGCATCTATGCCGAGATTGCCACCGACAAAGACTATGCCGCCAAAGGGAAGAAAAAAGGCAAAGAGGGAGACAGGAACCGCAAAGGCGAGAAGCACTACGGCTCACCCCGAAAAGGCAATACCGGCAACCGTTTCACCCACGAACGCCGCACATCGGGCCCTCGCAAGGAACGCCGTAAATAACAGACACCCGGCGCTCCACCCCGACCCGGCGAACTGCACAATCATAAAATGCCCCGTCCCCCTTCAACACGAAGGCCCGGGGCATTTTCCATATCACAGCCCGTCTTGAATGCCCCTTAGCCCCCTATCGACAGCAGCCTGCCAAGGCACAAGGCCACCCGTCAAACCGCACGACAGGCTCAAAGACACCATGTACCTCTTGGAGAAACAAAAGATAATACCCCTTTGGAATAACAACGGGGGCAAAATTTTCATATATTTGCCCCAAAGAACCTTAATATATTCAATGCACATCAACCCGATTAAAAAGGCAGCATAGACATGAAAAAAATTCTTGTAATCGGATCGACCGGACAAATAGGTTCGGCGCTAATCACAAAACTCCGCAACGAGTATGGCAGCGACAACGTCGTGGCCGGCTATATCGAGGGGGTACCCCTGAACGACGAACTGAAAAACGGAGGCCCCTTGGAAATTGCCGACGTAACCAATGCCCCCCAAATTGCAGCCATCGTCGACAAATACAAAATCGACTCTATCTACAATCTGGCAGCCATACTCTCGGCCCAAGCCGAAAAGAAACCGTTGCTGGCCTGGAATATCCAGATAGGCGGTGTGCTCAACCTGCTCGAAATCTCGCGCGAAAAAGGCTGCTCGCTTTTCACCCCCAGCTCCATAGGAGCTTTCGGCGATTCCTCTCCCAAGAAAAAGACTCCACAAGAAACCATACAGCGCCCCCGCACTATCTACGGAGTAAGCAAAGTATCGTGCGAATTGCTAAGCGACTACTATTTCTACCGCTACGGAGTCGACACCCGTTCGGTGCGATTCCCCGGCCTCATCTCCTACGAAACCCTGCCGGGCGGCGGTACAACCGACTATGCCGTAGAAATCTACTATGCCGCTGTAAAAGGCGAGAAATTTGAAATCCCCGTCAAAGCCGGCACGTTCATGGACATGATGTATATGCCCGATGCTCTCAAAGCCATGGTAATGCTCATGGAAGCCGATCCCTCGCGGCTGAAACACCGCAACTCGTTCAACATCGCCTCCATGAGTTTCGACCCCGAAATCATCTACCATGAAATCCAAAAATTCTATCCCGATTTCAAAGCCGAATATAAAATCGACCCCGTGCGTCAGCAAATCGCCGACTCATGGCCCGACATGCTCGACGACTCCTGCGCCCGGGCCGAATGGGACTGGCAGCCCGACTACGACCTCGAATCGATGTCGGTCGACATGATTTCGCACCTCAAAAAGAAACTCCTTAAATAAAACGCCTATGTTTACACAAATGAAAGAGCATCTGGCCAATCAGCTCGCCGAGATAAAGGCCAACGGATTGTACAAGGTAGAACGTACCATCATTACCCCGCAAAGTTCGGCTATCCGGATTGCCGAGAAAAACGGCAAAGTACTCAATTTCTGTGCCAACAATTACCTGGGACTCTCGGACAACTCCCGGCTCATCGCCGCTGCCAAGAAAGCGATGGATACTCACGGGTTCGGCATGTCGTCCGTACGCTTCATTTGCGGAGCGCAAGACCTGCACCGTGAACTCGAAAAAGCGATTGCCCGCTATTTCAAGACCGAAGACACCATTCTCTACGCTGCCTGCTTCGATGCCAACGGTGGCGTATTCGAGCCCCTCTTCACCGAAGAAGACGCCATTATATCCGATGCCCTCAACCACGCCTCGATTATCGATGGTGTGCGCTTGTGCAAAGCCAAACGTTACCGCTATGCCAACGCCAACATGGAAGAGCTCGAGCATTGCCTGCAAGAAGCGCAAGCTCAACGCTTCCGCATCATCGTGACCGACGGCGTCTTCTCGATGGACGGTAACGTAGCTCCCATGGACAAAATCTGTGATCTGGCCGAGAAATACAACGCCCTCGTGATGGTTGACGAATGCCACTCGGCCGGTGTCGTAGGCCCGCGCGGACGAGGAGTGAGCGAGCTCTTCAACCTCTATGGACGAATCGACATACACACAGGCACACTGGGCAAAGCTTTCGGCGGCGCCATCGGCGGATTCACCACCGGACCGAAAGAGATTATCGACATGCTGCGTCAACGGTCGAGACCCTACCTCTTCTCCAACTCACTGCCCCCCGCCGTAGTAGGTGCCGGCATCGAAGTATTCAAAATGCTCGACGAGAGCGACGAACTGCACGACCGACTGATGGAAAACGTCACCTATTTCCGCGATAAAATGATGGCTGCCGGGTTCGACATCAAACCCACCCAATCGGCCATCTGCGCCGTCATGCTCTACGATGCCAAACTGTCGCAGACCTTCGCCGCCCAAATGCTCGACGAAGGCATCTATGTAACCGGCTTCTACTATCCTGTCGTACCGCAAGGCCAAGCCCGCATACGCGTACAGCTCTCGGCCGCCCACAAGCGCGAAGAGCTCGATGCTTGTGTCGCAGCCTTCATCAAAGTAGGCAAAAACCTGGGCGTGCTCAAATAGCCATTTTATCCCCTCCATATCCACAGGACGCCTCTTTTCATGTGAAAAGGGGCGTCCCGGCTTTAAATCCCCAAAGACAGACTACCCTCTCGTCGACACTCTTCATGAGCCTCTTGAAACCACGCCGCAAGAAAAACAAAAAAATATTTGTGCCTTTCTGCGAGAATTACTATCTTTGTGCTCGCTTACGGAGGTATCCGTATCGGTCCTATAGCTCAGTTGGTTAGAGCATCTGACTCATAATCAGGGGGTCCTTGGTTCAAGCCCAAGTGGGACCACATGACAAAAACAGTTGCAAGGCAAAACTCGCGAATGAGTTTTGCCTTGTTGTTTTAGCGCTCCGCGGCTCGGGACACAGAGACAGCTATCCAAACTACTATCCGGCTAAAGATTCTTTCTAAACACTTTGTAGTTTTGCATTTGCTGTTGGACTACCTGGCTACTATCAGATTCCTTTTTTACAAAGTAACCCGCTCAAAATTTGATTTTTAAAAATAGTTTACTATATTTGCCTTATTAAGAAAACAAGGGGATAAGAAATTGTATTCGGTAAAACCTTAAAATCAAGTATTCATGAAACTGTCAATATCACTTTTACTATTAATCCCGATGACGTGGTTGTCTTGTACAGGCATTATGCCGTTTTCGCCTTATGCAGGCAGCTATTCGTCGAGGGTTGCCCAGCGGCTGACTCCGGTCGAAAATCCGGCCACCGGCTTGTATGGGTATGTCAATGACTTAGGCATGTGGGCCATTCAACCCCGCTTTCGGTCGGCCCAACGTTTCTCATCGAATGGCTTGGCCCGGGTACGTTTGGGAGCTCGCTACGGAGCTATCAATATGGCCGGGCAAACGGTTATCAATTTCAATTTTTCCAACAGCTACGATGTCGATCATGCCATCACTTCGATGAGCAAAGGACGAATGCGAGGCGTCGAATTATGGAGAGAATGCGATCCCAACAGCGGCTTGTACGGCTATCTCGATTACTATGGCAACTGGTTCATCAGACCCCAATACAGGAATGCCCGGAATTTCAATCAGGAAGGCTATGCTGTTGTCGAAATCAGACAGGGGCAGTGGGGTGCCATCGACCGCAACAACCGCATCGTGATTCAGCCCACCTTTACCTCGCCTTACGATGTAGATAGGGCTCTCACGCGATTATTGAGATATTGAGAATCGCATTTCCCCACATGAGCCATTCCTTTCTATCTTCTTCTTGCAAAGTTTGGGGCGAAGCGGAAAGATAGAAGAGTGCTATCGTTCCACCTCGTGAATACAAAGAGTTCCCGGAGTGCAAGAACCGATAGAACCGGCCACTATATTTTTGCAAAAATATTTTTTGAAAAACCTCCCTTTTTGCTATCTTAGTAGCGCAAAAAGAGATAAAGCCATGGAGAAACGAGTATACTTAGGCTTGGGCTCAAATCTGGGGAATAAAGAGCAGATTATCAAAAAAGCTATCACCCGAATAGGCGAACGGGTAGGCACGATTGTTACCATATCGTCGTTTTACAAAACAGCCCCGTGGGGGTACCAGTCGGTACACACCTTCTGCAATGCGGTGATAGCTGTCGAGACCGAACTTTCGCCCGAGGAAGTGCTGTCGGCTGTGCAAATTATCGAGCGAGAATTGGGCAGTAAAGAGCACCGCAAAAGCGATGGCAGTTATGTAGACCGGCTCATCGATATCGACTTGCTCGACTATAACGGCCTTGTGCTCGACACCTATGCACTGGTATTGCCTCACCCCTATATGCACAAACGACCGTTTGTGATGGAGCCGCTCGCCGAGATTGCCCCGCAATGGACACACCCCGTACTGGGTAAGACTGCGACCGAGATACTGGCCGGCTTGAGATCTCGATAGTCGAGGGGGCGGCGTGTGTCTGGTCTGCCCCTGTCATGCCGGCGGGATGATGTGTGCGAAATCATCGGCAAAAATTTGGTATTGCCCGAGGTGTGTATTATCTTTGCCGTATTAACTTAAATATCAATGCCTATGAAGAATTAAAATGAAAAGACTTAATCAGCTTGTTTTGTAATTTACAAGCGTAACATATATAAAGCGTTAGCTTTACCTTGCTATCTGAAAATCTGGAAAATTTGATGAGCAACCAAGGTATGAAGTTGACGCTCACGTCTATGGCGTGGGCTTCTTCTATATTTGGTTGCACGGTTTTTCCAGAGCCTCAGATAGCAAATATACAAGTTAAGTCCCCGCTTTTTATATGTCTAAAAATTAACTAACATCGTGGGACTCGATAGACTTAATTTAAGACAGAAAATGAAAAAATTGATTATTCTTGCATTTGTCACTATGAGTTGCTTTCTCGGTATCAGTGCTCAACAATCGGTGATTATACAACAGAATGGTAAGTCGGAAAATGTAGCCAAAAATTCAGGAGAGTTTTTTATTAGCGGGATTTCTTCAAAATTGGATATAGGTGGTGTAGAGGCTTCAGTCATGACTAATTTGTTATCTCGTTATCAAGGAGAAGAGGTACATAGTTGTGTCGTTGAGTTAAGGAACTACAATGCATTTACAGTGACGGTGTTGTATCAAGCCGGAACAGAAAAAACAGTCGGTTCGATGGTTTTAAAACCGGGGGAGTATAAACGTCAAACTTTTGGCTGTGTCACAACAGGATTAGGAGGTGCTATCCCACCAGCCATGTATAGCGTTTCGACAATTACTCGAGAACTAAAACGTTAAGATATGGCCAGATATAGAATAGAAGAGGAAGACGATGATTCGGGTTTCCTGATTTTTATACAACTTGTTCTGTGTATTATTTTTCTCCCGATAGGGATTATCGTTCTTGCTGTTAAAGCCTATAATTATTTCTCGGAGAAATCTCGTGTCAAAGAAATTCAACAGTCTGAAATTAAAGCGAACAAACATTTGGAATTACAGTCGTTGGCTTCTTTAAGAGACCAAAATATTATTACAGAAGAAGAATTTCAAGAGCGGAAACAAAGAATTATGCGAAAACTCTGATGATTGTTAATTGCATTTGTTGATATATGCTTACTGCACAAGAGAAAAAAAATATATATGTAGCAATGTTGCTGCTGTTTGCTGGAAGCCTTGTGTATTTACTATTCCGACAAGATGTAATTTTTCTATCACGGGTAAATCAAGACGTGTTGCATATTTTTCATATATCCATAGAGAGGAGTGATAATATACTGATTTATATATTATTATATTGTCTTCCCGATGGGCTGTGGTATGCAGCACTATTGATGTCTCAAGTATCGTTTGTACAATGCGGTCGCATGAACAAGTTGTGGTTTGGTATGGCTGTCGCATTACCATTTCTGCTGGAAGCGTTGCAAGGGTGGCATTGTATTGCTGGTACGTTCGATTTATATGATATAATTACCTATTTGATAACCTTATTAATCTTTATGTTATGCAAAAAAAGTCTTTTGTTCAAGTCATGATAATTGTCGTTTTTGCCTTAATGGCTGCCGGTAGTGCAACGACAAGCAATAGTAGTAGATCTTCACGGAGTTCATCAACCTATTATAGGCCATCTACACAAACTCAAACACAAAAACAAACTCCAACAAATTCCCCAATGAAAATAGAAAAAACGGAGTTTCCCAAACCAGCTTGTAAAACTTGTCAGGGGCGTAAGGGATATTACTTGTTCGATATATGGTGTCCTTGTAAGCGTTGTGGCGGTACAGGATTAGAACCAGAACATTGAATTACCCTTTTATTTTGAGGCTACCCAAACAATGGGTAGCCTCATTTTTTTGTGAAATCATCGATAAAATTTGGTATTGCCCAAGGTGTGTATTATCTTTGCCGCGCAAATGCAAAAACTGTGGAAGGATTTGGCTGCTTGCAACCACGAAAAAAAATGCTAAAACTGCGTTACGGGGCCTCGCCGAGGCCCGTCCGGCTTTATCAAAATCATTTTACTTTTGTGGGTTTTGCAGTCTTTCTTCCTGGAACAAGAAGTATTTACCATTATTCAGGAGAGAAACTATGAACTATTTGTTTACCTCGGAATCGGTGTCGGAAGGACACCCCGATAAAGTGGCCGATCAGATTTCGGACGCTTTGCTTGACGAGTTCCTGGCTTACGACCCAGACTCGAAAGTGGCTTGCGAAACCCTTGTAACGACCGGGCAGGTCGTTTTGGCGGGCGAGGTTAAATCGAATGCCTATGTCGATTTGATGGAGGTGGCCCGCAGGGTAATCCACCGTATAGGATATAATAAGAGCTCGTATAAGTTCGATGCCGACTCGTGCGGTATCTTCTCGGCCATTCATGAACAATCGGCCGATATAAACCGAGGCGTAGAGCGTGCCAATGCCATGGAGCAAGGGGCCGGCGACCAGGGTATGATGTTTGGCTATGCTTGTAACGAGACCGACAACTATATGCCGCTCTCGCTCGACCTGTCACATCAGTTGCTTATCGAGTTGGCGGCGATTCGTCGCGAGGCTTCGGCCATGACCTATCTGCGCAAGGGGCGGGTGACGTCGTATCTGCGTCCCGACTCCAAATCGCAGGTAACCATCGAATACAACGAGCAAAACGAACCGGTGCGGGTACACACCATTGTACTCTCGACACAACACGACGAGTTTGTGACACCGGCCGACGGCTCGCAGGAGGCACAAGAAGCCGCCGACCGCGAGATGTTGCAAACCATCTATAACGATGTGAAAAACGTGCTTCTGCCCCGAGTAATCGCTCAGTTGCCCGAGCGGGTACAGGCCCTCTTCGACGACCAGCTCGTGTTGCTGGTCAACCCCACAGGCAAGTTTGTTATTGGCGGGCCTCATGGCGATACCGGTTTAACGGGACGCAAAATCATTGTCGATACCTATGGCGGCAAAGGCGCCCACGGGGGTGGAGCCTTCTCGGGCAAAGACCCTTCGAAGGTCGACCGTTCGGCAGCTTATGCCGCCCGACACATTGCCAAAAACCTGGTAGCCGCCGGGGTAGCCGACGAGATTCTGGTACAGGTGTCGTATGCCATCGGAGTAGCCGAGCCGGTGAGTATCTATGTCAACTCCTACGGCAAGTCGCACGTGCCCATGAGCGATGCCGAGATAGCCCGTCGCGTGAGCGAGATTTTCGACATGCGCCCCAAAGCCATCGAAAAACGGTTAAAGCTGCGCAACCCCATTTATGAGGAAACGGCGGCTTATGGGCACATGGGACGCAAACCGCAGACGGTGGTCAAGACTTTCACCTCTCACTACAACACCGAGCCTGTGGTGCGTGAGGTCGAGCTATTTACCTGGGAGAAGCTCGACTATGTCGATGAGGTGAAGAAGGCCTTTGGTCTCGACCGATAACGTTCGATCGGGATTTCGTGTGACAAGTTGTGGCAGGGACGTTTGTTCCCTCTCCCCGATACCTTCGCGACATGACAGGAACAGATACGGAGGGTGTACTCGAATTTGTCGGGTACACCCTCCGACTGTTTGTCTTTGGCTATATTAAGAGGTAATCCTTCTCGTTTGAAGCCTTCGTTGTGAACCAAGGTGTATGACGGGTTGGGGGTCCGGTCGATTCTTCGTTGTTTCCTTCGGTATTAAAAATTGCATTGAACTACCGGGCGGCGTGAGAAATCCGTGTAGCCGATACTTATAAAGTATTGTCTAATCTCTTTTCGGTCTGATTGTATCAGCCGCAAAGAAAAAATTTTTCCCGTTTTTGCTTGCAGGCTCTCTCGCCATTCACTATCTTTGCCCCGAAAAGCCACTGAATAGTAAGTGGTTGACTTTTATCTCCTTTGATTATATAACGACAAATGAGAGTCAAAGACATGTTTCACGCAACAAATTATGTCGTTTTGTTTGCGCCATAGCGGCTCGAACAGAATGTGATTTACCCGCACTCGCAGGGAGCGGATTTGTTGCGTTCTTTGACATGCTCGTGATTATACGTTCATTTCGTCCTGGGAAATGGGCGTGGTTTTGCTGTTGTCTCCGCGCGAGGCGGGGACTCCGGTACACAATTTCTATTTTTTCACCTTAACCTCATTTGTTGTTATGAATAATCTCACATTACGAATCATGCGTTCATGGGACGAAGCGTCCAATGGACCCGAATATGCCCGCAATCTGTTGATTGCCAATCTCCCTACCGACTCACTGCCCGACTACACCCGGGAACTGTCGATACGGGTCTACTCCGAACTCTACCAATTGCTGGGTACCGACGTATGGCAAAAGCCCAACGGCCGCAAGATGCCCCGCAAAATAAGTTTCCGCCTCCCCTCCAACCGGGACTGGTCGGGAGCGTGCTGCCACCTGTTTCTCTATTTCAACGGGCGTCCCCGGTGGTATGCCTCGTGCTCGTTACCGGGCGACTACGGGGAATGGGAAAAAATCGTACTCGAACCGCTGGCCGACCACCCCGACGAACTTTTCTTCGTCGAGCACTTGTGCCATCAAAGTTGGTGGTACCAACTGGAACAGGGGCGGTTCCCCGCGACAACCATACACGACCTGATTGCCAAACTACGCCTGCGGACGACCAACCCTACCCTCTGGCCTCATCTGTTCGTGGCAGGCGACGAGGCGCAGGCCGACCTCTTTGCGGCGAACGTTCTGGCTACCTACCTCTCCGGGAACACTCCGCCAGCCTGCTGTCGCTTTGCACTGAACGACCTACTATCGGGAGAACTCAACTGGTGGGTCACAAAAGACTATTTGGCCGATATGAAGGTACTGATAGTCCAGGTCGACCCAATCCGTCCCAATAAACAAGGCGAAAACATTCTCACTTTCCTCACCGACTGGTTCAAAGCTCCGGGGACACCGACCTGTATATTCCACGGTAGCTCGGATAGCCTCGACCGATTGAAACGATGGGCCGACGATATAAGCGAACTGATTGAAGAGAAGACGACCTTCGACATACCGGCAACCCGGGATACGCCCGACGAGCCACATATACCGCTGCCCGACGTAGTCGGTTACCTCGACTTTCGGTTACACAAGAAAGAGGGCGAAGCCCAAAAGACAAGCGAAGCGAATCAAAAACTGGAAAGCCTCATCGGCCTCGACCGATTGAAAACCGACCTGCACGAAGCCAGCCTCCTGGCTCGTTTCACCCAGGCGCGCAAGAGACTGGGTATCGATACCGACAGCGACAACCGCTACCACATGATTTTCTACGGCAACCCCGGCACGGGAAAGACGACGGTAGCCCGTCTGGTGGGCGAAATCTATCACGATATGGGACTGCTGTCGAGCGGACATACCGTCGAGGTGTGCCGATCCGGTCTGGTAGGCGAGTACATCGGCCATACCGAGAGCCGCATGAAGGAAATTCTGGAACAGGCCCGGGGTGGCGTGCTGTTTATCGACGAAGCCTACACGCTGGTGAGCCACAACCGAGAGTCGAACGATTTCGGCAAGGAGGTAATCCACGCCCTGCTCCCCGTCTTGTCGGAGCCTAACCCCGATATGATTGTTATCTTGGCCGGCTATGAAGAGAAGATGCAAACCTTGCTCCGGTCGAACCCGGGATTGAAAGAACGCTTTCCCTTGAAATTCTATTTCGACGATTACTCGGCCGACGAATTGTACGAGATAGCCCTCCGACTCCTGCACAAGCGCAAATTCGTGCTGACCTGCGAAGCCGGCCTGCGCCTGAAAAAGGTTATCGCCCAAGCTACCGCACAACGGGACGAAAACTTCGGGAACGGCCGTTGGGTACACAATCTGGTAGAACAAGGTATCGTCAAGAGCATGGCCCGCAGAATCATGACCCGGCCCGGCCACGACTGTTCCGACAGGGCACTGCTCTGCACCATAGAACCCGTCGACATCGACGAGGCCGAGGAGCGTATCTCTATCGCCCCGGCACCGAACATACCACAGCCGATACACATCGGGTTCAGAGCCTGAAAAACGCGGAGAGGCTGCCCCATGTGGGAGCGGCCTCTCCGGCGGCAAAAGCCGCAAAAACGGGTCGACCTCCGACGGGCCGATTATAGTTTCACCTTCTTGCTCTTCCCGTCACTCTCGTTGTGCATGCGATCTACAGCCGTGACCACATAGACATACTCGCGCGTGCCCCGCTTGTAGGGGAGCAAATAGCGGGTGTCGCGGGTAACCGCTACCAGATGAGAGGTATCGTAGAGAGCGATTTTCTCGCTCGGGGTAAATCGATAGACACAGAAATAAATCTGCCGCTGCATCTCATCTTTGGTCTCCTTACGCTTCCATTGCAACTCATAGCCGTTTGGAGTCCAGCGAGCTTTGAGGCTCTTCACCTCGGCCGGAGCCTTGCTGCCGATAAAGGTATAGGCCGGGATAAGGGCCGGCACGGCGTGATAGTAGTTTCGCAAGTCGTCGGCTATCCCCTTGTAGTTCTCGAGCAACGAGTAGCCCGGCCAAAAACAATTCCCCCCCACATGGTCGAGGTAACGGCTCAACTGCATCTTGTGGTTCAGCTGCGTATAGAGCGGATTCACATCGGTAGCGTTCATGGTGCGCACCACGTCCTGCCCGATATAGAGATGACGGCCATTGGCGTGGTTGTTCCACCAATAGATAAGTGTCTCGACACAAGCTGCTTTGTGACCAATCTCCCAATAAAGTTGCGGCAGCATATAATCGACCCAACCGTTGCGGGACCACAACAGCACATCGGCATATAGCTCGTCGTAGTTTTGCAGTCCGTTGGTAGCGCTGCCATCGGGGTCACTCTTCTGATTGCGGTAAATACCGAAAGGACTGATGCCAAAGCGCACCCACGGTTTGCGAGCCTTGATAATCCCGCTCAACTCCTCGATGAGCCGGTTGACATTCTCCCGACGCCAGTCGCCCCGATTCATACCATTGCCATAACGGGCATAACTGTTATCGTCGGGGAAATCGCGGCCTGCAATGGGATAGGGATAGAAATAGTCGTCCATGTGAATGGCGTCGACATCGTATCGGGTCACAATATCGTCGACCACCTTGCCGATAAATTCACGGCACTCGGGCAGCCCCGGGTCGAAATAGAGCTGCTGCCCATACTGCACAAACCACTCGGGGTGCTTGTAGTAGATATGCGACGGAGCCAGCGGCTCGTCGGCATTCGTCGACACCCGATAGGGATTGAGCCAGGCGTGCAACTCCATGTTGCGGGCATGACACTGGTCGATAAGATATTGCAACGGGTCCCACACGGGGTCGGGAGCCACCCCCTGCGAGCCGGTAAAATACTTGCTCCACGGTTCCAGTTGCGACGAGTAAAACGCATCGGCAGCGGGACGCACTTGAAAGATGACGGCATTGATACCGATGTGTTGTAGACTGTCCAGCATCCGGTCGAAATAGCCTTGCATCGAATCCCGGTTCATCTCCCGGTAACGGCCCTGCCCCACCGTATGAATCCAAGCTCCTCGAAACTCCCGCTTCGGGTGCTCCTCGGCTCGAACCAGGCTACCGCCTATCAGGCACACGAGCAGCCATATCGATAAATAGATTTTTAATCTCATTGTCCCTAATTTTGTTTTGAAGCCAAAGATAGTGCAAGCCAAGTGAACTATCAAATTTATTTCTGCCTGGCTAAAACATAACCGGCCTTCGAGGCAGAAACCAATTTGAACAAAAGAGAATGAACGATAACCCACATCAAAAACAAGAACCAGTACGATTTTAAACCTTTTACAAATTCAAATTCCTGTTTTTTGAAAAAATAAGATTCATTCTCCTTGATACTCAATGGTTCAGTATTATATTTGCACTGTAAACTCATTAAAAGACATACGTTCTATGAAGAAATTACTTATCTTGGCATGTATTGCCGCCGCTTCGATAATTGCCTTACCGGCTATCGCACAAACACCCGCCTGCCCCAAGGCAAAAACCGAATGCTGCCAAAAAGAGTGTAACGAAAAAAAATGTGCCGACTGTACTTGCAAAGAGTGCAACGGAACCTGTAAAGACTGCAAATGCACCGACTGCACTTGCAAAGAATGCAAGGGTAATTGCAATGTAAATTGCCACACAAATTGCAATGCAAATTGCCCTGCCAACTGCCAGCCGAATGTTCCCTGTTGCAACCCAAAAGCCAACTGTAACCAACAGGCCAACTGTTGCCACCAGACTCCATGCAGGACCCACTGCAAAACTCCGCGCTGCCAAACCAGCCACGTGAAAAAATAAACCGAGTCTTCAAAAACAGTGCTGAGGCCGGGCCTGAATCGATTCGATTCAGGCCCGGCCTCTTCTCCATATCCTATCCCTCTCGGGAAGACATCTCCCTCCCCGACCCGATTCGTGAAAACTACCGCTCCCACCCCCTCGCAACCGACAAACAGCAACGGTTCTTTTACACAACCAAACCAATAAAAATGTGCAAAAAGCCGCTACTATTTCTTAAACTATATTAAGCCATTCGATTCCCTGTTGGAAATAGCCAAAAGATAGCTACTTTTGCATCGAATTTTTATGCGGTTATTTGTATGAATTTATCACTGAACAGCCATCGCGGATTCTCAGCACAAGGTGTCGACACTCACACCTCGCCCACGGTGCATGTTCACTGGTTCAGCGGATTCATTTGACCCACAGAATCATCACAGCAAAAGGGGAATAACATATTCGTCCCCTCGTCGCGGGTGCAAACACCCGCCGGTTTAAAGTATTAATTTTCATTCAATCACCACAACAGTACATCGGTTCTACACGGCCATGAATATCTGTTGCATAAAGAGTGTACAGTCATGTTACGCATTCTCATTCTGCTCGTTATAGGGATAGGTGCAGGCATACTCCTGCGGGGGAGCGCTTGTGTGAAAGCCACAAAATGGAGTATCCAGCTTACCGTCTGCCTGCTGCTGTTCGTGTTTGGAATTTCGATAGGTTCCAATCACGACCTCATCGACAATCTATACCGATTTGGCTGGCAAGCCTTGGTTATTGCCTGCCTCGGAGTCGCCGGCAGCATTGTGGCTGCCCGGGCAGCACAACGAATCTTTTTCAAGAAGGGAGGCAAATCATGAAAGAAAATCTGTTTATTCTGGGCTGTTTCATCGCCGGCATTGCGATAGGCTGCTCTCAACAGGTTCCTGACTGGTTGCTGGGGCACGACTTGCCTTCAATTATCCTCTCGCTGCTCATCTTACAGGTGGGGATAAGCCTTGGAGGAGGCACCGACCTTCGCCACATCGTCCACTCGCTCAATCCGCGCATGTCGCTGCTTCCCCTTTTCACCATAGCGGGCACCCTGCTCTTCTCGGCTATCGGGGTATTATTCCTGGACGGGCGCAATCTGAGCGACTGCCTGCTCGTAGGTAGCGGATTCGGCTACTACTCCCTGTCGTCGGTACTGATTGCCGACCTTAAAAGTGCCACCCTCGGCGTACAAGGAGCTACCGAACTGGCTACCATAGCCCTGCTTGCCAACGTCATACGCGAAATGATTGCCCTCCTCGGCACTCCCACGCTGGCCCGTTGGGGTGGACGGTTGGCGCCCATATCGGTCGCCGGAATCAACTCGATGGATGTGTGCCTGCCCATGATTGTGCGTAACTCGTCACGAGGCGAAGAGCTGATACCCATAGCCGTCCTACACGGTATCGTGCTCGAAGTGAGTGTACCGATTCTTATCAATGTATTTTGCTGAAAGAGCCACACACCCAATCCATCAAAACAGGAATCGTTGTTTCCCACTTGTCTCTGCGCTCGCTTTTCACTATCTTTTCATAAGACAGAAGGCGGCCCGGCATGGCCCAATGTATCGAAAACTTTGTTTTCCATTTGTCTCTGCGCTCGCCTTTCACTATCTTTGTACCCATATATTTTTAATTAAAAAGAGATGAAAATAGAACAAATCATATCCGATGCTGCCGCCAAGGCCGTGAAAGCCTTGTACGGAGTCGATGCGGCCCCGGGGACTACAACCCCTCAGAAGACGAAAAAAGAGTTTGAAGGCAACCTCACCCTTGTGGTATTTCCTTTCCTGAAAGCCTCGCACAAGGCCCCCGAAGCTACTGCCCAAGAGATTGGCGAGTATCTGCTGGCCCACGAGCCGGCCGTGGCTGCATTCAATGTCATCAAAGGATTCCTCAATTTGGTCATCGCCCCGGCTTTTTGGAGCGAGATGCTTCACCATATCGACGAGGAAGAGCAGTTCGGTATCCGCCAGGCTACACCCGACGCCCCGCTTATCATGGTCGAGTACTCCTCACCCAACACCAACAAGCCGCTGCACTTGGGCCACGTGCGTAACAACCTGCTGGGATACAGTCTTTCAGAAATCTTAAAAGCCAACGGCAACCGAGTGGTGAAAACCAACATCGTGAACGACCGGGGTATCCACATCTGCAAATCGATGCTCGCCTGGCAGAAATGGGGCGACGGCATTACCCCCGAGAAGGCCGGGAAGAAGGGTGACCACCTCATAGGCGATTTCTACGTACTCTTCGACAAGCACTACAAACAAGAGGTGAAAGAGCTCGAAGCCCAAGGCATGACCGCCGAAGAGGCCGAAGCCGCATCGCCCCTCATGCAGGAAGCCCGCGCCATGCTGCGCAAGTGGGAAGCTGGCGATCCCGAGGTCCGCTCGGTATGGGAAATGATGAACAACTGGGTATATGCCGGATTCGACGAAACCTACCGCCGCCTGGGGGTCGATTTCGACAAAATATATTATGAATCGCAAACCTATCTCGAAGGTAAGGAAAAGGTACTCGAAGGACTCGAAAAAGGCATTATGTACCGCAAGGAAGACGGCTCGGTTTGGGCCGACCTCACCGGCGAAGGGCTCGACCACAAACTGTTGTTACGCAGCGACGGCACATCGGTTTACATGACACAGGACATCGGCACGGCCAAGCTACGGTTCAAAGACTATCCCATCGACAAGATGATTTATGTGGTGGGTAATGAACAAAATTATCATTTTCAGGTTCTCTCCATACTACTCGACAAGCTCGGGTTCAAGTGGGGCAAAGACCTCGTTCATTTCTCCTACGGCATGGTAGAACTGCCCGAAGGAAAGATGAAATCGCGCGAAGGCACGGTAGTCGACGCCGACGACCTCATGGACGAGATGATTGCTACCGCCCGCGAAACCTCGGCCGAGTTGGGTAAACTCGAC
The DNA here is from genome assembly GCA_949298955.1 of uncultured Bacteroidales bacterium. Taxonomy (GTDB): domain Bacteria; phylum Bacteroidota; class Bacteroidia; order Bacteroidales; family Barnesiellaceae; genus Barnesiella. The sequence goes on from CASFYQ010000008.1 coordinate 69,549, forward strand.
GGCTGCACTGCCGAAGAGGCCGAAGAGATTTCACGCATCGTGGGGCTGGGCGCTTTGAAATATTTTATCCTGAAAGTCGATCCCCGCAAGAACATGACCTTCAACCCCAAAGAGTCGATTGATTTCAACGGGAACACGGGGCCTTTCATTCAATACACCCACGCCCGCATCTGCTCGGTGATGCGCAAGGCCGCCGAGGCCGGTATCGACTACCGTCACGAGGACACCAGCCTGGTAGCACCCACCGAGAAAGAGATTTCGCTCATTCAACACTTGGCCGATTTCCCCTCGGTAGTAGCCGAAGCCGGACGTATATACAGCCCCTCGCTCATCGCCAACTATGTGTACGATCTGGTTAAGGAATACAACCAGTTCTATCACGACTACGCTATCTTGCGCGAAGCGAACAGCCAGGTACGGGCTTTCCGCCTGATGCTCTCGGCCAATGTTGCCAAAGTAATCAAGAGCGGTATGGGCCTGCTCGGTATCGAGGTACCCGACCGCATGTAATATTAACCCCTAAAATTTAGACAAAGATGGAAAATTCGTATGATTCTTCTTATAGGTCGACCGCCGACTCGTCGGTGTTGTCGACAGTGATGTGCAAAGTTTATATGCGCATGTTCCTGGCACTCGTAGTGACCGCTCTCACGTCGCTCTACGTAGCCTCGTCGCCATCCTTGCTGGCCACCATTTTTGGCTCCCGAGGCATCTTCCTTGGACTGATAATTGCCGAGCTTGCCGTCGTATTCGTCATCTCGGGCATGCTCCACAAACTCAGCACCGCTACGGCGACCCTGCTCTTCTACCTCTATGCCATACTCAACGGCGTGGTATTCTCATCGATATTCGTGATATACGAGTTGGGCTCCATTGCCTACACCTTCTTCATTACCGCCGGTGTATTCGGAGCCATGACTGTGTATGGGCTGGTGACCAAAAACGACATGACCAAATTCGGCAGCTACTGCGTGATGGCCCTTTTCGGACTCATTATCGCCACAGTAGTCAACATCTTCGTAGCCAGCAGCACACTCGACTGGATTATCAGCCTGGTAGGTGTCGCTCTCTTTATCGGACTCACCGCCTGGGATACACAGAAAATCAAGAATGCCGCCTACGAAGTAGAACCTTCGCAGATGGGCAAGCTGGCCACGATAGGAGCCCTGTCGCTCTATCTCGACTTTATCAACCTGTTCCTCTATCTGCTCCGCTTCTTCGGCCGCAGCAACGATTAGTATTCTTTGAACAAGGTTCCTTAATACACACAATATGACACAACCGTTTTTTATCTACAATACACTCACCCGCAAAAAGGAGGAATTCAAACCGTTGAACCCGCCTTATGTGGGCATGTATGTGTGCGGCCCCACCGTCTACGGCGACGCTCATCTGGGCCATGCCCGTCCCGCCATCACTTTCGATGTGCTGTTCCGCTATCTCAAACACCTGGGATATAAGGTACGCTATGTGCGCAACATCACCGATGTGGGACACCTCGAAAACGATGCCGACGAAGGCGAAGACAAGATTGCCAAGAAGGCCCGCCTCGAAGCTCTCGAACCAATGGAAGTGGTACAATACTACCTCAACCGCTACCACAAAGCCATGGAGGCCCTCAACGTGCTGCCCCCCAGCATCGAGCCGCATGCCTCGGGACACATCATCGAACAAATCGAATACATCAAGAAGATTCTGGATGCCGGATATGCCTACGAGAGCAACGGATCGGTCTATTTCGATGTCGTAAAATACAACAAAGACCACCACTACGGCAAGCTGTCGGGACGCAATATCGACGACCTGCTCAACACCACTCGCGAACTCGACGGGCAAAGCGAAAAGCATAACAGCTTCGATTTCGCCCTGTGGAAGAAAGCAGCCCCCGAGCACATCATGCGCTGGCCTTCGCCTTGGAGCGACGGGTTTCCCGGCTGGCACCTCGAATGCTCGACCATGAGCACCAAATATCTGGGCGAAGAGTTCGACATTCACGGCGGGGGTATGGACCTGCTCTTTCCTCACCACGAGTGCGAAATTGCCCAATCGGTAGCCGCACAGGGACATGAGACGGTACACTACTGGATGCACAACAACATGATTACCATCAACGGCCAGAAGATGGGCAAATCGCTGGGTAATTTCATCACCCTCGACGAGTTCTTCTCCGGCAACCACCAGTTGCTGCAACAGGCCTACTCGCCCATGACCATACGCTTCTTTATCCTGCAAGCTCACTACCGCAGCACCGTCGATTTCAGCAACGAAGCTTTACAGGCTTCGGAAAAAGCCCTTCAACGCATGCTCGAAGGGTGGAACAATTTAGCCAAAATCGCTCCGGCCGAGAGTTCGACAGCCGATGTCAAAGCAATTCGCGAACATTGCTACGAGGCAATGAACGACGACCTGAGCACGCCTATCGTCATCTCACACCTCTTTGAGGCGGTGAAAATTATCAACACGGCTTTGGCCGGCGAGACCAAACTGACAGCCGACGACATTGCCCTCCTGAAAGAGACCTTCTCGACATTCCTCTTCGACATCATGGGTATCTGCGAGGAAACCAGGGCTTCGGACGAAGGCAACGAGGCCTATCGCCAGGCCATCGACCTGTTGCTCGATGTACGCAAAGAGGCCAAAGCACGCAAGGACTGGGCTACCTCGGACTTTATCCGCAACAAACTGACCGAGATAGGCTTCGAAATCAAAGACACCAAAGAAGGAGTAGAGTGGAAATTGAAATAACCGCTATCGCCCGAATATAAAAAAACCGCCCGGGAATCGGAAACTCCCGGGCGGTTTTTTATTGCCTCGTTCAGAGGGGACATACAATCGTTTGCCCTCGGCGACGAGAGCACGATTATCTTTTCATCTCGGCCACAAACTCGTTGGCCTTGGCTACGGCTTTGGTAATGTGATCGCAAATGTGGTCGTCGCCAATGAGTTTATCGATATTGGCCTTTTTCAACGTCTCGTGCACGCGGGGATTAACACCCGAGAGAATCACATGTATCTTCTCTTTCTGCGACGAGGCAATCAATATCTCGAGATTGTGTATCGCCGTAGAGTCGATGAAAGGAACCTTACGCATGCGGATAATACGTACCAGCGGACGGTCGGCCATGCTTCGCATCAACTCGTCGAACTTGGTAGCGACACCGAAGAAGAAAGGACCTTCGATTTCATAAATCTCTACACCTTTGGCCACTTTCAACACCTCGTGCCGATTCGACTCGGTACCATGAGCAATATCGAGTTCGTCGTGGAATACCGAGATTTTTGTCGTCTCGGTCATACGGCGCAGGAAGAGTACCACAGCCAACAACAAACCTATCTCGATGGCAATCGTGAGGTTGAAGATAACGGTAAGCAGGAAGGTAATAACGAGCACCGACACGTCGGACTTGGGATTTTTCAACAGCGAACGCACCGTGCGCCAACCGCTCATGTTATACGAAACGACAATGAGCACGCCGGCCAGACACGACATGGGTACAAGCCGAATAAGCGGCATGAGAAAGAGGAAAATCAACAGCAAAACCACAGCATGTATCATGCCGGCTACCGGTGTGCGGCCCCCGTTGTTGATATTGGTCATGGTGCGGGCAATGGCACCGGTCACCGGGATACCGCCAAAGAAAGGCACCACGATATTGGCAGCCCCCTGGGCCATCAGCTCGGTATTCGAATTGGTCTTGTCGCCGGTCACACCGTCGGCCACGGTAGCCGAGAGGAGCGATTCGATAGCTCCCAACACGGCAATGGTAAAGGCCGGAGAGAGCAGTTGGTTGATGGTATCCATGCTGATGTTGAGCGGCTGCGGCTCGGGCACATCGCTGCTGATGTCGAAACGGTCGCCTATCGTCTCGATACCCTCGATACCCCAAAACTGCCGAAGGATATAAACCAATATCGTCATGAGGATAATCGCCATGAGCGAGCCGGGTATCTTGTTGGAAATGCGTGGCGTATAGGCAATTATGAGAATACTGAGCAAACCGATGCCCAACGACCAGAAATTGACAGTATCGATGTGCTGGAAATAGGCAATCCACTTGGAAATGAAATCGGCAGGCACACTATCCATCGTAAGACCCAGCAAATCTTTGATTTGCGTGGCAAAGATAGTGAGGGCGATACCACTGGTAAATCCCACTACAATGGGATAAGGAATAAACTTGATAATAGTTCCCAACCTGAAACAACCCATGAGCACCAATATCAACCCCGCCATGAAAGTAGCTATGGCCAGCCCTTCGAGACCATAGGTTTGTATGATACCATAGACAATGACAATAAAAGCACCCGTAGGCCCGCCTATCTGCACACTGTTACCGCCCAAGAACGAAACGATAAAGCCCCCGATAATAGCGGTAATGAGACCCTTTTCGGGCGATACGCCCGATGCAATACCGAAAGCGATAGCCAGCGGCAGGGCCACGATACCCACAATGATACCGGCCATAAGGTCTTTCAAAAATCTTTCTTTGGAATAGCTTGACAACGAAGCCACGAATTTCGGGTGAAAATCCAATGTACTTTTCATCTTTTTCTTTACCTGTAAATACCTGTTTATAACCTTTCCCTCCTGCCAACAGGCCCCCGATAAGATAACAAAAAGAGAGCCTCTGCTTTACAGGGAACTTGAAAACCGGCGGCAAAATTAACTCTTTTTTATGATTAGGAAGATATGTTTATTGAAAAAATTAAAATTTCCCTTCTGCAATCAAACACTCGGTCGAGCACTCTCGCCCGACAATGACAGACCCTCTTCGCCCCGTCCGTAAAAAAACCGAAAAGAGTGTTTGTTATCACATATTTGTCTTATATTTGCGAGCGATTAAAAATCTTCACTTGCCAATAAAAGAGCTATTTCATATCTCATGACCAAGCCATTACAAGAGAAAACCACGACCATAGGGAGAATAGGGCTTGCCGGATTTTTCATCTCTTTGGGGATTGTCTTCGGCGATATCGGAACCTCCCCCCTTTATGTAATGAAAGCCATCATTCACACAGGCGAAACACTTAATGAAAATTACATATTGGGTGCGTTGTCGTGCATCATCTGGACCCTCACTCTGCAAACGACCGTAAAATATGTGCTCATTGCCCTGAGGGCCGACAACAATGGCGAGGGTGGCATACTCGCACTCTATGCCCTGCTGCGCAAGCACCGGCGCAAATGGATTTATGCCATTGCCATCATCGGAGCAAGCACCCTGCTGGCCGACGGTATCATCACTCCCGCCATCACCGTGACGTCTGCCATCGAAGGGTTGGAGGGTATCAGCCCCGATTTACCGGTGATTCCTGTGGTAATAACTATCGTTACCGTCATTTTCTTTGTACAACAGTTCGGCACCGAATACATAGGCCGTTCGTTCGGGACATTCATGTTCCTGTGGTTCCTGCTGTTAGGCGTATTGGGTACCATAGCGCTCACATCTTATCCGATGGTATTCAAGGCTTTCAACCCCTACTACGCCATATGGCTGCTGTCCGAATCGCCCAGCTGGTTCCTCATTTTGGGTGCCGTATTCCTCTGCACCACGGGAGCCGAAGCACTCTATTCCGACTTGGGACATTGCGGGCGAAGCAACATTACCGTCAGCTGGATTTTCGTGAAGGTGATGCTTATCCTCAACTATCTGGGGCAGGGTGCCTGGGTGCTGGCACACCCCGACCAAGCGGTAAAAGAGAGCAACCCGTTTTATGCCATCGTGCCCAACGGAATGCTGCTGTTTGCCATCATTATGGCTACGGGAGCGGCCATTGTAGCCAGCCAGGCCCTTATCAGCGGCTCGTTCTCGATACTGAGCGAGGCCATGAACTTGAAATTTTGGCCCCGTATGCGCATCAAACACCCTACCCACATCAAGGGACAGCTATACATACCCACCATCAATCTGTTCATGTACATAGGCGTGATACTCACGGTACTGCTGTTTCGCGACTCCTCACATATGGAAGCAGCCTATGGCCTGGCCATCACAATCACCATGCTCATGACTACCCTGCTGCTGGGCTTCTACCTGAGCATGCACGGCACACCTCGCTGGTTGGTCTATCTGTTTTTGGGAGTCTACGGTATCATCGAAGGGATATTCCTCTTGGCCAATCTTTCAAAATTTGTTGCCGGCGGCTGGTTTACCCTGCTTATTGGCGGCATACTCTGCTTCATCATATTCGTATGGGTAGGGGCGCAGAGAATACGCCACAAATATCTGTCGACCAAACGGCTGAGCGATTACTACAAAATCATCGCCGACATCAAGGCCGACGAAAGCATACCCAAATATGCGTCCAATCTGGTCTACATAAACCATGCACACAGCGAAGGCAACGTCGACGACAAAATACTCTACTCGATTATCAACAAGCAACCCAAGCGAGCCGACCATTACTGGCTGCTCAACTTGGAGTTTGTCGACACGCCCGACACTCTCGAGTACAGCTTTACCCCTCTCGTGAAAAGAACCCTTTTCGGGATAACGATTCGCATCGGGTTCCGCATCGAACCTCGCGTGAGCCTCTACCTGAGACAAATCGTGGAAGATCTCGTAGCAGCCGGCGAAATGGAATTGACCAGCACTTTCCCCTCTTTGCATAAGAACAACATACCCGGCGACTTCCGATTTATCATTATCCGCCACATCTACTACTCGGAAGACTCACGCAATCGCAAACAGAATATGCTGATGAGCCTTTTCTCGGCCATTCGACGAATCGGTATCAACGAACCCAGCTGGCTGGGCCTGGACACGTCGGTAGTCGTTGTGGAATGTGTACCCTTGATTATTGCCAACCGGGGCAAGCAAATCAAGCGGATTGTCCGGGTAGAACCGCCCCGCAAAGGGCACATCTCATCACCGGCAGACATCGATTGACAACGAACTCTCACAATACACGAAGCCGGCAAAAAGGAAAGCACTCCCTTTGCCGGCTTCGCAACTAAATAGAACGGTTATCTCTTCTTATTATTATTCAAATTTTCTTGACATAGGCACGACGGCGTTTGTGCTGATGGCGCTCGAAATATTGCCACTGCGACTGCACTTTCTCGTTCTCTTCAAGCTCGGGATTACTCTCGGCAAATTTATAGCCATTACGGATAAAGACCGGTATGAGGTCTGAGAAAAGAAGCGCATTAACCCCTTTGCTCTGATAGTCGGGACGCACAGCCACCAACAGCAAGTCGACTCCGTCGTTTTTCCCTTTAAGAGCTTTGAGCAGGTGAATAAAACCAAAAGGAAAGAGGCGGCCTCTCGATTTCTGCAAAGCTCTCGACATGGAGGGTATGGCGATACCCACCGCGATGAGGTCGTCGTTCTCGTCGACAATGACAGTCACATTTTCGAGGCGCAGTAAAGGTATATACATCTTGACGTAATAGTCGATTTGCCGCTGCGAAAGATCCGAGTATCCATACAGGTCGGCATAGGCCTGGTTGATAAGGTCGAAAATCTTTTGCCCATAGTTGCCGGCATAAATCTCGGAAGTCTTCTTGAATTTAAGAATCCTGAGGTTGTATTTGCGCTGCACAATATCGCTTATGCGCTGGTGCTTCTCGGGCACACACTCGGGCACCTTGATTTTATACTCGACCCAATCGACCTCCTTCTCGAATCCCAAAGACTCGAGGTGATCGACATAATAGGGATAGTTGTAAATCGAGGCCATTGTACTGAGCTGGTCGTATCCCTCAACAAGCATACCTTCGGGATCCATATCGGTAAATCCGAGGGGGCCGTGCAGCTGGTCCATACCTTTGGAGCGGGCCCAATTCTCGACGGCCTCGAAGAGCGCCTTGCTCACCTCCTTATCGTCGATAAAATCGACAAATCCAAACCGGGCAGCTTTCTCTCCGGTCTTCTCGTTGACTTTGCGATTGATGATACCGGCAATGCGACCTACGGGTTTCCCGTCGCGATAAGCCATATAATACACCGATTCGCAAAAATCGAAAGCCGGATTGCTCTTAGCGCTCAATGTGCCCACCTCGTCCAAGACCAGCGAAGGCACATAATATTCGTTGCCCTCATACAAATCGATTGAGAATTTGGCAAATTTCTTTAACGCACGATTCCCGGCAATTTCCTTAATTGTGATTGACATGATGTTTATAATTTCAGCAAATTCTTTCTACGCAATCGTCCCGCACGCTACTCCTTGGTCCCGTAGGCAAGGTCGCCGGCGTCGCCGAGGCCGGGCACGATATAGGAATGATCGTCGATTCGATCGTCGACGGCGCCTACCCACAAGGTGGTGTCGTCGGGGAAATGTTGTTTCACATAATCGATAGCCTGCCGACTCGCAATAACCGATGCGATGTGCACGCTCTTGGGAGTACCCTTGGTGAGCAGAGCCTTGTACGATAACTCCATGGAACCACCGGTGGCCAACATGGGATCGGTGATAACCAAGATTTTCCCATCGAGACGGGGCGAGGCGATATACTCAATGAAAATATCAAAATTGAGTTTATCCTTATACTTGCGATAGGCCGATACGAAAGCATTCTCGGCATCGTCGAGGCAATCGAGAAAACCCTTGTGAAACGGAAGCCCTGCCCTCAAAATCGTGGCCAACACCACGGTATCATCGGGAAGATTCACCCGGGCGGTACCCAGCGGAGTCGTCACCTCCTTCTCGCTGTAATGCAGGCGATGGCTGATTTCGTATGCCATAATCTCGCCTATACGCTCCAGATTCCTACGGAACCGTATGCGGTCGGTCTGGATATTCACATCTCGTAATTCGGCCATAAACCGGTTCACTACCGAGTTTTTCTCGGCAAAATTGATTATCTCCATAGTTTGCTTTTTTTGCCGAAGAACAAAAGTACGTATAAATTTTGTTTTAGAAAATTATAAATTGTTTTTTCTCCGATTTGAACCCCAAACAGGGGCTTTTTGCTATGCCCGCATAGCGATTGAGGGTATATTTGTAATAAATACAAACAATTAGCGAAAATTTTCTTTAATTAAATCGCTACTTGTAGAATTTGTTGTTAATTTTGCAGTCGGTTTTCATAGACTAAGAATAAGAATAATATTTTATAAACCATTAAATTCAAAAACAATGGCAACATTAGATTTAAGCAAGTATGGTATTACAGATGTAAAAGAGATTTTACACAATCCCTCGTACGAAGTATTGTTCGAGGAAGAGACCAAAGCCAGCCTGGAAGGTTATGAAAAAGGTCAAGTAACCGAACTCGGCGCTGTGAATGTAATGACAGGTATCTATACCGGTCGTTCTCCCAAAGACAAATTCTTTGTTATGAACGAAGCCAGCAAAGACACTATTTGGTGGACTACCGACGAATATAAAAACGACAACAAGCCTTGCTCGGAAGCTGCTTGGGCCGACCTCAAAGCCAAAGCCGTAAAAGAACTCTCGGGCAAGAGACTGTTTGTAATGGATACGTTCTGCGGTGCCAACCCCGCTACTCGTCTGAAAGTACGTTTCATCATGGAGGTTGCATGGCAAGCTCACTTTGTAAAGAACATGTTTATCCGTCCTACCGAAGAGGAACTGGCCAACTACGGCGAACCCGATTTCGTATCGTTCAACGCTGCCAAAGCCAAAGTGGACAACTACAAAGAACTGGGTCTGAACTCCGAAACAGCCACGGTATTCAACTTGAAGACCAACGAGCAAGTAATCTTGAACACCTGGTATGGCGGTGAGATGAAAAAAGGTATCTTCTCGATTATGAACTACCTGAACCCCTTGAAAGGCATGGCTTCGATGCACTGCTCGGCCAACACCGACAAAGAGGGCAAGAGCACCGCTATCTTCTTCGGTCTCTCCGGTACGGGTAAAACCACTCTGTCGACCGACCCGAAACGTCTGCTCATCGGTGACGACGAACACGGCTGGGACAACGACGGTGTATTCAACTACGAAGGCGGTTGCTACGCTAAGGTTATCAACCTCGACAAAGAGAGCGAACCCGATATCTACAACGCCATCAAACGCGACGCCCTCCTCGAAAACGTTACGGTCGATGCCAACGGCAAAATCGATTTCGCCGATAAGAGCGTAACCGAGAACACCCGTGTATCGTATCCTATCTACCACATCGACAACATCGTGAAACCCGTTTCGAAAGGCCCGCACGCCAAACAGGTTATCTTCCTGTCGGCCGATGCCTTCGGTGTATTGCCTCCCGTTTCTATCCTGAACGCCGAGCAAACGAAATACTATTTCCTCTCGGGCTTCACCGCCAAACTGGCCGGTACAGAACGTGGTATCACCGAGCCGACTCCTACTTTCTCGGCTTGCTTCGGTGCTGCCTTCCTGTCGCTGCATCCTACCAAATATGCCGAAGAGCTGGTTAAGAAAATGGAAATGGTCGGTGCCAAGGCTTACTTGGTAAATACGGGCTGGAACGGTACGGGCAAACGTATCTCGATTCGCGATACCCGTGGTATCATCGACGCTATCCTCGACGGTTCGATCGACAAGGCTCCGACGAAAGTTATCCCCTATTTCGATTTCGTTGTTCCTACCGAATTGCCGGGTGTTGACAAGAACATTCTCGATCCGCGCGACACCTATGCCAACGCCGCCGATTGGGATGCCAAGGCTAAAGACCTCGCCAGCCGCTTCATCAAGAATTTCGCAAAATTCGAAGGTAACGAAGCTGGTAAAGCTCTGGTTGCTGCCGGCCCGAAACTCTAATCGAATCACGATTCACGAGAATAAAAAACGAGGTTGCTCCCAACGGGGCAGCCTCGTTTGTTTCTATACAATCGGGCAAATAGTGCACGTCGGGCAAATAACCCGCAACTGCGTCACACAAGTGCGGCTACAAAAACATAGATAAAATAAGCGCAAAGCGAGACCTTGATAACAACTCCCAACAAGAACCCCAGGAAAGCTCCCAGCCCCGCCTTGAAGGCTTCGTGAGTGAGTTTACCGCCCAGCAACTCGCCAACGATAGCACCCACCAATGGGCCCAAAATAACGCCCCATGGCGGAAATACAAACATGCCTATCACCGTGCCGACTATACATCCGCGGTCTCCCCATTTGCTACCGCCCCCATACTTGGTGCCGATAAGGGGCGTGAAATAGTCGAGTACCTGCACGACAATGACCAGAATGGCCCAAATCACGAGCTGGGTGACGGTAAACTGCACTCGATCGGTAATATGGAGCAGCCACATACCCACATACGCAAGCGGCGGCCCCGGGAGTGCGGGCAGAAAACAACCTCCCAGCCCCAAGAGCAGACACACAGCTCCCAAAATAATCCATACAATATCCATCGGGTTCTCTGTTTTTAATGATTTCCAACCATTCTCCGGGAAAACCGGCAAGAATAAAATCGCACCTCCCGCCCCGGAGCTTTCACAGACAAAGATAGCACAAATGACGGACGGAACAAATTTCATCGCAATTCCCCTGTTTTCTCCAAAAAAAGAGTATCTTCGTAAATTGATTATACCCGATAAACCGAAAGTACGATGGAAGAATGGCTGTCACGAACCTGCCTGCTGATAGGCGATGCCGCCATGGAGCGATTGCGCCATGCCCATGTGATGGTCGTGGGTACAGGCGGTGTGGGCGCCTACGCGGCCGAAATGATTGCACGGGCGGGTGTGGGTCGCCTGACGATTGTCGACGGCGACAACGTAGCCGAGAGCAACCTGAACCGGCAGCTCGTGGCTTTGCACAGCACGTTAGGCAAGCCCAAAACCAAGGTGCTGGCAGCCCGATTGCTCGACATCAACCCCTCCTTGGAACTTACTACCGAGCAACGGTTCCTCGAAGCCGACGATATTCCCGCCCTGCTGGAACGGGATTCAATCGATTTCGTGGTCGACGCCATCGATACCTTGGCGCCCAAAATCGCCCTTATCACCTACTGCCTGCGACACAAGATAAGAATCGTCTCGTCGATGGGCGCGGGAGGACGCAAAGACCCGTCGGCCATACGGGTGGCCGACATAGCCGACACCTACCATTGCGGGCTGGCCCGGGCGGTACGGTTACGGTTGCGCAAGGCGGGCATCACCAAGGGTTTGAAAACGGTATTCTCGACCGAACAGGCCGACTCGCGTGCCGTCGTGGCCGTCGAAAACGAACGCTACAAGAAATCGACCGTGGGCACCGTATCGTACCTGCCGGCGATGTTCGGGTGTTACCTGGCCAGCCATGTGATTGGAAAACTCACCGAAATATGATAGAGATTAAGAACATACACAAGAGCTACGGCTCGTTGGAGGTACTGAAAGGTATCGACGCTACTATCGAGCAAGGCGAGATTGTGGCCATCGTGGGTGCAAGCGGCGCCGGCAAAACCACACTGCTGCAAATCGTGGGGACCCTCGACAAGCCCGACTGCGGCGAAATACGATACGACGGCAAGCGGGTAGACAATCTGCCCGACCGCGAAATGGCCCGTTTCAGAAACCGGCATATCGGGTTTGTCTTTCAGTTTCATCAACTGTTGCCCGAATTTTCGGCACTCGAAAATGTCATGATACCGGCCCTCATCGGAGGCAGTAATTCGGCCGAAGCCGAACGGGAAGCCCGTCGCATACTCGATTTCCTGAGCTTGGGCGACCGCCTTGCTCACAAACCGGCCCAGCTCTCGGGCGGCGAGAAACAGCGAGTGGCCGTTGCACGGGCTCTCATCAACCGCCCGTCGGTTATCCTGGCCGACGAACCGTCGGGGAGCCTCGACTCGAAAAATAAAATCGAACTGCACAAGCTCTTCTTCGACCTGCGCGACGAGTTCAAACAGACATTCGTCATTGTCACACACGACGAATCGCTGGCACAAATGACCGACCGCATCCTCTTTATGAAAGACGGATCGATTGTCGGCCCCACCGAAAAGGAGGGCGAGATATGAAACACCCTGCCGCATCGCACTGGTGGCTTCTCCTGCTGCCGTTACTGGTATTGACGGCTTGCAAAAAAGAGGAGGAAGATATATACGGCATCTTCTACCTCGACATCGTCACCTGCCACAAAGACAACGGAGCGACCTATTTTACCTGCCAGACAACCGACTCGGCACCGATGGATACCCTCTGCCCCATTGGTGTGGTAGACGAGTCGAAGACGGGCGAAGGAGAGCGTGTGTTGCTGCAATTCCGCCCCATCGAAGAACAGGGCGAACACCGCAAACAGATAGAGATACTGGCTCTCTCGTCGATTCATTTCGACACCTTGCGGGTGGTATCGCACGAGAAGATGGCCGAGTTGCCCAACGATACCCTCTACCTGCAAAGCGTGTGGAAAACGGGCGATTTCCTCAACTTGCGTTATCGTATCGACTACCACAGCCGGCCCCACAGCATCATGCTGGTAGCCGACCAGTCGCAATTAAACAGCGACACCCTCAAAGTAGAGTTGCGCCACAGCCGCAACGACGACCCCGAAGGACACTGGACCAACCTCTACTCGTCATTCAACATCGGAGCCTGTCGCAGCCGCCCCTACACGACACTGCAACTATATGTGAACCAAGTGAATTTCAACTATAAATATTATTACTTCAAATTAAACTGACCCTATGGAAGAGAAAAAAGAGATTCAAATAGAACTGACGGCTCCCGTAGCCGAAGGCACATATGCCAACCTCGCCATCATCTCGCACGCCCCGTCGGAGTTTGTCATCGACTTTATCCGCGTGACCCCGGGAATCCCCAAAGCCCCGGTGAAATCGCGCATTATCCTCACGGCCGAACATGCCAAACGACTCATGTTTGCCTTGCAGGACAACATTCGTAAATATGAAGCTCAATTCGGGCCCATACAGATGAACGACCCGCAACGAGGCGGCGGTATGCCTCCTTTCATGGCTCCCGGCGGCCAGGCATAAAGCCTTTTTTGTCCCACCCTATCGAGCAAAACAGCATGAACATCACCCTGCAACAGTGGCTCACCCGGCAGCCCTATACCCAAACGACCGACAGCGACCGCTATTACACGCGGCTGGCCAACCGGCTGTATGAATCGATAAAGCAATCGTCTCTTAAAGAGCGATGGAGCGACGAGGCCGTAAAAGGCATCTGCTGTGACCTCGTGGGTTACTTTGCTGACATCTTGTCGGGGACAGGCTTGTGGTCGACATTCCTCGCCCAATACCGGGCGTTTTACGGACGTACGCTACCTTTCTTCTCTCCCGAGAGCTATTACGACGGCGAGGTGAATCGGGACGATGTGCGAATACTGCTGTGGTATCTGTCGGCGGCCTACAGCTCCGAACATGAGGTGCTTTCGCCACTCGACGAGGGTCTCATCACCACGGCCGATGCCATCTATGACTTGCTGGAAAGCGAATACGAGACGGCTCCCGACTCACCTCTATTGCAGGAGTTCTGTCTCTCCGAACAGAATGAGACCGACGACCCCGAAGCCCGCTACCGCTTTGCCGAATGGCTATTCTGGGAGTCGTTTTTGTTAGGGCCGTCGAACCGCTCGCTGGCCCGTCAACTGCTGCACGAGGTCCACAGCAAACCACATAGCGATAAGGAAAAGTTGAACCAGCTCGAAAAATTGCGCCGGGAGTCGCTCTATACCCTGCCGGCCGGGCCGCTGGCTCTCTTTGCTCACGAATGGGTGTCACTGCTGTGGCAGCACACCCTGCCCGAAGAGCCCGAGGAGAAAAAGAAGCTGCACCCCTACTACCTGCAATTTACCCAATCGACGGGTGGCAGCCCCGTGAAATACATCGGATCATATACCGAGTTGGACCGATTTCTCACCGAGGGCATGCAGTGGGGCGAGACCCGGGGCGGGCACCTCTCACACCTGGCACATAAAAAGAATTTCGTACTTTATGTAACGCCCTACAAAGGTATGCTGGTAGCCTCGGATATTGCTCAATTCATCGCCGACAAGACAAATCCCTACTACAACAGCGACGCGGCTCGCCAAGGAGCTCTGTCGCTGCTCACCACACCCGGCCGATGCCCCATCGACCTACTAATCTACCTTTGCTCCAATCACATGCTGCCCGACGCCTGTTTTGCCGATGGCGACCCGCATCTGGTAGCCGACAACTGGGATTTCATAGCTCGCTGTCTCCTGCAAGATTACTATCGGGCCGTGTGACCTGCCGCACACCGCTATTCAACGCATTTCGGCCAGATGCAAAATGCGCTGGTTGCTGCTGCCCCTAAACGAGAGCGCAGGATTGAAAAGAGCCTGCACAAAGGGGCCATCGACCAGCGTATCGATATAGTCGAGACAGGGTCGCCGAGCCTCATCGGCCAGCAAAGCCTCGTAGGTATAGCCCGTGTAACACCAGATATTCTGCCCCGTATCGGCTTTGAGACGCCGCAACAACGCGAGCAACGCGGGCGGATTGTAAAACGGGTCGCCTCCCGATAGCGTAATACCGTCGAGCAACGGATTGTCCTTTATCTCGGCTACGATACGGTCGAGCAGTACATCGGTAAGTTGTTCGCCCGCCCGCGGATTCCAACTGCCGGCATTGTGACACCCCCGGCAACGATGCGTACACCCGGCCAAATAGATGGAATAGCGTATCCCGAAACCGTCGGAGATGGTCTCGGGATAGACATTAATCAAGTGAAGCGGCTCCATCTACCGATGCTTTACACGGTCATGTTCCTCGGCCTGCTTGGCCGAGTTCCACGATTCGAGACTGCCGGTGAGATAGCCGGTGATACGGCGCATACGCGCAATATTATCGCTCTTGCACACGGGACACTGCGTATAGATGACTCCCCGATAGCCACATGCCCGACAAGTGTCTACCGGGTGATTGATTGAGCCGTAGCCGATACCCTCGTCGTGCATCACCTTCACGATTTTAAGAATCACCGATACGTTTTTCTTGGCCTCGCCATCGAGTTCGACATAGGTGATGTGCCCGCCACGCGTAATGGCATGAAAAGGAGCCTCTTTCTTGATTTTCTCGACAATGGTCAGGGGTTCTTTCACATCGATGTGGAACGAGTTGACGTAGTAGTCGCGATCGGTTACCCCGGGAATAACACCATAACGCTTGCGGTCCATGCGGGTAAAGCGCCCCGAGAGCCCTTCGGCCGGAGTAGCCAGCACCGAGTAGTTGAGGTTATAACGGGTCTTGTACTCCTCGGCCACCGTATTCATCACCTGAATGGCGTCGTAGAGGGTATTCCACACCTCGTTGCTGTGGGCATGCCCCTCGCCGTAGATGGCACACATGGCATTATGGCCGCCGATGAAACCGATGCCCAGCGTACCGCTGTCGATGACATCGCCCACTTCCTCGTCGGGACGCAGCCGGCCACCGCCCTTCCACACATCGTTGCCCATCATAAAGGGGAACTGGCGGGCAAGCGCCTTGCGCTGGTACTCATATCGCTCATGCAGCTGCCCGGCAATCATTGCGGCGGTAGAGCGCACCTTCTCGAGAAAAAGAATGCGGGCTTCGCGGCGAATGGCGTGCTTGTCGCCGTCGGGGTACAGCTCCTCGGCTTCGCGCCTGGCCTCGATGGCCAGACGGGGCATATTCATCGAGGTAAACGACAGGTTACCCCTTCCCCACGAACTTTTCACTCCATGCAGATTCTCAAACACCCGGGTACGACACCCCATCGTGGCCACCTCGTAGCGGAATCGGTCAGGGTCATCGGCCTTCCACAATTCATTTTTATTGAACTCGGTATCGAGGAAAAGGAAATTGGGGAAAAGCGAGGTAGAGGTAGTGCGGCAAGACTCGAGCAACAGGTCGAAATTGGGAGCCTTGAACGGAATGCGTCCGGCCATTGCCCCCTCGAAATCGGCCATCGCCGCCGCATAATCCTCATCGCTATACGAGATTCCGTCTTTCACCTTGAAAATCTGTATGGGGAAAACCGGCACCTCTCCATGCCCCAATCCCTCGGCCGTGGCCGAGAGCAACTCGCGTATCACCATACGCCCCTCGGGAGAGGTATCGGTCCCGTAGTTTATCGAACTGAATACCACCTGATTCCCCCCACGAGAGTGCATGGTATTGAGGTTGTGTACCAACCCCTCCATAGCCTGGTGCGTCTCCTTACGAGTAGCCTCGTAGCTCTGTGCCCAAGCCGATTGAAACTCATCGCACGAAAAAGTCACACCCCATGCAGCCAACCGTTCGGCCAGGGCAACCTGCTGCGCCTTGCAGTTGGCAATCGAGGTAATTGTCTCGCCTATCGCCTCTTTGAGCGAGGGCCGCACACTATCGCCGCGCAGGCGCAAGATAAAGTCGAGTGTAGTCTCGAGGTGCTTGCGGAAGCTCTTCAAGACCCCCGGAGCCATAAAGTGGTCGAATGCCGGGATAGACTGTCCGCCGTGCTGTTCGTTCTGATTGGTCTGGAACACGATGGTAGCCAGCGTGGCATAGCTCTGTATCGACTGGGGCGTGCGCACGGTCCCGTTTTTGGTGTGGAAGCCCCGGTTGAATATATCGTCGAGGTCATATTGCACGCAGGTAGTCGTCTTGGTAGGATAGTAATCGAGGTCGTGAATGTGAATATCGCCCTCGCGATGAGCCCGCCCGTAGCGCACCCCCACTAAATATTTATAGGCATAGTCTTTGGTCACCTCCGAGGCAAAAGTCATCATTTGTCCGGCCGGAGTATGCGACGACATATTGGCATTGCTCAGATTCACGTCGTTCTTTTCGACCGCCACGATGCCGTCCATCACCGATTTCATCGAGGTACGTTTCTCGCGCTCCTTGGTGCGCCACTCGCGATAGATGATGAAGCGCTTGGCTACCGAAGGATTTCGTTTCATCAACTGACACTCGACCAGGTCTTGAACCTCCTCGACCGAAATCTCGCTTTTGTCGATGGTTGCGGCCACTTCGCCGGCAATCTGTTTCACCGCGGTGTCGTCGTTGATGCCGTCGGCCCGATAGGCTTTGGCAATGGCCCGCTCGATTTTCTCAATCGAGAAACTCTCTCTGGTACCATCGCGTTTGGCGATGGCAATACCTGCATAATCCATATTGATAGGTTGTTAATGAGTTGGATACTGCGAGCGTCTCCTCGAACGCTCATTTGCTTCTCTCTCACTCCGGCAGGTCTTCTGGCTCTTCCCAATCCGGCAACGCCTTCCCGACTTTACAGAAACAGGTTCTCGTCAGTGGCTCGAGTCGCCGGACTTTTCGCAGGAATTACAGCAGCGGGACTGCTCGGGACTCTCACCCGATTCCCTTTTTATCGGCACCGTCATACTACGGAACCGAACCGAAATGCAGGGACAAAGTTACATAATTCCCCGGCAACAAAACAACAAATCTGTTGTTAAAAGTTTTCCATTTCGGGAAACTTTCTTTTCAATTTCTTTTATAAAATTTCCCGAAACGAATACCTATATAGCCTCAATAAGACTGAAATACAATAGATTCTACAAAATAAAAACACAAAAAAAGCTCTCATCACCGCATGTGACAAGAGCTTTTGTATCTTTTTACAAGATAGAGTCTGATATTTTACAGAATGAGCATGGCGTCGCCATAAGCCCCGAAGCGATAGCCTTCCTTGAGGGCCGACTCGTAGGCCGACAACACGATTTCGTATCCGCCGAAAGCGGCAACCATCATCAGCATGGTCGAGAGCGGCATGTGAAAATTGGTCACCAGGCTGGTGGCTACGGTAAAATCGTAAGGCGGGAAGATGAACTTGTTGGTCCAGCCGTCGTAGGTCTTCATGTGGCCGCCGGTGCTGACGGCACTCTCGATACCCCGCATGACCGAGGTACCCACTGCACACACCTTGCGGTTCTCGTCCTTGGCGTGATTGACAAGCTCTACCAGCTCGTTGGTAACGAGCAGTTGCTCGGAATCCATCTTGTGCTTGGTGAGGTCTTCGACATCGATTTCACGGAAATTGCCCAGCCCCGAGTGCAGGGTGAGGAAACCGTAGTCGATGCCCTTTATCTCCATGCGTTTGAGCAACTCGCGGCTGAAATGCAACCCGGCAGCGGGAGTAACCACGGCCCCTTCGTTGCGGGCAAATATGTTTTGATACCGCTCGGCATCGAGCTCCTCGACCGGACGGGTAATATAGGCGGGCAAAGGCATCTCGCCCAACTTGTAAAGCGCCTCTTTGAACTCATCGTGTGAGCCGTCGTAGAGGAAGCGCAGGGTGCGCCCGCGCGAAGTGGTGTTGTCGATTACCTCGGCCACCATCGAGTCGTCGTCGCCAAAATAGAGTTTGTTACCGATGCGGATTTTGCGGGCCGGCTCGACCAGAACGTCCCACAGGCGATTCTCTTCGTTGAGTTCACGCAGGAGAAAGACCTCGATTTTGGCGCCGGTCTTCTCCTTATTGCCATAGAGACGGGCCGGGAATACCTTGGTATCGTTGAATACAAAAACGTCTTTCTCGTCGAAATAATCGATGATTTCCTTAAAGATGCGATGCTCGATCTTGCCCGTTTTCCGGTCGATAACCATCAACCGCGACTCGTCCCGGTTTTTTGCCGGATACTGAGCGATTTGCGTTTCGGGCAACTTGAATTTGAATTGAGACAGTTTCATATCTGGTTGCTATTATTTCCTTCTTTTTCTGGTTCGGGAGCCGTATCCAGGGGAGCCTGGTCTATCATTTGGGCCACCTGTTCGACGCTAAGGCAGTCGGCCAGCGTCACATCGCCTACCCGTGTGCGCACGAGCCCCACCAAATGGGCTCCGCTACCGAGGGCAGCTCCAATGTCGCGAGCCAAAGCCCGGATATAGGTACCCTTGCTGCAAACGACCCGTATCTTGATTTCGGGCAGTTCACAAGCGAGCAGTTCAATCTCGTCGATTACCAGCTCTTTGGGTTTGAGTTCCACCTCCTGCCCCTTACGGGCCATGTCGTAGGCACGGCGGCCATCGATTTTGCAAGCCGAGTAAGAAGGGGGTATCTGCATAATGGAACCGACAAAACGCGGTAAAGTTTGCTCGATGCTTTCGCGAGTGATATGCTCGTGAGGATAGTGCGCATCGATTTCGGTCTCCAAATCGAACGAAGGGGTAGTCGCTCCCAATCGCAAGGTAGCTATATACTCCTTGGTCTTATACTGGAACTCCTCGATACGTTTCGTCGCCCGCCCGGTGCAGATAATCATCACGCCCGTGGCCAAAGGGTCGAGAGTACCGGCGTGGCCCACTTTCAGTTTTTTCTGTTTGAGCCGGCGCAATATCCGCAACCTGATGCGCTTAACCACATCGAACGAGGTCCAATGCAGCGGTTTGTCGATATATATAATTTCGCCTTCGTTAAAATCCATACCGGCGATATTAGTGAACCAACGAATAGATAATGGCAAAAGCCCCCATTGCTACGCAATAGATGGCAAAATAGACCAGCTTGCCGTTGTTGACCAGGCGGAGCATCCATTTACAAGCCAAGCAGCCCGAGACAAAGGCGGCGAGGAACCCGACAATCATTACCGGAAGCGACAACCCCGACTCGGCCGGCGAGAAACCGCCCTTCATCAATTCGAGACAGGTTTCGCCCAAAATGGGAATAATGACCATGAGGAACGAAAAGCGAGCCACCTGCTCCTTTTTGTTGCCCAGCATGAGACCGGTAGCGATGGTGGTACCCGAACGTGAAAGACCGGGCAAGACGGCCACAGCCTGCGAAAGGCCGATGATAAAAGCATCGCGATAGGAAATCTCCTCCTTCACCCGCGGACGGGCATAGTAGGCAAAAGTGAGCAGAACCGCCGTGACCAGCAACATGATGCCTACCAACAGCAGACCATTGCCGAAAAACGCCTCGACATAATCTTTGAAGAAAACGCCTACGATACCGACAGGAATCATCGAGATGGCAATCTTGGCCAGATAGTGGGTTTCCTTGTTCCAACTGAAACGGAAGAATCCGCGAAAGAGAATTTCGACCTCTTTCCACAGCACGACGATAGTGCTGCACACCGTGGCGGCATGAACCAATATGGCAAAAGTAAGATTTTCTTCTCCCTGGATGCCAAAGAGAGCATGGGCAATCTCGAGATGGCCGCTGCTGCTCACCGGCAAATATTCTGTAAGGCCTTGAACCAGACCTAATACAAGAGACTCAAACCAAGTCATAATGTGTGAATTATAAGAGATTTACATTATTTCGATTTGTGCATTATCGCATAGACCATGAACACAAAGCCTACAAAGGCTATGCCGGGAGCCAAAACAATGCGACGGAAACTGAAAATATCGGGGTTATAAGTCTCGGGCGTGGTGCCGGGCCCCAGCATCAGCAAAAAGCCAATAACAATCACGGCAAAGGATATGGCAATGAGTATAATGTTGGTTCTCCCGAGCGCAAAAGAGGCTTTCTGTTCCTCCCCGGGGAGTGCCGATACAGATTTCTTTTTGTTGGATTTCATATGGTTACAAAGTTTTTATCAAACATAATACAAGTCGTCCCGATCCATGCGGATATAACGGCTCACTGCCCAATAGGCCGACACGGCCGACAGGATAATGCCCAATACCAAAACGGAAAGGAAAACGAGCAACATCATGGGAACCGACAAAAGCGTGGAAAAGTTTTCCATCTCGGACATGAGGTAATAGACGCACCCCGCGAGTAACAGCATGGCAATGACCGAGGCAACAATGCCGTTGATGATGTTGGAGATAATAAACGGCCGACGTATGAAAGCGGGGGTAGCCCCAACCAGCTTCATCGTGTGGATAAGGAATCGTTTGGAATAGGCTCCCAACCGAATGGTATTGCTGATGAGCGCAAATGAGATAATCATGAGCACCACAGCCAGTGCAAGCAAGATGAGCCCGATACGGCTCATGTTGTCATTGACCGACTGGATAAGGTCTTTTTGATACATAATATCACTCACAATCACCTCGTTGCGCAACTTCTTCTCTATCAAGGCAAGACTGTCGGTATTGGCATAATCGGCTTTGAGTTTCACCTCGATAGACGATTGCAGAGGATTGACTCCCAGCACATCTTCGGGATTCTCGCCCAACTCGATCATGACTTCTTTCAAAGCATCTTCTTTCGAGATATATTGAGCAGCCTTCACATAGTCGGCCCGCTCGAGCATACGTTGCAACCGATGTACCTGCTGCTCGCCTGCCGACTCGTTGAGCACAATGGAAAAGCCTATGTTTTCCTTGACGTGACGGGAGAGATTACTGGCCAAGAAACCCATCAAGACCATAATTCCCAAGATGAAAAGAACCAACGAGACGCTCAATGTCGAGGTCATTCGAGCATTCAAAAAGGAAATTCGTTTGCTGAAAGAAATCTTGTTGTTCATATCTCTCTTTTTTACCCAATCATACCGATTGTTTAGTGAGTTTTTTCACTGCTGTCCGACACCTATTTCGACGTTCTTACCCCTCTCTTTTGTCCAACCGGAAAATAAAAGGATAGTATTAGCCTAAATTTTATGCAAAATAAAGTCTATATGACCGAAATCGCTCTTTTTATTCACATACTTTAATATTTTCTATCTCAACTTATGTTTTTCGAAATGGGCCGCCGTCTTGAACTTGAAGATGAGATAACCCACGGCACACAACACACAGGCGGTGGCATAGACTGTGGCATAATTGGTGTGTTCTGCAATCTGTCCGCCGATGAGCACACCCAACCCCACGCCCAAATCCCACGCCGTGAGGTAGGTCGAATTGGCCGTTCCGCGCTGGTTGTTGGGAGCCAAATTGATAAACATGGTTTGATAGGCGGGGCAGATGCAACCGTAGCCCAACCCCAGTATCACGGCCGCGCCATAGTAGCCCCACTCGCTGCGCACAGCCACAAAGACCAGATAACCCAACAGCGACAGCACCATACCCACGAGTATGTTGCGGGTAACAAACCCTCGGTTGAGCCACTGCCCCGAGGTAAGTCTCGACAAAATGAGACCGACGGCCAGCAAGATAAAGAAAAATCCGGCTCCCGACTCGATGCCCAACTCTTCCTTGCCATAGACGGCGAGATAGGTCGAGAGTACCCCGTAACTGAAAGAGAAGAAGATGAGAGTGATGGCCTCGGGCATACCTTTCAGCAACAGAAATCGGTCGAGCGAAACAGGCGGCTTCTCGGGAACAGGGTCGCGACGATAAGGCATCTTGATAGTCGAGACACACAGCAACCCGATTGTGGCCGAAATCATCGAGAGCAGAAAGATGTAGTCGAAATTGGCATAAGCATCGTGTATGTAGAGCGAGAGGGTAGGCCCCACGGCCATGGCCAGGTTGTTGCTCACCCCATAATATCCGATGCCTTCGCCACGACGGGAAGAAGGCATGACGTCGATAGCCACCGTACTGTTCGAAACGGTGAGCAGACCGAATGCCACCCCGTGCCCGGCCCGAATAACGGCAAACAATAACAGAGTCCCGGCCAACAGGTACCCGCCAAAAAAGAGCAAGAAGACAAAATAACAAAAAAGCAACAGCCTCTTGCGGGGGAAAGTGTCGACCATATAACCGGCAAAGGGGCGTATCATAAGGGCCGTGATGGTATAGGACGAGAGAATAAAGCCGGCCATAGAACGGCTGGCGGCAAAAGCCTCGCTCAAATACATAGGCAATACCGGCAACAGCAGATAGAAGGCAAAGAAAAGCAAAAAGTTTCCGGCCGCTACGGCACAGAAACTTCGGGTCCAAAGTTTATCTTTAACCATTTTTTCCATAGAAACTCTCTGTTTTTAGTCCAACGCTTCGCCCAGAAGGGTAGCCGATGAGGCATCGGTCACCTTCACCCGAACCAACTGGCCTATACGGTGGTTGCCCTTATCGAATACAACGACCTTATTTTGCGAAGTCCGACCGAAAAGCTGTTCGCGCGAACGCTTCGAAAAGCCTTCGACCAACACCTCGAACTCGTGGCCGATATCGCGACGGTTGCTTTCGAGCGAAAGCTTGTTTTGCAAATCGATCATGCGTTGCAGACGTGCGATTTTCACCTCTTCCGGCACATCGTCGGGCAGATGTTTCGAAGCATAGGTACCGGGACGCTCGGAATATTTGAAGAGGAACGACGAGTCGAAACCCACCTCACGCATGAGCGAGAGTGTTTCTTCAAAATCGGCCTCGGTCTCGGAGTGGAACCCGCTGAACATATCGGTAGTAATGCCGCAACCCGGCAAAATACGGCGAATGGCCGCAATGCGGTCGAGATACCACTCGCGGGTATATTTACGGTTCATCAGTTTCAAAATGCGATTGCTCCCCGATTGCACCGGCAGGTGTATATGCCGGCAAAGGTTGGGCCAGGCAGCAATGACACGGAGGGTCTCGTCGCTCATGTCCTTGGGGTGCGAAGTAGTAAAGCGCACCCGCATCTCCCCGGCAGCCTCGGCTACCATCGCCAGCAGGGCCGGGAAATCGACCACCGTACCATCGGCCCGCTCGTAACGGTAGGAGTTGACATTCTGGCCCAGCAGCGTTACCTCCTTGAATCCCTTGGCTTTGAGGTCGGCCAGCTCGTTCAAGATACTCTCGGGTTCGCGGCTACGTTCTCGCCCACGGGTATAGGGCACAATACAGTAGGAACAAAAATTGTTGCACCCCCGCATGATGGAAATAAAGCCCGAAATACGATTCAACCCGATGCGCGAAGGAATCACCTCGCGATAGGTCTCGGTAGTCGAAAGCTCCACGTTTACAGCCTTCTCGCCATGCTCGGCAGCCCCCACAAGATTAGGCAGGTCGAGATACGAGTCGGGCCCGGCTACCAAATCGACGCCACACTCGGTGACCAACTGCTCACGCACTCGCTCGGCCATGCAGCCCAACACCCCAACTACCAGCGATTTACGATGCTTGCGCAACGACTGGAAATAGGCCAGGCGAGAGAGCACTTTCTGCTCGGCATTGTCGCGAATCGAACACGTGTTGACAAAAATGGCATCGGCCTCCTCGATGGCATCGCAGAGGGTATAACCGGCCATCTGCATAATCGAAGCCACCACCTCGCTATCGGCCACATTCATTTGGCAACCATAGGTCTCGATAAAAAGTTTTTTCTCTGCACCCGCATGTTCGACAAGAGACTCACGAGTTTCTATATTTTTCATTCTATCCGTTTTTTCTTCCATTAAATTTTAATTTATTGCTAAATTCAACAAAAAAGTAATATTTTTTATTCGAAAATTTGTTTTTTAAAAAATAATTCTTTTCTTTGCAATCACATTACATGAAATTTTTTCATAGTTAAGGTTTAGGTTAAATCGGCTAAGAGTTGTTGAGAAACAGCTCTTAGTTATTTATAGAGCCCCAAAATTTGGAAGATTCTCAATAAAACTCTATATTTGAGGACAAAAATAGTAAAAAGAGATGGATTTTTCAGAGATAATCGTCGCTATAATCATCGGGGCAGTCATTCTCGCCATCAATTCCGTTGGTTCCAAAAAGCAACAAGGCTCTAAAAATCAACCGCGAAGAAGACCTTCTCGTCCTGTCTTTCCCGAAGAGTCCGCCCCGGTCGAAGAACATGAGGAGGCTTGGGGCACTCCTCCCACCTTCACCTTAGACGATATCTTTAACGAATTACGCCGTGCCCGTGAAGAAGAAGAGCGTAAGGCTCGCGAAGAGGACGCCTATATACCCCGCACCCCAAAAACCTCACGCCATCGGCAGCAAACTCCGGCCCGGCCTCAAAATCTGGAACGGACTCCCCGACAGGTGGACTGGCGGCCCAAACCTCACCCGGTGCAAAACATACCGACAAACACGGAGGTTCAAACACATACGCAAGCTCAAACTCAGGCACAAACTCAAACTCAGGCACAACCCCGGCATACCGTTCACACGCCGAATCCCGAGGAGGGAATCCAAGTCCCCGTCCATACCTCTACACAGCCCCAACCGGCGCCTCAGCCCTCCCCGATTTATGACAACGACGATACAACATTCGATGCAAATGATATAGATTGGCGCAAAGCCGTCATTGCATCGGAAATTCTAAACCGAAAATATTGACCTTAAAAACGAGACCTTAACCTTGAAATATCTCAAAAACAACAAAATATCATAAACATGGCATTTAATTTCATTACCGCCGAAGAAGCGGCCCAACTCATTCGACACAACGATAATGTGGGATTCAGCGGTTTTACCGCAGCCGGTACCCCCAAGGTAGTCTCTGTTGCTCTCGCCCAACGGGCCGAAGCCGAACACGCTG
Source organism: uncultured Bacteroidales bacterium (assembly GCA_949298955.1). Taxonomy (GTDB): domain Bacteria; phylum Bacteroidota; class Bacteroidia; order Bacteroidales; family Barnesiellaceae; genus Barnesiella. The sequence goes on from CASFYQ010000008.1 coordinate 95,654, forward strand.
CCGGACGCCCCTTCCAGATAGGGGTGTATACAGGAGCCTCGACCAGCGACTATGTAGACGGAGCCCTCACCCGCGCAAAAGCCATTAAGAGCCGCACTCCCTATCAGTCGCATAAAGACACACGTGCAGCCGTCAATGACAACGAAATCGCCTATTTCGACATGCACCTGTCGCATTTGGCTCAAAACCTCCGTTACGGCTTTCTGGGGAAAATCGATGTAGCCATTATCGAAGCCACCGAGGTAACCCCCAACGGTGAAATCTTGTTGGGCAACGGTGTGGGCGCCACGCCTACCTTCTGCGCACTGGCCGACAAAATCATTATCGAGCTAAACCATCACGACCCCAAGGAGCTGCGAGGCATGCACGACATTTACCAGCCCCTCGACCCGCCCTACCGTCGCGAAATACCCATCTACAAACCGAGCGACCGCATTGGCGCACCAATCATAAAGGTAGACCCGAAGAAAATCGTCGCTATCGTCGAGAGCGACAAACTCGACGGTGTAAAGCCGTTCACCCCTGCCGACGAAACCACGATGAAAATCGGAAGCAATGTGTGTGATTTCCTCGTAAGCCAACTGAAAGCGGGGCTCATTCCTCCCCAATTTCTGCCCTTGCAATCGGGTGTAGGCAACATCGCCAATGCCGTGCTGGGCTGTTTGGGCTCCAACCCCGATATTCCGGCGTTCGAAATGTATACCGAGGTAATCCAAGACGCCGTCATCGACCTAATGAAAGAAGGCAAATGCAAATTTGCCAGCTGCTGCTCCATGACGATAAGCGACGATAAACAGAACGAGGTATTCCAAAATATCAAGTTCTTTCACGACAAGGTCATCATGCGTCCGGGAGAAATATCGAACCACCCCGAAATCGTACGCCGACTGGGCCTCATCACCATGAATACGGCTCTCGAAGCCGACATCTTCGGCAATGTAAACTCTACCCATGTAACAGGCACCAAGATGATGAACGGTATCGGCGGTTCGGCCGATTTCACCCGCAACGCCTACCTCTCGATATTTACCTGCCCTTCTATCGCCAAGGGCGGCAAGATAAGCGCTATCGTGCCCATGGTATCGCATCTCGACCACAGCGAGCACTCGGTACAGGTACTTATCACCGAACAAGGTGTAGCCGACCTGCGAGGCAAATCGCCTATCCAACGTGCCAGAACCATCATCGAGAACTGCGTTCACCCCATGTACAAACAACTGCTGTGGGACTACCTGAAACTGGGCAAGGGGCACACGCCTCACAATCTGAAAGCAGCTTTCGGGTTCCACAACGAGTTCTTGAAATCGGGCGATATGTCTCTCACCAACTGGGCCGATTATGTATAAAATCCTAATCACTTTTTAGTAGATAAGAGATGCCCCCGGGATACATCGAGATTCCCGGGGACATTTGTTTTTCGTTCTGTCCCGAATGCGGCGACCGCTCTACTACTCTGCGGGCAAGCAAACAAACCGACTACGACAACACCGAAGCATCATTGTGCCCGAGCAGGGCCGTCGACCAGCACTGTTCTTTCGCTGTATCATACAGAAAGGGGCTGCATCACAGCGATACAGCCCCTCTATGCAGGTTAACTACGGATTATCGTATAGGGTGATACTCAACAAAGGCTTCGATGGCCTCGTAAGAAGCCAAACCGAGGCTGGCGTAGAGGTCGGCCGTAGCTTTGTTGCGATCCTCGGCACGTTGCCAGAAGAGGCGTTCGTCATCGCCCAGGAAAGGAGCACTCTCCATCTGCGACTGGTGTTTGAGAATCGAGTTACGTTTCTGACGCAATTCCTCGGGACTGAGGGGTACGGCCATCTCGATGTGGTCGATTTCCCATTCGGCCCAAGCACCACGGTACATCCAAATGCGGCACTCTTTCATCCACTCTTCGTCCTTGATTTCGTCGATAGCGGCCAATACGGCGTCGAGACAAACCTTGTGAGTCCCGTGCGGGTCGGCCAAGTCGCCGGCAACGAAAATCTGATGCGGTTTCACCGATTCAATCAAGTCTCTTACGATTTGAATATCGGCTTCGGTAAGATCGCCTTTCTTAATGGTACCCGTTTCGTAGAAGGGGAGGTTGAGGAAATGCACATTCTCGGGTTTGATGCCGATATAGTTGCAAGCGGTGCGCGCCTCGCCTTGACGAATCATTGTCTTGATAAAGCGAATATCGGGCGTATCGGACTCACCGTCTTTCTTCTTCTCGATAAATTTGTGAATCTCGTTGCTCTCTTTCAAGAGTTCGGGCGTATCGAATTTGAATTTCTTGGCGATATTGTCGATAAGCATTACATAACGCATCATATCCTCATCGCCCACGGCAATATTGCCCGAGGTCTCGTAGGCCACATGCACATCGTGTTTCTGCACGGCAAGGCGTTTGAGAGTACCGCCCATCGAGATAACATCGTCATCGGGGTGCGGGCTGAAAACGATTACACGTTTGGGATAAGGTTTGGCACGCTCGGGGCGGAAAGTATCGTCGGCATTGGGTTTTCCGCCGGGCCAGCCGGTGATAGTGTGTTGCAACGAATTGAAGATGCGGATATTCACGTTGTAGGCCGAACCAAAGAGGGCTACGAGTTCGCTCAAACCGTTGTCGTTATAGTCTTTATCGGTCAGTTTCAAGATGGGTTTTCCGGTTACCTTGCACAACCAAACGATGGCGCGGCGGATAAGTTTCTCGTCCCACTCACACGAGGTAACGAGCCAGGGACGGCTGATGCGCGTCAAAGCCTCGGCAGCCGAAAGGTCGAGCACCACTTTGGCCCGGCGATGGGTCTGCAAGAACGACGAGGGAGTAAGATCGGTCACCTCGCCTTCGATGGTACGCTTCACGATGTTGGAACGATTTTCACCCCAAGCCACGCAGATAATGCGGCGGGCAGCCATGAGGTTCGAGATACCCAGCGTGATGGCGCTGCGAGGTACATTCTCGTTGGAGTTGAATTGCGACGAAGCCACGTGACGGGCATCGCTACCGAGCAGCATGAGCCGGCACGACGAGTTGAGCTGCGAACCCGGTTCGTTGAAAGCGAGGTTACCCACAGCACCGATTTCGCACAATGCCAAATCTATACCTCCGCAAGCTTCGATCTCCTCTTCGTATTTTTTGCAATATACATAGACGTCTTCTTTCGAGATCATCTTGCTCGGTGTATGAATGTTCTCGGGATCGATGTTTACCTTGTCGAGCAGGAGCTCTTTCAAAAGGCTCATGGTACCCGGAGCGCCCTCAGACAAGGGATAGTACTCACCAATGTTGAATACGATTACATTCGAGAAGCTCACCTCACCGGCCTGATACATGCGCACCAGTTCGGCATAAACCGAATGAGTGGCAGCCCCCGAACCCAAGGCAAGCACGCAATGACGATGCTCGGCCTTGCATTTTTGAATCAACTCGGCTATGTCGTGTGCAACATAAACCGATCCTTCGTCAGAACCTTCGAAGATTTTGGTATACACCTTTTCTTCTCGCGTAAGAGCCGCGAGTTCCAACTCACCGTCAGGAGCGTAATACCGCTTGGGTATTCGATCCAATTTAATTTGAGAACTTAGATTTGTTTTCATCGCGATAGTATTTTTGAGTTACAAACTTAATGATTCCTTTACATTTTTTCCACACAAAAAAGGTAAAAAATGATGGAAGGATATTCGATTTTTAGAAAAATACACAAAAATTTCACTCTTTGGTCGATACTTGCCAAAAAATGATTACTTTTGGGGAAAGCTAAAAATCTATAAAATCATGAGAGTAATTATCGAACCAACCTATGATGCTGTTTCGCGTTGGGCCGCAAACTATGTGGCATCGTGCATCAATAAGTTCAATCCTACCGAAGAGAAGCCGTTCGTGCTGGGTCTTCCCACCGGTTCGTCTCCGCTGGGTATGTATAAACACCTCATCGAGCTCAACAAGAAAGGTGTCGTTTCTTTCCGCAACGTAGTGACTTTCAACATGGACGAATATTGCAATCTGCCCGAAGATCACGAACAGAGCTACCACACTTTCATGTGGAGCAATTTCTTCTCGCACATCGACATCCGTCCCGAAAACGTAAATATCCTCAATGGTAATGCTGCCAATCCCGAAGAGGAGTGTGCCCGTTACGAGGCTAAAATCGCTTCCTACGGAGGTATCGAGCTCTTCCTCGGCGGCGTAGGACCCGACGGTCACATCGCCTTCAACGAGCCGGGCTCTTCGCTCACCTCGCGCACTCGTGTAAAAACGCTCACACAAGACACCATCATCGCCAACTCGCGTTTCTTTGGCGGTGACACCAACCTCGTGCCCAAAACGGCGCTGACGGTAGGTGTGGGTACCATCATGTCGGCTCGCAACGTGCTCATCATTGTAAACGGCCACAACAAAGCCCGTGCTTTGCAACAGGGTGTAGAGGGTGGCGTTTCGCAAATGTGGACCATCACGGCTCTGCAAATGCACCCCAAGAGCATCATCGTATGCGACGACGCAGCTACGGCCGAATTGAAAGTGGGCACTTACAAATATTTCCTCGACATCGAGCACAACAACCTCGATCCCGACAGCCTGCTGAAATAACGCATCATTATTCCAATCATAACGGGGATTCCACCACAGTGGGGTTCCCGTTCTTTTTATGTGGGAAGAGAGCGAAAAAACAGATGGTATCAAACGCTCGGGCCGAGAACCTGCCGCAAAACGAGAGAGAGCTGCAAAGAGCAGCCCATATCTCCAACCTCAAGCCCCGATCCATTCAAGTCTTGCGGTTTTTCAGCCACACGGCAAAGTTGCGCATAAGCCCGACATACTTGGCCCGACGCACGGCCGAATGGCGGAACAGGCGGTTGAAATCGTCGACCGTCATCGCTTCGAACCGAGCAGCATCGAGCGCAAGAAATTCGTCGGAGGGGGCAAACTCGGGGTGAACCGATGGGGTAGCGGCCCGATTCCAGGGACAACACAGCTGGCAGCTGTCGCAACCATAAACCCGATTATCCATTTGAACCGCCACCTCGGCCGGTATCTCGCCTCGATTCTCGATAGTCTGGCACGAGATGCACCGGCGGGCATCGACCTGCCCCGGTATAGAGAGGGCCCCGGTGGGACAGTGTTCCCGACAGAGCGAACAGTCGCCGCAACGCGAGGCAACAGGCGCATCGGGAGGCAAAGCAAGTGTAGTGAGCAGTTCGCCCAAAAAGAAATAGGAACCCTTGCCGGGAATAATCAGCTGGGCATTCTTACCGATAAAACCCAGCCCGGCCTGCACGGCCCAATAGCGTTCACGCACGGGTGCCGTATCGCAACACACCCGTCCCATATCGCCCGAGAAAGGGGCTATAAACGCAGCGAGTTGCCGCAGCTTGTCACGCATCACCTCGTGGTAATCACGGCCATAGGCATAGTAGGCAAACCGGGGATTCTCTTGCGGCTGAAACCGAACAGGATAGTAATTGAGAGCCACGCAAATAACAGTACGGGTTCCCGGATAGAGTCGGGCAGGGTGGTCGCGCAAATCGAGGTGGTTGCCCAAATAATCCATTTGGGACTGCCGCCCTTCGGCGAGCCATTGCCGATAAGCCTCGCGAGCCCAAGGCTCCACCTCGTCGGCCTGCGCAAAGCCACAAGCGTCGAATCCCAGCCGAAAGGCTTCGCTGCGAATCTGTTCCCTCAGCTCAAAGTGTGCGGAAGAGAAATCCATTTTCTCGCAGCCAGTTTATGGTTCGCGGCAAGGCGTAATGCAAGTTTCGCTCGGCCTTGATAGAGTCGTGAAACACGATGATAGAGCCGTTGCGGGCATACCGCTTCACGTTGCCGAACACCTGTTCACCCGTGAGCTTGTTGCTGTAATCGCGGGTCACGACGTCCCACATGATGATGCTGAAATCCTTCTTCAACAATTTGGCCTGCCCGGGCAACATGTGGCCGTGCGGCGGACGGAAAAGCCGGCTTTGGATAAGATCATGGGCATTGAGTACGTTGCGCACATATTTCTCGGGCGGTGTAGACATGCCTTGCACATGGTTCATAGTGTGGTTACCCACCTGGTGTCCCCTACGCCTCAACTCTTGAAAAAGATTAGGGTTGCGAGCCACGTTATCGCCCACGCAGAAAAAGGTAGCCTTTACCGAATAATAGTCGAGTACATCGAGCACCCACGGCGTAACCTGCGGTATGGGCCCGTCGTCGAACGTAAGATAGACGGTCTTCTTGTCTCCCGGAATACGCCAAATGGTCTCGGGGAAGAGCATACGGTAAAAAAACGGGGGTTGCTCTATAAACATAAAACAGGGATAACTTGATAAAACCGGGAGAGAATCGGGCAAAACATTTTCCCCGACACTCTCCCGAAAAAGATTGCATTTTATTTATTCCTGAATGGCAAAACGCGAAGCGATTTTATTTTGCAATTCGGGTAATCCGTAAACCGTACTCAACTCGTTAATCGTGTGAACGATGTAGAGATGTTTCTGATAGTCGTTGCCAATCGAGCGGAGTTGCCCCGGCGTGAGGTCTTTGTACCAGTTGAGATAGCTGGCCGAGGTCTCGAAAATCTCGGAGAGCAGGGCTTCGCCTTTCTCTTTTTCACCCAATTCGAGATAGGCCTGACCGAACGATACCGACGTGAGATCGTGGGTAACCTGCCAACCTGGAATCTTTTCGATGATAAGATCCAAAGCGGTGAGAGCCTTCTCGTTCTTGCCCTCGACGATAAGTTGGTCTACCAAATCGGCAAACATCAGGCGAATGGTGTTGCACATGCGGCGTACATTCTCATCGAGATACAAGGGGTGCTCTTTCGTGGCCTTGTCGATACCGCCCCAACGGAAACGGTTCACCATGTTGTCATACATCTTGTCGGTGTTGATGTTGTTGCCAACGCCTTTCAAGGGTACAACCTGATAGGCAAGACCCGTGCGCGAGAAATAGTCTTCGAGGCCCAAATAGTAGCTGCTACCCACCGTTACGGCAAAGTAAACGGGGCGTTTCCAACCCTGCTCGGCATTGGTATTGATAATGTCGAGCGAGGCTATTTCGCTCATGGTGAAACCTCGTTTGCTGGAAAGTTCGGGCACGATGCGCGACACGATGCTGTCTTTCAACTCAGGAGCAACAGTTCCCGAAGCAACAACCGACTCGGCATCGACCGGAATATAGAGTTTGTTGGTAGGCAAGTGGTTCAGTTCACCATATCCCGGCACATCTTTGGTCCAAGCCTCATCGCTATATAGATAATCCAATGCGTTTCTTACATCGATTGAATCGGCCAGCCGGTTGATGACAAAGTTGTAGGAACGCTTGTCGTAGGCATATTTCGACTCGTCGGCCGAGATGGGCAGCGGAGCCGACTCGTAGGCGGGCCGTTTCATCTGGTCGATATACCAGTCGGTCTGCAAATACGAGAGGTTGCACACCCGCACATCGGTGCGATAGCCCTCGACCTCCTGAGCATACCACAAGGGGAAGGTATCGTTGTCACCGTTGGTAAAGAGAATAGCGTTTTCATCGACACTCGACAGATAGTTCATACCGAAATCGCGGCAGACATAGCGCCCCGAACGGTCGTGGTCGTCCCACGTCTGGCTCACCATCTGCAAGGGCACACACAAGCAGAGAAGCGAGGCTACAACGGCAGATGCCGTGGCTTTGGGCTGCTCGTCGGTAGTCTTGAGCAGGTAGTTGAGGCCACGCCAGATGGCAGCGACACCCATACCAATCCAAATGGTAAAGGCATAGAACGAACCGGCGTAGGCATAGTCGCGCTCACGCGGCTGATAAGGAGTCTGGTTAAGATAGATGACAATGGCGATACCCGTCATAAAGAAGAGGAAGAAAGTAACCCAGAAACTCTCGATACCCTTTTTCCCCGAGAAAGCCTGGAAGAAGAGACCGATGAGACCGAGCAAAAGCGGCAACATGTAGAAAACGTTGTGCCCGGGGTTGTTCTTCAAGTCGTCGGGCAGGTTGGTTTGGTCGCCGGCAATGTGCTTGTCGATAAAATTGAAACCGCTTATCCAGTTACCGTTCTGTACCTCGCCATGGCCCTGAATATCGTTCTGACGGCCTGCAAAGTTCCACATGAAATAACGCCAATACATATAATTGAGCTGATAATCGAGGAAGAAAGCAAGGTTTTCGCCGAAGGTAGGTTTCATCACGGTCTTGGTGCCGTCGGGAGTTTTCACCTGTACGGGACGCCCCTTGAAATTGGTCCACTCCTTATAGGCCGATATGTGCTCCGATCGGTCGCTGTACATACGAGGGAAGAGCATGCACAACTCGGGTTCGTACTTGTAATGGTCGTCATGCCCGGTAATGATATAGCGGTCAGGCTCGTCGGGCGACTCTTTCAGTTTTTTCTTCCAGATGGGTTTCCCGGGCGATGATATAGCCGTACCGTTGGCATCGCGCAACACCTCGGCAGGGAAAGTCTGCCCGTAGAAGAGCGGACGATCGCCATACTGCTCACGGTTGAGATAACCGCCCAGGCTGAAAATGTCCTCGGGCGAGTTTTGATCCATGGGCGTGTTGGCCGTCGAACGTATCATGATAAGCGCATAAGACGAATAACCAATGAAAATGACAAACAGCGAAAGTAGAATCGTGTTCATGGCTACCACCGAATGCTTGCGGCGTGTAAAGAAGAGGTAATAGGCCAAAGCCAACGAAAGAATGATACCTATCACATAACCGTCGCCGATAAAGGGAATACCCACCAGCACGATGCTGATGAAGAACGAAATCTTCATGAGTTTGTCGCTACGCTGGGCATAAGTTTCATAGATAGCCCAGGCAATAACCCCGACAATCAGGAAGAAATAGAATACCACACCGCTGTTGAACGGCAAATGGAAGACGTTGACAAACAGCAACTCTACCCAACTGGCCACCTCGACGAAGCCGGGCACCAGTCCGTAAAGCAACAGAACGATGAGTACAAACGAAAGCAGAAGGGCAATGACCGAGCCTTTCAAGTCGGTATTCTTGAACTTGCGGTAGTAGTAAACCAACACGATGGCGGGAATACACAGCAAGTTGAGCAGATGCACCGCAATCGAAACGCCGATGATGTAGGCAATGAGTATGATGTAGCGGTTGGAATGAGGCTCGTCGGCCACACTCCCCCATTTAAGGATAAGCCAGAATACCAGTGCCGTACAGAAAGAGGAGTAGGCATATACCTCGCCCTCGACAGCCGAGAACCAGAAGGTGTCGGACCAGGCATAGGCCAATGCGCCTACCACGCCGCAACCGAAGATGGTAATCATCTGGCCGAGCGACATGGTCTCGACCGTTTCGTCCTCACGCAAAACAATCTTCTGCGCCAGACGAGTGATAGTCCAAAACAGCAGCAAGATAGTGGCAGCACTCAACAACCCCGACATGAGATTGACCATGTAGGCGACTTCCGAGGGAGAAGAGGCAAAATTGGCAAAGAAGCGGGCAGTCAACATAAATATGGGGTTGCCCGGCGGGTGCCCCACTTCCAGTTTATATCCCGATGATATAAATTCGCCGCAGTCCCAAAAACTGGCTGTCGACTCCAAAGTAAGGATATAGGTAACCGCCGCAATGACGAAGACTACCCACCCCAACACATTGTTCAGTAATTTGTACCGTTTCATTATACTTATTTTGTCTTTATTTTCAGGAATTTGAACCCATTGACACCCTACACGAAAACAACCCCGGGAAAAGCCAGTGGCTGTTTCACCGAGGGAGCAGAGGTGTCTATCTGTCTTTCATTACCCGGCAAAGATAATGAAAGATTGTTAATCTCCTCTCACGATAAACGTTTTATAATAATTTATCGCCTATATTTCACAAAACAGCACTCCCGGAATACCTACTTAGCCGGTTTCTTATTACTTTTACCCTCCAAAGAAAAAACTGCCTTATGAATACCCGTATACTGATTACCGGAGCCGGTGGATTCATCGGCGGATTTATCGTCGAAGAGGCGCTTTCGCGCGGATATGAAACCTGGGCGGGAGTGCGCAAAACCACCTCGCGCGAGCATCTTTCCGACCCGGCTATCCGATTCATCGATCTCAATTACAGCAATCCCCAAGTGCTTGCCGAACAGTTGTCGCAACACAAAAGGGAATACGGTAAATGGGACTACATCGTGCACAACCTGGGGGTAACCAAGTGCAAGAACCCCGACGATTTCGACCGTATCAACTATGGCTTCGTAAAGAATTTCACCGAGGCTCTCATCGCTACCGACATGGTGCCCAAACAATTTATTCTCATGAGCAGCCTGGGAGCCTGGGGACTCGGCGACGAAGAAAACTTTACCCCCATACGCCCCACCGACACCCCCCGGCCCAACACCCGCTACGGACAGAGCAAGCTGAAAGCCGAACGACACCTGCAATCGCTCGAAGGATTTCCCTATGTGGTGATGCGCCCCACAGGGGTGTACGGGCCCTATGAGAAGGACTACTACCTCATGATGAAAAGCATCAAATACGGGTTTGACTTTATCGTAGGATTCAAGCCGCAACTCATCACTTTCATTTATGTAAAAGACTTGGTGCAAGCTATCTTCAAGGCCATAGACCGAGGTGTGACACGCAGGGGCTATTTCCTCTCCGAAGGGACAGCCTACACCTCGTCGCAGTTCCGACGCTATGTGGCCTCGGCCCTGGGGCGACGGTGGGTTATCCCGGTAAAGGTTCCCATCGGTGCACTCTGGCTCGTGTCGGTCATTGCCGAGAAAATTGCCACACTCTTGGGCAAAACCAGCACGCTGAACCGCGACAAATTCCGCATTATGAAACAACGCAACTGGATATGCGACATCTCGGACGCCCGCAACGAACTGGGCTTCGAACCGCAATACAGCCTCGAACGAGGCGTAAACGAGTGTGTGGAGTGGTATCGCCAGCACAAATGGCTGTAAGGTAACCCCATGCAAACACGCTGCCTTTCAAAAAAAAGCGTTAATTTTGCAGCCGATTCAAACAGGTGACAATGAAAAAGATAAAATCGGTATGCGTTTACTGCGCATCGAGTTCCAAGATAAACCCCGACTATTTCGAGGCAGCCCGCGAAATCGGGCGTCTGCTCGCCCGGCGAGGCATACGGTGCGTATGCGGTGCCGGAAACCAAGGGCTCATGGGCACGCTGGCCGACAGTGTCCTGACCCACGGTGGTGAGGTGCTGGGGGTAATCCCCCAATTTATGATTGACGAAGGCTGGTGCCACCCGGGGCTGACCCGAACAATCATAACAACCGATATGCACGAACGCAAGAAACGCATGGCCCGCGAAGCCGACGCCATCATTGCCTTGCCCGGCGGATGCGGCACCCTCGAAGAACTCTTCGAGATTATCACCTGGAAACAACTGGGACTTTTCATCAACCCCATCGTCATACTCAACATCGACGGATATTACGACCCGCTCATTGCCATGCTCCACAAGGCCATCGACGAGAATTTCATGCGCCCCGAGCATGCCCGCATGTGGCAGGTAGCCCTAACACCCGACGAAGCGCTCGAAATTCTCGAAAACGCCCCGGCCTGGGATCCCAGCATTCGTAAAATAGCCGCTATCTAACGCCTCTCGATTATGCCCTCTCCTGTCGCACATACTCCCGTTGCCACCCCCAATACCACACCGACAGCCGACAGCACCGCCACTCAATCACCGGCTGCTGCCGAGGAGTTCGTGCCGCAGTATATCCACGGTTTCGAACGCAGCACTCCTCTCCGGGAAAGCGACCCGCTCAAAGATTTGCAGGAGACAATTATCGCCATACCCGAAGGATTTGCCGCCGAACGAATACCCGATACTCCCACCGGCAACTCGCTGCTCGTGAGCATCGTCGTGGTGGTTTTCCTCTTGTTTGCCTTCACCTTCAAGAAAGGGACGAAATTCCTGGGCGAAATATTCAGCAGCGTGCTCAATGTAAAAGAGCGGCAAAGCCTCTTCGACGACACTACGGTGCGAGAGACCCAGCTACGGGCAGTATTGCTGTGCATGACCTTCATATCGGAGGGGTTCTGTCTCTTCGAGTTCCTGACCCGGCAAATGCCGGTCCTGTCGGAGAGCATCGGGGTTGGAGTCTGTTGCGGCAGCCTCATCGCCCTGCTCTACTACTTTTTGCAAAAATGGATCTACCGAGGTATCGGACTCATCTTTACCGACCCCACCCACACCCGCAAATGGGTAGAGAGCTTTATCTCGATTAACGCCATCATCAGTATCCCCATTTCCGTGCCGGTACTCCTGATGATATTCATACCTCAATGGGAGCCGGTCATGCTGGCCGTAGCGGGACTTATCTACCTGGCATCCCGTATCTTATTTATCTATAAAGGGTTTAAGATTTTTTACCGCAATATATTAGATTTATTCTATTTTATTGTGTACTTTTGTGCCCTCGAAATTGCACCCCTATTTTGGGTATATAAATCAAGCGTATTGATATATCATTTTGTCGAACTAAAAATACAGCAGCTTTGAAAATTAAGAAAATTCTTGTTTCTCAGCCTAAGCCGAGTTCCGAAAAATCGCCTTATTACGATATAGCCGATCGATATGGCGTTAATATCGTATTTCGCCCTTTTATTAAGGTAGAGGGCCTGACATCCAAAGAATTTAGACAACAAAAGATTTCCATACCGGAATACACCGCTGTCATTTTCACGGCTCGTACGGCTATCGACCATTTCTTCCGCTTGTGCGAAGAGTTGCGTGTCACGATTCCCGAAACAATGAAATATTTCTGTACGACCGAGGCTATTGCTCTCTATTTGCAGAAATATATCGTCTACCGCAAACGCAAGATATTCTTCGGAAATTCGGGTAAACTGGACGATTTGGTTCCCTCGCTGCTGAAACATGCGGGAGAGAAATACCTTTTCCCTGTATCGGACGTGCATAAAGAGCAGACCTCCGTGCTGGAAAAGCACAAAATCAACTACACCCGGGCCATCATGTACCGCACCGTAAGCAACGATTTCGAGGAGGGAGAACCTTTCGACTACGACATGCTCCTGTTTTTCAGCCCGTCGGGTATCAAGTCGCTGCTCAAGAATTTCCCCGAGTTTGAACAAAACGACATCAAGATAGGGTCTTTCGGTCCCACGACAGCCCAAGCCGTGCGCGACGCCGGCCTGCGTCTCGACATCGAAGCCCCGTCGCCCGGAGCCCCGTCGATGACCGCAGCTCTCGATCTTTTCCTGAAAGAACAAAGCAAAAAGAAATAAACTCTTTTTCAAAAAAAGAACCGAACCTCATAATCGTCTTTCACCGAACGGAGGCGCTTATGAGGTTTTATTTTCAAAACACAATGACCGAACACTGCCTGCCCAAAAACGAAAAACTATGTAGCCGAACCGCCATTAACCGGCTGTTTGCCGAGGGTAGCGCCTTTATCGTTTATCCCCTGCGCATCGTGTACCGCATCGACGAAAGCTCGGTTGCTCCGCCACAGTTTTTCGTCAACATACCCAAGCGCAATTTCAAGCGAGCAGTCAAGCGTGTATATCTGCGGCGCCGCATTCGCGAAGCCTATCGCCTGCACAAAGAGATTTTGTCCGAACCGCTGTCGCGTCGCAACCAGTCGATGCACCTGGCTTTTCTCTACCTCGACAAGAACCTCAACGATTTCCATTTCATCGAAAAAAAGATGATCGAAGCGCTCGAGCGCCTGACACAACGAATCGAACCCACCGAAACACAGCAACCCTCTCCCCTGTCGTAAGGCCATGAAAAAGCTGCTCTCATTCCTGTTGGTATGGCCTATTCGCTTTTACAAAGCGTGCATCTCGCCCATGCTCCCGCCCTCGTGCCGCTACGTACCCACCTGCTCGCAATATGCTATCGATGCCATACAGATACATGGACCCTTGAAAGGCATGTGGCTGGCCACACGGCGTATCCTGAGCTGCCACCCGTGGGGAGGCAGCGGCTACGACCCGGTGCCGCCCAAATTCCCCACCGACATACACACCCACCACAACCGCTACGGCGCCATCATCAGCACCACCCCCGACGAGTTTCGCCCCCAGGCCGGACGTTATTATTCGGTAGGACTACACCCGTGGAACCTCACCGCCGACTCGAAAGAGCTGCTACCGAAGCTCGATGCCTCGGTACAACACGAACAGGTGGTGGCCATCGGTGAGACCGGACTCGACAAACTCAAAAGCGGGGTGAGCTATGAAGAACAAATCGCCTATTTCAAACACCATATACACCTCTCGGAACAGTGGGAAAAACCGCTCGTCATACACGCCGTAAAAGCCTATGACGACATCATTCGTCTGCACAAGGCCATGCACCCCTCCCAGCCATGGATAATCCACGGCTTCAGAGGGAAGCCCGAGACCGCCACTCAACTCGTACGCGAGGGCCTCTACCTCTCGTTCGGCGAATACTACAACCACGAAGCCTTGAAATCGGTTCCCCTCGACCGCCTCCTCATCGAGACCGACGAAAGTAATCTGCCGATTGACAAGCTCTACCGGAAAGCAGCTCACACACGCCACCTCTCGCCTCGTCTTTTACGCAAAACGATAGCGACCAACATCGCACACATCTTTCCATTGGAAACATCTCGCCACCCATAAAGGCAAGAAATCAAGAAATACGCTCAATCAGCGAAGGGTGCACAAAAGCCGTAGCCACAGCCATAACACCTTCGATAGATACGACCACCCGACGGTCGCCCTTAATGCGGACAAACACCCCCTCGACCCCGGCAAAAACTCCACCGGTAATGCGCACCCGATCGCCCTCGCGCAACGAAAGAGTCTGACTGTCGAGATAGACCACCTGCTGATCATACGCCCCAGCTACGGCTATGAAGCTGTACATCTGCCGGTCGGGCACCACAAGCGGCTCACGCTTCTCGCGATTCATCATGTAGCGGATAGGAATTTTGAGCGAAATATTCCTCTTAACCTCGTCCATCTTCTCCCGGTCGAGCCGCACGAAAACCAGGTTGTGAATGACGGGCACAAGCTTTCTCACCCGACGCTCACCCTTGACTACCTCCTTGTACTGCATGGGAATGAACGACTCTATCCCGCATTGGTCGAGATAACTTTTCAACGCCATCTCACGACTATATGTCACCCGAATGGCAAACCACTGGAGACCGGTTCTGTTTTTTCCCATTGCAAAAGCTGAAAATCGATTTGGGCAAAAATAATTTAAATAAGCGAGATTAGCGAAAAAAACAAGACCTCGTTCTTATTTTTTTTATTTTTCCCCTAAAATTGTTTCTTTCGATAAAGAGTCGTATTTTTGCAACTCTCGCAGAAACAGGGGTTCCGACGAGCCCAATCGGGAACCGACAGTGCATCGGGGACATCTGCCTCTGCGACAGAAAAAACAACCAAACATTTAATTAAGTTTTCATTCGATGAATTTTGTAGAAGAACTCAAATGGCGCGGAATGGTGCATACCATGATGCCGGGTACAGAAGAACTCCTTGAAAAGGAAATGGTCACGGCTTACCTGGGTTTCGACCCCACGGCCGACTCGCTTCACATAGGCCACCTGTGCGGTGTGATGATGCTGCGACATTTCCAACGCTGCGGCCACAAACCCCTGGCGTTGGTAGGAGGAGCCACCGGCATGATTGGCGACCCCTCGGGCAAATCGCAGGAACGCAACCTGCTCGACGAGGAGACTCTGCGCCACAACCAGGAATGTATCAAAAAACAGTTGAGCAAGTTTCTCGATTTCGAGTCAGACGCTCCCAACCATGCAGAGCTGGTAAACAATTATGATTGGATGAAGGATTTCTCTTTCCTCGATTTCGCCCGCACCGTAGGCAAACACATCACCGTGAACTACATGATGGCGAAAGACTCGGTTCAGAAACGTCTGAACGGCGAGGCTCGCGACGGACTCTCCTTCACCGAATTTACCTATCAACTGCTGCAAGGATACGATTTCCTGCACCTCTATGAGACCAAGAATTGCAAACTGCAACTGGGAGGCTCGGATCAATGGGGTAACATCACCACCGGCGCCGAACTCATACGCCGAACCAACGGCGGCGAAGTATTCGCCCTCACCTGCCCGCTGGTAACCAAAGCCGACGGTACAAAATTCGGCAAAACCGAGTCGGGCAACGTATGGCTCGACGCCCGTTACACCTCGCCCTACAAGTTCTACCAGTTCTGGCTCAATGTAAGCGACGAAGACGCCAAGCGCTACATCAAGATATTTACCTCCATCTCGCGCGAAGAAATCGAGGCACTCATTGCCGAGCACGACCAGGCTCCCCACCTGCGCGCCCTGCAAAAACGGCTGGCCCGCGAGGTTACCGTCATGGTACACTCGCAAGCCGATTACGAAGCCGCCGTCGAAGCTTCGAACATACTCTTCGGAAACTCCACATCCGAGCAACTCCACAAACTCGACGAGGATACCCTGCTCGCCGTATTCGAGGGTGTGCCCCAGTTCGAAATATCGCGCGACACAATTCTCGGCGGCGTCCCGGCCATAGAGCTGACCACCGAAATTGCAGCCGTATTCCCCTCGAAAGGCGAAATGCGCAAGCTCACCCAAGGCGGCGGCGTCTCTATCAACAAAGAGAAACTGGCAGCCCCCGACACAAAAATCGACGGGAACTATCTGCTGAACGACAAATACATCATCGTACAGCGTGGTAAAAAGAATTATTACCTGCTTATCGCAAAATAATTCGCTTAAAATTTGGCAAAGCAATAAAAACCCATTATCTTTGCCTCGCTTTTGAGGATTAAGACCTCAAAGCGATAAGTTTGGCTTATGGTGTAATGGCAGCACAACAGGTTTTGGTTCTGTTTGTCTAGGTTCGAATCCTGGTAAGCCAACACAAGAACGAGCAACAGTGCATCTGTTGCTCGTTCTTGTGTTATATCCCCCCATCAAAAGTTCCGGCCTAGTCGACATGATGCGAAATCCAACCATTCGGTCTCATTCCACACGACAACATAGAAATTAAGAGAATCAACAAAACTCTCCGCAAAAAATTATATCCCTGATTTTACTTTCATTTCTTTGTCGGGTCTTTTATATAGAACGTCTGTTCAAACGAGCTCATGAACAGGATTGTAAGAAAGAAAGATATAACATAAACATTCAAAGATTATGAAACCAACAGGGAAACTGAAAATAGCGATGATGGCAATAGTCATTCTCCTTTCATGCGGAACTGCAGATGCGCAGCGTTGGCGTTGGGACTCCCGGCCTTACCGGGTGGTAACCATAGTTACCCAACCGGATGTAACTGTCCATGTCGGCAACCGTTTTACCCAAAAGGAACGTTTCAGAATGGCTATGGCTTATCTGAAGAGCCACGATTATCTCACGGTAAAGAAATATGCGAAGATGACGGAACTGCCGAAAGCAGCGGCCAAAGCTGAACTTGACGCTTTTGCTGCCGACAAGGACAGACCCATCGAGGCTGTAATAAGAGGGAAAAAGAAAGTGTACATATTGAGAAAGTAGAACATAAGAAGTTAAGATTATGAAGGAATATAAGAAATGGAGCGCATTGGCTTTAATA
>CASFYQ010000009.1 GCA_949298955.1 uncultured Bacteroidales bacterium
GGTATTCTTTTTATCTTTAGCTAAGATACAAATTTTATATTACATTGGTAATCAATTCATTATAAAGTTTTATTCTTTTTACGACAGTCCCTATATTAACTATATATACTCTACCGGCTCGACCTTTACCTTGACACCTTATGATATATAGAACGAAAGCCCCGGAGCGCAATGTCCCGGGGCTTTCTCATTCCATATATATCGTTATCTTATCCTTGTATGCGTTGTTCGATTTCTTCGAGATCACTACGCAATTTCTTGTCGACACCGATTTGCTCGGTAATGGTCTTGCAGGCATGGAGTACGGTGGCATGGTCTTTCTTTCCCAACATATCGCCGATTCCGGCCAACGAAAGCGTGGTGTATTTCTTGGCCAAATACATGGACATCTGCCGGGCAACAACGACCTCTCTCTTGCGCGTGCGTTCGAGCAGACGCGAGGTTTCCAATCCGTAATACCCGCACACGGCTTCTTTGATAGAGTCGATGGTAATTTGCTTCTGCACCATCTTCACGCTGGCTGCCAGCACCTGGTCGGCCATCTCGATCGAGATTTCCTTTTTGAGAACGCTCGATCGAACCATGAGCGAAACGATTACCCCTTCGAGGTCGCGCACATTGTCGGTCACATTGCGAGCAATGTAGTCGATTACCTCCTCGGCAATGGTCAAGCCGTCGCGGTGCACCTTACTCATGAGAATATCATAGCGCAATTTGTAATCGGGACGCTCCACCTCGGCCGTCAAACCCCATTTGAAGCGGGTGAGCAGACGTGCAACCATACCTTCGAGCTCGACCGGCGGACGGTCGCAAGTGAGTACCAGCTGCTTGTTGCTCTGGTGTAAATGGTTGAATATGTGGAAGAAGGTATTTTGGGTCTGTATTTTCCCGGCAAATTCCTGAATATCGTCCATCAACAGCACGTCGACACTCTGATAGAAGCTGATAAAGTCGTTCACACGATTGTTGCGCACAGCGTCGGTATATTGGACCAAAAAGTCGTGAGCCGACAGATAGAGCACCCGCAAGGAGGGCATATTCTCTTTGATACGTAATCCGATGGCTTGTATCAGGTGAGTTTTGCCCACCCCCGACTCTCCAAAGAGGAACAAGGGGTTGAAAGTATTCCGCCCGGGATTGGCGGCTATCGATTCGGCTGCTGTACGCGCCAACATATTGCTTGCCCCCTGATAGTAGCTTTCAAAAGTGTAAATCGGGTTCAGACGGGGGTCGAGCTCATCGTATACGCGTTGTTTGAAAGGATCCAAAAGATCGGGCATCGCCTGTTGCATTTTTTTCACGGCCGTAGACTTGGTTGTAGCCGAAAGGTCAACCGTAGCTTCGGGCTGACGGACTATCTGCACACGATACACCAACTTTACGTTTGCCCCATAGACGCGAGGCAAAACTTTCTTCAACAGATTGAGATAATGCTCCTCAATCTGCTCTATCACGAAATGCGAAGGGACAAGTAGCGTCAACACATTATCGTCGTCAACGCCCAGCGAGGTAATCGGCTTGAACAAACTGTCGAACGCCTCCTGGTTTATGTTGTCTTTGATAATTGTCAAACACCGGTCCCACAACTGAACATGTTGCTCTGAACCCATTTTATGTAAATCTTCTATCAAAAAACTTTTGCGTGTACAAAATTCAAATTATTTTTTCTCAAAAACAAATCGGAAAATATTTGTTTTTTACATTTCGATTACAATCTACTGATTTCAAAGTTTTTAGAAAGCATCTTCTCCCGATAGGTTTTCTTTGATTTTATAAATTATCATTCCACTATATATCAAGCACTTAAAATTTCAATCGCACTTTGTTGCCCCACTTCCTCTCTTGGCTGAAAATAGCGTATAAACCTTTACAAAGGTAACTGTGGGTAGATTACAAAAAAATTACAACCGTTTTTCTTATTTATATCGATTCTAAATAAGAAAATTCATTCGCTTCATCAGAACAACGAGAAATGAACATATCGTTTGGGATTAAGTCTCAAATCGATCATGAGCGAGTCGACACTCCCCAACACACTGTTGGCCCGGTCGTAAAGCGCCCGATCGTTCAGGAGCAAGCCCAGACTATTGTCGGGCGAGGTAAGCCGTGAGGTGATTTGTTGCAAATTATAACTGCTCTTCTGAACCGATGCCATAGTCGACTGCAACGGCAACGTGTTGAGAGTATCGGAGAATTGGTTGATTTGTGCAGTTATGCCCTGCACGTTATCAAGAATCTCGGGAAGGTCGTTTTGCATCATACCCGACAGTTGTGTCGACGATTGTTCCAGATTGGCCGTGATGTGATCGATGCGTTTTACCGACGAGACCAAAGCCGGGTCGTTAACCAGCGTTTGCAACCCCGAGAGTATGCTGTCGAGCTTGGGAAGCAACATGGCGACCTGAGGCAGCAATTCGGACTGCAAACTCTGCATCAGCCCCGATTTCACCTCGCCTTGCAGCAAAGCCCCATGTTCGTAATATTCACTCACATGCGGGTTCAACGCGATTACGACCGACGAGGTACCCAGCATATCGGTTTCGAGGTAGACCCGACTGCCGACGGGGATTTTCAATTTCTTGTCGAGATTGAGCAAAGCTTTTATCGTCTGATTCGTATCATAATCATACACGATTTCCTGTACGAGCCCCACCTTATAGCCGTCGATAGTCACGGGCGCCGACTGGGCCAACCCTCCTACACTGGGAAACTGCACATAATAGTAATTGGCGGGTTTCATCACATTGATACCCTTCAAATAGTTGATACCCACATATAGAATGAGTATACTGACAAGAACCGACAATGCGATCTTGCTCTCTTTTCCAAACCATTTTTTCATAATCGTCTTTTTAATAGGGGAAATCTTCTCGTTTCTCACTTTACTCTCTTTCCGTCCCGGAACTGTATGATAAAGGCATCGCGAAACAACGATTTCACCTTTTTATATTGTTTCTCTATATCTTTTCGATTGGTCGATTTTCCATAAGTATATTTGTACATTCCACCGTCCTTATAACACTCGACAGGCGAAAGCCCCTTAAATTCTTTCGAATTGGCAGGCAACTTGCGGGGCAACGCCATGAACTGTACCTTATAATAAGTAACACCCGAAGCGTCGTCTTGTTCGACCTCCCGGGCCGATGTTTCGCGCGCCGGCTTATTGCCGGTTCCCGAAGCAGGCTCGACCGGAGCGGAGGCCGCAGACGTGGTAGCAGCAGAACTCTTGTGCGCATTTTGCTTGCGGTCGTAGTCGGACTTATATTTGACAAAAGCATTGTAAATAGCCTGCGCCATTTTGGTTTGACCGCTCTCCGAGGTGAGGAATCGCTCCTGGGTAGGGTTGCAAATGAAATCGAGCTCGACCAGGACTGCCGGCATACTGGTCTTGGCCAGCACCCAAAAACCGGCTTGTCGCACCCCCCGATCCACTCGGTTAGCCACCGACACAAATTCGTGCTGTATATCTGAAGCAAAATTGATACTTTGCTCCATGTGCTTGTATTGCATGAACTCAAAGATAATATACGACTCGGTCGAATTGGGGTCGAAACCCTCATACCGAGTGGAGAAATCGTCTTCGAGATAGATTACCGAGTTCTCTCGCTTGGCCACTTCGAGGTTCTCCTTGCTCCGGTGCAGACCCAAAGTCCAGGTAGAAGCTCCCGCCACGGTCTTTCGATTAGGCGATTTCTTATCGATTGAATTGGTGTGTATGGAAATGAACAAATCGCCTTCGACACGGTTGGCCTTGTTAGCCCGTTCCTGCAAAGTGAGATACACATCTTTGTCACGAGTATAAACTACTTTTACACCAGGCACCTTGTTGGTAACCATGCGGCCCAATTTCAAGGCAACCCCCAGGTTAATATCTTTCTCCTTGGCCCTGTTGCCGAGAGCTCCCGCATCGCGGCCTCCGTGACCGGCATCGATAACCAGCACGAAATCTTTGGCCGACACGACAGCAACGCTAAGCAGCAATGCAAAAAAAAGCGAAAGTAACCGTGCTATACGATATGAATGTTTCATAAATCAATAATCTGACATTTGGATTTCCCGGCACTGCCGGGAACCTGTATCTGTTGCCAAACGGGACCCACCATGAGCAAAAGCCACCTTATCGCGGTTCTGCCAAGAGAAGGGAGGGCGCCCATATTTGCTTTCTTTGCGTACAAAGGTATAAATAAAGAGCGAAAAAAAGCCATTTTCACAGAGATTTATTGCCTTATACTCAAATCGTAAAACTGGATTCTTCTAATGGGATTCTCGAAAGAAAAACGTATTTTTGCAAAAGTGTGATTCCTAAAAAAGATATGGATATATGATGCAATTTCAACATACAACCAGCTATGCCATGACCTTTTGCTTGCTGACGGCGATTTTCATAGCCTGCAACGGAAAGGCATCGGAGACTCAGGGGCTTGTGGCCGACCCATGTGTGACCGTCGAGCGATTCGACCGCGAATTGCCCGCTTATGTGCAGGAGGCCGACACCGCAAGCGCCGCCCGGTTCAGGACGAAATATTCGCCCTTTTTCCCCATCTATTGCCGGCAGATATTGGGGCTGGCCGATGCTCCCGCGTTTCAACAGGGACTCGATATGTTTCTCACTCACGAAGCCATAGCCCGGCTCTACGCCGATACCGAATCGCATTTTGCCACCGACACAGCCTGGATTGCCGATTTACAGCAAGCCTTCGGGCGCTACCGCCAGGTTCTCCCTCAGGAAAGTCTGCCACGTATTCTCTCCCATGTGTCGGGGCTGAACCAGTCGATTGTCATCGTCGACTCGTTGCTTTCCATTTCGCTCGACTGCTACCTGGGTGCCGACTATCCACTATATGAACAACGCTATTATATATATGAAAGGGGATTGCACAAGAGCGACCGCATTGCCTGCGATGCGATGGAAGTGTGGCTGCGCACCCGGTACCCCTACGTATCGAAGCGAAATGCCCTGCTCGACCGCATGGTGTACGAAGGGAAAATACTGTATGCGCTTGCCTCGATATTCCCCGAAAACGACGAATATCGTCTGCTGGGCTATACCGACACGCAGGCTGAGTGGTGCCGAACCAACGAGGCCGAGATATGGCACCAAGTCATCGGCCGAAAGCATCTGTTCAACACCGAGTCGATGCTCATCAACAAATATGTGGAACCGGCACCGTTTGTCTCGGCCCTCCACCCCGACTCGCCGGGTAGACTGGGCCGTTGGATAGGCTACCAGATTGTCAAGCACTACGCTCACGAGAAAAAGAAAAGTGCAGCCGAAATTCTCGCCTCGCCCGACAACGCCGGCGAGATACTGACAGAATCGAAATACAACGGATAACTTTTTTGAGAGCCATGAAACGATTATACGGACTGGTGGGATACCCCTTGGGGCACTCGTTTTCCCGCGCGTTTTTCCAAGCGAAATTCGAACACGAAGGGATAGCGGCCACCTACGAAAATTTCGAGATGCCCGACCTTTCGGGGCTGCACCGGCTTATCACCAATCGCCCGGAACTGTGCGGACTGAATGTGACAATACCCTACAAGACCGAGGTAATTCCCTTGCTCGACGAACTGGATTCTCAGGCATGTGAGATAGGTGCAGTAAATGTCATCAGAATCATGCGTCGGGCCGATGGCCGGATATGGCTCAAAGGCTACAACAGCGACATCATCGGGTTTACCCAATCGATTGCCCCTCTGCTCGCCGACGGCATGACGCGAGCCCTTATTCTGGGTACGGGCGGAGCCTCGAAGGCAGTCTGTGCCGGATTGAAATCGCTACACATCACCCCCACTTTCGTTTCGCGACAACGACGTGGCGACATCATCGGGTATGACGACCTCTCGCCCGAGGTGATGGACTCCCACCGCATCGTTGTCAACACGACACCGCTGGGTATGTATCCTCACACAGAATATTGCCCCGACATACCCTACGACCGGCTCACCCCCAACCATCTTTGCTACGATCTCGTTTACAATCCCGAGACGACGCTCTTCCTGAAACGTGCGGCCCAACAAGGTTGCGCGACCAAAAACGGACTCGAAATGCTTCACCGCCAAGCATTGGCTGCCTGGAAGATTTGGAACGAATAAAACAAGCATGACTGCATTATGATAGATTTCAGATTAAAAGTTTTTTGCAGCGTAGCCCACAACCTCAGTTTCACCAAAGCCTCAAAAGAGATGTATGTGAGCCAGCCTGCCATCAGCAAACATATTCAGGAGCTCGAAACCGAGTACAGCACCCGGTTGTTCGAACGCATGGGAACTCACATCACCCTTACCCCCGAGGGCGAACTGCTCTTGTCGCACGCCGAAAAGATTCTCGCCCATTACAAGCAACTCGATTTCGAGATGAACCTGCTCACCCAGCGTCACATCGGCGAACTGCGACTGGGAGCCAGCACGACCATCGCCCAATATGTATTGCCGCCTTATTTGGCTACATTCAGCCAAAAATTCAAACAAATAAAGCTATCGGTCATCAACGGGAATACCCGCGACATTGAACGGGCCGTCGAGGAGAACCGCATCGACTTGGGGCTTATCGAGGGGGTGAGCCGACAGACTCACCTGCACTACACTCCCTTCATGCGCGATGAGCTGGTGTGCGTTGCCAGTACCCGCAGCAAACTGGCCCGATATGAAGAAATCACTCTCGACGAATTGCGGGAACTCCCGCTGGTGATTCGGGAGAGCGGCTCGGGCAGCCTCGAAGTCTTTGAGAAGAATTTGGCTCAACATCAGCTGAAACTGTCGCAATTTAATATCGTCATGCAGCTGGGGTCGACCGAGGGAATCAAACGGTTTCTCGAAAATACCGACAGTGTGGGCATGATTTCGATACAAGCCGTATCGTCCGAAATCGCCGACGGCCGGCTGAAAGTAATCGAGGTTGACGATTTCATTTGCGAACGGGAATTTTGCTTCGTGCAGAATGCCGGGCAAAGCGGCGGTCTCGAGTCGGATTTCATGCGTTACATAACCCGCAAGTTCTGATTGACAAACCGCACCGCTGCGCAACACCTCACCTGAAAGACACACCACAATGACTCACAACTCCCTGTCGGCCGCCCGCACCCCTTTCATACGTCTACTGATTCCGTTATTGGCAGGCATCATCGGCCAACACCTGCTGAACCTGCCGATGTGGACAAGTGCATTGCCTGCCGTTGGCGGCATCGTGCTGTGGGGATTGTTTGTCAAACGCGACAGCATCGAGGAGCAGTATCGCAAACGTCCGCTCTTCGGGTGGGGGCTCTTCCTCATCGTCTTTGCGCTGGGACTCTTCCTGCAAGCCATTCAGCACCACCCTTCCCAGCCGCCCGAAGGCTTTTACCCGATAGCTGTCGCCCACATCGACCAAAAGGCAACCGAAAAGGCCAACTCATATTATTGCCCGGCGACCATTACCGCACTGGCCGACACCGGAGGGCACACCGTGCCATACCGCGAAAAAGTGGCTCTCTATTTCGAAAAAGGGCTCCAAGCCCGACGGCTCGCCTATGGCGACCGGGTCGCCTTTGAGTTTCAACTACGCCCCATCAAATCAAACGGGAATCCCGGCGATTTTGATTTTGCCACTTTCATGCGGCACAAGGGTATAACCCAAAGCCAATACCTGACCGACGCAAAATGGAAAAAGACAGGGCACGCCCCCCGCTCGGATTTGCGGGACTGGGCTTCAACGACACAAAGCAAACTCTCGCGCCGCATCGATGCCTGCGGACTGTCGCCCCACAGCGCCCTGCTGCTGAAAGCACTCCTGCTGGGCGACCGGCAGGAGTTCCCCGCCGAGATGCAACAACATTTCTCGGCAACCGGTCTCTCGCATATCCTGGCCGTGAGCGGACTGCACATGGGTGTAGTCGCCTCGTTGGTCTACCTGTTGCTTTTCCCCCTCTCCCTGACCGAAGCCGGCCGCAAACTCAGGCCCCTGCTCTCCCTTCTTGTCTTGTGGGTTTATGCTTGTGTCACGGGACTTTCGCCTTCGGCAGTACGGGCCTGCATCATGGCTTCGTTTCTATTGACGGCCGAGTTTCTCGAACGCCGCAACAGTTCGCTCAACGCCCTGTTTGCAGCCGCCTTCTTCATGCTGCTCTACGATACCGACCTTATTTTCGATGTCGGATTCCAAATGAGCTTCGCTGCCGTCGCAGCCATTCTGCTCTTCTACCGTCGACTGAACCTCGGGGGTAACTCGCCTTACCGACTCGTACGCTGGGTAAGTTCCACCATCGCCGTGTCGGTAGCCGCACAGATAGGAGCTCTGCCTATCGCCATCTACTATTTTCACACCCTGCCTCTGCTCTTTCTGGTGGGTAACCTTGTGGTCTTACCACTTCTACCCTTCATCTTCGGGCTGGGGCTCCTCATGCTGTTCCTCGCGTCGTTGCAGTTGCCCTATACCTGGGTAGCAATGGGCACCGACCTGTTGCTGCGGTTTGTCGAGTGGTTGAGCCTCGGTATCGAACGGCTGCCGGGGAGCCACATCGAAGGGATATGGCTGTCGCCTCGCTACCTGTGGTTCTATTTTATCGGAGGAATATTGAGTTACATCACGGTGAAAAACCGTTCGAAAAAAGGGCTTTGGCTCACCTTGAGCTTCGGTATCGCTTTTTGGGTGGCCGACCTTGCAACCTATCGCCCACCCCACCCCGAAATCGTGGTCTTTGAGGATAGCCAATCGACCATAGTCCAACTGAGCGACCCAAAGGGTTGCTACCTGCTTTGCCCCGACACACTCGCTCCACTCCTGCCACCGGTAGGCGAGATGTATCGACAACAACAGGGATACGACTCATACGAACTGTTCCGGCCGGGAGCAGCAGTCGAAAGAGCGTTGCTTTTCGTCGACTATCCCTTTGCCCAGTTTCACGGCAAACGGTTGCTTCTGCTCGACAATCGCGAATGGAGCCGATTGTCGACCGGCAAACGGCTGGCAATAGACTGTGTGATTGTCGACCGGCAATTCCGGGGACGTCTGACCGATGTAACAGGACTTTTCGACATCGGGCAAATCGTCATCGGCGCCAACGTGCACCCGACCCGTGCCCGCTTGTGGCTGAATGACTGTTTCGAGCAGGGAATCCCCTGTCACGACGTGCGTTCGCAAGGAGCCTGGCTCGACACTCCCTAAATGTCAAAGCATACACAAGGCAACCGGCGTCACCACAAAAAAGAAAGGGCCGCAACCGTTATGGTCGCAGCCCCTGTTTATCGTCTCACGGCGAGAGAACCTCGCCGCACAAGCATACATCTATTTGCTTTCGGCACTCTCGGCAGCAGTCTCTTTCTCGGGTGTGTCGTCGGTCTTCTTCTCCTCCACGAAATTGTCGTTGCCAGTCTCAACCAACAAATTGTACCAGCTGATAATTTTCTTAATATCGGTGGCATATACCCGCTCGCGGTCGAAATTGGGGAGTACCTCGGCCAGATAGGCCCGCAAGGCTTCCGTGTCGGCTTTCTTGGCGTCGAGCGATACTTTGGCTCCGTTTTCCTTCACTTTAATCGAGTTCAGCACTTCACCCAGAGGCACATCCTCTTTATCGGTAAAGATAGCTATATCGCCCAGCGAAATGATTTTTTCATGAGCATAGGCAGGTTGACGTTTACCGGTCTGCAAAGACTCGACAATCAACATATTCTTAGCCTGAGATATCAGCTTGTACAAACCCGGTTTCCCAGAGATAGATAAAATCGTTTTCAACATAAAATGGTGTTTTTATATTTAATGACTCAAACAATTTGAATTGCAAAAATAATATACTTGTCGGGTTTAACCGTTCTATCGGTCAAAAAATTTCTTACCGTTACACGCCCAACAACGACAGCACCGTAGCAATGAGCGACTTACTGCCATCATTGTTAATAATATGAGTCGCCCGCCGAGATTTCTCTTCTTCGCTCATCTGGGCTGCAATACGCCTACGTATCTCATTGACCGACAAACCGCTACGCTGCTTTACCCGCTCGATGCGCAGAGCTTCGGGAGCCGTTACCAGCCATACCTCATCGACCAGGCGGTCGAAATGCGATTCATACAGAATGGCCGATTCGACAAATCCTGTCGTTTCCCGGCGTTCGAAAACCCAGCGTTCGAAATCGTGCTGCACGGCCGGGTGAACGATGGCGTTGAGCCGGGCTATCTGTTTGGGGTTGCCGAATGTGCGCGAGGCCAGCAAGGGGCGGTTCAACACCCCGCCGGCATAAATATCGGCGCCAAAAGCCTCAATTAGTTGTGCTTTCAGCTCAAATTGCGAGTTCATAAGCCTGCGGGCCTCCGTATCGGTATCATAGACGGGATATCCCATCACTCGCAGCAAATTCGAGACTACCGACTTGCCACTGCCTATGCCGCCGGTAATTCCTATTCGTTTCATATCGTATCGGGGATAGAGGCTTCTACGGTATCGTTCAAGAGGACAAATGCCGGCCGCTTCTGTTCCAATATATAGTCGACACTGTCTTGCGACAACACAATGTTACGCACAAAATCGGGCGACTTGATTACCCGAATACCCAGTTTACCGGGAGCCGGACGACGAGACAAATCGGCATAATCGACTCCCAACAAGAAACTCTCCTCGTCGACAGCGGCAAATTTACTGAAAGGCATCATGCAAGAAAGCTGCACCGACGAGGGGAAGGTGATGAGCGACCATCCGGCAGGTACCCCCTGTGGCACAATGGGTATATCGAGCAGTTTGGAGGTCATCTCCTCGACGGGTATCGTCACGGTTACCTGCTCGGGCACGATGCGCAAATTGGGCAACCGGGCAATCTGCACGGTCGTACGCAACGTATCGCTGAGCCGCTTGGCCTCAAACTCGGTCGTATATACCTCTTTGATTTGTTTCAGCAAAGCATAATCGCCATAGACCCTCACCGAGTCGATATCGGCTGTCATGGGTCCGCTCAACACGCACTGCGGCGAGGTCGAGGCTGTGCCTCTAACCACCAGTTTCACTTGCTTGCCAGCGTTGTGTGTATACTGTACTTTTAATGTATCGGGAATAACCGACAGGATAGCTGTCGTAGGCCGCAACGACCTGCGCAAGACGGTCTCGAGCTGCGAAGGTCCCAACTTGAACGAGCTATTCCCCTTGTCATACTCCAAAAAGTTGATACGCAACGGAGCCAGTCCTTCGATAGCATAACCCAGCATCACCGGCCCCTTGTCGCGAATGCGCACTTCCATGTGAGTGGGCAAATCGTTGATAAGAGTTGTTTTCTCGGGCAGGTCTTGAAGTTCGACCGGAATCTTGAAAGAACTCTCGACCTCTTCGTTCAAGCCTTGCATGAACCAGAATACCAGCGACAGCAGCACAAACCCCAGGAAGGTGAACAACTCGCGAGTGCGCTCCTGGCGGAAGGAGGTACCTATCTTACGGGCTATCGCCCTGAATCGTGTGGCAATGCGGGCCGAAAAGGTCTTCTTCATATCAGCATGGCTATATACAACAAAGATAAAGTTTTTTATCGGCATAGGTCACAGGTCCCGATAAAAAACTTTATCTTTTTATCTTCTTCGATAGAAATAGATGCCGAAAAGACAAGATTACTTATTCGTCTGTTGGGCGTTGTTGTCCTTGGCATCGGCAACCGAGGGATATACCGAATCTTTGGCAATGCGCACGCGGGTATTCTCGGCTATCTCGATGATGAACGAGTCGGGTTTAACCTCTTTTATTTTCCCGAACAGACCGCCGGCCGTAACGATTTTGTCACCGGCAGAGAGTCCTTCACGAAATTTGCGAATCTCTTTCTGACGTTTCGACTGCGGACGAATCATGAAGAAATAGAAGATAGCAATCAACGCAACCATCATCAGAATGCTGCTCAATCCGCTGCCCGAAGACGCTGCTTGTAAAAGGATAGATAATGTAGTCATAATTTAGCTTTTAATAGTTTTTATCGGCCTCTCTAAATGAGGGTCCACAAATATATAACAATTTTTTTACTCTTTGGTCAATACGCCCTCTTTTTTCAAATTGTCGGCGATGGCATTGAGCACGCCGTTGACAAACTGGCCGCTCTTGTTGGTGCTGTACGACTTGGCCAGCTCGATATACTCGTTGAGGGTGACACGCGTGGGAATCGAGGGAAATTTGTAAAACTCGCTCATGGCGACCATCATAATGACGATGTCCATAAAAGCGACCCGCTCAATCTCCCAGTTGCGTATGAAATTCTCGATATAGTTGCGATATTCTTCACCGTGCAACAGGGTGTTGCGGAAAAGCTCCTTGGCAAACTCGGAATCGTCGTCGTCCTTGAACATGGGCAGGAGCGACTGAGACTCGCCGTTCTGCTCGCTGAACTGCTTGATGGTTTTCAGCACGAAGGTGGTAATGATTTCCAAGTCGTCGTTCCAGTAGAGCGATTTCTGTTCGAGCAGGTCGAGCAGTTCCTCATCGGAACAGAACATATTTTTCACCACCTTTTTCCAGAACTCGCAATCGTTTTCATACGAATCTTCGGGGGCCTCCATATACTCTTTGTAGAAATCGCTCTTGACGATACGTTCCGAGAAATCTCTCAAAAACTCGGGGTCGTTGGTCCAGGTTACGGGTTTCTTTTCGTGGTAATCCTTATAGTCGTTGCAATTTCGCAACTGCTCTACAAAACGGTTGTTGACAAAGCGCATATTGGGATTCTTCTCCTCGGGAGTAGCCAGGAATTTCATGCGGGCGGCTTCCACACGAGCGGCCTGCGTATCGGTCAACTCCACCATCAAAGTCAGCAACAGATGATACAATTCATAGGATTTTTCGAAGCTGAAAAAGAGTTCTTTCTCGGCCTCCATCACCGTCTTGTCTTTGGTCAGAAAATAAGAATAGGCTATCTGTACGACTTTGGAACGGATAAGTATTCTATTGATCATATTTCGATGAACTAATTGTGCGTTTACTTTTTTCGGTAACATTCTACCCCCGACACCAGCCTCGAAAGACTGAGCGAGAAAAATCTGCAAGCCGCACTATTTCATTTCGATAGTGCGGCTTGCGGTTTATACCTGACAGGCTATTATTCGATAGCCGATTTTTCTTTCTCGGGATTCTTGTAATATACCTTGCCTTCGATATATTCTTGTGTAGCGATGAGAACGGGTTTGGGCAGTTTCTCGTAGTAACGCGAGATTTCAATCTGCTCACGGTTCTCAAACACCTCTTCGAGATTGTCGTTGCACGAAGCGAACTCCTGGAGCTTTTTCTCCAAATCGGATTTCATTTCGACAGCAATCTGATTGGCTCTTTTGGCAATAATACATACAGTCTCATAAATGTTTCCGGTGTCGGAAGACAAAGCCACCATATCGCGTGTTACGGTGTTTGTCGGTGCATTTGTTTTCTTGTAATCCATTATTTTAAAGATTAATCTTTTACGTATTTGTTGGCCACCTTAAATATATTCTCGGCTTCCTTGGTATATTGCCCCGAAGGGTATTCGTTGATAAACGAGTAATATTCGTCGATTACATCGCGGAACCGCTCGGGCTTTTTCTCCTCGATACTCTGCACGGCTTCTTGATATTTCGATTTCAAAATAAGCATCGAGAGAGTTTCTTTATAGCGAGTGTAGGGATACTCTTTCAAAGCGTTTTGGGCGGTAATAATGGCCGACTGGTAGTTGTTGCCCATGTAGTTGCCCAAGTTGTAATAGAGTTGCGAGTTGAGCAATTCCTTGTAGACCAATTTATCTTGAAGCTCAAAGATAATATCCTGCGCCTGCTTGGCCCGCTCGCTGTTTGGGAAATAGTCGAGGAAACGCTGCATTTCGTCGATGGCCTTGTAGGTGCCGGTCTGGTCGAGCTTTGCTTCGGGCGAATCGAGGTAATAGCCATAGCCACAATAGAAACGAGCCAGCTCGGTATACTCACCCTTGGGATAATTTTTGTAATAAGCCTGGAAATATTCGCCCGAGGTAACATAATCTTTATTCAGATAGTAACTGCGGGCCAACAGATAGAGCGACTCTTCTGCCCTGTCGGTACCCTTGAAGATGGCGACCAGCTCTTCGAGCAAAGTAGCGGCCTGCATATATTTCTTCCGCTCGAATGCCTTCTTGGCATAATCATATTTCAGCTCATAATCAGTGCTTTTCAGTATTTTATTATACTCGCCGCACGACACCAGGAGCAAGGCACAAACGATAGAACAGATTAGTTTTCGCATTATTCGTTTCTTTATCAGTTTGCAAAGTTAGAGATTTCGACCGAATTTGGAAAAGAAATAACAGAAATTTAACGAACGTGCGATAAATGGGTCGTATTTATCGGCCATGCTCCCGTTTGTATCGACCAACGAATAACAAGAAGCATTATACCAACAAACTAAGTTGAATACCCAAAAAGAAAATTCCTCTCATAAACATTTTTTCACCTCGTATTATTGTCTATCTTTGAAACTCCAAAATAGAGCTCGGCTTCTTACAAAACCAAGATACACCAACAATGGGAATACTCGAATTTCTAAAAAAGATTGTTTCACCAGAGGATAAAAAGGTTTCATTACCAGACAACATATACGATGTCCCTGCAGAATACACACAAGTTTTAGCCTTTAATTCTTCTTTCAAATCTTTATTGTCCGAGAATAAATTTATAGCCAGAAGTGACTATAAACATTTGATAGAAGAGTATAAACGTCTATCCGACTTTTTCAAAGTACTGGAATCATCTAACCTCTTATACGATTATATCAAAAAGCACAAGTTAGACAAAGACCAAATCATCTATTTTTCCAACGCATATAACGATATAAAGGAATTACCCAAAGAGTCATCTATCATCAAAGCACACAATGACCGATATATCTCTCAGCACCTCGTTTCTGAGAAAGATTATTTGGACAGAATCCTTAAAGAATGTGACCCGGCCATATTGTTAGACAATGAACAACGCGAGGTTGTTCTCTCCGATGAAGACCACACTCTCGTCATTGCTGGCGCAGGAGCCGGAAAAACGACTACCATAGCAGCAAAAGTAAGGTATCTCGTAGAAAAACAGGGAATAGCCCCCCAAAAAATATTGATTATCTCATTCACTAATAAAGCCGTAGGAGAGCTTCGGGAACGTATAAACAACAATTTGCATATCGATTGTCCTATCACCACATTCCACTCCACTGGATATACGATTTTAAAGAAAAGTGACATTCAAAACCTGCGAATTGTAGACAGTGGATACATGTATAATGTCATAAACGAATATCTAAAAAGCAAAGTATTATCCAACAACAAATTAGTCAATAAGCTCGTCTTATTTTTCGGCTCTTATTTTTCAGCCCCTTACGAAGGAGACAAGCTAAACGACTACTTCCAATTTATTTCAAATGCCGACTTCTCCACTCTTCGGAGCGATCTTCACGAATACATGCAGCAAATAATATCCCGAAGAGATCAAAAGACCTTAACCCTAAACAATGAGGTGCTACGCTCCCTTGAAGAGGTTAGAATCGCAAATTTTCTTTACCTAAACAATATCGATTATGAATATGAGCCTATTTATCAATATCGTATCCTCGATGCAAACAAGCCATATACTCCTGATTTCAAAATAAAACAGGGCGACAAATGTTCCTATATTGAACACTTCGGCATCACAGAGAGCGGACAAAGCAATCGTTACACACAAGCAGAGCTAAATAAATATAAATCCAGAATTAACGACAAAATATTATTACACCGCAACCATAAAACAGACTTAATATACACATTCTCAAAATACAACGACCATAGAGATTATATAGAGCACCTCAAGGAACAATTGTTGCAACGAGGTTACACCCTTTGCCCAAGGCCTGCGACAGAGGTTTATAAAAAATTAGCCGATAACGAAGAGAACAAATATATTTTCCGTCTCACTTTACTAATCTGTAATTTTATCAACAACTTTAAAACTCAAGGGTATCAATTCGAACAGTTTGACAAATTCAGGGCATCGACTAAAAATATACGCACCGACCTATTCCTTGAAATTTGCAGCATTTGTTATTTGGAATATCAAAAAGCCCTAAAAGAGAATCACTGTATTGATTTTCAAGACATGATTAACGAATCGGCCGACTTAATCCATAAGAGACTGATAAGTAAAGATTTACTTGATTTTAGATACATAATTGTAGATGAGTATCAAGATATTTCACGGCAACGATATAATCTAATCAGAGAATTATCCCAACTATGTCACGCAAAAATCGTAGCCGTAGGCGACGATTGGCAATCCATTTATGCTTTCAGCGGTTCCATACTTCCTCTTTTCACCCGTTTTTCCCAAGAGGTAGGATATGCTCAAGAATTAAAAATCACCCATACGTATCGTAATGCTCAAGAAATAATAGATATCGCGGGAACCTTTATACAAAAAAACTCCAGCCAAATAAAAAAGGAGCTAATATCACCTAAACGAATCAGCAATCCTGTCATTATCCGTACTTATAGTGAAACTCCCATTGAAGGACAAAAAGGTGGACGGTACTACAATCTTGCTGTAGAGGTAGAGATGGCGATTGAAGATATAATCCAATACAATGATCAAGAAATCAAACATAGAGTAACATCTATTCTTCTTATCGGAAGATATGGGTTCGATGCCAGACATCTTTGTGTTTCCTCTAATTTCAGCTACGATGAAAAGACAGGGAAAATATACTCCACAAAATATAGCAACCAAGTCAAACTCCAATTTTTAACTGCACATAGTTCAAAAGGTCTTAGTGCAGAGAATGTAATCATTATCAATGCAAAAGATGAGATATACGGGTTCCCCTCAAAAGTAGATGATGACCCTGTCTTGAACCTCGTCGTATCCAACGACCAATCGTATAACTATGCCGAAGAAAGGCGCCTATTCTATGTAGCTTTAACTCGTACAAAAAATCGAGTATTCATCATTACCCCCGAAAAGCGCCCTTCTGAATTCATCAAAGAATTGTTAAGTGACACCCAAAGCTATCCTAACGTTACTCTAAAAGGGGAGTTAAAAGTCAGTACAGATGGGCCCATTACAGTACAAAACCGATGTCCTATTTGTGGTTACCCAATGAAGTTAAGATGGAATAAGAACTACGGATTGAGATTATGGATATGTTCCAACGACCAAGAAATATGCGGTTTTATGACTAACGACCGTCGAGGAGAAGATTTATCTATTCAAAAATGCGACTGGTGCGAAGATGGCTATCTGATAGTCAAGAGCGGGAAAAAGGGATTCTTCTTAGGTTGTACTAATTACAAAGATGACAAATCGGGGTGCGGTCGAATGCTAAATCGGGACCACTATCAAGCTTGGAAAAAGAGTGAATTTGGAGTAGAAGATATTTCTGCCTCCAAACCCTCTTATTCAAAATCGTCCCAGATAAACAGGAATATTACTCCTCCACAAATGACGCCCGTAGAAAAAGTAAAGAAAAGGAGGTCTTCATCTACACAACCAAGAAAGACAGAGAACCTCGTCGAATACACCGAACAATTTATTGAAAAAGACGGCTTCATGGTAATTGCCGATTCCGACGGAAAAATAATAACCGATATGAAGCTTTTGTCCCTGCTTCGCGCTCTTAGATACAAAATTGCTTTAGAGAACAAAAAGCCAGCATATATGATTGCAACCAATACTATGCTTGTCAGATTCGCGACCGACAAACCTACTACGGCAGAAGAATTTTTGACAATACCTGGTATTGGACCTCAGAAATATAAGACTTACGGTAAACCATTTATTGATGCCATTAAAAAGTATATAATGAACCATTCTGAAAATTGACTTTTACAAACCGACAAGCAATCAATGAACATTTTGCTTTTACCCTTGTTTTGCACTATCTTTGCATTTAGTTAATGTGGAAACAGGCGGCCCGCAAGAGGGACCTGCAAGGTCGGTTATACGGGTGGTTTGCCCTTTTACTGATAATTATGACAAATATGAACAAACGACTTACCCGCCCCCGCAACGGGCGCATGATTGGCGGCGTGTGTGCCGGCATCGGCGAATATCTGGGCTTGGATCCTACGGTGGTACGCATCATTTATGTGCTGCTGTCGATTGGAGCCATAGGAACGCCTATCGTGATTTACCTGATTCTTTGCTTGATTATTCCCGAATCTTAACGGAACGAGTGTCATGGATTTCAAACTTATCTCTCCCTATCGGCCCACGGGCGACCAGCCGGAAGCTATCGACGAACTGAGCCGGGGTGTTCTCGACGGCACTCCCTACCAGACGTTGCTGGGTGTGACGGGTTCGGGTAAGACGTTTACCATGGCCAACGTTATCGAGCGGGTACAGAAACCTACGCTTATCCTGAGCCATAACAAGACGTTGGCGGCGCAGCTGTACAACGAGTTCAAGGGTTTCTTCCCCGAAAATGCCGTCGAATATTTCGTTTCTTACTATGACTATTACCAGCCCGAGGCTTATATCCCCTCGACCGATACTTATATAGAAAAAGACCTCGCTATCAACGAGGAGATAGATCGCTTGCGGCTCTCTACCACCTCGGCCTTGCTGTCGGGGCGCAAAGACGTGATTGTAGTCTCGTCGGTATCGTGTCTCTACGGTATCGGCAATCCCGAGGATTTCCACAGCAACGTAATCGAGGTTAAAGTGGGCGACGACATCGGTCGCAACCGCCTGCTGCGACATTTGGTAGACTCGCTCTATTCGCGCAACGAGTTGGAACTGAACCGAGGCAATTTCAGGGTGAAAGGCGATACGGTCGACATCTATCTGGCCTATGACGACACGATTGTCCGCATCGAGTTCTGGGGGGAGGAGATTGAGTCGATACGCACCATCGACCCGGCTACGGGCAGCAGCACGGGGGCATTCGATGCCTACAAGATATTTCCGGCCAATCTGTTCGTGACGACCAAGGAGCGTATCGACAAGGCTATTGGCGAAATCGAGCTCGACCTGGGCAGGCAAGTAGAGTTTTTCAAATCTATCGGGAAAGACCTCGAAGCCAAGCGGCTCTACGAACGGGTGACCTACGATGTGGAGATGATTCGCGAGATAGGCCACTGCTCGGGCATCGAAAACTATTCGCGTTATTTCGACGGACGTGAAGCGGGTACCCGTCCCTTCTGTCTGCTCGACTATTTTCCCAAGGATTTCCTCACCATCATCGACGAGAGCCATGTGACGGTGCCTCAAATCAGGGCGATGTATGGCGGCGACCGTTCGCGCAAGATGAATTTGGTGGAGTATGGGTTCCGGTTGCCGGCGGCCGTTGACAACCGGCCGTTGAAATTTGACGAGTTCGAGGGGCTGGCCCGGCAGATTATCTATGTGAGTGCCACGCCGGCCGACTATGAACTTGAAAAAAGCGAGGGTGTGGTGGTCGAACAGGTGATTCGTCCCACCGGCCTGCTCGACCCGGTTATCGAGGTACGACCCAGCCTTAACCAGATAGACGACCTGCTCGAAGAGATACAACTGCGCATCGAACGCGACGAACGGGTGCTGGTCACCACCCTGACCAAGCGCATGGCCGAGGAGCTGAACAGCTATCTGACCAAACTCGACATCAGTTGCAACTATATACACTCCGACGTCGACACGCTCGACCGCATCAAGATTCTTGACGACTTACGGGCCGGTGTCTACGACGTGCTCATCGGGGTGAACCTGCTGCGCGAAGGGCTCGACCTGCCCGAGGTATCGCTGGTAGCCATACTCGACGCCGACAAGGAGGGTTTCCTGCGCTCGCACCGCTCGCTCACTCAAACGGTGGGCCGTGCCGCGCGAAATCTCAACGGTAGGGTCATCATGTATGCCGACCGCATTACCGAGAGCATGCAGAAGACCATCGACGAGACCAACCGCCGCCGCGAAAAACAGCTGGCCTACAACGAGGCGAATCACATCACGCCCAAGGCGATACAGAAAGCCAAAAGCTCGGTTCTCGGGACAAATGCCGAAGCCAAGCCGCAACCGGCTGTCCAACCGGCAAAACCGGCAAAAGCCGTCAGGGCATACAGCGACGAATACCGCGAACATGTCGACGTGGCAGCCGACCCCATCGTGAAATACATGAACCGGGAACAGTTGCAGAAAGCTATCGAGCGTACTCGGAGGCAGATGGTCGAAGCGGCCAAGAAGATGGATTTTATCGAGGCTGCCCAATATCGCGATGAGCTGATAAAACTGGAAGACTTATTACAACAGGCAGCAGCCGACAAGCCTACTACCTGATTACCAACCTATACCGCCATTGAGAAGATGAAAGAATACCGATTGCAAGACTGGCTGCCCACGACTCGCAAAGAACTGGAAATGCGGGGCTGGGATTATGTCGATGTAATTTTGTTCTCGGGCGACGCCTATGTCGACCACCCCTCGTTCGGAGCGGCCGTAATCGGGCGTGTACTCGAAGCCGAAGGGTTGCGGGTGGCCATCGTGCCCCAACCCAACTGGCAGGACGACCTGCGCGATTTCAAGAAATTGGGCACGCCCCGGCTCTTCTTCGGCATATCGGCCGGAGCGATGGACTCGATGGTGAATCACTACACGGCCAACAAACGGCGGCGCAGCGACGATGCCTATACTCCCAATGGGCGACATGGCATGCGCCCCGACTACCCTACCCTCGTTTACAGCCGCATACTCAAAGAGCTATTCCCCGACACGCCGGTGGTCATCGGCGGCATCGAAGCCTCGATGCGACGCCTCACTCACTACGACTATTGGCAGGACAAGCTGCTGCCGGGTATCCTGGCCGAGTGTCCCGCCGACCTGCTCATCTACGGCATGGGCGAGCGTCCCGTCATCGAGATTGCCCGGCGACTGCAACAGGGCAATGCCATCGGCCAACTCACCGACATACCACAAACAGCTACCATACAACCAGACTCGAATATCCCCCCGATAGTAGAAGACGAGCACAACATCGTGCTGGCTTCGCACGAAGAGTGCCTGTTGCACAAGCGCAAACAGGCCGAAAATTTTCGACATATCGAAGAGGAGTCGAACAAATACCACGCCAAGCGACTGTGGCAGCGTGTGGGCAAGCGGGTCATCGTGGTGAATCCGCCCTACCCGCCCATGACCGAGGCCGAAATCGATGCCTCGTTCGACCTGCCCTACACCCGTCTGCCACACCCTCGATACAAGGGAAAGACGATACCGGCCTACGAGATGATCAAGTTCTCGGTCAATCTGCACCGGGGCTGTTTCGGCGGATGCGCCTTCTGCACCATCTCGGCCCACCAGGGCAAGTTTATCGCCTCGCGTTCCAAAGAGTCGATTCTCAAAGAGGTGAAACAAATTGCGGCGATGCCCGATTTCAAAGGCTATCTGAGCGACCTGGGCGGGCCCTCGGCCAATATGTATCGCATGCACGGGCAAAACCAAGAGTTATGCCGCAAGTGCAAACGCCCCTCGTGTCTCGCTCCCCAAATATGCCCCAATCTCAACGCCGACCACAGCGACCTACTCGACATCTACCGGGCAGTCGATGCCCTGCCGGGAATAAAAAAATCGTTTATCGGCAGCGGCGTCCGCTACGATTTGTTGCTGCACCGCCACAAAGACGAAGCACTCAACCGCAACACCCGACACTATACCGAGGAGCTGATTGCCCACCACGTCTCGGGCCGTTTGAAAGTAGCTCCCGAACACACCTCCGACCGTGTGCTGGCCATCATGCGCAAACCCTCATTCGCTCTCTTCGAAGAGTTCAAACGCATCTTCGACCGTATAGACCGTGAACAGGGACTCAACCAGCAAATCATACCCTATTTTATCTCGAGCCACCCGGGGTGTACCGAGGAGGATATGGCCGAACTGGCGGCTCTGACGAAACACATGAATTTCAAGCTGGAACAGGTGCAGGATTTCACCCCTACTCCCATGACTCTCTCGACCGAAATCTACTACACGGGCATACACCCCTACACGGGCGAGAAGGTCTTCACCGCCCGCAAGGCCGACGAGAAGCTGAACCAGCGCAAATATTTCTTTTGGTACCTGCCCGAAAAGCGCAACGACATACAAAGTTCGCTCCGACGCATGCACCGCTACGACCTGCTCGAAAAGCTCTACGGCAACACTCCGTGGCGCAAGCCGGCCCGCATCGCAGGCGAGCACAAGCCGCCACATTCCTCACGCCCCCAAAAAGGAAAATCAAATAAAAACAATCTATAAACCGTTATTTATGAATAAATTAAATTGTATGATGATGGCAGGAGCTTTATTGATAACGGCCTGTCAGCCAACCGGGAAGACCGGTGACATTATCGGCAAGCAACCCGTGAAAGTCGAAAACGGCATCATGACTACCGAGGTGCTCATGGCCTTTGGCCGGGTGAGCGACCCTGTGGTTTCGCCCGACAAGAGCAAAATCCTCTTTGGAGTAACCTATGAAAACCTCGAACAGAACAAGAGCAACCGCGAACTCTTCGTGATGGACATCGACGGGCAGAACAAAAAACAAATTACCTGCACTCCCGAGTCGGAGGGTAACGCCGTATGGATAAACGGCGGGAAACAGATTGCCTATCTCTCGGGCAAAAGCGGCGAGTCGCAACTGTGGATTATGGAAGCCGACGGCAGCAATGCCCGGCAGATAAGCCATCATGAGAAGGGCATAAACGGGTTCCTCTTCTCGCCCGACGAGAAACATATCCTCTTTATCGGCCACGTGAAATACAGCCAGAAGGCCTCGGACATCTACCCCGACCTCGACAAAGCTACCGGCCGCGTAATCGATGACCTCATGTACAAACACTGGGACGAATGGGTCGAGGAGATTCCCCACCCCTACATCGCTGCTTTCGACGGCAAGGAGTTGTCGGGCATCGTCGACATCATGGAAGGCGAACCCTACGAGTCGCCCATGAAACCCTTCGGCGGCATCGAGTCGTTTGCCTGGACCCCCGACAGCAAGGCGGTGGCTTACACCAGCCGCAAAAAGACAGGATTGGAATACTCGATTTCGACCAACTCCGATATCTATCTCTACGACCTGGCTACCCGGCAGACCCGCAACCTCACCGAAGGTATGATGGGCTACGACACCACACCGGCCTTCTCGCCCGACGGCAAATATCTGGCCTGGGGCAGCATGGAGCGCGACGGATATGAATCGGACAAAAACCGTCTGTTCATCATGGACATGACCACCGGCGAGAAACAAGACCTTACAGCCGATTTCGATTACAGCACCGACGAGCTGGCCTGGGCTCCCGACGGACAATCGATTTTCATCCGCTCGGCCTACCAAGGCGAGATTCACATCTTCCGCGTGGGTCTCGACAAACAAATCGAGCAGATTACCACCGGCTACTACGACTACGCCTCGCTGGCTCCCGTCGACGAGAATTGCCTCATCGCCATGCGCCACTCGTTGTCGCAACCCGACGAGATTTACAGCGTCAACCCCAAAAACAAAGAGGTGAAAGAGCTCTCGTTCGAGAACAAAGAAATTCTCGACCAACTCACCATGGGTAAGGTAGAAGAGCGCTGGATCAAGACAACCGACAACAAAAAGATGCTCACCTGGATTGTCTATCCGCCCCATTTCGACCCCTCGAAAAAATATCCCGCCATTCTCTACTGCCAAGGCGGCCCGCAACAGCCCGTCAGCCAGTTCTGGTCGTATCGCTGGAATCTGCAACTGATGGCAGCCAACGGCTACATTGTCATTGCCCCCAACCGCCGTGGCCTCTACGGGTTCGGACAGGAGTGGCTCGAACAAATTAGCGGCGACTACGGCGGCCAGAACATGAAGGACTATTTCAGCGCAACCGACGAGATGAAGAAAGAGCCTTATGTAGATGGCGACCGCATGGGAGCCGTAGGTGCCAGCTACGGCGGCTTTTCGGTGTATTGGCTGGCCGGCCATCACCAAAAACGGTTCAAAGCCTTTATCGCTCACGCCGGTATCTACAACCTCGAACAACAATATGTAGAGACCGAAGAGATGTGGTTTGCCAACTGGGACATGGGCGGCGCACCCTGGGACAAGAAAAACGCTACGGCACAACGCACGTTTGCCACGTCGCCCCACAAATTCGTAGACCAGTGGGATACACCTATTCTCATCACTCACGGCGAATATGATTTCCGGATTCTCGCCTCGCAAGGCATGTCGGCCTTCAATGCTGCCAAACTGCGCGGAGTACCGGCCGAGATGCTCATCTTCCCCGACGAAAACCACTGGATATTGAAACCTCAAAACGGTGTTCTGTGGCAACGGATTTTCTTCCGCTGGCTCGACCGTTGGCTGAAACCTCAAGTCGAAAATTCCGACACGACGAAATGATCGAGTTTGACAACCTCACCTTTATTTATGACAACAAGCCCTTGATGCAACACTTTACGTGTTGCATCGCCCGGGGCGAGAAAGCGGTGCTTTACGGCCCCTCGGGGCACGGCAAAAGCACCCTTCTTGCTTCGGTGGCAGGCTTTGTCGTGCCCGACGAAGGGAGCATTCGCATCGATGGTCGCACACTCGATACCTCGACCGTGCAACAGGTGCGGCGGCGCACGGCCTGGCTGCCTCAGGAGTTTACCCTCCCGTATGACACGGTAAAAGAGATGATCGAAGCCCCCTTCGAGTTGCGGATAAACCAGGCCTTGAAACCCTCGCGGACAACCGTTCTGGAAC
This sequence comes from uncultured Bacteroidales bacterium, assembly GCA_949298955.1. GTDB lineage: Bacteria > Bacteroidota > Bacteroidia > Bacteroidales > Barnesiellaceae > Barnesiella. The sequence goes on from CASFYQ010000009.1 coordinate 24,615, forward strand.
ACTTTGCCCGGCTGGGCCTCGAGACCGAATTGTATGACAAACGATCTATCGAAATTTCGGGAGGCCAGCGACAGCGCATCATGCTCTTGATTGCCGCCTTGCTGCAAAAAGAAATCGTGCTGCTCGACGAACCCACCTCGGCACTCGACCCCGACTCTATCGCACGAGTAATCGATTACATTCGCACCTGGCACGAAGCCACCGTGCTGATGGTTTCGCACGACAACCGGCTCATCGACTCTTTCGACCGAAAAATTTATATCGGAGACTGACACATGGAAACGATAAACATAGGCTACGGCCACATGGCTTTGGGATTCTTGCTGCTCATTATCCCGGCCTATTTTCTCTACCGCTACCGCACGGGACTGGTGAAAGATACGCTATGGGCAGCCCTGCGCATGACCGTGCAGCTCTTCCTCATCGGGTTCTATCTCGAATACCTGTTTCTATGGGACAGTGTGTGGGTAAACCTGCTGTGGGTTCTCTTTATGGTTGTTATCGCCTCATCGACAGTGTTGAAGCGTACCAAGCTACCGCAAAAGATGCTCTTCATGGCCGTGGCGGTGGCCTTTCTCGTGTCGTTGCTCATCATCGACCTCTATTTCCTGGGGGTGGTAGTACGCCCTGAAAAGATTTTCACGGCCCGCTATTTCATACCCATCAGCGGCATGATTCTGGGCAATATGCTATCGGCCAACGTGATTGCCCTCAATTCGTTCTACGGCTCGCTGACCCGCGAGCGCCAACTCTACCTCTACCTGTTGGGCAACGGAGCCTCGCCCGGCGAATCGATTGCCCCTTTCATGCGCGAGGCACTCATCAAGTCGTTCAACCCCACCATCGCCTCGATGGCTGTCATGGGCCTCATTGCCCTGCCCGGTACCATGACGGGACAGATTTTGGGCGGCAGCAGTCCCAGCGTGGCGATAAAATACCAAATCATGCTCATGATTGCCATATTCGCCTCGTCGCTCATCTCGGTGTTGCTCACCCTGTGGATTTCGCGGCGAAAAAGTTTCGACCGCTACGGCATGATGCGATTTTAGATGACCGTCTCTTCGCGGTTGCGCTTCAACCGTGCCTTGAATGCCTCGGGCTTGTCGTTAAGGATAAGCGCCTCGGGAAAATCGGTCTCGGCCAGCAGCGGATAGAGCCACCGATAATCGGCTATCGAGAAAGAGATATGGGCATCGCTTCCCAGAATAACCGGTTGCTCGTAGTGCTTGCACAAACGCAAGATTTCCAAATTATTACCCTTTGCCTTCTCCTTGTGCCGAAGAGGATTGAGCGAGCTGTTATTAATTTCAAGCAGCACGTTGTTCTCTTTGGCGGCCAGCACCAACCGCTCGAAATCGAGCTCGGCGGTACCGTCGCCCGGGTGGCTGATGATATCGATGTGCGGATTGTATATCGCCCCCAATACGGCTGCCGTATTCTCTTCGACCGTACCCGACCGATAGCACAACGAATGAAGACCGGCAATGCGCAGGTCGAGAAACCTGAAATATTTCTCCTCCAAATCGAGCCGACCCGTATAGTCAACGATGTTGATTTCGGCTCCCATCAACAGCTCTACACCATACATATTGCGCGGCACCATGGGCAAATTGCGGAAATAGATGTCGGAACAAGTGCCGGGAATGCCGCCTGTATGTTCGGTGATGCCCAATATCCGTAACCCTCGATCGGCCGCGGCTTGCACCATTTCCTGCAAGGTACTGAAAGCGTGTCCGCTGGCTATCGTATGAGTATGCACGTCAAGAAGAATTTTCATAACATATCTTTTTAAGACTCGGTAAAGATAGGCGTATTTACCCGAAGAAACAACCCCTGCGCCACCGAAATGCAAGAGGTGCCGCACTGTTGCGGAAGTTGCCTTTCCCTCTCTATCGGCTATCCTCTTCCAGCAAGCCATTACATCACAATCCCGATATACAACCGAGGGCTGCATCCATGCGATACAGCCCTCGGGGATATGCGGTATTCGGGGACAAGCCCGTCAAATCGACTGCTCGATGTTCCAAACAAAAGCCCGTAATCCCAGTTGAGGCTTGGCTTCGTCCATCTGACGCAGTCTCGTCAGCAGAGTCTCTACCTTGTCATCGTCGACCATGGTAAAAATGGCCGAGCACATCGAAGGCCATGCATGGCTCCCGAAATGAGGCTCGCCTGTTTTGGAACCACGCCCCCGCATCTGGTCAAAGTAGGAATATCCACGGCAGGAGAGCTTGTCGAGCAACTCGACAATACGTGCATAGTGGGCCTGGTCGAATGTGATAAAAACCGATTTCATAATTGTGTATATGTTTGAATGCCGATTCCCCAGCCCCCGAAAGTGCGCGGAGAGCAGGGAATCGGCCGAGGTTTTACAATTTGGAATTATTGGATATTAACTGCTCGTGATGTTTTTTGCGACGACGTTTCACTCCCACCGAGGCAAATACACAGTACAGCACGGGGATAAGAATAAGAGTAAGGATAGTCGACACCGTGAGGCCGCCGATTACCGCTGTACCCATGGGCCGCCACATCTCGGAACCCTGACCGGTACCTACTGCCATGGGCACCATACCCAGGATAGTGGTGAGGGTTGTCATGATAACCGGACGCAGACGGGAGTGACCGCCCTTGACCACGGCCTCGCGTATGCCCATGCCCCGCTCGCGGTTCAGCGAAATGTAGTCGATGAGCACAATACCATTCTTCACCACAATACCAATAAGCATGATGGCACCGATAAGCGACATCACGTTGAGCGTATTGCCCGATATCCACAGAGCCAGGAAGACTCCCGAGAAGGCAAATGGTAACGAGAACATGATGATGAACGGGTAGGTCAACGACTCGAACTGGGCCGCCATGACGATGAACACGAGTATGATGATAAGATACATCAGCATGAACAAGTCGCCGAACGAGTCTTGCTGGTCTTCATACGAACCCGACAACTGGATAGAGATGCCCGAAGGTATCGACATCTGATCGATTTTCGTTTGAGCAGCAGCCACGACCTCGCTCATCGCGGCCCCCGAGAGAATTGCCGAAACGGTGTTGATGCGCTCGCGGTCCTTACGCTCGATAGTAGGCGGTGAGAAACGCTCGACCACAGTACCCAGCTCCTTGATACGCACACCCTTGCCCTGGGTATTGTAAACCATGATATTTTCAATATCCTCGATTGAGGTACGGTATTCGGGAGCATACATCACCTTGATGTCATACTCTTCGCCCTCCTCACGGAACTGCGAAGCGGTGGCTCCGTTGATGCGGTTGCGCAAGCAGGTAGCCGCCGTGGTGAGGTTGAGACCGTTGAGGGCCAGTTTCTCGCGGTCGAAATCGACCTGATACTCGGGTTGATAGTCGCCACGGCTAATGCGCACCTCACTCACACCTTTGATTTCGCGCAACAAGGCCGAGAGTTGGGCGGCGACGCTGTCCGTCTCTTCAAAAGAGTAGCCGTAGATTTCATAGTCGAGGGTCGTTTCACCACCCATGGCCGACATACCTCCACCCAGGTTCACCTGCGATTTCTTGATTTCGGGATAACCGGCAAGGTCTTGACGCATGAGGTCACAAATCTCCGACAAGGTGCGTTCACGTTCGTCGGGGTCGCTCAGACTGATATTGTAGGAAATAATGTGCGAGCCGTTGTCGGTCATCGAAGCGTAGACGTTGTCGGTACTGGCCTGACCTACCGTAAAGTTGCAGACCTCGATTTCGGGGTATTGCTCCATCCATTGCTCATAGAGACGCATGGCCACATCTTTCGAAATTTCGGTGCGGGTACCGATGGGCATCTCGACAGTCACTCCGATACGCCCGTTATCCTGGGTAGGCATGAACTCCGACCCTACGAAACGCACCAAAAAGATACTGAGGAAGAAAAACGACATACAACTGACAATTACAAGCGTGCGGTGACCCACGGCCCAATGCAGCAGACGAGCATAGGCATTGTCGAAAGCGTCGAGACCTTTCTCGATAGGGCCATAGAGCAGCTTGAATGTTTTGGACTGCTTGGGTTGCAGTTTCAACAGGCGGGAGCAGAGCATGGGTGTAAGCGAGAGGGCGCACACAATGGAGATGACCATAATGATGGTAACCATCCAACCCAGTTGCTGGAAGAGTACACCCGTCATACCGGAAACCAAGGTGAGGGGGAAGAACACGGCGATAAGCGTGAGCGTAGAAGCTACGACCGAGAGGCCCACCTCATTGGTACCGTGCACGGCAGCCTGGCTGGGTTCGCTGCCCCGTTCGATGTGGTTGGTCACATTCTCGAGCACCACGATGGCATCGTCGACCACCATACCGATGGCAATGGAGAGCGACGAGAGCGATATGATGTTGAGTGAGTTGCCGGTTGCCGCCAGGTAGATGAACGAGGCTACCAGCGAGATAGGTATCGTAATGACGATAATGACCGTAGCCCTCCAACGTCCCAGGAAGAGGAATACGACAAGCGAGACGAAGAGCAAAGCCAGCATCACGGTCTCGAACAGGGTATCGATGGTGTTGCGTATGTTGTCGGAGGTATCGACGATGACACCCAGTTTCACGTCGCTGGGCAGATTTTTTTCCAACCGGGGCAATGCCTTCATCACCTCGTTGGAGATTTCGACCGAGTTGGCACCCGACTGTTTTTGAATGACAATCATAGCACCCTGCACACCGTTGTTGTAGGTCTCTTGGGCACGCTCCTCGACCGAATCGTGTACCACGGCCACATCGCGCAGGTAGATGGTCTTGCCGCCGTAGTTGCCCACGACGATGTCGTTCATCTGCATGGCGTCGCTAAACTCGCCCTGCACCCGCAGCGAATAGGTGTCGGAACCTACGTCGAACGTACCACCCGGCACGTTGCGGTTCTCGGCTCCGATAACCGAGGCGATGGTCTCGATACTGAGATTGTAGGCTTCGATTTTCACCGGGTCGACATACACCTGAATCTCGCGCTCGGGGGCACCGCTTATCGACACCGAACCTACCCCGCTGATACGGGCCAGCGGACTGGCTACGTTGTCATCGAGGATTTTGTAAAGGGCCGGCATGCTCTCGTTGGCCTGAACCGAGAGAATCACGATAGGAATCATGTCGGAGCTGAACTTGAAGATGATGGGGTTTTCCGAATCGTCGGGCAGCTCCGACTTGACCATATCCAGTTTGTCACGCACATCGTTGGTGAGCACGTCGATGTCCTCGCCATACTCAAATTCGAGGGTAATGAGCGACATGTTTTCTTTCGACTCGGAGGTGATGTGCTTCAAATCGCTCACCGCATTAAGTGCATTCTCCAAGGGTCGGGTGACGTTGTTCTCGACATCGGCTGCACTGGCTCCGGGATAGGCCGTCATCACCATAATCATGTTGGTCTCGATGTCGGGGTATAGATCGATAGGTAGTTTCGTATAGGAAAAGAGACCCAGAATAACCACCGCCACAAAGCAAAGCGAGGTCATGATAGGTTTCTTTACCGAACCTTCGTATAAACTCATATAGATTTTCTCTTTAAGGGTGAATGATTTAGATTACCGTCATTCGGCTATTTTCACAGAGGCTCCGTCTTTCAGGCGAGACTGTCCGGCGACTACGACCTCCGAACCGTTCTCGACTCCCGAGATAAGCTCGTAGCTCGTGTCCATGTGACGTCCCAGTTGTACCTGATTGAACGACACCTTGCCGTCTTTATACACATAGACGAAACGGTCGCCCGAGCCCGAACGCTTCACGACAGCCTGGTCGGGGACAACCACGCGGTTCACATCACCAAAGTCGATATTGACCCGAGCAAACATACCCGGACGGATACGGTTGTCGGTATTGGGGATATTAATCTCGGTTACGAAGGTACGGGTCGAGGCATCGATGGTGGGGTGTATGAGCGACACTTTGCCTTTGAAGAGTTCATCGCCATATACCTCGACATTGACATCGACCGGCATGCCCAGCTTCACTTTCGTGAAATCGCTCTCCGAAACATTTACCTTCACCTTCACCGGCTGAATCTGCATGACGGTGAGAATAGCACCGCTGGCGAGGTCGCCGTTATCGAAATTACGGGCCGTGACCACCCCGTTCGTGGGGCTCACCAGCACGGTATTCTCGTCGAGGTTCTCATACGAGGTCTTGGCCGTCTCGTATTGAGTGCGCATTTGGTCGACCTGCTGTTGCGAGGCTCCCCCCACAGCAAACAGCTCTTTCACCCGGTTGTACTCGAGTTCCAGATTGTCGAGTTGCAGTTTCTGCTGTGCCAGATTGGCCCGGTCGAGGTCTACCAGTTTTTGCCCGACAGTCACATAATCGCCCACCTCGACATAGATTTTCTTGATGCGGTTGGGCAGAGACGAACTGATAAGGTTGCGTTTATAAGGTTCGATTGTTGCCGTATAGGAAACAATCTGAGGAACAGCCTGCTCGGTCACCCGGGCTACTCTAACGAGTTGAACCGTTTCCTCTTCGACTTGCCGGGAGTTTTCTTTCGAGTCCGAACAAGCGACAAACAGCAAGGCCGAACAAGCGGCCATCATGCCAATCAAATGTTTTCTTTTCATATAGTGGTTGTTCTTATATTATTCGTTAAGCAACTTATTTGTTCTTTTCGTCGGGCAGCCGATATTGCTCCAAATCGGTATTGCCCAGGAGCAACTGCAAATCGGATTTGGCTGCCAGGAAATCGTAGATGGCCTGATTGTAGGAGAGGCGTGAATTGGTGAGAGCCAGGTCGGCATCATTGAGTTCAATGAAGGTGGCCGACCCTATCTCGAAACTCTTCTGCATGATGGCATACGCCTTTTCGGCCTGCCGCACCCCTTCTTTATTCGAGGCTATCTGCTTGACCGATTTCTGTATGTTGTCCATCGACATCTGTACCTGCATCGAGAGAGAGTTCATAAGGTTGTCGCGCTGCAAACCCAGTTGCAGCACATTCGCCTTGGCTTGTTTGATTTTGAACACACGCGAACCGCCCTGGAAAATAGGCAGCGAGAGCGAGAGCCCTACCGTCGAATAGGGGCTCCACCTGAAATCATCGAATACACCCCCATAGCTCATCGAAATCCAGTTATAGTTGGCCGTAGCCGAGAGTGTGGGAAACCAAGCCATGCGCTGCACATCGACCGCTTTCTTCAAATAGGCGGTCTGCAAATCCAACTGTCGCAGGTCGGTATTCTGCTCGAGCGAGGTGTCGATGTTCAGCGTCTCTTCATACATCGAGGCTTCGTAATCTTCGAGCCGGTCGGTAAGTTCAATCTCGACCGTCATGTCGATACCCATCAAAACTTTAAGTTGCAATTTGCTCAACTTTACGCTGTTCTCGGTCTGCAACAAAGTGGGTTCGAGATTACGCACCTGAACTTCGGCCCGCAGCACATCATATTCCGACGCGGTTCCTTGCTCAAACTTGTGTTTGTAGTCTTGCGCATTCAACTTGGCATTGTCGTAGCTCATCTTGATTACCTCGTAGGAGTTCTGTGCCAGCAACAGGCTGTAATAAGCTTTCTCTACCTGATTGACCAAACTGAGCCGCGAAGAACGGGCAGCCTCGACGGCCTGCTCGATGTCGGCACTCGACATCTGCACGCTCTTCCACAACTGCGGTGCAATGATGGGCAACGAGGCACTGAACCCCACCGAATAGGTATTGTCGGTTCCCACCTTCATGCCGGTCTCGCCCGATGATGCCGAGGAGCCTCCAATCTGCGGCATCTCTGCCCCGGGGTGAAGCTGGCCTATGGTATTGTATATAGGGGCAAACATGGCACTCATATCGAACGACTCGGAATCCATATACATGGTTTGCTTCTCTATGGTGCGACTATACGAGGCCGAACCGTCGATACGGGGGAAAAGGCCGGAGATGGTCTCTTTCTTGGAATAATCTTTTTTCTCGATTTCCACGTCGGCGACTTTGATTGTGGGGTTCTCGTTGAGAGCGATGCTAATGGCGGTTTTCAAATCGAGAACTACCGTTTGGGCCGGCTGGGTCTGGGCCTGCAAAATACCCGGACAAAGCGACAGGGCGAGCAAGGCTGCGATACGGGACACGATTTTGTTTCTGTCCATAGTTTTCTGCGTTGTTAAAATTTTCTATATCTATATTTTCTCTTTATAATTGGGACACAGGGCTGTTCTATTTGTTCTCATGTCCCGCAAAATACTCATCGGTATACCTCACTCCCTCGGGAGTGGCTATCCCCCGGATAAAACTCTTGAATATGGTCTCGAATATCTCGGTAAACGTATATTTCGACTGAAATATCTCATCGGCGTTTTTCAACAATTCGAGTTGCAGGGTGAGCAATGCTGCCACAACCTCGATATTGATGTCGCTGCGTATCATGCCTTCGCCTATCCCCTCGCGCAACAGGTCGACAATAGCCTGCTTGTGCATCTCCTTTTCGTGGGCATAACGATTATAAACTTTGGGATAATAACGCTCCATGTCGATGAAATAGGCCGGGCTGGCATTGCGCATAAACCGGAGTATATCTTCGTGCACATTGAGCAACAGCTCGATTACATTCTTCCGCTGTGTATAGTAAATTCCCAGACGCTCGTCGCGGTCGGCCTCGGCTTTCTCCAAGCAGGCCAACAGCAACTCGGTCTTATCCTTGAAATTTTCATACAGCGTACGCTTCGATATGCCCAATCGGGCAGCAATCATATCCATCGTTATGGCTTTAATGCCATAATGCAAAAACATGGGTGTTGCCTGCTCGATTATGCGCAGTTGTAATTCGGTCATCATACAAATTGATACAATAGCGGGGCAAATGTATAGAAAACTCCAAAAACCGTCGCAGTTTTCTACGACTTATTTACGCCCGGATTTGTTAATAAAAAATAAACGTTATCAAAACAGATTCTCCCGACAATCGTATATACTGCCGACCGAGCGGCGGCTTTACTGTGAAAAGACAAAAAAGTCGAAACCCGGTTCGCGCTTGAACCGGGCTTCGACTTTTTCAAGGAGAGGGAACTCTCTTATCGGATTTCGCCCTGAGTAGCGATGATACCCATTTTTGACTCTTCAAAGAACGAGAGTATATAGTCGATTTCGGGACTGGGAGTTACTACCTCCTTAATACGCAAGATGGCGTTTTCGAGGCTGGTACCCGACGAATAGACCTGACGGTATGCCAAAGCGATATTCCCGATAGTCTCTTCGCTAAACCCTTGCCGCCTGAGGATAAAGGCATTGATACCCTTATAGGTAATAGGGTTGTGTGCTGCTATAATATAGGGGGGTATGTCTTTGCTCGTGCGGCAACCGCTCTTGACAAGCGTCCAACTGCCTACCCGACATTTTTCCTTCACGATTACACGGCCGGCCAAGATGGCTTTGCTGTGAATGTGACACTCTCCCACAATGTCGCAATCGATACCCAGAATACAGTCGTCGTCGACCCGGCAGTCGTGGCCGATTCGGCTGCCTTTCATCAAACAGATGTGGTTGCCGATAACGGTCTCGCCATCGGGACGGGTGGCGCGGTTTATAATCACATACTCGCGAATGATATTGTTATCGCCAATGGTCAATCGGGTGGGCTCGCCCTTATAATGGAAATCCTGCGGTTCGGCACCCAGAATAGCTCCCTGGAAAACCCGGTTGTTTTTACCCATAACCGTACCGGCCAAAACACTGGCATAGGGATATATCTCACAGTTGTCGCCAATGACAACATCTTTGTCGACATAGGCAAAGGGGTGAATGGTCACGTTGTTACCAATCACGGCTTTGGGGTCGACATATGCTAACGGACTAATCATAGTTTCTCTTTTTTACGGTTTTTACTTGGTATTTTCTTCAATTTCGCGACCACCGCCCAGAGCATGATACAGATTGACCACAGCGACCATACACTGGTAAGAGTCGGAGATTTGCGACAACTGGGCACTGAGCAACGACTGTTGAGCCGTAAGTACTTCGAGGTAGGTCGAGGTTCCCAACGTCATCAACGAGACGGTCGACTCGACGGCTTTCTCGAGCGAAGCGACCTGCAACTCGCGGTTGACAAGCGTCTCTTTGGTGGTTTGAATTTGATAGAGGGCGTTGCTCACCTCTTCGCCGGCATTGAGAATAGCCTGCTGGAAATTGAGGGCGGCTATTTGCTGTTGAGCCTTGGCAGCCTTCAAGTTGGCAATGTTGCTACCATGGTTGAAGATGGGCTGAACCAGCGAAGCGGCAGCCGAGAGCAGCACTTTGCCCGGATTGACGATGGCACTACCGGCCGAATTGGTCCACCCGGCCGAACCCGAAATCACGATATTGGGATAGAAAGCCGAACGGGCGATATTGGTCGAGTAGTAGGCGGCAGCCAGCGAAAGCTCGGCCGACCGCACGTCGGGACGGTTGGAGAGCAGCTGCACAGGGACTCCTACCTGATACATCTCGGGGAGTTTCTGGTCTTGGAATTTTCCACGCTCAATCGATTGCGGAGCCTGATACAAGAGAGTCGAAAGACTGTTCTCTGTCTCCCTGATTTGCTGCCGCAAAGCCGGTATCGAGGCCGCTATCATATAGCTGTTGGCCTCGCTTTGTGCCACAGCGGCCTCGTTGACCATACCGCCAACCTTCATGGCCCGTATAGTCTCGACACTCTTTTGCCAGGTCTCGGCGGTCTGCTCGGTAATGGCGAGCTGCTCGTCGAGCATCAACAAGGTGTAATAGCCCGTGGCAATGGCCGAGATGATTTGCGTGCGCACGGCCTGCTTGTAGGCTTCGCTCTGCATCAACACAGCCTTGGCGTTACGTTTCGAGTTGAGTACCCGGCCGAAGATATCTATTTCCCAACTGGCCGTGATGGGAGCACTGTATGTCCAAGTGCCCTTGCTGCTGTCGAAGCTGCTCACGCCCCCTTGCGGAGTGAGGTTGAACGAGGGCAGAAATGCGAGCCGGGCTGCATTGAAGCTGGCTTGTGCGGCCTCGACCTGCAACATGGCGCTCTGCAAGTCGCTGTTCTTCTCCAACCCCGTGCGAATAAGCTCCTGCAAAATGGGGTCGGTAAAAACCTCTTCCCACGGCAGGTTGCCGAAATTCGCCGTGTCGGCAGCAAGCGTATCGGTATCGGAGACCGTATCGCGGAACAAGCCCTCGACGACCACGTCGTCGGGCCGATGGTATTTGTTATATATGTGGCAACTGTTGAAGGTGGTCACCATAGTCACACCACATACGACATATAAAAGGATTCGTTTCATATATTCTCTGTTTTATATCGAGTTCTGTTTTATTTGGAATACTGGTCAATCTCCGAAAGGACTTCCGAGTTGTCCAGGTCGTCCCACTTGAGCGGTTTGATTTTCTCCTGAATAATCTCGAACACCACAAACAAGGCCGGTACGATGAATATCTGGCAAATCATACCGATGAGCATACCGCCTACGGCGCCGGCACCCAGGGTGCTGTTACCGTTGGCTCCTACGCCGGAGGCAAACATCATGGGCAACAAGCCGATGACCATAGCCAGCGAAGTCATGAGGATAGGACGCAAACGGGCTGCGGCACCGTCGATGGCCGCATTGATGATGGGCATACCGGTGCGACGGCGATCGAGAGCGAACTCGACGATAAGAATCGCATTCTTGGCCAACAGACCGATGAGCATAATCAAGGCAATCTGCAAATAGATGTTGTTTTCGACACCCATCATAAGGGCGAAGATGAAACTACCGGCCAAACCGAACGGAATCGAGAAGATTACCGAGAGAGGCAGCACGTAGCTCTCGTACTGGGCACTCAACAGCAGGTAGACGAACACGAGACACAACACGAAAATGATGGCCGTGGTACCGCTGCTCGAACTCTGTTCCTCACGGGTCATACCCGAAAATTCATAACCGTATCCCACAGGCAGGGTCTCGGCGGCTACCTCTTCGAGAGCCTTGATGGCTTCGCCCGAGCTGTATCCGTCGGCCGGATTACCGTTAATCTTGATTGAGGTAAACATGTTGAAACGGTTGATATTGTCGGGACCATAAACTTTACGCAACGTAATAAAGTTGGTAATCGGGGCCATCTCTGCATCATTGCGAATCTTGATGTTGTTGAGGCTCTCGGGGTTGACGCGGGCACCGGGCTCGGCCTGAATCATCACGCGGTAGAGTTTACCGAAGCGGTTGAAATTCGACGAGTACATACCACCGATATAACCTTGCAAGGCCGAGAGCACATCGCTGGGACTGATGCCGGCCTGCTTGCACTTGGCCACATCGACATCGACCATATACTGCGGGAACGAGGGATTGAAGGTGGTCGAGGCCATGGCAATCTCGGGACGTTTCATCAGCTCAGCCAGGAAATTCTGGGTAACCTCATAGAAACGGTCGAGCGAACCACCGGTCTTGTCCTGCAAGTTGAGCTCAAAACCGTTACTTACACTATAACCCGGAATCATAGGCGGTGCGAAACAAAGAACACGGGCATCTTTTATCTCGGTGCCAAATTTAGAATACAAAGCGCCGATTACCGAATTGACGTCCATACCCTTGCCGGTACGTTCGCTCCAATCTTTGAGCTTGACGATGAACGATCCATAGGTATTACCCTGACCACCGATGAAGCTGAAACCCAAAATCTGGGTACGGCTCTGCACGGCCGGGTGGAGCCCGATGATACTGTCGATTTGAGCAAGAACCCGCTCGGTGCGCTCTTGCGAGGTACCGGGCTGCAAGTCGGCCGTAATCATGATGGTACCCGTATCTTCATTGGGTACAAGTCCCGTAGGCGTCACATTCATCAGGATTACCAGCACGACAAACGAAATTATCACTCCGACGAACGAGAGCTTCTTATGGTGCACGAAATGTTTCACCCCGTTTTTATACTTGTTGAGCAAGGTATCGTAGGCCGAATTGAAAGCCACGTGAAAACGATCGATAAAGCTCGTTTTCTTATGACCTTTCCCCTCTTTGTCATGGGGTTTCAGCAAAATGGCACACAGGGCCGGGCTCAACGTCAAGGCGTTGATAGCCGAGAAACCGATGGCGAAAGCCATGGTGAGACCAAACTGGCGATAGAAGGTACCCGACGTACCGGGCATGAAACTTACGGGAATAAACACCGACATCATCACCAGCGTAATCGAGACAATAGCTCCCGAGAGCTCGCGCATGGCGTCAATCGAAGCTTTGCGCGGCGACTTATATCCCTGGTCCAACTTGGCATGGACCCCCTCGACGACCACAATCGCATCGTCGACCACAATCGCAATGGCAAGCACCAAAGCACAGAGGGTCAACAGGTTGAGGCTGAATCCCATCAAATAGAGAGCAAAGAAGGTACCGATGAGCGATACCGGGATAGCAATAGCGGGAATGAGCGTCGAACGGAAATCTTGCAAGAAAACATATACGACAAAGAACACCAAGATAAAGGCCTCGATAAGGGTTTTGATTACCTCGTGAATCGAGGCGAAGAGGAAATCGTTGGCATTCATCGTAGTCTCGATTTCCATTCCGGCCGGGAGGTCTTCGCGCAAGTCGTCGAGCAGGTCGGTAATGTCGCCGATGATTTCGGTAGCATTGGAGCCTGCTGTCTGATAAACCATGGCACTCACGGCGTTATGACCGTTCTGGAAATTCTTGAAACCATAGGTCAAGCGGCCCAACTCGATATCGGCCACATCTTTAAGATAGAGAATCTGCCCGTCGGCATCGGCCCGAATGACCATATCGCCAAACTCCTCGGGAGTCTGCAAACGGCCCTTGTAGGTGAGCACATATTGGAACGACTGGTTACCCTGGTCGCCAAACTGTCCGGGAGCGGCCTCGATATTCTGCTCGGCCAAGACAGCCGCAATATCCGAAGGCATGAGCCCGTATTGGGCCATCACGTCGGGTTTGAGCCAGATACGCATCGAGTAGTCGGTAGCCATTACGTTGGCATCACCCACACCGGGGATACGTTGAACCAAAGGTATCAGGTTGATTTTGGCGTAGTTCTCGAGAAATTCGAGGCTGTACCGGTCGTCGGGGCTGAAGAGCGAGAACACCATCAGCATACTGGTCTGACGTTTCTGGGTAATCACGCCCACTTTCGTAACCTCGGCCGGGAGCAGGCTTTGAGCCTTGGCTACCCGGTTCTGCACGTTCACGGCAGCCATATCGGGGTCGGTACCCTGCTTGAAATATACGGTCACGGTAGCCGAACCGGTATTGGTGGCGGTCGAAGTCATGTACATCATGTCTTCCACACCGTTGATCGACTCCTCCAACGGAGCGATTACACTATTTAATATAGTCTGGGCATTGGCACCCGTATAGGTTGTAGAGACTTGTATCGTAGGAGGTGCAATATCGGGGTATTGCGTGATGGGCAAAAATACAAGTCCTATAAGGCCCAGTATAACCATGAAAACAGATATAACGGTCGATAATACCGGGCGATTGATAAATCTGTCTAACTTCATATTTTCTTTCTATTTTGAAGTTGCGTGTTATTGATTGCTTTGAGCTTGAGCCTGCTCCTGAGCTCCGGCAACCCGAATGGTCATGCCGTCTTTCAAGGTGTTGACTCCTTCGACTACGATACGATCGCCCACTTTAAGTCCCGAGAGTACCATGTAATCCTTACCGTTATCGATAGAGGCAATGGTGACTTCGGTCGAGGTTACCGTAGAGTCGTCGTTGAGACGATACACAAATTTCTTGTCCTGAATTTCATAAGTGGCTTTTTGAGGTATCAGCAGTGCGCTGTCGCTCTTCATCGGAACCATCACTACACCCGAGCCGCCGCTACGCAACAGCTTGTGCGGATTGGCAAAGGTGGCCCGCATATTGGACGAACCTGTCTGCGAATCGATGATACCACTGACGGTTTCGATTTGTCCTTGCAGGGGATAGATGCTGCCGTCGGAGAGTTTGAGCGACACGGCAGGGAGTTTCGACAAGAAATTGTCGGCTCCGTATTGGGCAGCCAATTCGAGAATCTGACGCTCGGTCATCGAGAAATAGACATACATCTCGGAGTTGTCCGAAACGGTGGTGAGCGGCGTAGCCGACGAAGGCGACACCAAGCTACCTACCCGGAAGGGAATCTCGCCTACCACTCCGTTGAGCGGGCTGGTCACCCGAGTATAAGAGTCGTTGTTGCGGGCATTTACCAGCTGGGCCTCGGCTTGTGCCAGTTGAGCTTTGGCCGAAGCGTAGGAGTTTTCGGCCATTTGCAGGTCATACTCGCTGATGATGTCGCGACGTTGCAATTCGCGTTTGTTCTCGGCGGTGAGGCGTGCCGTCTCGGCACTGGCCCGAGCCACCTCTACATTGGTCTCGGCGACCTTCAAGGCTGCTTTATAAGGCACCGTATCGATTACAAAAAGGACTTGACCTTTTTTTACGACAGAGCCTTCATCGACTCTCAACTCGGTGATAAAGCCGCTTACGTTGGGCCGTATTTCTATATCCCGTTTCCCTTTGATTGCTGCGGGATAACTGCTATACCACTCCATGGAGTCGGGCGCCACTGTCATCACGGCATACTCGCGAGCCATTCCTCCGGTCTGTGCATTCTTTCCTCCACAGGAAAACAATAAAAGACAAAACATCGCACCAGCGATAGATTGAACAAAATTCTTGGTCAGTTTCATATTCATAAGCAACAAATTGTTATTCTTTTTTGAGAACAGTCTATTAAGTGTTAGGTTAATAAATGTTAATTTATATGTTTGCCACATATCTTAAAACCCTTAACAGGCCCACCGAAAACCCCTATAAACAGGGCGTTTCCACAACTTTCTCAGTCGTGACAAATTTAGGAATAAAGTCTGTATAATAGCTGGAAATAATGAAAAAATAAAATAAAATGAACCATACAATCAATTTTAATACCTATTGTGGCTGCAAAGATAAATTCTTCCCGAATTACTCATTAGTTCTTTATCTCCGATATTTAGTTCCATTTCTCCGATTTAAGGACTTTTTGAACTAAAATTGGTCTCTTATGGCCCAATAGAGGGTGTGACATGGGCAATTTCGACTAATCGACAAAACTCGACGCCTCACAAGCCTTCCCGATTGCGGGTGCCGAAAGATGTGACAGGCACATGCCACGCGACAGCCTCACAAAACGGAGGCGGCCGTTTTCCCTCTCCCCTGCCCTTTTCCCCAGAGTCTCACGCATGACTGTGCCTTTGACTCAACGTATGGAATCGGGTATCGAAGGAAGAAAAACGGCCGCCCGCTCAACAGCGAACCTATCGCTTTCAGATCTCTTTTATCGAAATGGCATATCCGCCACCGGGAGCGACATATTGCTTCAACTTCGATTTCGAGGTAACTTTCATCTTTCTAATCTCATACTTCTGAGGATTGGTCTGATAGTGAGTTTCTTTCGTATCGCTGTAAATGGTAGCCTCGTATTTTTTCCCCTTGTCGAGGAAATCAAAATTTATCTCGGAAACACGGGCATTATAACCGCCTACGCTACCGACAAACCACTCACCCGTGTTCTTGGCCTTGCGGGCTATGGTTATATACTCGGCCGGCTCGGCTTCGAGATAGACGCTCTTCTCCCACTCCATGGCTACGTCTTTGATAAACTGGAAGGCGTCGGCAAACTTCTCGTAGGTTTCGGGCAGGTCGGCCGCCATCTGCAAGGGGCTGTACATGGTCACATACAGGGCCAGCTGATTGGCGATGGTGGTGTTGGCATGTGAGTGGTTGTTGGGGTTATACTTCTCGATGTCCATCTCGAAGATACCCGGCGTGTAGTCCATCGGGCCGCCAATGAGCCGTGTAAAGGGCAATATGGCTACGTGGTAGGGCTTGCTGCCGCCGAAGGCCTGGTACTCGGTACCGCGGGCCGACTCGTTGGCAATGAGGTTGGGATAGGTGCGGCATATACCCGTGGGACGTACGGCCTCGTGGGCGTTGACCATAATCTTGTATTGGGCGGCCTTCTCGACGGCATATTGGTAATGGTTGACCATCCACTGGCTGTAATGGGTCTCGCCTCGCGGAATGATGTTGCCTACATAACCGCTCTTCACGGCGGGATAACCGTTGTCGACCATGAACTGATAGGCTTGGTCGAGGTGACGCTCGTAGTTGCGTATCGAGGCCGAGGTCTCGTGGTGCATGATCATCTTCACGCCCTTGCTCTTGGCATAGTCGCGAATCTCTTCCAGATTGAAATCGGGATAGGGAGTCACGAAGTCAAACACATAGTCTTTGGAGTTGCCGAACCAGTCTTCCCAACCGATGTTCCACCCCTCGACCAGCACGGCGTCGAACCCGTGCTTGGCGGCAAAGTCGATGTAGCGCTTCACATTCTGGGTATTGGCCGAGTGACGTCCGTGGGGTTTGGCCTTGGCATAGTCGGTCACACCCAGCTGTACCGAGGGGAAATCCCAGGTATAGGACCAGTCGCCCATGCCGGTAATCATCTCCCACCACACACCTACATATTTGCAGGGTTTAATCCACGAGGTATCCTCGATTTTGCAGGGGTCGTTCAGGTTGAGGGTGATGCGCGAAGCGAGTATGTCGCGGGCATCGTCGCTGACAATGACCGTGCGCCAGGGCGAGTGGCAGGGAGTCTGCATATAGCCCTTGTCGCCTTGTGAGTCGGGGGTGAGCCACGAGGTGAATATCATGTGCTCGTCGTCGAGGTTGAGGTGCATGCAGGCATAGTTGATGAGGGCGGCTTCGTGCAGGTTGATGTAGAGCCCGTCGTCGGTTTTGAGCATGAGGGCCGTCTGCACGCCCGTGGGCGAGAAGCCGGTTTGCGAGAGGTTATCGGTAACGGCACCGGCTTGCAGGTCGCGAATCTCGGAGAGGCGCGACACGGTGTAGTCATACTCCTGGGTGTCGTAGTCGCCCGGAATCCAATAGGCCGTGTGGTCGCCGGTCATGGCAAATTGCGTGTGCTCTTCCTTGATGACAAAATAGTTCAGGTTCTTCTGCTGCGGGAACTCGTAGCGAAAACCCAGCCCATCGTCGAAGAGGCGGAAACGCAGCACCATCGTGCGGTCGGTGTTCTTCTGGCGCAGGGTTACGGCCAACTCGTTGTAATGGTTGCGGATAGACGACTCCTCGCCCCACACGGGAGTCCACGTTTCGTCAAACGTGGTAAAGGCCGAGTCGGCTACGACAAAACCAGTCATCAGCGAATAAGGGGTACCCTCACTCTTGTTTTCCAGGTCGTTGAAATCGCGGCGTTGCGATTCACCCTTGAGCTCGATGCCCAAGTGGCTGGGGGCAATCACCGTTTTGCCCTTGTACTGCAACGTGTAGGTAGGACGGCCTTTCTCGACCGAGAAGTCCATCTTCAACTCTTTGTTGGGCGACAGCAGGGTCTGTGCCGAAACAGCCGTACAGCACAAGGCTGCCATCGTCAACATTTTCAATGCTTTTCGATTCATAGTTTGTATGTGTTTATTTACGAATTTAGTCTTTCAACAATTTACAGACCGTTGTCTGGCCTTGCTCCGAGAGCCGTACGAGATAGGTACCCTTGGCCAGTTGGGCAATGTCGAGAGTCGATTCCTTTCCCGTGAGCTTTTGTTGCAGCATGCACTGCCCGCTGATGGAAAAAATCTCGATACCCCCCTCGTCGGAGGCCAGATGTACATGGATTAAGTCCCGGGTGGGGTTGGGATAAATGTAGCTATTCCCGGCAGCCGGGGACTGTATCCCCGTACTCCCTTTGCTGATACTGTAGGCCAGGGTCTTGTCATTGAAACGTATCGTGTATAACCCGGCCGTCTCGATGGTAAACTTGAGGTTGGGTTTGCCCCCGGTCGTCTCGACAGCCGTACCGCTCAAGCCTTCGGCACCGCCCCAGTCCTTGTCGCTGAAATTGTTGGTGTTGGCAAATTTCAGTTCCCAGTCACCGGCAGGCAGATCCACCTCGGTCACCTCCCACTGGTTATCGGCCACCAGCTCCATATAGCCGGCACCCAGAGTCCAGTTGTTGTAAGTTCCGCCCACATATATCTCTTTCTGCTCCGAGTCGTAGGTGCGTACGACGGCGTATTGCAGGGTCTGGGAATTGAAGGTGATATAGTAGTTTCCGCTCGTCTCGATGGTAAACTTGATGTTCTTGCAATCCGGGTCGGGACCCTGGATAGCCGTACCCGTGAGGCTGTTGTTACCCTCGGCGGCACCCCAGTCGGTATCGCTCCAGTTGTCGGTATTGGCAAACTTCATTTCGTAGGTACCGGCTTCGAAATAGAGGCGGTCGCTCGTGAGGGTACCGTCTTCGGCCGGTGCCTTGAGCATCAGACGCTTGTCTTCGTCGCCATTGAACCAGTTGGTGAAGGTACCGGCAATGAAATAGGCTCCCACTCGGCTCAGGTCGAGCGACTCGGTCTCATCGTCTACCTTCGGTACCCGAATCGTGAGGCTGCTCGTCCAGTCGGAGTATTGGGTCTGCTCGCCCCCGACGATTGCCACGCGGTAGTAGCGGGCCGGACGCTCGAAGTTGCCTTCGCTCTGGGTGATGTTTACCGACAGCGAATCGGCATTATACTCGGTACAGGTAAATTGCAACATGGCGTAATCGCCGTTGCGGTAGTCGAAGCCTTCGCCTTCGTCGTCATAGAGGCGGCCTTCGGCCTGGCCGTTGTCGAGCGGGTTGACAAAGAGTGTAATCGAGTCGCAGGTGTACTCGGCGGTACTCTGTATGTCGTGGCCCAGATAAGGCAGAATAGCACCTTGACGCAGGGCCACGATGGCCTGGTAGCCGTCGTCTTCGGCTTCGAGTTTCAGCTCGTCCCAATCGCCCTGGGGCAACACGGGGTTGACGGCCCAGCGCGGAATCACGAGCAGGTCGCTACCCAACAGGAAGGCCTGTTGCTCTTCGCGCAGGGTTTCGTCGGTGAAATCGGCAAAGAAGACGGGACGCATGAGAGGCATGCCCGTTTGGGCGGCTTCGTGGAACAGCGTATAGAAATAGGGCAACAGGTGGTAACGGCGGTTCACGGCGTTGCGGGCCACCTTCTCTATCTTGCTGCCAAAGGCCCAGGGTTCCTGAGCGTGCTCCGAGGTGTGGTTGCGCGAGAAGGGATAGTAAGGAGCCAGAGCAAACCAGTGGCCCATCAAGTCGGCATTGCCCACACGGCCGTAGCCGCCCACGTCGGGTCCGCCGAAAGGTTGTCCCGAGAGACCCAGATTGAGCAGGACGGGAATCGTCACCTTCAAGTGCTTCCAGGTGTCGAGGTTATCGCCCGTCCAGGTAGCGCAATAGCGTTGAGCGCCCAGGTGGTTGGCACGAGAGAGGAGGAAGGGACGTTTGTCGGGACGGCTCTGCGTGAGGCCTTCGTAAGAGGCTTTGGTCATGAGCGACCCGTACAGGTTGTGGTAACGCATGTGAGGCCCGGCAGCCAAATCGCCGCCACCGCGGTGCCAGTTGGTGGTGAGCATGGTCCACTCGGGGGTGTTGAAGACACCCGGCTCGTTCATGTCGTTCCAGGCACCGTCCATGTTGTTTTCCTTGTAGAACTCGCCATAGAGGCCGGCCCACCATTCGCGAGTCTCGGGACGTGTGAAATCGGGGAATTTGCACATGCCCGGCCATACCTCGCCTTCGTAGTCGGTCACCTTATCCTCGGTTTTCACCCAGTGGTCGCCCTCCTGTCCCTGCTGGTAAACGATGTAGCTCTCGTCGATTTTCACACCCGGGTCGGTAATGTAACCGGCCTTGAAGTTGCGGCTGTGCAGCGAGTCGTTCATCGCTATGGGATTGGGCACACCGTCGGCCGAGAAATACTCCGACCCGTCGTAGGTGAAGACGCGCTTCCCGTCCATGTAGTCGATGTCGAACCAAATCACGTCGCACGGGTGGTGACGGCGGCGCATCTCGTTGGTAATCCACAGCACATCGGCCGGCTTGTACGAGGGGTTATAGCGCGACTGATGATAACCGATGGCCCACAGCGGGGGCAGGTTGATGGTACCCGTCAGCTCGCCCAAGGCCTGCATCATCTCGGCGGGAGAGTCGCGTTCGATCACGATTACCCGGAAGGAGGGGCCCTCGCTGGTTATCTGCATGGGGTTCGAGAGGTTGATTCTCGACCGCCAGCTGTTATCGGCAATGATACCGAAGGTCTTCCCGTCGGGGCGCACACCCATAATCCAGGGGTGCGACTGGTAAAGACCCTCTTTGTAATACCCGTAGTTATCGTTGTTCCACAGGGGAATGTCATAGCCGTTACGGCGCAGGTTCCCGTTTACGAGCCCCGTACCGTAGAGGTCTATATCGTTGCTGTAAGGTATCTCGACCAAGGTCTTGCCCTCGTCGTCGGTTTTGAACTCGGGACGTATTTCCCAGTCGTCGGGCAGTTCGCCCTGCCGGGTCAACTCTTTCTGTATGGCAAACGAGGCCAACGTCTGCGAGGCGTCGAAATCGGCCGGATAAAACACAGCCATTCTGTCGCCGCACAGATATTTTTCCTGGGCTTGTGCGCAAAGGCTAGCACACAGCGCCAATAGGGATAAAAATTTGTACCTCATAAAAAACGATATTTCAAAATAAGCAAACTCTTTCTTTCTGTTCAAGCGTGGCGGGAGAAGCGCCGGGAGGTACTTCTCCCCCACCCTGTGTGTCTCTTTTTTAATATTCGACCACTACCATATCCCAGTATTTGAGAGCCGGGAGTGTAACGGTCACTTTACCGCCCGTGTACTCATAGTCGAGCGTGAGAGCTACGCCGTCTTTCACATCGGGCGAAGCCACCCACACCGATTTGGGCGTCTGTTTCACGGGAAGCGTTACCGTCAGGTTTTCCAGCAGGTCGGGCTCACCCTGATTGGCATTGGTGTCGCACCAGTCGAGGTGGGTGGCGTTGCGATAGCTCAACAGGTGTATCACATCGCGGTCGGCAAAGCGTTTGCCCACGGTGGCCACCTGGCCGCACACGGGTCCCCACTGGTTGAAGATGACATCGCCGGCGGTAGTCGTCACATCGACACCGTACCACTCGCCGTCCTCTCTCAACAGATTCTGATAGGCGGTGAGGAAATCGTAATAGTGAATGAGTGCGATTTTCAACTCGCCCCGCATGGAGAGGTTGTTGTTGGGGAAATACTCGTTGCACAGCATGTGCTCGCCCAGTTGCAGGATAGAACCGCCCCAGGCAAAGGCTGCGGCAGTACCCATGAGGATACCGGGGGTATTGAAATATCCGCGCCCCTTGCGACCATGCTCATAGTTCATATAGGCAGCCAGGACAGTCTCCTTGCCACCCGACCAACGGTCGTTGTTGGTGATGATGTCGGAAAAGATAGTGTAGCCCCGGTCGTCGCTGTGGTCCCACACCTCGGTGTAGAGGAAGTCGACGGGAGCCTGCGAAATCTGGTTTTCCTGGCCGTATTGTCCCACGGCGTTCATCACGAGCGACTTGTCGGGGGCAGCCTCTTTCATGCTCTCGATAAAGTGCTTGAAGGTCTGGTCGAGATAGACACGGTTGCCGTAATAGTCGTAGGTATCGCCCCGGCCGCCCAACTGGTCTATCTGGTAGCCGTCGAAATCGAATACGGCATAGACGTCGCTGTTCTGCTTGGCAATATAGTCGATCCACGCTTCGTTACCCGGGTTCACCAGATAGATGCTGCTCTTGAAGGGCGAGCCCAGTTCGTGACAATCCTTCTGGGTGTGATTGGCATCTTTGAATATATACCACTCCTCCTGCACACCGTCGTCGGCAGCATCGGCAAGCGCACCGTAAGCCAGGTTATAGAAGAGCGATTTCATGCCATACTGGTGCGATTTCTCGATATACCCCTCGACGGTCTTTTTGTAGCAGTCGCGGTTGATGATGTCGGTCCACACCTCCATCGGCGCCGAGGGAGTTCCGGCCAGCGGTTTGTGATGCTTGTAGTGCCAGTCCTGGTATTGCACATAGTTGATGTGATAGCGGTTGAGGTTGGCCATGACATCGGCCAAATCCTGGGAAGTCATGTTGCCGTAGGCCGAGAGGAAACCGTTGCGGGGAAAGCGCTCGGGCGTCGACGACACATCGACGGCGATACTGCCGTAGACCGTCTCTACCCCGCTGCCGTCGACGCTGTAGAGGTCGACCAGATAACCCTGATAGTCGTCGGCGGGCGGCTGCCACGTCCAGTTGCAGCTCGTGAGCGGAGCCTCCTCGAGGGTCGTATCGAAATGACGGTAGCGCACCATCACGTTGGGAGCGTCCTGTATGAGTTTGTTGAGGGTAAAATTCACCGCTTCGCCCGGTGCATAGCGGGCCTTGTCGGTATTGAGCTGTACCTCCATGTAGCCGTCGCCGTAGGTGATGGGATCGTTTTTCACATCAAAGCGGTTGCAGGCCGAGATCGACATAAGCACCCACGCAGAGAGGTAAGCCAAAAATATCTTCCTTATCATATTTCGTTAATCTTTATAATTTTACAAATGAGATGGTTTCGTTTTCCACATCGATGGTGATGCGATAATTACCGGCCTCGCTGACAATCCACTTGTTGTCGGGCTGGTTACCGATGAAGTAACTGCCGTTCTCCGAGATGGGACAGTCGGCCTGCGGTGCCAGTATGAAATCGCCGCCAAAGCTGTGGTCGATCTCCAGCGGGAACTTGAGCTCGCCTGCCGACAATTGGCCTTCGTATGTGAAGA
The DNA here is from genome assembly GCA_949298955.1 of uncultured Bacteroidales bacterium. Classification (GTDB taxonomy): domain Bacteria; phylum Bacteroidota; class Bacteroidia; order Bacteroidales; family Barnesiellaceae; genus Barnesiella. Next base: position 48,190 of record CASFYQ010000009.1, read on the forward strand.
CGTTGGGATTGGACGAGCTGCGCTGCATCTCGGTGATGTTGTCCCACGACCAGCCGCCGGGAGCCGCCGAGCCCATAATCCAGATGTGCTCGTATCCCACATAGTCGCCTATCTCGAGCCGGTTGTTGCGCAAGTCGAGTGTCACGCTGTACTTGTTGGCAGCCGGGATAGTCCACTGCTTGTCGGCCGTAGCGATATCGGCAAGCAGCACAATGTTCGAGGAGCCCAGCCCGCTGTTGCTAAGCGGCTGATAACCGGCACACCCAGCTGTAGCGGTCGTGCTCGAGATGAGCATATTGCCGGCTTCCAACATGCCGTTGTAGGTGAAGATAAAGGAGTCGTCGGCCGACTGTTCCAGCTCGATAGCCGTGGGGGCTGCCTCGCCCACCAGATAGAGCGTCTTGAAGGGAACCTCTCCGTCGAGGTAGGTAAAGCTGACGGTGAGCAGGTCGAGGTTCACGTCGATGAGGTAGTTGCCTGCCTCCTCGATGACCCACTTGTTATCGGGGTAATCCTCTTCTTTCTCGCGATAGTGCATCTTGGTGGGGTCGTCCTCGTCGCGCACATAGCACGGATACCAGTCGCCCAGCTGGACATTGAACTTGATTTCGCCCTTCTTGAGCATTCCCTGCCAGGTGAAATGCGCGATATTGTCGTAGTCGCTGGTCATGATCGTAGCCAACTGGTTGTCCCAGCCGTTGGGGGTAGCATCGCCGATGATATAGAGGTTGAGCACCCGCCATTTGTAGGGGGCTATTCGCACCTCCTTGACGGGCGATACCTGCGTGGGAACCGTCGCCGACGCTACGGTGGCAGTAACCCGCATCTCAAAGTCGCTGTACTGTTCGAGAGGAATCGTGGGGAAATAGTGCAGCAGCGTATCGGTAAGTTCCTTGTGGGTAAAGGCAATCATGCGCGAGTCGGTCTTGCCGATGTTGTACTTGATGCCACCCTCGAAATTGTTTCCTTTCAAATCCATTTCGAAGAAATAGGATATTGCGGCTCCCGTGCCTTGATTCGTACCGCTGGTCCAGGAGATTTGCAAAGCCTCCTGAGCATCGGTTCGCTGGTCGCACCGCACCGAGTCGGCCGAGAGGTTCACCACGAGGGGAGTCTCGCCCTTGTCGAGCACTATCTCTTCCTCACACCCGGTCATACCTGCCGAGGCGAGTAACATCATACCTATTATAGTTTTTACTTTCATTGTCGTTCAATCTCTTTGATTAGTAACCCGGATTTTGCGTTAACTTCGGATTGGCCTCGATTTCCTGCTGGGGAATGGGGAGCAGCAAATGCTTGGTGCTGGCCGAGGTCTTCCCTATCGAGTGGAGGAAATCGAGAGCATAGTTGTCTTTGTAGCGAATCATGTCGAACCAGCGATGGCCCTCGAAAGCGAGTTCGATGCGGCGCTCGTGAATGATTTTCTCACGCATTTGCGCCTGGGTGAGGCCCTCGATGTCGCTCCGGTCGGTGAGGCCGGCACGCTTGCGCACCTCGTAGAGGGGCTCTTCGGCCTGTGTGGTGCGGCCCAGTTCGTTCAAGGCCTCGGCTTTCAGCAGCAGAATGTCGGCGTAGCGGGTAACGACCCAGTCGGCATCGCTGGTGTTGTAGTCGGGCGACTGGGCCTTGGTGAGCAGGAACTTGCGCACGTTGTATCCCGTGGTCGAATAGGACGAGCTGTACTGCTTGCCGTCGAAGGTGGGACAACCCATGTAAAAGATGGTCTTGTCCTTGCGCAGGTCGCCATCCTCATACTGGCTCACAAACTCGGCGGTAGGCTGGTTCCAGCCGTAGCAACCGGCAGCCATGTCGGAGTTGCGGGGCCCCATGAAGGTGCTGGTCCACGAGCATTGGTTCTCGTTGCTCCAGAAGTCGTAATTGGTCTTGCCGTAATACTGTACCTCGAAGATAGACTCCACACCGTTCTTCTTGTCGGGGTTGAAATTGTCGGAGTAATCGGCGGCCAGTTCGTAGCCCATCGACCCGATTTCGTTGCACATGCGCACCACCTCTTCATACTTGTCGTTGCTGGGCTCGTAGGTCATGTAAACCCGTATGAGCTCGGCCATGGCAGCCTCGCGGGTAGCGCGTCCCAGGTCGGTAGTCGAGTACTCCGATTTCTTGGGCAAGAGCGTGATGGCGTTTTTGAGGTCGGAGGTGATGAGCTCGTAAATCTGGCTCACCGGTGCCCGCTCTACCAGCAAATCGGACTCGGAGGTCTGCGGAGTCGTGATGTAAGGCACACCGCCGAAAAGCCGCACCAGAATGAAGTAGTAGTGGGCTCTCAGGAAATAGGCTTCGCCCAGACAGCGGTTTTTGAAGCTCTGGTCCATATCCATGCCGGGGACATTCTGCAGCACAAAGTTGCACCGCAGGATACCGGGCAAAGGGCCGCGCCACAAGTCGAGGGCGGCAAAGTTGTCGGCCGTAGCGATGAAGTTGGCCAGGTCGACGGTCTCGATACCGTCGGTACCGCCACCGGCACCCACGACACTGTTGCCGGCCATGATGTCGAGCGTCCAGATGCGCATGTTGTAGAGTTTGGCCCACTGCAAGGGCTGGTAGGCTGCATTGACGGCGGCCACGGCGTCCTCGGCGGTTTGGAATCCCTCCGACGTGTCGACCGAGTCCCAGGGCTCACGGTCCAAGAAATCACTGCAAGCGCTCAACAGCATGGCGAGAGCGCCGAAAATCGATATGATATAAGTTGTTCGTTTCATCGGTGGTTATGGATTAAAAGGTGATGTTCAATCCGAACGTAAAATTACGCGTCACGGGATAGACGTTGTTGTCGTTGCCCGAACCGCCCACCTCGGGATCGAGTCCCGTATAGCGGGTGAGGGTAAAGAGGTTCTGTGCCGATACCGACAGACGCACTTGCTGCATGGCTGCCTTCTTGGTGAGACGGCTGGGGAGCGTATAGCCCAGCGAGATGTTCTTCAACCGCAGGTAGCTGCCGTCTTCGAGGAATCGGTCGGAGGCGCGGTTGTTCTTGTTGGGGTCGCCAAAGACGGCACGCGGCATCGTGTTGCTCGTGCCGGGGCCACGCCAGCGGTCGAGCACGGTAATCATCTGGTTCTGAGCGACACTCATCGCCTCGAGCGAAGCACGGTTGCCGTTGTAGATTTTGTTACCGGCCACACCCTGGAAGAAGATTTCGAGGTCGAAACCCTTGTAGGTGAACTGGTTGTTCATGGCAAACGTCCACGAGGGCGTGGGGCTGCCCAGAATGGTGCGGTCGTCGTCGTTGATGACACCGTCGTTGTTCAAATCCTTAAAGCGGATATCGCCCGGCTGGGTGCTCGATGTGGCGTCGCTGCCCACGGTCTGTATGGCGTGGTTGTCGACCTCTTCCTGGGTCTGGAAGATACCGTCGGTCACATAGCCGTAGAAGGCGCTGATGGGATAGCCTACCATGTGCACGTTGTTGTCGAAGTACATGGGCACGTCGCTGTTGAGGCTTATCAGTTCGTTGTGGTTGTACGACACGTTGGCCGTGGTCGTCCAGGTGAAATCGCCCCCGCGGAAGTTGAACGAGGTCAAGGCCAACTCGGCACCGACGTTACGCATCAGACCGGCGTTGATCTGCGACACGTTCTCGTCGGAGTAACCCGACGAAATGGGCACCGACATGGGCACGAGCATATCGTTGGTATTCTTGATATACCCGTCGAGGGTTACCAGCAGACGGCTGTCGAGCATCGAGGCGTCGATACCCACGTTGTACTGCTCGACTTCTTCCCAACGTACATTGGGGTTGGGCATCACCCAAGGGGCCAGACCCGATACCTGGGTGCCGTTGAAGTTGTATTGCACGGTTTGCAGCACCGAGGCATAGGCATAATTGCCCACGCTCGATTGGTTACCGGTGACACCGTATCCGGCGCGTATTTTCAAGTCGCTCAAGGCGAAGCTCTTCTTGAACCACTCCTCCTCGCTCATGCGCCAGGCCAGCGATACCGAGGGGAAAGCTCCCCAGCGGTTTTCGCGACTGAAACGCGAGCTGCCGTCGGCACGCATGGTGGCGGTGAAGAGGTAGCGGTTGTCGTAGGTGTAGTTGACACGGCCCATGAACGAGAGCAAAGCCCAGTCGCTGCCGTTACCGGTGAGGGTGGGCTCGAGGATACCGTTGGCCAGCTCCTGTGCCGTCTCGCTGATGAAGCCCTGTATGCTGCCGCTCATGAACTCGTAGGTGTTGGTCTGGGCCGACGAACCTATCATGGCGGTCACGGCGTGCTTGCCGTCGAAAGTCTTGTTGAAGGTGAGCAGATTGTCCCACAACCAGGTGAAGCTCTTGTTGTACTGGCGCGAAGCCTGCGACTCGGGTTGCTCGATGGGTTCCCAGTCGTACTTGGGAGTCCAGCTCTTGCTGTCCCAAAAGAGGGCCTGGATACCGAAGGTACTCTTGAAGGTGAGCCATTCCCACGGCTTGATTTCGGCGTAGATGTTACCCAGCAGGTTGTAACCCTTGGTCGACGAGGTGTTCTCCATCATCTTGCCGATGGGGTTGGCGATATCGCCCACATACATGGCCAGCCCCACAGGACCGGCCCAGGTGCCGTCTTCGTTCTTGATGGCCTGGGTGGGCAGGGCCTTCATGGTGTTTTGTATGTTGTACTCGCCCTGCGACTTGATGTCGTGATTGAGCGAGAGATTATGCCCCATCTTCAACCATTTGTACAACTCCACATCGGAGTTGAACTGGAGAGTGAAGCGTTTGTAATCGGTCGTCTTGATGATACCCTGCTGGTCGTAGTAGGTACCCGACACATAGTAGCGGCTCTTCTGCGTACCGCCCGAATAGTTAGCCGAGTAGGTCTGCGTGGGGGCATACTGGAAGAGTTCGCCCATCCAGTCGGTACCCTCACCCAGTTTGGTGGGGTCGTTAAAGAGAGCATACTGGGGCTGACCGGCGGCACTCATCATCTCGTTGTGCAACGAGGCAAACTGCGAGGCATTGAGCAGCGGCAAGGTGCGCTGCAACTGGTCGAAGCCGTAGGTGACTTTCACATTCAAGTTGTTACGTTCCTGCGAGCCGCGCTTGGTGGTGATGATTATCACACCATAGGCACCACGCGAACCGTAGATGGCGGTAGCCGAGGCGTCCTTGAGAATATCGACACTCTCCACGTCGTCCATGTTGATCATGTTGAGAGGCACATCGGTAGGTACACCGTCGATAACCAGAAGGGGGTCGCTGTTGTTGATCGAACCGATACCCCTGATTTTCATACTCACGTTACTGCCCGGGGCTCCGCTCGAAACGATTTGCAAACCGGGCGCCCTACCCTGCAAGGCGGCACCGAGGCTGGGCGACGGCTGGCGGGCCAGGTCTTTGGACGAGACCTGCGAGATGGCCCCCGTCAAGTCGCTCTTCTTCTGGATACCATATCCAATCACGACAATCTCGTCGAGCATTTCGTTGTTTTCGTGCATGACGATTTGCATCACACTCTGCCCGTTCACGGGGGCATCTTGTGCCACATAGCCTACATAACTGAGGTGCAATACAGGAGTAGCCGAACTGAGGCTGATACTGAAATGGCCGTCTATATCGGTTACCGTACGGTTTGACGTACCTTTCTCCGATACATTGACACCGATGAGCGGCTCCTGATTGACATCGAGAACAACGCCCTCGACCTTGCTCTGGGCCCACACGGCAAAAGGCAGCAAGCATAAGAGGATCGCACATAATGCTATCCTGCCACAATGATTATTCTTCATCTATATGTGATTTAGGGAAAAACAAAAAGGGAGGCCTGCCCACACACGCCGAGCAGCCTCCCCATACGGTTTATCGAATAACGATTTTATGAGTAGAACGGCCCTGGGCGGTCTCGATGACGAGCACATACACCCCGGTGTTGAGAGCGTCGAAGGGCAACAGCGTAGCATTTGCCGATGCTACCTTGCGGCCGCTTATATCATAGAGAGCCATGGCACGAGCTTCGTTGCACACGATACCGTATGACTCTTGCACCCAACCGGCAGCCTCTACCGTCTCGACTCCCGTCGAGGGGTCGTTGTTCTTCTCGACATGGAGTTTCATCGATTTCAAATCGACCGTGAGCGTATAGTTGCCTGCCTGGGCCGACTCGACATAGAACTTGAAGTCGTTGCCGTCGCTCAACTTGGTGAGAGTCAGGTCTCCGGTCTGGAAGGGAGTCTGCTCGCCCTCGGCACCATAGGCCACATCGTCGAAGCTGGGACCGTCGTAGAATTTCAACTCACCCTGAGCCAAATCGCCCGTCCAGGTATAAACGCCAGACTGTTCGCAGGCTACCAAGATGTTACCGTCCTCAAAAGTCCAGCCACCCACGGCGTCGCCAATCACCCACAGTTTGTCGGGATAGGTCTCGGCGATGGTCATCTTCATGGTGTTCACATCGACAGTCACTTCGTACAGCCCCTCGATGAGTACGCTGAATTTCCAATCCTCCTCGCTGTTGGTGGTATACTTCAAATCGAACTCCCCGGCAGCCTCGACAGTCTGCTCCGGTTGTGCCGATACATACATGCGGTTGTTCCATTTGCGAGCCATCATGAACTTCAAGCCGTCGAAAGCCTCGCATTTGTTCAGGTACAACTTGGCTTTATAGATACCCGAATCAAAAGAGGTCTCGGGCAACTCGATGGCATTCTCGATGGCCCAACCGGCTTTTGTGGACGAACCTATCGCATAAATCGACTCGAAATGCGAAGCGGCCTGATCGGGCAGCTCGGCACCGTCGCTCACCTCGACAACTGGGTTCTCGCCGGTAAGGTCGACTCTGAATTTATAGCGTCCGGCAGCCGTAACCTTGAACGACTTGTCGGGGGCAGTATAATCGCTGCGGTATTCCAGTTCGTGCGAGCCGAGGCTCAAGTCCAAATAAGTCTCATTGGGATTATCGCTCACCATCGTGCCAGCCTGGGCAGGCCCATAGCCCGGAGCAAAATCGTAGGTTGTCACAAAGCGCATGCGGCCTTCGGTCAAATCGCCGGTGTATTCATACACACCATCTTCGACCGTAACCATGCGGATAACGTTATCACTCTCCCATTGTGCCGGAGTGGCATCACCTATTACATATAAAGAGGCGGGATAATTGCCGGCTGCTAATGAAGCCGAGCACAAGGCAAAAGCCGAAAAAAGTAAGAATTTGCTTTTCATACTATTTATATTTGTTGGTTAATAATTGATTTACCCAAGAACATTATCTGTTTTCGATTTCGTCACAAAAATATAGGAGTTGTTCGGGCCTGTCAATTCTGAGTAGTAAAAAAGTAGAATTTTAATAAAAACAAATATCTTATAATCAATTTATTTAGTCATAAATTAAAGGCTCTAAAAGTAGCTATTATTACAGCCTTTTTGAGCAATAAGACACTTATATTTACAAATAATTTTTTATCTTTGTTTCATCTGTTGCAGCTATATTTTACAGAAACTTCCAAATAAAGATCATCGACTTCAATTTCATAAAAGCCATGACAATTTTCCAGCGATTAACCATCGGATTGACAAGCCTGATAGCCACATGTCTTGCAACCGGCCTTCCACTCCGGGCCGAGAACCCCGACAGTCATACAACCTCCTATACGGTCAAAGCTACCCTCGACTCGCTCGACCGGCTCATCGGACAGCGCTATCGCTTCACCCGCCAAAAGGAAAAAGAAATACACAACCTGAAACAAAAACTGAAACGGCAGCGCACCCCCTCCGACCGCTTCCAGGCACTCGGCAGCCTGGTCGATGCCTACCGAGCCTTCAGCATCGACTCCCAAACGGTATATGTAAAACGACAGATTGCCTTGTCGGACAGCATCGGGAACCGCGACATGCAGATACAAGCCAAACTCAACATGGTCGAGTGTTTCTACAATGCCGGTATGTATAAAGAGGCTGACGAACTTCTGGGAAAAATCAAGCGGAGTAGCCTGCCCTCTTACATTCTGCCCTATTACTACCATTTGAAACGGACTCTCTACGGACTGCTGGCCGACTATGCTCTGGAACCCGAGATACGCAACGACTACAACCGGCTGCTCGGGCTCTACCGCGACTCCATCTTGCAAGCCAACGACGCCTCTTCCTTTACATACAGCGTGGTCAAATCGGACGAGTTGACCGCCCAACACGACTACTCTCAGGCGCTGCAAATCTTGCGCGAGGCTCTCTACCAAATGCCGCTCGACTCTCACGACCGGGGCATAGCCTACTATTGCATGGCCGAGGTCTTTGACAAGACCCAGCAGAGCGACAGTTCTAAAATCTACTACGCCCTGTCGGCACAGTGCGACCTCAAAGCCTCGGTGCGGGAGTATGTATCGCTGCACCGGCTGGCCGAACAGTTGTTCCGCGAAGGCGACATCGAACGGGCATACGCCTACATCAAATGTTCGGTCGAGGATGCCCGCGCCTGTAATGCCCGGGTGCGCAGTCTCGAGTTCATGCCGGTATTCACCATCATCGAGGAGGTGTACCAGGCACAGATACAGAAACAGCGCGAACTCTCGATACTATTCACCTATATCACCTGCGCCTTTTGCATCATACTGCTGGTTACCTTTGTGATTTTGTTTTACCAGAACCACCGGCTCAACATGGTCAAGGAGAAACTCAACCTCACCAACCAGCACCTGCAAACCGTCAACGACTCGCTCACCGAGAGCAACCACGTCAAGGAGGAGTACCTGAGCCGCTACATGGACCACTGTGCCGTCTATATCGACAAGATGGACGACTACCGGCGCTCGCTCAACAAACTGGCTTCTATGGGAAAGGTCGAAGAGCTTGCCAAAAACCTGAAATCGCAGAATCTCATCACCAACGAGCGCAAGATGTTTTATGCCGAGTTTGACCAGTCGTTCCTGAAACTCTACCCCGATTTCGTCGAGAAGTTCAACCAACTGCTCATACCCGAGGCCCGCATCACCCCCAAACCCAACTCGCTCACCCCCGAGCTGCGCATCTATGCATTGGTGCGCCTGGGCACCACCGACAGTGCCAAGATAGCCCGATTCCTGTGCTACTCGGTATCGACCATCTACAACTACCGGGTGAAGATACGCAACTCGGCCCTCGGCTCGCGCGACGACTTCGAAGAGCAGGTCATGCACCTGTAACCACGCACAAATCAGGCTATTCCCAAACTCGACTACCTGCTACAAAGCTGCCGTAGCAGCCTCTTCATATCGCATAACACCAATCGCAGCCGCCCAATCTTGAAATAGGAATAAAAAGTGGGCTTTTTAATAAACTTTATTGTAAAGAATCATGTTCCTTAACACAAGAGATAAAATAAATTTGCTACATTTGCATCAAATACGCTTACAAAATAAAAGCTATATTAACTATTGAGAAAACAAATTAAACAGATAAACCACTTAATCGTATATTTATGTCAAAAGTTCTAAAAGAAGATGCCTTGAAATATCATAGTGAAGGCAGAGCCGGGAAGATAGAAGTCGTTCCTACCAAACCATATAGCACACAAAGAGACCTCTCCTTGGCCTATACGCCGGGGGTAGCCGAGCCTTGCCTCGAAATCGAGCAAGATCCCGACAAGGCCTATGAATACACCGCCAAAGGGAACTTGGTCGCCGTCATCTCCAACGGTACGGCCGTGCTGGGTTTGGGCGACATAGGAGCCTTGGCCGGCAAACCGGTTATGGAGGGTAAAGGTCTGCTTTTCAAGATATTTGCCGGCATCGACGTATTCGACATCGAAATAAACGAAAAAGACCCCGACAAATTCATCGAAGCAGTCAAGGCCATATCGCCTACTTTCGGCGGTATCAACCTGGAAGACATCAAGGCTCCCGAGTGTTTCGAAATAGAAACCCGTCTAAAAGAAGAGCTCAATATCCCCGTCATGCACGACGACCAGCACGGCACGGCCATCATCTCGGGAGCCGGCCTGTTGAACGCCCTCGAAATCCAAGGGAAAAAAATCGAAGAAGCCCGTCTCGTTGTGAACGGAGCCGGAGCTGCTGCCATCTCGTGTACCAAACTATACATGGGGCTGGGTATCAAACGCGAAAATATCGTCATGGTCGACAGCAAGGGGGTAATCCGTTCCGATCGCCCCAACCTGCCTCCCTCGAAGCAACAGTTTGCCACCGACCGCACCGATATATCGACACTGGAAGAAGCCATGCGAGGGGCCGACATCTTTCTGGGACTCTCGGTAGCCGATGTGCTCACGACCGAGATGGTTCAGTCGATGAACGAGCGCCCCACCGTCTTTGCGCTGGCCAACCCCAATCCCGAGATTGCCTATGACAAGGCCATGGCTTCGCGCGACGACCTCATCTTTGCCACAGGCCGGTCGGACTACCCCAACCAAATCAACAACGTGCTGGGATTCCCCTACATCTTCCGCGGTGCTCTCGACGTGCGCGCCACAGCCATCAACGAAGAGATGAAGCTGGCTGCGACCTATGCGATTGCACGACTCACCAAAGAGCCCGTGCCCGATGTGGTCAACTCGGCCTACGGTATCCAACGACTCACCTTCGGGCCCGAATATATCATACCCAAAGCGCTCGACCCGCGACTACTCACCGCCGTAGCTCCGGCTGTGGCCCGTGCCGCCATGGAATCGGGCGTGGCCCAACACCCCATTACCGATTGGGCTGCCTACAACGACCGGCTGAAAAAACTCATGGGCTATGACAACAAGATGTTGCGCGAGTTTACCGAGATGGCCCGCAAGGAGCCCAAACGGGTGGTATTCGCCGAGGCCAACCATGCCAACATGCTACAAGCTGCTGCAACGGCCATGCGCGACGGTATATGCAAACCTATCCTGCTGGGCAACGACGAGCTCATCGGCAAGTTGGCCGCCTCGATAGGCGTCGACCTCACCGGCATGCAGATCATCAACCTGCGCCACCCCAATGAAGAGGATCGCCGCTGCCGCTACGCCCACCTGCTCACCGAGAAGAGACAACGCGAAGGCATGACCTATCCCGAAGCTCACGAGAAAATGTTCGACCGCAACTATTTCGGCATGATGATGGTCGAGGCCGGCGAGGCCGATGCCTTCATCACCGGGACTTACTCGAAATATGCCGAAACCATACAGATTGCCAAGGAAGTGATAGGCATACGAAAGGGCTACAAACATTTCGGGGCCATGCACATCATGAATACCAAGCGAGGGACCTATTTCATTGCCGACACGCTTATCAACCGCAAGCCAACCACCGAAACGCTGGTCGACATCGCCAAGCTGGCCTACGACTCGGTACGCTTCTTTGCCCAAGACCCGGTCATCGCCATGGTCTCCTACTCCAATTTCGGGTCGGACAACCTGGGCAGCCCGCAACGGGTACACGAGGCCATCGACATTCTGCACGAGCAATATCCCGAAATTGTCATCGACGGCGAGATGCAGATGAATTTTGCACTCAACAACAAGCTGCGCGACAAAACCTACCCCTTCAATAAACTTAAAGGGCGCGAGGTAAACACCATCGTATTCCCCAACCTGAGTTCGGCCAACTCGGCCTACAAACTGATGCTCGAGATGGGAGTAGCCGAATCGATAGGCCCGATTCAAATGGGATTGAACAAGCCTATCCACTTTACCGACATCGCCAGCTCGACACGCGACATCGTGAACCTGACCACGGTAGCCGTGCTCGATGCCATCGTACAGGATCGTCGCAGAAAACAATAACCCGCCAAACAATCCAGGAAACGATGATGTATATGGCGCATTTCAGCCCTACGGGCGGTACCCGCAAGGCTGCCGAAATCGTAGGGAGAGCAATCGACCCGCACGTGACCGAAATAGATTTGTCCTCCCGGGAGGCAGGCAAATACAACGCCAACCTGCAACATGACGACCTCCTGCTGGCGGCAGTACCCGTATATGGAGGCCGAGTCCCGGCCATCGCTCTCGAACGACTGAAAGGAATTACGGGACACGACACCCCGGCAATTCCCGTGGCCGTATATGGCAACCGCGATTATGACGATGCCCTGCTCGAACTGAAATCGGCATTGGAGGCTAACGGCTTCCGCCCCGTGGCAGGTATCGCCTGCATCGCCGAGCACTCTATCATACGAGCCTATGCCAACGGTCGGCCCGACAGTGCCGACGAGAAGGAGCTTCGGGAGTTTGCCTCTCAAATCGTGGCCAAACTCGACCGCATGAAGCAGGAAGGGACAGCCCCTGCTCCCATAACGGTGAAAGGGAACCCCGACTACAAGCCCTACAACGGGGTAGCGACCAAGCCCCATGCGACCGAGGCATGCCTCCGTTGCGGCACATGTGCCACCTTGTGCCCGGTAGGAGCCATTCCCCTCGACAATCCGCAAATAACCGATACAGACAAATGTATCTCGTGCATGAGGTGTGTCGCCGTGTGCCCGCGACAAGGGCGTGAGGTGAATCGGATAGAGCTGGAACACACGATTCAACGAATCGGTAAAGCCTGCGAATCGCGCAAGGAGCCCGAATTGTTCATCTGACAGTCCAAAATCTTGCGAGACTCATAACGCAAAGAAATGAGAAAAGGAAAAGCCCGAGAAATTCCCGACAGAAGAGAGTCCTTTCACACGATAAAGAGGGGATTATCGGGTGTCGAGTACCGGGCAGAATAATGGAAGCCTTCGGCCGAAAAGGCCTTCAAGTCATCGGGGGCGGTGATGCGGTTTTTCAAGATGAACCGAGTCATCGCCCCCCGCATCATCTTGGCATAGACAACGATGGTTTTGAGAGCATCGCCCCGATTCACCTTGAACTCGGGGGTAATAACCCGCACCTCACGGTTGAGGCGGGCCCAGTCGACAGACAGCTGAACCTCCCGACTGGCCAGGTTGACCAATGTGCCACCGGCCGCCTGCACATCGGCAATGAGACTATCGGTAATCAGAGGTCGCCAATATACGTCCATCGGGCAACCTATCGAAGGCAGCTCTACGGTATACTCCATGCGGTAGGGCTTGATGACATCGAGCGGGCGAGTGAGGCCGTAACAGGCCGAGGCAATGCGCAGATGCGCCTGGGCATACTCGAAATCGGCCGCCGTGAAATCGGCCGGGGAAAGATAGCGAAAGACTATGCCCGTATAGGCCAACAGCGCAGGGATACCGACTGTCTCGGGCGAATGGAAATCGTTATACCGCTCCTTGGTCTGTAAAGCCAGTGCCCGGTTCACGCCCAACATATCGGCCAACTCGTCAACCGAATAGCGCGCCATTTCCATGGCGACATGAGCTGCCTCGTCGGCAAATCGAGGGCGTGTCGCCACCGGCACCTCTATCTTACTCTTCCCGGTCATTGTCTTGGCCGGGGATAACCATACCAACATAGTCGCAAAGGGTTTAATTGAATCGTTTCTGCAACTCGTCATACGAGATGACGACAAAGACAGCTTTCCCCACAGGTGTATAGGCCGGAGTTTGGAGCGACAGCAAGTCGTCGACGATAGTCGCCATCTCCTCTTTCGAGAGCGTTTGCCCAACCGTTACGGCAGCAGCCTCGGCCAAAGTCCAGGCGATGCGCCGCTGCAACGAATTTTTCGCGTCGTGCTCTTTCTCCGAAGCGGTGGCAATCATCTGCCCGATGAGATCGCAAGCATCGACTCCCTCCACACCGGCAGGTACGGCATTGACCGAATAGCTGTTCTGCCCCATATCGGCCAGATCGAAACCCAATGCAGCCAGCTCGTCCCAAATCGTCTGCAACGCAGCCGCCTGCGCGACGGTGAGCTGCATAATCTCGGGGAAAAGGATACGTTGCGAAGCCATCTCACGCGACATGAACCGTGCCATAAAACGCTCGAATAAAATCACAGCATGAGCGCGATGCTGGTCGATGACCATGAGCCCGTCGGCCACAGGCACGGTGATATAACGTCCTTTCAACTGCAATACCGGACGGCTGCTTGGGTTCAGTTTCGACTCAAATTCGGGGAAAACGCCTGTTCCCTGAGGCATTTCGTCGGAGAGACGCGACACATAATCGGTCGAGAAATCGGCCTTCGACGGTATCGCACCTTCGGTATCGGGCGTGAGCGGCAGTTCCCCGGGTGCACTGTTGAAGCTGCTGTACAGCTGTTGCCAGTCGTATTGGGGACGCTTGGCCGAAGCTCCGCCTCCCCCACCCGTGCGGAAAGGATTGTACGACCTGTCGACCTGCACCGTGGGAGGTTGCACATGAACTCCCGGCTTCGAAGCCGGAATCTCGGGAGCATCGTCCATATCGAAATCGATGGTGGGAGCCATACTGTATTTGCCCAACGCCTCTTTGACCGAGGCCGACAGAATCTGCCAGATAGGTTGCTCGTTCTCGAACTTGATTTCCGATTTCGTGGGGTGAATGTTCACGTCGATGGTTTCGGGCTCGACCGTGAGATTGATGAAATAGTTGGGCATCTCGCCCACCGGAACCAACTGCTCGTAGCAGATAGTCACCGCTTTGTGGAAATAGGGGTGACGCATATAACGGCCATTGACAAAGAAATATTGCAAGGCTCCCCGTTTGCGGGCCGACTCGGGCCGGCCTACATAACCCGAAATCTTGACCAGCGAAGTTTCGGTATCGAGAGCCAGCAACTGTTGGTTGAGGCTCTTCCCGAAGAGAGCGACAATGCGCTGGCGCAAATTAGAGGCCGGCAGGTTGAAAAGCTCGGTATCGTTGTGCGTGAGCGTGAAAGCTACCTGTGTATTGATGAGAGCCATACGCTCAAATTCGCTTAAAATATTATTCAACTCCACCTGATTCGATTTCAGGAACTTGCGGCGAGCCGGCACGTTGAAAAAAATATTCTTCACGGCAAAATTGCTGCCCACAGGCGTAGAGACAGATTCCTGCCCCTCGCACTGCGAGGCCGACATGCGCACACAAGTACCCACCTCATCGTCGCAGCGACGGGTGCGCAGTTCTACTTGGGCAATGGCCGCAATCGAGGCCAGCGCTTCGCCCCTGAACCCCATGGTGTGCAGGGTGAACAAGTCGTCGGCCGAACGTATTTTGGAAGTGGAGTGCCGCTCAAAAGCCAGACGGGCATCGGTGGGCGACATGCCCTTGCCGTTATCGATAACCTGGATAAGGGTGCGACCGGCATCTTTCAGAACAATTTGAATCGCCGTAGCCCCGGCATCGACCGCATTCTCGACCAACTCCTTGATGACCGAAGCCGGCCGCTGTATCACCTCACCCGCAGCTATCTGGTTGGCCACAGAGTCGGGTAGCAAATGTATAATATCGCTCATAATACCACCTCCATCACATTAATGTCTGAACTGGTGCTTTTTTTTACTCTCCTCGACGACCTCGACCTTCACCTCGGGTTTACGGTAAATATCGTCGGGACTCGACGGGCGCAACTCACTATACCACTTGTAGGCAGGCAGATAGAGCTGGTCGGGCTTCACCATCTCCATAGGCGTCATGCTGCCCTGAGGCTGTGGCCAGATGATAATCTTCTCCATCTGCTGATTTTTCAAATACATGGTGAGAAATCCGCTCTCGGCCTTGTTGAGCCCCGTAAGGGTCGAATCGCGTTCCTGCGGATAGAATATGGTTTGGGCATTACCGCTCACATCGACCTGACGCAACTGCCCCTGTTCGAACCAGGCCTTCAACGTCTTGCCCGACACTTGGTCGAAGAATACCGAGTCTTTGTGCTGGGTTGCAAAGGCGGCAGCCGGAATAAAAGCCCAGTCGATTGTACTGTCGTTCATGTGTATGCGTATCGTGTCGCCGGTTATCTGATAGTTTTCGTTCCAAATAATGGGGAGCTTGTACATGTGCAACAGCGAGTCGGCCGAGGTAAACTCCATGGAGTCGCACACTCCCTGGGCATCGACCCTGAAAAAGCGCACGCCGTGATAGGCTTGCAGCAAACGGGTCGAATCGGGCAAGACAAGATGCGATTTGAGAGTGTCGGCGTGCAGATAGAGGGTGTCGCCCCGGGAAAATTCAAGGGCTCGGGCCGAGTCGGTGGCAAAGGAATATTCGGTACGCTCGTTGTAAAAGCCATACTGCCCCTCCATGATAATGGAACGTATCGAGTCGTTGAGCACCATGTTGCCGAATACCTCGCCGAACCCCGACCTCCGATCGTAGTAGATGGTATCGCCGGTGAGGCTCTGCCCTTTCGAGGTAACCAACGACCGCTTCAACAACATAGACTTGTCGGTCTCGGTATTGTACCACCCCGCAGTGGAGTAGATGATATTGCTGTCCGACACGATGGTCGAAGGGCCTACGATGTCGGCAATCTTGCTCTGCGTATTGTATTCGAGGGTGTCGGAGTAGAGAGTGTATTTCTCGTTGACCAACTGCACGTCGAAATTGAATACCGACTGTTTCGTGTCGGGCGAGTATTGCCCGTAGACCGACGAGAGTTCGTTTTGCGAGTCGACCAGTTTGCCTCCGTCGAAATAGTACCCGATGTTGGGTATCATCTCATAGTTGAGGCTGTCGGTAAAGAGAGTCACGTCGCGATTCTCCATGCGCACATTCTCACGCAAACGGGCTATCTGCTCGTCGCCGCTGTAATAGAGCACGTCGCCATAAATAAAAAGGGTGTCGCCCTGCTCCATGCGCACATTGCCAAAGGCGTCGAGCGAGTTGTCCTCCTCATAGAAATAGGCGCTGTCGCAATACATATACATGCTGTCCTTGCGAAAAATCACATTCCCCCGCAACACCCGGTAGTCGGAACTCTGCTCTTTGTCGAAGGTAAGCTCGTCGCTATTGAGCAGATACACTTTGTCAGGGTCGTCGGGCTTCGCGGTTCCCGGCTGGGGGACGGTTGCCGCCCACATACCAACAGCAAGCAGGCATAAAACGCCTGCCAGCGTTTTATGCCTCTTACCCGTATTATCCATATTTCTATTCTTATACTGCCTCATAGGCATTTATTGCTTTATCCAACCGTTATATTTAAATTCACAATTTCGCCAGCCTTCCTTGATACGTATATAGGTTTCACTCTGCTTCTTGGCCAGCCATTCGTTGAGGATATCGGTCTTTTTCTTTTCCTCGACTATGGCTTTGAGAGTCTGGTAATCGTCCGACATATTGGCTTTGTGTCCTTCGATTCGGCTTTTCAGTTTTACGATGGCTACGACCTCCTTGTTCTTGCGCTCGTCGGTCATCACAAAAGGTTTCGAGATTTCGCCTACCTGCATGTCGGCCACCACCTTGGCAACGTCCTGAGGGAGCTGCCCCATTTCAAACTTGGGGTTCCCGGTCTGGGGGTTCACCATCAGCCCCTTGTTGTTGCGGGTATCCTTGTCTTGCGATACATACTGTGTGATTTCGTCGAAAGTAAATTTCCCGGCTTCCAGGTCGGTGCGCAGGGTATCAAGACGTACCAGCGCATCGGAGATATCTTTCTCCGAGACATGGGGACGCAGCAAAATGTGACGCACATTGATGCGGTCGCCACGTTTCTCGATGAGCTGTATGATGTGGTAGCCATACTCGGTCTCGACAATCTTCGACACCTTCTTGGGGTCGTTCAGGTTGAAAGCCACATTGGCAAACTCGGGTACCAGATTGCTCTTGCTCACAAATCCCAACTCGCCGCCCATCATAGCCGAGGCCCGGTCTTCGGAGTAAAGCACGGCCAACGTCGAGAAATCACGTTCGCCTTTGTTTACCTGCTCGCTGAAATCGCGCAGACGGGCTTTCACGTTGTCTATCTCCTGCTGCGGCACCTTGGGGTTATGGGTAATAATCTGCACCTCGACCTGCATAGGGATATAGGGAATACTGTCGATAGGCAACTGATTATAAAACTTACGTACCTCGGCAGGAGTAATCTTCACATCTTTCACCAGGTTTCGCTGCACTTCCTGCACGGTGCCCTGGTCGCGAATGATGTTGGCCAGTTCCTCGCGAATCTCGGTCACGGGTTTCTTGAAATACTCTTCCAATTTCTCTTTCGAGCCGATATTGGCAATGAGGTAGTTGATACGGGCCTCGACTTGCTGGAAAACCGTAGCATCGGGCACTGTAATCGTATCGAGTTTGGCCTGGTGCAGGAACAGTTTCTGCACAGCTATTTGCTCGGGTATCACACAATAGGGGTCTCCGTCGATACGCTGCCCGTCGTATTGCATCTGCCGATATTGTTCTTCGACCTCCGACTTATAAATAGCCTCGTCGCCTACAATCCATACAACCTCGTCGATGATGTTATCATCGGCAAAAACCGGCATAGCCACCACTGCTGCCAGCACAAAAAACAAAAGCCAATCAGTAAGTTTACGCATAACTCAAATTTTATTTTATACTATCTTTTTGCACAGACTCGTCTCGTTGATACAACCATTTTATCGCTCCCGATTTTTCGGCATCGTTATAGAGACTCTCTTCCAACTCCCGGTTGAAATCGAGACGATTGCTATTGGCAAGAATTTCTTGAATCTGTGTCTTGGCAAAGTCATAAGGCATCACCTCGCCCGGAGTCTTGAACTCGACGATGTGGAGTAAATACCAATATCCGTTTTTTTTGAACTCGAGCTTATGGTGAGTTTTCAGAAAAGTTTCGGGCTCGCCAAATTCATATGGGATATTGCTGACAATTTCTTCGAAAGGAACCCACCGGTCATAGAAATAATCATAGATTACCACATTTTTCAACGCGTATTTCTCAATCTTCTCTACTCCGTCGGGGCCGGACGAGCAATACCATTTTTTCAACTGACCTATATTGGGCGCGTTCTCGGGCACTTTCAGGTAAAGGCCTTTGAGAATAGCTTCACGCAGCCGGAACATATCGGCATTTTTTTCGTAATAATCGAGCATTTCCTGCTCGTCAAACTCCTTGGCCACCCGCTCGCTGAGCAACCGCTTGCGATACTCGAAAATGACCAAATCGCGGCGATAGCGCTCTACCAGGGCATCGATGCGCTTTAAGTCGGGGACATTCCTGCGAGCCACCCGATACAGCAGTTCGTCGTTGATCCAGCGGTGTATGTAACGCTCGGCAAACTCGGCACTGTCGGCCGACGAAAGGCCCTTGGGCATGGCATCGACAACCTCGTGGCGCGACAAGATGGCGTCGTCTATCTGCACCAGAGAATCGGCATCACCCTGTAACCCGTTTCGGCACGCCGTGAAAAGGCATGCCGAAAGAGTTGCAACGAGTACTGTTATCGATACTTTATACATGTTCCGATTGCATCAGTGGGTTAAATTTTCGCTAAAATACGACTTAAATACCCACTTGCTATTGCTTGTTAACGGTTTTTAGGACATCTTCATTTATTTCTACCGGGAACTTTTTGTTCAGGTTCTCGACCCATACTTTCTCGAGATAGTTTTGATAATCGGCAGTCACCTGGCCGCGCACATCGGTATAGGCCTCGGGATATTTCTTCAACAACTTGCCCCACACAAAAGCCACCGGCAGTTTCTCGTCGACTTTGGCGGGAGCACCCTTGAATACCAGTTGGTCTATCATGGCATTCTCGCCCTCGACAAAGAGGCCTCGCTCTACCTTCACGTGTGTGAGGGAGTCGGTATTAAACTCGCGGGCGAGCACCACGACAACCGAGTCGGCATCGAGCTTTTTCAACCGTTTCTTAACGGCCTGAGCCGTGGCATCGTCGCTGCATTGAATGAGAAATCCCTTGTAATGAGGTTTGTCCCATTTGTATTTCTTCCGGTTTTTCTTGAAATATTTCTGCAAACCTTCGGTATCTAACGAGGCTTTTTCCCACACCTCGCGATTGCTCACCTCGAAGAGCAGTATGCCGTCGCGATATTCGTTCATAAGGTTACGGAAATCGGGGTATTTCTCTTCGAGGCGTCCTTTCTCATAATCGAGAATCTCCTTATCGACCATGAAGCCAATCATCGCCGAGACATAATCTGCCACATTAATCGTGACGCTACGGCCTTTGGGCAGGAACCCGGCAAAATCGGCCACGGTACAGGTATGACCCTCGAACGAGAAAAGCGTGCTTTGATCGTTGTGTATGGCCGCAATATACGATGAGTCGACTTTACCCAACTCCCGAGCCAGTTTCATCAATTTCTCCTTCTGGGTCTCGTCCAGCGAAAAACCGTATTCGTCTTTCAACTTGGTCACCATGGCGGTGCGAGCCATACTGCCCCGCTCGTCGCGAGACATCATGCGGGCTATCTCGGAACGCATTTGCTCAAACGGTTTAATGCCCCGCTTGTCGAGCAATTTAATGATGTGCCAGCCGTAGGGCGACAACACGGGTTCGGTTATATCGCCTTTATTCGTAAGAGCAAAACCGGCATCTTCAAATTCTTTGACGAACTGACCGCTGCTTACCCACGGCAGTTCACCACCGCGCACGGCCGAACCTGTATCTTCCGAGCGTTCTTTTGCCAAGGTAGCAAAATCGGCACCGGCTTTCAACTCTTCATAAATAGCCCGTATCTCTGATTCTTTCTGTGCTTTCACCTCGTCCGAAGCATTGCGGGGAACCAGTACCATGATATGGGCAAACAAGAACTCTCCCGGGTTGGGACGACGGCTGTGCACCTTGATAAGGTGGTAGCCGAACTGAGTCTCTACCACGTCCGACACCTCGCCGGGCTGCAAGGCGAATGCGGCTTTCTCGAACGGATAGACGGTGCGACCGCCACGAACGAATCCCAAATAGCCTTTATTCTGGCGCGACCCGTCTTCGCTGTATTTCTCGGCCAGAGTACCAAAGTCCTCTCCGGCACGGATACGGCCCAGTATCGAATCGGCTTTCTGCCGGGCTGCAGCCCTATCCTCGGGAGTGCGGGCATTGAGCCCCACGAGAATATGGCTCACCTCGACATCTTCCTTCATACGCTCGTAAGCCTCGCGGGCCAACTGCTCATCGACCGATGTGTCAATCAGATAGGGCTTGGCCAGTTCGTCACGATAGCCGGCCAGCTCGTTCTTGAAAGCCGAGGTCGTATCGATGCCCAAAGCTTCGGCTTCGGCCACTTTGAGCTTATAGTTCTTAAATAGCGTAACGTATTCGTCGAGCGACTTCTGATCGATTTGCTGCTGGCTGTTCTTGTTGTAGATATACTCAAATTCCGATTTGTGAATATCCTTGTTATTCACTCTCATAATGACCGGGTCTACATCGGCAGCCAAGACCCAGGCCCAGGAATTACCGGCAAGCAAAGCCGCTACAAGCCATTTGTTTTTCATTGTGTTATATGCGTTAGTTTTTATCGAGGGCCGTATGAAGCCCTCGGTTATCAAAAAAAATAATACACTATTTTAACGCCCCGACAATAAAAAAATTATATGACGACCGCTAAAATAGTGTATCATTTTTTCAAAAAATCTGTTTCGCCTCCGTTATCCCCGACTGTAATTGGGTGCCTCGCTGGTGATGGCCACATCATGCGGGTGGCTCTCGGCGACACCGGCGTTGGTGATACGGGTAAATTTGGCGTTGTGCAGGGCCTCAATGTCTTTGGCGCCACAATAGCCCATGCCGGCACGCAGACCGCCTACCATCTGGTAAACGACCTCGTAGAGCGAGCCTTTGAAAGGCACACGGGCTGCGATACCCTCGGGCACGAGTTTCTTGGCATCGGTTTCGTTGGCTTGGAAATAGCGGTCTTTCGAACCTTTTTCCATGGCTTCGAGCGAACCCATTCCCCGATACGATTTGTACTTACGCCCATTGAATATGATTGTTTCGCCCGGCGACTCTTCTACTCCGGCCAGCATGCCGCCCAACATGACCGAGTAGGCTCCGGCAGCCAATGCCTTGACAATATCGCCCGAGTAGCGTATGCCGCCATCGGCAATCAAGGGAACACCTGTACCTTTCAACGCTTTGGCCACGTCGTAAACGGCCGACAACTGGGGCACACCCACACCGGCAATCACCCGAGTCGTGCAGATAGAACCCGGACCAATACCCACTTTCACACCGTCGGCTCCGGCATCGACCAGATAACGGGCGGCCTCGCCCGTGGCGATATTGCCCACGACTACGTCTATATCGGGATATTTGTTCTTGATATCTTTCAAAACGCCTATTACCCCCTTGGAGTGCCCATGAGCCGTATCGATAACGATGGCATCGACACCGGCCTCGACGAGTGCGTCGACACGGGTCATCGAGTCGGCTGTAACGCCTACACCGGCGGCAACACGCAGACGGCCCAGCTTGTCTTTGCAAGCAAACGGTTTGTCTTTGGCCTTGGTAATATCCTTGTAAGTAACCAAGCCTATGAGGTGTCCCTCTTTATCGACTACCGGCAGTTTCTCGATTTTGTGTCTTTGAAGAATATCGGCGGCCTGCTGCAAATCGGTCGATTGCGAGGTTGTCACCAAGTGCTCTTTGGTCATCACCTCATCGACCAGGCGATCGAGGTCGCGCTCGAAACGCAGGTCGCGGTTAGTCACGATACCTACCAAAATCTTATTCTCATCGACCACGGGGATACCGCCGATGTGAAACTCGCTCATCATGGCCAAAGCCTCGCGCACCGTGGAACCGCACTTGATGGTAACCGGGTCGTAAATCATACCGTTCTCGGCACGTTTCACGGCATGTACCTGGCGGGCCTGCGCCTCGATGCTCATGTTTTTATGAATCACGCCGATACCGCCTTCGCGGGCTATAGCGATTGCCAACTGTGCTTCGGTAACGGTGTCCATGGCCGCCGAAACTAAGGGGATATTTAATCGGATATTTCGTGAAAACTGTGTCGATAGCTCGACCTCACGCGGAAGGACTTCGGAGTAAGCGGGGATTAACAATACATCATCAAATGTTAATCCGTCCATCACCACTTTTTCTGCAACAAATGACATAATGAAATTCATTTATGATTTTATTGCATGCAAAGATAAGTATTTTTTGCAAGCTATTTATATCCCTTCGCCAGATTTTTAAATTATTTTTCGCTCTCGAGAAGCATACTTTCTCTCCCCGAGAGGGGACTACTCTTCCCCACCTCTCGATCGAGGAGACACAACACTCTAAAACACGAGGAATCTCCACCTAAAAAGAGGGGCTGCCTGTACGCAAGCAGCCCCTGTATCTTTACCGTCAATCCTGTCAATTTCCCATCTCCGACAGGAATTTGATGCGAATGAGCCGTATCTCTTCTTCGCTGTATTCCATGCCAAATTCTTCAATGGCATCTTCAAGACTGTCGCTTTCGCTCTCCTTGAAATAGTTGAAAATATCTTCGATGTGCTCGTCATCCATAATTTCGCACAAGAAATAGTCGATATTTATTTTCGTGCCCGAGTAAACGATGGCTTCGATTTCGTCGAGCAGTTCGCCAAATTCGAGGCCTTTCGACTCGGCCAGTTCATCGAGAGCAATCTTGCGATCGATGGCTTGGATAATAGAGACTTTCAGTTTCGACTTGTTGGCTACGGTGCGTACCCGCAGGTCTTCGGGGCGCTCGATTTCATTCTCCTCGACATGAGCCTTGATTACCTTGACAAACTCCTCGCCATATCGTTTGGCTTTGCCGGCACCCACACCCGGGATATTCTGCAACTCTTCGAGGGTGATGGGATAGGTCGTGGCCATGGCTTCGAGCGAAGGGTCCTGAAAGATGACATAAGGGGGCAATTCAAGTCGTTTGGCAATCTTCTTGCGCAGGTCTTTGAGAATGGAATACAACTCGGGATCGACCGCACAGGCTGCACCACCTTTCATGGGCACCTCTTCTTCCATTTCTTCAAAATCGGCATCTTTCACAATCTTAAACGACACCGGATTTTTGAGAAACGCATGTCCCGCCTTGGTCACCTTCAACAATCCGTAATTTTCAATATCTTTATTTATATAACCGGCTATCAATGCCTGGCGTATCACGGCATTCCATGTACGCTCGTCCTCGCCCTGCCCCGAACCGAAGACTTCAAGGTCTTCGTGCTGGTACGACAGCACCTGGCTGGTCTCTTTTCCCAACAGGACATCGATAACATACTCGGCTTTAAATTTTTCTTTCAGTGCAATGATAGTTTCAAGAACCGCACAAAGTTGATCTTTTGCTTCCACTTGTTTTTTAGGATTTAGGCAATTATCGCAATTTCCACAATTATCTTCTTCATACTCCTCGCCAAAGTAGTGCAGCAGAATTTTGCGACGGCAGAGCGACGACTCGGCATAGGCTGCGGTCTCCAGCAGCAACTGTTTGCCTATCTCTTGCTCGGCCAAGGGTTTTCCCTGCATGAATTTCTCGAGTTTCTGTAAATCTTTATTGATATAAAATGTTATACATTGGCCTTCACCTCCATCGCGACCGGCACGCCCCGTTTCCTGATAGTAGCCTTCGAGGCTTTTGGGTATGTCGTAGTGTATGACATAACGCACATCGGGCTTGTCGATACCCATGCCGAAGGCTATTGTGGCTACAATTACATCGATTTTCTCGAGCAGGAACGCATCTTGGTTCTGGGTGCGGGTAGCCGAGTCCATACCGGCATGATAGGGCAACGCCCGTATCCCGTTCACCTGCAAAAGCTCGGCCAGCTCTTCCACCTTTTTACGGCTAAGGCAGTAGATGATGCCCGACTTGCCTTCCTGCGACTTGATGTATTTGATAATGTCCTTGTCGATATTTGCCGTCTTGGGCCTCACCTCGTAGTAGAGGTTGGGCCGGTTGAACGACGACTTGAACACCGTGGCGTCGAGCATGCTCAGATTCTTCTGAATGTCATGCTGCACCTTGGGTGTAGCCGTGGCCGTGAGGGCTATCACAGGCTTCACTCCTATCTCGTTGATAATGGGTCGTATGCGCCGATACTCGGGGCGGAAATCGTGCCCCCACTCCGAGATACAATGAGCCTCGTCGACTGCATAGAACGAGACATTGACCTGGCGCAGGAAATCGATGTTTTCTTCCTTGGTCAGCGACTCGGGAGCCACATACAGCAATTTGGTTTTCCCCGACAATATATCGTTTTTCACCTGATCTATCGCCGCTTTGTTGAGCGAAGAGTTTATAAAGTGAGCTACACCATCTTCGGCGCTGAAATTGCGCATGGCATCGACCTGATTTTTCATCAAGGCAATCAAAGGCGAAATGACAATGGCTGTCCCATCGAGAATCAAGGACGGCAGTTGATAACAAAGCGATTTCCCTCCTCCGGTAGGCATCAACACAAATGTGTCTTTCCCGGCGAGCAAATTTTTGATTATCGCTTCCTGATTCCCTTTGAATGTATCGAATCCGAAATTTTTTTTCAGTTCCTCAGTCAGATTTATTTCTCTTGCCATACGGTATACTCTTTCTCGTTATTGTTTAGCCGACACTCTTATCGGTCTAACAAATTTATAAACATCTCTGCGTAATTACCAAATTTTACTGCTGTTTTTTTATACGGCCAATAGTTTTGCTTTCTCTAATTTTTTCTCGGCATAACTGCGGGTGATATGCAGTTTCTTTTTTGCCGACGAAGGGGTCTCATACATGGCGTCCATCATTATTGTCTCGACAATCGAGCGCAATCCGCGGGCTCCCAACTTGAACTCGATGGCTTTGTCGACCACATAATCGAGCACATCGTCGTCGAAAGTGAGTTTCACGCCATCCATCTCAAAGAGTTTGACATACTGCTTGACAATCGAGTTTTTGGGCTCGACCAGGATACGGCGCAAAGCCTCGCGATCGAGGGGTTGCAGATAGGTGAGTATGGGCAGGCGCCCGATAATCTCGGGTATGAGGCCGAACGATTTGAGGTCTTGCGGCGCAATATACTGCAAGAGGTTTTCCCGGTCGATGCGGTTATTGTTGCCGCCGCCGTTGAACCCTACGACATGGGTGTTGAGCCGCATGGCAATCTTACGCTCGATACCATCGAAGGCACCTCCGCAAATATAGAGTATGTTCTTGGTGTTTACCGCAATCATCTTCTGCTCGGGGTGCTTGCGACCGCCTTGGGGCGGCACGTTCACGATGGAACCTTCGAGCAGTTTGAGCAGGCCTTGCTGCACCCCCTCGCCACTCACGTCGCGGGTAATCGAGGGGTTGTCGCTTTTGCGGGCTATCTTGTCGATTTCGTCAATAAAGACGATGCCCCGCTCGGCAGCCTCGACGTCATAGTCGGCTACTTGAAGCAGGCGGGTGAGAATGCTCTCGATGTCTTCGCCCACATAACCGGCCTCGGTAAGTACGGTGGCGTCGACGATGGTAAAGGGGACTTTGAGCAGCCGGGCGATGGTCTTGGCCAGCAATGTCTTGCCGGTACCTGTGGGGCCTACCAGAATGATGTTCGATTTCTCAATCTCCACATCGTCGTCGGTCGAGGCCTGCATGATGCGCTTGTAGTGGTTATAGACCGAGACGGAAAGATAGCGTTTGGCATCGTCTTGCCCGATGACATATTGGTCGAGAAACGCTTTTATCTCGTCGGGCTTGGGTAACTCTTCGCTCGAGATGGCCCATTTGGAGTCTTTTTTTCTCCGCTTGTGCAGATACTCTTCGGAGAGGAGGTAGGCCTGCTCGGCGCACTCGTCGCAAATGCAGCCGTCACGGCCGGGCATCAGCAATCTCACCTCGTTTTCTCCTCTGCCACAAAAACTACATTTATCAGCCTTCGCCATTGTTCAAACCGTTTTTCTTGGATTTAATCAATATCTCGTCAATCATGCCATACTCTTTGGCTTCGGCGGCAGTCATCCAGTAGTCGCGGTCCGAGTCCTTCTCTACCCGCTCATAGGGGTTGCCCGAGTGGTCGGCGATGATGGTATAAAGTTCTTTTTTGAGTTTCTGTATCTCACGAGCGGTAATCTCGATATCGGAGGCTTGCCCCTGGGCACCGCCCATCGGCTGGTGAATCATCACCCGCGAGTGTTTCAAGGCAAAACGTTTTCCCCGGGTTCCGGCTACCAGCAGCACTGCGCCCATCGAGGCGGCCATACCGGTGCAAATGGTCGACACATCGCAACCGATGAACTGCATCGTGTCGTAGATGCCCAGACCGGCATAGACCGAGCCGCCCGGCGTATTGAAATAAATCGAAATATCTTTGCCGGGATCGGAGGCGTCGAGGTAAAGCAACTGGGCCTCGATTACATTGGCCGTATAATCGTCGATAGGGGTTCCTAAAAAAATCACACGATCCATCATCAAACGCGAGAAGACGTCCATTTGGGTAACATTCAACTGACGCTCTTCCATAATCGTCGGAGAGAGGTAGCTACTGGTAAACTGTGCATACTGATCCAATGCAAGACCGTTCATGCCCAAATGCTTCACTGCATAGTTTCTAAAATCGTTTGTCATAATATAATATGTTTTTAATTGTTTTCGAGCCTATTTTCCAGTCAAAGATATAAATAAAAACAGTTATGCCCCAAATAAAATCGGGCGGGCAATCACTTTTTTACAAATATCTTTCACAAAAAATAATATATCGCGCGCCACACCCGGCCCTTCATGGGGCAGACGCCATGTGCGGTACTCAAAAAAAGCCCCGAAAACGGTGAGTTCCGGGGCTTTTATCGAGGTTTTATATCGCCTGTTTCTTATTCGGCCGTTTCGAACAGTTTTTGGAATTTCTCCATCGAAATCTCTTTCTGGTTGAGCGTTACCGACTCTTTGATGGCTGTCTGAATTTTTTGCTCGGTAGCCTGGTTAATCAGGCGCGAACGGGTATCTTTGCTCGACAGCATCTCATTGGCATAGCGATCGAGCACATCGTCGGGTACACCGGTCATGCCATATTGAGCAAACTGGCTGGCTGCCACATGTTTGGCCACAGCTTTCAAATCGTTGTCATCGACATGAATATCAAATTGTTTTACGATTTGCTCTTTAATCAACTGCCATTTCAAGTCGGGGACCATCTTGGCAAAATCGTCGTCGATAGTCTCGGCCTTACGCTCCTGGTCGGTAGCCAGCAGCCATCGTTTGAGGAATGCCTCGGGCAGTTCAAAATCGCCTACGGCTTTTTCGATGGCGGCGCGGGCATCGATCGAGAAGCGGTAATCGCTCTCGGGAACCAGCTGGCGGGCAATCATTTCACGCAGCTTGGCGAAATATTCTTCTTCGCTCTTCACGGTGTCTTTGCCGAAGAGGTTGTCGAACAGCTCCTGATCCAGATCGGCGGGTTGCAAATGGGTGATTTCGGTCACGGTCATTTCGAAATCGGCTGTCACCTGGGCAGCTTTTTCCTTGTCGATATTGAGCATCGAGGCGAGCTCGGCCGTCGAGCCATTGCAGCTCTTCGAGGGGTTAAACACCACTTTGGCCTCTTTCTTCACACCGGCAAATTTGGCTTTCTCCTCATCGCTCTTGAAATAGTTGGGCGAAACGATGGTGCTCTCTACGACGATGCCACCCTCGGCAGGAGTTCCGTCGGCAGCCAACTCGACCATCGAACCTTTCACGAGGTCGCGCTCGTCGGTCGACTCGTCAACCGATACCTGCTTGCCGAAACGCGAGCGGAAAGACTCGCTCTGACGATTCACCATATCGTCGTCGACGGTAATCGTGTAGTAGGGAACCTTAATTTTTTTGTCGACTTTCACATCGAGTTCGGGAGCCAAAGCCACATCAAAACGGAATGTAAAATCGTCTTGTGCGTCGAGATCGACAGTCATATCCTCGGCCGTCATCGGCTCGCCCAGGATATTGAGTTTGCTGTCACGGATATAATTGTACAGCGACTCGGAAACCAAACGGTTAATCTCTTCTGCCCGAACCGATTTCCCAAACATCTTCGTAAGTATGCTAAACGGGACTTTCCCTTTTCTGAAACCGGGGATATTGGCTTTCTGCCCGTAAGCGCGAAGAGATTTATCAACTTTTGCCTGATAATCAGCTTTCGATATTTCAATCGAAATCACTGCATTCAGGTTGTCGGTGTTTTGATGTGAAACGTTCATTCTTATGAATTTTATTAAATTAGACTCTTTACTGTTTTCTCTACTCTCTGCAAAAAGCGTGCAAATTTTGAGAGCGCAAAATTAGTGGTTATCTTTCGATAATCAAATTATTATTAAAATTTTTCTTTTCGTAAGATTGCGAAAAACCTCTCCCGAGCTTGCCGACAGAGTGCATTCGGGATATTGTACCGTGGCCGTTTACTTGGTATCGGCCATGAGTTGCTCAAAGAAATCATCGAGTTCCTTATCCATCTTCTCCCAAAAATCGTCGTGCAGATATACATTCTCGTCGTCGAGAGTAACGAGGTCTACCACCGGCTCCTGATTGGCATCGACCAACACCACCGAGAAAGGCGAAATAAAGTCAATCGATTGAAGGGCCTGATGCACCTTGTCGCAGTTCAACACCTTTCTCAGAAATACAATCAACGCCGCATTCGACGATTCGCTTTCATGGGCTGCGCGCCACTCGTCGAGATCCTCGATGGTCAACTGAACCAACACACCTTCGGCATCGTCGAAAACCGTAAACAGCTGTTCGTCATATTTCACCTGTACATACATATCGGTAAGCGACATACCCTCGGCACGGGCTTTCTCGGCTGCCGCACAGACTGTCTCGCACAGGACAGAGAAAAGTTTTTGTTCCGAAGCTTCCATAAGCATACTATTATTTCTTGTATGCAAAGATACACAAAAAAAGCCCGCTTCGGTACCGAACGGCAACCTATTTTTCTCATCTCGCCCGTATCGGCAGAGATACACCGTGACGGTATCGGCTTGAAAAGAATAAAAAAAATATCGTTTTATTCAAAAATTCATAACGATTTGTTTGGATTAAAAAATGATTTAACTACATTTGCAACATCAAACTCACAACCGAGAGATGATGAAGAATTTTAATTTTGCATATTACTTTTACTTTTATTTTTATTTTCACCAAAATAAAAACGGGGTTTTATGCAACTAAACGATTGTAAAAACAGATTAACGATACCTATAATAAAATCCCGTTCCTTACCGAACGGGATTTTTATTTTCGACCTATGAAAAAGAGAATAACCATACAAGGCATATCGGGCTGTTACCACGAAGCCGCCGCCCGCGCCTATTTTGCCGAGGAGGAAATCGAGACCGTCGCCTGCGCCACCTTTCCCGAGATGTTTACCCGCATGGCCGACGACCACTCCCTGCTGGGCATCATCGCTATCGAAAACACGATTGCCGGCAGCCTGCTGCAAAACCACGAGCTGCTGCGCAAAAGCAGGCTGAATGTCGTGGGAGAGTACAAACTGCGCATCTCGCACGTGCTGGCAGCCCTGCCGGGCGAGACGCTCGACGAGATTCGCGAGGTAAACTCTCACCCCATGGCTTTGATGCAGTGCGGCGAGTTTCTGCAAGCCCACCCTCGCATGAAAATTGTAGAGAAAGACGACACGGCGGGTAGCGCACAAGAGATAGCACAGCACCGGCTCGAAGGGCATGCCGCCATCTGCGGCAGACTGGCGGCAGAGATTTACGGGCTGAACATTTTGGCCGAAAGCATCGAAACCAACAAGCGCAATTTCACCCGGTTCCTCGTCATCGCCGACCCATTTCACAGCCAATGGCTCACTGCCGGCAAACGCATCAACAAATCGTCGCTCGTTTTCAGTCTGCCACACACACAAGGCAGCCTCTCGAAGGTGCTCACGATACTCTCTTTCTATGATATCAACCTGTCGAAGATACAGTCCATGCCCATCATCGGGCGCGAGTGGGAATACCGTTTCTACATCGACCTCACCTTCGACAACTTTACCCGCTACAAGCAGTCGCTCGAAGCCATACGGCCGCTAACCAAAGATTTCAAAATACTCGGAGAATATGCAGAATTTGACAAACCCCTCTAACATACAACCCGCCAACCGGGTGAGTCACGTGAGCGAATACTATTTCTCACGCAAGTTGAAAGAGATTGCCGGGCTCAACGACCGAGGTCTCGACATCATCAGCCTGGGAATAGGCGGCCCCGACCGGCCTCCCCACCCCGATACCATCGAGACACTATGCCGGGAGAGCCGACGCCCCGACACCCACAGTTACCAACCCTACGTGGGGATACCCGAGTTGCGCCAGGCCTTTGCCGACTGGTATTCCCGGTGGTATGGGGTCGACCTCGACCCGCAGCGGGAAATACAGCCGCTCATCGGCTCGAAAGAGGGTATCCTGCACATCAGCCTCGCGTTTCTCAACCCCGGTGACGGAGTATTGGTGCCCAACCCCGGTTACCCCACGTACAGCTCGGTGAGCAAACTGGCCGAAGCCGAGATATTCACCTACGACCTCGACGAGGCGAACGGCTGGCAACCCGATTTCGACCAACTCGAATCGCTGCCGCTCGACCGCATCAAACTCATGTGGGTCAACTACCCCAATATGCCCACCGGGGCCAATGCCTCGACAGAGTTGTTCGCACGCTTGGCAGAGTTCGGGCATCGTCACGGAATCGTCATCGTCAACGACAACCCTTACAGCTTTATACTCAACGACCATCCCGTCAGTCTGCTTTCGGTGCCCGGTGCCCGGGAGTGCTGTATCGAGATGAACTCGCTGAGCAAATCGCACAACATGGCCGGCTGGCGTATTGGTATGGTAGCCTCGAACCCACAGTTTATCGAGTGGATATTGCGGGTAAAGAGCAACATCGACTCGGGCATGTTCCGCCCTTTGCAGAGCGCAGCGATAAAGGCCCTCTCGTGCGGACCTGAGTGGTACGACGAGGTGAACCGGGTATACCGCTCGCGGCGCAAGATTGCCGAAGCAATCATGCAGACACTCGGCTGCCGATACGACCCTTCGCAGGTGGGACTGTTCCTGTGGGGCCGTATCCCCGACGGAATCCGCGACGCCGAATGGCTGGCCGACCGGATACTCTGCGACGCCCGCGTATTCGTCACCCCCGGATTCATCTTCGGAAGCCGGGGCGACCGCTACATACGCATCTCGCTCTGCGCGTCAGAAGCGCGAATGCAGGAAGCCTTACAACGTATCGAAAAAATAATATTATAAAAACCGTTCGTCATGAAAGATTTACAACCGATTCAACTCCCCGGAGTCGACAACAAACGCCCCATCATCATAGCCGGTCCATGCAGCGCCGAGACCGAAGACCAGGTAATGACCACCGCCCGACAACTGGCCGAACACGGTGTGAAGATATTCCGTGCCGGAATATGGAAGCCCCGCACCAAACCGGGCGGATTCGAAGGCATCGGTGTGGAAGGCCTGTCTTGGCTCAAACGGGTCAAGGAGGAAACCGGCATGTACACTGCCACCGAAGTGGCTACCGAGCGTCACGTATTCGAAGCCCTCAAACACGGTATCGACATACTGTGGATAGGCGCCCGCACCACCGCCAACCCCTTTGCCGTACAGGAGATTGCCAACGCCTTGAAAGGGGTCGATATTCCCGTCCTCATCAAAAACCCCGTAAACCCCGACCTCGAGCTGTGGATTGGTGCCGTCGAGCGCATCTACAACGCCGGCTTGCGCCGGCTGGCCGTCATTCACCGGGGATTCAGCAGCTACGACAAGCAGCTCTATCGCAATATGCCCCAGTGGCATATTCCCATCGAGCTGCGCCGCCGCTTGCCCCAACTGCCCATTTTCTGCGACCCCAGCCACATAGGCGGCAAACGCGAACTGGTGGCCCCGCTCTGCCAGCAGGCTATGGATATGGGATTCGACGGACTCATCGTCGAGTCGCACTGCGACCCCGACTGTGCGTGGAGCGACAAGAACCAACAGGTAACCCCCGACGCACTCGACTACATACTCAACATGCTGGTCATTCGCGAAACAACCCAGACAACCGAAAACCTCTCGGAACTGCGACACCAAATAGACCAACTCGACAACCAGCTGCTCGAACTGCTGGCCAAGCGCATGAGAGTATCGCGCGAGATAGGCCAATACAAAAAGGAGCACAGCATGCCCGTGTTGCAAGCCTCGCGTTACGACGAGATTTTGCAAAAACGTATGGCTCAGGCCGTAGAGCTGGACATGGGAGCCGAGTTTATGAAAGAGGTCATGCAGGCCATTCACGAGGAGTCGGTACACCAGCAAATGGAAATCATCAACCGATAATTATTATTGTATAAGGATTCGCTTCATTTATGAAAATAGTCATTCTCGGCGCCGGAAAGATGGGCTCGTTCTTTGCCGACGTGCTCAGTTTCGACCACGAAGTCGCACTGTACGACGTAGACCCGCACCGGCTTCGGTTCGCTTTCAACACCCTGCGCATGACTCGCCCCGAAGAAATTGGCGAGTTTGCCCCCGACCTGGTCATCAACGCGGCC
The DNA here is from genome assembly GCA_949298955.1 of uncultured Bacteroidales bacterium. Classification (GTDB taxonomy): domain Bacteria; phylum Bacteroidota; class Bacteroidia; order Bacteroidales; family Barnesiellaceae; genus Barnesiella. The sequence continues at coordinate 81,331 of CASFYQ010000009.1, forward strand.
ACAGTCAAATATACCATCGAGGCATTCGAAGCTGTACTCCCCTATCTGCCGGCTCACGCCATACTCTCCGACATCGCCTCGGTCAAGACAGGGTTGCCCGAGTTCTACGCCCGGGCGGGCCACCCGTTCGTGTCGACCCACCCCATGTTCGGCCCCACTTTTGCCAACCTGAGCGATCTGAGCACGCAACACGTCATCATCATCACCGAAGGCGACCATCTGGGCAAAATCTTTTTCAAGGACATTTACCAGCGGCTGCGGCTCAACATATTTGAATATTCGTTCCGCGAGCACGACGAAACCATCGCCTATTCCCTGTCGATACCTTTCACCTCGACCCTGGTATTTGCCTCGATTATGAAACACCAGGATGCCCCGGGTACCACTTTCAAAAAGCACATGGATATTGCCCGCGGCCTGCTCTCGGAAGACGATTATCTGCTCACCGAAATACTCTTCAACCCCAACACGCCACAGCAGGTGCGGCAGATACAGGAGCAGCTGTCGGCGCTGCTCGACATCGTCGAGCAAAAAGACTCCACCCGAATGAAAGAGTATCTCACCCGCGTGCGGAAAAACATCGAGTAATACCGCGTCGGCACGACATTGTCCCGATTATACGATACGGCGATTTGCCCTGCGCGAATCGCCGTATTCCGGTTTCCGGCACACACGTCTCGCAACCGGTTCGAATCACAAGACCACAACCGCCACGGCCATCGATAAGCCTCAAAACCGACAGCGTCAGCAACATACTGGCTATCTTACAGTTATTATTCCGCCATATTTATTTATCCCGCGAATTTGATATAATCTTTTTATTTCTTACAAAAGAATATCTATATTTGTAGGTTGACTTAGGAAGGAGGTCGATGACAATACATCGAAAATAAACCTGAAATTCGATATGAGAAAGTATAATGTGTTCCGTATCTCGTGTATAGCGCTGCTATGGCTCGTTTGTGCAGTAACGTTGATTTGGGCGAGAGGTATCGATGGACAAGTGCTGTTTGCCATCATTGCCTCGGGAATTATCGTGTTCGTGCCCCTTTACAAGCAGTGGAAACGCGAGAGCAAAGGCCAATGACCCGCCAAGTCGATAAAAACAATGGAAATGGACCCCGATAATATAGAACTACTCAAACAGATAAACCTCCCGGCCGACTTGCGCAAGCTGCCGGTCGAAAAGCTTCCCGAGGTGTGTGCCGAGATACGGCGTTTCCTCATCGGCTCGCTCGCCCAAAACCCGGGGCATTTCGGGTCGAGCATGGGAGCCGTCGAGTTGACGGTGGCCCTGCACTACGTGTTCGACACTCCCTACGACCGCATCGTGTGGGACGTGGGGCACCAAGCCTACGGCCACAAGATACTCACCGGCCGTCGCGACCGGTTCGACACCTGTCGCAAGCTGAACGGGTTGAGCGGATTCCCCAACCCGGCCGAAAGCGAATACGACGCATTCATTGCCGGGCACGCCTCCAACTCCATATCGGCAGCTCTGGGCATGGCCATCGCCACGCGATTACAACACGACCCCAAAGAACGCAAGGTAATTGCCGTCATCGGCGATGCCTCTATCGCCGGAGGCTTGGCTTTCGAGGGGCTGAACAATGCTTCGATAAATCCCAACAACTTACTCATCATTCTCAACGACAACGATATGGCCATCGACCATAACGTAGGCGGGTTGAATGAGTATTTGGTGAACATCACTACCTCACGAAGCTACAACAAGCTACGCTACGACGCCTATCGCACCCTGCGGCGATTCAACCTCATCGACGAAGAACACCGTGGTGCCATACTGCGCTTCAACAACAGCCTGAAAGCCCTGCTCACCAAACAGCAGAACATATTCGAGGGTCTCGACATACGTTATTTCGGCCCCATCGACGGCCACAACGTCATCAACATCGTCAACAAACTAAACGACATCAAGGAGATGACAGGGCCCAAGATACTCCATTTGCGCACCATCAAGGGCAAAGGATATGCCCCGGCCGAGAAAGAGCCTACCATCTGGCATGCTCCGGGCTGTTTCGACCCCGCCACGGGCCAACGCCGAAGCGAGCCCGAAGGGAACAAGCCTCCCAAATTCCAAGACGTCTTCGGCCACACCCTGGTCGAGCTGGCCGAGCAAAACGACAAAATCACGGTCATCACACCGGCCATGCCCTCGGGCAGTTCGTCGTGCTTTATGATGGAGCGGTTCCCCGAACGGTCGTTCGACGTAGGCATCTCCGAAGAGCACGCTGTTACCTTTGCCGCCGGATTGGCCAAAGAAGGGCTGCAACCCTTTTGCAGCATCTACTCGACTTTCCTGCAACGGGCTTTCGACGAAATAATACACGACGTGGCGATACAAAATCTACCCGTAACTTTCTGCATAGACCGTGCCGGGCTGGTAGGCGAAGACGGGGTAACTCATCATGGAGCCTTCGACTTGTGCTACCTGCGCTGTATCCCCAACATGATTATCGCCGCCCCCATGGACGAACACTACCTGCGACATCTCATGTACACGGCACAGTTGCACAACCACGGGCCGTTTGCCATACGCTATCCGCGAGGCAACGGGAGCCAAGTGGAGTGGCGCTGCCCCATGCACGAAATAGCCATAGGCAAGGGACGGCAACTGTGCCAAGGCGACGACATTGCCGTGCTCAGCGTCGGAGCTATCGGGACCGATGCCCTGCGTGCTGTACAACGGGCTCGCGAAGCCGGGGTACAGGCCGCCCTCTACGACATGATTTTTGTCAAGCCCCTCGACGAGGAAATACTCCATGAGGTGGGTCGCAAATACAAACGAATCATTACATTGGAAAACGGCAGCATTACCGGCGGATTCGGGAGCGCCGTGCTCGAATTTATGGCCGACAACGGGTATGCCCCCCGCATCAAACGGCTGGGAATACCCGACCGCTTTATCGCCCAAGGTACCGTTAAGGAGCTGCAACAGCTCTGCGGTATAGACGAAGAGAGTATTTACACGACCCTCACGGGTAATTGGTAATAAAGATACAAAGGAATAATAACGTTATGAAAATCATTATCGCCGGAGCCGGAGAGGTAGGAACCCACTTAGCCAAGCTGCTCTCCCGCGAAGAACAAGACATTATCCTGATTGACAACGACGAAGAAAAACTGAAAGAGCTCGACGCCAACTACAACCTGATGACCGTCGTGGGAAACCCCACCGCGTTCAAAACACTGGCGCAGGCACAAGTGCATCAGGCCGACCTGTTTATCGCTGTCATGCCTTTCGAAACCCGCAACATCATAGCCTGCACCATAGCCTCGAAACTGGGAGCCAAAAAGACATTGGCCCGAGTCGACAACTACGAATACCTGCTGCCCAAGAACAAAGCTTTCTTCGACAGCATCGGAGTCAACGAACTCATCTACCCCGAAAAACTGGCAGCCGAAGAAGTCATCACCGCCCTGCGCCACACCTGGACCCGCAACTGGTTCGAGCTATGCAACGGCGAACTCATCGTGTTGAGTGTGAAACTACACGAAAATGCCCAGATTCTCAACAAAAAGCTATATGAACTCACCACTGCCGACAGCCAGTTTCACATTGCGGCCATCAAACGGTTGCACGAAACCATCATACCTCGTGGTAACGACGAGATAAAGGTGGGCGACATTGCCTATTTCACCACCACGCCCAACCACATACGCGAGATTCAACAACTCTCGGGCGAGAGCGAAACCGAAATCCACAAAATCATGATTATGGGCGGCAGCCGCATTGCCATACGCATATCGAATTACGCTCCCGGCGACATGGCAATAAAACTCATCGAGAGCGACCGGCAGAAAAGTTACCGGCTGGCCGAGTATATGCACGATGTGATTATCATTCAAGGCGACGGCCGTAATGTAGACCTGCTGAAAGAAGAGGGCATACGCGACATGGATGCCTTCATCGCCCTCACCGACAGCTCCGAGACCAATATACTGGCCTGCCTCACCGCCAAGGAGCTGGGGGTGAAAAAGACCATCGCCGAGGTCGAAAACCTGCAATTCATCTCGACAGCCGAACGGTTGAACATAGGCAATATCATCAACAAAAAACTACTGGCGGCCAGCCGCATTTTCCAACTGCTGCTCGACGAGGATTCGTCGAACGCCAAATGTTTGGCCCTGTCGGATGCCGAGGTGGTAGAACTGGTTGCCAAGGAAGGCTCGAAGATAACCAAAGCACCGGTCAAGGACCTGAAACTGCCGGCCGATCTCACCATCGGCGGATTGGTGCGCGACGGCCACGGTATGATTGTAACCGGTAATACCCACATACAACCCAACGACCATGTCGTCATCTTCTGCCTCGACACGGCCTTGCACAAAATAGACAAGCTTTTCAACTAACCCGATACTATGCCCAAAATCAATTTTCGTGTCATACTGAAATTCATTGGATTGCTGCTGTGTCTGGAAGCGGCATTCATGCTCATTCCCTACCTCGTAGCTCTCATCTACGACGAAGGCGATGCGATGGCCTTTTTGTTGTCGATATTGATTACCGCCGGCACGGGAGGGCTCCTGTTCTATTTCACCCGAAACGACCGCAACGAAGTAGGCAAGCGCGAGAGTTACCTGATTGTAACCTCGATATGGTTCTTCTTCACCCTCTTCGGCATGCTCCCCTTCTGCTTGATGCCCAACCCTTTGAGCATTGCCGATGCTTTTTTCGAGACCGTATCGGGGCTGACAACCACAGGAGCTTCCATCGTACCCGACGTGGAAGCATTGCCTCACGGCATTTTGTTTTGGCGCAGTTTCACGCAATTTATCGGAGGTATGGGTATAATACTCTTGACCATCGCCATACTCCCCATACTCAACCATCAGGGCGGCCTGATACTCTTCAACTCCGAGGTAACCGGCATCTCCCATGAAAAGCTGAAACCCAAAATCGGCGAGACCTCCAAAAAATTGTGGAGCGTATATGTATCGCTCATCACCATACTGACCCTCTTGTTGTGCCTGGGTCCCATGACTCCCTTCGACGCCATCTGCCACGCATTCGGCGCCATGGCCACAGGCGGCTTCTCGACCAAGCAAGCCAGCCTCAACCACTGGGATTCGGCTTATGTCGACTATGTAATCACGATATTCACGTTCATTGCCGGTATCAATTTTGCGTTGGTATATCGAGCTATTACCGGTGATGTGAAACGCCTTTTCTCCAACGAAGAAACCAGATGGTACACCTTTATCGTGGTGGGAGCGACCCTTGTCGTAACGGCAGGACTCTATGTGACTGGGCAGAACAGTTCGCTCGAAGAGACCCTACGGGTATCGTTGGCACAAGTAGTCACCGTCATCACCAGTACAGGCTATACCATAGGCGACTATGTGGCCTGGGGACCGTTCTTCACCACGGTATTTCTGCTCCTCATGTTCTTCGGAGCCTGTGCCGGTTCGACTTGCGGCGGTGCGAAAATAGACCGTCTGGTCGTGTTGGCCAAAAACACCCGCAATGAGTTTTACCGGGTCATTCACCCCAATGCCATACTGCCCGTACGGGTAAACGGCAAAGCCATTTCACACGAAGTGGTATCGAAAATCTTGGCCTTTATCCTCGTATATGTGATGGTACTCATTGCAGGCTCCACGATATTGACAGCGTTGGGCCTCTCGATTGAAGAGGCTTTCGGCTCGACACTCTCGTGCCTGAGCAACATCGGCCCGGGAGCCGGAGCTACGGGTCCCACCGGGAACTATGCCTTTATTCCCGATGTGGGTAAATGGCTGCTCTCGTTTATCATGCTCATCGGACGTCTCGAGCTATTCACCGTGCTCATTCTCTTTACCAGATATTTCTGGAAGAACTCTTAGAATTTCATAATATAGCTGCAACCAATTCAGATATATGATATATAACGAACGAAACACTCGGGAAGAGATTGTGCGCGAAGCGGCAAAACAGATTATGATGGCCGCCCGCACCGCACCCAAAGGTAAAGGAGTCGACATTATCGAGATTGCCGCCGTCACCGGCGACGACCTTCTCGCTCTGGCCCGCCAAATGAGAGAGAGCGGCGAGAAGCGCGGCATGAAATTCTTTCTGCGCGACGCAGGTAATGTCGAGGAGTCAGACGCCGTGATTCTCATCGGCACCCGCCGCCAACCGCTGGGACTCAACTGCGCCTATTGCGGATACAAGACCTGCGACGAGAACCCGGCAGAGAATCCCTGTGCCATCAATTCGATCGATGTGGGTATCGCCATCGGATCGGCCTGTTCGAAAGCGGCCGATATGCGCATCGACTCGCGAGTAATGTTCTCGGCCGGAGCCACAGCCCAGGAGATGGATTTGCTACCCGGTTGCAACCAAGTGATTGCACTGGCTTTAAGCGTATCGTCGAAGAGCCCTTTCTTCGATCGGAAACCTCAAACCCCGAAGCCATGACTCCCGCCCTGCTCTTTCCGGCCGAGTGGTATCCCCAGTCGGGAATCCAACTCACCTGGCCCCACGAAAATACCGACTGGGCCTATATGCTCGACGAGGTGACAGCCTGCTATATCGAGCTTGCCCGCGAAATCGCCAAGCGCGAGCGGCTGCTCATCGTCACACCTTGTCCCGAATATGTAAAACAACTGTTGCAGGGCGTGGTCGACATGAAGGCGGTAATCCTGGTCGAATGCCCCACCAACGACACTTGGGCACGCGACCATGGCGGCATCACCCTGTTGCGTGACGGGAAGCCCTGCATCTGCGATTTCAAATTCAACGGGTGGGGGCTCAAATTTGCCGCCAACCTCGACAACCTCATCACCTCAAAGCTCTTCGCCCAAAACCGATTCGACGCCCGGTATGAAAACCGGCTCAATTTCGTAGTCGAAGGTGGTGCCCTCGAAAGTGACGGGGCCGGCACGCTGCTCACCACGAGCGAATGTCTGCTATCGCCCAATCGCAACGGCGAATGGGCGAAAGACCGTATCGAGGCTTACTTGAAAGAGACTTTCGGGCTGCAACGCGTCTTATGGCTCGACCACGGCTATCTGGCCGGCGACGACACCGACAGCCACGTCGACACGCTGGCTCGCTTTGCTCCCGACGATACCATCGTCTATGTACGTTGCACCGACATTACCGACGAACATTACGAGGCGCTGCACCGCATGGAAGAGCAACTGCGCTCGTTCACAACAATCGAAGGGAAGCCCTACCGGCTGCTGCCTCTGCCCATGACCAATGCCGTCTACGACGAAAACAACGAACGGCTGCCGGCCACCTATGCCAATTTCCTCATCATGAACGACGCCGTATTATACCCCACCTACCGCCAACCCGATAACGACCGGGAGGCTGCCGAGGTTCTGCAAACAGCCTTCCCCAACCGTGAAATCGTGGGGATAGACTGCACGCCGCTCATTCGCCAGCACGGCTCGCTGCACTGCGTCACCATGCAATATCCCAAACATGTATTACGATAAAAAAACAACCCCATGATAGAAAAGAGAATCAAAATCGGACTTGTCCAGCAACAAAACAGCGGCGACACAGCCGACAACATGAACCGCCTGAAACTCCGCATCGAGGAGTGTGCGGCACAAGGGGCACAGCTCGTCGTGCTGCAAGAGTTGCACAACAGCCTCTATTTCTGCCAAACCGAGTCGACCGACTGCTTCGACCTGGCCGAACCCATACCGGGGCCATCGACCGAGTTTTACAGCCGCCTGGCCGGCGACCTGCACATCGTGTTGGTCACCTCGCTCTTCGAGCGCCGGGCTCCCGGCCTCTATCACAACACGGCCGTCGTCTTCGACACCGACGGATCCATCGCCGGGAAATACCGCAAAATGCACATTCCCGACGACCCGGCCTACTACGAAAAATTCTACTTTACTCCCGGTGATCTGGGCTTCAACCCCATCAAAACCTCGATAGGCACGCTGGGCGTGCTGGTGTGCTGGGACCAATGGTACCCCGAGGCAGCCCGCCTCATGGCACTGCAAGGAGCCGACCTGCTCATCTATCCCACGGCCATCGGCTGGGAAAGTTCCGATACCCCCGAGGAGCAGAAACGCCAACAAGACGCCTGGATTCTCTCGCAACGGGGACACGCCGTGGCCAACGGCCTGCCGGTCATCGCCGTCAACCGGGTTGGGCACGAGCCCGACCCTTCGCAACAAACCCGAGGAATCCGGTTTTGGGGACACAGTTTCGTGTGCGGCCCGCAAGGCGAAATGCTCGCCACAGCCCCCAGCGACAGCGAGTGGTGCCAAGTGGTAGAAGTCGACCTCGCCCGCAGCGAAAATGTGCGACGTTGGTGGCCCTTCCTGCGCGACCGTCGCATCGACGCCTACGACGACATTCTGCGCCGCTTTATAGACTGACCGTTCCCCAATGTGCAGGGGTGCAGCCCCCGTCTCGCACCCTCCCGCACAGCACTCCGCATCTCCTTTCTTGCGAACGTTGCGTTATTATTTGATAAAAAAAGGAGGCAAATCTCCGCAAAACAGCTATTTTTGTAACACATTATCATCGTTATATGGATACAAAATCAAATAGCATCGACAAACAACTGACGTTGGACAAACGCTACATACGCATGGCTCAAATCTGGGCCGAAAACTCCTACTGCCAAAGACGAAAAGTGGGAGCCTTGATTGTCAAAGACAAGATGATTATCTCCGACGGATACAACGGTACACCTGCCGGATTTGAAAACTGCTGCGAAGACGAGACCGGCCATACCTTCCCCTTCGTGCTGCACGCCGAAGCCAACGCCATCACCAAAGTTGCCCGCAGCAACAACAGCAGCGACGGGGCCACGCTGTATGTCACCTCTTCGCCTTGTATCGAATGTGCAAAACTGATAATCCAATCGGGCATCAAGCGAGTGGTATTCTCGGAGTACTACCGCCTGCAAGACGGCATAGACCTCTTGCGGAGAGCCGGCATCACGGTCGATTTCATCGACCCCCAAGCCGACGAGAATACCCCGCAAGCACAAGGCCGATAACCGACAGGTATTGAATCCAACCGGAAAAAACCGGCGCAAAACCATCAAAAAAACAGACATATACACGAGCGGCTCCCGCAACCCGGCAAAACTCACGGTGAGCCGTCTCTTGGACAATAGTTTTTCCAAAACAACAGAACGCGTAAAAAAAATTATCCGCATCGACCATGAACAATAAGAAAGCCCGTTACGTCTGGATACCCATGTTCATAGCCATCGCTATCGTGGGAGGCATTTTAATCGGACGTTTCTTCTCGACCGAAGCCCCCTTCGGCAACAGCCCGAGATACGACAAAATCGAAAGCCTGCTGCAATGTATCGAGCAACAATATGTCGACACCGTCAATCGAAACGACCTCATCGAAAATGTCGTGCCCAAGATTTTGGGCGAACTCGACCCCCACTCGGCCTATATCCCGGCCAAAGATCTGGAAAGTGTCAATGAAGAGTTGGAGGGCTCGTTCAGCGGGATAGGCATTCAATTCAGCCTCCTCAACGACACAATCAACGTGGTAAGCGTGATACCCGGCGGCCCCTCCGAGAAGGTGGGAATCCTGGCCGGCGACCGCATCATTGCCGTCAACGACTCGGCTTTCGTGGGCGAAGATATCAGCAACGATGGCGTAATGAAAGCCTTGAAAGGCCCCAAAGGGACAGTTGTCAAACTCGAGATTCTGCGCAAGACGTCCAAGAAACCTCTTACCTACGAAGTGACCCGAGGCGACATTCCCGTCAACAGCATCGATGCCGCCTTTATGCTCGACAACGAATCGGGCTATATCAAGGTCAGCAAATTCGGTCGTACAACCTACGACGAATTTATCAATGCGCTCTCCAAACTGAACAATCAAAAGGCCAAAAACTTTATCATCGACCTGCGCGGGAACAGCGGCGGGCTGATGGATATTCCCATCAACATGGCCAACGAACTGCTCCCCGCCAACCGGCTCATCGTCTATGCCGAGGGCAAAGCTTTCGAACGCGAAGACGCCGTATCGAACGGTACGGGAACTTTCCAGGAAGCCCCGCTCATCGTCCTCACCGACGAATGGTCGGCCTCGTCAAGCGAAATCTTCGCCGGAGCCATACAAGACAACGACCGGGGGCTCATCGTCGGTCGCCGCACTTTCGGCAAAGGGCTGGTACAACAACAGATTCCTTTCCGCGACGGCTCGGCCATACGGCTCACGGTAGCCCGCTACTACACCCCTTCGGGCCGCTGCATTCAGAAAGAGTATGAACTGGGCAAGGCCGACGATTACAGCATGGACATCATCAACCGCTACAAGCACGGCGAATTTTTCAACGCCGACAGCATCAAGCAAAACAAAGAGCTGGTATACTACACCGTCAACGGTCGCGAGGTATATGGCGGCGGCGGCATCATGCCCGACATCTTCGTTCCCCGCGACACAACCGGCTACACCTCTTATTTCAACAACGTAGCCAACGAAGGACTGCTCTACCAATATGCTTTCGACTATACCGACCGATACCGCGACAAACTGTCGCAAGCCAAAAATCTCGACGAGCTGATGCCCATGATCGAGGGCAATACACTGCTAAACAATTTCGTGCAGTATGCCGCCCAAAAAGGCATTCGCCCGCGACCTGTCTACATCAACATTTCGCGCAAACTCATCATCGGCACCTTACAAGCCTACATAGCCCGCAACATACTGGGCGAAGAGGCTTTCTACAAACTGCTGCTGCGCGACGACGAGACGCTGAAAAAAGCCCAAGAGATATTAGCCCGGCAAGACACCTATACCCGCCTGCTGAGCGGTGAACCCGACAACGAAGAATAATCGGTCTGCACCATGCACGACAAACAGCGACTCAGGCAAACGGTCAAGCAGATGAAACGGAATCTGACTCCCGACGAGCGGAAATCGTTTTCACAACGCATCTGCTCGGCGATAGAATCGTTGCCCGGCTTCGACCGGGTAACCCATCTCATGCTCTATCACCCCCTGCCCGACGAGGTCGATACCCGGCCACTCCTGGCCAAATGGGCCGAGACCAAGCAGCTCTACCTGCCTGTGGTAACAGGCGACGATATTGTGATAGCCCCCTATCGCGCAGGAGCTGTGAAACAGGGAGCCTTCGGTATTTGGGAGCCCGACCATGCAACAGCCACTGCCCCCTCGATAATCGAATGGATTGTCGTGCCGGGTGTAGCCTTTGACCTGAAAATGAACCGGTTGGGACGAGGCAAAGGCTTCTACGACAGGCTGCTGCGAAAAACCCCGGCCCGCAAAATAGGCATCTGCTACGGGTTGCAACTGCTCGACGAGATTCCGGCAGAACCTCACGACATAAAAATGGATCTCATCATAACCGAAAACGACATCATCTATAAAAGCAACGAAATATGGCTCTGATAAACGCCGAGTGCAAGCTTTGCGAGGTGATACTAAACGAACCCTCGCTTATCCCGGTCATCAACCGGTTTGGCATTGTTTTGGGTGTAGGCGACAAAAGTATTCGCACCGTATGTGAAGAAAAAAAACTCGACAGCGAATTTTTTGTAACGATTCTAAACACGTTCATCAACGAGGACTATTTCCCCGAGAACAGGCTCAAATCGTTCTGCGCTGCCCAAATCGTCGACTACCTCACCCAAACCAACGCCTACTACCAGCAGTTCCAGATACCCAATATCGAACGGCATTTCAACTCGCTCATCAACCAAAGCGACAGCGACAACAACAACCTCGAACTGATGAAACAATTTTTCGAGGAGTTGAAGAAGGAACTGTTGTCACGCATCGAACATGACCGCACGACCTGGTTTCCCGCCATCAGAGTCGCCGCCGAGTCGCTGCACGGCGAATACTACGGTGAGCCCCTGCGCAACGACCCGATTGAAACCGATTCGCTCGAAGAGAAACTCGACGATCTCAAAAGCCTGTTCATCATTCACCTGCGGGGCGAATACGACCTCAACCTGTGCCACGGTGTCATCTTCGCCCTGTACAGTCTCGAAAAAGATATCAAACAACACAACCGCATACGCAATCGCATTTTGCGCCCCATTGCCGACGCCATGCTGAAAGCCTGCCGCGACAAAAAACAATAGTCATGCGCATCGCTGTCATCTCCAACCATACCCTGCTGAATATCGGGTTGAAGCACCTGCTTCAATCCTATTTCGACATCTCTCCTGCACTCTACAACCGGATAGAGGCTCTTTTCAATGACAACCCCGAACAATTCGACGCCTATATCCTCACAGCCGATACCTTATTGGCATACAGCGATTTTTTCCTCCCTCGCAAAAGCAAAATCATGCTGCTCGTTACTCAGCACGAAACACCGGCCGAGACCTTTGGGCCCTCGCTGCCCGTCTATGAAGACGAAGAGGCGCTACTCGAAAGGATAGAGCACTTTGTCGAACAACTCGACCGCCAGGCCGAACACCTGCCCCACGACCTATCGCCACGCGAAACCGAAGTATTGAAACTGGTAGCCCAAGGATTTATGAATAAAGAGATTGCCGACCAGCTGAACATCAGCATCAATACCGTATTGAGCCACCGCAAGAACCTCACCGCAAAACTGGGAATCAAAACCGTATCGGGCCTCAGCTTTTATGCCATGATGAACGGTTACCTGTCGGACATCGACAACAAATAATCTCCCTGCCAATTTCCCTATAAAACTATATTTTTATCGTTTTTCGATAAAAATATACTGTTTCTCTTGTTTTTCTCAAAAATATTCCTTTCCTTTGTCTTAACAATATAACTCGATTTATATGTTTTACGACAAACAAACCAAAAGAAAAATACAATTACTCAACCTGTTAATTGCATTTCTCATACTCATTCCCATCATACTCGACTTTTCCAAAGGCTTCATGATCGGATTCAATTCCTCGGTTATCGGGTTTCAACACGGCCTGGAAAAATCGTCGTTACAACTATTCACTCTTAAACCCGAGGCACTGCAACTGAGCCAGTATGGTTCCCTACCGGGATTCCCGCTATCGATTGGCAGCATACTCTATGTGCCCGAAGCACAAATCCCCACAGGGCTGAAAATCAGCTCATCAGCATTTACAATCTTTTCACTGGCAGCACTCATCGCCATGATTGTCATGCTGGTCAAGCTCATCAAATCGGTCGCCGCCGAGGGGCTTATGAATAGCAAAAACATTAAACGGCTGCGACTCCTCTCCTATTTTATGATTGCCTTTTACTTTATCAGCTATGTCGACCAGTTCATAACCGTCAGCTATTACCGCTCACACCTCGACGTGGGCGACAATACTATCTGCTACCCCGAGTTGAGTGCATCGGTCACCATCGCCATCATACTCCTGTTGTTGGCCGAAATCTTGAACATTGCCCACAAACAACGCGAAGAGTTGGACCTCACCATATAAGTCATTGCCTATGCCGATTATAGTCAACCTCGATGTAATGATGGCGAAACGAAAAATTTCGCTCAACGAACTTTCGGGCAAGATCGATATCACACCCGCCAACCTCTCCATCTTAAAGACGGGGAAAGCCAAAGCTATACGCTTCTCGACTCTCGAAGCCATCTGTAAAGAGCTGAACTGCCAGCCGGGCGACATTCTCGAATATCAGGAAGAGAACGAAGAGACAACAAAATAACACAATAACCAATATTATCATTAAATCAAACAAACAATGAATCTACGAATGGTAAAATCGGGATTGGTACTTGCTTTCCTGGCCGCAGCCCAATGGGTATCGGCACAGCAAGCACCTCAGATGGAAGCATTGCCCATCGATCCCAACGTACGCTACGGTGTGCTTGACAATGGTCTCACCTACTATGTGCGTCACAACGAAACGCCCAAAAACCGCGCCGAATTTCACATTGCCCAAAAGGTAGGCTCGGTTCTCGAAAACGAAGACCAACGGGGGCTCGCCCATTTCCTCGAACACATGGCCTTTAACGGCACCGAGCATTTCCCCGGAAAGAGCATGCTCAACTATCTCGAGAACAACGGTATTAAATTCGGTGTAGACCTCAACGCCTATACCGGTTTCGACGAAACGGTATACCGCATCTCCAACGTGCCCACGCAAAACAAAAATCTGGTCGACTCTTGTCTGCTCGTGCTCTACGACTGGGCTTGCGCCATCTCGCTCAACGACAAAGACATAGACGAGGAGCGTGGAGTTATTCACGAAGAGTGGCGCACCCGGGCCGATGCCAACTGGCGCACCTGGGAGGCTACGGTACCTGTCATGTTCGAAGGCAGCCAGTATGCCAACCGCATGCCCATCGGTACGATGGACGTAGTGATGAATTTCCCCTACCAGGTATTGCGCGACTACTACCACAAATGGTATCGCCCCGACCAACAGGGTATCATCGTAGTGGGAGATTTTGACGTTGACCAAATGGAGGCCCAGGTAAAAGAGCTCTTCGGCAAAATCAAAATGCCCGAAAACGCCGCCGAGCGCATCTACTACACCGTGCCCGACAACAAAGAGCCCATTTTTGCCTTCCACAAAGACAAAGAGGCCGCCTACACCCGCGTAGACATCTATATGAAACACGACCCCATGCCTCGTGAAATGCGCGGTACCATCAACGGTGCCATCACCGACTACATGAACGGCGTGGTAGGTATCATGTTCAACAACCGTATCACCGAGATTACCCAAAAGCCCGATGCGCCTTTCCTGGCCGGTGCCATCTTCGACGGCGATTTCTTCGTGTCAAAAACCAAAGAAGCCTTCACCCTCATCGCCATCGGTAAGGACAACGGTGCCATCGACGCAATCAAAGGCATCATGCGCGAAGCCGAACGTATCGACCGTCACGGCTTCACCGCCTCGGAATATGACCGGGCCCGCGCTACCCTCATCTCGCGCTACGAAAACCTCTTCAAAGAACGCAACAACCACAAAAGCATCGACTATGCCGAGGAGTATATCCGTCATTTCATCGACGGCGGCTACATTCCCGGTATCGAGATGGAATACAGCCTCATCAAACAGATGGCACCGGCTATCACCGTCGACATGGTGAACCAATACATAAAATCGCTCATCAGCGAAGACAACATGGTCATCTCGCTCACCGGCCCCGACAAAGAGGGTGTGACCTACCCCGATAAAGCACAAGTGCTGGCTGCCCTCAAAGAGGTAGAAGCCGAAGAGGTAGCCCCCTATGTAGACCGGGTATCGAACGAGCCCCTCATCTCGAACGAACCTGTTGCCGGCAAAGTGACCAAGAGCGTTGCCGGTAAGAAATTCGGCACGACCGAGTGGACTCTCTCCAACGGTGCCAAAGTGGTGCTCAAACCCACCGATTTCAAGAGCGACGAAATCACCATGCTGGCTGTCAGCAAAGGCGGATATTCGCTCTACGACACCAACGACCCGGCCCTGGCCATCAACATCAAATCGGTCAACGAAATCGTTGAACTGGGCGGTCTCGGACAATTCGGCAAAACCGACCTCATGAAAGTATTGGCCGGCAAACAGGTATCGTCGAGCTTCTCGCTCTCCGAAGCACAAGAATCGGTCTACGCCTCGTGTGCCACCAAAGACCTCGAGACGATGATGCAACTCGTATACCTCACCTTCACCGACTTGCATCGCGACGACGAGGCATTTGCTGCCTGGAAAGAGCAATCGAAAGCGGCTCTCATCAACTATGCCAACACGCCGCAATACATCTTCAGCGACTCCCTCTCGGCCACCCTCTACGACCACAACCCCATGCGCCGTCAGCTGAAAGCCGAAGATATAGACCAAATCAGCTACGACCGCATTCTCCAAATCGCCAAGGAGCGCCTGGCCAATGCCGCCGACTTTACCTTCATCTTCGTGGGTAATTTCGAAGCCGATACCCTCAAACCCTATGTAGAAAAATACATCGCTTCGCTCCCGGCCAACAAAAACCGCGAGAAAGCAGGCAAACTCATCGAGACTCAAAAAGGCCTCGTCAAGAACTGCTACAACCAACCCATGCAAACGGCCAAATCGACCGTCTATGCCATCTATTCGGGCAATGAGAAATACAACCTGCGCAACGACCTCATGCTCAGCATTCTCAAACAGGTGATGGACATCGTCTATACCGAGACCATTCGCGAAGAGGAAGGCGGAACCTACGGCGTAGGCACCATGGCCAATCTCTCACCGCTCGACAACTCGTGGTTGTTCCTCTTTGGCTTCGACACCAACCCGCAAGATGAGAAACGCCTCACCGACCGTGCTCACGCCGAGTTGATGAAAGTAGTGAACGAAGGCCCCCGCGAGAAAGATTTCGCCAAAGTGAAAGAGTATATGCTCAAAAAACACGCTCAAAATCAACGTGAAAACTCATATTGGAGAGGAATCATCAATGACTACGAATTGGGCTATGGCGACAACGACACCAATTACGAAGAAGTGCTCAACAACATCACCATCGACGACCTGAAAGATTTTGCCAAAAAACTGTTCAACGGTAAAAACCTCATCGAGGTAGTCATGACCGGCGTCGTGGAAGAAGGAGCTAAATAACGGACTCTACCACCCGGCAAGGGACAGCCTTGCCGACAACACCCATAGCGGGAGGATCGACGGTATCCTCCCGCTTCTGTTTTAAACCGGGCACTCCCTTGGTACTGCACCCTGTATCGCCCCGCACCCCAATATGCACTGAAGCCGACCCAAAAGCTTTTTTTGAGGTCGGCTTCTTTCCGTTTAAACAAGATAGATGAAAAGCACACCTATCCGACCGATGCCCAATCAGAGGTGTGATACAAAAATCCCCCACTCCCCCCTTATCCCTAAACATATTCCTTCTGCATCTCCTCCCCAATACCCGGGAAAGGAATGTTCGACTGCCCTTGTTTGGCCTCGCACACGAAGCGGTAGACATGAGTACCTTGAATTGTGTTGTTGAGTGAATGTGTCGGGTTTGTCTCAATACCGCCGAAGCGGTAGGCATAGGTACCATTAAACACAACACTCTCTCTTGGGAGGTTGGTGTCTCAATACCGCCGAAGCGGTAGACATAGGTACCAACATCGAGGGCGCAAAAGCGCAAGTAATTGAGTTGTCTCAATACCGCCGAAGCGGTAGACATAGGTACCATGACAACAGGTGGTCAACCGGTGTCAGCTTGACGTCTCAATACCGCCGAAGCGGTAGACATAGGTACCACCAAGCCGCTACCAGCAGCTCATCGCTGCGAACGAGTCTCAATACCGCCGAAGCGGTAGACATAGGTACCTTTGTTTTGTGGGGAACCTTACCGCTCTATAAAAGTCTCAATACCGCCGAAGCGGTAGACATAGGTACCTTTTGATGACTTCTTGCAGTAAAGACGATAGCATGTCTCAATACCGCCGAAGCGGTAGACATAGGTACCTTCACCCAGTCAACCAATTATACTTTCGCTGTTGTCTCAATACCGCCGAAGCGGTAGACATAGGTACCTCCATAATAATTACGGGGGGCTTTATAGCATTGTCTCAATACCGCCGAAGCGGTAGACATAGGTACCTTTACTGAGGCTGAAAAGGTTCACACCGAAATTGCGTCTCAATACCGCCGAAGCGGTAGACATAGGTACCACTTAAAAAACAAAAATTTATGAAAAAAAATATGTCTCAATACCGCCGAAGCGGTAGACATAGGTACCACTCTAAGATTTAGTGCAGGATACAATCGTAAAAGTCTCAATACCGCCGAAGCGGTAGACATAGGTACCAAGACTTGATTCTTGTCGTTTTTGACGACGAGAGTCTCAATACCGCCGAAGCGGTAGACATAGGTACCAGATATCCCAGGAGAGCTATGAGCGCAACTGCTCGTCTCAATACCGCCGAAGCGGTAGACATAGGTACCTTTATATTATGTTTAACAACTAAGTATCAAAAGTCTCAATACCGCCGAAGCGGTAGACATAGGTACCAATACTGGCAATTCCCAATTTAAGGAAGGGGCGTCTCAATACCGCCGAAGCGGTAGACATAGGTACCGCTGAACTTCAAGTTGTCTTGAAGGACGCTAAACTGTCTCAATACCGCCGAAGCGGTAGACATAGGTACCAAAATATCGTGTTCTGGTTCTTCCCACTAATTTGTCTCAATACCGCCGAAGCGGTAGACATAGGTACCATGAATGGCGATTACAATCTTACAGAGATTGACGTCTCAATACCGCCGAAGCGGTAGACATAGGTACCATTCTAATGGCGAAAATATTCGCTATCGAGTTACAGTCTCAATACCGCCGAAGCGGTAGACATAGGTACCATTATGACAACTATCAATGCTAATGTTCGGAAGTCTCAATACCGCCGAAGCGGTAGACATAGGTACCATTATATCGATTTTGTTCCACGGGTCTTAATTGTCTCAATACCGCCGAAGCGGTAGACATAGGTACCGGTAGACATAGGTACCTATCTAATTTTCAGCCATTTTATTAAAATCAGGGAAGACAATCTATGATTCAATCGCCTCATTTCCAATGATTACTACCGGCCTCACTTGTTTTTCGCAAATATAGGTATAAAAATTTTAATAAACAAGTTTTCTTGCCATTCGATAAACCAGCAAACATTTGCTTTTCAACCATTTAGAGTCTTGAAAAAATTCGCAAATATCCCGTGAGTTTTTCGGCAAACGTAGATTTGCGAAAAAAACAGGCGAAACAAGACCTGCTATCAAATTGACAATCAACTGTTTGCAAAACCATCAAAAAGCCGATTTTCGCAAAACTCGGGACTTGAAATAGAGAGACACCGGTTTGCGTACTTTTTTTGAGGTCTCTTTTTAAGCAACAATCGCACAAACAGATGATAATAAGCCGGTTGCCGAATAATAGAATTTTCGCAAATGTTTTTCGTCAAAATGTCAAAGAACATATAGCCAAAGTCAAACCGTAATCACTACCCTCGGTTTGATATAGCGGGCAGGAGAATAAATAATTTTGCTATAACAGTCCAAACATAATGGATAGTATATTATACTGTCTTCTGAGGGGAGTATCAGTTTATCAAGTTTCTCTCGTAGCTTACATAGCTGAATATCGGTAAGCATACATTCAAAGACACTATAATTAACTCTGACTCCAAATTTTTCGAGAACTCTCACCAAGCGAGATCGTCTCAAATCATCGGTTATGTCATAGGCTATAACCCAAAATTGTTTATTCTTGTTTACTCTTTTCATCACCACTTGGCAATATAAGGTTTATAGGATGTTCCATGCTCGATATACTCTGCTATTTCCTTTACTTGAAGGTTTATAATGTCACATAGGCGACATTCGGTCCCGCGATAGTTCTCATAGCGGTTAATACGCTCGGCCAGGTTTTGGATCAACAACTTTTTTGTATCGTTATCCAAAAGCCCTTGGTGCAACTTCAAAGGTTCTTTTTTCTGTATCAGCGAAATGACCACTCTATCTACGGCTTGTGCGCGAAAGAGTTCAACAATGTCATACACGAAAGTAGGCTTGCCGGGCTGCATTGCATGAATAACGCTTTCGGTGGGATTCAATTTACGGAACAGCACAGCCCTCCAAACCCGGGTATACAGAATGGCATATCCATAATTCAGCAGACAATTCACCAAATCGGTAGCTCCATGGCGTACCCTCTTGTCAAACCCCACATCGTCGTCTTTTACCAACTCCTGAATATAGCCCCAATAGAGCTCAGCCCCCTGTGCTTCCAAATGAATCAGCTTGGCCGCATAATCATCGCAGCCGCATAAAGATTTGATTTTCAACTGAATTTCTTTAAACTTGGGTAATAACTCCGAGTATTTCTGTTTTAGATTTTCCGAGCTCTCTTTGTGATATTTATGGAAATACTTGACGAGATTCATCTGATTCCGCAGTTTCCCAATGACGATGGTTGCAGCCAATCGACTCCGATTCGGCAACGAAAGAGCAGCCTGCTTTGCCCACAAGGTCGTGTGGATAAAAGGCATCGAAAGGAAACTACCTGTATGTTTCCCGGTTGCAGAAAAGAAATCGATCCCGATGCGCTTGTGCATACAATAGGAAAGGGCATTGCTGGATATACTCACGCCATCGCTTAATACGGTGATGTGCCGAAGATTTGCCATTGCAGGGAGCGATTGTTTCTTCCCCATGATTTTCAGCGTTATACCTTTATTGCTCACGCCAATATATGAGCCATAAGAAGCAACAATCAACTCACTGTTTTCATTCTCTTTCTGCTGGTATTGTTTCTTACGCCGAGCTATCAATTTCTTGTTTTTCAACTCATTTTTTTGCTTGACTATTTCAGAAGATACCGACAGATATTCATTGACAAGTTCTGATTTGAGTCGTCCCCTTTGCAAAAGATACTGCTCCGAAAAAAACGATATGCTTTTCAATGCGGCCAATAAGACCGATTTATTAGGGATCTCACGCCACTGCTCCTGTATTACTTTTTGTAAATGAGCCAATAAGACATCGTCCAACGCCTCCAAATAATTCTGTGGAAGCAACGGGACATAATAATTGAGAATGCCTTTCATGGCATCAAGGCCTTTTTCACAAAATCCTCGTCCACTCCAAGCCAATGACCGAATGCGAGAAACCAGTTGCTCTTTTTTCTTTGCCGACAGCGACAAGCTGCGATTATCTATCGTAATACCCAAGAACTCGATGCCCTCTTTCACCTCGGATATAACGGGTGTATTGAGTTTCAGTTTCAAGCGCTGTTCCAAAAAAGCAGAACACTCGGAAAGGAGTTTTTCTGCTTCTTCCCGACTTGTACACAAAATGACGAAATCATCGGCATAACGCACATACATCTTGGTTCGCGACAATACAAACTGGTCGAAAGAATGAAGATAAAAGTTTGCCAACAACGGAGACAAGACAGCTCCCTGCGGGACTCCTTGTGAAATTTCAGTCCATTTCATCTGCTTGTTCACCATTCCCATCTTGACACACAGCTGCACCAGCCTGAAAATTTCGGCATCGGCAATCAGCGGATAAACTCTCTCGAAAAGGAGTTCATGATTTACTGTATCAAAATAATTGTCAATATCCAATCGCAATGCCAAGGGATAAGACTTGTTTTGGCAACAGGCTCTGGCAAAACGCACAGCTTTGCCATGCCCTTTCCCGGGACGATAGCCATAGCTGTTGCTTACAAACACCTTCTCGAATCGAGGTTCCAAAAGTTGTTTGATTGCCTGCTGCACAATCTTGTCCTTGATACAAAGCAGGCCTAAAATTCGTCGTTCGTTCTCCTTCTTTGGTATACTGATACGCAAATAAGGCTCAGGTTGCCAGGTTTGATCGAGCAGTTCCTGTTTCAGTTCCGCAAGATAGAAGCCTGCCTTGTCGTCAAAAAGCTCGACAGACATGCCATCGACTCCTCCCGACGCACCTTTCTGCTTCACGACTTTCCAAGCGTTAAACAACGTATGGTCTTGGCACAAACGGTCGAACAAGCTTTTTCTCCGCATAGTCGAGTATCTTCTATTTTTTCCTGACTTGGAAACAGCCTAACCCGTAATTGATATTGGCTCCTACGCCCAACATCTCGGCAAATGCCAGCAAAGGCAAATAATGTGCGGAGACTTGGCCAAAAACAATCTGTCCTGTGTAACCGCCCATGGTATACACCGAGTTTTCTCCTTTTTTAGGGGTATTGTATCGTTTCTCCCAACACAAATTGGCCCGTAACAAGAAGGCTTGTACAGCCGGTTGTATGTATTGCTCGACTTGGCTGTCCATCTGTTCTTTCCCGATTGGAATCGGGTCTCCGGCATACAGTATGCACAGAGTCATCAATCGATAGGTGATTGAGCGTATGAATTGATAGAACGACGGGAAGCCGTTTAATTTATTTTGGAACCCATTCCCATCTTCTTTTGCGGGCTGAAACAGGGATACGGGGGTTTTCAGTATCAGTTCGACGTTCACCTTATCAGAGCCGGCATCGGGATTTGCCACGTATCTTTTGAGGGGTTGTTCGGTTATGTCGATCAGGGTCAGCGGGACAATCGGGTGGCCGAACCCGTGTTGGAGCATAACCCGAACAGCCTCTATATACAGCGGTTTATGAGCTATTGTATTCCCTATCAAAACGAGGTCGAAAGCATAGACTTGATTGGCTTCCAAGATGAATCCGGGTGCCTTGTATGGCAAATCACTGCAATCGAAGAGGAATCCTTTGGGAAATCCGCCTCGCAGTTGAGCATATAATAAATGTTCCTCGGGAAGAGGTAATGTATCGATATGCCGGCGCAATGAGACACCCTGTTCATCGAATACCTGGTCGGCTGCATACAAGAATCGGTTTCTCAGTACCGAGCCTATCCAGAAACGCATCGATATACGCTCCCCGGCAAAAAAACGCACCGTCAAACGAGATATCGCCAGGTGTTGCAATAAATTTTCCATAATTATCTGATTATTATACTTTTTTTTGAGGTGATGCCGCTTTCAGCCGACCATAGCCGACATTTGTCTTGGCTCCGATACCAAAGGCTATCAGAATAGCCTTGAATAGCGTCTCTTTCTCCTTGGCAGTCAACGGGCCTGATTCTGTTAATTTGAATCTAAATTCTATCTTACACCCCGACGCAATCCTCACGAATGTCAAAGGAACAGGATTCTTGAGCGGATTGCTCCCATGAGGCGTAATAGAATCGGCTGCCAAAAAACGGTTGCGACTATTTGTATCAACGACAATGGCATCGAAAAAGATATCGCGCTCGTATGGCGAACGGGAATCCCGGTCGTCATCGTCGCCAAAAATAGCATCTGCCCACGCTTTAAGAGACTTGGCCTGCATCTTGCGCTGAATGGATTCAAGCTCGTTTTTAAGTTTTGGGACCAAAATCGGCAGTATGTCCAACAAATCGTCTTCTTGGAAAGCGCTGCGCAACACACCTTTTACAGATGAGCCGTAAATCACGGGCAATCCGGTCGTATAGTCCAAATGGAGGCCCAGCTTGAATTCGCCTTCGACCTTTGCTTCGTGACTGATGCCTACACCGGTCACCAGGCCCGGATAGCAGACCTCCAGGCTGAAATAATTCTTGACAGGCAAATGATTTGACAAATAAATCTCTTGGGCTGCTTTTAAATAATCGCCATTGGCTGATGCCAATAATTGTTTATTCCTGTCCTGAATATTTGTGCTATCGGCCTTTATCTCTCCTTTTTGCAAGCGAAATGCAGTATCGGAAAAATAGTCCTTGTAATATGCTTTGCTAAGATTCTTCATGGCTTCTCAGTTTATATGTTCTGATAACTTGTTTGAGTGCAATGGCACAATCGAGAACTTCTTTCCTCAACGATTTGCTGGTTGGCGATGCTATGGCTGCTGCCAGCAAAGAGTCTGCATTAGAAATCTGGTTATGGTTCTCAAATTCTTCATCTTGATGAATCATTCGAGCAATAGCTTCCAGAATATTCTTCCGGTTGATTTCACGAGTGTCGCTGGCTTGTTGATAATAGATTACCAAGGCAGGCAAGAGCCCACTCATGGCTACCGTAATTCCAAACCCGGCTGTTTGACCATTATACGATTCTTCAATAAAAAGTCCATTTTGCCCTTCTTTCAAGATTCCGCTTTCGCTCAACACCGAGTTGGCCAACAGCATCATTTTGGCTATACGTTTCTTATTCATAGTTACACCTCCTTGATTTTAATAAATTGACAATAACCATATCCGATAGTAGCATTTGCTCCAATTTGCACAATTCGCTTGTCGAATGTTTTTGTTATGGTCTTATCAATATTCTGTACCGATACAGACATGGTTTTATATTTTGCCTTTTCCGGATCCGGATCTCTACCATCTTTTTCTTTTCTGGAGACTTCGACCGAAGAGGGAGCTATAAGGATTGTGCCGAATACACTCTTCTGAGGCAAAACTTGCTCATACCACAGATTACCGGACCCAATCAAACAGTTTCGGGCCACGATGGGAAGTTCTTCGTTCGAGCAAAGCTCCTTGAAAGCCTCAAAATCTATAATGCTCTTCCCAGCCCCTTCTTGTCCGTCAAAATGACTGTCACACTTTTTAAGACTGGTTATCAAATCATTATAAGACAAATCTATACCCATCAGATTCAACAACTCTATATATTGCTCAAGAGTTTTTCTGCTCGTTACCAACTTGTACAGGTTATTGTCGTCTTGCACCGGCAGCAAAAGCAAATAGGCATCGAAAAACAAACAACCTCCTTTTTGGGTCTCGACAATCTCGTCTTTTTTGTCGACTCCAAAAATTGCCACCCGCTCTGCCGGGGACAATTTGGCCTCCGATGTAGCATATTCATTCATGGCACCTTTCAACGAACTGGCATTTATACAGGGTATATCGGTAAGCACATTCCGCTGAATTTCTTTATCGACAAGTCCTACACTGGAAGTATTCTCGTTACCCACATGGATATTCGTCTCTGCTTGTATAATCCAAACACTTTTCATATTTTTATCTTGTTTAATTGGTTATTGTATGATGTAATTATTATATCCTATCTGGCGAAATTCGGCCTTATTATTCACCGATTCTCCAAATGCGGCAGCGGCTGTTTCATCGGCAAAATAAAATACCGAACCTCGCTCATACAGATAGTATCTTTCGTTAATTCGTTTGGCGTCACCCAATATGTTATAATTTTGGGTTCCAACATTTGTACAGAGGAAACGGAACGGAATCGTCTCGGTAATGCTGAATCGTACACTCGCCAAATCCTCAACCTCCAACAACGTGTCGGACAAGAGTATAACCCGGCTGCCTTTTTTCACCACTTTCAACGCATCTTTCGGATAGGCCAATTCGATTCCGCTTTCGCTCAACAGAGTTGCCGAGAGTGAAAACCGGCTGCCATCGGCACCCAAAGAAACGATTTCGTTTTGGCAAGTTTTCAAATCAAAATCGCAATCCACAACAAAGGCAAAATGGAAATCGTCTTTCAGACGATAGGATATCTGTTTATAAAATCCCTTGGTGTCACTCCGACCGTTGTAGTTTTTATTGATACCAATACGGCTATCCTTCTGGAAAACTTTGTCTTCTTTATAGATAGTCCCGCTATTGAGACCGATATACAAAACATCGTAACACTCTTTCGCACTATAACCCTCTATTGCCGGCAAACTCAATGCCCGCGCATTGTAGTATACGGAACTCGATTCGTTTTCATCGAACGATACGCCGAAATGATAGTCCTTGGGAACAGGCAAGACGGCCTCTTCACCCTTTCTCAAGAAACAGGGGCCCAATGATTTGATTTTTCCGAAATCATTAGTTTTGTCATGCCCAATCAAGACCTTGAAACTTTCCCTACCAATCAGGACTGTTGCTTTGGATTGATCGATAATCCTATTGCGGTCTCGTGAGAATACCTCCGGGCTTTTAGTCAACAACAGATAGCGCATCATTCCCAGCAAAGAGGTCTGCTGCGGGAACTTGTTAGAAGCAATGATGTAACTCGAGAATGCTTCATTGAATTTGCTTTTCTCGTCAGCCCCCACTTGGAAAGTCATGTCGCCTCCAAAAAAATATTTGCCAAGCGGCTTTAATGTTATCAGATATTTACTCATCTTTCACCTCCTCACCCTTAATGAATTTTGCAATACGAAGTACACTGTAGAACGTCGATATGATGCTCTCCATATCTTTCGTTATCATAGTCTCCCGAGAATCTTTTTTATCTTCTTTGGCGTTCCTTTTTTTCTCTATGAAATAATCTTTGTATATTAACTCAAACACATTTTGAGTCTTCTGAATATAGATTGTTTCATTTTCCGATTTTGCCTCTATATCGACTATCTTTTCATAAAATGCACTGAGACGGTTGCCAAGCCCATCAAATGGGTCTTCTTGGGGTAATATCCCGAGTAATTGCTCATTGGCTCGCATCTTATGAGCGACAGCCGATACAAACGACTCTTTGGGTGTGAAGCGGATTAAATCGCCGAGATTGTAACAAATTTCTGACGATTTTCTCATTACCATCTCAAAGTCAGACCCGCTGTTCTTTCTCAGATTTATGGCTATCGCATTCTTTTCCGGCACCTTCTTGGCTTTCGAGAACAACATATTCCGGGCTATCTCCCAAGCTTCATACAAAGGATACTTGTAATAAATGATAGAGATACCATACGACATGGAGGTATGTACGGGGACTGTCTTGGTTTTACCTTCTTCCTTAGTCTTCTCTCCTTCATCGATTTCAACCTCTACTTTGAGTTGATCCACATAACTTTGAATTTCTTCATATTCCCGATCGATCTCTCCTATCAGCTCCAGAATGTTTTTGCCATCAATACCACATACCGGAGCGATAAAAAGCAAATCATCGCCTCCGGCATAGATGGGGAGTCCGCCAAAGGCTTTGATTCTTTTACAAGCATCATTGCCAAAAGCAATCAACTGAGATGAAAAGTCGTTCAGTTTCCCCTCCATTTGCTTGGAAGAAACGATTTTACCCATACAATCGCCATCGGCCTGCACAATACATACATATCGCTGATAAGAATAATCGATTTGTTTGGCTTTAGCCCGGGCAATTTCATCAAGCGTCCCGATTGAGTAATAGTCCTTTTTGAAAGCTATCTCAAATAGAGGTAAATTCGTATTCGCCTTCCTCAAATAATTCAGTACTGCATCAAATGTATTTGAATCCCATGCCACCTGATTTAATTCCAAGACATCTAATGCCTTATTCAATCCGGCTATGGCTTCTGACGAAGATGGATATTCTTGACACACGGTCATGATGCGGAAGAAATTCCTTGCCACATCTACGTCCAGATTTATTTTACAGGCAAAAAATACAAGTGCATCGTCTAACAGCCTATTTATGTCTATTTCCTGTTTTACCGCATAAAAGGCTCTATCGGGATACAACCCTACCCCAATAGGCTTCTCTGCCGGAGATTGATTTTCCCCTGTATAAGAAGATCGACTGGAAGACAACCCGCCCCCGGTCTCTTTGCTCTTATAATATGGTGAGATTAACTCCAAGTTCTTTTCCTCACTTTGGAATTGCTTCAAAATGCACTCCATCAAATAGGAGAACATATAGCTTGCAGCCCAAAACTCCTTGGGCTTCCTGGCCATCGAAAATGTTTTGATAATGGGGCCTAAGTTTATGGCTAAATATTTCATATTGTACCTTATTTATTATACGTTCTACGGAGTTCGTCGAAGATTTTTATTATTCGTTTTGCTTTGACAGTATTTTGTCCTTTCGTCATCAAACTCTTGATATCGACTTCATATGTACCCTTCTTATAATCCTTTTTAAAAAGGAAATCGAAATATTTTTTAATAGAAAAATGAGGGTAAATATTCAAGAGAAACTCATCTTCACAACAATTTATTCCCACGAAAAATCCAGCGCCTAAATAGCGTTTGGGCAGTTCGGAATAGATTACATATACTTTATAACTTTCATTTCCCTCCCTGACTGGTTTCAATAAAATCGGTGATTTCATCCGTTGGATAGGATCTTCTGTCTGGTCCGATTCTTTATTAAGAGTAAAATATCCATCATATTTTAATTCTTCAGCCTCATCGAAATACGGCTTTTTCCATTGTTCGACTGTCGATAATCCCAAACAATCTTTAAACAAGTATTCCCCTTCATTTGCAGACGTAAAAGTGAGATTATCATTATTCTGCGGATGTTTTTGGATTTCTCCTTCATATACTTTCTCCGCAAAATTCTTTTTTTTAGACAAATAGTCATAAAAAATAGATTTTATAGTCTTCTTTTCCCATTGTTCTTTGTTTGCTTTAGCATAAGCAAACATTAATGATTTCATATAAAATTGCTCCTTACCAAAACAGTCATTAATACCCGAGCGGATAGCTTTATAAAACCATTCCATTTCTGTAAAAAGGGCTTCATGGTCGCCATGAACCGTAAAGTAAGGATACGAAATTACGGGATTTTCATAAATGCCTTTTAAAGCCAAAAAACGCTTCCATTCTTCAAGGTCAATACTAAAACTACCGTATCCCTTGCTTTGTCTTGTTCCAAAATTGGTCTCAATAAAAAACGTATATATATGTCTTATTATCAGATTGAATAATTCTTGATTTTTACAAATAATAATAAGTAATAAATTGTTACTGATTGAAAAACCTTTTTTGAGGTATGACCTTTTTGAATCATCGTTACTTTGCATATTTCCAAAAAACATAGGTGCCGGATTCGGTCTGTATCCCTTCTTGCTTTGTTTATACCCAAAATAACCTTCTATATCTTTTGCAAGAGGAGTATCAGCAGGTTCAATACTCATCTTATATCTTAATGAATAAATGCCCTTTTTGTCGATAAACCAGTCGGGATTAGCATCTTTTACCTGTTTTTTCACAGTCTCATAAGAACCACCTCCTATTTGTTCAACGATGTATTTGTCCAATTTCGGTTTTACCTCCGAAGCCCGTAATGTAGCCTCGTGTTCTTTATATTGGAAATGAATTAAAGGTGTATGCTGTTTCAGCAAAATTTTCAATATTTCCATGGTATTAATCTTTTATATATTTTTTGACCATCTCAAATGCATTCTTGATTTTTTCCATTTCTTTATCCAAATTCTCGGTCGTAATATCCACATTTTTACCAGAGAGAACCAGATAGAGCAACGCTACACGTTTTATATCGAGCGGAGTAGTTTCGTTTCTTTTCCCCCACAATTCATCAAGGCGCTTTTTCATTTCGTTTTTTCTTCTATCCGCTCGTTATCTCGTTCCTGTTTCAAGAGTTCGTCCATTGCTTTTTTCTGTTCGAATTTCTTTTCCATCACAGCAATTTCGTGAGATTGCCGGATTTGAAGCATCTTTTGCCGGTTTCTATAAATTACACCCAATACTACATTCAGGCCACCAATAACGATTAGAAGCAGCAATATCGCCATAACCCAAGTTTCGTCTATTAAAGTTCCATTTTGATACATAATTATTTCCTCTTGATTTTATTGTTAATAATCGAATACGTAAAGATAGTTGCCAACGCGATAATCCCGGTATGAATCCAGAAATCGGCATGAGCTTCCAGTTGGCAATACCGGTTCATTCCTAAAATCCCGGCAATCACCGTAGCTGGAAGAAAAATAGCCGCCAATTTGTTGAGAGTCTCGCCATTTTCATTGCGGTTCTGATCGACCAGCAGCATTACATAGCGATGCAGCTCCTCAATCTCTCCATCAAGGTCTTTGATTTGATCCTGTGATGCAAATTGATTCATCAGCATCTCATACAATTCGATTCCTTGATCTTGAAGGGTCACACTCCTGAAATAGATTTGATTCACAAATCGGATATACTCCTTGTAAAGAGACCCGACTCTACGAGCTATCTCCTTCTGTTTAGAGTCCGACAATGCGCTCACTTTGGTTACTTCGGCCGAGAAGCGCAACATCGACGCCCGCTGTACAATAATCAATTCAAACAATCGGGAATAAATCGTGCGCATATGCATCGACAACACATTGACCCCGAACCACCCGGTATTGGACAACGCCACAAAGGAGTAGCGAGACACTCCAAATAATGTACCTTCCTTCTGCCACCTGAAATAAGTCGCATCTCTTAGCAGTCGCTCTTTCATAAGGTCATTTCGACAGGATTCGTCAGCCGGACTATCACCGGCATCGACAAACACATACTTATACCAAAAATCGCCCCTGATAAAATCCGACTTTTCATCGGCCGCATTGTTCTTGACCTGTTCCGACAGACTATTGTTGCCATACCAGCAGTTGACCAACATGCGATCGTCGATAATCGGGACAATATCCAGGTCGGGAAACAAGTCGTTGATTAGACTCTTAATAAAACGGGGCGGTTCCAAAACGCTGTTCAATCCGCGTTTATTTCCAGAACCTCGCTCCTCATAATCAAAACTGTCTTCATAATTCCCTGCTATTCCATTCAACCCTAAAATTTTAATAGAAGAAGCTATCATGGTTCTATTCTCCGGATTGAACTCTCCGCTATGCGGGGGCATGATTCGTCGTCCGAACTGGTTGATAGCCAATACCGCACTCTCGTTGCTTTGATCTTCGCGTTCATTAGCCAAAAAGAAAGCCAAAATGCCGACACCGGTCGAGTACAAATTCAAATTCATCGCATCCAGTTTCAGCGAATAGGTTTGGTCTTTCACCTGTATTTGGTACGATACCTCCCGACTTTTGGGCTCGCGTCTTTCATAGTGGTGAATCAGCGGGTTTCTTGTTCCTTTCATATCATAGAGGATAGGGTGAACAAAATCAAAAAAATACTGACGTTCTCCGAACAGCTCTCGGGCATCTTTGAGTTGTGCCTCAGTAAGTTGCATCTTCGATTCGGTCGTATCCAGTTGCACCCGCTCCCACATCGAATAGTCCGACTCCGGAATCTGGTTCAAATCTATTTGCTCACTCAATAGACAATTTGCACTGGACGGTAACGACCAGCGAAAAGGGAAATAAAAAATGTGATAACTATACAAACTCATATTCTATTTTTTTTATCATTTCGCAAATTTCCTGTTCTGTATATATGGACTCTTTCGACCCGACATATCCCTCAGGGCCACCTCCGTAAAAAATTTTCCCTTTACAGTACTCGTCAATAAACAAATTCAGAATCTGCCGTACCCTTTCCCCGTAAAACGTCCATTCGGTTGCCGTATAAACAAGTAACGACCGATATGGATACAGGCGGTCACATATCGGAGAGAACCGAGATACCAGCGCTTTTACAACCACCAAATCGCCCACTCGCTTCAAATTCTCGGCAATGGACTTTTCGGCCAAAATTTCATCTTTTTCGGTGATACCTTGGGCACAACGATCTGCAAAACGAATGCGACGCACCTCCTCTTCGGTTGCACCCAAAGCCTGCATTCCCGGGATATATGCTTTGTCGTTTGCCGCAATTAGCCGATACTCCCGGTTCGTCGGGATTCCCAGCAACGATAATACCTGCTCCAATGCACTCGGTGAACTCGATTGATTATTGTGATGATCTATCGACCGATAAAATTCGGGAACCCTCGGCAAATCATTCTCGAGCTCTATCCCATAGATACAGCCTGGCTCAGCTTCACTTTCAAAACGCTTGATTTCTTCCCAATAACTACTCAACCGGGCGTTGTTCCATTGCAAATGATGATCGGCATACACATAGCCGTGTATATCCAAAATGCCTCGAATTGTCAGCATCTCCAAATCATGTCCCCCAAGCAGGAACAAACCTATGGTTTGTCTCATAAAATTAGTATAAGATTAAAGACTTGTGAAAGTTAAGTATTATTCCCTAACCAAGCAAATTCAGACGCATTTTTATATCAGACAGTCCAATTTTTTTAGGATTACCGAATACCGCCCATTCTACAAAATCAGGGGAGCTCATTCTATTAATATTCCAGTTATCAAACAGTCTGTAATCTTTATACTTTTTCTTCCCGATACAAGTATACCTGAATCCCGCATCTCGATACGGAATCCAGGTATACCCGGGAGGGGAATGTTCGACTGCCCTTGTTTGGCCTCGCACACGATGCGGCAGACATGAGTACCTTGAATTGTGTTGTTGAGTGAATGTGTCGGGTTTGTCTCAATACCGCCGTAGCGGTAGACATAGGTACCAATATTAACAAAAAAAACATAAAATTATGCGTGTCTCAATACCGCCGAAGCGGTAGACATAGGTACCTGCTCAAATCTCTCTTGGATTGACAGTATGGTGTCTCAATACCGCCGAAGCGGTAGACATAGGTACCACTTAGTATACAATTTCTTTTTTTCTGGGCAGTGTCTCAATACCGCCGAAGCAGTAGACATAGGTACCAATTAATTTAGATGCTTTATGAATACAATTCATTGTCTCAATACCGCCGAAGCGGTAGACATAGGTACCAACAATAACGGTAATTCGCAGTTCAGAGAAGGTGCGTCTCAATACCGCCGAAGCGGTAGACATAGGTACCTATCCAATTTTCAATCGCCTCATTCCCAATGATTACTGTCGGCCTCACTTGTTTTTCGCAAATATAGGCATAAGAGTCACCATAAACAAGCTGGATTACAATCCAATATCGATAAACATTTGCTTATCGATAGAGTTCGTTTCTTCCCCATATAGAACTCAATCTATATTATTGTGTCCAATTCGCCGATATTCTTTGCGATTTCTTCTTCGGAAAGGCTGTAATTCATGAGGTCGCCTGCCAGATATTGGTCGTAGGCCGCCATATCGATGAGACCGTGCCCCGAGAGGTTGAAGAGGATACACCGCTTTTTGCCCTCTTCCTTGGCTTTAAGGGCCTCTTTTATCGTTGCTGCAATGGCGTGCGACGATTCGGGGGCCGGAATGATACCTTCGCTTTGGGCAAAGAGGGTGGCCGCTTTGAAAGTGTCGAGTTGGTCGATGTCAACGGCTTCGAGGTATCCATCTTTTTTAAGCTGGCTGACGATGGTGCCGGCCCCATGATAACGCAGGCCGCCGGCATGTATGTGGGCAGGCGAGAAATTGTGCCCCAGAGTATACATGGGGAGCAAAGGGGTGTAACCGGCTTCGTCGCCGAAATCGTATTGAAAAACTCCTTTGGTGAGTTTCGGGCACGAGGCAGGTTCGGCTGCGACGAGCCGTATCTCCTTGCCTTCGCGCAACTTGTGCCGCAGGAAAGGGAATGTGATTCCAGAGAAATTGGAGCCTCCGCCAAAGCAAGCGACTACTACGTCGGGGTATTCGCCAGCCATTTCCATCTGTTTTTCGGCTTCGAGTCCGATAACGGTTTGGTGTAGCGACACATGGTTGAGCACACTCCCCAGCGTGTATTTGCAGTTGGGGGTGTTCATGGCGAGTTCTATGGCCTCGGAGATGGCTGTGCCCAGACTGCCCTGATAGTTGGGGTGATTGGTGAGTATTTTGCGGCCGGCCTTGGTCGACATGCTGGGCGATGCGATGACCTGCGCCCCAAAGGTTTGCATAATCGAGCGGCGGTAAGGCTTCTGATGGTAGCTTACCTTGACCATATAGACAGCCAATTCGAGTCCGAAGGCTTTGGCTGCCAGCGAAAGAGCGGCTCCCCATTGTCCGGCACCGGTCTCGGTGGTGATATTGGTTATCCCCTGTTTTTTGCAATAATAGGCTTGCGGTATGGCCGAGTTGAGCTTGTGCGAACCTACGGGGCTTACACTTTCGTTTTTAAAATAGATATGTGCCGGGGTATCGAGTGCTTTTTCGAGCCCCAAGGCTCTCACCAACGGGGTGGGACGCCATATCTTATACATGTCGCGCACCGGTTCGGGTATCTCTATCCAAGCATCGGTTGTGTTCAATTCCTGTTTGCAGAGTTCTTCGGCAAAGATGGGAAAGAGGTCTTCTACTGCGAGCGGTTTTCGGGTGACCGGGTTGAGCGGACTCATGGGCTTGTGAGGCATGTCGGCAACGATGTTGTACCAGGCTTGCGGTATCTCTTTTTCGGAAAGTATAAATTTTTTGGTGACCATGTGTGTAGGTTTGGACAGAGTTTATATTTCAAATTTTTCAATAAAAATACAGACGTGTATCTATTTGATAGACAAATATAAATAAAATTTACAATATGCACAGTAAATTGAGAGTAAATGCGACTATTTGAAACTCACTTTAACTCTTTTTAAAGCAAGAAGAGACGCTGCTCACGCAGCATCTCTCCCTTAGAATTCATCACATTATGCTTATTTTAAAGTGCTAGATAGAGTTACGCTCACGCGCGACTATGCGAATTATTCGTTGTATCTCGACTCGACAACCGACCAGTCGACGATTTCCCACAAACGGTGCAGGTGCTCGGCTCGTCTGTTGCGATAATCGATATAATAGGCATGCTCCCACACGTCGAATGTCAGCAACGGTGTATGCCCCTTTTTCAGCGGGGAGCCTGCATTGTTTTCTTTACTGATTATCAAATTTCCATCAAGGTCTTTCGATAACCACACCCAGCCCGACCCGAAAAGGGTTATACCGGCCTGTTCAAACTCTTTTTGGAAATTTTCCAAATTTCCCCACCGCTGTTCTATGGCTTCGGCCAACGCTCCTTGCGGTACTCTGCGACCCTCGGGCGAAAAGGTGAAGAAATAGAATATGTGGTTCCACGCCTGTGAGGCATTGTTGAACAAGGCCCCTTCCGACTCTTTGACAATCTGTTCGAGCGGCATCTCCGCATAAGGAGAGCCTTCAATCAGTTTATTCAAGTTGTCAATATAGGCTTGCTCGTGTTTGCCGTAATGATACTCGATGGTCTCCCGGCTGATGACCGGTGCCAACCCGTTCGAGTCATAAGGCAATGTCGGTAGTTGGTAAATCATAATTTTTTACTTTTGTTTCCTATATAACAACTATCGGACTGGAAAGGTTTCAAATATACGAATATTTTTTTAGTTAACCTGTATTTTTGTATTTATTCTTGTTTTTGATGACAAATTTTATGTTTATGTTTTATGTTTCAGGCTTTGTCATCGATTATTTTTCGGGTTTTGCCGTCGGTTTGGCTATCGATTCGCGCATAGCTGTATCTGCTTCGACGTTTTTCATGCGATAGTAGTCCATAATACCGAGGTTGCCCGAGCGGAAGGCTTCGGCCATGGCCTTGGGAACTTCGGCTTCGGCTTCGATAACTTTGGCACGGGCCTCTTGCGCTTTGGCCTTCATCTCCTGTTCAAGGGCGATAGCCATGGCGCGGCGCTCTTCGGCTTTGGCCTGAGCAATATTCTTGTCGGCCTGGGCCTGATCCATTTGCAGGGTGGCACCGATGTTCTTACCTATGTCGATGTCGGCAATATCGATCGACAGGATTTCAAAGGCGGTTCCCGAATCAAGCCCTTTCTTCAAAACCAGCTTCGAGATAGAATCGGGATTTTCGAGCACTTGCTTGTGCGACTCGGACGAACCGATGGACGAAACAATACCTTCGCCTACGCGAGCCAGCACAGTATCTTCGCCGGCACCGCCAACCAGTTGCCTGATGTTGGCTCGCACGGTTACACGAGCTTTGGCTATCAACTGAATACCGTCTTTGGCAACCGCTGTTACCGGCGGCGTGTCGATTACTTTGGGATTGACCGACATCTGCACGGCTTCAAACACGTCGCGACCGGCCAAGTCGATAGCGGTAGCCATTTGGAATCCCAGGTCGATGTTGGCTTTCGAGGCCGATACGAGGGCATGCACCACCCGCTCTACGTGGCCACCGGCCAGATAGTGGGCTTCGAGTTCATCGCGGGTAATGTTTTTGAGCCCGGCCTTGTGCGCCTCGATCATGCCACGCACGATGATTTGGGGCGGGACTTTACGGATTCTCATCAGGAACAGCTGAATGAGGGAGATTCTCACCCCCGACACTTGTGCCGAAATCCACAGCAGGAAAGGCACGAAATAAAAGAATATGGCGAGTATTACAATAATACCAAACACCAATAATAATGCTATTGCTTCCATATTGTTGTTATGTTGTTATGTTGTTATGTTGTTTTAGTTATTATCTTTCGATTTTCCAGGCTTCTCTCTACACACGATTACCACAGTGGGCTTTACGCAAACGATGCGTACCGGGGTGTCCTCCTCGATGAGTTCGTTCTCGGCCTGGGCTTCGACGGTATGCGACCCTACGATGATTTTTCCCATGGGGTTGAGCCGGCTTAGCGAAACACCTACGTCGCCCACCTTGATGTCGGCTCCGATTTGCGAAGGCACCACCGAGTCTATCTCGGTATGTAGTGCTATCTTGTCGAAGCTGCGTGATCGCATAAACCCGATGATGAAGGCTATGGTCGTGATGGCAGCGATGAGCAGCGTGATAACCGCTCCGTTTGACCCGAATACCGAGTAGGCATAGTAGATGCCGCCTCCGTAGAAAACGAGCGAACAGATTCCCGCAATGGTGATGCCGGGGAGGAAAAATATTTCCAGAATCGCCAGTGCCAGGGCGATTACTATCAGTAGAACGATGGCCAGTATATCAAACATGGCTGCAAGTATTTAGCGTGTTTCTCTTCAATGTTTTTTCTTCAAGGCATCGAGTTCGGCTTTGCGAGCCTGGTTCTCATACGCTTCGGGCTGAGGATAAAGCGACAGCAGTTGCGACTCGACCGACCCTATCTCGGCCGCCAATCGTTGGCGTGTTGTTCCTTTGGCTCGTGCGTATTGGTGACGCAAATCGGCCACGTGCGACTCCAAATGGGCGATGCTCTTACGCGTTTCGTTGGCCTTGACAAAGAGGTTGCGCCCCTCGGCACTGGAAAACTGGTCGAGCGTGGTATAGTGTAGCCCGTTGCAAATGGCAAACACAAAATCGGGACGAGTTACAGTTTTGGCCTCTTTGATGTCGTTCAACTGTTGCAGCAAATTGGTATAGTCGGCACCTTCGGGCCACGAATCGCGAATGGAGCGAATGAGAGCCAGCGACTTGATGTCGGTCTTGATTTCGTCGATATTATAGGTCAACTTGCTCTCATTGGGGATAAACAGGTAAATGGTTACCTTTCCCGGTATCTGTTCCCGATCGGAGACGAACCAGCCGATGTTAAGCATCTCATCGACGGCCATCATATAATCGTTGTATACCGAATTGAAAGGCATGCCCACATTTTCGGGCTTCAAATAAGTGTTGTTTTCGAGATTCAACCGGGTAATGAAAATATCATATCCTCCGATAGACTCTTCGCCATTCGAAGCGAAATAGAGTGTCACACCGTCGTTCAGGAAGAAGGGATAGGACTCGTTCCGGTCGGTATTAACTCCTTCGGGCAGCGGGCTGATGCGGCTCCATTGGCCGTCGGTAAGTTTGTTTATTGTGCATAACTCATACCCTTTGTCTTCGGTCGGCATCCCGAAAAACACCTTGTCGCCCCGCTGTGGAGCGTAGCCGACAGTCCCTTCGGGGATAGCAATTCCCAGTGTTTCGCTCGTGCCTATCCGCCCCGATTCGGGCGTCATCTTGAAATGTTCGAAAAACGAGTCGGCATCGACAATAAGACTGTCGATAATCTGCACCCGCTCTACATGCTGCAACATCCGTTTGGCTTTACGGGCACGGGCTATCGCCTCGGTCACCGAGTCCGGCACCTGTTTCTTCGATTTTTCCAAAGCCTCTACGTAATCCTGATAACTGCTCACCGCATTGTCAAACTGATATTGAGCCATATAAAGGTCGCCCAAGAAATGGGGCGATTCGAGCACTTTTCGCTTGGCACCGATTTTCAGATACTTTTCGGCCTCGTCGTATTTCTTTCCATAGAAAAGGCACACCCCATACCAATGATTGAGCGACCCGTCGTTAGGCCGACGTTTCAACTGGGCTTTGAAGACAGGAGCCGCCTCCTCGTATTTCCCCGCTTTGTACAACTCACGGGCCTGATCGAGAGTCAAGGCGCTCGCCGGGAGCAGCGAAATGAGGGCCATAACCCCTGCCAATGAATATTTCAAGATCGTTTTGATCACGTTCATGAGTAAAAAATTGTATCAAACATAAGCCCGACAAGAGCAGCAAATCAAACTTGCTTGCCCTTTACGCCATAGCTTATCCTACGTTCTACAAATATACAATTATTTTTGATTTCCGAGAGCCGGGGCAAGAATTTTTTTCAGAAAATAGTCCAAGTCATCAGTCGATTCGAAAGAATGGTAAGGCAAGATAAAGACTATATATTTCGACAGATAGAATATCAGATCGCCACCGGCACACTGCACACGTGCAACCCGCTGCCACACAATCGTTTCGAAACGCCCGTCGTCAAACCGGCAGGTGATACCCTCGTCGCTCAACTCCACCTGTTTCGAAAGTATGGAAGCCCGGCAGTCGGGGTGTAGTGCATAGGCAAACCACAGATAATAAAAAATCATCGGGAAGACAAGAAACACCAGCATAAGCCCCACATAGACAAACAGCGGATTCCACACCGACAGCATCACGAGCACAATCCCCGTCAGCACAATCCAGGGCCAGTTGTGCGAAAGCCAAATGCGCAGCAGTCGCCCGAAATAGTGCATGGGCGTAACCTTGCAAGGCCGGGTAATGATGCGTCGATTCTCCATAACATAGCGTCTATCGGTTGCAAATATGGCTCATTTTTTGTCGGGCAGTTTACTCATTAACCTTTTTTATCAAACCGCGTGAGTTGTGCGGAGGGAACCCTCACTACTGTCAAGTTAGAAATGCAACACCTTCGCCCCTTTCCTATGTCTTTGAAGTGTAGCGGGGAGTGCAAAGAAAGGGGCGACAGTCATGGTGCGTCGTTGGACTGATAAAAAACGAGCAGTGGCCCATACGAGCCATGATGCCGAAAACGACTTTATTCAAGTACAGAAATAATTATACGCAAATCGGACGCTCGCCTACCCTTGTCTGGCTCCGCATCGTGTGCGGGGTGACTCTTGCATCGAAGAAGAGCACAGAATAGTCATACGGCTCGAATAAAAAAGCGAGGCGTTCCCCCCGACACAGGGGAATACCTCGCTTGTATCTGATAAGTCAGTCAACAACTTATTTGCGATAGTCGGCCATCATCTCGGGGGTAGAGTGAGCGATGAAGGCAGCGTGTTTGGCTACCTCGGCCTCTCCGAAATTGATGTATACCTCGGCCGAGTGACGGAACGACTCGTTGCGCGTCGTGTCGGCGAGCAACAGATGTCCCATGATTACGTGGCCGGCCATCTCGACCATGCGGCGAGCCTGAAAATCGATATACTCGTTGTCTTTCGTAGCGGTAACTGCTTCGACAGCTTTGACATAAGCCTCTTTCATGGCTTTGAGGCGGTCGCGCAGAGGTTCCAGCTCGGGAGCAATCGATGCGGCTTCGTAAGCCTCGATTTGGTGGAGGTAGGTGCCGGTGGTCACGTGGCGGATAGCGGCTACTACCTGCAACTGGGTGGTACCCTCATAAATCGAGGTGATGCGGGCATCGCGGTAGATGCGTTCGCAGGCATAGTCTTTCATAAAGCCCGAACCGCCGTGTACCTGCACGCAGTCGTAGGCGTTCTGGTTACAAAATTCGCTCGACATGCCTTTGGCCATGGGGGTGAAAGCATCGGCCAGTTTCTGGTAGGCTTTCATCTCGGCACGTTCTTCGGGTTCGAGCGAACGTTCTTTGGCGATGTCCTCGTAGGTTTTGTACATATCGACGAAGCGGGTCGTCTCGTAGAGGAGCGAGCGCGAAGCGTCGAGTTTGGCTTTCATGAGCGAAATCATTTCGTAAACGGCAGGGAACTCGATAATGGCCTGGCCGAACTGTTTGCGGTCACGGGCATAGGCGATGGCTTCGCGATAAGCGGCCTCGGATACACCTACCGATTGAGCGGCGATACCCAGGCGGGCACCGTTCATCAGGGCCATTACATATTTGATAAGGCCCAGTTTGCGGCTACCGCAGAGCTCGGCTTTGGCATTTTTGAACACGAGTTCGCAAGTGGGCGATCCTTTGATACCCATCTTGTTTTCGATGCGACGCACTGTCACACCACCGTCGTTGCGGTCGTAGATAAACATCGACAAACCGCGGCCGTCTTTGGTACCCTCTTCCGAACGGGCCAAAACGAGAGCGATGTGTCCGTCACCGTTGGTGATGAATCGTTTCACACCGTTCAGATACCAGCAGCCGTCGGTTTCGCTGTAAGTAGCTTTGAGCATCACGGCTTGGAGGTCTGAACCGGCATCGGGCTCGGTCAGATCCATGGCCATCGTTTCACCGGCGCATACGCGGGGCAGGTATTTCTGTTTCTGCTCTTCGCTGGCAAATTCGTAGATGGTCTCGGCGCAGTCTTGCAAGCCCCAGATGTTTACAAACCCGGCATCGGCGCGGCTCACCATATCGGCAGCCATGATATAGGGCACGAGCGAGAAATTGAGGCCGTTGTAGCGGCGCGGCATCGAGATCCCCATAAGCCCGGCTTTTACCAAAGCATCGAGGTTCTTTTGGGTGCCTTTGGCATATACCACGTGGCCGTCGACTACATGAGGGCCCTCGTGGTCTACGTCTTCGGCATTGGCAGCTACGATTTCGCCACTGATTTCGCCGGCGATTTCGAGAACTTTTTCATAACTGTCCATGGCGTCCTCGAAATTGAAGGGCGCATAGTCATATTTTTCGGCATCG
The DNA here is from genome assembly GCA_949298955.1 of uncultured Bacteroidales bacterium. Lineage (GTDB taxonomy): Bacteria > Bacteroidota > Bacteroidia > Bacteroidales > Barnesiellaceae > Barnesiella. Next base: position 121,370 of record CASFYQ010000009.1, read on the forward strand.
GAGTAGTTCCGTTCCCGTAAAGCCACCAGCTTCTCCATGAGCGGGTGGTGCAAGTGATGTTTCAAATCACTGTTGTCTAAAAAGAAATTAGCCATATTCTGTGTTTACTTTTTCATAAATGAATGAAGACTCCTTTTTCTCCGAACTTTGTTCCTGCCGGAGTTTTTCTCTCGGCACGACTATGGTTACAGGAGGCGATTATTTGGAGTTCTTCTTGTAGTATTTAATGAGTTTGGGAACTACCTCTTCTACTGTACCGGTGATTACATAGTCGGCTATCGTGTTGATAGGAGCGTTGGGATCGCTGTTTATCGAGATGATAATCGAACTATCCTGCATACCGGCGATGTGCTGAATTTGTCCCGAGATACCGCAAGCGATATAGAGTTTGGGACGCACGGTCACACCCGTTTGGCCTATTTGACGGTCATGCTCTGCAAAACCGGCATCGACGGCAGCACGCGAAGCTCCTACCTCGGCACCCAGCGTAGCGGCCAAATCGAAGAGCATGTCGAAATTCTCTTTCGAGCCCATGCCATATCCGCCGGCTACGATAATCGAAGCGCCTTTGATATTGGCTTTCGATTTTTCCATCTGGCGATCGATAACCTCGACTACAAAATCGGTATCGGCCACATATTTTTTGGGATCGAGTTTAACCACCTCGCCTTTGTAGTTGGGGTCGTAAACCTCTTTTTTCATCACACCCTCGCGTACGGTAGCCATTTGCGGGCGGCATTCGGGATTGACGATGGTAGCTACGATGTTACCGCCGAAGGCAGGACGAATCTGATACAACAGGTTTTCGTAGGTCTTGTTGTTTTTCTTATCCTCGTGCGGGCCTATTTCGAGCGAGGTACAGTCGGCTGTCAAACCGCTGTGCAACGACGATGACACACGCGGACCCAGGTCACGGCCTATACTGGTAGCACCCATCAGGCATACTTGGGGTTTCTGCTCTTTGAAAAGGTTGACCAATACCGAGGTGTGGGGAATCGAGGTGTAGGGATAAAGACGGGGATCGTCGACGGTATATACCGTATCGACCCCATAAGGGAATACCTGTTTCTCCACGCCATCGAGGTTGCTGCCGATGACAAGAGCTTCGAGTTTACAATTCAGTTGATTGGCCAACGAGCGACCTTTGGTGAGCAGTTCGAGGCTCACATCGGCGATAATGCCGTCTTCTATTTCGCAATATACAATCAGATTGTTCATAATCGTTAGTTTTTTAGTTCATAGTACACGGGCATTAACCAATGGTGTGGTTGGCGATCAACTCTTTTACGAGCTCTTCGATTTCGCTGTCGGCGGCCGTGAGCTGTTTGCTTTCTTTGGCTTGGAACACTACGTTTTGCACGGCTTTCACCTTGGTAGGCGAACCGGCGAGACCTACCTGGTCGAGGTCGGCATCTACGTCGTTTACACTCCACTCATAGAGGTTCAGGGCCGGACGCTCTTCATAGAGTTTGAGACACTCTTCGCTGAGGCCTTGTTTTTCGCTCGGAGTCTTGGCATATTTGTAGCGTTGAATGAGTTTGGCGTTGCGGGGACGGCATTCGTCGGCCGAACCGTTTACGGTAATCACAGCGGGCAGAGGCACCACTACGGTCTCGACACCTCGCTCGAGACGGCGTTTTACGGTAGCTTTGCCATTCTCGATTTTGAGTATTTGCTCGGCATAGGTTACTTGGGGAATACCCAGTTTCTCTGCTACCTGGGGACCTACTTGCGCCGTGTCGCCATCGATGGCTTGGCGACCGCCCAGGATAATATCGAAATCTTTAATCTTACGCACTGCGCATGAAAGGGCATAAGAAGTTGCCAGCGTATCGGCACCGGCGAAAGCGCGGTCGGTGAGTACGATACCGCCGTCGGCTCCGCGGAAGAGACCTTCGCGAATAATTTCGGCCGCACGGGGAGGACCCATCGTGAGCAGGGTAATCGTTGAACCCGGATTTTGTTCTTTCAGTTGCAGAGCCTGTTCCAAGGCATTCAAATCTTCGGGGTTGAAGATAGCGGGCAGAGCGGCACGGTTGATGGTTCCGTCCTCTTTCATGGCATCTTTCCCCACATTTCTGGTATCGGGCACTTGTTTGGCCAATACTACGATTTTAAGACTCATAATTTAATGTGAGATTTGTGATTTATAAATATTCTTCCTTATTGTGTCGTTCTTATTGTTGACTTGCAAAATTACAAAAATGATTGTTATTATCAATCTTTTAACCGAAAAACCTTTATACCCCGGTTGCACAGGCTTGCAATAACCAGTGGTATAAAGGCTTTCCAAACTCTCCCGACGGGAGGGTTCTATTCGTAACTGCTGCCGTCGAAACAGTGGGTGCAGATGCACTCCTTGGGCAGTCCTATCGACTCGACGAGGGTCTCCAGCGGATTGAATTTAAGCGATGTAATTTTCAACTTTTTACAGATACAGTCGACCATGCAGTGGTATTGGGGTGAACCGGTGCGGGCGTATGCCTCGACGTTTTTGTTGGGATCGCCTTCGAGTTCGGCAATGGTGCGCCGGGTAATCAGCTCCATCTCACTCTTCGACGCCGTGAAATTGAGGAATCGACAGGGATAAAGCAAAGGGGGACAGCTGATGCGCATGTGCACCTCCTTGGCTCCATACCGGTAGAGGTCCGACACGTTGTCGCGCAACTGGGTACCTCGCACAATCGAGTCGTCGCAGAAGACTACCTTTTTACCGTCGAGCATACCCTTGTTGGGAATCAGTTTCATCTTGGCCACAAGCTCGCGCATGGCTTGATTCGAGGGAGTGAAGCTGCGGGGCCAGGTGGGGGTGTATTTGACGATACCGCGGCGATAAGGGATTTGCTTACCCACGGCATATCCCAAGGCCATGCCTACGCCCGAATCGGGGATACCCGACACGAAATCGGCCTCGATGTCATCGGTCTTACCCATTTCAAAACCGGTATGGAAGCGCATGTCCTCGACATTCCGCCCCTCGTACTCACAAGCGGGATAACCGTAGTAAACCCACAAGAACGAACATATCTGCATCTTTTTGCCGGGCTTGGCCAAGGTCTCGTAACCATCAGCCGTGAGGCGTACGATTTCGCCCGGACCTATGTTGTAGCAGTATTCATACCCCAGATTGGGAAAGCTGCAAGTCTCGGACGACACGGCATATCCGTTTTCGCCCCGCCCGATCAGGATAGGGGTACGGCCGTATTTGTCGCGGGCAGCGATGATGCCTTGCTCGGTGAGCAGCAACATGGAACAGGAACCCTTGATTTTCTCCTGTACCAATTTGATACCCTCGATGTAGTCTTTGCCCTGGCTGATAATCATCGAGACCAGTTCCGACTGGTTGATGATGTTGTTGCTGTGTTCGCTGAAATGGTTACCGCTGGCCAGCAGTTCTTTTTCGAGTTCCTCGACATTATTGATTTTGGCCACGGTGACAATGGCAAATTTACCCAGGTGGCAACTGATGATAATAGGCTGCGCATCGGTGTCGCTGATAACACCGATACCCGCATTGCCGGCAAACTCGTGCAACTCGGCCTCGAATTTCGAGCGGAAATATGAGTTCTCGATGTTGTGAATGGCCCGTTTGAATACCCCGTTACCGTAAGTCACGATACCGGCTCGTTTCGTACCCAAATGCGAGTTGTAATCTACGCCATAAAAAAGATCGGTCACACAAGACTCTCTCTTTATAGTACCAAAAAATCCTCCCATAGTGTTGTGGTAATGGTTATAATGTGATATAAGTGACACAGAGCGAGAGGGTATTGCTACCCTCCCGCTCTGCGAAATAGCTTTGTTATTTGACAGTGTGCTGTTCTACCCACTTGCGGGCGTTGACGAAAGCCTCGATCCACGGGGTTACCTCATCGTTCAGGCGGTCGACGGGATAGTGACCGCACTGCCAGGGGAAGATGGCCCGCTCGAGGTGGGGCATCATAGCCAGATGGCGACCGTCGGCCGAGGCTATACCGGCGATGGCATAGGGAGAACCGTTGGGGTTAGCCGGATAGGCATCATAGGTATATTGGGCCACGATGTGGTAGCGCTCCTTGTCGTAGGGAAGCTCGAACTTGCCCTCGCCGTGTGCTACCCAGACGCCCAGCTTCGAGCCCGACAGCGAACCGAACATCACCGAGTTGTTCCGGGGTATGGTGAGCCCGATGAACTCCGACTCGAACTTGTGCGAGTCGTTGTGGCGCATCTTGGGCTTCTGTTCGTGATCGGGAGTGAGCAAGCCCAGCTCGACCATGAGCTGGCAACCGTTGCAGATACCCAGGCTCAATGTGTCGGGACGACTATAAAAGCGGTCGAGTGCAGCCTTGGCCTTTTCGTTCCAAAGGAAACCTCCGGCCCAGCCCTTGGCCGAGCCCAACACGTCGCTGTTGGAGAATCCGCCACAGTAGACAATCATGTTCACATCATCGAGGGTTTCGCGCCCGCTAACAAGGTCGGTCATATGTACGTCTTTCACATCGAACCCGGCCAGATAAAGCGAATAGGCCATTTCGCGGTCGCCATTCACACCTTTCTCACGGATAATGGCAGCCTTCACCCCGGTGCGGGTGCGACGGTCGGCCGAGATGCCGTATTGTGCCAGCGTGCCTGTGAACGATTGGGGGAAGCTAAATTGCAAGGGTTGTTCCTTGTAGTTGAGGAAACGGGCCCGGGCAGCCTCCTCGCCGCTCTGTTTGCGGTCGAGCAGGTAGGACGATTCGAACCATACATCGCGCAGATGGTCGATGAAGAACTGATAGTCGGCGCCGGCTTTGTGAATGAGCAGATGGCGTTCTTCGCAGGGACGAGCCAGACGCACGAAAGCGACACCGGCACGTTTCAGTATCTGCTCTACCTCGTCGGTTTGTGCCACTTGAATGAGCACCCCGGGATTTTCACTGAAAAGTATCTTCACCAGGTCCTCTTCGGGAATCTCGTCGAGCGAGACCTCGAGACCTCCCTCGGTATTGGCAAAGTTCATTTCGAGCAACGTGGTAATCATACCGCCGGCCGAGATGTCGTGTCCGGCCAGAATGAGACCTTTGTTCACCAGTTCCTGTATGGCGTTAAAGGCAGCGGCAAAATACTCGCTGTCCTGTACCGTGGGCACCTCTGAACCTATTTTGTTGAGCGATTGGGCAAATGCCGAACCGCCCAGTTTCAAGCGGTCGAACGAAAAATCGATATAGTAAACGGTGCTGTCGACCCCGGCACGCAGCACAGGCGAAACCACCTTGCGAATATCCGAAACCTCGGCTCCGGCCGAGATAATGACCGTGCCTGGCGAATAGACTTTGTCGTTGCCATATTTTTGGGTCATCGAAAGGCTGTCTTTACCCGTGGGAATATTGATACCCAGCGAGCAGGCAAAATCGCTACAAGCCTCGACGGCCCGATAGAGACGGGCATCCTCGCCCTCGTTTTTGCAAGGCCACATCCAGTTGGCGCTCAACGATACGCTGTCGAGACCCTCGGCGAGCGGAGCCCACACGATGTTGGTCAGCGCCTCGGCAATCGAGAGTACCGACCCGGCAGCCGGATCGACCAGCGCAGCTTGCGGCGCATGGCCTATCGAGGTGGCAATACCGGCCCGACCGCGGTAATCGAGAGCAACCACACCACAGTCGCTCAACGGCAGCTGTATTTCGCCTTGACACTGCTGGCGGGCAATCTTGCCCGTTACCGAGCGGTCTACCTTGTTGGTGAGCCAGTCTTTGCAAGCCACGGCTTCGAGTTGGAGCACACGCTCTACATACTCGTCGAGTTGCGCCTGGTCGTAGGTTACATCTGTATAAGATTCTTCGACCGTATGGTCGGTCATAATGGTGCGGGGAGCCTTGCCGAACATATCGTCCATAGCCAAATCGATAGGCTTCACGCCGTCGGCTTGACGGAACACGAAACGGTGGTCGCCGGTCGTCTCGCCCACTACATAGAAAGGTGCGCGCTCGCGGTCGGCAATCTGGCGGATACGGTCGATGTCCTCTTCGCGAATGACAATACCCATGCGCTCCTGGCTCTCATTGCCCACAATCTCCTTGGCCGAGAGAGTAGGATCGCCCACCGGCAGTTGCGACATATCGATTTCGCCACCCGTCTCCTCCACAAGTTCCGACAGGGCATTGAGGTGACCGCCTGCCCCGTGGTCGTGAATCGAGACAATGGGATTCTCGTCGGCTTCCGACATGGCCCGTATCACGTTCGACACCCGTTTCTGCATCTCGGGATTGGCCCGTTGCACGGCATTCAGTTCGATGGCATTGGCATACTGTCCCGTCTCGACCGACGAAACGGCGCCGCCCCCCATACCGATGCGGTAGTTGTCGCCACCCATTACCACCACCTTCTCGCCGGGCTCGGGCGAGCCTTTGAGGGCATCGCGCATATTGGCAAAACCCACGCCGCCTGCCAGCATGATGACCTTGTCGAAGGCATATTTCTTGTTGTTCTCGGCGTGCTCGAAAGTGAGCAACGAACCGCAGATGAGAGGTTGTCCGAATTTGTTACCAAAGTCCGAAGCACCGTTCGAAGCCTTGATCAATATCTGTTCGGGCGTCTGATAGAGCCAGGGACGGGGAGCCATGGCACCCTCTTCCCACTCGCGCCCCTCTTCGGTGCGGGGGTAGGCCGTCATATACACGGCCGTACCGGCGATGGGCAGGCTGGCGCGTCCACCGCCCAGACGGTCGCGAATTTCACCGCCCGTACCCGTAGCTGCGCCGTTGAAAGGCTCGACCGTGGTGGGGAAATTGTGCGTCTCGGCTTTGAGCGAGATGACCGTCTTTATATCTTTGATTTCAAAAAAGTCGGGTTGTTGGGGATTCACCGGGGCAAACTGCTCGACTACCGGGCCGGCATTGAAAGCCACATTGTCCTTGTAGGCCGATACCAGGCGGTTGGGATTATACTCCGATGTCTTTTTGATGAGCTTGAAGAGCGAGCTCTCCTTCTCCTGCCCGTCGATGATAAACACGCCGTTGAAGATTTTGTGACGACAGTGTTCCGAATTTACCTGCGAGAAACCAAACACCTCGCTATCGGTGAGTTTGCGACCTATCTTACGGCTCAACTCGTTGAGGTAGTTGATTTCGTCGGGGCTCAACGCCAACCCTTCTTGCTCGTTATAGGCAGCCAGGTCGTCGATATAGACGATGGGATCGGGTTGCTTGTCGATTTCGAAAATCCGGCCATCGATACCGTTGTAGAGCCGTTGCAGCATCTTGTCATACTCGGCCTGCTCGTCCTCGACCGGGAAGAACTCCTCGATGCGGGTAATCCCGGCGAGACCCATGTTTTGCGTGATTTCCACAGCATTGGTACTCCACGGGGTAATCATCTCTTTGCGGGGCCCTACGAACCAGCCCGGCAGCGTGTCCTGGGCAAGTTGTTCGGCCTGGTCGAAAAGCCAGGATAACTTTTGGGTTTCCTCGGCCGAGAAGGCATGGTCGGCCTGAACCGCGATAATGTGTTGAACGGGGGTTTTGAAAAGAATGACCATTATGTCTTGTTTTTTAGTGGCATTTCTGTATTCCCGTTTCCGCAAAAGCCGTCGACGGGAACGATTTCTGGGTTTCGGTCGCAAAATTAAATAAAATCTCTGGAATATCCTCGCAAAAAGCGGGAATGACTTTAAATCGTGTATTAAGCGTTTTTGAACGAAGACTCGCAATGATAAAATAAATAGTCTTTCATTAAATGAATTAATGTATTTTTTTGTAATTTCGTAGCGGAATTGACCCTTCTCAATTCCGAGACATTTTGGTAAAAAGAGGCGTTATGTCTTCTTCTTGTACGAGAAAAGCCTAGGAAACTTTATTCACGTAAGCAAGAGAAAGGCGTAATGGTTCCACGTATATGCGTGGTTCTGTTATTCCCACATCTGCTTACAATGGTTTTCCTAGCACCTTCTCGTTCAGACGTGGGCATACAGTTCCACGCTTGAGCCGAGAATGATTATATACTAATCTGATAATCAATTTATATATTAGTCTTTATCTTTTATTTGATACCGTATAGTTCCCATATTCTGTCGGTTTCCCAAAGCTTATTACTATTTTACCCCACTGTCTAGTAAAAGCTCTTCATTTTGAGGTATGGTGTTAATGTTCCACAATGGGTCGGTTAGCCCCCCCTTGGCGGACTATCATTATCCTAACTTAATGTATTCGGTCTATGATTGGGATATTAAGCCGCAAGGCATTCTATAATGTCCGATTTTCTTTAAGAATTTCGGACATTTTATTGCTACATCAAGAGTAATATCGTATCTTTGCAACTAGAATCATTGTGGATATGAAGATGATACTGACGAAGGAAATACGAAACATTATAGACCGAAACGGACCGAACAGGCTTTATATGGTGAGCGATTTTGCCCATCTGAATAATGACGGGCTAGTTACTCGTGCGCTTTCCCGATTAGAGAAAGAGGGTGTGCTCATTCGTCTTTCTCAAGGTCTATATTTATATCCATTACGGAATAAGTTCGGTGTACTTCGTCCCTCTATAGAAGATATCGCATACGCTATAGCGGAAAAGGATAAGGCTCGTATTATACCTAGTG
>CASFYQ010000010.1 GCA_949298955.1 uncultured Bacteroidales bacterium
CGTTGCCGGGCTACCACCGCCTTCCTCCGCCCTTTCCGCTACGCTCCAAGGACGGAGGAAGGCGGTGGCGGAGTTGCACTTCTAACTTGACGGTAGCGCTTTGCCTGCTTTTAGCCTTGGTTGAGTTGCTGTCTAAACTCACTCTTCGCGTGGCACAGGGTCCAAACTTTTGGGTTGTCGGGGCTGTCGTGTGCCCGTCGGCCGGCTCTTTGTGCGTTTGGGCTCCTCCTGCCGGAGTGAGTTGCCAAACTCTTTCAATTCGTCTTGAAAGGCTTCGTATTCGGCCGGAGAGCCGGGGGGTACCTCTTTCGAGGGCAGGTATTGCTGTACGAGTCGGGCGGCGATGAGTATCGCCAGCACGACAATCAGCCACAGGGTGGCCCGTCGCTCGCCCTTCGAGAGGGTGAAATAGGAGTCGCGTTTGAGTGTCATCTATATAATGTTGAAGCCCGACAGGAATATGAGTATGATGATGATAGGTGCGATGTACTTGATGCAGAAGAAGATGGCGCTGAACAGCGGCTCGTGCAACTTGTTGCGGTTGGTGAGCTCTTCGCGCGAGATGTTTCGTTTCAATACCCAGCCCACGAAGATGCTGATGAGCAATCCGCTTACCGGCAGCAGAATGATTGCCGAGAAATAGTCGCAGGCATCGAAGATGGTCTTCCCGAAGAGTCGCACATGGCTCCACGAACCTATCGAGAGCGAGCAGATGGTGCTGAGCAAGGCGACAATCAGTAGCATGACCCGGGTGGCTTTCTTGCGGGTCATGTGCATATAGTTGATGAGGAAAGCCACGGCTACCTCGAAGAGCGATACCGTCGAGGTGAGTGCCGCCACCGTAAGCAGCAGGAAGAAGAGTCCCGACCACAGCATCGATATCGGCATTTGGTTGAAGATGTTGGGGAGGGTTACAAACACGAGGTCGGGGCCGGCCACGGGGTCGAGCCCATAGGAAAAGACAGCCGGGAAGATAATTACTCCTGCCAGGATAGCCACCGTTGTATCGAGAATGGCCACCGTGGAGGCGGTCTTTATCAGGTGTGTCTTGGTGTTGAAATAGGAAGAGTAGGTGACGAGAATGCCCATTCCCAGGCTTAGCGAGAAGAAGGCTTGCCCCATGGCCCGGATAATCACTTGCGGGGTAATCTTCGAGAAATCGGGGTGGAGGAAGAAGGCCAGCCCTTTGTCGGATCCCGGCAACATGAGTGAACGCACGCAAAAAACGATGAGTATGACGAAGAGCAGCGGCATGAGTATGTTCGACATTTTCTCGATACCCTTTTGGACTCCTCGCGAGAGAATCAGGTAGTTGATAAAGAGAAAGATATATGTCCACAGCAGGGGCCTGAAATCGCTTTGTATGAAGGCGGTTTGTTCGGCCTTAAATTCGGTGGCGGTTTTGCCGGTCAGGTCGCCGGTGAGTGCGCGGAAGAGGTATTCGAGCGTCCAGCCCGAGATGACCATGTAGTAGCCCAGAATCAGCACCGAGGCCAGTATGCCCAGATAGCCTATGTAATGCCAGCGGGAGCCGGGTGCCAGTTTGCGGTAGGCATCGACCGTATCGGTCTTGGAACGTCGGCCGATGATAAACTCGGCACACATTACCGGTATACCCAGCACCAGCACACACAGGATATAAATTATCAGGAAGGCGCCGCCTCCGTTCATGCCGGCTTCGTAAGGGAATCGCCAAATGTTCCCCAGTCCTACCGCCGAGCCTACCGTGGTGGCGATAATCCCCAATTTGGTTGCAAATTTTGCTCGTTCTCCCATGGTTGTCATGTTTCGAATAGATGACTGCAAAAATATAAAATTAAAATTTATTCGGCGGATAAATGCGATGATAAAAAAGAATTTTTTCGATTTTCATGTGAATGTGTAACTTTGGCGAGTCGGTGGACTTGGGTGTGAGTCGGCAGGTGCTCATTTGGTTTTACCGGGGGTAAACATTATCTTTGTATCTCCCTGACGGGATTGATAAATCTTTAATTGCTTGTTTGATAGTTTGTTAATGCGTGATAAAAGCGAGAAACGACATATGCGATATTTCAAGGAATGGGCTTTTGTGCCTACGGTATTTGTGCTGATAGCGATAACCTACCTTTCGCTGGCCGAGGATCCTGTGCATGTTCGGGAAATACATCTTTTCGAGGGGGCTGACAAGCTGGTGCATGGTTGTATGTATTTGGGCCTGGTTGTCGTGGGCGGATATGATATGTATCGCATCGGGTTGCGTCCGTCGGGTACGAGTTATTTCTTGTGGACGGTTGTGTCGGTTGCCTGGGGAGGGCTTATGGAGTTGTTGCAGGGAGCCTTGACGATGGGGCGTAGTGCCGACTGGTACGATTTTCTGGCTAATGCGTGTGGCGCCTTTGTTGGTTTTTGGGTGTGCCGGTGGGTGTTTCCCCGCATCATCGGGCGGCATGAGTCCCATCATTAATCCATGTCGTCGAGAATCTCGGCGAGTTCGTCGCGTAGCGATTTGAGTCGCTCGACCACTTGTTGGGTGCGGGCAGCGTGTTCCCGTTTGTTTTTCAATACCTGTTTGGCACCTTCGATTTTGAGCTTGCGCTCTTTGAGCAGGTAGTGTATGAGTTTTATCTCTTCGATATCCTTTTGCGAATAGTATCGGGTTCCTTTGGGCGAGCGTTTGGGCTTGATGGTTTTGAACTCCGACTCCCAGTATCGGAGCAGCGATTGGTTCACACCGAGCATTTCTGAAACCTCGCCGATGGTGTAGTAGAGTTTGTTTTTTTCGGGGTCTGTCTCTTTCATGCGATTCGAGTTTAGGTTAGTCCATGACGCGACCCTGGTTTTCGGCCAGTTGAATCATGCGGTCGTAGTCCTCGGGCGACAAGTCGAAGAAATAGTAGTTGATGGGGTTTTCGTGTTTCCCTTTGTAAAGTACCTCGTAGTGCAGGTGGGGACCGGTCGATTTGCCTGTGTTGCCCACCTCGGCAATCTCTTCGCCTCGCACAACCTCTTGTCCGTTGCGCACCAAAATTTTGTTCAAGTGGGCATAGCGGGTTTTGTAGTCGTAGCCGTGGTCGATAACGACGGTGTTGCCGTAACCCTGTCGCCAACCGGTTTCGACAACGCGGCCGTTGCCTGTGGCATAGACGGGAGTGCCTATGTTGGCGGCAAAGTCCATGCCCTCATGAAATTTAGCTGTTTTGTATACGGGATCTATGCGATAGCCATATCCCGATGCCGTACGTTTCAAATCCTTGTTGGCCACCGGCTGTATGGCGGGCAGATGCTTGATGCGCTCTTCCTGCCCTTGGGCCAGTTTCACAAGCTCGTTCATCGAGTTGCATTGTACATATACCTGACGGGTGAGGTTATCGACCTTTTGGCTGGTCGACACGACCAGTTGTGCATCGCTCATCTTCAACAGGTCGGCATACCGGCTTGGGTTGTAGATGCCATTGTTGCGTACCTCGGCATTCACGGGTTCGGCCTGCAATACCACACGATACATGTTGTCGTCGCGTTGTTGCAAGTCGCTCATGACAGCCAGAGCGGCGTCGACTCGTTTGGAGAGCAGCTTGTATTGGGTCTTCATTTGCTCGTTTTCGAGCTTCAGAATCTCTTCGCGGGGTGAGCCCAGCCAAAAGTAAAAGGCGACAATAACCCCGACGCTGAGCAGCCCCCCGATGAACAAATGGCGCAATACGCCGGCAATACGCTGGCGGAAAGAGGGATACACCCGTTCGTAGGTTAGTGTTTTAGGGTTGTATATGTAGAAAACTTTTTTGCTCATCGATTGGGGTTTCTATCAAGCCGGCTCTATTGGTTCGAATGTGGGTAAACGGTCAAAAAATATGTTTTTGAACATTTTTTTATCTGCACATGGGCACAAAAATAATAATTTGAGCTATTTTTGCAAATTGTTTTTGGTAATATTAATATACCGTATCGGCGATTTCGATTTCGATAACGGAACGGGAGTGCCGCAAGGATTAATTTAATAAGATTGTTATGCTTACAGCAAAAGAGATTCGTGAATCTTTTAAGGATTTTTTTAGAGAGCGAGGCCACCAGATTGTGCCGTCGGCTCCTATGGTCATTAAAGACGACCCTACACTGATGTTTACCAACGCGGGCATGAACCAGTTTAAAGATATAATTCTGGGGAATGTGCCGGCCAAATACAAGAGAGTCGCGGATTCGCAGAAATGCCTGCGTGTGAGCGGGAAGCACAACGATTTGGAAGAGGTGGGTCTCGATACCTATCATCATACGATGTTCGAGATGCTGGGCAACTGGTCGTTTGGCGATTATTTCAAGAAAGAGGCCATCGACTGGTCTTGGGAGTATTTGGTCGATGTACTCAAAATCAACCCCGACCGGCTGTATGCCACTGTGTTTGAAGGCTATGCTCCCGAAGGGCTCGAGCGAGACAACGAGGCCGCTTCGTATTGGGAAGCTCATCTGCCCAAGGATCACATCATCAACGGCAACCGTCACGACAATTTCTGGGAGATGGGCGATACGGGGCCTTGCGGACCTTGCTCCGAGATTCATATCGACCTGCGTAGCGACGCCGAGCGGGCCGAGGTCGACGGGCTTACCCTCGTGAACCAGAATCACCCGCAGGTCATCGAGATATGGAATCTCGTATTCATGCAATACAACCGTAAGGCCGATGGCTCGCTCGAACCGTTGCCTGCCCGGGTAATCGATACGGGCATGGGTTTCGAACGCCTCTGTATGGCTTTGCAGGGCAAAACCTCCAACTACGATACCGACGTGTTCCAGCCTATCATCAAGGAAATCGGACGCCTTTGCGGCAAGAACTACGGCGACGACCCCAAGACCGATGTAGCCATGCGTGTGATTGCCGACCATATTCGCACCATCGCCTTCTCGATTACCGACGGACAGCTGCCCTCGAATGCCAAAGCCGGCTATGTGATTCGCCGTATCTTGCGTCGAGCTGTCCGATATGGTTATACCTTCCTGGGACAGAAACAGGCTTTCCTGTATAAACTGCTCGATATTCTCATCGAGACGATGGGCGATGCCTATCCCGAGTTGAAGGAGCAGAAAGTGCTCATCGGCAAGGTTATCAAAGAGGAGGAAGATGCTTTCTTGCGTACGCTCGAGACGGGAATCAAACTGCTTGACAAAGTGATGGCCGACACCTTGGCTGCCGGTAAGAACGAGATAAGCGGTGTCGATGCCTTTACGCTTTACGATACTTATGGTTTCCCGCTCGACCTTACCGAGCTTATACTCAAAGAGAAAGGTCTGGGGGTCGACATCGAGGCTTTCAATGCCCAAATGCAGCAGCAGAAAGAGCGTGCCCGCAACGCCGCGGCTGTGGAGACGGGCGACTGGGTAATTCTGCAAGAGGGCGAGCCCGAGTTTGTGGGTTATGACCTGTTGGAATGCGACGCCCGCATATTACGTTACCGCAAGGTAAAGCAGAAGAATAAGGAGTTTTATCAAATCGTACTCGACCGCACGCCTTTCTATGCCGAGATGGGCGGTCAGGTAGGCGATACCGGTAAGCTGATTTCGGCCAATGAGACAATCGAAATCGTGCAGACGAAACGGGAGAATAACCTGAGTATTCACATTGCCGAGCAGTTGCCCCAGGAGGTGACGGCTCTCTTCCATGCCGTCATCGACAAGGAGGCTCGCCAGGCTACGGCTTGCAATCACACGGCAACCCACCTGCTGCACGAGGCTTTGCGCGAGGTGCTGGGCACCCATGTAGAGCAAAAGGGGTCGTATGTGTCGCCCCAGTCGCTGCGCTTCGATTTCTCGCATTTCCAGAAAGTGACCGACGAGGAGTTGCGTCGGGTCGAGATGCTCGCCAATCGCAAGGTGCGCGAGGCTATTGCGCTCGACGAGCGCCGTCATGTGCCCATTGCCGAGGCTAAGGCGATGGGGGCGATGGCTCTTTTCGGCGAGAAATACGGCGAAGAGGTGCGGGTAATCCGTTTCGGTTCTTCGGTCGAACTGTGTGGCGGTACTCATGTGGCCAATACCGGTAACATCGGTATGATTAAGATTGTGACCGAGAGCTCGATTGCGGCCGGTATCCGTCGTATCGAGGCCATTACCGGAGCTCGTGTCGAGGAGACGATGAACTCTTTGCAAGACACGCTCAAAGAAATCGGTCTTCTCTTCAACAATGCGCCCAACCTGTTGCAGGCTGTTCACAAGGCTATTGACGAGAATGCCGAGTTGCGCAAACAGGCCGAGGAATATGTCAGGGAGAAGATGGTCGTTATGAAAGATCACATGATCAGGACGGCCGAGAATATCGAAGGCTTGAAATTGATTCGCTTTATCGGGCCTATGCCTGCCGATATGGTGAAAGGCATCGCCTTTATGCTGCGTAACGAGGTGCCCGAGGGGCTGGTTTTTGTGGCTGCCACGAAAGACCACGAGAAACCGCTGCTCACGGTGATGTTGAGCAACGATGTCGTGGCCGACGGCAAGAATGCTTCGGCGATTGTGCGTGAAGCTGCCAAGTTGATACAGGGTGGCGGTGGCGGACAGCCTCATTTTGCCCAGGCCGGAGGTAAGAATGCCGAGCATCTCTCCGACGCTTTGGAAAAGATGCTTTCGCTGGTTGTAGGCCGATAGCCTCAGCCGGACGACCCGATACAAAAAAGAGGCTGACTGAAAAGTTCGGAGAACTTTGAGGTTAGCCTCTTTAAGTTTTTTGGGGGATATGTAGAATAAAAAGAAGAGGGTGACTAAAAAGAGATATAGTCGGCCTCTTCTTTTGTGTGCCGTTGTTGATATGTTTCGGGAATCAGGGGCTTACAACAGCATGCCCGAGGTCACCTCCTTGGCTTTTTCTTCACCGGCAATGTGGGTGATGATGGCGGTCGCGAAAGCCGCTGCGGCAGCCGGGCCTTTGGCGGTGATGATGTTGCGGTCGACGGTTACCATTTCGCCGGTGACGGTGGCTCCGGTAAGGAACTGCTCGAACCCGGGATAGCAGGTAGCTTTGTAGCCGTTGAGAAGCCCGGCCTGGCCCAATACCGACGGAGCAGCGCATATTGCGGCAATGTTTTTATGGGCAGCAGCCTGGCGTTGCAGCAGCGAGACGAGAGGCTTGCATTCGCCCAGGTGTTTGGTGCCGGGCATTCCTCCGGGCAGAATCAGCCATTCTACATCGTCGGCCGATAGCTCTACCCAGGTGCAGTCGGCGGTTACAGTTATTCCGTGAGCGCCCTCGACTTGAAGATTTCGTGAGATGGATACCGTGGTGATGTCGATTCCGGCGCGGCGCAACATATCTACGACCGTGAGTGCTTCGACTTCTTCAAATCCCGTAGCGAGAAACAAATAAACAGTTTTCATTATATCTATTTTTTATATGTCATAAACAGGTGTGGTAAAAGGCTCATAGCCTCCCGTGCGACTATGCGGTGTGCATCGTCGGGAGCAGCCTGCCGCTACCGGCGGCGATGAGCTTGCTGCATTTTAGAGCGTTCCGGCTTCGGCCTGCTGAATCATTTGCTGGCTGGCATAGAGATATACCTCTACGCGACGGTTTTCCTGACGACCGGCTGCCGTCGAGTTGTCGGCCACGGGGTTGGCTTCGCCCATGCCTTCGACCGTTTTGATTTGGCTCAACGATACACCGCAACCTTGCAGATAGCTGGCTACGCTTTGTGCCCGCTCTTGCGACAGGTTCAGGTTCTTTTGGTAGCTTTGCTCGGCGGTCGAGTTTTTCCAGCCCTGATTGTCGGTATATCCATAGATGGCGACGTCCATGTCGCGGTTTTGATTGAGCACATTGTTGGCAAATTCATTCAGTGCGGTTTTGGCCGATGCACTGAGGGTCGAGCTACTCGTCGAGAAAAGAATGCCCGAGTCGAAAGTTACCTTCACGGCCTGCAATCCGTTATTGTCGGTCACTTGCTCGACTTGTGCGCCCTCGACTTGTTTGGCCTGTTCGGCGGCTTTATCCATTTTTTTACCGATGAGGGCTCCGGCGGTAGTGCCTACGGCAGCACCCACGGCAGCACCGATGGCAGCACCTTTGCCTTTGCCGAAGATGGCTCCCAGCCCGGCACCTACGGCAGCTCCGCTGCCGCCTCCGATGAGAGCGCCTTTTCCGGTGTTCGACATATTACAACTCGTAAACAGCATGCCGGCAACCAATATGCAGGACAAAATTTTAATACTCTTCATTGTTGCTCTGTTTTTAGAATTAGTTCTACAAAAGTAAGAAAAAAATCAATATGGTACTTGATAATAATTATAATAAATGAGCCTGAAAATAGTTTGCTCTCGATAGAATTTCGGGGGAAAACAGCTGCTGCCCGACGAAAAGCATGAGTGGGGGTGGTATTTCTTTGAGGGAAAGAGAATAAATGGCTATTCTGATGGTTTTTTAGAATTGCCTTTCTTTTTTTGGGGAGGGGGAGAATGGGAGATGCCGGCACGGAGGGATTGGAAAAAACAGGATTCTGTTTGCCTTTGTTTCCACCTTTTTACTATCTTTGTTACACGAAGATAGGAGGCGGTTCGGGATAAAAAATATTTGAAACTAAGTTTCGATATTTTATTCTACACTCACCTTTTGGTATCTTTGTTACACGAAGATTAGGATAATACGATTAAGTAGAGACAATCGAGATGAACACGATAGGAAATCTTTTCACGTTGACCTCGTTTGGCGAGTCGCATGGCCCGGCGATAGGCGGTGTTGTCGACGGTATGCCGGCCGGTATACCGATAGATATGGAGTTTGTTCAGCGCGAACTCAATCGGCGCCGGCCGGGGCAGTCGTCGATTGTGACTCCCCGCAAGGAGAGCGACCGGGTGGAGTTCTTGTCGGGTATTTTCGAAGGAAAGAGCACGGGCATGCCTATCGGTTTTGTGGTGTGGAATGAAAACCAGCACTCACCCGACTATGACAACATGCGGGAGCTTTTCCGCCCCTCGCACGCCGATTATACCTATACTCGCAAATATGGTGTGCGCGACCATCGGGGGGGAGGCCGTTCGTCGGCTCGTGAGACGATAGCCCGCTGTGTGGCCGGTGCGCTGGCCAAGTTGGCTCTTGCACATTTGGGAATCGAGGTGTGGGCCTATACTTCGCAGGTGGGCGAGTTGGCGTTGCCGGGCGATTATCGCGATTACAACCCGGCCGAGATTGAGAAGAATGCCGTGCGTTGTCCCGATGCCGAAATGGCTCGGCAGATGGAACGGTATATCGAGCAGGTGAAATCGCAGGGCGATACCGTAGGTGGGGTTATCACCGGGGTTGTTCGTCATGTACCCGTGGGACTGGGCGAACCGGTTTTCAACAAGTTGCATGCTGCTTTGGGCAGTGCCATGCTGAGTATCAATGCCGTGAAAGGTTTCGAATATGGCATGGGATTCGAAGGTGCAAAATGTCGGGGCTCGCAGGTAAACGATGTGTTTGAGTCGCACGACGGCCGCATTGCCACACGTACCAATTACTCGGGTGGAATCCAGGGCGGAATTTCCAACGGCGAGGACATCTATTTCAGGGTTGCTTTCAAACCGGTCGCTACCTTGCTGCGCGATATCGAGACGGTCGACGCTCAGGGTAACCCTACGGT
This sequence comes from uncultured Bacteroidales bacterium, assembly GCA_949298955.1. GTDB lineage: Bacteria > Bacteroidota > Bacteroidia > Bacteroidales > Barnesiellaceae > Barnesiella. The sequence goes on from CASFYQ010000010.1 coordinate 9,570, forward strand.
ATTGAAGGCCAAGGGTCGCCACGACCCGTGCGTGTTGCCGCGTGCCGTTCCTGTGGTCGAAGCGATGGCGGCAATGGTGATACTCGACTATTATTTGCTGGCTCAAAGTCATAAACTATAAAAACATACGATACATGGATACACGAAAGTATATAGCCGATCATCGCGATCGCTTTTTCGACGAGTTGTTCTCGTTGTTGCGCATACCCTCGATAAGTGCGTTGCCCGAACATCGGGACGATATGGTGCGTTGTGCCGAGCGGTGGCGCGAGCTGCTGCTGGCCGCTGGTGCCGACCGGGCCGAGGTGATGCCCACGTCGGCTGCGCCGGTAGTCTTTGCCGAAAAGGTCGTCGACCCGGCCTATCCCACGGTGCTGGTCTATGCCCATTATGACGTGATGCCGGTCGAGCCGTTGGAGCTGTGGCATACCGCACCTTTTGAACCGGTTGTCAAGGAGGGTCGCTTGTGGGGTCGGGGAGCCGACGACGACAAGGGGCAGGGGTTTATTCAGTTGAAAGCTTTCGAGATTGCTGTGTGCGAAGGGTTATTGCGTTGCAATGTGAAATTCCTGATTGAGGGAGGTGAAGAGATTGGCTCGCCCGGTGTCGAGGAGTTCTGCAAAACACACCTCGATTTGTTGCGGTGCGACGTGATTCTGGTCTCCGATACCAGTATGGTGGGACTCGATACGCCGTCGATTACGACCGGCTTGCGAGGCCTGGCCTATTGGGAAATCGAGGTGACGGGGCCCAACCGCGACCTGCACTCGGGTATTTTCGGTGGGACGGTAGCCAATCCTATCAATGAACTTTGTAAAATGCTGGCCGGTGTGGTCGACGGCAATGGACGTATCGTGATACCTCACTTCTATGACGAGGTTGAGAATGTATCGCCCGAGGAGCGGGCTATGCTCGGTGCTGTGCCCTACGACGAGGCGAAATACAAACAGGCCATCGATGTCGACGAACTGGCGGGTGAAACCGGGTTCACTCCATTGGAGCGCACGGCCATTCGTCCTACCTTCGACATTTGCGGCATTTGGGGCGGTTACACGGGCGAGGGAGCCAAGACGGTGCTACCCTCGAAAGCATATGCCAAAGTGTCGTGCCGCCTGGTGCCTCATCAGAATCACGAGAAGATTTCGCAGATGTTTATCGACTATATCGAGTCGGTGGCTCCCCGCAGCGTGAAGGTGAAGGTCACCCCCATGCACGGAGGGGAGAGCTATGTGTGTCCCATCGACCTGCCTGCCTATAAAGCTGCCGAGCAGGGCTATGCGCTGGCATTCGGCAAGCAGCCGCTGGCCGTGCGCCGTGGGGGCAGTATCCCCATTATAGCCACTTTCGAGAAGGTGCTGGGTGTGAAATCGGTCTTGATGGGTTTCGGCTTGGAATCGGACGCCACCCACTCGCCTAACGAGAATTTCTTGATGGAGATGTATGAGAAAGGCATCGTGGCGGTGGTCGAGTTTTACAATCGTTTCGGGCATTGACGGCGATGGAGCAGAAGCGTTATCGCGATTTTGCCGATTTTCTGAACGGGCGTTTCGACGGTAAGGTGCAGAAGATTTCGTTGCATGCCGGCTTTACCTGCCCCAACCGTGACGGTAGCATCGGGGTGGGAGGGTGTACTTATTGTAATAACCAGACTTTCAGCCCCGACTATTGTCTTACAGGCAAGAGTATCACCCGCCAACTCGACGAAGGTGTAGCTTTTTTCGCCCGCAAATATCCCCAAATGCGTTATTTGGCCTATTTTCAGGCTTATACCAATACCTATGGCGAGTTGGAGGAGTTGCAGGGCAAATACGAGGAGGCGCTTGCTCACCCCGGCGTGGTGGGGCTCATCATCGGCACGCGGCCCGACTGCATGCCCGATAACTTGCTCGACTACCTCACCTCCTTGTCGCGCCGCACTTTCGTGCTGGTAGAGTATGGCGTCGAGAGTACCAGCGATGAAACCCTGCGGCGCATAAACCGGGGGCATGACTTTGCAGCCTCGGCCGATACCATTCGCCGCACCTCGGCCGCCGGGTTGCTTGTGGGCGCCCACATGATATTGGGCTTGCCGGGTGAGAACCGTGAGTTGATGCTCGACCATGCCCGCCGCCTGTCGCTTTTGCCCCTCGACACCCTCAAACTGCATCAGTTGCAACTGATACGTGGCACCAGCATGGCACGAGAGTATGAGGAGAGGCCGCATGAGTTTCATCTCTACGATGTGGACGAGTATATCGACCTGGCCATCGATTTTGCCGAGCGGTTGTCACCACGCATCGCCATCGAACGTTTTGTTTCGCAGTCGCCCGCTTCGCTGCTTATCGCGCCCAACTGGGGATTGAAAAACCATGAATTTACAGCGCGCCTGTTGCGTCGTATGCGAGAGCGAGATACCTGGCAGGGTCGTTTGTGCGAAGCGATGTAGTTGCACCCGATTGGACCGAATTGTTTCCTGATAATGAGAATAAAAAGAGTCCGACTATATCTTTTAGTCTGCCTCTTTTTATGTGGTGGCGATTCACCACCAATATCAAGCCTCTCTCGTTTACCGGTGATTTTGCAGCCGTTGGCGGGCCATCTGCTCGTAGTCGGTACCGGGGCGGCCGTAGTTGCAATAGGGGTAGATGCTGATGCCGCCGCGGGGGGTGAAAAAGCCGGTCACCTCGATATACTTGGGAGCCATGAGCTTGATGAGGTCTTTCATGATGATGTTCACGCAATCTTCATGGAAGGCTCCGTGGTTTCGGAAGCTGAACAGATAGAGTTTCAGACTTTTGCTCTCGACCATGCGCTCGCCGGGAATGTAGTCGATTTGTATGGTGGCAAAGTCGGGCTGCCCGGTGATGGGGCAGAGGCTGGTGAACTCGGGACAGTTGAACCGTACCCAGTAGTCGTTTTCGGGGTGTTTGTTGGCAAAGGTTTCCAACACCTCGGGAGCATAGTCTTGGCGATAGACGGTTTTGTGGCCCAGTAGGGTCAGTTGAGGTTCTTTCGATTCCATAATCGTGGGTTATTGCAATTCTTTAATTTTGAAGATGTTGTATGATACCTGCCGGTCGTAGACGTCGCTGCCGTCGATGCGCTTGACCAGTCGTACCACCCGTATGGTCACGGGCAGGATTACGATTTCATAAGCCGTTTTCAGGCAGGCTTGGGTGACGATGAGTATCGCCAGTTCGTGTAGGGGGACTACCCCGCCGAAAGCGATGGGGAAGAAGAGCAGCGAGTCGGCGCTTTCGCCCACCACGGTCGAGGCAATGGCTCGTAACGAAAAGTGCTTGCCGTTGCTCGAAATCTTCATCTTGCTCATAACATAGGCATTGAGAAAGGAGCCTACGAGAAAGGCGATGAAGCTGGCCAGCAGAATACGAGGGGTCGAGGAGAATATGGTTTCGAAGGCGGTTTGCCCGTCCCAAAACGAGGCCGACGGTAAAACAATGGCCAGTTGAATGAAGACGACTGCCATGAGGTTCATCAGGAATCCGAGCCAAATGATAAATCGGGCTTTGCGGTATCCCCACACCTCGGCGATGCAGTCGTTGATGATATAAGAGATGGGAAAGACGATGAGGCCTGCGGTCGCAGTGACATTCCCTAACGAAATCATCTTTACTTCGAGCAGGTTCGAGCAGATGAGGCAGACACAGAATACAACGCCCAACGTTAAAAAGGGCAGAGAAAAAGAACGATTCATAATTCTTGTTTTTTACGTGGTGTTCAAGCACACGGAGGATATTTGTCCTCTCTTGTTGTTTTATACAATATTGAGTCGGGGTGCAAAGATAGTGCAAACGGGACTAAAAACAAATTTATCGGGAAAAGATTGTCACGCTGTTTGTACCGGGCCTGCCTGCTTGTGAGCCGATTGATAAAGAGGGGGTGAGTTTATGGCTCGGACAGTTTGTTCAAGAATCGGGCAACATGCCTCCCGTCCATGAGCCCGTGGTGGGCGCAAATCGATATGGGAAGAAGCATACTCCCGTGTGTGTCGATGAGTTTCCCTGTCGATATGCGAGGCACCGAATCCCCGTTCTTGAAAGAGCCGGCATGTTTCATCTCGGTGAAAGAGAACCACGGTATAGATGAATATCTGATTACATCTACCCTTCCGGTATTCTCCGAAAAGGACAACCCGGATCCGTCTTTTACCCGGGCTATTTCGTGCGTTGCTTGTCGAATGAACTCGTCGCGGTTGGGGAGATATTCGAAAAAAGCGAACCCGAAAGTGCCGTCTTCCCGTCCTATCGTTGGGGATACGTGTATGGTATCGTATTTTACGACCGAGTCTGGCCCCTCGATTCTTAATTTAAATTCGTCTATTTCATTGGCTTTTGTCAATATGTGGTGAAGCGAATAGAGAAAGAACGACTGTGCGTCGTGTCGGGCTTCGTGGTATATGGCCGTGAAATCTACGTGGGCGGTTATCCCGAAGAAAGGGTCGTCAAGAGCCGAAAAGAACCGGAAATGTTCTTTCCGGTTCCAAGATTCGATGTCCAATATGGTCTTTGTCATGGAAAGCCGATATTACAGGGCTTCGTTGTTCGTATCGTTTTTTTGAACCAGCACTTTGTCGATGCGGGCACCGTCCATGTCGACGATTTCGAATGTGAAGCAGAGCCATTCCACCTTTTCGCCTTCGGTAGGAATGTGCTGGAGCAACTCGAGAATCAATCCACTCAGGGTGTTGTAGTTATACTCCTGATAGCTGTCGGTCATGTCGTAGTGGTCGAGGAAATCGTAGAATGAGCATTGTCCGTCGATGAGGCACGACCCATCTTCGCGGGTAATGATGTCGGCCGAGGGGCCTGTCGACGACGAACCCACCAGAGCATTCAGAATATCGCTGATGGTGACTATTCCCTCGATGCTGCCGAACTCGTCGGTCACCAGTCCATAGCGTTGGTTCTCGTTGCGCATTCGCTCCATGGCGGTGTAGACGCTCATGTTCTCGGGTAGGAAATAGGGGGTCGACACCACATCCTTGATGTTGAAATTGGGGTCGTCGATTTTGGCAAACAGGTCTTTTAGGGCCACGATACCGATGATGTCGTCGAGGCTGTCTTCGCACAAGGGGTAGACGGCATGCAGGTCGTGGGTGATTTTCGATTTGAGGGTGACGTTGTCGTCCTGTATGTCGAGACAAACCAAGTCGCTGCGGTGAGTCATAATCGATGAAATGTTGCGGTCGCCCAGATTGAACACCCGCTCGACGATGTCTTGCTCGACCTCTTGTACGCAACCGTCTTCGGTACCTTCGCGCACGATGGCTTTGATTTCGTCCTCGGTGATGGCCTCTTTCTGGTTCGACAGCCCCAGGAAGCTGCATACGCCGGCCGTACTTTTGGTGAGAATCCACACAAAGGGGGCGGCGATGAGCGAGAGCCACGACATGGGCCGTGACACGATTTTGGCTACACGCTCGGCGGCTACCATGCCGATGCGCTTGGGCACCAGCTCGCCGATGATGAGCGTGAGGTAGGTGACTGCGATAACGATGATGGCTTTGGATACTCCCAGTGCATAGGGCGCCAGTGTCGGGCTTTGGGCCAACACGTTGGCCAGATCTTGTGCTAAGGCTTCGCCCGAATAGAGACCGGTGAGGATACCGATGAGGGTGATGCCGATTTGTACGGTCGAGAGGAAACGGTCGGGGTCTTGCGAGAGTTTCAGTGCCGACTGTGCGGCTTTGCTCCCCTTTTTGGCGCTGTTTTCGAGTTTGACTTTTCGGGCCGAAACCAATGCGATTTCGGACATAGAGAGTACTCCGTTACAAAGGATAAGAAGTACTATAATAAAAATTTCCATGTGTGATTAAAAAATTACAGGTCGAATATACGAAATATATTTGACATGGAGCAAGAATATGAGTTTGGGAACTTATTTTTAATTTTATTTAGTTAAATTGACAGCATGAGCCGTGTATCCGATTTCTTGTTGCAGTGTGCGCCGTTGCCCGTCGCCCATACCCGGGAGAGTGTGCGTGCCGGGGAAATTGTCGAATAAAAGGGAATGGAATGCGGCGAAAATGAAAAATAAATGCGATATTTGCAAAGCTAAACTCAAACGGATCCCCCCGAGAGCTGTTTTTCTTTGCGAAAAAAACAGGCTTTTGCTTTTTTAGATGGGCAAAAAGCTATATATTTGCAGTCCAAAAAATTAAAAACACATATAAGTACATAATTAATAATTTATACAAAAATGACAAAGGCTGACATTGTAAACGAAATTTCTAAAAACACAGGCATTGAAAAAGCTGTTGTTCTTGAAACCGTTGAAAAATTTATGGAGACCGTTAAGGGTTCTTTGGCAAAGGGTGAGAACGTGTATTTGAGAGGCTTCGGTAGCTTCATCGTGAAGAAGAGAGCCCAAAAGACCGCTCGCAATATTTCCAAGAATACGACGATTATCATTCCTGCTCATAATATCCCCGCTTTCAAGCCGGCCAAAACCTTTATGGGCGAGGTGAAATAACACACGAAAGAAACACAATTAAATATTAATCTTTAAAATATATCGTTATGCCGAGTGGAAAGAAAAGAAAAGGCCACAAGATGGCTACTCACAAACGCAAAAAAAGATTGAGAAAGAACAGACATAAGAAGAAATAATGTCTGTCTGCTCAATGGTGACAGCACACAAAGAACAAATTTAATGCGTTTCGTTTCGAGGCATTGGATTTGTTCTTTCTGCTTTATCGGCCCCATATGTATAGGGGCGTTTTCAGAATGCTTTTGGCGGAATGACCGGGTGGGACGAAAACTGCCGGTATCCCGCCATACGATTAGTAATCTATAAATCACAATTTATGTCCAGCGAACTTGTAGTAGATGTACAACCCAAAGAGATTTCTATTGCGCTGCTCGAGAACAATCGACTGGTCGAGCTCCAGAAAGAGGCTCGGAACATATCGTTTTCGGTGGGCGACATCTATTTGGGCCGGGTCAAGAAACTGATGCCGGGACTCAACGCTGCGTTTGTCGATGTAGGTTACGAAAAGGATGCTTTCCTGCACTATCTCGATTTGGGTACTCAGTACAATTCGAGCGCCAAATTCTTGAAACAGTCGCTTGCCGATCGCAAGCGGGTGTTGTCTCTCTCCAAGTTCAATCTGTTGCCCGACATTGAAAAAGAGGGCACAATCAACGATGCCTTGAAGGTGGGCCAGGAGGTGTTGGTACAGATTGCCAAGGAACCTATCTCGTCGAAAGGTCCGCGGTTGACTGCCGAAATCTCTTTTGCCGGCCGTTTTTTGGTGCTGATACCTTTCTCGGACAAGGTTTCGGTATCGCAAAAAATTAAATCGAACGGGGAGAAGCTGCGGCTGCGCCAACTGATACAGAGCATCAAGCCCCGCAATTTCGGGGTAATTGTGCGCACCGTCGCCGAGGGTAAACGGGTGGCCGAACTCGATAACGAGCTCAAAACGCTGGTTAAGTGTTGGGAAAATATGCTGGTGAAGTTGCAAAAGGCGAAACTCCCCTCGCTTGTCTATGAAGAGACAGGTCGCACCGTGGGGCTGTTGCGCGACATTTTCAGCCCTTCGTTCGAGAATATCTATGTCAACGACAAGGAGACCTACAACCAGATTCACAACTATGTGAGTCTCATTGCTCCCGACCGCAAGGATATTGTCAAACTCTATGAGGGCGAATTGCCTATTTTCGACAACTTTGCCATTACGAAACAGATTAAATCTTCGTTAGGAAAGACTGTCTCTTTCAAAAGCGGAGCGTATGTGATTATCGAGCATACCGAGGCGTTGCACGTAATCGACGTGAACAGCGGTAACCGTTCAAAAGCCTCTTCCGACCAGGAGAGCAATGCGCTCGATGTGAACATGAATGCTGCCGAAGAAATTGCCCGGCAACTGCGGTTGCGCGATATGGGCGGAATTATCGTAATCGATTATATCGACATGGACGAGGCCGAGAATCGTCAGAAACTGTATGATCGTATGCGCGAATTGATGGCCAATGACCGTGCTCGGCACAACATCTTGCCTTTGAGCAAATTTGGACTGATGCAGATTACCCGCCAGCGGGTGCGTCCGGCCCTCGATATTATTACCAGCGAAGATTGCCCGACTTGTCATGGTAAAGGCACTATTCCTCCCTCCTTGCTCTTTACCGATTTATTGGAGTCGAAAATCTATTATTTGGTGTACAAGTTGAAAATCAGGAAATTCACCTTGCATGTGCATCCTTTCGTAGCTGCTTATATCAATCAGGGAGTCTTCTCCTTGAAAATGAAATGGCGCTGCAAGTATACCTTCCAGATGAAGGTGATTCCCAATCAGTCGCTCGCTTATCTCGAATATAAGTTCTTCGATGCCGAGAAAAACGAGATTGACCTGAAAGAAGAAATTGAAATCAAGAAATGAGAGGTCGTGAGGCCTCGGGTAGTAGCGGGCTTGCCAGTGACGGCGAGCCCGCTTTTTTGTGTAGGAGCAGGCCGGCTTTGGGAATATGGTGCCGTTTTGGAGCCTCACGGGGTAAAGCCGCACAGCCCTGCCGTCGTTGGAGGCAGGGCTGTGCGGGTGAGTGTCGGAATGTCGGTCGGGACAAACAGATGTGTCGTTTATTCCCGATAGTAGATGCGTTTCACGCGGGTCGAGACCGAGGTAAGTATCTCGTAGGGAATGGTGCCTAGAGTTTCGGCAATTTCGGCCACGGGCAACTGGTCGCCGAATATCTCGACCCGGTCACCGGGGCGGCAGTCGATGTCGGTCACGTCGATGAGGCAGACGTCCATGCAGATGTTTCCCACGATGGGAGCCCGCATGCCGTTTACCACCACGCAGCCCTTGCCATTGCTCAGGTGGCGGTCCAGCCCGTCGGCATAGCCTATGGGGATAGCTGCGATACGCGAGTCGCGGGTGAGCACACCTTTTCGCCCGTAGCCCACGGTTTCGCCTGCGGCCAGCGATTTTATTTGCAAGATGGTGGTTTTCAAGGTGCTCACCGTCTCTACTCCGCAAGGCTTGTCGATGGGCGACACACCATATAGGCCGATGCCCAGCCGCACCATGTCCATCTGGTACTCGGGGAAGCGCAGGATACCGGCCGTGTTGAGTATGTGGCGCAGAATCTTGTGCTTGGAGTGCTGTTGCAGGTAGTCGGCGCAGCGGGTGAAGGTGTCGATTTGGTAGTGAGAGTAGTCATCGAGGCAAGGTTCGTCACTACCGGCAAAGTGCGAAAATACCGAGCGGGCGAGTACTACCGTCTGGTCGTTGAGCAGTTCGGCCACTCGGGGCATATCCTTCTCTTCGAAGCCGAGCCGGTGCATGCCCGAATCGATTTTGATGTGTACGGGATAGCCTGCCAGGCCCAGTTTCTCACCCTCGGCAATGATGGCTTTCAACAGCTCGAAGCTGTAAATCTCGGGTTCGAGGTAGTAGCTGAATAGGGTGCGGAAACTGCTTATCTCGGGGTTCATCACCAGGATAGGCATGGTGATGCCGGCCTTGCGCAGTTCGGCTCCTTCGTCGGCCACGGCCACGGCCAGAAAATCGGCCCCGCGGTCTTGCAGGGTTTTTGCCAGTTCGTACGAGCCGGCTCCGTAGCCGAAGGCTTTGACCATGCAGATAATCTTGGTTTCGGGGCGCAATTTCGATTTGAACAGGTTATAGTTGTGCACGATGGCATCGAGATTCACCTCGAGTATGGTTTCGTGCTGTTTCAGTTCGAGGGTTTCGGAGATGAGCTCGAAATGAAACTCGCGGGCTCCTTTTATCAATATCAGCTCGTTGTGGAAATCGTTTGCATCGAGTTGGGCGAGGAAATTCTCGGTCGAGGGGTAGAACTCTTTTTCGAGGTTGAAGAGGTAGGCATTGTCCGAGATGACAGGGCCGATGCCGATGAGCCGTTCGATACCCTTGTGCAGAATGATGTCGGCTACCTTGCGGTAGAGGCTGGCGGGGGGTAGTCCTGTCTGGTAAATGTCGGAGAGTATGAGGGTGCGGCGCATGCCTTTGGCGGCGGCACGCCGGTTTTGGAAATCGAGCGCGATGGTGAGCGAGTTGATGTCGGAGTTGTAGCTGTCGTTGATGATGAGACAGTTGTTTATCCCTTCCTTCACCTCCATGCGCATGGCTACCGGGGTGAGCCGGGCCATGCGTTCGGCGATGACCTCGGGCGGCCGGTTGTAGTAGAGCATTACGGCCAGGCAGTGTATGGCGTTCTCGATTGAGGCATCTTCGACAAAAGGTATGGTAAAGTGGCAGTGGTATTGCAGATAGGTATACTCGATTTTGGTCGAATCGCTCCCTTTGGTAATCTTCGAGATGTAGAGCGGTTTATCACGGTCTTTGCGCGACCAGGCGATTTCGCGGCAGCCGAAGCAGAGCTTCTCCACACACTCGCAAATGAGGCTGTTGTCGCCGTCGTAGATGATGCAGTCGCAGGCTTTGAGCAGCGTGAGTTTTTCGATACATTTTTGCTGTATGGTTTGGAATCCCTCTTGATGAGCTTCGCCGATGTTGGTAATCAGGCCCAGCGTAGGTTTGATAATCTCTTCGAGGTGTACCATCTCGTCGGGCTGAGAGATGCCGGCTTCGAAGATGGCCATCTCGGTCTTCGGCCCGATTTGCCATACCGAGAGGGGCACGCCTATCTGCGAATTGTAGCTTCGGGGCGAGCGCACGGTGTTGTAGTCGGGTTGGAGCAGTTGGTAGAGCCATTCCTTGACGGTGGTTTTACCGTTGCTGCCCGTGACGCCTATCACGGGAATGTCGAATCGGCGCCGATGGGCTGCGGCCAGTTGTTGCAGGGCGCCGAGGGTATTCTTGACGACGATGAAATTGGCGTCGGCCATCTCTTCCTCACCGGGAATGGCGTGCTCGACGACAAAATCGCGCACCCCTTTTCGGTAGAGGTCCTTGATATAGCGGTGGCCGTCGTTGCGTTCGGTCACGAGGGCAAAGAAGAGAGTCTCTTCGGGGAAGGTGAGCGATCGGCTGTCGGTAAGCAGCGCGGTGATGATATGATCTTGATAGGCTCGTTTGGAGGCTTTGACGATTGTAGCAATCTCGGTAGTCGTGTAGTTCATATCTGTTTTATTCTGGTGTTTAGTTCTGCGATTTCGGTCGATGTGTCGATGTAGGGATAGTCTTTTGCAAACTGTATCACCCGGTCGAGGGTCTTTTGCAGGAAAGCCCGGTAGCCCTCGGTGTCGCCGGTAAGGGGGCGGTGGGCCAGTGCGGAGTGAATCTTGTACCACTGCGAAGCTATTTCGCGGCTCTCGGGGGTGAGGTAGGCCTCGGTCAATATCTCGCTGATGTAGGTGATGGCAGCCGGTGAGGGATGGGTCATGTCGGTATCGTAGAAGCGATAGTCACGCAAGTCGTCCATCACAATCTCGTATGAGGGGAAATAGTCGCAAATGCGGCTTTCGCGTTGCAGTCGGTCGATAGCCAGCAGCAGGGTGGCTTTGCTCAGTTGGTTGCCGTGAGCTCCGTCGCTGAGATGGCGTATGGGGCTTACCGTGAAGAGTATCCGGCAGCGGGGCAGGGCGGTCTCAATGTGGCGCACGATGGGCAGCCAGCGTGCTACGATGGCCTCGACCGGGAGAAGCTCGCGGGAGAAAAGAGCGGCCGGTTGCTTGTGGCAGTTGGCTACCACCTCGCCGGTTGCATGGAGACGGTAGGCGTAGGCGCTTCCCCAGGTGACGACAATGCGGTCGGTCTCGGGCAGGCGGTCGTGGGCCCGGGCCAGGCGGCGGTTGATGTGACCCAACGCGCACTCACGGTCGGGACTCGAGAATCGCGAGTGGTGGTCGTAGCTGTGCCACAGCCCGTTTGCTTGGAAAAGATTGTCGGCGGTGAAAGGTGTGCCTGAGACGATGCGTTCCCAGTTGCGGGCGATGGATTCGGGGTTGTAGAGGGTACCGAATGGATTGATGTCGACATCGAATTTGCGTTGTTGCAGCCATGCACCCACGTTCTCGACAAAGCACGAACCCAGCAGCAACAAGTGTTGCCGGTGGTCGAGATAGCCCGGGTTCCGGGGAGGGTCGATGACGGTTCTGAAATTCATAGCTGCCGCTTGGTTTGTAGCTTCGAAAATAGTGAAAGGCGAGGGGCAGGAATCAGGTTTGTCTGAACTCCTTGCCGTGCTGCCTCCTGTTTCTACAAAAATAGCGATTTTCCTATCGATATACACTCTATTTTAACATCTGAAAAAATAAAAAAATATAACGAATGGGTAAAATAACCACATTGTTCTTGTGAAATTACCAATAACGAACTATATTTGCACTACCTGTTTTGTTTCGGTGCACCTTTGTTGCACTGTTGTTTGTAGCTCTTCCTGCAATATACCAGATGTATGGAGTTATATTACAAGGAAGAACGAGACCGCGATTTGTACAAGGCTTACAACGCAGCTCTCAAATCGCTGGGAAAGGCAGCCCTGAATACCCCTCGTGAACAGGTGGTGCGAAGGGTGGTCTATTCGGCAGCACCTCGGTTTTACATCAGTTACGAAGAGGCTCGTCGCAACGTGAAGCGTATTATGAGCGGCCGCTCGCCGCGCTGTGCGTCGCCGACCCGAATCGAGATGTACAACGACCTGGCCAATCTGTTGGCCGGTTATTTGCGTCGTCGGCCACGGGCCGGTTTCAACGAGGCGCTCGGTGCGGTGCTGGCCGAGAAATCGGCCCCCCGGTTTTATCTGTCGGAGCGGTCGGCTCTGCTCATCATTTATCGTATGCAGAAGGGAGGTGCCGCATGAGGCGCCTGGCTCGTTGCGTGTGCTTGCTGCTTTTGCTGGCGCAGGCTGTCGGGTGCAGGAGTACCCGACAGAGCTCGTTGTCGCAGCACGGCGAGTGGAGTGGTAAAGTTGGGAGCAGTTTCACCGCCGTGTTCGATTCGGTGCTGCGTCACGACCTGGAAGGAGGTACCCGGTGGGAGTGGACGCAGCTCGACTATTCTCTCGATACTGTATGCCCGGCCTCGGTGACTCCGCGCGTGCGGATAACCCGTCTTGTCAGCTCGGCCACTGTGGCCGCTCGCCACGAGCGGGTCGTGCACGATTCGCTGGCGGTGCAGTCGGTCGAGCAAGAGCAAACCCGAGGCGAACGGTCGACCCGCGAATCGCGTCGGACTCGCACCTCGGGACTGCTGCTCGTCGAGTTGCTTGTGGCGATTGTCGTTATCATATCGTTTATTTATATCATAAAAAGAAGATGGAAGAGATGAAAGAAGAGAGTGTGTTGAAAGAGGTTGTGCTGTTTTCGTTTTCCGAAGATCAAATCTTGCGGGAATTGACGGCCGAAAGTTCGTATGTCGCCAAGAGCCTGGTCGGTACGGCCGAGTTGCAGCCGGGCTGGAGTCGTTCTATCATTGTTACCGAGGACGACCGGCCGTTTCTTGTCCGTTGGCTCTCCGACGCTCGTGACGAGATGACCCGAGCCTTGTCGGCCTATCTGTCGGGCGAGTTCGCTTCGACCGACAGCCGTCTGGCCTTTGCTGTCGTGCTGCCCGGGCAACGGGCACGGGGACTTGACGAGTCTATTTGTCATCAGCTCGAGCGGGCCATCGTGCATTATGTGCTGGCACAGTGGTTTGCCACCCGACTGCCCGACGAGAGTGCCCGCCGGCAGTTGCAGTATCAGGGAGCAATGTCGGCCGTTAAGAGCGACATCAGATTGGCCTGCAACCGTCGCCCGCACCGCCCGACGAGCTATTTTTGAAAATTGGGTGCGTTGATTGTTGGCGGGTAGGGTGGGACGATGTATCTTTGTGTCTTGATTCTAAATGGACAACGAGATGATTTGCAAGAACTGCGGAACCGAATTTGAGGGGAACTACTGCAACCGGTGCGGGCAGAAAGCCACGGTGGGGCGGTTGACCTGGAAAAGCGTGTGTGACAACCTTCTGCATGGTATTTTTCATGTCGACAATACCTTTATCAAGACCACTCGCACGTTGGTTGTTCACCCCGACCGACTGATAAGCGATTATTTCGAGGGGCGTCGAAAAGGCTACATGGCACCCATTCCGCTGCTGGCGGTGTGGTGTGTGATTCTGCTCTTTTTCGGGCATATCAAGGGGCTTCCCGGGAGTGTATCGACTATCGAGATGTCGGCTACGCATAACTGGATTATCGATCATTATACCTTACTTACTATCGCTACGGTACCGTTTATGGTGCTGGCCGTGAAGATTGCATTCCGCAAGGCCGGTGCCGCGCGGTACAACTGGGTGGAATATCTGTTGGGCTGTTGCTACCTGTCGGTGTTGTACATTCTGCTTTCGCTGGTATTGATTCCGATTGGTTGGGTGTTGGACGCCTCGTATTATTCGCTGTATCAGTGGGGTAGTATGGCTCTTTGTCTGATTCCCACCTATTGGGCTGCCCATTCGCTCTTTCCCGGCAAGTTTTGGATAACTCTGGGGCGCACCTTGTGGGCTTCGGTGCTCTATCTTTTGTTTTTTACGGCAATCGGCGTCACTCTCGCTTTCCCTTTTATGGATTAGGCATTGGAGAGGCGCAGTATAGAGATACAGCAAGGGGGAGAACCTGCCGACCGGCCGGTCTCCCCCTTGTGTTAAGCATGAATCTTGCGATTATTAGTGGCAACCATCGCAGCAATCGCCGCAGCCGTCGCCGCAACTGCCGTGGTCGTGACCACAACCGCAACCGCAGCTGTGGCGGGGGCGCAACTCCTCTTCGGTAGCGTCGCGCACCAGTTTCACTACACCTATATAGTGCAGATTCTCGCCGGCCAGCGGGTGGTTGAAATCCATGAGAACCTTGTCGTCCGATACTTTCAGCACCGAGCCGTTGATGCGATAACCTTCGGCTGTCATCATGGGTACGGTGTTGCCCTCGAACACGGTTTGGTCGTCGAATTTGCCGTCGACCATGAAAATCTCTTTGTCGAGTTCGATGACATGCTCTTCGTTGCGCTCGCCGAAAGCCTCGTCGCAGGTGAGTACGAAATCGAACTTGTCGCCCTCTTTCAAGCCGTCGAGCCGTTGCAGCATCGAGGGGAGGATATTTTGATCCACACCGTAGACGAATTGGTCGGGCATTTCGTCGGTGGCACGCATCATCAGAGTTTCTTCCGGTTCGCCTGCGCCAGCATAGAGCTCGTAGGTGAGAACCACAAATTTACCGGGTTTAATTTCCATAAGGGTTTGTATAGATTAAATTGTTAATATTATTCGAGATGGTTGACTCGCATTTCAACGGTCGTAGAACTTGCGGGTATACTCTTTGAGCATCTTTTTCACGTTGAAATAGAATCCTTCGACTTTGAGAGGATTGTTTTCTATCGAGATGTAGTCGAAATAGGGTTCGACAAAGATAAATTCGGTAGCGGTGAATCCTTGACGGTTAACGACGTTGTACTCGTCGGTGGGATAGATGACATACCAGGCTGTTTCGGGCGCTTTGCCGTCGCCGGTCGACAGGATTGCGTCGATGATTCCTTTGAGCCGATATTCCCACAAGTCGGCTTCATGGGTTTCGCCTTTTTGCCGCAATCCGTAGACGAGAAAGTTGATTTGCCGCAGGTCGAGGGGGATGTCTTCGAGAACCTCGCGGGCATACTTGACAATCGAATCGCACTCCGACTGGGTGTGTACCGTTTGCTGATACATCTGCTCGATATGCTTCGGTATCTCAATCGACCGGTAGGGGTTGTAGTCTTCCTGGCTGGCATATCCCAGATAGAGGTGGCGGAACTCCTGTAAGGTCATGGTCGTGTCGTTACCGAAATATTTTTTCAGCAGGTCGGGGTAGTAGTAGGGCGACCGGCTGTCTCTCACGGCCTCTTCGATTTTATTCATGTCGGGAATTTCGAACGGGGCAGTGTCGGCGGCTCGGAGTTGCATGCCGCACCAGCCGAGGAGGAGCAGGAGTGTGATATGAAAATGTTTCATCGTTTACGTTTGTCGTTAGGCTTGTTGGCGACTTTCTTCTCGGTGAGGAGAGGATTGTCTGTTAACGGCAGTCGGACCAGCCGCAAGGCTTGCTCGACTCCACAGGAAACGCAAAAGCCAAAAAACTCCGAAGCCGCACCGGCCTGGGTCTTTTGCCGAATCGTCGTTTCTCTTTTATGCAATGACAGGAAAAGAAGCAAGCCGAAAGTCAAGCGCACTTGAACTCTTTTGCCCGATTGTCTCCTGTTTTGCGTTAGCAAATATAGCCTTTTCTCTCGACAATAGTCCGTTTTTTTACTGTAAAAGATGATAAAACATTTTACAGCGGGTATATTCAGCCTTTCTTGCCGGCGTGTTTCAAGATTTTGGCGTCGAGATAGAATACAATTTCCTCGGCGATGTTGTTGCAGTGGTCGCCGATGCGTTCGAGGCGGCGTATGATGCTTATCAGGTTGAGGCATTCTACGGCACGTTCGGGGAACTGTTGCAGGTACTCGGCGATGATGGGCACGGCAGCGTGGTTGAGTTCGTCTACCCGGTTGTCTTTGTTGAAGACGGCAATGGCCTCCGACGATTTCTCTTCGATGAGCGCGTTTTCGGCTTGAGCCATCATCGCTTTGACGATGTCGAGCATCTCTTTGATTCCGGTCTTTTCAAACAGTTCCGACTCGATGTTTACCTCGGGGTAATCAATGACAAAGCGGGCTATTCCGTCGCAGAAATCGGCGATGCGTTCCAGGTTGTTGCTGACTTTCATCATGGCCAGGGTGAAGCGCAGGTCGAGCGCTACGGGGTTGTAGAGGCCAATGATGTCTTCGCAGTCGCTGTCGATTTTCAATTCAAAGGCGTTGACCCGTTTTTCGCGGTAGGTTACCTCGTGTGCCAGTTCCTTGTCCATGGAGAGCAGGGCTTCACCGGCCCGGTTGAGCTGAGAATTGACTAAATCCCACATTTCGAGAACCTCTTTTTTCAGGTCGTCGAGTTCTTTTTCGATGTATATCATGGTTACACGCTGTTAAAATCGGGTTAGTATATATTCTGTTTTAATGAAACAAAGAAAAACGGTTGTTGTTTCCTTTTCGTTACATCGGTTTTACAAATGTATGACAAATAGTGATGAATAAAAACGGCGGCCTGCAAAAGACTGCCGTTTTAATATGATGGGAAGAGCCTCTTTTACTCGTAGTCGTCGTATACCGGTTTGTCCAGCCCGGGGATATCTACCAGTTTCATGTCGAAAACCAGGGTCGTGTAGGGTAAAATCAGCGACGACATATATTGTGCGCCGTAACCCAGCGACTGGGGTATGACTACCCGGCAGCTGTCGCCCACCTTCATCTGTTCGAGAGCGATAATCCACCCCTTGATGTTTTGGTTTACCTGGGTGCGGTAGATGCTGTCGGTGCGTTGGTATGACGAGTCGAAAGGGGTCCCGTTGTAGAGCATACCTTTGTAGATGACATCGACCGTGCTGGTTTGGTAGGGTGACCGTGCCTCGCGGTTGAGGCTTGTGTCGTTGTAGTATTTCATTAGTACATAGATACTGGGGTCCCAACTGGGCACCACCTTGGTGTAGACGGGGTTCCCTTCGTCGTCTTTGGCTCCGAGCTGTTCGATGAACCAAGCGTCGTTCACGTTGCGCCATTCTTCGTATTGGCTCCAATAATCTTCGGTCTCCTTACAGGCGATGACGCTGATGAGGAGGCTGATTAACAAAAAGACAGGTAACTTTTTCATAATGAATATAAGGGCTATTGATTAAAATTCCACGACGGGTGCCTGGGCGGCATTTTCCTCGGCCTTGAACTGCGGCTTGGGGTCGAATCCAAAAATTCTGGCGGTAATCAGGGCGGGGAATTTGCGTATCTTTTGGTTGTAGGCATTCACGGCATCGGTGTAGCGCGAGCGCTCGGTGGCGATGCGGTTTTCGGTGCCTTCGATCTGGGCTTGCAGCTCTATGAAATTCTGGTTGGCTTTCAGGTCGGGGTAGTTTTCGGTGATGGACAGAAGCTTATTCAGGGCGCTCGACAACTCGCCTTGGGCAGCCTGGTATTTTTGCAGGTTCTCCTCGGTGAGGTTGGTCGGGTCGACGGTGATTTGCGTCGCTTTGGAGCGGGCGGCAATCACGGCTTCGAGAGTTTCGCTTTCGTGAGAGGCATATCCTTTGACGGTGTTGACGAGGTTGGGCACCAGGTCGGCACGACGTTGATACTGGTTTTCTACTTTCGCCCACTGTGCGTTGATGTTTTCGTCGGCTTCTACGATGCTGTTGTAGCTGCACGACGAGAACGAGGCGGCAATGACGATTGCAAAAAGGACTCGAACGAAATTTCTCATATCAAGTAATTTTTTTATTTATTCGGCTACTTTCTTTAATAAGGTTTTCAGACTCACTTGCTCACCGATGAGGCTTTGCAGCTGGTCGATAGCCACGCGTTGCTGCTCCATGGTGTCGCGGAAACGTACGGTCACCGTATTGTCTTCGAGAGTCTGATGGTCGACGGTGATGCAGAAGGGGGTACCGATGGCGTCTTGGCGGCGGTAACGCTTGCCAATCGAGTCTTTCTCGTCGTACTGGCATTTGAAATCGAAGCGCAGGGTGTCGATAATTTCGCGGGCCTTCTCGGGCAGACCGTCTTTGCGAACGAGCGGCATCACGGCAGCTTTTACGGGAGCCAATGCGGCCGGCAGGCGCAATACTACACGGCTGTCTCCGCCTTCGAGGGTCTCTTCGCAATAGGCAGCGGCCATCACGCTCAGGAACATGCGGTCTACGCCAATCGAGGTCTCGATGACATAAGGGGTGTACGATTCGCCCAGTTCGGGGTCGAAATACTGTATTTTCTTACCCGAGAATTTCTCGTGATTGCCCAAGTCGAAATTGGTGCGGGAGTGGATTCCTTCCACCTCTTTGAAGCCGAAAGGCATCTCAAACTCGATGTCGGTGGCGGCGTTGGCATAGTGTGCCAGCTTCTCGTGGTCGTGGAAGCGGTATTTCCGGTCGCCCAGCCCCAGAGCCTTGTGCCATTTCAGACGGGTCTCTTTCCATTTTTCGAACCATTTGAGTTCTTCGCCGGGGCGTACGAAGAATTGCATTTCCATCTGCTCGAACTCGCGCATGCGGAAGATGAACTGACGGGCTACGATTTCGTTACGGAAGGCTTTTCCTATCTGTGCGATACCGAACGGTATGCGCATGCGGCCTGTTTTCTGTACGTTCAGGAAATTGACAAAGATGCCTTGTGCCGTCTCGGGACGCAGATAGACTTTCATCGACCCGTCGGCTGTCGAGCCCATCTCGGTCGAGAACATCAGGTTGAACTGGCGCACCTCGGTCCAGTTTTTGGTACCGCTTATGGGGCACACGATGTCGTAGTCGAGAATGATTTGGCGCAACTCGTTCAGGTCTACGTCGTTCATGGCCTTGGCAAAGCGGGCGTGCAGCTCGTCGCGTTTGGCCTTGTGTTCGAGTACTCGGGGATTGGTCTCTCTGAAAAGTTTTTCGTCAAACGATTCGCCGAATCGCTTGGCGGCTTTCTCGACCTCTTTCTCGATTTTCTCGTCCATCTTGGCGATGCAGTCCTCGATGAGGACGTCGGCACGGTAACGCTTCTTGGAATCCTTGTTGTCGATGAGAGGGTCGTTAAAAGCGTCGACGTGTCCCGAAGCTTTCCAGATGGTGGGGTGCATGAAGATAGCCGAGTCGATGCCCACAATGTTTTCGTGCAACAGCACCATGCTGTCCCACCAGTATTTCTTTATGTTGTTTTTCAGTTCGACTCCCATTTGTCCGTAGTCATACACGGCGGCCAGGCCATCGTATATTTCGCTCGAAGGGAATACAAAACCATACTCTTTGCAGTGAGATACCAATTTCTTAAAAACGTCTTCTTGTGCCATTTTTCTTGTGAGTTTATAGCTTGCTTTTCGTGTTATCTTTACATTTTTTTGCTCGATTTATCGTTCAATCGGGCTATTTTAGAGCACAAAGTAAATGATTTTTTTCGATTAAATTTGTATTTTTGCAGGGGAATGTAGCAGTACATTTATTTAAAAAATAAAAAGAACATGCACACGTGTGTGCGTTTTCCCTGTTTTATAAATCCAAAAAGAGTCTATGAGCGACGATATAACGACACCGCAGGAAGAAGATATGTCTTGGCCTCCCGCCGACGAAAACGAAGAAACGACGGCGAATCACTCGGCTTATAAAGTGCCGGTACCGGATAAGTCCGATACCAAGTTGCAGCTTTCGGGAATGTTTCAGAGCTGGTTTCTCGATTATGCTTCCTACGTCATTCTCGAGCGGGCCATTCCTCACCTGTCCGATGGCTTGAAGCCGGTGCAACGGCGCATTCTCCACTCCATGAAGCTGCTCGACGACGGGCGCTTCAACAAGGTGGCCAATATCGTGGGTCACACCATGCAGTTTCACCCTCATGGCGATGCCTCTATCGGCGACGCCTTGGTGCAGCTGGGGCAGAAAGACCTGCTCATCGAGTGCCAGGGTAACTGGGGAAATATCCTCACGGGCGACTCGGCTGCCGCACCCCGTTACATCGAGGCGCGCCTTTCGAAATTTGCTCTCGATGTGGTGTTCAATCCCAAGACTACCGAGTGGAAACTCTCTTACGACGGTCGCAAGAAAGAGCCGGTGACTCTGCCGGTAAAATTCCCTTTGCTCCTGGCTCAGGGGGCCGAAGGTATCGCCGTGGGCCTGTCGTCGAAGATTCTACCCCACAATTTCAACGAGATTCTGGAAGCGGCTGTAGCCTATTTGCGCGGTGAAGAGTTCCATCTCTACCCCGATTTCCAGACCGGCGGCTATGTCGATGTGACCAAGTACAACGACGGTGAGCGAGGTGGCAGTGTGAAGGTGCGTGCCAAAATCGAGAAAATCGACAACCGCACCCTCTCCATTGTCGAGCTTCCATACAGCAAGACCACCTCGTCGCTCATCGACTCGATACTCAAAGCGCAGGAAAAAGGCAAGATAAAAATCCGCAAGGTCGATGACAACACGGCGCAGCATGCCGAGATTCTGGTACACCTTATTCCCGGAACCTCGTCCGACAAGGCTATCGATGCCCTCTATGCTTTCACCGACTGCGAGGTGAGCATCTCGCCCAACTGCTGTGTAATCAACGAAGACAAGCCTCATTTCATGTCGGTGAGCGACCTGCTGCGTATCAGTGTCGAGAATACCAAGGAACTGTTGCGCCAGGAGTTGCTCATACAGAAAGGCGAGGCGCAGGAAATACTCCATTTCGCTTCGCTCGAAAAGATATTTATCGAGAAACGCATATATAAGGATCGCGAGTTTGAAGAGAGTCGTACGATGGACGAGGCTATCGCTCATGTCGACCACCGGCTCGAACCCTTCAAGGCCTCGTTTATCCGCGAGGTGACGCGCGACGATATACTCCGTCTGATGGAAATCAAGATGGCGCGTATCCTCAAATTCAATTCCGACAAGGCCGACGAACTCATCGCTGCCAAGCGCGAGCTGATTGCCCGCATCGACTACGACATCGAGCATCTGGTCGATTATACCATCAGGTGGTACGACTCGTTGCGCGAGAAATACGGCAGCCGTTACCCCCGTCACACTCAGGTGCGCAGTTTCGATACCATCGAAGCTACCAAGGTGGCCGAGGCCAACGAGAAGCTCTATATCAACCGCGACGAGGGGTTCATAGGCACCTCGTTGAAGAAAGACGAGTTTGTGTGCAACTGCTCCGACATCGACGACATCATACTCTTCTACCGCGACGGCAAGTACAAGGTGGTGAAGGTGAGCGAAAAGATGTTTGTGGGCAAAAACCTGTTGCACATCGCCGTCTTCAAGAAGAACGACAACCGCACCATTTACAACGTAGTCTATCGCGACGGCAAGGCCGGTCTCCATTACATGAAGCGGTTTGCCGTGACCGGCGTGACACGCGATAAGGAGTATGACCTCACCCAGGGCAAACCCGGGTCGCGGGTCGTCTGGTTCACGGCCAACCCCAATGGCGAGGCCGAGGTGTTGCGGGTTACCTTTGTGCCCAAACCTCGCATGAAGACTCTTTTTGTCGATCGTGATTTCAGCGAAATTGCCATCAAGGGACGTCAGTCGATGGGTAATATCCTCACCAAGAACGAGATTCACCGCATTTCGCTGAAAGAGCGGGGAGGCTCTACGCTTGGCGGGCGCAAGGTGTGGTTCGATCGCGATGTGTTGCGACTCAACTATGACGGCCGGGGCGAATATTTGGGCGAATTTCACGGCGACGATCAGGTGCTTGTCGTTTTGGACAACGGCGAGTATTGCACTACCACCTCCGATGCCACCAACCACTACGATCCCAATATCTTGCGCATTGAGAAATTCGAGCCGGACAAGGTGTGGACAGTCGCCCTCTACGATGCTTCGCAGGGCTATCCCTATCTCAAACGTTTTGTATTTGAGTCGAGTACCCGCAAGCAGAGTTTCCTGGGAGAGAATCCCGATTCACGTCTGCTGCTGATTACCGATGTGCCTTATCCGCGCATTGAAGTGACTTTCGGCGAGGGCGATGCTTTCCGTGAACCGCTGGTTGTCGAGGCAGCCGATTTCATTGCCGTGAAGGGTTTCAAGGCCAAGGGCAAGCGGCTCACCACTTATGCGGTAGCCGGCATACAGGAGTTGGAACCGTTGAGGCAGGAGTCAAATGCTCCAGACGATACCGATGCCGACGGCTCTCTTCCCGAAAATCAAAACGACAATCCGGAGAATAATCCTTCGGGGCAAATGGCGCTTTTTTAATTATGGCAATCTGTAAGGTTCTTTTGTGCTCTTTGGTCGGGGTCGTTCTCTTTTGCCCGGGACATCTGCGGGCCGAGAACCCGCAACCCGAGAAGCCACTGCGCCCTGTGGCCTCGGCCTTTACCCTCGAAATAGGACGGCAAAGCGCACTCGATACCTATCTTTCTCCTATCCGTTATCGGGGGCTCGATATTGCATTGGGCTACGAACGGCTGCGGGCTGCGAGTTTTGCTCCCGAGAAATGGCTGACTCGCCACAACGTGCTGGTCGATTTCGCTACGATGACCAATCAGTCGGGCAACGGCTCCATGCTCTCGGGCTATCTCGACTATTCGTTTGCGATGCTGCGGCGCTGGCAGCTGCTCGACGGCCTGTGGGTGGCGGGAGGCGGAGAGGCGGCCCTCACGCTGGGAGGGCTGTATAATCTGCGCAACTCCAACAATCCGGCTACGGCCAAGGCGGCTATCGACCTCGGGGTCACCGCCATGGCTTCGTACCATCTGCGGGTAGGGAGGCTTCCGCTCACCTTCCGCTATCAGGTTTCGCTGCCGGTGGTCGGAGCCTTTTTCTCTCCGGCTTTCGGGCAATCCTATTATGAGATGTTCTATATCGGCAATGCCGACGGAATCGTCCGTTTCGGGGCGTGGAACAACCGGGTAGACCTGCGCAACTACCTCTCGGTCGATATCCATTTGGGCAAGCGGGCGCTTCGGCTGGGTTATCGGCAAATCATGCGCACCACCCACGTCGCCTACATCGATACCCAGGTGCTCAACCACATGTTCGTGCTGGGTATCTCGGGCGAGATATTCCGCTCGGCACCTCCTGCCCGACGGGTCGTTTCGGTCTATTATTAAATTTTGGGAGAGACGGTTATGATACGCAAACATATAAAAACAGGATTTTGGGCTTTGCTTCTCATGCTCCCTATGTTTTCGGCGTGCCACAAGGTCGAGGTTTTCGAAGACGACCCTTATGGCAATTTCGATGCGCTGTGGACCATTCTCGACGAGCGTTACTGTTTCTTCGAGTACAAGGAGATTGACTGGGAGCAGGTAGGTCTCAAATATCGTAAGAAACTCACCTCGCAGATGACTTCCGAAGAACTCTTCGATGTTTGCGGCGATATGCTCATGGAATTGAAAGACGGACATGTGAATCTGGTATCGGCACACGATACGTCGCGTTATTGGGACTGGCTCTACGGGTCGCCCGAGAACTATCAGGAGCGGCTCATCGACGAGTATTATCTCAATTTCGACTATCGCTATACCTGCGGCATCAAGTATAAAATTCTGCCCCAAAACGTAGGTTATATGTATTACGGCAGTTTTTCGAGCACCATCGGCGAGGGTAACCTCGACCAAATACTGGCCTACCTCTCCTCGTCGACGGGGCTGGTTATCGATGTGCGCAGCAACGGCGGCGGTTCGCTGTCGAATGTCGAGACTCTCGTCTCACGCTTTATTAACCGGGAGACGCTGGTAGGGTATATCTCGCACAAGACGGGACCCGGACATCAGGATTTCTCGGAGCCGTATCCTATCAAATACTCGCCTTCGAACCGCATTCGGTATCAGAAACCGATTGTCATACTCGCCAATCGCGGCACATACAGCGCCGCCAACAATTTCGTGTCGGTGATGAAGGCTCTGCCCAATGTCGTTGTGATGGGCGATATTACCGGTGGAGGTAGCGGTTTACCCTTCTCTTCCGAGTTACCTAACGGCTGGAGCATACGCTTTTCGGCTTCGCCTATCTATGATGTGGAAGGCCGCCATACCGAGTTTGGCGTGGAGCCTACCGAGGGGTTCAAGATCGACATGAATCTCGATGAGGCCGATGAGGGGCACGACACGATTCTCGACCGCGCCATTACCTATATTACCACGGGCGGAGCGTGAGTCTGCTACCCTTTGCGTGGGCAAACTTTGTAACCCGATTCATTGTAGGATTTATAAACTTCTTGTATATTTGTGCCATCGTTTGCGGACGTGGCGTAATTGGTAGCCGCGCTAGACTTAGGATCTAGTGTCTTGCGACGTGTGGGTTCGAGTCCCGTCGTCCGCACCAAGGGTGAGTCGGTAATGAAAAGACCCTAATGTTGTAAAGCCTGCGAGACTTATTCTCGTGGGCTTTTTTTATCGGCTCGCATGATTTCATTTCCGTGGCTTCGATGCGGGCTGTGTTGTCTCGCCCATTCTTCCCCCCCCTTTCGAGCAGGTGCAAAAAAAATTGATTGTCTCACGACAACCAATCTTTGTTAACCTTAAATCTAATACCATGAAAAACACAGTGCAAATATAGTGCTTTTATATGTTGTACAACATATTTTCGATAAAAAATCGCATTACTTTAATACTTTTTTTAGAATGCGCCCCTATTTTAAAAGAAATTAAGAGAAATGCTCCCGTTTGAGTTGTCGGGAACATTTCTCTTGATTTTGAAAAGCCGGTTATTGAATGTCGATACTGTTGAGCAAATCGACCTTGCCTTCGTTTATCAGTTTGAGAATGAGCTCGCCGAACAGGGTGTTTTGCCAGGCAAACCAAGGGCGGGTGAAATTCTCGGGGTTGTCTTTATGGAACGACTCGTGCATGAAGCCGGTGCCGGCATCGGTCGTCATGAGCATTTCGATGCAGGCTTTTATCTCTTGGTCGTCCTGGCTGGTGAAAGCTTTCATCATGATGCTCATGGGCCATATCATGTCGTAGCCGACGTGGGGGCCTCCGATACCTTCGCCGGCTTTCCCTTTGAAAAAATAGGGGTTGTCTTCGCTCCATACAAACTGGCGGGTGTTTTGGTAGATGGGGTCGTTTATGTCGACATCTTCGAGATAAGGCATGGCCAGCAGGCTGGGCACGTTGGCATCGTCCATGAGCAGTTGGTTGCCGAATCCGTCGACCTCGAAAGCATAGATTTTACCATATTTCGGGTGGTTGTACACGGCATATTTCTGCAACGCCTCTTCGACCTCTTGCGCCAGGAGGGTACACTCTTGCGCCAGTGTTTCGTTGCGATTGACGGTGCGCAAGATTTCGGCTGCCTTTCGCAGTGAGGTGACGGCGAAGAAATTGGAGGGAATGAGGAATTGGAAAGTGGTGGCATCGTCCGACGGGCGGAAGGCCGAGCAGATGAGTCCTACGGGTTTCACGGGGTTGCCCAATCCTTTGTTGGTCATTGTGTCGAGAGCACGCTCGGTGCGGCGCATGAATGAGTAGGGACCGACACCCTCTTTGCGCTGTTGTTCCCGGAAAGTGCGCAGGATAAGGGAGACGGCACTAATCCATTCGTCGCCGAATACGCTGGTGTCGCCGGTCACTTTCCAATAGTGGTAGGCAAGGCGGATAGGGTAGCAAAGCGAGTCGATTTCCCATTTGCGCTCGTGCAGTTCGGGCTTCATGTCGGTAAGGTCGCTCATCCAGTCGCTACCGGTGGGACCCATGTTGAAAGCATTGGCATAGGGGTCGATGTTGATGCACTTGAACTGGCGGTTGATGACACCGGCCAGCATCTTGCTCAGTTGGGAATCCTCGTCGGCCAGTTGCACATAAGGCCATACTTGGGCCGCTGAGTCGCGCAGCCACATGGCGTGGATATCGCCGGTATATACAAAGGTGTCGTTGTTGCCGTCGAAATGGACGGTCGTGTCGAGCGTATTGGGAAAACAGTTTTCAAACATCCAGGCGAGCCGGGCATTGGTGAGGAGGGCTTTCACCCGCTCGATTTGACGTTCGACGGCATTCGATACGAACAGCCTCTGTTGGGGCCGCTGGCTGGTGTACTGTATTCGGGTGTTGTCTTGCCGGGCGATGGACACGGAGCCGGTGGCTGCCTGAGTATAAACGGTTCCGCACCCGAGGGCTACACACAGGCAGCCGATTTTTGCGATTGTTTTCATAAAATAAGTGAGTGAAAGTGATGTTTGGAGGTTGATTGTATGGAAGCGGATTTGCTACGGGCGGTTCCCTGTCTCGAGTATGACCATCACGGGAAAATGGTCAGATGGGGTGTGTGCCTCGTAGTCTTGTACGCTTATTTCTTCGGGGGCGTCTTTCACGGCGGCATTGCCGCTGTCGGCTTTGGCTTTGCGATAGCTATCGGTGAGTACGCCATATTTTGTTACCTTGAAATCGGGCGATACGAACACGTGGTCGATGCGGCTGTTCGTGTAGTTGTTGGCTGAAAAACCGTTGAAAGTACCGTTGAGGGCATAGCGGAACAGGGCTGTTTCGTAGGAGTCGCAGAGGAGTCCGCTCTCTGTAAGGGCCTGATAGGAGCGGTGTGTCTGGTCTACGTTGAAATCGCCGGTGAGAATCACGGGCAGTCCTTTGCCCAGCTCTTTCATCTTTGTCTGTACGAGATAGGCACTTTCGACGCGGGCCTCTTTGCCGATGTGATCCATGTGCAGGTTGAAGAAGAGGAACTCAAACGGACTCTCTTTGTCTTTGAAATGCCCCCAGGTGCAGATGCGGGGCAGGACGGCGTCCCAGCCTACGCTGGGGGTGTCGGGGGTTTCGGATAGCCAAAAGTCTCCGTGGTCGAGCACCTCGAACCGGGAGGTGCGGTAAAAGATGGCCGAGTGTTCGCCCCACTCCCGGCCGTCGTTGCGGGCTACGCCTATGTAGTCGTATCCCGGCAATCGTCTTTTGAGGGTATCGAGCTGATGTTTGAGACCCTCTTGAGTACCGAAGATGTCGAACTCGTGAAACCGTATGAGGTCGGCGATGACGGCACAGCGGCTTCCCCAGCCGTCGCCCTGCGCCGAATCGGAGGCATTGGCATATCTCAAATTATACGATGCTGCGGTAAACGTAGTCTTTTTTTCGGGCTGGCAACCGACAAGGCCCAGCACCAGGGCGAAAACAGGAATGAACCTGCGCCAGTTTGCAATGTGGTAAAGCATGATGAGTATTCGTTTTTTTTGGGGTGTATTTCGTTTATCGGTTTTCCAACGAGAATGAGTAGGGGGCGTCGGCCGGGTCGGTGCCCCGTTTGCGGTTGGGTTTCGAGTCCATGACAAATTGCACCCGACCGCCTTGGGTGAGGTTGTCGTGGGTGAGGTAGTTGAGCGTGTAGTTCTTGCCGTTCAGCTTCATGGCGCGGACATAGGGGGTATCGTCGCTATTGTCGTCAGCTTCGATAATCAGCTCTTTCCCGTTTTCCAGATGCAGGGTTGCCTTTTTGAAAAGGGGTGTACCCAATACATACTGGTCGGTACCCGGGCATACGGGATAGAAACCCAGTGCCGAGAAGATGTACCAGGCCGAGGTCTGGCCGTTGTCCTCGTCGCCGCAATATCCGTCGGGGGTG
Source organism: uncultured Bacteroidales bacterium (assembly GCA_949298955.1). Lineage (GTDB taxonomy): Bacteria > Bacteroidota > Bacteroidia > Bacteroidales > Barnesiellaceae > Barnesiella. The sequence continues at coordinate 37,556 of CASFYQ010000010.1, forward strand.
GCGGCGTAGAGTTTGTGCATGATTTCGCGAATGCGGTATTGAGCTTTCCATGGTTCGCCCGAGTAATTGTAGAGGTAGACCATGTGCTGTATGGGTTGGTTCCCATGGGCATATTGGCCCATGTTCATCACCTGCATCTCACGCATTTCGTGAATCATGTCGCGGCTATCCATGCCCAGGTAGCTGGGAATGACGAATACCGAGTCCATCATATGGTTGAAGGCTTGCCGGCCGCCCATCAGGTCGATGAGTCCCTGCGGGTCGTGGAACACGCAGAAACTCCAATGCCAGCTGTTCCCTTCGCAGAAATCGTTGCTCCAGTCGGTGCCTTGGAAACGGGGGTTGAACTGCCCCCGGTCGTCGCGCCCCACCATGAGTTTCTCGTCGGGGTTGTACACCTGACGGTAGTTGAGACTGCGTTGCTTGAAGATGTTTGTTTCGCTGTCGGGCTTTCCCAGCCGTTTTCCCAGGGTGTAGATGCACCAGTCGTTGTAGGCATATTCCAAGGTGCGGGCCACGCTTTGTCCTACGCCTATGTTGCAGGGAACATAGCCCAGCCGGTTGTATTCGTCGAAAGCTACCCGGCCCGATGCCGTTCCTTCGAGATGGTCGTTGGCGCCATGCTTCAAGGCTTCCCACAGTTTTTCGATGTCATAGCCGCGTATGCCTTTAACATAGGCGTCGGCTACAATCGAGGCCGAGTTGTTGCCAATCATGCAGTCGCGGTGTCCCGGGCTGGCCCATTCGGGCAGGAACCCGCTCTCGCGGTAGGCGTTGACCAATCCCTCCTGCATCTTGTGGCTCATCGAGGGATACACGAGGTTGAGCAGCGGGAAAAGCGAGCGGAAAGTGTCCCAAAATCCGGTATCGGTAAACATGTAGCCCGGCAGTATCTGCCCATTGTAGGGGCTGTAATGGACGGCCCGTCCTACGGCGTCGATTTCGTAGAAGCAGCGGGGGAAAAGTACCGAGCGGTAGAGGCAGGAATAGAAGGTGCGCAGGTGGTCGATGCGGCTGTCGTCGATTTCGATACGCGACAGAACCTCGTTCCATCGGGCCTTCCCTCGCTTAACCAATCGGTCGAAATTGCCGTTGCCCAGTTCTTTCAAGTTGATTTCGGCTTGTTCGGGACTGATGAATGACGAGGCCACCCGAGCGTGAACCTGTTCGCCCTTGCGGGTCGAGAAGCCTACAATCGCCCCGGCGTGGTTGCCCCGCGCCTCGGCCCGGTTGGGGTCGGTGACATTGTCGAGGGCTGTTGCCGTGAACTGGAAAGGTTTGTCGAAGACAATGACAAAATAGTTCTTGAAATTCTCGGGAACCCCGCCCGAGTTGCGCGTAGAGTAGCCTATGATTTTGTTCTCCTCGGGGATAATTTTGATGGCCGAGCCTCGGTCGAATGCGTCGATGACGACATACGAGTCGGCCTCTTCGGGGAACGTAAATCGGAACAGGGCAGCCCGTTCGGTTACGGTCAGTTCGGTCGTCACGTCGTGGTCGGCCAGGTAGACGCTATAATAGTAGGGCTTAGCCACCTCGCCCTTGTGCGAGAACCAGCTGGCCCGTTCGTTCTGGTCGAAAACCGCACGGCCTGTCACCGGCATAATCGAGAACTGTCCGTAGTCGTTCATCCAGGGGCTGGGCTGGTGAGTCTGCTTGAACCCCTTTATTTTGTCGGCGGTGTAGGTATAGGTCCAGCCGTCGCCCATGTCGCCGGTTTGGGGTGTCCAGAAATTCATGCTCCACGGCATGGCAATGGCCGGGTAGGTGTTGCCGGTAGAGAGCTCATATTTCGACAAGGAGCCCACCAGCGGGTTCACATAGTCGACGGGCGATGAGGCCGCCCGGAGAGGCATGCCGTAGATAAGTAGACTGATAAAAAGCAGGTTAAGGTTGATAAAGTGTCGCTTCATGGCGGTGTGTGATTGAATTGATATAAAATGAAACAAGCGAAAATGTTGTAATTTCTTTCATTTACAAAGATAAGGAACACCGAGAATCGAGACAAATTTGTTCGGGCTTTTTGTCAGGTATGTAATAATTTTGAGTCGACTCGAGATGCCGGATTTGTCAAATCGCGCGTAAATCGCTATCTTTGCCCTGATATGGCAAGAATACTTTCGATAGATTATGGCAAGAAACGCACGGGTATCGCCGTGACCGACCCGTTGCAGATTATCGCCAACGGGTTGACTACCGTCGCATCGTCGCAGCTCATCGAGTTTCTCACGCAATACATGCAGCGCGAACAGGTCGAGCGGGTGATTGTGGGGCTGCCCCGGCAGATGAACAACGAGCCGTCGGAGAGTATGCGCTATATCACCCCCTTTGTCAACCGGTTCAGGAAACTGTTCCCCCAGGTGCCCGTCGAGTTCTTCGACGAGCGCTTCACCTCGGTGCTGGCCCATCGGGCCATGCTCGACGGCGGTCTGCCCAAGATGGCCCGGCGCAACAAGGAACTGGTCGACGAGATAAGCGCCACGATTATCCTCAGGGACTATTTGGAAAGTAAAAAACAATAAGATATGGTATTACCTGTTTACCTGTACGGACACCCCGTCATTCGTAAGGAGACCGAAGAGATCGATGCTTCTTACCCCCAGCTCAAGGAGCTGATTGCCAACATGTATGAGACGATGTATGCCGCCGATGGCATCGGGCTGGCAGCGCCGCAAATAGGCCTGTCGATACGGCTCATCGTCATCGATGCAAGCCCCATGGCCGAGTATTTTCCCGATTGTGAGGGCAAGAAACTCACCCTTATCAACCCCGAGCTCGAAGTGCTCGATGACGGACCCAAGGAGACCCGCGAGGAGGGGTGCCTCAGTCTGCCCGGCGTTCATGAGCCGGTACCCCGCATCGAGAAGATTCGTCTCAAATGGCTCGACGAGGGTTTTGTGGCCCACGACGAGGTGATTGAGGGATATCTTTCCCGGGTGGTACAACACGAGTATGACCACTTGGAAGGCAAAGTATTTATCGACCGCATCTCGCCCATTCGCAAGCAGCTCATCAAGTCGAAGCTGGTCAACATCATCAAGGGCAAAGTGCGCTGCGACTATCGGGTGAAAGCGACACCCGCCAAAAAATAAAAACCATTTCCAAACCTGTTTATCTGCTTTTATATGGCCGACGACAAGAAGATTATTTTCTCGATGGTGGGAGTGAGCAAGATGTTCCCTCCCCACAAACAAGTATTGAAAGACATTTATCTCTCGTTTTTCTACGGGGCGAAGATCGGTATTATCGGTCTCAACGGCTCGGGCAAATCGACCTTGCTGAAAATTATCGCCGGGGTGGAAAAATCGTACCAGGGCGAAGTGGTTTTCTCGCCGGGCTATTCGGTAGGTTATCTCGAACAAGAACCCAAACTCGACCCCGAGAAGACGGTGAAAGAGGTGGTGCAGGAGGGCGTACAGCCTATACTCGACCTGTTGGCCGAGTATGAAAAGGTGAACGAGTCGTTTGGTGACCCCGAGGTACTCGACGACCCCGACAAGATGGAAGCCTTGATGGCCCGTCAGGCCGAACTGCAAGACCACATCGACGCTGCCGATGCCTGGAATATCGACAACAAGCTTGAGCGGGCGATGGACGCTTTGCGCTGTCCCCCCGAAGATCAGCTCGTGAAATACCTTTCGGGAGGCGAACGCCGCCGGGTGGCCCTGTGTCGTCTGTTGCTGCAACAACCTGACATCCTGTTGCTCGACGAGCCTACCAACCACCTCGACGCCGAGTCGATCGACTGGCTCGAACAGCACCTGCAACAATATCCCGGTACGGTCATTGCCATCACGCACGACCGCTATTTCCTCGACCATGTGGCCGGCTGGATTCTCGAGCTCGACCGCGGCGAGGGTATCCCCTGGCAGGGCAACTATACCTCGTGGCTGGAACAGAAGACCAAGCGCATGGAGATGGAGGAGAAGCAGGCCAGCAAACGCCGCAAGACCCTCGAACGCGAGTTGGAGTGGGTGCGCATGGCTCCCAAGGCGCGTCAGTCGAAAGGTAAGGCCCGTCTGAACTCCTATGACAAACTGTTGAACGAAGACCAGAAAGAACGCGAAGAGAAGCTCGAAATTTTCATTCCCAACGGGCCCCGCCTCGGCAACAAGGTAATCGAGGCCCACGGTGTGGCCAAGGCCTTTGGCGACAAACTGCTCTTCGATAACCTCGACTTTGTGTTGCCGCCCAACGGTATCGTGGGCGTGATAGGCCCCAACGGCGCAGGAAAGACCACCCTTTTCAAGCTCATCATGGGGCAGGAGACGTGCGACAAGGGTACCTTCGAGGTGGGTGAGACGGTGAAGATTGCCTATGTCGACCAGACTCACAAAGACATCGACCCGGCCAAGACCGTCTATCAAGTCGTTTCGGGAGGTCTCGATACTTTCCGCATGGGCGGCCGCGACATGAATGCGCGGGCCTATCTGTCGCGCTTCAACTTCACGGGTGCCGACCAGGAGAAACTCATCGGGGTTCTTTCGGGTGGTGAGCGCAACCGCCTGCACTTGGCCATGGCGCTCAAAGAGGAGGGCAATGTACTGCTGCTCGACGAGCCTACCAACGACATCGACGTGAACACGCTGCGTGCGCTGGAAGAGGGTCTTGAAAATTTTGCCGGTTGTGCCGTTGTGATTTCTCACGACCGTTGGTTCCTCGACCGTATCTGTACCCATATTCTCGCCTTCGAGGGCGATTCGAAAGTATTCTATTTCGAAGGTTCTTATTCGGAATACGAGGAAAACAAGAAAAAACGTATGGGCGATGTGGAACCCCATCGGGTGCGCTACCGCAAACTCATGGAGTGAAACACTGCATAACGATTGCATATACACGACGACGGCAGGGCGCAAGACCTGCCGTCGTCTGTTTTCATCGCCTTTTCTGGCGGTTTGTCGCCACAATCGGGTCGTATGTCTATACTATTTTTATACGCGGTAGATGCCGCATATATTTGTATCGACGAAATTGAAAAGCAAAGATGAAATCCCGGTTGAAGATAGGAACCCTGCTGCTTGTGTGGTCGGCGCTGTGTATGTCGGCCTGGGCCAATGCTCCGCTCAAATCGTATAAGGATATACCGTCGCCCGAGGGGAATGCCCGTCGCATTACCGAGGCCATGCACTCCCAACTGGATCTTACCGAGAAGCAGTATAAGAAAGTCTATAAAATTCATCTCGCCGAACAAAAGAAAATATTCAAGTATCGGCCGGTGCCACAGAGGGGAATGGGTAAAGGTTTTGAAGGAAGACCTCACGGTCATCACATGGAGAGAGGCCGTCCGCCAATGGGTGGTGGATTTGGAGGCATGGGTGGCGGTCGGCCACCCATGCTCCCTCCCCGGGAAATGTTTGCCGACGATGAGCGTCCCGACCCCGAAAAAGTGGCCAAAGAGTTGGCAAAAGCCGCTCAAAAGCGCGACAAGAAATTGAAAAAAGTTCTCGATACAGCACAATATACCCGTTGGAAAGAAATGGAAGAAGAACTGCTGAAACCGTATAGGTTTAATCCCGAGCCGGATACTCCCGAGCTTCAAGAGTAGTCGGTTGTCAAAGGTATGAAATTCGTGAGAATAAAATAGGTGTTTTAGGTATTCAACGTAAAGTCTCCCAGGTGATGTCAGTCTTGCACCTCGGGAGATTTTTTTTGGGGGGGATAAAAGCATTTTTCTTCCTTTGAACTTTCGGTAATAGTATCCTTCTTCCTATTTCCCCTTCTCCTTTTTCTTTTGGCAAATGACGAATGGGGTTATGGTATGCTTCAATACGGCATAGCTCGTGGCCTATCTTTGCAATATTGAAGAGCGGTCTATGATATTTTTTTATATGAGTTCCTTTTGTTTACAAATATTTGTATATTTGCAAAAAGCAAGTATGGGATGCGGCTTTGCATAGTCAAATTTGGAAATGTATTTTGATTTGCCTTGCCCACTATATTTGAAATAGAAAAAACATGAGAAACAAAGAGTAATAAAAATATTACATAACATCGCGTAAGCTGATTATTGAGACCCGGTTAAATCTGGAAAATTAAACAAGGGAGTCCTAAATAATTTGGCAGGTGAGTTCTGTATCCTTCCCCGAAGGACATAGACTGCTTTTCCTTATTTGGACTCCAAGGTTTTCCAGAACCGTACCGGGCAGATAGGTCAAAAGTGAGAGCTGTGTCCTTTTTTCGTATCTGTCATTTCACTATCACAGCCGGTTAATCCCAATCACGTTAGTATTGGGGAAAGAGTTGTACACCATGAAAATTATACCGGATATTTCTGTTTAGCTCCCGGAACGAGATTGTGTGATAGAAATGTCGTTACCCGGTAAAGAGGTAATGCAATCCTGCATTTCTTTAATCGATAGGTCTCTTGGGGATTGGGAGACATTTTTAAATCTATATGTTATGTACACATTGAATTTTCCGAATGGAAATGTGCAGACTTACGCTTCGTATAATGATATGTTAGTAGCTGCACGTCTGATGGGAGGAGAGGCAAAATGTATTAGTGGGAAAACATATGCCTTTGTCCCTAAAAAGTAAGAGAACAGCAGGTGGGCACAAAAATGCCCACCTGCTTTTGTGAAATTTTAGAACCTGAAAAGAGTTATTGAATTGTGATTTTTATAAGATAATTATTTAATTATAAATAAACTATGATGAATGATGACTTGAAGGAAATAGGGAAAGGCGGAATCGTAGAAGAGGGTGTCTTTGTTCGTTTCCCCGAGTTGGTTCCCGCTTGGGGTAATCATTTTTGGCGAGAAGACCGTGCGCACAAAAAGATGCTGTTGATTGGAGAAAGCAATTATTTCGATGATGCGGATATTCCGTATAGCGATTTTTTGCAACCCCAAGAGTGGTATCGCAATCCTGATGCGAAATTGATTCCTGAGTATCGAAAGACCGATGTGGGTAATTGGAAAACCTACAAGACTTTCACTCGGGTATATGATTGCATGAACAGGATACTCGACGAGAACCACATCGAGCACGAGGAAGATGCCCTTTGCGAATCGGCCTTTTATAACTACTTTTTGCGCCCGGCGCACAATACCGGTCGAAAAAAACAATTTGTACCCCAACCTGTCGACCTCGATGTGGCGGGGGAAGCGCTGACGGGGATTATCCGGGTTTTGGAGCCCGAGTTGATTGTGTTTCTCAGCAAGTTGGCCTACAATTCTTTTTTGAATTACTGTAAAGAAAAAGCGATTGTGTGGGAGGGAATTGCTATTGAGCTGGTAAATCACCCGGCTTCGTGGCGTTTTCATAATGCCGAAAAATCGGCTTGTTGCGGAAAGATAAAATTCGAGGCCTTGTTGCGTGAATACTGGATAGAATCGCCGGGAGAGTAACGTGCTTGAATAGGGATTTCAATCAAAAAGAGGTCGTGGGGTGTTTGTTATCCCCATGACCTCTTTTTTTAACAAGGATAGTGATTGTTTCTTATTTCGCTCCCATCTTGCCGCCTTTGAGGCCTTTGCCCAGATTGAAGATATTCTGGTCGTAGCTGACGGTCTTCATGGCCGATTCGCGCTTGCGTTTGAGGGCGAGGTCGACCAGCTTGTCCATGAGTTGGTCGAACGCGATGCCCGATGCCTCCCACAGGTAGAACGACAGGGAACCGGGAATGGTGTTTATTTCGTTTACATAGATGTTGCCGCTCTTACCGTCGATCATGAAGTCGACGCGGGCCACGCCGTGGCACGAGAGCACCCGGAAGGTCTCGCCGGCCAAGAATTGCACGCGGGCGGTAACCTCGGGCGAGAGGTCGGCCGGGATACGCTTTTGGGTGGCCTGCATGCCCTTGTTCGACTTGCCGCCGCCCATGTATTTGTCCTCATAGGTGAGGATGTCGCCGCTCTTGATAGGCTCTTCGCATACCGAGGTGCGGTAGTCGTCGCAGTCGCCCAGCACCGAGCAGTTGATTTCTTTCAACTCCTCGACCATATCCTCGATGACGATACGGGTCGAGTATTTCTCGGCCACGTCGATTTTGGCGATGAGTTCTTCGCGGTTGTCGGCATGCGAGATACCCACGCTCGACCCAAGGTTGGCCGGTTTTACGATGACGGGGTAGCCGAGTTTCGTCTCAATCTCCTCGATAAGTTGGTCGCGCCGGGCAAACCACTGCTTGTCGGTGAACCACACGTAGTCGACGATGGGGATTCCGCTCTTTTCCATAATCATCTTCATGGTGATTTTGTCCATGCCGTTGGCCGAGGCCAGTGTGTTGCAGCCGGCATAGGGAATGCCTATCGACTCGAGCACCCCTTCGAAGATGCCGTCTTCGCCGTTGCTGCCGTGCAGCACGGGTACCACCACGTCGAGCTTGGCCCAGATGTCGCTCCCGAAAAGGGGTTTCTTCTTGCGGTAGACGTTGTAGTCGCCATACTCGGGAATCATGTACACCTCGGTACACATCTTTTGCAGGGCTGTCATGTCGCGGTAGTTCTTCACCGTGAGCAGGGCATCGCCGCTGAACCAGCGGCCCTGTTTGGTGATGTATATGGGTATGATTTCGTACTTGTCCTGATTAAAGGCATTGATGGCCTGCAAGGCCGAGATAACGGAGATTTCGTGCTCGGTCGAGCGGCCTCCGAAAAAAACGCCTACGGTAGTTTTCATAATCTTTCTGTGCTAACGATATGGTTTGTTGTGTTGTGAATAATCGGGTTTACTTGAAGGTGTCGGGCAGGTCGTTCTCGTAGAGGACGGTGTCGCCCGGTTGTGCCACTTGTGCGAGGCGAGCCTGGGCATCGGCGAAGGTATCGGCCACGAAAAGCTGCTCCTCGGGATAGTTTTCTTCTTGCAGCCCGGCCAGAATGGCGTCGCGGTTGTAGTGTCCCACCACCATCACATAGTCGCAGGCGGTGGCGAGCTGGCGGCCCAGGGTGCGGTTGTACTCCTCCTGCTTGTCGCCCAGCTCGATCATGCCCGGGGTGATGGCGATGCGTTTGCCCTGGGTCATGCGGCGCAGCACGTCGAGCGCCATGCGGGCTCCGTCGGGATTGGAGTTGAAGGCGTCGTCGATAATCGAGATACCGCCCGGAGTCCGTTTCATGTTCAGACGGTGTTCTACCTGCTCGATGCGGCTCACGCCATACTGTATCGACTGTACGGGCACTTGCAGGTGCCGGGCCACAATGACGGCCGCCATGAGGTTCGACAGGTTGCACTCGCCGATGAGCTTCGTGCTCAACTCGATGCGTTCGCCGCCGCCCACCACGGTAAACCGGGTGGCGTCGCTGTCGTAACGAATGTCCTCGATGTGATAGTCGGCGCCGGTATCGGCAATCGTGTAGCGTTTCACGGGCACGTTGTCGACGGGACGGTTGGCGATGTAGGCGAAATCGTTGTTGACCACGGCAAAGCCCGAGGCGGGCAGGGCGTCGACCAGCTCGAACTTGGTGCGTTGTACATTCTCGATGCTCTTGAACGATTCGAGGTGCTGCTCGCCCACGGCGGTAATGATGCCTATCTGCGGATTCACCAGGTCGCAAATCTCCTTGATGTCGCCAATCTGCTTGGCACCCATCTCGCAGATGAAGACGTTGTGATAGGGCTTCATTTGTTCGCGCACGGTGCGTATCACACCCATGGGGGTGTTGAAACTGCCGGGTGTCATAATCACGTTGTACCGTTCGCTTAAAATGCGGTAGAGATAGTGTTTGGTGCTGGTTTTGCCATAGCTGCCGGTAATGCCTATGATGGTGAGGCCGGGCATCTGGGCCAGTATCTGCCGGGCCTCGTTGTAATATTTGCGGTTGATGCGATTTTCGACAGGCTGCATCAGCCAGTTGGCTGCCATCATGAGGTAGGGGGCCAGTATGGCGATGGCCAGCAGTGCCCGGCTGCCGTTGTCGAGCATCGTGCAGGTAGCAGCCGCCCCCGCGATGACGAGGGCAAGAACCAGTGCGGTGACATAGAGGCGGGTGGCCCGGCGGGTAAATACGAGCGGTTTCTTGTATTTGGCTTTCAGGTGGTTTACACTCTTGTAGATGGCTGTCGTAATGACGACAATCTGCACGAAGAGCGGCAGGAAGCTGGTCGAGAGCAGCAGGAGCAGAAACAGGTCGACCAGCCGCGACACCGAGGCAAACGACTCGCCTTTGAGCCAGCGGTTGTAACGGTCGTTGCGGTAGGTGTTCTGCTGCATCATCTGCAACTGGAATTTCAGTTCGGTTGCGGTGTAGAACAGCAGGGCCAAAAAGGTGATGATAGAAAGTATCAGGTTCATGATTTTTGTTTTATATCGGGCTGTAAGAAACTTTGTACGACGGCGTTGAACTCGTAGGGCTTGTCGAGGAAACTGTAATGGCCGGCATCGTCGAAAGCCACGAGCCCGGCATCGGGAATGAGCCGTTCCATCGTGCGGGCGTCGCGCAGCGGGGTGGCCGTGTCGTTCTTGCCCCAGATGAGGAGCACGGGGCAGGCGATGCGGGGCATCACCGCTTTGAGGTCTTTGTTGACTACCTTGACCAAAATGCTGCGCATGATACCTGTGAGGGCGTTGTAGTCGGCCGACCCGGCTTTGCGGCGGCGATTCTCAATCATTTCGTCGGCTCGTTTGCGCCCTACGGCGAGGGGGAGCAGCCGTTTCCACAACTTGAACGAATAGACCTTCACATAATATTTGAGCGGCCGGCGGGGTTTTACGCCGGCTGCATCGACCAGAATCACTTTGTGTGTAGCGTTGCGCGAGGCAAAGAGTATCGACACCCGGCCGCCGAACGAGTGGCCTATGAGGATAGGGCGCTCGATGCCCTCGGTTTCGACAAAGGTTTCGAGCAGGCGGGTATACTCTTCTACGCCCCACACGGCAGGCGGTGCGCTGCTGCCGCCGAATCCCGGGAAATCGAGGTTGTAGACCTTGAAATGGGGAGCCAGCAACCGTTCGATCGAGGCTACGGTGGTGTGGTTGCACCCCCACCCGTGCATGAGTATCACGGGGTGGCCTTCGCCCTCGACGTTATATTGCAACGTCACTCCACACAAATTTCTTGTTTGCAGCATTTTTTTGCGCTTGATAAATTTAGGTGCAAAGATAAGTTATTTATAGCTATCGGCGAACAACATTCTTGCCAAATTATACCCCTGTATCTTGGCAAAAATTGTATATTTGTCGTGTTAAAACCAGACTGTTCACATGGAATCTCCCCAAGAAAAGATAGCGCGCCTGCGCCGCGAGCTCGACGAGCACAACTACAACTACTATGTGTTGAATGCCCCGGTCATCGACGACCGTACCTTCGACGAGATGATGCACGAGTTGCAGCAGTTGGAAGAGGCCTATCCCCAATATTTCGATCCCAATTCGCCTACACAGCGGGTGGGCAACGACATCAACCGGGCCTTTACGCAGGTCGAGCACCGCTACCCTATGTTGTCGCTGGGCAATACCTATTCGATTGAAGAGGTCTCCGCCTTCTACGAGCGGGTGAGTTCGGGGCTGATGGGCGAGGCGTTCGAACTGGTGGGCGAACTCAAATACGACGGAACCTCCATCTCGCTCGTCTATGAGCACGGGCGGCTGGTACGCGCCGTGACGCGGGGCGACGGCACGCGGGGCGACGATGTGACCGAGAATGTCAAGACCATTCGCAGCATACCCCTGCAACTGCGCGGCAGCGGCTACCCCGACTCGTTCGAGATACGGGGCGAGATACTCATGCCCTGGGCCGTCTTCGAGGCCTTGAACAAGGAGCGCGAAGAGCAGGAAGAGCCCCTCTTTGCCAATCCTCGCAACGCGGCGGCCGGTACTCTCAAATCGCAAAACTCGGCTGTGGTGGCTGCCCGAGGGCTCGATGCCTACCTCTATTACCTGTTGGGCGATAATCTGCCGGCCGACACCCACTATGAAAATCTGCAATATGCCCGCTCGTGGGGCTTCAAGGTATCCGATGCCATGCGTGTGCTTCACTCGGTCGACGAGGTGAAATCCTATATCAACTACTGGGACATCGAGCGCAAGCATCTGCCGGTGGCTACCGACGGTATGGTATTCAAGGTCAACTCGCTGCGGCAGCAGAAAAACCTGGGCTACACGGCCAAGTCGCCCCGATGGGCCATTGCCTACAAGTTCCAGGCCGAGCAGGCGCTCACGCGGCTCAATTCTGTCTCGTATCAGGTGGGACGCACCGGCACAGTCACCCCGGTGGCCAATCTCGACCCCGTGTTGCTCTCGGGCACGATTGTCAAGCGGGCCACGTTGCACAACGAAGATATTGTCAATGCCCTCGACCTGCACATAGGCGATATGGTCTATGTCGAGAAGGGGGGCGAAATCATACCCAAGATTACGGCGGTCGACACCTCGGCCCGTCTGCTGCTGGGCGAAAAGGTGCGCTTCATTCGCAACTGCCCCGAGTGCGGCACCCCGTTGCAACGCATCGAGGGCGAGGCTGCCTGGTTCTGCCCCAACGAAAAGGGGTGTCCTCCCCAAATCAAAGGTCGCATCGAGCATTACATCAGCCGCAAGGCGATGAATATCGACGGTATCGGCAGCGAAACCGTCAACCAGTTCTACAACGCCGGGTTGGTGAAAGATGTGGCCGACCTCTATACCTTGCAGGCCGAGTCCATTGCCGGGCTCGAACGCCTGGGCGAACGCTCGGCTCAAAACATCGTCGATGCCGTGCGGCAGTCGTGCGAGGTGCCCTTCGAACGGGTGCTGTTTGCTCTGGGCATACGCTATGTGGGCGAGACCGTAGCCAAGAAGCTGGCCTTGGCCCTGCACTCGATCGATCGCCTGCGCGAGGCCTCGGTCGAGGAACTCACCCGGATAGACGACATCGGCGAGCGTATAGCTCGGAGCGTCGTCTCCTACTTTGCCGATGAGGACAACCTGCGCCTTGTCGATCGGCTGCGCAGCTATGGCGTGCAGATGCAGATTGCCGAGGAACGCCTCTCGGATCGCACCGACAAGCTGGGTGGGGCGACCATCGTCATCAGCGGAACCTTTACCCACCACTCCCGCGACGAATACAAGGCGATGATCGAGCAGCACGGCGGGGTCAATACCGGCTCGGTATCGGGCAAGACCACCTATATCCTGGCCGGCGAGAACATGGGTCCGGCCAAGCTCGAGAAGGCTCGCAAACTGGGAGTACGCATCTTGTCGGAAGATGAGTTTTTAGAAATGATTCGCTAAATGGATACGCTTATGTGGTTGTCGTTTATTACTGCATGGAGAGTCCGCCGCCGGTTGCGAAAATTGAATCCCGGGGGAGTCCGGGTCTTCGACGATACCGAACGGCTGGTGCTGCTGGTGCAGGGCAAGGATATGCCGTCGGTAGAGCCGGTACTGCGTGAGTTGACGTCAGGCGGAATGAAAGTGACACTGGTAGTCGAGACTCGTCATAAAGACGACTTGCCGGTGGCCATACCGGGTTGCTATCCCATATTGCAGTTGCACACCTCGTGGTTGTGGAACCGTCCCACCCGGCAGTTTCTCGATAGTTTCGACAACAACGACGGCGATGTCCTGCTCGATGTGTCGATCACCCGGTCGCTGCCGCTCCTGTATCTGGCGCTGCACTCCCGGGCCGCTTTCAAAATAGGGGTGGCCAAGGACGAAGAGAATCCCTTTCATCTGCAAATACTCATACCGGCACACCGGCCTGACAGTGAGACCGATGCAGGACCCAATCCCTTGGGGAAAATCAAACCCGATGCAGGCGAACTGTTAAAGAATGCGCTTTTTTATTGGAAGAAAATTGGCGTAAAAGAGAATAATCTGTAATTTTGGAAGCGAAAATAAATTGAGGATAGAAATATGGCAAGAATCAATTTAAGCGGAATGGGAGTGGCACTTATCACGCCGTTCAAAGAAGACGAGAGTATCGACTTCGAAGCCCTTTCCCGACTGATTGAATATCTGATACAAAACGGTACCGACTATCTGGTAGTGTTGGGCACGACGGCCGAAACACCCACCCTCACCGAGGAGGAGAAAGAGGAGATAAAGCGTTTCGTGGTCGAGCGCGCCAAAGGCCGCATACCCCTGGTGCTGGGATTGGGCGGCAACAACACGCGCGGCATTGTCGAGCATTTGAAGCACGACGATTTCACGGGCTACGATGCTATCCTGTCGGTCGTTCCCTACTACAACAAGCCTTCGCAAGAGGGCATCTATCAGCATTACAGTGCCATAGCACAAGCCTCGCGTCTGCCCGTCATTCTCTATAACGTGCCCGGGCGTACCGGCGTGAACATGAGCGCCGAGACCACCCTGCGGCTGGCCAAGGAGTATCCCAATATCGTAGCCATCAAAGAGGCATCGGGCAACATTACCCAAATGGACGACATCATCAAGAACAAGCCCGCCGATTTCATGGTCATTTCGGGCGACGACGGCATTACCTTCCCGTTGCTCACGCTGGGGGCGGTCGGTGTCATCTCGGTTATCGGCAATGCCTTCCCCAAGGAGTTCAGCAAGATGGTGAGGCTGGCTCTCAACGGCGATTTCAAGAACGCCCTGTCGATACATCACCGTTTTACCGAACTGTTCAGCCTGCTCTTTGTCGACGGCAACCCCGCCGGTGTGAAATGTCTGCTCAACGCCATGGGCTACATCGAGAACAAACTGCGCCTGCCACTCGTGCCTACCCGTATCACCACCTACGAAAAGATACGCGCCGTATTGCAAAGTCTGCACTACATTCCTTAAAACCTCAAAGAACGGTACCCGTGAAATAAAAGGGAGAAGGTGCGGTATATCGGGGCCATACCGCCATTCGACCCTATGTCTGTATGCACCTGTCGGGAGATTCTTCCCCGGAGAAAATCGGGCAACATTGTCGTTAAGTCATAAGCCCCCAGATGCGGGGTAAAAAAGAAATGCAAGGTCAGATTCTTTGGCCCGTTAAAAAACCTGCATTATGTGTGGAATGCTGTAAACGGTTGTGCCGTATAAATCGCCTAACCCCCGTAAGTATAATAGTAGAAATTAAAGTGTCTGTATAGACAAAAATATGTGATATGTGGTTTGAAAAATCTACAATAGTAGAAATTAAAGTGTTTGTATAGACTCCATAAGTTTAATTTTTTCGCGCTTGATCTACAATAGTAGAAATTAAAGTGTCTGTATAGACTTCGATTCGCAAATTTATATCAATCTTATCTACAATAGTAGAAATTAAAGTGTCTGTATAGACGAGCTCTTCGATGATTTCTTCTCTGTCTTTATCTACAATAGTAGAAATTAAAGTGTCTGTATAGACACATCAAGAAGATTGTGAGAGACGGGCTATCTACAATAGTAGAAATTAAAGTGTCTGTATAGACTCGCAAAACGACGAAAATAGCGTAATTGCATCTACAATAGTAGAAATTAAAGTGTCTGTATAGACAAACTCTTCGCCAAGTTCAGGACGCACATATCTACAATAGTAGAAATTAAAGTGTCTGTATAGACTATCTTTGGATTCACCTAATTCCGTTAATCTACAATAGTAGAAATTAAAGTGTCTGTATAGACAATTCGAGAAGAATTGGTTATCAACGAATCTACAATAGTAGAAATTAAAGTGTCTGTATAGACCACTCCAGGTGCCATAGTCGTGCGTATTAATCTACAATAGTAGAAATTAAAGTGTCTGTATAGACATGGCGTTTTTGGCTATTTTCTGATATAAATCTACAATAGTAGAAATTAAAGTGTCTGTATAGACGCAAACTCTACTTAACACCACCCTCATATCTACAATAGTAGAAATTAAAGTGTCTGTATAGACAAAGTAACGAACGACCCTCGGCTTTGTATCTACAATAGTAGAAATTAAAGTGTCTGTATAGACAGGCCGCCAGCGCTAATTTATTCGCAATTATCTACAATAGTAGAAATTAAAGTGTCTGTATAGACTCCGAAGCCTGTGCGTGATGCTTTCGAATCTACAATAGTAGAAATTAAAGTGTCTGTATAGACAGTGTCTGTATAGACTCTATTCCATGCAAAAATCGGGTTTATTTTTTAATAATCAAAGTATTATCATAAAATTTTTTGGGGTTATTTTATCCCCCCTCTTTCTCTATGTGTTTGTTTTTATGGGCTTATGATGCAGATAAACAGGTATTTATGGGGTTTGATAGCGAAAATGGTGAAACGAACACTTGTCAATGGCGTCATAAAGCGATTAAAAAAAGACGATATCGGTATCGCGGTGAATGGCGTGCCCATATTTTATCAGGTTTTTATTGTCGACTTCGAAAAGGATTACACTGTCTGCCGGAGAGAAATGTTTGGCATAGGCATTTATTTTTATTTTTATGTTGTCGAGAACTCGTCGGGTGTTAACAACCTCGTATACAGAATACTGTAAACGTATGGCCCCGTTTTTGGTTAGCATTCTTTGAAATCGGCTTCGGAGTAAATCGTCGGCCAAATCGTAACTTATTATTATCATTTTTCAAAATCAAATATTGGATATTCTTTTTGAGATTTTTTTTGCATAAAGCAGCGGTAATAGGCCTGTATATAAGAGAAAATCTCTTTTTTGTATCCTATAAGCGCTTTATAAAAAACATTATAGTATTTTGCGCAGCAGTCCAATTTTAGATGGTACTCCGATTTTCGATAAATAAAATCGGATTTTACAAATTGTTTGTGATTGAACGCTAATAGGACAGCGTGGTCGATGATACATCGGAATGGCTCTATTAAGTCGCATATAAGAGATTTTCGTTTAAACCAAGCCCTATGGTATATGCCTATGTATAAATCGAATCCAAACATTCGCACAAAACACTCCATGTAATTGAATAAAATGGTATAGCCGATATCCAGTGTTACATTGATGATGTCTTGTTTGGTTCGCGGCATACGGCTTTTCCAGCCGAGGTCTTGATAGTATGCGCTGAAATAGTTTTTGGAAATAAAGCCTTCAAGGCCCAATAGTTGGTTGTATTCGGTAATGTCGTCGATGGTGTTTAATGCCAATCGGCACGAGTCTATTGCCGAGGTGGTCGATGTATCTTTTTTTCGGGTCTTTTTTAAGGCGATTTGTTGGTTGTGGATTTTGTTTTTTATGATGGTTTTGGCTATCGATAAATCGTTGTTGGCGTATTCATATTGCTTTTGACGTAAAAGATAGTTTGCTTCGGCCGAATTGGCCCAGTAAAAAACCGGTCTCAAATTGGGTTTGAGTACTACCAATGCGACATTGAATTTTTTACATTTCTCTATCAGGGGGGTGGTTATTGTGATATGGCCTATTATGAACAGGGCTAACAGTTTTTGGAATGGAATTTTGGTGAGTGTGCGATATACGTCATCTTGTTTCTCTTCCAATAAAAGCTCGCCATTGAATACACGCATATTGCGATTGTGTTCGATACAATTTATTACAAAGATGGTACGGGTTTCTATGTCTTTACTCGTATACATGGCCTAAGCTGGTTTTGTCGCAGAGACTGCAATAGATGCAATGTCGGCATTTGTTGGGATTTACGGTAATCGGTTGTGAGGGATTGAACCTTCGAAATGAGGCTATAAAATATTCCAATTCTTTTCGTTCTTGTTCATTGGGAAGGCTTATAGGGTAGGTTTTGTGAGTAGAGCTTTCGTAAAAAGCCAGTCTTTTCACATCATAGCCCATCTCTTTCATACAGAAATACTGCGCCCATAATTGATATAATTGTCCTCGAAATATCTGTTTCAGAATGTATTTCCGCTCGATTAAGGTTTGGGTCGAGGCTCTGTAAATATCTATCTTTCCATAGATTTGCAGAGTCTCACTCCATACGGTTATTGCTACCATGTCGCGGTTTTGTGCCGAGGCTTTTGGGGCGTCTATGGTTTCGTGAGCAATTTTCCCTTTTACTTGTGGGAGGCATGATACAGACTTTCGTCCGACTCCATATATACATTGTGTAGATATATGGAGTACGGACAGAAAATAAAGTCATTCAACTGCGAGATGGCAATAGGCTCATTCATAGGTCGTCGTTTCGTCCAAGCCTTGTGCAAACCGCAGCCATTCTTTGTTGGAGATGGTTAGGGATATGGGGTCGTTTTCGGGAGTCGCTTGTATGCGTCGGGCAAGCATGAGCCCTTTGCGGGCGATGTTGTATGCCCCGTTGGCATCGGCATTGGCCGGCAGGGAGCTGTCGCAGGTGCGGCTGTCGAAGAATGTCCCGTAATGGTTTTCTACGGGCGACACCATGTAGTCGATGTTGGTGCCTGTCACGCTATTTCGCAACTGAATCATCAGCTTGAAGAGTTCGAACAGTTCGGAGAAGAACTTTTTCTCCGACTGGTTGCAGATAGCTTCTTTCAAGTTGGAGGTTATCTCGATGCCCCACGCTTCGAAAAGGTCTCGGAAAGCTTGGGTGAGGTCAATCTCTTCGTTGTCCCATTGGTTGTTTTTGGCGGGGTTCCGGAATGTTCGCACACGGTTCCCGTGAGAGCTCAGGCACCACGATGAGCGAGTTCCCTCGGCCTTTTTGTGGAAATTGTTGTAGTCGAATGTCCACTCAAAAGTCCCTTTGTCGGCGCGGTAACGAATCGAGTCGAATTTGCCGAAGAAGGCCCGGCTCCTGTCTACGTTTTCATAGCGGGTATCAAACAGATTGACAAAACCGGTTGTCGGGTCTATCTTGCTGGTGTTCCAGGCCGGGATATAGAAGAGGAAGCCGCTTTGTTTTCCCATTTTTTTGAAACTTTCGAATTTGTTGGTCAGTTGGTAGGCATGAAGCAGTCCGCCCGGTTGGTCGGCTTCGGCTGTTTTGAATACCAGATAGTTGAGCTTGTCAATCAACATCTTTTCAAATTTTTGGTAGACTTGTTTTTCTACCTTCTGTCGGCTGCGTTTGAAGCCGGCATTCAAGTCTTCGAGAACCACGATGGCCTTGTATTTTATCATCAGTTCCGAGACCTTGTGAACGACCTGGCTCAAATATCCTTCTTTGAGCTCCTTGATGTTTTCGATGCTTTGCCAGCTTTGTCGGGCCTTTTGTCGTTCATCTTCTTTCTTTTGCAGCAGGGCATGATAGTCGGTTCTATATTGATGTCCCTGATATTGAGTGACAATCTCGTTCAGGGAGAATTGTTCGCAAATGCGCCCTTGGCTGTCGATTACCACGAGGTAGAGCAGATGCCGTTCCCCGCGGTCTATCCCGATGATGTGCAGGTCGTCGGCTGTGCGTATATAGTCGGTTACCGAGGGGTTGATGTTGGAGGTGCCGGTTGCTTTGAAATTGATTGTGATGGGAACATGAAACTGAAATTGGTCGACCGTATACCGTTTGTTTTTGATTAGGTCGTAGGGGAAACAACTCTCTTCTGTGGGGGCTTGTTTTTTCTTGATGGGTAATCCGGCCGGGTGCTCGGGATGCCGGGCCGAGAGGCTGGCTTTGCGGAAGAATATTTCGGCTTGCCCGTTGAGTTTGTAGACAACATTCATCAGGTTACGTTCGTCGAAGAGCATTTCCCAGTACAACGTGTGCATGTTGGGCTTCCCTTTGCTGTATGTCGAGAAATCTTTGTTGTATATCTGGAACAGAAATATTTTACCGTCGCGCACCAGTTCGTCGATGTATTCGCACGCTACGGGTACGAATGAGAGTTTGTAACCTTGTGTTTCGATTTCGCGGTAGAAGCCGCTCATGTCGGTATAAGAGGAGGTGTCGGAGAATTTGAAATGGAAATTGCGCCACTCCTCGTGCTTCTCGATCGAGTCTTTGAAGAAATCGATGAGGGCATGGCAGTCGTGCAGGTTGAAATTCTCGCCTTTCTTGTGAGTGCCTTGTTGGTAACGGGCCAATAGCTCTTCGCTGGGATTGAATTCGTCGATTCGCGATTTGGAGAAGAAAACTTTGGGCAGCATTTTGTTGGCTCCGGGCAGTAGTTTATACTCCATCTTTTCATAGCAGTCGCCTCGTTCTGTCCCCGGGTATTGGGAGAAGACCCGACGGTGATTCCGGTGCATGATGGCCAGGTAGTACCGGCCGTTACGCCGCAGGATAACCGAGGTGTTGTCGACCTCCTTGTTCAGATCCCAGCCGTTGAGCAGTGTGGGATTCTGAAAGTTGAGTTTGATTTTTTCTTCGGAGTAGGGTTTGCGGGTAAGGTAGTTACGCACCATGTTGTACAAGGGAGTAATGGTGTCGAGTTCGTTCCAAAGTTCGGTGAAATCGCCATAGAAGCGTTCGTCTTTTTCGGCCTCTTCGCCCGTGTCGAGCAGAGGTTTGATAAACACTTGCAGCCCTTTGAGCGCATCGAGTAGTTTCTTGATGCGTGCCACGGCTTCGGCATCTTGGGCCAGGGGGACATCTGTTGCATGGAGGCGATTCTGCATCTCCCGGAAATCGGTATAGGCATTGGCTATGCGGGCAAACCAGTTTTCTTGCTGCGAGGTTTCGGTCTCGACAGCCCCCAGGCTCTCGAAATAACTTTCGATCGAGGGCGATTCTTTGCCGGTTTCGGTCAGACAACTGTTCAGAAAGGCAATCGAGAAGCCGGGATAAGCTTTGAAGGCTTTTTCGATGCGGCTTTGGTATGCTTCGTATGTTTCGCGCCGCTTTTGAGGATTGGCGCTTTCGAGGTGGCGTTTGATGGCCTCGGGCAGCATGCTCCAGCTGCCATAGTGCCGTTGCGATATTTCGGTCAGAAGCGAGTCGTTGCGAATAAAGATTTTTTCGGTGTCGTAGGTATGCAGGTTTTCGAGCAGATATTTCAGAGACCCATCTTTCAGGGTATAGGTCGAGAGGTGATTGTAGCATTGCTCGATAGCCGAGAGCAGTTGGCTGTCGTCGTCGTCGAATTGCCGGGGGAGCCACGATATGGCCTCGCGATCGGTCAATATCTGCTTGAAAAGCATCTTGAATTTGGGCAGCTTCTCTTGTTTGTGTCGCTGATTGTACAGGTTGATATACTCGTTGAGACCTTTGATTTTTTCGCCGGTTTCGGTGGCTTTTCCTCCGATTAAAGCGTTATATACGTCGATATGTTTTTGGGTGAGTAACAGATTGAAATAGTCGAGGGAGAAGATGTCGTGGAGCCGCTCTACTTGCAGGTATTCTTCAAAATTGTGGTACAGTTCGTCGAAACAAGAGGCCAATTCGCTGGCTGCAATCCGGTCGAACACTTTCATGTTGTCGACGAATTTGGGAAGGTTCTCGTTGATTAACCGATAGGCGATAGCCGTAGATTTCTCGTCCGGCGAATACATGTTTTGGCGGTTCTCGTGGAACCCGGTAAAGTAGACGGTAAAGTTTTGAAATTCAGAAATCAGACTCGTTTTCTCGGCTGCGTCTTCCCCGTCCCGGACAAATTGGATAAGGTCTTCCTGTATCAACTCTTTTTTATCGATGCGGGAAAAACGTTTGTCTTTGGTGAGACTGTCGGCAATCTGTTTGCGCAGAGCGTCCTGTATTTTTTTGAAAGTTTTCTTCTGTTGCTCGCTTTTTGCCCCGATTTGATAGTAGAAGAAAAACTCTTCGAGCGAGTTGTGTTTCCCTATGCTTTCGGTTTGCAAGCAGGTGTCGGAGAGAACGCGGTCGATAAATGCTTTGTGGTATTCGTCGATGATGGCTTTTACTTTTACGTAGCTTTCGGCCCGGTGCCGGTCTTCGTCGAGTATCCCGCTGGCTTCGATGTTCTTCAAGGTGTTACCTATGGGTATCAGTTTGAACCGTAGCGTTTTTGAGAGAGGGAATAAATTTGTAAAATCAGATAATGTTTTCATGGCTATTTCTGTTAAAATGAATAATCTCAAAGATAATAAAATGGCATTAAAATAGGGCTCGGAAGATGAAAAAATACAATGGACCAACTGGACCATTGTATTGAGTCGAGACGTTGTAGCTGCTTGGGCTCTCTGGTGAAACTGTCGTTCGAAATTTTCTGTACAAATCCTTTCCCGTTTATTTGGGCTGCTGGCGGCGATTGGGTATTTTTGTAGGGAGAAAAGCGAGGAATAGCGATGAATCACCCCGAGAAAGAAGCGTATGAATTTGACTCGTTGCGCCGCATCGGAGCCGAAGTGATTGGCCTCGACGCAGAGGGGCTGCGAGTGCGCCTCGACGAGCCGGGATTGCCCGGCGAGATGCGAGTGCTCGTGCACAGGGCCGGGGAGAACAGCGAGTTTGACGAGACGTTGCGTCTCGTCGAGCCGGGGTCGCGGCTGAATCTGGTCGATGTGGCCATCGTCGACGGGGCTTTGTTACCCCATTATATCGTTTTGGAGCCCGACTATCTGGTCGACGTGAGCGCGTTGGCCGAGTGTGTGCAGGAGTATGGGGTGTGCTGGCAACGCTATTTCTGGAACCGCATACGGCCCAAGGCGGTGACCGACTCGATTTTGCTGGGTAACTCGGTCAACCTCATGTTCGATGCATTGGTGACGGCCGACGACTGCCGGACGGTTACCTTCGAGTCGTTGATGCCCGAGTTGTTTGCCCGTTACCCAATCGAGTTTGCGGCGACCTCGTCGATTGACCGCTCGTTTTTCCAAACCTTGCGTCACCAGTTCGACTCCTTGCAATACCTCATGGAGACTCTGTTGCCCGCCCGGTCAATAGACCGTCGCCGGTCGATGGTGGAGCCCTCGTTTGTGTGCGAAGCGCTGGGGCTGCAAGGGCGTCTCGACTTTCTGCAACGCGAGGGTGGGGTGTGTGGCATCGAGTTGAAGGCAGGCCGTCCGCCCTTTCCCGAAGAGAATGTCACCAAGATTGCGCCGCCGCATCGGGTGCAGTCGCTCCTGTACCAGTTGATGATGCAGAGTGTGCTGGGGGTAAAGCTCGACGCACAGCGTTTTTTCCTGCTTTATGCCCGCAGCCGATACCCCGACGGACTGCTGCGCCCCGTGAGGACGACACCCGGCGAGTTGCGCTCCATCGTGAACCTGCGCAACAAAATCGTGGCGGCCGAGCGCGATGTGGCCCGGTATGGTGCCTCGCAAGCCGAGTGGCTCATGAGCCAGTTGTGTGTCGACAACCTCATTCCCCGACCGAGCCGGTTTACCGATCGCTTTATCCGCCCCGAAATTCAGCTGGGGCGGGTCCGACTCGAACGTCGCGACGATAATCTGCTAGCATTGAGCTATTTCTATCGGTTCTATGCTTTTGTAGCTCGGGAACATTATCTGTCGAAGGTGGGCTATGCCTCGGGTTCGGGTATCTCGGGTGCCGCCTCGTTGTGGCGTATGTCGCGTAGCGAGAAGGAGCAGGAGGGATATATGTTTACCGGGTTGAGGCTGGTGCGCAATGATGCCTCTGCCGAGACTCCCGAGGTGGAATTTGCCCTCTCGGGCGAACGGCTGTTGCCCGATTTCAGGGAAGGAGACATCGTCCTCTTCTATCGGTGCGACAGCGAGACCGATCAGGTATCGACCTGCCAGATTTTTAAAGGTACCGTTGCCGGGCTTTCGCCCGACCGCATCGTGTTGCGGCTGCGCGACAGCCAACTTTTTGCCGGGGCGTTGCCGCCCGATTCGCTCTATGCCATCGAACACGACTATGTCGACTCTTCCTTTACCATGCAATATCGCGGGCTTTATACCTTGTTGGGAGCTTCGCCGCATCGTCGGGGGCTGCTCACGGGCGATGTCGGCGAGCAGCCGCAGCGCAACACGTTGCGCCGGCTGGCCTACGACTATGACAATCCCCACCTGTCGCGCATTCTCGCCAAGGCAGTGCAGGCCGACGACTATTTCCTGCTGGTGGGGCCGCCGGGCACGGGTAAGACCTCGATGGCTCTGCGCCACATGGTACGGGAATTTATGGCTATACCCGACTGTCAGATTCTGTTGATGGCCTATACCAATCGGGCGGTCGACGAGATTTGTGACAAACTCGATTCGATTGCCGAGGTCGACGATTACATACGGGTGGGGCAACCTCTCTCGTGCGAGGCAGCCTATCGTCCTCATCTCCTCTCGGAACGCATGAAATCGTGCCGAAATCGCGAGGAGGTGTGCCGTGCCATCGACAGATGCCGCATTTTCGTGGCCACTCTTTCGTCTCTCTCGGGAAAGACCGAACTCTTCGCCTTGAAGCGGTTCGACGTGGCCATTGTCGACGAGGCTTCGCAGATACTCGAGCCGCAACTCGTGGGGATACTCTCGGCCTCGACGCCTACCGGGCGTGACGCGATAGGCAAATTTATCCTTATCGGCGACCATAAGCAGTTGCCCGCCATTGTGGTGGAGACTCCCGACGAGTCGGTCATCACCGACAGCCGGTTGCAGGCTGCTGGATTTACCGATTGCCGGGTATCGCTTTTCGAACGCCTCTACCGTGCGTTGCCCGAGGAATCGCCTTTTGCCGACATGCTCGATTGCCAGTGGCGTATGCACCCCGACATTGCCGCTTTTGCCAACCGCTATTTTTATCACGGTCGGCTGCACAACGGTACGGCCGACCACCAGGTGTCGCCCCTGCCGTTTGTCCATCGGGGGGACGATGAATGGGAGACCCTCGTGGGTACGCGTCGTATGGCCTTCCTGCCCACCGCTACGGTGTGTGCCGGCAAGAAATACAACGACGAGGAGGCTCGCAAGGTGGCTGAGATTGTGAATGCGCTTTATCGGTTGTACCGTCGCAACGGCCTCGAGTTCGGCCGTCAGTCGGTGGGTATCATCACCCCCTACCGGCACCAGATAGCCCGCATCCGTCAGGAGCTCGACCGGGCGCATATCGAGGCATTCGACGAGATACGCATCGACACGGTCGAGCGTTTTCAGGGTTCGCAGAGCGATTGCATCGTTTACTCCTTCTCGGTGAACGACGAGCGGCAACTCGAATGGCTGCCCAGCTATACCGAGGAGGCCGGACAACTCATCGACCGCAAACTGAATGTTGCCTTGACCCGTGCCCGCTGTCAGCTCTTCGTGCTGGGGCATGAACCGCTGTTGTCGCGCAATCCCATATACCGGCAACTGGTCGATTATCTGTCTAATCGCTCTGATGGACAGGGCGTAAAGTAAAAAGACCGATCGGGCTCATGCCGACCGGTCTTTTATCGGGAAGCTTTAACCGTTTATTTTTACTAGTTGAGCGGATTGGCACTCAGGCTCAAAGCAAATGTGCCTACACTGTACGAGACGACGGCTGTTAATTGATATTCGGCCGTTTCTTTTTTGTAGATGCCATATCCGTTTTCGTCGACGAACCCTGCTGCTTCCAGCTTGGCGCAATAGGTGGTTTTCGCCGATTCTTCGCACTCATAGTCCATAATGATGTATTGCATCATTCCCATCGTTTCGTTGTATTGGTGGTTTTCCAGTTCTCCGTCATATTGCGGGAAATAGGCCAGGAACGGATACTTTTCCATCTCCAAAGCCCAAGTCGTTTGGGATAGTTGACCACCCGGATTCTCGTCGTCTTTACTCTTGTCGTCGCAGCCGATTACTGCCAGCATCAGCAGCAACAGCGGACATAGCCATAAGATTTTTTTCATGTTTCTATCTATTTTGGTGAATATGATTTGTTAAAAACTGATTCCTATCGAGCAGGCCAATCCCGAGAGCATTTTCGATTTGAGGCGGTACTCCTCGTCGTCAAACGGTTTCATCTTCTTGCCCAGATAGCCCAGGTTGATAAATACGTAGTTCTGGTATCCCAGTTTGTAGGCGACTTCCACGCCGGCGCCGAATCCGTAATTGATACCGCTCAGGTCGGACCCGAGATAGAGGCCGCCTAAGACTTTGGCGTAGGGTACCAGATAGACGGGCCCGCACTTGACGGGCAGCTGTCCGCCCAGGTTCAGGTCGATGTCGAATGCACTTTTCGCATGTGACGTCACCACCTCGTTCAATCCTTCCCACCCTTTCTTCTCGGTTTGGAGTTTCAGGTACGAGGCCGAGATTTCGTAGGTCATGAAGGTGAGTATGGTGCGTTTGAAAGCCAAGCTGTACGACAGGTCGAACGCACTGCTGCCGAGCGGGGCAAAGAGTCCGAGGTAGACCGATGTACCGAAGCCGTAACTTTTCGAGATACCGTTAGGTTCGATGTTCCCGGCCTTCACATTTTCGGTGTCGGTCAATCGCCAGCGTCCTTGTTCCATCGCCCAGTGGGTTGTAATATCCTTTCCTCCTGCGGTATAGGAAACCTCGGCTCTCTTGTGAACCGTATCGAGGCTGGCTACGGTTGAGACGGTGTAGTCCTTTCCCGAGAACTGGCGGCAGATGATGTCGGCCAACCCGATGCGGATACCTTCGAGCGGGCTCCCCTGCTCGAAGCACGACTCCATGGCATCGGTGGCTGCGTCGGAGGCAGCGATGACCAGGTCGTAGAAGGTATTGACCGAGATATTCGATACATATTGATACGAAACGAAGGGCATCATGGCCTGGTAGGACGACTGGGCAGCCTGGAGCATCTCGGCGGCCCGATTTGAAACTTCGGCCTGGGTGAGCAGGCGGTCGGTGTCGGTGGGGTAATTGGCCAGAAAGTCGTCGATGGCCCGTGTAGGAATGGCAAAGTTGGTGTTTTCGCGACCGGACGCTTTCCAGGTGTTGATTCCGATTACCACAAATCCGGTGGCTGCCTGCTCGTCGCGTATGAGCAGGGGGCCGCCCGAACTGCCGGCGTCGACTTGTGCCGTGTGCTGTATCAATGGCAGCTCTTTCCCGTTGGTCAACGACTTGATGAGGACGTTGGCATTCGATACGATGCCCTGTCCCAATTGCCACGAGGGTTTCTCTTCCAAGGCCGGGAATCCCGCACTGAATACGGGAGAACCGTCGGTCAGGGGGCTGTCCGATATTTCGAGCGTGGGGACGTCGGCCCCTTTCGGGAGTGCGATGAATGCGATGTCAAAATCGTCGTGCACCCCTACGACGGGGCATTCGGCAAATGTCTTGGTGCTGTTGTCGGGCAAGGAAAATTCGATGTCGGCGCTCTCGGCCTGTTCCACCACGTGGCGGTTGGTGATGATGTATAACCGGCCGTTACGCTTGTCGCGGTAGGTAAATCCTGTGCCGAACGAGCCTTTTTCGTAGCTCTGGAGTATGTCGGCCGCCGAGTAGAATCCGTCTCGGCGAAGTGATTTGCTGAAGTCGGAGAGGAAGGTTTGGGTGGTTTCACTGAGTTTGGGGCGTACGATAGCAATGCTTTCGCGCAGGTTTTGAGCCGAAGCAATGGTTATCGTCACCAACGCCAGAAGAGTAAGAATCCTTCGTTTCATGGTATTGTGTCTTTAATAATATTAAGTGTTTGCGCAAAGATATGAATTATGTAAATGATAAAAAAGCTGATTTCTTGAGGGAAAGTAATTTAATAATATTAAATTCTGTCTGCAAAGCGAATCGGTCGTGTGTGATAAAAAAACGAACAAATTGAAAAGAGTAGAAACACTCGGAGCGTCTTTTCCATTTCTGGCAGTAAAGATGCTCCGAGTGAAAATAGGGTCGTATATGACTTATACGGTTATTTCGTCTCTCTTTGCAGGGTCATTTCGCATGCCCGGCAGTCGAAATGGAGGGTGAGCCGTTCGCCTTTGTAGAGCAGGGTGAGTGGCTCGGGCAACTCTTTCCCGGCGGGAGTTTTTTTGCAATAGCCCAGCATGTAGCGTATGCAGTGACGCGTGAACATGAGGGGTACACCTTCGACCGCTTTCGTTTCGAAGGCGGGGTCGATGCTCGTGACGCCATGTTCGCGGTAGAACTGCTCGGCCAGATGGTTCGACACGTTGCCCCGATAGGACAAGGTGCTTTGTGGATAGGGTACGGAGCGGTTCTCGGGTAGTCGACGGTCGGGCCGGTAGGCCAGACGGCGGACCCGGTCGAGCGATTCGATTCCTCGTTGTCGCAGTTTCGACAGGGTGGATGCCGGGATAAAGAAGCTTTCGTTCAAGTCGATGTCGATGCGGGTGGCGGCATAGATGGTGGTTCCCAGTTTGCCCAGTTGCTTTTGTTGAGTCTCCTGTTGAGGGGTGCGGGCCGGTTGGTGCGGAGTATCTTCGCGTACGGTTACCTGGTGGCCGCACTCGTCGGTAAGGGTGAGTGCAAAGCCGTCGGGCACGGCATAGAGGCGCATGTCAATGGCTATGCGGCGGTGGGCCGTGGGGCGGGCCAACAGTTTCTCAAATTCAAAATCGAGATTGCGGTAGAGCGTCGTGTGGGGGGGGATACCGCAGCGTGAAGCCGGGAAGACACGGTTCCCCTCGGCACGGTTTACCCGCACACCTTCGAACTCGCCCCGGGCGTTGAAAAAACAGAGCCCGTCGCCGTTGTGCAGCGAGGCGGTCCCGGCCACGACAAACGACGTGCGGTCGGTCTGTTTTACTTCACCCACATATTCGCCCAGCGATTTGGGGGTGTCGGGCGAGGCGATGGGCGAGGCGGTGCGTCCGTCGAGAAAATAGTGGGTGAAACCCCGGTTGAAACTCTTTTCGAGGCGAGGTGTGAAATCGATGGTCGAGGTGCCGGTCGAGGCGCGACGATACTCGGGCCGTCGTGCAAAGATGCGGTCGAGAGCTTGCCGGTAATAGGCCGTGCAGTTTTTGACATAAGCCATCTCTTTGAGTCGCCCCTCGATTTTGAGCGAGGAGACTCCGGCATCGAGCAGCTCTTCCAGGTGGTCGCTCTGGTTGAGGTCGCGCAGCGAGAGCAGATGTTTGTCGCGGGCCACGATGCGTCCCCGGCCGTCGACGAGGGTGTAGGGCAGCCGGCAGTATTGGGCGCACTCGCCCCGATTGGCGCTGCGGCCGCACATGGCCTGGCTCAGGTAGCACTGACCGCTGTAACTCACGCACAAGGCTCCGTGAACGAATATTTCGAGCGGTACCCGCACCGATGCGCTTATTTTCCTGATTTCGGCGAGCGAAAGTTCTCGGGCCAAGACCACTTGCGAGAATCCGCACTGCTCGAGAAACTGCACCTTTTCGCGGGTGCGGTTGTCGGTCTGCGTGCTGGCGTGCAGGGCAATAGGCGGTATGTCGAGTCGGGTGATACCCATATCCTGCACGATGAGGGCATCGGCTCCTATGCGGTAGAGACGGTCGATGAGGCGTTCGGCCTCAGCCAGTTCGTGGTCGTGCAGCAAGGTGTTGAAAGTGATGTAGACGCGGGCGTCGAATCGGTGGGCAAAATCGATAAGTCCGGCCAAGTCGTCGAGGCTGTTGCCGGCAGCCGAGCGGGCTCCGAATCGGGGAGCCCCTATGTAGACGGCATCGGCCCCGTGCAGAATAGCCTCTTTTCCTATCTCTGCATTTTTGGCAGGAGCCAATAGTTCTATGCGGCGGATGTTGTTCATCGAATCTCGTTCAGGTTGTAAGGCGTTTGTTGGTATACGAAATAGTTGAGCCAGTTGGTAAAGAACAGGTTGGCATGGCCCCGCCAGTTTACCACGGGCCGTTTGTGCGGGTCGTCGTCGGGGTAGTAGTTGCGGGGAACGGCGATGTCGAGGCCCTTGGCCAGGTCGCGCCGATACTCGATGTCGAGTGTGAGGGCCGAGTATTCGGAGTGTCCCGTGATGAAGAACTCCCGGCCGCCGCGCGCCATCACCAGATAGACCCCGGCTTCGGGCGACTCGGAGAGAATGGAGAGGTCGCCGTTTCGTTCGATGTCGCTGCGGCGCACCTCGGAGTAACGGCTGTGCGGCACCTGAAACCGGTCGTCGAATCCCCTGAATATGGGATTTTTCTCGTCGTACTTATCGTGGGTAAAGACCCCGAAGAGCTTTTGTGTCAGTGCATATTTGGGTATGCCGTAGAAATGGTAGAGTCCCGCCAAAGCCGCCCAGCAGATGTAGAGTGTCGAGGTGACGTGGGTGCGGGCCCAGTCGAAAATCTCGACCAGTTCGTTCCAATAGTCCACCTCTTCGAAATCGAGTTTCTCGACCGGCGCGCCGGTGATAATCATGCCGTCGTAGTTGTGGGTGCGTATTTCGCTGAAATCCTTGTAGAAAGTATCGATATGCTCGACGGGCGTGTTGCGCGAGATGTGTCCCGAGACGTTCATCAAGTCGAGCTCGATTTGCAGCGGGGTGTTCGAGATGAGTCGCAGCAAGTCGGTTTCGGTCACGATTTTCAACGGCATGAGGTTGAGAATGAGTAGTCTGAGCGGACGAATGTCTTGTGACGAAGCACGCAGGTCGTCCATGACAAATATATTTTCGGCTTTGAGAATTTCGACGGCCGGCAACGATGACGGAATCTTTACAGGCATGGTTTCGTATGATTTTGTGTCATGATTTCTGTCAGTACAAAAGTATAAAAAAATGGCGGCCCGATAAAATCTTTCTTTGGTGTAGCTCAACTTGTTGAAAATTATTTTGTTAACATATGTGTAGCCAGAGTGTAAATCGCTTTTGAAATATAAAATTCATAAAAAATATGGCAGATTTTTATGTTGTACAACATGTTTTTAAAAAGTTTGGTGTTATCTTTGTACTGTTAAAGAAATAGAAGTAAACCGTTTTCCACAACGGGTGGAGAACAAAAAAAGCTGAATTATGATGAAAGAACAACTGACAGTAGAGATGCTTCGGTATCAGATAGCGAAGTATCGTGCTATGGGAAATGGCGCCATGTGCCAAGAGCTTACGGCTCTGTTGGAGAAAAAATTGGCAACGGCAGTTGCCTGAGTTTGCAATTAAAAATGGCCTCGTAGAGTAGGGCCGCTAAAAAATACGACAAGAGCGAATAACCGGGAGACCCCGATTGTTCGCTCTCGTTTTTTATACCGAGTCTCAACAAGTGTAGTCGACGCAGGCACGGTCGGCCTTGTGACCGGCCAGCAGGCCGGCAGCGGCTACGTGAGCCGGGTGTTTGGCATAGGTTTCTACGTCGGCCATGGTTTCGACCGTGGCGATGAGCACCACGTCCCAGCATTCGGCGGGGTTCTCGTTGATACCTACTTCCATGCTTTTCAATACGTCGATAACGGAGGGCAACTCGAGCAGGGCGTTTTTGAATCGGAGGGCAACCTCTTTGCGCTCTTCGGGCGTGCCGGTGAGTTTGAAGGTGACAATGTGTTTTACCATAACGGAATATCTTTTTTATAAGTTGTACAATCGTTGGCGGGCGGCCTGCACTTTCTCGTCGGTGATGTAGTCGTCGTAGTCCATCATCTTGTCGATGATACCGCCCGGGGTAAGCTCGATGATGCGGTTGCACACCGTTTGGATAAACTCGTGGTCGTGCGACGAGAGTAGCACGTTGCCCTTGAATGTTTGCAACGTGTTGTTGAAGGCCTGTATCGATTCCAGGTCGAGGTGGTTGGTGGGCGAGTCGAGTATCATCGTGTTGGCGTTTTTGAGCATCATGCGGGCAATCATGCAACGCATTTTCTCCCCTCCCGACAAGACCGAGGCCTGTTTGAGCAACTCTTCGCCCGAGAAGAGCATGCGGCCTAAAAATCCTTTGAGGTAGAGCTCGCTCGTGTCTTCCGAGAACTGGGCCAGCCAGTCAATCAGGTTCATGTCGGTGTTGAAAAAGGCGCTGTTGTCGAGCGGCAGGTAGGCTGTGGTAATGGTCTGCCCCCACTCGTAGGAACCGGCATCGGGTTTCATGTTGCCGTTAATAATCTCGAAAAGGGCCGTCATCGCACGCGGGTCGTGCGAGATGAAGGCTACCTTGTCGTCTTTCTCGATCGAGAAATTCACATCTTTGAACAGCAACGAGCCTTCGATTGATTTTTCGAGCCCCTTCACCTCGAGAATCTTGTTACCCGGCTCGCGCGACGGAGTGAAGATAATGCCCGGGTAGCGGCGTGACGAGGGCTGAATCTCCTCGATGGTGAGTTTTTCGAGCATCTTCTTGCGGCTGGTCGTCTGTTTCGATTTGGCCACGTTGGCGCTGAATCGCTGGATAAACTCGAGTAACTCCTTGCGTTTCTCCTCGGCCTTCTTGTTCTGTTGTTGCTGTTGGCGCAGAGCCAGCTGGCTCGACTCGTACCAGAAGCTGTAATTACCGGCAAAGAGTTGCACTTTGCCGAAATCGATGTCGACCGTGTGGGTGCAGACCGAATCGAGAAAGTGACGGTCGTGCGATACCACCAGCACGGTATTTTCGAAATTGGCGAGGTAGTTTTCGAGCCACATCACCGTCTCGAGGTCGAGGTCGTTGGTAGGCTCGTCGAGCAGCAGGTTGTCGGGGTGACCGAAGAGGGCCTTGGCCAGCAGCACCCGCACCTTTTCCTTACCGCTCAAATCTTTCATGAGCATATAATGCTTTTCTTCCTTGATACCCAGGCCGCTCAGCAGCGAGGCGGCGTCGCTCTCAGCGTTCCACCCTTCGAGCTCGGCAAATTTCTCTTCGAGTTCGGCGGCGCGAATGCCGTCGGCATCGCTGAAATCGGGTTTGGCATAGAGAGCGTCTTTTTCCTGCATGATGTCCCACAGCACGGTGTGTCCCATCAACACGGTGTTGATGACGGTAAACTCGTCGAAAGCAAAGTGATCCTGACTCAATACCGAGAGTCGCTCGCCCGGGCCCAGGGTGACGGAGCCGTGCGTGGGGTCGAGCTGGTTGCTCAGGATACGCATGAGGGTCGATTTCCCGGCGCCGTTGGCTCCGATAATGCCGTAGCAGTTGCCCGGGGTGAATTTCAGATTAACGTCTTGGAAAAGAACTCTTTTACCGAATTGAATACCTAAATTGTTTACCGTTATCATCTTTTACCTGTTTTTCAGGCCGCAAAGGTAGTGCTTTTTTTCGAGATATAAATCATGTTCAAGCGAATAGCTCAAGATTGAGAAGAATAAAGCAGATAAAGCAGATTAGATAGAGTCCGAATCGTATATAAATCGCTATATTTGTAAACTGCCGTGGATAGGGGTGAATGAGTGAAAATCAAATTTTGAAGATAAACAGTCATGGAAGAGAAACGGTTGTCAGATATGAGATATAATGAGGCTGTTCGTGTGATTAAAGATGCGATATTGCAAAGTCAGTATCAAGCTGCCCGACTTGTAAATAAGGAGCAGTTGGCTTTGTACTATGGGATAGGCTGTTATATTTCCCGAAATTCGCGCAACGGGTTCTGGGGTACGGGTGCCATTTCATCTATTAGTCGCCGGTTACAGCAGGAGTTGCCCGGACTTAGGGGATTTTCGGAACGCAATTTGAAAAATATGCGCATATTTTATTGGCGGGAGAAAAGGGAAATGAAGATTCGGCCCAAATTCGGCAGTTGCAACTGCCGAATTTCAAAGATTTTCCGGTAGAGGAGTTTTTCAAGATAGGGTTTACGCATCACATTGCCATCATATCGCAAGCAAAAACGGTTGAAGAGCGCTATTTCTACATAAAGCTAAGTGCTCGGGAATACCTGAGTGTCGATTCTTTAAAGCGGCTGATGCGGGAAGGTGTTTATCGCAATCGAGGGGCATTGGCCAATAATTTTATGGAAAAGTTGCCGACGACCGAACTGGCTCGTAGGGCCGTAATGACATTCAAAGATGAGTATCTGCTCGATTTTATCAACGTGGAAGAGCTTGGAGCTCGAGATATTGAGGATATAGACGAGCGGGTCGTAGAGAACAAGATTGTCCAGAATATCAAGAATTTCATTATGACTTTTGGCCGGGATTTTACGTTTGTGGGTAATCAATTTCAGGTCGAAGCCTTGGGTCATACGCATGTGATAGACCTGCTCTTTTTTAATCGGGAACTCTCGGCACTGGTGGCTGTCGAGTTGAAAACAGGGCCTTTCAGGCCGGCATATCTGGGGCAGTTGAATCTGTATTTGCGTGTACTTGATGACTTTGTGCGAAAACCGAATGAAAATCCGTCGATAGGCATTGTCTTGTGCAAAAGTGCTGACAAGACGTATGCCGAGTATGCTATTCGGGATTATGATAAGCCTATGGGGGTCGCAACCTATAAGACAGCATCCGATATGCCCGAGCGATTGAGAAATGCTCTTCCCGATGTAGAGGAACTTAAAAAACTGTTGTAGGGATGCCGTCCGATTTTCCTGCACATAAGATTGCACCGAGGGTTTGCGAAACCCGGGGGAAAAGGCTATTTTTGCAGGCAAATTGAGTGTTATGATGCGTATCGATATTATCACCGTGCTGCCCGAGTTGCTGCAAAGCCCGTTGAACTACTCTATTTTGAAGCGTGCTCAGGATAAGAACCTGGTCGAGATTGTGGTTCACAATCTTCGCGACTATTCGCTCGACAAGCACCGCAAGGTCGACGATTATCCTTTTGGAGGCGAAGCCGGTATGGTGATGAAAATCGAGCCGGTCGACAGGGTCATCACCCAGTTGAAGAGCGAGCGGGAGTATGACGAGGTGATTTTTACCACCCCCGACGGCGAGCAATTCGACCAGCCTATGGCCAACCAGTTGTCGATGGCGGGTAACCTCATTATTCTCTGTGGCCACTACAAGGGTATCGACTACCGCATACGCGAGCATTTTATTACCAAAGAGGTGACGATAGGCGACTATGTACTCACCGGTGGCGAATTGGCTGCGGCCATCATGTGCGATGCTATCGTGCGGCTTATCCCCGGCGCCATCGGCGACGAGCAGTCGGCCCTCTCCGATTCGTTCCAGGACAACCTGCTGGCCCCGCCGGTCTATACGCGTCCGGCCGAGTACAAGGGGTGGCGGGTACCCGACGTGTTGCTCTCGGGGCACCAGCGCAAAATCGATGAGTGGAAGCACGAGCAGTCGCTCGAGCGCACCCGCCGTTTGCGTCCCGACCTGTTGAAATGACAATCTCCCGGTTGAGGGGCGATGTGGTACGGCATGGAGAACGCCGGCCGGCACAACCCGAGGCCTTGTCGGCTTTTGCCCATGGCGGCAAGTACCGATGGTTTGCCGTTTGTTTTATGCCACATACATTCAATTCTTTGTTCTTGAACGTTTTGTAGTCCTTTTTGTTTAAGGGGAAGAGTCTGCTTTTATCACTCCCGGTAGGAGGAGTATGAAATTGTAGTTCCCGCTTTTTTCGCTATCTTTGTTACACGAAGATAGAATGCGGTTTGGAATAAAAAATATCTGAAACGATGTTTCGATGTTTTATCCTCCGCTCACCTTTTACTATCTTTGCATACATTAAAAAAAATAGAGAGTTTTATGGTTATTAGTCCCGAGAATGTGTTGTTGGTAGGAGCGATTCTGTTGTTCCTGAGTGTGCTTGTAGGAAAGACCGGAGCCCGGTTTGGAGTCCCTGCCCTGTTGCTGTTTTTGGGGGTGGGCATGCTGGCCGGTTCCGATGGCTTCGGCATTCATTTCGACAGTCCCCAGATAGCCCAGTTTATAGGAACGATAGCCTTGTGTATCATTTTGTTCTCGGGTGGTATGGATACCTCCTACCGCGAAATCAAGCCGGTGTTGGCACCGGGTGTGATGCTGGCAACGCTAGGGGTGCTTATGACAACAGTCATTACGGGATTCTTTATTTATTCGCTTGTCGATTTCCTGCCTGGCGATTTCCAGCTGGGCTTGCTCGAATCGATGTTGCTGGCGGCTGTGATGTCGTCGACCGATTCGGCTTCGGTCTTTTCGATTCTGCGCTCGAAGGGTATCTCCTTGAAAGAGCGATTGCGCCCTACGCTCGAGTTAGAGAGCGGCAGTAACGACCCGATGGCCTATATGCTCACTCTGTTGTTAATTCAAATTATCGAGATAGGTACCGTCGATTGGGGCAATGCCGTGTTGCTGTTGGTCATGCAGCTGGCCATAGGGGCGGCGTTGGGATTTGCCTTGGGGTATGCCGTGGTGTGGATTATCAACCGCATCGATGTGCCCAACGAGTCGCTCTATCCCGTGCTGCTGCTGGCTTGCGTTTTCTTCGTTTTTGCCTTTACCAACCTGTTGCAGGGCAACGGCTATCTGGCTGTCTATATTGCCGGGCTGGTGGTGGGGAATCGCCGGTTGGTGCACAAACGCAGCCTTACTACCTTTTTCGACGGTTTCACCTGGCTGTTTCAAATTGTCATGTTTCTCACGCTGGGGTTGCTGGTCAACCCCTCGGAGTTGCCCGCCGTGGCCGGAGTGAGTTTGCTGGTCGCTTTCTTTATGATAGTCGTTTCGCGTCCCATCTCGGTTTTTGTCAGTCTTTTGCCGTTCCGTAAATTTACTTTCCGGGCACGCACCTATATCTCGTGGGTGGGGCTGCGCGGAGCCGTGCCCATTATCTTTGCCACATATCCCCTCATGTCGGCCGAGATACCCAATGCCCGCATGATTTTCAACGTGGTCTTCTTTGTCACCATCGTTTCCCTGCTGGTACAGGGTACTACCGTGAGTGCCATGGCCCGCTGGTTGGGCCTGATAGGAAAGGGTGAGGAGAAGGAGATTTTCAATGTGGCGTTGCCCGACGAAATCAAGTCGGCGATGAGCGAAATCGAACTTACCGAACAGACCCTGGCGGGCGGGAACAAATTGATGAATCTGGCTTTGCCCGACAATACACTGGTGGTAATGGTCAAACGCGATACGCACTATTTCGTGCCCAAGGGGCACACCCAACTCGAACCCGGCGACCGGCTGCTGGTTATTTCGGATAACGACGAAGAACTGCGCCGCAGCTACGAGAGCTTGGGTATCAGCCGTTATACCCTGCGCAAAAACCGGTAGCGGCCACCCTCCTCAGAATCGGCCCTTTTCCTGCGGGTGGAAGAGTCCGGCTCTTCGGGAAAGAGGGTATGCGTGTGAAACCCGTTCGGCCCGTTCGGTAAAACCGACAATCCATTTAAACAAGCCGGATAGAAAAGATTTCTCCTTGGGTGAAAAACTTTCGGCGATTATGCAAGGCAAAACCTATATATTTTTGTATTTTTGTGGCAAATTTATATAGTGCAATGCTTTATGCTTGAAAATAAGAAAATTAAAACAGCTCTTGTCTCGGTTTTTCATAAAGATGGCTTAGACGAAATTTTGAAACTTTTACATGCCGAAGGGGTAGAATTTATCTCGACCGGCGGCACACAGTCGTTTATCGAATCGCTGGGAATCCCCTGCGGGGCAGTCGAGGACCTGACGGGTTATCCCTCTATTCTGGGCGGTCGGGTAAAAACCCTTCACCCCAAAGTTTTCGGCGGAATACTCAACCGTCGGGAGAACGAAACCGATCAGCAACAAATTGCTCAATATGAAATACCCTCGATCGACTTGGTTATCGTCGATCTCTATCCCTTTGAAGAGACGGTGGCTTCGGGAGCCGACGAGAGTGCAATCATCGAAAAGATAGACATAGGCGGCATCTCGCTCATACGGGCCGCTGCCAAAAATTATAAGGACGTGGTTATCGTGGCTTCGAAAGCCCAGTATGCTCCGCTGTTGTCGCTGCTCAAAGAGAAGGGCGCCAATACCTCGCTCGACGACCGCCGCTGGTTTGCCAAGGAGGCATTTGCCGTATCGTCGGGCTATGACAGCGCCATCTTCAACTATTTCGACGGTGGTGAAGGTTCGGCCTTCCGCTATGCCGGCAACCATGCCAAGGCGTTGCGTTATGGCGAGAATCCCCATCAGAAAGGTACGTTCTATGGCAATTTCGACGAAATGTTCGAACAGCTCCACGGCAAGGAAATTTCGTATAACAACCTGCTCGACATCGATGCCGCCGTGTCGCTGATTGCCGAGTTCGACGAGACCACGTTCGCCATCTTGAAGCACAACAATGCCTGCGGCCTGGCCTCGCGCGACACACTGCTCGACGCTTGGAAGGATGCGCTCGCCGGCGACCCCGTGTCGGCATTCGGCGGTGTTCTCATCACCAATCGTCCCATCGACAAGGCAACGGCCGAGGAGATGCACAAAATCTTCTTCGAGGTATGTATCGCCCCCGGTTATGATGCCGAGGCACTCGAAATATTGGAACAGAAAAAAAATCGTATTATCCTTGTGCAGAAACCCTTCCAGGCTCCTGCACGTCAGTTCCGCTCGCTGCTGAACGGGGTACTGGTGCAAGACCGCGACCTCTACCGCGAGAAACCCGAAGAATTGCGTCAGGTAACCGACAAGGCCGTGACACCTGCCGAAATAGACGACCTGCTGTTTGCCAACAAAATTGTGAAACACAGCAAGTCAAACGCCATCGTTCTGGCCAAGAACCGTCAGCTCTGCGCCAGCGGCATCGGGCAAACCTCGCGTGTCGACGCTTTGCGCCAGGCCATCGAGAAAGCTCGCTCGTTCGATTTCGACCTGCAAGGCGCCGTTATGGCATCAGATGCTTTCTTCCCCTTTGCCGACTGTGTGGAGATAGCCCACGAGGCCGGGGTAAATGCCGTAATACAACCGGGCGGGTCGGTTCGCGACAACGATTCGATCGAGTATTGCAATAAAAATGGTGTAGCTATGGTGATGACCGGAATACGGCATTTCAAACACTAATATAAACTTATAATAAAATAGCCGATATGGGATTATTTTCTTTCACGCAAGAGATAGCCATCGACTTGGGTACGGCCAATACGGTGATTATTCACAACGACAAGATTGTGGTCGATGAGCCGTCGATGGTGGCGTTGGACAAACGCACCGACAAATTGTTGGCTGTCGGGGAGAAAGCTCGTTTGATGCATGGCAAGACTAATGAAAACATACGAACGATACGTCCGTTGCGCGACGGTGTGATTGCCGATTTCTATGCCGCCGAGCAAATGATTCGCGGCATGGTGAAGATGGTGAGCTCCAAGAGCCATTGGTTTTCGCCCTCGCTGCGCATGGTAATCGGTATCCCCTCGGGCAGTACCGAGGTGGAGATTCGTGCCGTGCGCGACTCGTCGGAACATGCTGGAGGCCGCGACGTTTATATGATTTACGAGCCTATGGCTGCCGCTATCGGTATCGGTCTCGACGTGCAAGCCCCCGAGGGTAACATGATTGTCGATATAGGCGGCGGAACGACCGAGATTGCCGTGATTTCGCTGGGTGGCATCGTATCGAACAACTCGATACGGGTAGCCGGCGATGACCTCACCAACGATATTCAGGAGTATATGGGACGCCAGCACAATGTGAAGGTGGGTGAGCGCACGGCCGAGTTGATAAAAATCAACGTAGGTTCGGCCCTCACCGAGCTTGACAATCCCCCCGAAGATTACGTGGTACATGGGCCCAACCGAATGACGGCCCTGCCTATGGAGGTGCCTGTCTCGTATCAGGAGATTGCCCACTGTATCGAAAAGTCGATTTCGAAAATCGAGGCTGCCGTGCTCAATGCTCTCGAGCATACGCCCCCCGAACTTTATGCCGACATCGTGCACAACGGTATTTGGCTGGCCGGTGGCGGTGCCTTGTTGAGAGGCTTGGACAAACGGTTGACCGACAAGATAGGTATCCCCTTCCACATTGCCGAGGACCCCTTGCATGCTGTGGCCAAGGGTACGGGTGTGGCTTTGAAGAATATCGACCAGTTCTCGTTCCTTATCCGGTAAGGAGCAAGGTGCGGGAGTGGCCGGGTTTGCCCGGCCGGGATTCACGAGATAGACGAGTTGCAAAGGCCCGGACGGCCGTTGCAACTCGTTGTTGGTAGTCAAAAGACCAGATAATAGGCAATGCGCAACTTATTCGATTTTTTGTGGAGGCATAGCTCATGGATTGTATTTGCAATCTATGTGGTGCTTTGTTGCGTCTTGTTGTTTGACCGCAATCCCTACCAGCGCAGTGTTTATTTCTCGTCGGCCAATCGGGCGGCCGTGGTGGTTTACGATTTGAAATCGGAGGTCTCGTCATATCTGGGTTTGCGAAAAGCCAACCGCGACTTGCAGTTGCGTAACGGAGAGCTCGAGATGGAGGTCGTTAACCTGAAAGCCCAACTCAACAATTACCGCTCGGCTGTTGGAAAAGATACGATACCGGCCGACTCGGTGCTTCACGACTACGATTTCGTGGTAGCTCGCGTGGTCAATAACAGTGTGGCGCAAATCAACAATTACATTACCATCGACAAGGGACGCGCCGACGGCATCGAACCCGAGATGGGGGTAGTCGACCAGAACGGTGTGGTGGGCATCATCAACGTGGTGGGCGAGCATCATGCCGTAGCCATCTCGGTTCTGAATCCCAAACTGCGCCTTAGCTGTAAAGTGAAAGGCAGCAACTATTTCGGGTCGTTGGTATGGGACGCCGTGAGCCCCCGCTATGCCATACTCGAAGAGATGCCCCGCCATGTAGAGTTCGCTCCGGGCGACACGATTGTCACCAGCGGCTATTCGTCGGTTTTTCCCGAGGGGTTGATGGTTGGCGTCATCAGCGACTACAAGAAGCAACGCGACGACAATTTCTATGCCTTGCAGGTCGAATTGAGTACCGATTTCGGATGTTTGGGCTATGTGCGTATTATCTCGAACCGCATGAAGGAAGAACAGGACAAACTGGAAAAGGAGGCCCGCTATGAGTGATTGGTTGCGATATTTGTTTCTCTTTGTCATCGTCGTGCTCTTGCAGGTGATTATCGGCAACAACATACACCTGTTCGGGGTGGCCATTCCTTTCTTTTACATCTATTTTATTTTGCGGCTTCCATTGTCGCTTTCGGTCAACTGGGTTATGACTCTGGCTTTTGTGCTGGGGCTCACCATCGATATTTTCAGCAACACGCCGGGCATGAATGCCCTTGCGTGTGTGGTGTTGGCCGCATTGCGCAAACCGGTACTCAATCTCTATACGCCTCGGGGCGAAGACTATGCCGAGGCCGTGCCGTCGATTCGCAGCTTCGGCATGTCGCTCTATGTGCGTTATGCTCTCACGCTTTCGCTCTGTTTCTGTGCAGCGCTTTTCTTGGTCGAGTCGTTGAGCCTGCTCAACATCGGGCGACTCATAGCCCGGGTGGCGGCAAGTACCGCCTTGACTTTTCTGGTAATTTTGGGAATGGACAGTTTAACGAAATCGGGTCGTGAGAAAAGATTATAAACTGGCCAAACGCAAGTATGTAATCGGGGGCATCGTGCTGGTGATAGCTTGCATCTACATTGTGCGCCTCTTTTCGTTGCAGGTACTCAACGACGAATACAAGCAGTATGCCGACGGTAATGCTTTCTTGAAAAAAACACAATACCCTTCGCGCGGACTCATCTACGACCGCACAGGCAAGTTGCTGGTATTCAATCAACCGGCCTACGATGTGATGATGATTGTGCGGGAGGTGAAGCCTTTCGATACGCTCGATTTTTGCCGCACGGTGGGCATCACTCGCGAGCAGTTCGACAAGCGCATGGAAGACATGAAGAACCCGCGTCTCAACCCCGGTTACTCGTCGTATACTCCTCAGACCTTTATGACCCAGCTTTCGGCACAGGACTACGGCCGGCTGCAAGAGAAACTTTACCGCTTCCCCGGCTTTTTCATACAGAACCGTATGTTGCGGCAGTATGCCTATCCTGTGGCCGCCAATGTGTTGGGCAATATACGCGAAGTCTCGCCTCGCGACATCGAGAAGGACAACTACTACAAACGGGGCGACTACACGGGCGACTTGGGTATCGAGCGCTCTTATGAGACGGTGTTGCGTGGAGAGAAGGGAGTGGAGATTCTGTTGCGCGACGCTCACGGACGCATCAAAGGCCGGTATGAAGACGGCCGCTACGACGTGGCACCCGTCTCGGGGAAGAACCTGAAACTGTCGATCGATGTCGAGTTGCAGGCCTATGGCGAGAAGCTGATGCAGAATAAAATCGGGGCTATCGTAGCTATCGAGCCTTCGACGGGCGAGATACTGGCCATGGTGTCGAGTCCCACCTACGACCCCTCGATGCTGGTTGGGCGCGAACGGGGAAAAAACTATTTGAAGCTGAACCGCGACAAATACAAGCCCCTCTACGACCGGGCACTCATGGCAGCCTATCCGCCGGGGTCGACCTTCAAGCCCACGCAGGGGCTCATCTTCCTGAACGAAGGTATCATCACCGAGAACACGCTCTATCCCTGTTACCACGGGTTCGTGTCGGGCCGCTTGAAAGTGGGGTGCCACGGACACGCTTCGCCGCTGTCGTTGCTGCCGGCATTGCAAACCTCGTGTAACGCTTTCTTCTGCTATGGATTGCGCTCGATGATCGATAACCGCACCAAGTACAAGTCGGCCGCCGAGGCTTTCAATATCTGGAAAGATTATCTCGTCTCGATGGGCTACGGCTATCGGCTGGGGGTCGATTTGCCGGGCGAAAGCCGGGGCTTTATTCCTAACAGCAGCTATTACAATAAAATATATGGCGATAATCGTTGGAGTGCCCTCACGATTATATCGGTCGCCATCGGGCAGGGCGAGGTGCTGGCCACCCCGTTGCAGATTGCCAATCTGTCGGCAACGATTGCCAACCGGGGTTATTATTATACACCTCACCTCATTCGCGAGATACAGGACACGACCATCAGTGCCGAGTATACCACGCCCAAGCACACGATGGTCGACAAGCATTACTACGACTATGTGGTCGAGGGCATGCGCATGGCAGTAACCGGCGGTACCTGCCGTGTGGGAGCTATTCCCGGCATCGAGGTGTGTGGCAAGACGGGTACGGCGCAGAACCCTCATGGCAAAGACCACTCGGCTTTCATGGGATTCGCTCCCATGAATAATCCCAAGATTGCCATTGCCGTGTATGTCGAGAATGCCGGGTTCGGAGCCACTTATGGCGTGCCCATCGGGAGCCTTATGATGGAGATGTATTTGAACCGGAAGATTGCGCCGGAACGGAAATACCTCGAAGAACGTATGTTACAATCCAATACGATTATATACAGTGGAGTCAAGAAGCACTAACATATGGCGTTCGATCGACTGGGTGACGGTCGTCTTGTACCTCATTCTCATCTTTTGCGGCTGGGTGAGTATCTATGCCGCCAGCTACGATTTTGACAACGCCAGTATCTTCGACTTTGCCGAGCGTTCGGGCAAGCAACTCATGTGGATAGGACTCTCGCTCGTGCTGGCCTTTATGATTCTGATGGTCGATTTCAGGGTCTATGAGACCTATGCCTATCTCTTTTACGGCATCGTGATGGTGTTGCTTGTCGCCACCATATTTCTGGCTCCCGACATCAAGGGGTCGCGTTCATGGCTGGTGCTGGGACCGGTGAGCCTGCAACCGGCCGAGTTTGCCAAGTTTGCCACCGCGCTTGCTCTGGCACGGTCGTTCGGTACCTATGGCTTTTCCTTGAAAAACCGGCGCGACCTTTTCCGGGCCGTCTTCACCATCGTGTTGCCCATTGTTCTCATTATCGCCCAGCAGGAGACGGGGTCGGCGTTGGTCTTTGTCTCGCTCATCTTTGTCCTCTATCGCGAGGGGCTGTCGGGGCTCTTCCTTTTCTACGGGCTGTGCGCTATCGTTTATTTTGTGGTGGCCGTCAAGTATTCGAGTCTCATGTGGGGAGCTGTGTCTGCCGGCGAGGTGCTGGTGTTTGTCTTTATCTTTCTGGTGGTGGCCGGCATGTTGCTGTTCTACCAAAAGAACCGAAAGTCGGCCCGCTATCTCATGTGGGCCTATCTGGTCGTGGCGGCGGCAAGCGGTGTGCTGCTTTATTGCGAGGTACCGGTCAATCTGCTCTATGTGTGTATAGGTACGATGGCAGCCACGGTCATATACTTGCTGGTGCTTTATTTCTCGACCCGTTCGCTGCGCCTGCTCACAATTCTGGCAACGGC
Organism: uncultured Bacteroidales bacterium; assembly: GCA_949298955.1. Taxonomy (GTDB): domain Bacteria; phylum Bacteroidota; class Bacteroidia; order Bacteroidales; family Barnesiellaceae; genus Barnesiella. Next base: position 81,039 of record CASFYQ010000010.1, read on the forward strand.
GATTGTCTCGGTGGTTTTTCTTTTTTCGGTCGACTATGCTTTCAACGATGTGCTGGAACCCCACCAGCAAAAGCGCATCAAGGTAGCACTGGGCATGGAGGAAGATTTGCGGGGGGCCGGCTATAACGTGAACCAGTCGAAAATCGCTATCGGCTCGGGAGGCTTTTGGGGAAAGGGTTTCCTCAATGGTACCCAGACCAAGCTGAAATATGTACCCGAGCAAGATACCGATTTCATCTTTTGTACCATTGGCGAGGAAGAGGGATTTTGGGGCGCCGTGGGGGTAATCCTGCTCTTCGTCACGCTCATCTTTCGGCTCATGGCCATTGGCGAACGACAGCACTCGGCTTTTGGTCGGGTCTATGCCTACTGTGTGGTGTCGATTCTCTTTTTCCACCTGGCGGTAAATGTGGGCATGGTGATAGGATTGTGCCCCGTGATAGGTATCCCCTTGCCGTTTTTCAGCTACGGCGGTTCGTCGTTGTGGGGTTTTACGATTCTGCTTTTTGTCTTGTTGCGCATAGATGCTTCACGCACCGAGCGGCATTGATTCATGCCGCATATTCTCTTCCTCTGAAAAAATGTAGAGGCCGGAGGTGGCTTTTTGTCAAGCCGGTAATTGATTAAAAATGTTAATTTTTTGACGAACTGTTTGCTTTTTAGGGAAATACCTTATATTTGTAGGAGTGTAGAAATTTTTCATAAACCAATAAAATAGTTTGTTGAACAAGAAGGGGATATTGTACTAATATAATAGTATATTTGAGGGGACAATTCTCAAGGTATCCTTAGTAGAGAAGAGAGAAACAGCCATTGCATTTTAACCGAGTCTAATTTTAATACCAAATGAAAAAAATCTTGCTTTTTCTGTTAGCGGGTATTCTGTTCACAGGGAATGGTTACTCGCAGGAGGCAGTCGACTCGATGAAGATTTTTTATCGTCGAGGGTATCGTCATGTCGATTTGTCGTTCCGGGATAACCGGGAGCAGTTGAACCGTTTTTTGGGAACAGTCAGAGAGGCGTTGAAAAACGATCGGGTAGAAAAACTCGTTATCCGTTCGTATGCCTCGCCCGACGGTGCGGCCGAGGCCAACAAACTGTTAGCAGCCCGGCGGGCCGATGAGCTGAAAGCTTATTTGGTGCGAGAGGGGAACGTGCCTTCTGATTTGATCGAGCACCATGCCGAAGGTATTGCTTGGGATTTGCTTCGCGAGCAGGTAGCTGCCTCCGACATGGAGGCCCGCGACGAGGTGCTGGATATTCTCGACCATACCCCCCTGTGGGTCTATGACGACCAGGGACGGGTAGTCGACAGTCGCAAAAAGCAGTTGATGGATTTGCGAGGTGGCCGCCCCTACCGTTATATGTTGCAGCATTTCTTCCCCGACTTGCGCAACAGTAGCAACACCGTGCTTTACTTGCGCATTGTCGAAAAGACCGACGAACCGGCCGACGAGAGTCTGGCCGTGGTGGACAGCGTGCCTGCACAGCCTTCGGCCGAGTCTGAGCCTGCTCCTGTGCAACAGCCCGATACTGTCGCTGCCGAGCCGGCCACAACGATTGTTCCGGTTGCACAACCGGCCGATGCGGAGCCTGCCCGCACCTATCCCCGTCACATCTTCGGGATACATGCCGGGTATTGCAATTCGTGGATAACCTCTTACGGCCTGGCCTCTTCGAATAAACCGGGCTATGAGGCCGGGTTTATCTATCGCTTGGGATTGAGCCGCAACTACCCCTTCTACCTGCGCACGGGGCTTAATTTCATCAGCAAGGGATACGAAATCAACGGTTTTGACGACAGCAGCACCACCATCAACTATTTGCAGTTGCCTGTGGGTGTCGATTATACCATCGCGCTGGGTAAGCATTTGGCGCTGATTCCCTCGGCCGGTCTCTATTACGCTGTGGGCGTGTGGGGCAAGCGCCATATGGGCGATGAAACCGTATGCCTTTTCGGCCGGGAGGGAGGCTTCTCGCGGCACGATATGGGATTCTTGTGTGGTGTCGATGTAGCTTTCTACCGCTTCTTCGTGGGAGCCGAATACCAGCAGGGACTCATCGACATCGACAAGTCCGATAAGGTTTATGGCGATAGCAGTCACATGATTGGTTACAAGCATGTGAAGAACCGTAGTTTTGTAGTGAAAGTGGGCGTTTATTTTTAATCGGGAGGGATTGTTATGAGAAAGAGTATAACCTGTCTGATTTTAGGAATCTTGTCGCTCGTCTCTTGTACGGAGTATGACGAGATTGCCATGTGGAATAAAAACGAAGATATGGGCTCGCGGCTCTCGGCACTCGAAGAGCTTTGCAGCCAAATGAATACCAATATCACCTCGTTGCGGCAAATCGTAGAGGCTTTGCAGGACAACGACTACGTAACGGGTGTCGTGCCGGTGGTGGAAAACGGCCAGACGATAGGCTACACCATCACCTTTACCAAGAGCGGCCCGGTGACCATCTATCATGGTCGCGACGGGCAAAGCGGGAGTACGCCCGTAATCGGGGTGAAACAAGATGCCGACGGCCTCTATTACTGGACGCTCGACGGCGATTGGCTCCTCGATGAGCAAAACAACAAGATTGTGGCTCAGGCTCGTGAAGGCAAGTCGGCCTACGAGCTGGCAGTGGAGAAGGGCTATCAAGGCACACTCGAAGAGTGGCTGGCCTCGCTCAACGGCAGCACGGGGCAAGATGGCAAATCGGCTTATGAGCTGGCTGTGGAGAAAGGCTATCAAGGCTCGTTAGACGAGTGGTTGGCCTCGCTCAAAGGCAATACGGGAAACGACGGCAAATCGGCCTATGAGCTGGCCGTCGAAAACGGATATCAGGGGACTTTGGAAGAGTGGCTGGCCTCGCTCAACGGCAGCACGGGACAGGACGGCAAGTCGGCCTATGAACTGGCTGTCGAGAACGGATATCGGGGGACTTTGGAAGAGTGGCTGGCTTCACTCAAAGGTAATGCGGGTGACAAGGGAGACGATGGTATCACGCCCCGGTTGGAGATTCGTGCCGACGGATATTGGTACGTCTCTTACGACGAAGGGCAAAGCTGGACACAACTGGGGCAGGCCACGGGTGAGCCTGGGGAGGATGGTGACTCCATGTTTAGCGATATCGACGTTTCCAACCCCGATTATCTGATTCTGACCTTGGCCGATGGCACTACCGAAATCAAGATTCCTTATTTCCGCGACAAGTTCGACTTGTTGTTTGTTTCGGGAGATGACCGACTGAGAGAGTTGACACTCTACTGCGGCGCCGGTGCTTCGGTCGAGGCAACCTACGAGCTTACCAATCCGCTCAACGCCTCGGTGGCTATCGAGTGCATTTCGCACAGTGCTTTCCAGGCCACAGTCGACCAGGCCGGCTCGAAGATTGTCGTTACCGCTCCGGCCGACCCGACAGCGATTGCGGGCCGTAGCGAGATTCTGGTATTTGCCTCGGACGACGAGCGTACCATCATGCGCAAACTGGTGATTATGCCGGTGAATTACATTACCTACACGGCTACCGAGCAACTCGATATTACCAATGCCGATTTCCCGGGCGATCCCTATTTCTGGGGTCGCGACTGTGAGTTTATCGCCGAGCAGAGCAGCTACGACGCTCTCACCGGCAAGGGCCGCTGGGCCTATGTGGGTACCGTGACGCAGGTAGAACCCAATGCCTTCAATGGCAGTCAGGCCATACGGAGCCTGGTGCTGCCCGAGGGGATTACCTTCATCGGCGATAATGCCTTCAACAGCAGCGCCCTCGAGTCGATTGTATTGCCCGAGTCGCTGGTCGAGATAGACCAGTATGCCTTCTCGAAATGTAATCTGACCGAGATTACCTTGCCCGCCAATCTCGAACGGTTGGGCAGTTCGGCCTTCGACTACGAGGGCACGAGCCGGGTATCGCCGCTGCAAAAGGTGGTGTTCGAGGGCAACAAGCTCGAAACCATCGAGCTGAATACCTTCCAATATTGCAAGAGTCTGCAAGAGATTGTTCTGCCCGACGGGCTCAAGACCATTCAATACAATGCCTTTGAAAACTGTACTTCACTGTTGCGCATCGATATACCCAACAGCGTGACGACCATCGGCAAGTCGGCCTTTGTTTTCTGTACCAGTCTGGAAGAGGCTGTTATCGGCGACGGCGTGACCGAGATAGGCAGTCGGGCCTTTGGCGAATGTACGGCCCTCAAAACGGTGGTGATAGGCCGAAGTATCCAGAGTATCGGCGATATGGCCTTCAACACGAGAAGTTCGTGGGATCAGATGAATTTGGTGTCGGTTACGGTGCTCTTCGACGACATCGACTCGGGTACTTTCCCTGTGCTGGAGACGAGTTCGCGGGGCGTATTCCCCAAGCCCGGCGGTTGGGACCCGGTGAATTACAAGATTTATGTACCGGCGGGAACCGCAGCCGAGTATAAAAAGAATTGGGCCGATTACAGTTCGCTGATTGTAGAGCAACCTTAGTACACAGACATAGAAACCCCGGCAAGCCTCGCGCCTGCCGGGGTTTGTTTTTCAGTCGTTATGTGTGGCTCGTTGCGGGATAGCCTATTGAAGCTTGAAGACAATGGGCATAGTGTATTTCACGTTTACCGGCTTGCCGTCCTGCATGCCGGGTTTCCAGTCAGGGAGCGAGCGCACCACGTCGATGGCGGCCTGGTCGAGTTCGGGCGTAACGCCTCGCATGACTTGAACATCGGTTACTTTCCCTTGTTTGTCAATGACGAATTGTAGAATCACTCGACCCTCGGTTCGGCTGTCGATAGCCTTTGGGGGATATTTGAGATTCTTTGCGATGGAATCGAGCAGGGCTTTTGTGCCACCGGGAAACTCGGGCATTATTTCGGCAGCTTCGAGTACGGGGCTTTCTGTTTGGTCGGGAGCAGATGGGGTGGTTACTGTTTCGGTCGTGATTTCGGACTCGCCGGGAGCGGTCGTTTCGGCTTTGGTGTTGGCATTGCAACCGGCAAGCAACAGGGCGATGGCGGCTGTTGCGGTGAATAACAGTTCTTTTTTCATTGCAGTAAAATTTTTAAGGTAAATAAATTGGGGTCAGGATAGTTTGAAGACAATGGGCATAGTGTATTTCACGTTTACCGGCTTGCCGTCCTGCATGCCGGGTTTCCAGTCGGGGAGCGAGCGCACCACGTCGATGGCGGCCTGGTCGAGTTCGGGCGTAACGCCTCGCAGTACCTGAATATCGGATATTTTCCCTTGCTTGTCGACTACGAATTGGAGGATAACCCTCCCTTCGATTTGGCGGTCTATGGCCTCCTGTGGGTATTGGAGGTTCCGGGCGATAAACTCGAAAAAGGCTTTACCTCCGCCGGGAAACTCGGGCATTACCTCGGCAGCATCGAGTACGGGCTCTTCTTTTTGGCCGGGAGAAGCGGTCGGGGCAGGGTGAGCCTCTTCGGACGGTGAGGTAACGGGGGTGGTGTCGTTTGTCCTTGTCGGCGACTCCCGGCAACTTTGGCTCCCGACAACGAGTAGGGCAAACAGCGGGATTACCAGCAGATAGCGGTATAGCGACAGGCGTGAAGACTTCGGGTGGTTAATCATGGCGATGCGCTCCTTCAAAAACGAGTAGTTGAAGGGCATGGCCGATGTGTGCGGCCGTTCGGCTTGGGCCAGGTCGAGCAACAGGTATTGGTACGATTTCTTTTCGCTCTCACCGTGCAGGGCAGCCCGATCGGCCAGGCATTCGAGGTTGAGTCGCACCTCTTTCAACAGCAGCCAGGCCACGGGGTTTATCCAGCAGAGGGCGGCCACCCCTTCGGCCAGCAGAATATCGGCCGAGTGCATTTGCCGGATATGGGCGTATTCGTGTTTCATCACCTGATTCCATGCGGCCGGATTTTCGGCAGCCGATGCCGGCAGGAATATCCAGTTGAAAAACGAGCAGGGCTGTGTTTCGTTGGGGCAGATTATCACGTGAAATTTCTCGTGGTTATGTCGCCTGCCGCTACGTCTTAGCCCGACAATCGACAGTATCCGCACCATCATGCGCAAAACCAGCAGTCCGGCGATGCCTCCGTACACTCCTGCTGCCAGTTGGTAGAGATTGGGGCCGCTCGTCGCTTCCGGAATCTCGCTCGCACCCACCCGTAGTTCGGGCAATGCGAATTGCAGCGTGGAGGGAAGTACCCTCTCCATACTCGGGATGCGGAACAACGGGTAAACGACGGCAAACAAGAGTATGCTCAGGAGAAAGAGCCGCCTTGCCACCAAGTGCGTATTGTGGTTGAAGAGCCCCTTGTAGAGCGCATAGCACAGAGCCAGAGCAATGTGAACTTGCAGCAAGTAGAGTAAAAAGTCCATAATATGCGGTTTTTATCGGGAGGGGTTACTTTTTTCTCGTTCAATCATCTCGATGATTTGGCGCAGATCTTCCTCCGAGAGTTTGTTTTCGTGGGCAAAGAACGAGACCATCTCTTTGTAGGAGTCGGAGAAATAGCTCTTGACAATCCCCGACAGGAACCGCCTTTTGTATTCGTTTTGACTGATTCGGGGCGTGTAGAGGTAGGTATTGCCAATTTTCTCGCTCGACAAATACCCTTTTCGTTCCAAATTCTTGACTATCGAGGCGACTGTGGTGTAGGGTGGACGCGGATTCGGCAGTCTTTCCAAAAAGTCTTTGATAATGCCTCGCCCCTTCTTCCAAATGGCGAGCATCACCTCTTCTTCTTGATGTGTCAGCTTTTCCATGGCTCTCTTTTAGTTGTTACGATTGTTTCGCAAATCTACGAATTTTTCGTAGATAAACAAGCATTTTCCTGAGAAAAATTTTAGGATTTTGTTATTTGGTTGATTTGTAGTATTTTACCTATTCCTTCGTGATTGGGAAGATTTGTCTTTCTCCCGAGAATCTCCGCCTGGTAATTTTGTGGGTATTCCCGGACGTTGTGCCGTAGCACGGACAATCGCTACCGAAACACGATGTACTTGCGGGCGAAGAAATTCCACAGGTAGACGATTGCGGCGGCTACAATTTTGGAGAACATGTAGTGGGTGCCGATGCAGTCGGTAAAGAGCCAGATGAGGGTGTCGTTGAGCCCGAGTCCCACGATGCCGATTGCGGCGAAGATGAGGAACTCGACGAGGCGGTTTTTGAATTTCGAGTTGTTGAATACCCAGATGCAGCTGATGATGTAGTTGACCAGCAGTCCCGCGATGAACGAGAGGGTGGCCGAGAGCAGGTAGTGCAGCCCGGCGTACTCGGTGAGGATATAGAGCAGTCCGAAATCGACGATGAAGGCGAAACCGCCGACAAAGAAATAACGCACGAACTGCACCAGTAGCTTGTCGGTCGAGTCGTAGAACAGTTTCTTGAATATGTGATTTACCTTCATTTGCTTTCGTGGTATTCTTCTTCGGTGTTGACCGACCATACGGCACTCTTGTCGTTGTCGCCGGCGGCAATGTGGTCGACGGCCACCATGGCGGTCATCATGGAGTGGTCCATGTTGTTGTAGCGGTGTTGCCCGTTTCGGCCGATACACCACAGGTTTTCGATGCCGTTAAGGAAATCTTTCACCCGGTCGAGCTCGTAGTAGCTGCCGAAATAGGAGGGGTAGGCTTTCTTGACCTTGATACGCACCGAGTCAAGCACGTCGGTCGGGTCGATGATGCCGATTTTCGCCAGTTCGCCCACCGCCATATCGATAAACTCTTTGTCGCTCATTTGCCAGAAGTCGTCGCCTTCGGTGCAGAAATATTCAAGTCCTATCCATACGGTGTTTTCATAATCCTCGACCAGATAGGGCGACCAGTTGTTGAATACTTGCAGACGGCCTATGCGCACGTCGCGCTCCTGAATATAAATCCAGGTGTCGGGAATGCGGTTGGCGAAAGTTTTGATTTTGGTCTGGTTGGTGATGGCAAGTTTTTTCATGAGCAGCCCCACGGTGATGAAATCGCGGTAGGGCAGTTCGCCGGCAATGCGCTTCACCTCGGCGGGTACCTCGATGCCCCGAATGGCGTGTATGAGGTCTTTGAGGGGGAGCGACGAGAGCAGGTAGTCGCAGGGAACCTCGCGGCGTTCGCCCGAGGGGGACTCGACGGTGACGCTTGTCACCCGGTTGTCCTCGACATGAATCTCTTTCACCGGGCTTTCGGTAATCACTTCGCCGCCCCGCCGGCGCACCTCGTCGGCCACGGTCTCCCACAGTTGGCCCGGTCCCAGTTTGGGGTAGACAAACTGCTCGATGAGCGAGGTCTCTACCTCTTTGCTGTTCTCTTTCTTGGAGAAACTTTTTTTGAGCATGTCTTTGAGAATGGCAAATACCGACAGCCCTTTAACTCGCTGGGCTCCCCAGTCGGCTCCCAGTTTCGAGGGGTGTACGCCCCATACCTTCTCGGTGTAATCTTCGAAAAACATTCGGTAGAGCGGTTTGCCGAACCGGTTGATATAGAAATTCTCGAGCGAGGTTTCGGGTTTCTTGAAGAACACCGACCCCATGTACCCGCACCCGGCTTCGATGGTGCGCACCAGCCCCATGTTGGTAAAGGTTTGCAGTTTGAGCGAGATGGGGTAGTCGAAAAATTTGTGCAGATAGAAGATGCGCGAGATGCGGTTGCGCACCAGCATCACGCGATCGGTTGTCTCGGGGTCGGGACCTTGGGCGGCAAACGGTTTGTCGGTGGTGTGGAGCAGCCGGTCGTCGAGCGAGGGTTTCCCTTGCAGCGGCATGATTTCGTTCCACCAGTCGGTCACTCGTTGACTTTTGGAGAAGAAGCGGTGTCCTCCGATGTCCATGCGGTTGCCGTGGTAACGCACTGTGCGGGAGATACCTCCGATTTCGCTCGATTCTTCGAATACGATGGGGTGGATATCGGTATGTTTGAGCAGTTCATACGCTCCGGTAAGCCCTGCGGGACCGGCTCCGGCGATGATTGCCTGTTTCGGTTTCTTATCGGTAACGCTCATAGTTTATGGGTTGGTTTGTGACAGTTTTTTGCGGGCAGCCTCTCGGTCGAATTTCAACAGATAGGTGTCGGGGTTGGGAATATGCGAGGCGACGAAGAACAGGTCGTCGTTCTTCTGTATGGCCGGATAGAGGTAACGATAGGTCGAACTATATCCCAGCTGGTCGAGAATGACGTATTCCACTCCCTCGTCGAGCATTTTTTGAATGACGGCGCGGTCGTCTTGTGAAAAGGCATATCCGGTAACCCGGGTACCCGAGAAGATATAGAGCAGCTCGCCTTTGCGCGAAGCCACCACCGTCTCGGGCGAGACATGTTCTTTCAGCACGGCTCCTATTTTGAAATAGTTTTGATAGGCCGGGGGGAAAGGCATCTTGTTCATGGCGTGCAACGCCTTGATGTTGCCCATACTTGTAAACAGCAGCAGGGCGAGAATCCAGGGCGAGAAATTCAGTTTGGCTCCCATGCGGCGCAAGGCCCACACGACGACCTCGTAGAGTCCCACGAGCAGCCCCATGTTCATGAAAGGAATGATGGCCGTGAGGTAACGGTTCTCGCTGGGGGTACTGAAGATGGAGATGAGCCCGAAAGTAAAGACCGTATAGCCCAGGAGTACCCAGCGGTATTTGCCGAAGGCCCAAAATCCCCACACGATGAGCGCCACGAGTATGATTGCTGCCAGCCACAGCAGGAAGCCGGCGGGAGCCTCGGGGGCGTAGTTGACTTGAAAATAGGGAATGACCGAATTTGGCAAAGCTTTGGAAACCAGCATGCTCAGGGTGTCGAAGAAGCGTTCGATGATGCCGCCCAAATCGAGCGAACCGTCTTCGGGACGCCATGGATTTACCTGCGAGATGGATTCGAAATAGCGGCTTTGCCCGAGTCCCAACGCCCTGTTGCGCAAGCTCCACGGCAGGCAGCCTATCACAAATCCGGCTATCGTGCCCAATGCCTCTTTCCACTTTCCGGTACAGAGGAAGAAGAGTATCACGGCGGCAAACAAGGCTACACCCTGGGTGCGTATATGGTAGCAGAGCAGCACCATTACCAGCATACCGTAGAAGGCCCAATCCTTATAGAAAGGCTTTTCGTCTTTCATCAGAGAAAGCAGATAGATGGCCGCTGCCGAGACACAGAAGCACGACATCTCACTCATCATCATGGTCGAAAAGTGGAGCACCCGGTCGCTCAGAACCGCAGCACAAGCCGCCACCAAAGCCAGGCTGTCGGGCAGTTTGCGCTTGACCATGAAGAAAAACAACAGCAATGCTCCACCCAGCAGGAACAGCCCGTTGAGCACTTTTTGGGCGATGATACTGTCGGTAAAAAATCTCAGCGGAGTCATCAGCAGAGGGTATCCCGGAGGGAACGCATTGGTGGGATGGGCTGTCGGAGCCGAAATATCGGAATACCCTTCGCCCGAGGCCAACGCCGTAGCAAACGTGTAGTAGCGGCAGTTGTCTCCGTTGATATCGATTTTCGCATTGAAAATATAGAAATAGGCGAAAGCCCATACCAAGGCAAGCACTCCTATGTAAATGGCGCGATTTTTAGGCATTTTCATAGCTGTTGTAAATGATATTAAAAACAAAAATAGTCTATTTTTCTTAGTGTATGAAATTTTTTTCCGGAATTGTGGAGCATGAAAGGATTACCGCCTTTAAATTGTGGCAGGATATTTGCTTTTAACAATAGCTTTGTTTTCCAATCGGAGAGAAAATGCCTCAAACAGGCTGTCCTGTTTAAGTGTTTTCTCAGACAGGACAGTCTGTATTAGAGAGGGTATTGTAGATGTTGTACGTTCTGTCTAATCACGCATTGTTCCAGATTCTCAATAGCCGGGTGCGAATGATGAATAAGTCGAGTGCGGTTACGACCAATAAATAGAACAGCGCGAACAAGAGGGTGGGTATTAGGGTTGCTTCTCCCAATCCAATGGCTGCCAAGTTGTTTGTCCAAAATGTCCGAGCCACGAATGTGATGGCCAAGGAAAGGCCGGTAATCGTGATATTGGCTATGACGACCAAGAGCTCGTAATAATGAGCTACATATTGGGGATGGTACCCTAATAGCATGAGGTTGCGTAATTTTTCTCGATTTTTTTGCAGGAGTAGAAATATACTCAGTACCAATATAAACATGGCCAAGATACATATAACGATGCCGTTGGTGGTCACTACGGCCGATACAATGCCTAAGAATTGTGCGATATTGCCATCTTCGGCTTTATCGCCGGCCAATTCGATGTCGTGTTTGTCGAGATAGTCGTACATTTGAGACGAGGAGAGTCGGTCTACCTGTACAATCAGCCTTGATGCGTTGGGTATGTTGTTGCTGTTGGAGTAGCGTTTGTTGGCCCAGTCCATGAAACTTTGGGGCACGGCTATGGTATTGAGTCGAGATGAAAATCCAACAATGGCGGCTTCGAAATACTCGGATACCATGTTTTCTCCTGTCAAGCGCAAGGTGATAGGTACGGCTCCCACAATCTCTTCGCTAATTTGTGGCAATCCTTGGGGAACGGCAAAACCAAAGTTGTAGAGTGTAAGGTAATCTTTACACAAGATGATGGGTACGAATCTGTCTTGAGGAGAGAATGTCCAGTCTCTGGGTTTGACATCGAAAAACTCATCGGGAACCGATTCGAAGAAGAGGTAGGAGGATAGAGATTTTCCTCCCATATTTATCGAGCCATTTACGGCGAATTGTGATGAGGAGAAACGTCCTATTTTTTTTACCCACTTTTCCCGGCTCAATTCTTTTATCTCCTCTTCGGAAAACGAGATAGGCGAGAATCCTATGCCTTCGACCTTTTTGGACAGTACGATATAGTCGCTGGTGAAAAACTGATCTTCTTGTGAGTTGTCTTGTTGGCTGTCGCAGTAAAACAAAATACCGATAAGGATAACCGAGAGGCCTACAATATTGGCTATTGCATAGCCTGTTATTTGCCCTTTCGAGATATTTTGGCGAAGCAGGCTCCACACATCGGATTGATAGATGAATTTCATATTACAAGGCAATAAAACGAGCGTTTTCAAGTAATAGCGGATTCCCTACTGACGTGGTTATGATGCCGGCTCCTTGTGACGTAGCCTCTTCGTCGATAATACGGGAAACAATCAGGTTGTTGTTGCGGTCGAGATGACTCACCGGTTCGTCGAGCATGATGAAATCGAAAGGTTGGCATATGGCTCGTACGATGGCTACTCGTTGTTGTTGGCCGATACTGAGCAATCCTACTCGCTGGTTGGCTTTGTCGGCTATTCCCAGCCGATCGAGCAGTTGCATCAGTTCGTCCCGGGTCTTGTGATGAGTAAGCTTGTTTTTCAGTTGCAGGTTTTGCATGACGGTCAATTCGGGAAACATTCGCATCTCTTGTGGCAACAAGGCGATATGGCGGGTACGCAGCTGGCACCATTTCTTCACATCGAAATGTCGGCTGTTGTCTCGATCGAAAAGAATCTCGCCCTCATAGTCGTTTCGGTTTCCATAGATGAAACTGAGTAGCGACGATTTTCCTCCGCCCGATTCGGCTTGTATGCATATGCGGCACCCCCGGTCGAAAGAGAGATTGGGCATAAGCCATACCTGTGACTGTCTGATTGTGTCGGAAGCCTCCATCCCCCTGAATACAAAGGGGAGGAGGTTTTGGAGCGTAATAGACTTAATCATTGGAATTTATCATTCGTCAATCTATTCTACAACAACGATGGTGTCGATTGTCGAGCCATATTGAGAATTGTAGTTATAATCGTTATTCCCGTAGAGAGAGGCATTCCATTTTTTCTCTAATTTTTCTTCTTGACTGATTATTCCTAAAAAGGTTTTTGCCAATTTGGCGATAACCCCTGCCGAAGACTCTTCACCATCGATGGATAGACTCAGCGAAAATTCGAGAGTCTGAGCATCTGCCGAAAACGCCATTGCCAGATTCTGGTCTATCTCCAAATCTTTCATAAGTTGGTTGTTCTTGTCCAACACGAATCCTATTGCTGCTGTATAGTTTGTGAAATCGATTTTTTCGATAGTTGCGTTGTGGTTGTTATTTTTGATCTTGTGCGTCGACAGTATGATTATATTGTCTTTGGCTTCTACATAAATGGGCTCGTTTTTATCCGGTATTGTCAACGAGAAACCGTCGTTGTTGTCTTCAAATTCGATTTGTTGCGATTCCATTAACCCTTTGAGGTCGTTTATGATGCCTTTGGCTTTACCCGGTTTAGTCTCAAAAATCAAGGATAGGGCAAACTCGTTTAGTACATTCTTCCCTTGGGACAGGTTGGCAATCGATTGTATCCCGTTTGTCAAGCCGGTTCCCAAGGCTATTGTACCGTCGATTTTCTCCAAATAGGCTTGTATGATAGATAGCGAAGCCCGGTCGGAGCGGGATAGACGTGCTGTTTCAGCAAGCATGTCCATATAGCTGTCCCAGTCCATGTCTTTTATACTTGCAGCATATACAAGACATTCGTCCTTGCCGAGATAAGAGAGAGCTTGCCGACTGATTTTAGCCGATAAATCCATAAAGTTAGCAAAATCTTCGGCTCGTTTTTCCTGTCCGTTTTCGCTAAACCATTTCATGTTGATTTCGGCGGTGTTGTCCGACAGATTTCCGTTCAAGCAAATGAACCCTTCATACAGCTCGGCTATACTGTTGGGTATACCGGCTTTTCTTATCTTCTGCCGCAGTTCACTCGGAATTTTGAAGGACATACCTGCTGCATTGCCTGCTGTGATGAACTTATTGAATGGAGTGCTTCCGAACGAATTTTCAGTGGCATCTTCGATAAACGATTGCAGGTTTTTCATAGGGTAGAGATCATTCTCGGCCCACATTTCCAGATAATAACCATACGAATCTTTTATGGCAATATATTCGATTTGGTTGTAACCATACTCCGAAAGCTTTTCTTTTTTATAGTAGATAACACCGTTTTCCGTATCTTTTTCTCTGAAATCGTTTTCTTCAATCGTTTTTGTGAATTTATTTTGGTCTTGTAAAGCAAAGACAACTATTGGGTTGCTGTCGGAATAATTCCCTGCTATTGCACAAGCATTTACATCGATACCGCTATTTTTTAGAAATGATTTGAGTTTATCGTATTCGTTTAAATCAGAATTGGACATTTCGTCTGTGAGGTATGACGGCAGAATTATTTGCGATTCCTCGATTGTACCTCCTGCCGACTCAATGATTGTTTTAGCGTCGCCAACAACCACGATATCTAAATCGGCCGGTATCTGGTCGAGCAGATTCTTGGTTTTGGAATTGTTGAAGCAACTTGTCGCTAAAAATAGCAGCATGAAACAAGTCCCCAAATGTAAAATCTTTGTTTTCATGATTTTTTGTTTTAGGTATTTATGTAAAATTAGAATAAATCTTTATTGGGTTGTGCAAATAAAAATAGTGAAAGGTGAACGGCGAAAGTCAAGCCTGCCTGAACTTTTTGCCGAGCCGCATCCTATTTCCGTGTTCGTTTGGTAAAAATAAGAAAAAAATAAAGATGTATAAAATAAAATGTTATTTTGTAGATAAATTTTCATTCGACTCTGTTTCTTCTTCGAAAAATGTAAGTACAAAGAGACGAAGATTTTTGTTCCTTGTCTGGGATTGTGTGACAGGGAAACCGTTGTTTGGCTGTGGACCGGGGCGGTTAGAGCTATTTTATCTCGATGCCGGCGCGATAGCGGCTATGAGGACCGACGGGTGTGAGGGCGAAATATCCCTGGGCGAATTTCTTGTTTATCAGCCGGGTGGGATTTTTTTGGAGGCGGGCGAGGTGGTCGTGGTAGAGCACGCCGGGGCGGGGCGAGTAGTCCACGCGGAAGAATCCCTCGGCACCGGGAGCCACGAATCGGTCGGCGAAGCGGCGTGCCACCATGCCCATGTTCATGCGTAGGTTTATCTCGACGAAGGGGTGCAGCCGGGTGTCACCCTCGGGAGTGCGGTAGGTCATCATGTCTACGCCCAGGTAGCCGGTATAGCAGGGGGCAACGCGGTTGGTAAGGAACCGGGCAAGAGCCTCTTTTACCTCGGCCACAACGGGACTCCCGACGGCGGCACACAACTCCTTTTCCAGCTGCCGGTCGGTTGTGAGTCGGTTGGCCTTGTAGGCTCCGTGGTCGTCGGTGAGGAACGACGAATATCCTGCAAAGGTCACTCGAGAACCGTCGCTGTAAAACTCCATGGCCCAGTCGTCCAGTTTGTCATAGAAGGGTTCGCCCATCAGCACGCCTTGTTTCTGTAATACTCCGTTGCTCCATTGGGCCAGCGAGGTGTCATAGCCGTATAGATTCCAATAGATGCCCCGCCCGCTCCCCGACCAAGGGGCTTTGAGCACTTTGCGCTCGTTTTGTTCGGTAAAGGTGCGCACCTCGTCGGGGGTGTGCAGTTCGATGGGCAATCGGGGTAGCGGGTAGTCGATGTGTGCGGCGAGGTATTGACCGGCTTCGGTGGTGAGCCGTCGGTGGGAGAGTTGGCGAATGAGGTCACATTGGGTAGGCGAGGGGATTAGCCGCTCGTCGATGCCGCTTTGTCGTAGCCGATGAGCCAAAGCCTGGTTCCACCCCCATACATTCACCCGCTCGATGGGTAGTTCGCCGATTTGTCGAAATGTAGCTGTCGAGACCGACAGCCCCAGCGGTTCCAGCGTGCGCAGGAAATCGGCCGGCGGAGCCTCGGGAGTACATATTACTATCTCTTCATCTTCGCGGGCATACCACAAAGGGAGTAGCGACAGCTCCTGCCCGATGAGTTGTGCGGCCGGCGGCGGTGTGTAGTTTATCCCGCCGAAGGCTACGGCCAGGTCGTTCTCGGGGTTGAACAGATAGAGGTTCACAGGCATGTGTTTTTTGCGATGCAAAGGTAGTAAAAGAGCCGGCCCGATGCAAGAAGGGCGAGTGCAGAAGAACCGCAGCCGGAGGCCGATAAAGAGACTGATAACAAAGTGTAGCGAATGTAGGGCGAATTTCGTTTTGTTTTTTAGGAATATTATTGTTTCGATGTATTTATTTAAATTTTTAATCGAAAAATAATTTCATATTATAATTTTCCTATCTTTGCATGGAGCATCTGTGAAGAGAGTCTATACCCTGGTATAATCGCTGTCGAAAAAATTTTTCCCTCCGAGATATACAAGCTGTGAAATGTGAGAATAACGGGCAAAAATGTTAACCGATAGAATAGTATTATTTTGTAATATAGAGTAGCTATGAAAAGAATTACATTTGCATGCGTCTTTTTTAGTTGGTGTGTATGGGCCGGGGCACAGAATATTCCCCCGTGTACGCTCGAAATTACCGATGCCGGGATTTTTGCCGATGAGTGGACTGTCATTGACAACAATCAGTCGGAAAGTCCTCAAACCTGGATTTACAGTGATGAGGGTGCGTGGTATGAACAGGATACAGGAAACGCGGCCGACGATTGGGTCGTGTCTCCGGCCGTGACGCTCGAGGCGGGCAAGGCCTATAAAGTATCGGCCTATGTGAAGCATGCCTCTACGTTCTCTTTCGACAGCCAGAAAATTGAATTGATGATTGGCCGGGAGGCTACGGTCGAGGCGTTGTCCACCCGTTTGTTTGTCGATGGGTCGTTCCAGAGCCGTTTGTTTGTCGAGGTTTCGGGGGTATTCTCGCCCGGCGAGAGCGGCACGTATTATATCGGGTTGCATTGTTACAGCAGTGCCTACATGGGCGATCTCTATTTGCAGAAGATAGAGGTCGATGAGGCTCCTGTCTATCCTGCACAGATTGCCGACCTGGCTGTCTCGGCGGGCGAAGAGGGTGTTTTGTCGGCTCACTTGTCGTGGACCTGGCCGACGACCGACCAGTATGGCGGACCATTGGAGAATCTGTCGGGAGCCCGTATATACCGAGGTGACGACGAACTGGCTACCCTCGACGAGGCTACCCCGGGAGCACCGGCCGAGTGGACCGACACCTCTATCGAGCGTGCCGGGGTTTACCGCTATCGGGTGGTCGCTTACAATACCTTTGGCGATGCGCCGGGCGAAGCCGCTACGGTACCCTCGCCCTGGATAGGCAACGATACGCCTCTGGCGGTGACCAATCTCCGCGCCGAGGCCAACGGGGCAACAGTGCTTCTCACCTTCGATCCTCCGGTTGAGGGTGAGAATGGCGGTTATATCAATCCCGAGGCGATGACCTACCAGATCGAGCGCACACCGGGCGGCGTGGTAGCCGAGAGTTTCTCCGGCCCGCAGCCCTTTGTCGACGAGGTGTCCGAGTTGGGAGGCTATACCTATACCGTAACCGCTGTTTTCGATGGAGAGTCGAGCCAATCGGCCACGTCGAACCGCGTGATTGCCGGGGGTGCGAAAGAGACTCCGTATAGCGAGACTTTCGACAGCGAGTCGGCTCTCGAACTCTTTACCGTTATCGACGGTAACAACGATGGCCGCACCTGGTCTTATTATAAGTCGAAAGCGTTGGTGCAATATTGGGGCGGCGATGTTGCCGACGAGTGGTTCATCATGCCTCGCATGAATTTGCAGGCCGGCAAGAACTACAAGCTGATGTTTGAGGCCGGACTCGAAAATGCAGCTTCCGAGGAGCATTACAAAGACTTGCAGGTAACGATTGGCCGTCAGGCTACGGCCGAGGCTCAAACCGTGCAGTTGTATCGCGACACCATCGAGTCGGCCTTGATGGAAAAGAAAGAGGTTATCTTTACCGTAGACGAGTCGGGGGTTTATTACATCGGCTTCCATTGTCTGGGGGCTACCAGCATCTATGCCATTTTTATCGATGATATAGAGCTGGACGAGACCGCGATTGTCCCCGCCGAGGTGAGCGATCTGGTTGTTACCCCCGGCGAACAGGGTGCCCTGTCGGCGACTGTTACCTGGACCAACCCGTCGCTCTCGGCCGCAGGAACTCCGTTGCCCTTCCTGACCAAGATGGAGTTGTATCGCGGCGAGACGCTTGTCGATACCCAACTCGACCCCGAGATGGGAGCCTCTGCACGCTTTGTCGACGAGTCGATACCCTCTGCGGGGAAATATGTGTATAAGTTGATAGGCTATGTGGGCGGAGATACCGGCGAGGCTGCTACGGTCGAGTCGGGCTGGATTGGACGAGATGTGCCCCTCTCCGTGACCGATGTCGTCTTGACCGATGCCGACGGGCAGCCCCGCATCGATTTCAAGGCTCCCGACGGAGGTGTGAACGGCGGGTATGTCGATGTCGAGTCGTTCACCTATCGGGTCGTGCGTAATCCCGGTGACGAAATATTGACCGAGGAGTTGACCGATACCTGCTATGTCGATGCCGATAATCTCGCACTGGCACTTTACCGTTATACGGTGACCGTCTTGTGGGACGAGGTCGAGAGCGAACCGGCCACCTCGAATGCTCTGATATTCGGCGGAGCATTGGAGTTGCCTTATGAGACCGATATGGCTACGGACGACGAGATGGCCTTGTGGACGGTGGTCGATGCCAACAACGATGACAAAAGCTGGGTTTACACCTCGGGCGAGATGGCATATAATTCCTATTCGACTGCCGACGACTGGCTGTTTACACCGCCATTCGAGTCTGTCAAGGGATCGCATACCCTCAAATTCCGGGCCCGGGCCAACAGTTACCGCTATCCCGAGTCGATGGAGGTAACCTTGGGTCGCGAAGCCGTGCCGGGTGAGGGGCAGCAGGTAATCGTGTCCTATCCCGAGATAAAATCGACTCTCGCCGAACTCTATTCGACCGATTTCGAAATTCCGGACGAAGGTACATGGTACATCGGGTTCCACATTATTTCGCCCGACCCTTGGGGACTTTATCTCAACTACTGTTCGATTGAGTGCAATGTCATCTCGGGCATCGGCGCAGCCAATCAATCGGCATCTCTCTACTATCGACCCGAATCGCAATCGCTGTACTTGGGCGCGACGGGGCACCTCGAGATTGTCGATGTGCGGGGTGTGACGGTGGTTGCCCGCCAGTCGGTGAGCGGCTCGCTCGACGTGTCGCAACTTCCGGCCGGGCTTTATATTGCCCGTTGGGTGGCCGAGGGAGAAAAACCGGTACAAATCAAATTCATCAAATAATTTTAATCATGTAAGTGTATGAAAGGAGTTGTCGTAAACCTAATCTTGACTACTTTGCTTTGCGCTGCTGTTCCCGCAGGCGCACAGCAACAGACCAATGAGCGGGTACACAATCGGGTAGCCCCGACCGAAGTACCCTGTGTGTCGTTTGCCGGGAAACAGCCGGTACCGCATTTTCTGCGCGCGGCGGCGACCGGTTTGACGGCCGATTTCAGTTGCCAGAGTGCAGGCAGTGCCGTGACCGTGTGGGAAGAAGACTTTGACGACGGCGCGGCCGGTTGGACTCTGACCGATGCCGAGTCTTTCTCGTGGGAATTGAAAAAGATGACCGGCGACAAGAGTTTCACGGCCATCGATTCCGATGACACGCAGTCGCTTTTTATCGAAGGGTCTTTCCGACGGTATGAGCGAGATATTGCTTCGGCTACCAGTTCGCTAATCGATGTACCGGTCAATGCCATGTTGAAGGGATACATCGGCTTCAGCCAGAATATGGATAACTATTGTCGCCTGCATATCTCGGTGTCGACCGATGCTTTTGCCACCTCGGAGCTGCTGTGGAACAGCGGCGACGAGACCGGCGAGAAGCCTTGGCGCTGGCACGAGTTTGCCGTATCGCTTGAAAAGTATGCCGGGCGACAGGTGCAGATACGGTTCACCTATACCGCAGGCTCGGACGATGATATGAACGTGGGCGGCTATATGGGCGACTTTGCCATCGATGGGTTGCAGATAACGGGGGTGTCGGCCATCGAGCAAGTCGAGGTAACTACCGGCGAGGAGATTGCCTTTGCCGATATGTCGACCGGGAATCCCACGGCCTGGCAGTGGTCGTTCCCCGGCGGGACACCGGCGACTTCGACCGAGCAGAATCCTCGGGTCTACTATACTCGCGACGGACTCTACGATGTGACCTTGACGGTGAGCAATGCCGACGGCAGTGACACCAAGACTCGCACGGCTTTTGTGCGAGTGACCGGCACCGCCCCCGTGGCCCGCATCTTGCCACCGGCCACTTTCCGGTACAGCGAGACGCGCCTGCCTATGGTAGCTCCGTTGGTGGGAGTGCAGTATCGCGACAACTCCACGGGCTATCCTACCTCGTGGGAATGGACTTTCGATGGGGTGAGTCCCGAGGCGTATGCACAGGAGACCTCGACCGAACAAAATCCCGTGGTGGGTTATAGCTACCGTCACCAGCAGGCCGTGGCTCTGCATGTAGAAAACGAACACGGCGGGTCGGACGATGCCCTTGACGTATCGGTCGAGTACAGCGGTATCATTACCAACCTCGAACCGGGTGACCAGGCGGCTACCTTCGATATGGAAGATTGGGGAACTTTCCCCGGAACCAACACCATAGGCATCACGGCCTATGCCGAGAAATTCTCCAAACCTTCGCGCCCCATACTGGTATTCGGTGCCTATGTCTATTTTGTTACGGCTTCGGCGACGAGTCTTACCGACCAAATAGCCGATGTGGGGGTACATCTCTACACCAGCGAAAACGGATTGCCGGGCAAGAAACTCGACTCGATGTGGTGGCGGGTGTTCGAGCTGGATACCCCGTCGGGGGGCACGCTCACCGGGACCGCCTTTGAGTTTAATCCCACGGTAATCGACGACGAGTTCTTCATCGTCGTGGACGGTATCCCCGAGAAGAACGACAGCGTAGATGTCTCCTTTGCCATGGCCCGGTTCCGCGACCACGGCAACACGGCCTACATGTATAAAGACAATGAGTGGGTCGATGTGAGCACCTATTTCCCGGCCGGAGCCAACCATACCTCCTACTTGATTATGCCTTCGATAGTCCATTCGGTCATGTCGCCTATCCCGACCGATCGCGGGCCGTTGGTGGTAGGTAAAGAGGCCGGTACGAGCCGATATCCTTTCTTCTCGATATACGGCTATGAGACCCCCGTCAAGAGCGATGCCGACTGGTGCCGTGTGGTAGGGAAGCCCAACGGGCTCACGCTCGACACACTGCTCATTTCGTATGACCGTCTGCCCGACGGCATTGAGGAACGGGAGGCTACCCTCACAATCAACGACAGTATATCAACCTACGATATACGGGTGATTCAGAATGTCAACGGCATCAGTGCGGTCGAGTCGGCAGTCTCTGCGCCGATGACACTCTTGCCTTCGGTATTCGATTGTGAAGTTGCCGTGCAACTGCCCGAAGGGGCACGCCGGTTGATGGTGTGCGACGAGAAAGGGCGTGAACTTTATCGTCGCGATTTGAACGGTGAGAAGCGGCAGGTGGCTGTCGACGCCTCGGGCTGGACCCCGGGAGTCTACCTCTTCCGGGTAGCGGGCGAGCGCGATGTCACCGTTGTCAAGGGGGTGAAACGATAGCCGCAATCGGGAAAGGGACAGGACGGAGTGTAGTATCGTCTTGTCTTTTGAAAGAATGTCTTGGAATTTTAGTATAATGAATATCAGCATCGTTCGGGGTGGCAAAGACTATCCTGAACGATGCTTTTCATGTGGACGGATATTCCTGGATTCCGGCATCCGGTGCAGAATGACATTAGAATCTCTTTAACTCGTTGTAGAGCCGTTGTATGGGCAGCCCCATCACGTTGTAATAGCTGCCGTGCAGCCCGGTCACCCCGATGTAGCCAATCCACTCCTGCACGCCGTAGGCGCCGGCTTTGTCGAGCGGGCGGTAGCGGTCGACATAGTAGTCTATTTCTCTGTCGCTGAGTGGAGCAAAATCGACCTCGGTCGATACGGCAAAGGAGACCTGTTTCTGCATCGAGGTGAGTGTCACTCCGGTGATGACCGTGTGCGTTTTGCCCGAGAGCGCCCGCAGCATGGCTTTGGCATCGGCCAAATCGTGTGGCTTGCCATATACTCTCCCGTCGAGCCATACGATGGTGTCGGCCGTGATGAGCAGCGTGTTTTCTTTCATCTGGTTGCGATAAGCAGCCGCCTTTTCCTGTGAAATATAGAGGGGAATTTCTTCGCCCGACAGGGTGGCGGGGTACGACTCGTCCACCTCGGGGAGAGCCGTTACACGGTATTCGATGTCGAGCCCGGCCAAGAGCTCACGGCGGCGGGGCGAATTGCTCGCCAGCAGGATTTCGTATTTTTGGAGATGCGATAGCATGTTCGATTGTTTTTTTTGTGGGGTACAGATGATTACCAGCCGAAAGCCCTCTTGTCGGCCATCCATTTGCCTTGGGCGCGCAATACCTGTTCGATGATGTCGCGGCCGCAGCCTTGACCACCGCAGAGGGGCGAGATGTAGCGGGCAATTTGTTTGATCTCGGGGGCGGCATCGGCCGGGCAGGCCGGTAGACCGGCCGCCCGCATTACCTCGTAGTCGGGAATGTCGTCGCCCATGTACATCACCTCGTCGGCTTGCAGGCCGCACTCGGCGAGCCATTGCTCAAAGACGGTGATTTTCACGGCCGCCCCCATGTAGACGTGCGAGAGGCCCAGCCCTTCGAAGCGTTTGCGCACGGCCTCGGTGCGGCCGCCGGTGATGATGGCCACGGGGTAGCCCAGCTTGGCGGCCAGTTGCAAGGCATATCCGTCTTTGATGTTAATCACGCGCATGGGCTCGCCCGAGGGGTGCAGGGGTATGGAGTCGGACGAGAGTACACCGTCCACGTCGAAAGCAAAGGCTTTTATCCGGGTGAGATCGAAATCGGTTCGGCTCATAATATTACAAGTTATTCGGGGTTATGGGTTTCGTGAATACTGCGGCTCATAAGGCTGTAAATCTCGCGCAGGGTAGGGTCGTCGAGCAGCGCCTCCTGCTTGGCGATGATGTTGCGGTCGTATCGGATAGCAGGGCCTGTCTGGGCGTCGAAAGGCGGCATGTCGGCCGCTTTGTCGGCCGTCTCGCGAATGAGGGGCAGCATCGCCTCGAAAGGGAGGCCGTGCTCCTGCAAAATGCGGTCGCACAAGGTGTAGAGGTGGTTGGTAAAGTTGCAGGCGAAGACGGCAGCCAGGTGCAGATATTTGCGTTGCTCCGAATCGGCCCGATAGACTTTGCCCGACAGGCGGGCGGCCAAATCGTGCAACAGGCGGGTGTCGTCCTCGCTGTTGGCCTCGATGAAGAAAGGAATGTTGTCGAACCCGACCTCGCGCTCTTTGCTGAAAGTCTGCATGGGGTAGAACACTCCGTAGCGAGCCGCATAGGGACGGAACACCTCACGGTCTACACTGCCCGCCGTGTGTACCCACAGCCCGTCGTTGGCCGGCATGCAGGAAAGCAAATCGGGCAGAACCGAATCCTTCACGGCAAAGATGTAGAGGTCGCCGTCGGTAGGGAGTTGGGCCAGGTCGGTCGTGTAGTCGGTGTGGTGCAGCCGTTCGCTCAGCCGCCGGGCCGACTCGTCGGTACGGCTATATATGCAGGCCGGTGCGAGCCCCTTCTTCTGCAATGCCAGAGCCAGCTGCGTAGCCAGGTTGCCGGCGCCGATAAGGATAATCTTCATATCGTCTCCGTTTATTCCCATTTACCGATGTGAACCTTTTCCCACAGCATCTTCTCCTCGTCGAAGGGTTTGCGCTCCTCGTCCTTGTGGCCGATGGAGAGAATGCAGAGCACGCCCATCGTCTCGGGTATTCCCAGAATTTCGCGCACGATGTCTTCGGCCGGTTCGTCCATGGCGCCGAATCGGTTGCGCACCTGAATCCAGCAACTGCCCAGTCCCAGGTCGGCCGCTTGCAGTTGCATGAGAACGGCTGCAATCGAGGCGTCCTCGACCCAGGTGTCGGTGAGGGTCATGTCGGCCGTCACGACGATAGCCAGCGCAGCACCTTCGATGGGCTTTGCTCCGGCCGTCTTGCAGGCTGCCAGGCGGGCCAGCACCTCTTTATCCTCGACGGCGATAAACTCCCAGGGGGTGCAGCGTTTCGACGAAGGGGCGAGCAGTCCCGCTTCGAGAATCAGTTTTACCGAGTCGGGCGACAGCGGCTGGTCGGTATACTTGCGA
Source organism: uncultured Bacteroidales bacterium (assembly GCA_949298955.1). Classification (GTDB taxonomy): domain Bacteria; phylum Bacteroidota; class Bacteroidia; order Bacteroidales; family Barnesiellaceae; genus Barnesiella. The sequence continues at coordinate 105,004 of CASFYQ010000010.1, forward strand.
ATGCTTCGGCGATGAATCAACAGGTCGTGCAGACTATTCATAAGGGTAATGGTTTTAGGGTTGATGTTTCTGTTTCTGTCGGAGCCGGTTCCCGCCCGGCAGTGCCGAGGAGGCCGAAGCCACAGGCGGGCAACTCTTCCAGAAACAAAGATACAAAACCTTATTCTACTGTGGCGAATCTGCGAAAACTTTTTTCAATACTTTTCGGCGGGCCATATACTGAACGGCACTTTTTCTCGTTTAATAAATGTGCCTTTGCCAAAGGGGGCACGGTGTGTACAAGACTCTGATGAAATACAAGATATTATTCCTTTTTATCATATGGGGTGCGGTGCTCGAGCTGGCGGCGCAGGGTCGTGTGAAACTCACGGGCCGGGTCTACGACAGCGACAATCAGCCCATCGAGTTGGCCACGGTGCGCGTGGCGGGGACGACCATGGGCACGATGACCGACCTCAAGGGCGAGTACCAGCTTTCCATTCCCGCAGGCGACTCGATTGTGGTTATCTATTCATGTCTGGGCTATCGTGAGGAGCGGCGGCAGTTGCTCAACCTCACGAAAGATGTCTCGCTGTCGGTGCGGCTGAACAAGAACTCCAAGATGCTGGACGAGGTAGTGGTGGCGACTCACCGCCGGCAAACCAGCACATTGCAGACTATCGACACGAAAGACCTGAAACTGATGCCCGATGCCTCGGGCGGAAGCATCGAGGCGATGCTCACGACCTTTGCGGGGGTCAATTCGAGCAACGAATTGAGTTCGCAATACTCGGTGCGAGGCGGTAATTTCGACGAAAATATCGTCTATATCAACGGTATCGAGGTGTATCGGCCGCTCACGGTGCGGTCGGGGCAGCAGGAAGGGTTGAGTATTATCAATCCCGATATGGTGGGAGCCGTAGGCTTTTCGTCGGGTGGTTTTTCGGCCGAGTATGGCGACAAGATGTCGTCGGTGCTCGACATCATCTACAAGCACCCCGAGGCTTTCGAGGGGTCGGTCTCGGCCAGCTTCCTGGGCGCTACCGCCTCGATTGGGCAGAGTACCAAGAAATTTTCGCAGTTGCATGGCATTCGCTACAAAACCAACTCGACCCTGTTAAGTTCGCTCGATACCAAGGGCGAGTATGAACCTTCGTTCTTCGACTATCAGACCTATCTTACCTATAAGTTCGCGCCCAAGTGGGAGGCTTCGTTCTTGGGTAACATTGCCATCAACGACTATAAGTTCACGCCTCACGAGCGCAACACTTCGTTCGGTACGGCCACGAATGCCAAGCAGTTCAAAGTCTATTTCGACGGAGGGGAGCGCGACAAGTTCGAGACCTATTTCGGTGCTTTGTCGCTGAATTTTTTCCCCGACAAATATACCCAGTGGGCTCTGATGACCTCGGCCTTTGTCACCAACGAACTGGTGACCTACGACATTTCGGGCGAATACTGGCTCGACGAGTTGGCCGACAGCGGCGACGGTGACGGCTCCGAGAACACCGGTGCCCTGGGGGTGGGTACCTACCACGAGCATGCCCGCAATCGCCTCAAAGCCTCGGTGATTGCCACCTCGATCAAGGGGGCTACCAAGTTGGGACAGAACGAGCTGAAATGGGGATTGACCCACCAGTATGAAAAAATTTACGACCGGGTGCGCGAGTGGGAAATGCGCGACTCGGCAGGCTATTCGCTGCCTCATACCGGCCAGTCGGTCGAGATGATTTACAACCTCTTTTCAAAGCAGGATATGGAGAGCCACCGCCTCTCGGCCTATTTGCAGGACACCTACCGATTGCGTACTCTGTGGGGGCGTTTCATCTTCACGGGAGGTGTGCGTGCCTCATACTGGGGTTTCAACAAAGAGACGCTGGTGAGTCCTCGGGCCTCGATTACCTTTATTCCGGCTGCCAACGAGCAGATAACCGCCCGTGTGGCCGGCGGACTTTATTACCAGTCGCCGTTCTATAAGGAGTTGCGCGATACGGTGTGCGATGCTTCCAACAATTATGTGGTGCAGCTGAACCGCAACATCAAGTCACAACGTTCGATTCATGTGGTGCTCGGGGGCGACTATTCGTTCCGGGCGTTGGACCGTCCGTTCAAGTTCACAGCCGAACTCTATTACAAGAAGCTCGACAACCTCATTCCCTACGAGATTGACAACTTGCGGGTGTGGTACAGCGGACAAAACGAAGCCAAAGGCTACGCTGCCGGTATCGACTTGAAGCTTTTCGGACAGTTTGTGCCCGGGGTCGACTCGTGGCTCACCTTCTCGTTGATGAAGACCCAGGAAGAAATCGGGGGGGTAAAATTGCCTCGACCTACCGACCAGCGGTATAGTGTGGGGCTCTATTTCCAGGACTACGTGCCCCGCTTCCCAAAATACAAATTCAGCCTGCGGGCTATCCTGGCCGACGGCCTGCCGGTAGGCTCGCCCCGCAAGGGACGTCAGGCCGGCTATTTCAGAGCCCCTGCCTACAAGCGCATCGACATAGGAGCCTCGCGTCTGTTGGTCGGTGGCGAAGACAAACTCTTGCAGAAAGGCATCTTCCGCAACCTTAAAAGTGTGTGGATAGGCATCGACGTCTTCAACCTTTTCGACATCAGCAACGTGAACTCCTACTATTGGGTAACCGATATCACCAATGCGCAATATGCCGTGCCCAATTACCTTACCCGCCGGCAGATAAATCTGCGGCTCTCGGTCGATTTTTGAGAATCACCTCCTATTTGAGCCGGATATAAAACAAGAGTTCGGTGATGCCATAGAGCAGTGTGGCAGCGCCGAAAGTGGCTACGATAATGCGCTCGGTTGCCGAGAAAGGATTGACCAGAATCTCGATGCCGATGAGCAGGATAACGACCGGTAGCAGGTAGGCCACCCACCCGGCATTGCGTTTGATGGTCTTTTTCAGTGTGAGCAGATAGAGTAGTTGGTAAACCCCGATTAAAACAAGCGCACCTCCCAGCACATAGATGGTCACCCCGATATACCAGCTCGGCACCAGTATAAGCGAACACCCGAACAGCAGCAAGACGAGCGACATTACCGGGAACGGGAGGCCGTGCTTCTGATTCCCGCTCAGCAAGTAAAGCAATATCGTGTAGAGACTGGGTACCCCGATGAAAATACCTGTTACCAAAAGTATTGTAGAGAGTGCCGCGTTGGGGTAAAAAAGCAGCAATAAGCCTGCTGTGACAGAGGCAATGATGCGAACGAGCGGATTTTGAAGAGTATTCATATCGTTTTTTCGTTTAGTTCCATATAAATAACAAGCAAAGATAGTGAAAGGTGAGAGGAGAAAGTCAAGCTTGCTTGAACTTTTTCCCGAACCGCATCCTATTTTCGCGGTAAGCAAAGATAGTGAAAGGTGAGAGGAGAGACAAATGAAAACTCTGTTTTCAAATTTGGCTATGCCGAACCGCTTCCTGTTTAGACAAAAAGGTGAGAGGCGAAAGTCGAATTTATTTGGAATTTTTAGCCAATCTGTTTCCTGTTCTTATCTTGAAACAGGCAAGAGAGTATCATGTAAACAAGATTCCATGTAATCGCTATTGTTGCAGGAGTCTCGGCCGGAGTGTGCAAAATGGGAAATATTTATTACCTTTGCCGCGCCGCAGCCAATCGTGGTCGCGCCGGGTCGGTAGTATCGTCACCGATACCGAGGGCCGTTTGAACGGTTTGCTGTGTTTTTTCGAAATAGAAAAGATGCTATGCCTGCACCGAAAAAAATCTTAGCCATCATAAATCCCATCTCGGGAACCAAAGATAAAGAGGCAATACCGGCCTTAATCGACGAGGTGATAGATTCGTCGAAATACCGTGTGGAGTGCCGCTTCACCCAATACGCCGGTCATGCAGCCGAAATGACCCGTCATGCAGTTGCCGACGGCGTGGAGGTGGTGCTCTCGGTAGGGGGCGATGGTACCTGCAACGAAATTGCCCGCGAACTTATCAACACCCCCACGGCGCTGGCCATCGTGCCGGTGGGCTCGGGCAACGGACTGGCCCGACACCTGGGCATCTCGATGGAGGTGCGCAAAGCCCTCGAGATTGTCAACGACGGGGTGGTTGCCGACCTCGACTACTGCACGGCCAACGACCGACCTTTCTTTTGCACCTGCGGGGTGGGGTTCGATGCGTTGGTAAGCCTCAAATTTGCCAAAGGCAAACGCCGCGGCAAACTGGCTTATGTGGCCAAGGCGCTTACCGAATACCTTAAATACAAGTCGGAGACGTACCAAATCGAGATGCCCGACGGCACCGTTACCGAGAAGGCTTTTCTCATTGCCTGCGGCAACGCTTCGCAGTATGGCAACAATGCCTATATCGCGCCTCACGCCAGTATGCAGGACGGCAAAATCGACGTCACGGTATTGATGCCCTTTACCCCCTTCGACACGGCGGGGCTGGCTCTGTTGCTTTTCACCAAACATATCGATCAGGACTCCAATATCAAGAGTTTCACGACCGAGTCGCTCGTTATCAAGCGCGAGAAGCCCGGGGCCATGCACCTCGACGGCGAGCCTGTCGAGATGGGTACCCGCATTGACATTCGTTGTTTCAAGGGAGGTTTGCGTGCTCTTATTCCGGCCAGCGAACCCAAGCGCTCTATCATCGAGCCTTTTACCTCGGTATTCTGGGAGTTTATCGAGACCGTCCGTCAGGAACTGAATATCTAATCGCCGGCAGGTCGGTCGGTTACCGGGGGAGTGGCCGGCCTATTCATCGGCGGTCGGCCAGTTCGATGATTTCGAGGTCTTTAATTTCGCCCTGGTCGATGGCGAAGCGTACCAGCGTGCGTTTCTTGTGAAATCCGTACAACCCGGCGGCTCCGGGATTGATGTGCAGGCATTTCAAGGTTTTGTCGTAGAGTACTTTCAAGATATGCGAGTGGCCCGAGATAAAGAGTTGGGGCGGGCGCATATAAATCTGCGGAATCACCTCGCGGGCATATTTGCCGGGGTATCCGCCGATGTGGGTTATCCACACATCGACTCCCTCGATGGTGAACCGCCGGTGCTGCGGGTAGCGCAACCGCAGTTCGTGCCCGTCGATATTCCCATACACGGCCCGGAAGGGTTTCAACGCCTCGAACCGATCGGCCAGTTCGACCGAGCCGATGTCGCCCGCATGCCAAATTTCGTCGCACTCGGCAAAATATTTTTCGTAACGCTCGTCCCACCACGCATGGGTGTCGGACAATAATCCTATCTTTACCATCGCTCTTTTCTCGATTTATGGGTAAAAATACGGCAATAATTTGTAAAGTCGAAAAAAAACAACTACATTTGTCCACGTAAAAGAGATGCGGTAGTAGCTCAGTTGGTAGAGCATCAGCTTCCCAAGCTGAGGGTCGCGAGTTCGAGCCTCGTTTGCCGCTCATCGAGAGGAGCCCGTTTGCAGTAAGCAAGTGGGCTTTTTTTATTCATCTTTTTTCTGTCTCTTTGTAAATTATAATTTTATAATTTTATATGAGATATTGATATCCCGGATTAGTGTTTTTACATTTGTTATGATTTTATGAACGTTCAGTTAAGATAGTTAAATATAGTCACAATAAAAAATGTAGTTATGAGAAAAATGATGTCTGTACTGGCTATTCTGTTGCCGGTGTTTTTATTTTTTTCCTGTTCCGATGATGAAGCGATGAATGATTATGAGCATCAATTAATAGGCCGCTGGGTAGAAGATACCGATTCGCATGGAGAGATTTTCCATGCCGAGTTTCGGAAAGACGGAACCGGCACCCAATGGATTGAAAATTATGGAGTGCCGGGTCACGTGGTTGCGGAAGACCGTTTTACATGGAGTGCAACCGAAACCACGATTTTTATGACAATGGAGTATAGCGGGGATGCTGCTATCGAGTATGTGATACGGGAGAATAAACTGTATCTATCGTATGATGGCGATTATATGGTGTATGTGAGAGAATAGTATCGAATATATCTGTTGTATAAAAAAAGAATCTTGATAAACGACTTTTGACCGTTTGTCAAGATTCTTTTTTATGAATGAGATTGCTCTTCAATAAATTTTGAGATTCTTCAACCCGGTTTATGGTCGGGTCTATTTCTTCATTTTCACCTCATAGAGGTCGTTGCGGCGATCTTTAAGATTGCGCACACTGCCGTAGGTATGGAGCTCGTTGAGGAGGTCGAGGTCGACGTCTGAGATGAGAATCATCTCGGTATTGGGTGTAGCCTCGGCCCGGCGCCCGTCGGTGGGGAAGGCAAAGTCGCAGGGGGTGAATACGCCCGACTGGGCATATTGTATATCCATGTTGTGTACCTTGGGCAGGTTACCTACACTACCGGCAATGACCACGAAACATTCGTTTTCGATGGCGCGTGCCTGGGCACAGACGCGCACACGCGAATAGGCGTTTTGGGTGTCGGTGAGGAAGGGGACGAACAGTATCTGCATGCCTTCGCCGGCCATGATGCGCGACAGTTCGGGAAATTCGACGTCGTAGCAGATGAGCACTCCAATCTTGGCGCAGTCGGTCTCGAAGGTGCGAATGGCCTTGCCGCCGCTCAATCCCCAGCATTTCATCTCGTCGGGGGTGACATGCAGTTTCTCGTACATTTCGTAGGTACCGTCGCGACGGCACAGATAGCCGATGTTGTAGAGCAGTCCGTCGTCCTTGATGAGGGGCATGCTGCCGGTGATGATGTTGATGTTGTAGCGAATGGCCAGATTGATGAACCGCTCGCGTATCTCGTTGGTATATTGGGCCAGACCGCGGATAGCCTCCGACTCGCTCTCGTCGTTGAAGCGGGCCATGAGGGGCGCATTGAAATACTCGGGAAAGAGCACGAAATCGCTTTGGTAGCTGCTTACCGAGTCGACGAAAAACTCGACCTGTTCAAAGAGGTCGTCGAGCGTCTTGTAGCTACGCATTTGCCACTGCACGAGTCCCACCCGCACGGTCGTTTTGGGCGAAACATACTCTTCGGTGGGTTCCTGATAGTAGATGTTGTCCCATTGGAGCAGGCAGGCAAAGTGTTTCGACTCCTCGTCGTTGGGCAGGTAGTTGCGCATCACCTTGCGCACGTGGAAATCGTTGGAGAGCTGGAAGAGCAGCACCGGGTCGAAAATCTCGCGCTTGCGCACCTTGTCGATATATTCCTTGGGGCGCATGCGGTCGGCATATTTGTGATAGTTGGGCAACCGGCCGCCAAACATGATGGCTTTGAGGTTGAGTTTCTCGCACAGTTCCTTGCGGTATTCATACATGCGCCGGGCCAGGCGCAGGCCACGATAGTCGGGGTGGATAAACACCTCGATGCCGTAGAGGATATTCCCTTTGCGGGTGTGGGTGTTGAAGGTTTCGTTGCCGGTTACCTGGGCATAGGTGTGGTCGTTTTTCACGTCGTTGTAATTGACGATAATCGAGAGGGCACACCCCACGATTTTGCCGTCGACCACGGTAACGATTTGTCCTTCGGGGAAGATGCGGATAAGTTTGTCTATCTGTTCGGGAGTCCAGAACACGTCGCTGCCGTCGGCATAGACGCGGGTGAACGAGCTGGCCAGCTGGTCGTAGTCCTCACGTTGCAGATTACGAATTTCGACTTTATTGATTTCTTTGGGTTTCATAGTTTCGTTGTTTGTTTCGTCGTGCAAAATTACCGCTTTTTTATCGGCGTTGTCCGTTTGTCATCCTGTTTTCTTATCGCGAATGGAAAAATATGATTAAATTTGTCGGTAGCCGATTGCCAAGTCATTATCTCTTACTCTTTGAAAAGAACTCATAAGCAGCTTATTCCTAATTTATTCCTATTTTTATATCGGATTCCCGGAAAAAAAACGGGGTTGGGTGCAACCTGCGGGGTGCGGGTTTACGTCTAACGGGTGAATTTCCGGAAAGAGAGATGATTGAAAAACGAAAAACAAATTAAAAACAGATATGAAGATGAAACGATTGGTAATGACAGCGCTCCTTTCACTCGTGTTGTGGACGGGCGCAACAGTGGCTGCGCAGGCCGGGAATGCTGCCCCGGCAACGAAACAGGCTACCGCCGAGGTGGCCGATAGCGATACGCTCGACGGTATGACCGGGAGCGAAGCCTACCGGTTGCGCATGGCCGAGCTTCAACTGGAACGGGACAGGACATTTTATACGACAGAACCCGATGCCGAGGATATTCTCGAAGCAGTTCTTCCGTTACTGGCCGTAGCGGCTCCTTTTATCGTGGTATTTTTGATAGTCTTTTTCCTATACTATTATCGCAACAAGAAGCAGAAGGCCTACTATCAGGTTATCGAGCGGGCTATCGAGGCCGGCCGCGAGTTGCCCGACGAATTTTTTGAAACGTCTCGGTCTCGGCAGGCTCGCCCCGACAAGCTGGTGGCTCTCAATCACGGGCTGATATATCTGGGTGTAGGTTTGGGCTTTGCCATTTGGAGTATCGTGAAATGGAGTATCGACGGCACCGAGGTCTTTGGCGATAGCTATGGTATCTTCCTGCTGGGTCTGGCGGCCATCTTTATTCTGGTAGGTGTGGGTAAACTGATTCTCTATCGGGTATCGTCGCGCCCCGAGAACGACAACACCGGTAATCAACCTGAATAATCGGTATCCCACGCGATGGACAAAACCGAGGATATGATGTGGGTGACGCGTTGTGCCCTGCTGGACGACCGCAAGGCTTTTGCTGCGCTTGTCGACAAATACCAGGGGCGGGTGAAGCGCTTTTTCCTGAGCCTCACCGGTGGCGATGAACCCCTCAGCGACGACCTGGCGCAGGAGACTTTCATCAAGGTCTATTACCACCTGCGCAGCTACAAGGGTTTGTCCTCGTTTTCGACCTGGCTCTTCCGGGTAGCCTACAATCTCTATTACGACGAGTTGCGCAAACGGGGCGACCGATATTTCGGGTCGATAAACGAGGCGGTGGCGATACCCCAGTCGCCCGAACCGATTGACCGTCGGCTCGACATGACCCGGGCTCTGTCGATACTGCGTCCCGAGGAGCGCACGGTCGTTACCCTTTATTTTGTCGAGGATATGGCCATTGCCCGCATTGCCGCGGTAACAGGTATGCCCGAGGGAACTATCAAGTCGCACCTCTCGCGAGCCAAACAAAAATTAGGAGAATACTTGAAGAAAAACGGATATGAAAGAGTGGAATGATGAACAGTGGCGGGAACTTTTCGACCGGCACACCCCACAACCCCGGCACGATAAATGGTTTACCCGCCGGGTGATGAACCGCCTGCCCCGCAAACGGTGGAGCTTGGAGACGAAAGTCTCGCTGGTGATTCTGGTGCTGGTCATGGTTATCTGCATGGCTCTCTGTGTGGCTTTTGCCCGGGAGCTGGCGGTGAATCCCTGTTGGAGTTGTCCCGGTACCTGGGTTATGTATGGCGCCTTGACCGTGGCTTGCATACTCTTTGCCGCACAAGTGAACTCGTTCTGCCGTTCGATTTACGACGCTTCCTGAAACTGAAATAGATTTGAGTAAACGTAATCAGGAGCAGACACCCCGTTGCCGGGGAGCCTGCTCCTGATGTGGTTTGAGGAATATCTCCCGGAAGGGTGTCGTCTGTTCAGTTCTGCGACTTGCCGGTGAGGGGCGAGTGGCGGGCGATGAACTCGGCAAACGAGTCCTTGTAGGTATCTGAGATGGGGATATACTCTTTGCCGAAAACGATGCGGTTGCGGTCGATCATCTTGATTTTGCACCCCTGCACGATAAACGACCGGTGTACCCGTATGAACTGCTCTTCGGGCAACATCTCTTCGAGCGATTTGAGGCTCAGCAGCGAGAGTATAGGGTGCGGCTCGCCTTCGAGATAAATCTTCACATAGTCTTTCAACCCTTCGATGTAGAGAATTTTGTCAAGGGGGATTTGCTTGAGCTTGTAGTCGCTCTTGACAAAGATGTAGGGGCTTGCGGTCGGGTGCTCGGCCGGGGTACCGGTCGTGCTGCTTTCCGACAGTTCGAACCATTGCAACGCTTTCTGTGCCGCTTTGAGAAAGTCGGCATAGGCGATGGGTTTGAGCAGGTAGTCGATGGCATTGACCTTGTAGCTGTCTACGGCATATTGCCCGAAAGCGGTGGTAAAGACGATGCGGCTACGTCCCTCGATTACGCGCGAGAACGCCATGCCGTCGAGTTCGGGCATCTGAATGTCGAGAAAGACGAGGTCGATGTCGCCTCGCGATACACGCTCGACGGCCTGTACGGCCGAGTTGAACGAGGCTTCGAGTTGCAGGAAAGGGGTACGTTTGACATAACTCTCCAACAGCTCAATGGCCAGAGGTTCGTCGTCGATGATGCAGCATTTCAGTATCATAGTCTCCACGTATTTGGGTTAGTTCAAGTCGATGGTGAGCGACGAGCGGTAGATGAGCGAGTCGCTCTCGGCATGCAGCGTGTGCTTGCCGGGATAGAGCAGTTCGAGCTGGCGCGAGAGGTTTTTGAGTCCGATGCCCGAGCCGCTTTTGTCGTTCTCGTTTTTGGGGAAGCAACTGTTTTCGATACGGCACTCGATAACCCCCGGTGAGGGTTCGCGCATGACAATCTTCACAAACGAGGGCTCGGTGGCGCTGGTGCCGTGCTTGAAGGCATTCTCGATGAGGGTGATGAAGAGCAGCGGAGCAATTTGGTAATTTTGGCACAGCCCGCGGGGCATATCGACCTCGACCTTCACATGACGGGCCAGTCGCAGCCGCATCAGCTCGATGTAGTTGTGGTTAAACTCCAATTCTTTCTCCATGGGAACATAGGGGCGGGCATTCTCATAGAGTACATAGCGCAGCATTTTGCTCAATTCGAGTACTGCGCTTTGAGCCCGGTCGGGGCTGATGGCGATGAGCGAATAGATGTTGTTGAGGGTATTGAACAGGAAATGCGGGTTGAGCTGATTTTTCAGGTTTTTCAGTTCGGCTTCGGTGCGCTCCTGCTCCAGCTGCTTGCGCTCTTTCTCGGTGACTATCCATTTTTGGGTTACTTTGATGGCGACGCTCAACCCTACAATCAGGACCAGTGTGATGGCGTCCTGCCACTGCATGAAGCCCGGACGCGGACGCGGGAGCCGTGGCTCCGGCCGTCGGAACGGAAACTCGTCGGGCAGAGCCATGCGATGTACCATATAGATGATGATGCTGGCGATGACGATGAGCAGCAGGTTATAGACGATAAATTGTACCGCTCGTTTGCGGAATAGAAATTTGTCGATGAGCCACAGGTAGTTGATGTAAAAGATGAAGATGATACAGATGGGCTGGATATAGAATCGCATGGGATTGAAATCGTGCATGCGGTTCATGCTTTCGAAACGCTCCATAAAGAGGAACGGGAAAATGAACACGATGGCCCATGCTATCAAGTGGATAACTATGGTATTCCAGCTTTTGCGGGTGTGTGGTTTGTCGAGTGTCATGGGGCAAAGATAGCGAAAGGTGAGTGGAAATAAAATATCGAAACTTGTTTCGGATATTTTTTAGCCCGAACCGCATCCTGTCTTCGTGTAACAAAGATAGTAATTATTCATATCGAATGGCCTCTATCGGGTCGAGGTTGGCGGCTTTGCGGGCCGGATACCAGCCGAAAAAGATACCGGTAATCGTGCAGACGAAGAAAGAAAGTATCACCGAATAGGCCTGTATGTAGACCGGCCAGTTGAATAGCAAGTTGACGGCTATCGAGCTGCCTACCCCCAGCAGTACCCCGATGATGCCTCCCGTGACGCTGATAATCACGGCTTCGATGAGAAATTGGGCCAGAATGTCGATGCCTCGTGCCCCGATTGACATGCGCAGGCCTATCTCGCGGGTGCGTTCGGTCACCGATACATACATGATGTTCATAATGCCGATGCCGCCTACCAGCAGCGAGATGCCGGCTATGCAGGCGAGCAAAATGGTCATCATGTCGGTTGTCGAGCTCATCATGGAACTCATCTCCTCTTGCGAGCGTATCTCGAAATCGTCGTCTTCTCCCTCCTTGATTTTGTGGTTTTTTCGCAGAATTTCGCTTATTTCGTCGATGGCTTGCGGGGTGAGCACTTCGGTGAGGGCCGAGCAGTAGATGCCTTGCAGGTAGGTGATGGCGAGTACCCGTTTCTGCACGGTGGTATAGGGAGCCAGCACCATGTCGTCCTGGTCCATGCCCATGCTGTTGTAGCCCTTGGGGGTGAGGGTTCCCATGATTTTAAGCGGTATCTTGTTGAATCGTATTACCTTGCCTATGGGGTTTTCACCGTTGGGGAAAAGGTTGTCGATGACGGTTTTGCCCACCAGACATACCTTGGCCGAGGTGAGGACATCTTGCGGGGAGAACATGTTTCCCTCTTCGATGGAGATTTTCCGTATTTCGAGGTAGTCCTCGGTTACGCCATAGATGGTACTGGGGTAGTTGTTGGCGCCGTAGATGAATTGCCCGCTGCTGTTGACCGATGGCGAACAAGCTGCGACATATTCGGTACTTTCGGCAATATCCTGGTAGTCGTTGAGTTTGAGAGTTTGCATCGATGAGGCGTCTTGTCGCACGCCGCCCCGTTCCATGTTGCCGGGGTGTATCATAATCATGTTCGATCCCATCTCGGCAATCTGTGCCCGTATGCTCCGCTTCGAGCCTTGCCCGATGGCCAGCATGGTGATTACCGACGCCACGCCGATGATGATGCCCAGCATGGTGAGGAAGCATCGCATTTTGTTGTTGCTAAGTGCTTTAAGGGCTATTTTGGTGAGGTTGGTCAGATTCATGTTCGTTAGTTGCTTAATCGGTTTCGATGGGCAGTTTGTTCAATACGTCCAAGGCCGAAGCCTGTTTTTCGTTGAGGGTATCGCTGATGATTTTTCCGTCGCGCAGCACGATGTTGCGGCTGCTGTAAGCCGACAGTTCGGGATTGTGTGTGACGAAGATGATGGTGCGCCCCCGGGCATGCAGCTCCTGGAAGAGGACGAGAATCTCGAACGAGGTGCGGGTATCGAGGTTGCCCGTCGCCTCGTCGGCCAGAATGATAACCGGGTCGTTTACCAAAGCCCGGGCAATGGCCACACGTTGCTGCTGTCCGCCCGACATCTGGTTCGACTTGTGGCTTTTACGGTCCGAGAGCCCCACGGCATCGAGTGCGCGCGAGGCCAGTTCGTGACGTTCTCGGGCCGAGATAGCCGAGTTGTACATGAGCGGCAGTTCTACGTTTTCGAGTGCGGTCGTTTTGGGCAGCAGGTTATAGGACTGGAACACGAATCCTATCTTGCGGTTGCGCAGTATCGAACGTTCGTTCTTGCCCATGCTCTTGACCGGGATACCGTCGAGGTAATACTCGCCCGAGGTGGGCGTGTCGAGGCAACCCAGAATATTGAGCAGGGTCGATTTGCCCGAGCCACTGGTACCCATGATGGTCACAAACTCGCCCGCGTTGATGGTGAAGCTCACCCCCCGCAGGGCGTGTACGGTCTCGTTGCCCACGATGAAATTGCGTCGGATATTTTCCAGGCGTATAATCTCTTTCGTTGTCATGGTTATCGGTATTTCCTTTTTTATTTCTTTCGTCCCGGCGGCTTGGGCATGAAGGGGCTTTCTTCTTTGTCGGCCGTGCCTTGTATCGCCGGCAGGCCTGCGTTGCTTTTGCGGTCGACGGCTATGACCTCGCCCTCGTGCAGGCCTTCGCAAATCTCAACATTTACACTGTTGTCCATGCCCACTTTTACCTGGCGGGGTTTCCACTCTTTGTTATCCTGTACCCAAACGATTTTGAGACTGTCGTTGGCAGGAGCCTCTTGCCGGGGCATCTGTTCTGGCACGGGAGCTTTTCCCGATGGAGGTTCGGGTACGAAACGGAGGGCTTTGAGCGGGATATTCACCACGTTACGCCGTTCGGCGATGTAGATGGTGACGTTGGCCGTGAGGCCCGGTTTCAGTTTCAGGTCGGGGTTGTGAGCCGAGATAACCACCTCGTAGGTGACCACGTTGCTCTCTTCGGTCGCTTCCAGACGCACTTGTGTCACGGTGCCCTCGAAAGTGTCGTTGGGGTAGGCGTCGACGGTAAAGGCTACCCGTTGTCCCTCTTTCACACCGCCTATATCGGCCTCGTCGACATCGGCGATGACCTGCATTTGGGTAAGGTCGGCGGCGATGGTAAAGAGGGTAGGTGTTTCGAAACCTGCGGCTACGGTCTGTCCCTCCTCGACGGCGCGACTGATGACTACCCCGTCGATAGGCGAGGTGATGGTGGCGTAGGCGAGGTTTCGCTGGGCTTTGGCCAGATTGGCCGCACTGCTTTCGTAAGCACTTTTGGCTTTGGCGTAGTTGTAGGTCGACTCTTCAAATTCTATATCGCTGATGAGCTGTTTTTCGTGCAGTGCTTTGTTGCGCAGGTAGTTTTTCTGTTGGTATTCATATTCGGCCTTGGCTCCGTCGTAGGTGGCCTGTTGCGAGGTTAGCTCGCTTTGCAGGGTTATCTTGTCCATCTCGGCGATGAGCTGGCCTTTGGTGACGACCGAGTTGTAGTCGGCATAAAGTTTGTCGATGATACCCGACACTTGCGTACCTACGTCGACCTTGGTCACCGGTTCGATGGTACCGGTGGCCGTGACGGCTTCCGACACATCGCCTCGGGTGGCCGTGGCGGTTTCGATGATGTAGGCCGTGCTTTGCGATTTTCTGCCGAAGAGGGCCCACAGGATAGCGATTGCCGCGAGTGTCGCAACGGTGAGGATAAAGATTTTTTTTCGTTTCATATCGTGATGGTTTTATTATTCGATGGGAGACAGTCAGTCGAGAGTGAGAGGCTTGTTTTCGTAGTAGTCGAGCAGTTTGAGGTTGAGCAGTGCCATGTATCGGGCTTGCAGCTCCTCTTGCTGGGCCGATAGCCAGTTGTTTTTGGCGGTGAGCATCTCGACCGTATTTTTCATGCCCAAATAAAACTGCTCCTCGGTGAGCTCGTAGGAGGTTTGGGTGGCGTTGAGCTGTTCGCGGGCGGCCAGGTATTGCGATTGTGCCGACGAAGCGTCGAGCCAGGCGCTCTCTATCTCGTTGAGCAAATCTTTCTCCTGGTTTTTGAGGTCGAGCTGGCTTATCTTCTGTTGAATCTTGGCCCGCTCTACGGCCGATTTGTTGGCTCGCTTGCTGTAAATGGGAATCGATAGGGTGAGCCCGATCGACTCGTTGAATCCTTGTTTCAACTGGTAGCCCAGGCTTCCTTCGCTTCCGGTGTTATGGCCGCTGCCTATCCCGGCGTTGAGCGAGAGGTTGGGGTAGTAGCCGGCCTTGGCATTGGCGATATTCAGCTCGGCCACTTCGAGTTCCAGCTTGCCGCTTTGTATCGAGGGTATAAATCCCAGGGCGGTGGCATAGACCGTGCTCTTGTCGGGCAGCGGCACGAGAACTTTGCTCTCGTCGATGAGAGGCAAGGCCAAGGTCATCTCCACGTCGATGTCGAGTTCGAGCAGCTGTTTGAGGTTGAGGCGCAGCTGGTCACGGTTGGCTTCGGCCGATACCAGTTGGTATTTGTCGTTGCTGTATTGGGCTTCGAGTTGGGCCAGATCGCTTTTCGAGATGGAGCCGGCGGCCAGCAGTTCGCGCGAGCGATCGACCTGTCGCTGCGATACCTCGACGGTTTGCCGGCAGATATTCACAGCCTCCTCGGCATAAAGTATTTGCAGGTAGTTGGTGAGAATCTCGATTTGCAGATTGTCGAGGCTCTCCTTGAAGGCATATTGCTGTTGTTGCTCTTGCAGACGGTTGGCCTTGATGGTGTTGCGCCGTTTCCCGTCGAAGAGGGTCCACGAGGCATTCAGTCCGTAGGTGCCGGTATAGATGTTTTTGCCCGCCCGGGTACCGTCGGCCAAGGGGTAATTGCCATAGTTATGCGATGTAGAGAAGTCGAACGAGGGAAAGAGCTGAGCTTTGGCTTCCCGAGTGTTGACCGTACTCTCTTCGATTGACAGCCGGTTCTGTTGCAGGGTGATGTTGTGGTCGTGGGCATAGTCGAAGCAATCTTGTAATGTCCATTCGGAGGGCATCGTCTCCTGGGTCTCCTGGGCTTGCAAGGGAATACCGCAGAGAATAATTAAAATCCCTGCGGATATTATTAAATTTTTCATAATGGTCGCGTTAAATTTAGATTCAAAATTAACACCTGGGGGAGCAATTAGAAAAAAGTAATAGAGAGAGACGGCTTTTTTGAGGATAAAGCGGGTCCTTTTATCGATAAACTTGCATATATATGTCCTTTTCTGTCGTTTCCGACGAATATAAAAAACGAAAGAAACCCTCGATTCCGAGGATTCCTTTCGTGATGATAACCGAATACTGATAAGATTCTTTTAATAGAAAAGCAGGATAAGCAACTGGGCCGAGAGTACTCGCAGGAACATGGTGAGCGGGTAAACGGTCGAGTAGGCTACCGACGGTGCATCGTTGCCTGCGACCTTGTTGCCATAGGCGAGGGCGGGGGGATCGGTGCAGGCACCCGAGAGCAGACCCATAATCGAGCAGTAATTGATTTTGTAGTGAGCCCGGGCAATGATGCCGATGATGAGCAGGGGAATGATGGTAATGAGGAATCCCCACCATACCCACACGAGGCCTCCCGACATGATGGTGTTGACAAACTCACCTCCGGCCGAGATTCCTACGCTGGCCAGGAAGAGGCAGATACCTATTTCGCGCAACATGAGGCTGGCTCCTGTCGAGGTGTAGGTGACCAGGTGTATCTTGTGACCGAAGCGGCCCAGCAGAATGGCTACGACCAGGGGGCCGCCGGCCAGTCCCAGTTTCATGGGGACACTCATGCCCGGTATGGCCAAGGGGATACTACCCAGAATAATACCGAAGAATATGCCAATGAAGAGGGAGACCATGTTGGGCTCGTGCAGACGTTTGGTCGAGTTTCCCAGTTTTTCGGCCAAGCGGTTGATGTCTTCGATACGGCCTACAACGGTGAGGCGGTCGCCGATTTGCAGATCCAGATTGGGGCTTGCCAACAAATCAACACCGGCACGGTTCACGCGGGTGGCGTTCAACCGGTATCCCATGCGCAGTCGCAGGCTACCTATCTTACGGCCGTTGAACTCGGGGCGGGTAACCAGGATACGGCGTGAAACCACGGGGGCCTGAATGGCTTCCCAGTTCATCTCGACGGGACGGCCGATGAAGGCTTCGAGGGCGTTCTCGTCTTGTACCGAAAGCACCACCAACAGCAGGTCGCCCTCTTGCAGTATGGTGTCCGAGTTGGGAATTATTACCTCGTCGTTGTGTTTGATACGCGACACGACAAAGTTGCGGTCGATGAGGTTGGTGAGCCCGTCGAGAGTCTTGCCTACGATGAGCTTGTTCTCTACTTTGTAGGTAACCACATGGGGTACGAGCTGGCTCGACTGGTTCTCTTCTTCGATTTGTTGGTTTTCCTTGTCCAACTTTACTTTGAAGATGGCTCGTATTATCAGCATCGAGGCAATTATACCAATGACTCCCAGCGGATAGGCGGCAGCATAGCCCAATGCTATCTCGGGGACTTTGGCGATTGTCCCGTCGAAATGTAATTGCGACAGGGTTTGCTGGGCGGCACCCAGTCCCGGGGTGTTGGTGACGGCTCCCGAGAGGATACCCACCATCATGGGCATGCTCACCCGGTCTTCATTGAGGAAATAGATGGTGAGGGCCACAGCGATGTTGAGCAAGACAATGCCCACGGCCAGCATATTGAGGGTGAGACCGCCTCGCTTGAACGACGAGAAGAAACTGGGCCCTACTTGCAAACCGATGGAGTAAATAAAGAGAATGAGACCGAACTCTTGTACGAAATGGAGTATGTTCTTCTCGGCCGAAAAACCGAAATGACCGGCAATCAGTCCCACAAAAAGAACAAAGGTGACTCCTAACGATACTCCGAAGAATTTCAGTTTGCCCAAAGCTACTCCTGCCGCGATGACAAATGCGTATAAAATAACGGTGTGGGCTACCGATGTGTTGCTAAACAACAGACTTTGTATCCAATCCATGGTCAGGTAAACAATACTTTTTTTATTTCGTGTGCAAAGTTAGCAATATTCTGTATATACAAAATTTGTCGATGCAGATTTATTTTCAAAAATAAGGAGAATGGGTAAAAAGGCCCTGGACATCGCGTCCCGAGCCTTTCATCAAGTCAATACACTTTTTATGCTAAGAGCCTTCCCGGGCCATGCTCCCGCACGAACCGGGAATATTTTTAGTTAGATTTGTTTTTCACAACACATTACAATATTCGACAATAGGAGGTTGTTCCTTTTCTCGTTTTCTGTATTTTTAAGATAGCAGCAGGTTAAGATCGGTCAAAGAGGATATGTGGTAGTTCGATACTCGTTTCGATACGGGTACAGGCCGTTGGTTCAGCCAGGCTGTCTGACAGCCTATCTTTTGAGCCGGCAGCAAATCGTTGTGGAGCGAGTTGCTCACGCACAGGGTCTCTTCGGGGGCTATGTGAAGGGCGTCGACCGAGAGTTTGAAAATTTCCTGATTGGGCTTGTCGAGGTGTACCGCACTCGACTCGATGACGTCGGTAAAATAAGAGGCAAGTCCGAAATCGACCAGCATGGCCGGCAGGTTTCCGTACGATTGGGCCACAATGCCCAGTCGGTATTGTTTTACCAGCTGCTCGAGAGTTTTTTCGTTTTCTCTCACGTGCATGATGGCTATGTTGTAGCAAAGGGCTGCCAACTGTTGCGGGTATTTCTGGGTACACGCGTTGTCTGAAATCAACCCCTTGTCGATGAGGTATTTGATTTGCAACGAGAGTTTGGTGAGCAGTGTTTGATATAGATTGAATCCGGGCTCGATGAGTTGCTTCTCGGTGATTTGGGTTTCGGCGTATTCGTGGGCGCACAAATAGTCTCTTTTCGATACCGGAATTGCAATATCACGATATTTGCGCCAAATGAGGTCGAACCATTCGCACCCTTCGGTGTCGAGTGTTCCCGAGAAGTTAAACAGAATGCCCTTTATGTCGTGTTTTTGTTCCATATATACAAGTTGGGAATGGCGCAAAGTTATTCTGGATATAGGCTCTCTACAAGTCCGTTATGGAGATATAATTGGTCTAAATGTCGTATTGGGGAAAACTCGGGTGGTTTTTGTTTCGCTCGGTGTGCGGAGAGCCTTTTGATAAAACAGTCTGCGGCTTGGGAAAAAGTTCAAGTAAACTTGACTTTCTGCTCTCACCTTTCACTATCTTTTGATAAGACAGGATACGGTTCGGCATAGCCAAATTTGAAAACAAATGTTTCCATTTGTCTCTGCTCTCACCTTTCACTATCTTTGCACACCTGAAAAGAAGAGATTACGATGAAACGACTGGTTATTTTTGATTTGGACGGGACTTTATTGAACACGATTGCCGACTTGGCCGAGAGTACCAACTATGCCTTGCGTTGCTGCGGTTTTCCCGAGCATGGGGTGGAAGAGTATCTGTATTTTGTGGGGAACGGGATTACCAAACTGTTTGAACGGGCGTTGCCCGAGGTTTCCCGCTCGGCCGACAACATATCGCGTATGAGAACCTTTTTTCTCGAATACTACACCGAGCATAATACCGATTGTTCCCGCCCTTACGAAGGGATAGACCGGTTGTTGTCGGTATTGTCGGCCCACGGGGTGAAACTGGCTGTCGCTTCGAACAAGTACCAGGCAGGGACCGAGAAACTCATTGCACATTTTTTCTCATCAGTGCCGTTTGTCGCTATCCTGGGTCAACGCGAAGGGGTACCGGTGAAACCGGCTCCCGACATTGTGTATGAAATTCTTGA
The DNA here is from genome assembly GCA_949298955.1 of uncultured Bacteroidales bacterium. Lineage (GTDB taxonomy): Bacteria > Bacteroidota > Bacteroidia > Bacteroidales > Barnesiellaceae > Barnesiella. Next base: position 124,740 of record CASFYQ010000010.1, read on the forward strand.
GTGTGCCGGGGTTGAGAAGGGCGATGCCTTGTATGTGGGCGACTCAGATGTAGATATGTGCACCGCACGTGCAGCCGGGGTAGAGTCGGTGGGGGTTACCTGGGGATTCCGGGGCCGCGATGAACTGAACCGGGCCGGGGCTTGTCATTTGGTCGACTCTCCCGACGAGATTCTGCCCCTTTGCGGCATCGAGCCGGGAGTGTGATATAAAAAAGCAGCAACCCCACTTCCCAGTGAAATTGCTACATAACCAAAATATATAGAATAGTTAATCGAAAAAAATAGTCTGTAATACTTTACATGGGGCGATTGATTAATTGTGATACAAAAATATGTCGGCATTCGCCCGAATCAAAACAGTATCGACAAAAGGCTGAAAAATATCGCCTAACCGCCCTTTTTTCCGTTGGAATTTTATCCCGTAAAACCGGGTTCCGTCTCTATTTCTTTGAGTCGAAAGGTAGTTTGCAACCCTGTTTGGAGAGATAACCTTCCATATCATAGTCGAGAGCTATGCGGTAGTAGTCGAGTATGTGGCCGCACCAGTCGTTTTCCGAGGTGGTGCCGCTGCGGTGCCGGTTGTACTCCGATATGGTGTGGTCATACTGCAAGAGTTCGTCGCTCATGTCGTCGGTGCGATAGTGGTTGTGATGCACGACGAGCGAAAGCGGCTGTTTGGGTTTCAAGTCGGGCGCTTCGCGAGGAATACCCAGCGTGAGGGCACAAACAACGAAGGTTCCTTGGGGCAGATGCAGAATCTCGGCAATTTTTTCGGGATTGGCTGTGCGGGCATATCCCACGCAGCAACTGCCCAGTCCGGCAGCCTGTGCGGCTACTACGGCATTCTGCATGGCCAGGGCGGCATCGATGATACCTACCATGACCCCGTCGAGGGTGTTTTCGAAATGAGGGTTGTCTATCTCTTTCTTTTGGGCCAGCACATCGATTTTGTGATAGTCGGCACAGAATATGAGCAGTGTGGCGCAGGTCTTGATTTGCTTTTGGTTGGTGATGGCATAGAGCTCTTCCTTGATTGTCTGGTCGTCGATGGCGATTACCGAGAATTGCTGCCCGTTGTAGCTGGTGGGTGTGTTGGCGATGGCTCGGTAGATAAAGTCGAGCGTCTCGGCTGGTATCTTGTCGTATTCATAGCGGCGAACCGATGTGCGGTTGAGCAGGGTTTCTTCTACTGTTTTCATTTTTCAATCGTATTTAATGTGAAACAATCGGGTGGGGCTGATGGTTTTCCACCGGTTGCTGTATCTCTTGGAGTCCGATTTTGAAATAATCCCGGTCGAAATCTTGGGGGCGCAGGGTTTTGCCGTTCCATACCACGATGTCGATATCGAGAGGAATTTCGCCGGTCTGTTTCGACAGGGGCGTACGTCCGTGATTTTGCTCCATCTCTTTGAGTGAGTCGTGCAGCGTTTGGTATTCGACGGGGGTGTGTATGCGGGCTACGGCGTTGAGGTAGTTGGGGTGATGCGGATTCCCGTAGGGGGCCGTCTCGTATATCGACGACGACTTGTCTACGATGCCCATCGCCTGCAACTCGGCAAACGCCTTTTCCATTTGTTCGCGTTTATCGGGCGAGTTTGAGGCCAAACTGATTAAAGCGGTATTCATGACACATCTTTTAATGAGAGTTGTATGCGTTTCCGTGTGCGGTCTATCCCGATGACCCGCACCCTTACCGGCTGGTGCATGGCTACTATTTCGGCGGGATTGGAGACATAACGGTCGGCCATCTGCGAGATGTGGACGAGCCCGTTCTCCTTGATGCCGATGTCGACAAAGCAGCCGAACTGGGTGATATTGGTGACGATGCCGTTGAGCACCATGCCTTCCTGCAAGTCGTCGAGGGTCTTGACCTTGGCGTCGAACTCCATCATCTCGATGTATCGGCGGGGGTCCCGGCCGGGTTTGTCGAGTTCGGCCATGATGTCGTTGAGGGTAGGCATGCCCACATCGCCCGAGATATATCGCGTCAGGTCGAGCTTGTTTTTGAGACTTTTGTCGGTAATGAGTTCTTCGATGGAGCAACCCAGGTCGGCCGCCATTTGCTCGACGATGGCATACCGCTCGGGGTGTACGGCTGAGTTGTCGAGGGGATTGTCTGCATGGGGAATGCGCAGGAATCCGGCCGACTGTTCAAAGGCTTTGGCTCCCATACGGGGCACCCGGAGCAGGTCGCTGCGGCGCACGAAATCGCCATGGGTCTGACGATACTCTACGATGTTTTGAGCCAGCTGGGGTCCCAACCCCGAGATGTAGGTGAGCAAGTGTTTGCTGGCGGTGTTGACGTTCACGCCTACCGAGTTCACGCAATACTCGACTACCCGGTCGAGCGAGCGTTTCAGTTTCGGCTGGTCCACGTCGTGCTGGTATTGTCCCACGCCTATCGACTTGGGGTCGATTTTCACCAGTTCGGCCAGCGGGTCGATGAGTCGTCGGCCTATCGATACGGCTCCGCGCACGGTCACATCGTGGTGGGGAAATTCTTCGCGTGCCGCTTTCGATGCCGAGTAGATGGAAGCTCCGCTCTCGCTCACGACAAAGACTTGTATCTTGCGGTCGTAACGCAAGTGGGTGACAAACTGCTCGGTCTCGCGACCGGCGGTACCGTTACCGATGGCGATAGCCTCGATTTTGTAACTTTCGACCAGTTGAGTCAGTTTTCGGGCGGCACCCGCGTGGTCCTGGCGGGGCGGGTGAGGATAGATGGTCTCGTTGTGCAGCAGGTTGCCTTGGGCGTCGAGGCAGACCACCTTGCAGCCGGTGCGGAAGCCCGGGTCGATGGCCAATACCCGTTTTTGCCCCAAGGGGGGTGCCAGCAGCAGCTGTTTCACGTTTTCGGCAAAGATGGCAATGGCTTCGTCGTCGGCCTTGGCTTTGGACGAGGCGGCAAACTCGCTCTCGATCGAGGGGCGCAGCAGCCGTTTGTAGCTGTCGGTCACCGCTTGTGCGACGAGGTTGGAGGCTTCGCCCTTGCCCTTGACGAAGAGGTGTTGCAGGCGAGGGAGGGTCTGCTCGTCGTCGGGCGCAATCGACACCCGCAATATACCCTCGTTTTCACCCCGGCGTATGGCCAGAATCTTGTGTGAGGAGCACCTCCGCAGGGGTTCGCTCCAAGCAAAATAGTCGCGGTATTTGTCGCCTTCTTCCTCTTTGCCTTTGACCACTTTGGCGCAGACGATTCCGCTTTGCTCAAAGCCGCGGCGCACGGTGTTGCGGGCCTGTTCGTTCTCGGCTACCCACTCGGCTATGATGTCGCAGGCCCCTTTGACGGCACTTTCGGTATCGGGCACCTCGGGGTTGACAAATCGGGCGGCAGTAGTTTCGATGCGGTCGTTACGTTGCGACATGATGATTTTGGCCAAAGGCTCAAGCCCGTGTTCGCGGGCCACCTCGGCGCGAGTGCGTCGGCGGGGTTTGTAGGGCAGGTAAATGTCTTCGAGTTCGGTGGCGTTCCAGCAGGCTTCGATACGTTGGCGCAACTCGTCGGTGAGCTTGCCCTGCTCGTCGATGGTCGAGAGAATCGATTCTTTGCGCTTGGCCAGCTCGCGCAGCCGGTCATATTCCTCCTTGATGTTCCCTATCTGTACCTCGTCGAGCGAACCGGTAGCCTCCTTGCGGTAGCGGCTGATGAAAGGAATGGAAGCGCCGTCGTCGAGCAATGCGATGGTTCGTTCGATTTGCGGTTGGGCGATGCCCAATGACTGGGCCAGGAGTTTGCAAAACGTCGTATTCATGAATCTTTTTTTAGCGTGATGACGGTAATCTCGGGGCGGGCGCCTATGCGCATGGGTAGGAATACGCACCCCATGCCCTCGTTGACATAAAGTTTGTGGTGACCGTCGGGAGCCGTGTAGAGACCGCTCCACTCGGGATACATAGGCTCGGCCAGCGAGTACTCGAATCCTTCCCAGCCCAATTTCAACTGCATGGCGTGGGTGTGGCCCGAGAGGGTAAGGTCGATGTTGGAGTGGGGTATCACCTCGTGGCGCCAGTGCAGCGGGTTGTGCGAGAGCAGTATCTTGAAGGTCGAGTCGTTCAGGTTGGGGTAGGCTTCGGACAATCGTCCGTATTGGGGGAAGGGAGGCAATCCCCAGTTTTCGACCCCGATGAGGGCGATGCTGTCGTTGCCGCGATGCAGCCATACCGAGCGGTTGTTGAGCAGATGCCAGCCCATGCGACTTTCATCGGCAATGAGTTGTTGCAAGGTTTTCTCCTTTTCGGCGGGCGATTCCCAATGATAGTAGTCGCCGTAGTCGTGGTTGCCCAATATCGAGTAAACACCGTCGGTGGCCGAGAGGCGGGAGAGTTCGTCCATGTAGGGTGTCAGTTCGCCTCCTTGCCGGTTTACCAGGTCGCCGGTAAAGACGATGAGATCGGGGTGGAGGCTATCGATACCGGCCACCCATCGGGGTAGATAGCGGTCGGCCGAGCCAAGAGTTTCGAGATGCAGGTCGGAGAACTGTACGATGCGGTATCCGTCGAACGCTTCGGGCAGCCGCTCGCAGGTGATGGTCCGGTGGTTGTATACCGGATGTTGGCGTGCATAGAAAGCCCCGTAGAGCATGCTGCCCATGACATACAGGGCCAAAACCAGGCCTGCTATATGTCCCCAGTGACTGTGCCGTTTGTGCCACAGGCACGGGAGGTAGTCGGGCAGGGAGAATATCGTGTAGAACCACTTGGGCATATACACCAAAAAGAAGGTGTAGAATATCCACATGGTTGTGTTGATGTCGAGTGTCCCTCGGAACTTGAATTGAAGGAGAACTCCTATGAATACGGCAGCGAGCACGACACCTGTGAGGCTCCACCACAATATTTTCACCCACCGCGATTGGCGCCGCAGGTTTCGCCGGTAGATATAGGTGTCGGCCGTGAGTGCGAGTATGGGGAGTAAAATGAGGAGAAGAGGTAATCGCATACGTTTCGTCTTGATTTTGATGGAAAAAACGTCGGGCACTCTTGCTTGAAGAAGATGCCCGTCGTTTTATTTGGAGTTTCTTTTGTCACTCATTTTGATTCATTGCCGCCAGCTTGTTTTTCAAGGGGTTGGCATACATTTGCAGGATACATTTTTTGAGGTATTCCCAATCGTTCTCATCGGTCACGTCGGGTATTTTGGATAGCTGCGAGTGCAGGTAGTTGGTGAAATTGAGCACCTCTTTGTCGGTATAACGGTCGGCAAAGCGTTTCTCCTCGTTGAGCATATCGTAGGCGATATAGTTGCCGGGATATATCTTATAGCCGCTGTGAATGGCGTTGTCTATGACTTTGAGAATCTGAGCCAGAACCTCGGCTTTCTCCTCGATGTGTGTGAGCTTGTCGAGCTCGTCGTTGATGCAGGGCGATACTTGGAAATGCACACGGCCTTTGTAGCCGAGCAGCCCGATTTCCATGCTGTGGAGGTCGTCGTCTTGCGATTTTTTGAAATCGGGATTGTCTCGTTTGAGCAGGAACTCATGCGCTTTGAGGTAGTCGCAGGGGTCGTATTCGTAGGAGATGGAGACAGGCATGATGTTAATCTCCTTCAAGTTCTCGACGAGGTCGCCGTTGCCGGTCAGCCCCAGCATCTTGATGAGCGACTCTTGTGTGCGGTCGTCCGAGTCTTTCGAGCGGCCTTCGCGCTGGGCAATCCATACCGACTCGTGTTTTTTGGTGATGGCGAAATGGATATAACCCGAGAGTTGCCGGGCAGCCTCGAGCATTTGTCTTACACCCACGTTGCGTTTGACGATAAAGCTTTTGTTAAGCCGTACCAGGTCGGATATCCAGTCGAAGATAAGCAAGTTGTTGCCTATGGCGATTTCACTTGTATTGATGCCGCGGCGAATGAGCAGCAGATTGAGCAGCGAAGCATCGAGAATGATGTCGCGGTGGTTCGACATGAAGGTGTAGTTCTTGGTTCTGTCGATAACGTCGAAATTGTCCTCGGTGAGACATTTGGTTGTCTTTTTGGTGAGGACTTCGAGGAAGGCACGCATGACGAGCAGTTGAAAGTCTTTTTTGTTGTCGATTGACAACAGTTGCTGGGTCAACACATCGTAGTTGACGTCGCGCAGCACATAGCGCACGGCATGTTCGAATTTGGGCTCTTTGACCAAGACTTTCATTTTGTCGTGAAATTCGCGGTCGTAATATGGCCTGATATCGTCAAATTCTTTGGGGCATTCCATAACTCTCATGTTTTAAGGTATAGAACCGTCTTTTATTGATAAGTTGTTTTTCTTTGTATTAATCTCTATTTATACCGTTTCCCGGTTGGCGGTGTAATTGCGCCATTTGTCAAACAGCCGGGTCATATCGTCGGGGACAGGCGAGTCGAAAAACATCTCTTTTCCCGTGACCGGGTGCCTGAATCCGAGGGTCTTGGCATGCAGTGCCTGCCGGGGACAAATATCGAAACAGTTCTGCACAAACTGTTTATACTTGGTGAAAGTTGTCCCTTTGAGTATTTGGTCTCCGCCATACCGTTCGTCGTTGAAAAGCGTGTGGCCTATGTATTTCATATGTACCCTAATCTGGTGTGTACGCCCGGTCTCGAGCTTGCATTCAACGATGGAAACATATCCCAACCGTTCCAATGTCTTGTAATGGGTTACCGCGTGCTTGCCCTGGTCGCCGTCGGGGAAGACGGTCATTTGCAGCCGGTCTTTCAGACTGCGGCCGATATTGCCGGTGATGGTGCCTTCGTCCTGTTCCATGAGTCCCCACACCAAAGCCACGTATTTGCGCTGGGTGGTCTTTTGGAAGAATTGTTGCCCCAGATTGGTTTTGGCTTCTGGAGTCTTGGCGATGACCAATAGACCCGAGGTGTCTTTGTCGATACGGTGCACCAGCCCCAGCCGGGGGTCGCTCACGTCATAATCGGGGGTGTTTCTGAAATAGTAGGCGAGAGCATTTACCAAAGTCCCGCTATAATTGCCGTGACCGGGGTGTACCACCAGCCCGGCAGGTTTGTTTACCACCAGGACGGTTTCGTCTTCGTATACGACGTCGAGTGGAATGTCCTGGGGAATAATCTCAAATTCGTAGCGGGGACGATCCATGACGACCGATACGACATCGAGCGGCTTCACCCGGTAGTTCGATTTGACGGGCTTGCCGTTGACGAGTATGCAGCCGGCCTCAGCAGCTTGTTGCACCCGGTTGCGCGACGAGCTTTCGAGGCGGGCGACCAGAAACTTGTCTACACGCAAGAGGCTCTGCCCCTTGTCGGCAATAAACCGAAAGTGCTCATACAACTCCCGTTCACCCTCTTCGGCGATGATTTTGTCGTCGGCTTCTATGTCTTCGTCGCAAACGTTCATACTTTTTGTTGCATCAAGTTCAGTTAAACCAGCTGTTGTCGGTGAGGGGAGCCTCGTCGGAGGCTTGCGAAAACTCGTCGACAACTATTGAGTCGAAAGTCGTTTCGGGAACGCCGTTCCCCACGAGCAACGTCACGCTACTGCCAATCGGCAGCTTGTCGCCGGGCTCGAGCGGTTCGCCCCGATACTCGATTCCAATCACGAGGTCGGGGTACTCCGAGGGCACATTTTGTATGCGCACATCGCTCAATCCCCGGCTTTCGAGGCTTGCGAGCGCTTGGCGCAGCGACATGTCGGTTACTTTGGGACAGGAAATCATGCGTGGAGAGTAGGCGTTGATCGAGAGGTAGATGATACGCCCCTCTTTCACTTTGCTACCGCCGGCAGGAGTTTGTTCTACGATAGAGCCGGGTGTGGCTCCGTCGATGAACAGCGAGTCGATAATTTCATATCTGAACCCCTCTCGGTCGAGAATGCGCAGGGCATCGGGCAGGATTAAGGCCTTCACCTCGGGTACCAGTACGGCTTTTCCGTGCCGGGTATATAGTTTCAGCCCGTAGAGGGTAATTCCTATCAACAGGAAAAAGACGATAACCATCAAGACTAATGTTTTGATTATCGGGTGCTTCTTGAAAAATTTTATCAATTTTTCCATAAATGCTTAGGCGTATAACTTTTCTAAGGTTTCACAAAGATAGCATAAATCGTTTGTAATAGGCATTAACTTAATTATTTTTATGAGAAAAAGATTTTTTTCGCTACGTCTTCTTGCTTTTTGCTGATAGTCGTCCGGCTCCCGGCGGAAGTTCGATGAAGCGTGGGTGTCAAGTTATTTTTAACATTTATAACTTAAATAATCTGTCACTCCTTGATTGATATGCGAGAATGCGTTACTTTTGCAGAAAAATATAAGCTTCTGGATAGACATGAAAAGAAGTAATTGGGTAGTCATCATTATTGTTGCCTTGGCGGTTGCTTTGGCGGGAACCGCAGTTTTCATATATATACAACATAAACAGATGTCCGATTTCAAGGAGCAGGTCGAGATAGACAAGCAGCGCAGCGAGCTCGAAAGGGAGTATAGCGATTTGGCTGCACAGTACGACCAGTTCGAGGGGCAGAAGATGATGTTCAATAACGACTCGCTCATCGAGAAGCTCGATGCCGAGAAGGTGAAAGTGCAGCGTTTGCTCGAAGAGCTGCGCACGGTGAAGAACACCAGCTCGGCCCGCATCGAAGAGTTGAAAAAGGAGCTCGCTACGTTGCGGGGCATCATGCGCCATTATGTGATACAAATCGATTCGCTCAATGCGGCCAACAAGCAGCTGCGCGAAGAGAATGCACAGGTGACCCGCCGTTATCGCGAGGTGGCCGAGACCGCCAGCCAGTTGAAGCAGGAGCGTGAGGAGCTATCCGAGAAAGTGACACTCGCCTCGAAGCTCGATGCCGTGGGCATAGTCGTGACGCCTATCGATTCGCGGGGTAAGGTGGCCAAACGCATCAAGAAGACCGACAAGATAAAGATAACCTTTTCCATTGCCAAAAATGTGACTGCCGAGGTGGGCGAAAAATATATCTATGCCCGCATCGTGAAGCCCGATGGCGATGTGCTGGTGAAGGATCGGGCCGATGTCTTCCCCTTCGAAGACCGTGAAATCAATTTCTCGTGTCGCAAGCTCATCGAGTTTACGGGCGACGAAATCAACGACGTGACCATGTATTGGACGGTCGAGGAGTTTCTTTATCCGGGCGATTACCGGGTGGATATTTTTGCCGACAATTACAAAATCGGTACCCGCCCGTTTACCCTCAAAAAATAAAGCCCGGCGTTGCCGCCTTTCGTTCGTTGTGTCCCGTTGGACGGCAGAGTATTAAAAAACGATAAAAAGAAAAAACATAAGCCTTAAATATTTGTTTAATGCTAAACTCGGTGTATTTTTGTGTGGTAATGCCGAGGGCATTATTTTTTTAAGAGATAAAATTGTTTATGCAACTATAAGCAAGGCAAGTATTAGCTTTGAATGTATAAAGGTAAGAAAGATATGAAACTGATTCGCAAGTTATTTGCAGGCAGAGTCCTGACCGCCCTCTTTTTGTTTTCAACCCTGCTTGTATGGGGGCAACAACCGGTGTCGCTCGATTCGTGCCGTCGCATGGCGTTGAAAAACAATAAGCAGTTACGCATAGCCGAGGAGAAGGTAAGGGGTGCCGGTTATACCAAGAAATCGGCTCGGGGAGCCTATTTCCCGGGAATCGATTTCACGGGCACCTACATGTATAACCAGAAAGCTATTTCGCTTTTGGAAGAAGACCAGTATCTACCCACCAAAAGTTTCGATTTGGCCACCCAAGAGTATCAATATAATGTGGTGAAACACCCGGTTACAGGCCAGCCCATTCTCAACGACAACCAGCCCATACCCCAGACAGTGGCCGTTATTCCCAAGGAGGCTTTCGAGTTCGACACACACAATGTTTATGCGGGTCTGGTTACCTTGACACAACCCATTTTCATGGGTGGTAAAATCAAGGCGTTGAACGATATTGCGAGCTATGCCGAGAAACTGGCCGTTTCGCAACGAAACACCGCCGAGAAAGAGATTATCTACCAAACCGACGAGGCTTACTGGCAGGTGGTGTCGCTCGTGCATAAAAAGAAACTGGCCGAGAGTTACACCGCATTGCTCGATACCCTCAACCGCCATGTGCAGGAGATGATTGCCGAGGGGGTTGCCACACAATCCGATGGACTTACGGTTGCCGTGCGGTTGAATGCCGCGCAGATAACCTTGTCGAAAGTCGACAACGGGCTGGCACTGTCGCGCATGGCCTTGGCGCAGATTTGCGGGCTGCCCGTGAACGAGGTATTCACCCTCGAAGACGAGACGCTCGAGCGGGTCGAGCCGCAGGAGTTGCCTCTTGCCTACGACATGGAAGAGGTGTTCAAGAACCGTAACGAGGTACTCAGTCTCGACTATGCCGCCAAGATTTATGAGAAGAAGAAAAACCTGGCCCTCTCCGACATGTTGCCCAAGTTGGCGTTGGTCGGTACCTATTCGTTCACCAATCCCAGTGTGTTCAACGGTTTTAAGAACGAGTTTGACGGCATGTTCAGCGTGGGGGTCATGCTCAATATCCCCATCTTGCACTGGGGGCAGAACTACAACAAGATACGGGCTGCCAAGAGTGAGGCTGTCGTTGCCAAACTGCAACTGGCCGACACAAAGGAGAAAATCGAGTTGCAGGTAAATCAGGCTGCCTTCAAGGCCTCGGAGGCTTATCGCACCTACCGCATGGCGGTGAAGAATCTCGAGAAAGCCGACGAGAACCTGCGCAATGCCCAAGTCGGTTTTGAGGAGGGCGTGCTCACCACGACCAACGTACTCGAAGCGCAGACTGCCTGGCTCGAAGCACAGTCGGAGAAAATAGATGCCGAAATCGATACCCGCCTTTGCGAAGTCTACCTGGCCAAGGCTTTGGGTACCATGAAATATTGAAAAAAGAAAATAGAAAAATAGCAAAACAAGATTTACGATGGAAAATCTAAAAGAGAAGAAAGAGCGTACTTTGGTCGTTGGACTCATTGCGCTGATTGTCATTATCGTAGTTTTGGCCTTGATTGGATTGTTCCTGCTCAAACCCGAGCCGCAAATTATTCAGGGACAGGCCGAAGCAACACAGGTGCGAGTTTCTGGAAAACTGCCCGGGCGAGTGGTCGAGTTTATGGTCGAAGAGGGACAGTATGTGCAGGCCGGTGATACGCTGGTGCATATCCACTCGTCGCTCGTCGAGGCCAAGCTTTCGCAGGCCGAGGCAATGGAGTCGGTGGCTCAAGCCCAAAACAAGAAGGTCGATCGGGGTACTCGCATCGAGTTGCTCAATTCGGCTTACGATATGTGGCAGCAGGCTCAGGCCGGCCTCACGATAGCCAAGAAGACCTACGACCGCATGGAGTCGCTTTATAAGAAAGGAGTAATCTCGGCACAAAAACGCGACGAGGCCGAGGCTTCTTACAAGGCGATGGTCGCTACCGAGAGCGCTGCCCGTTCGCAATACGAAATGGCCAAGGCCGGCGCGCAGGACGAGGACAAGGCTGCCGCCGCTGCGATGGTGGCTGCCGCCCGGGGGAGTGTGGCCGAGGTCGAGTCGATACTCGACGATTCTTATCTGACGGCTCCCACCGATGGCGAGATTTCCGACATTTTCCCCAATGTGGGCGAGCTGGTGAGCCTGGGGGCTCCCATCATGAATGTGTTGAAACTCGACGATATGTGGGTGTCGTTCAACGTGCGTGAGGATTTGCTCGAAGACCTCACGATGGGTGCCGAGGTGCGTGCCGTTATTCCCGCGCTCGACAACAAGGAGGTTACTCTCAAAGTGTTCTATATCCGCGATATGGGCTCCTATGCCGTATGGCGCGCTACCAAGGTGACAGGACAGTACGATGCCAAGACTTTCGAGGTGAAGGCCCGGCCCGTGGAGCCGGTCGACAACCTGCGTCCGGGCATGTCGGTATTGTTGAAACGCGATAGGTAAGCCAGTGGTCGATATTTAATTAACGTCGGGAAATTTTATATGTCAGAACAAACGGAAAATAAAACAGGTTTGTGGGCGACTATCGTCCGGGAGATGCGGCTGCTCGTGGCTCGTCCCGCCTATGTGCTTTGCATGGTGGTGGCACCCTTGTTTTGCAGTCTCTTCATGCTCTCTTTGATGCACGAGGGATTGCCTCATAAAATCCCTGTGGCCGTGGTCGACCTCGACAACTCCTCTTCGTCACAGAGCTTTACCCGGCAACTGGGGGCATTGGAGTCGGTCGACGTGCACTACAAGCTCAACAGTTTTACCGAGGCCCGTGAACTGATGCAGTCGGGCGACATCTTCGGCTTCCTGATGATTCCCGAGGATTTCGAGGCCAAGGCACTGGCCGGTCGTCAGCCCGAAATATCGTTTTATACCAACAACGCTTACTATATTCCCGCCTCGCTGCTTTACAAGAGTTTCAAGACCATGTCGGTGTTGGCGTCGGGAGCTGTCGTGCGTCAGGTATTGCTTTCGGCCGGGGCCGAGGAGTCGCAGATTATGGCCAAGTTGCAGCCTGTCGCCTCCGATATGCACGCCTTGGGAAATCCGTGGATTAGCTACTCGGTCTATCTCAACAATTCGTTTCTGCCGGGTATGCTGCAACTGATGATTTTGCTGGTGACGGTGTTCAGTATCGGTTCCGAAATCAAGCGGGGCTCCTCGCGGGAGTGGCTGCGCACGGCCGACGACTCGATAATCATTGCCGTTACCGGCAAGCTTTTGCCTCAGACTATCATCTTTTTTGCCGTGGGGCTCTTCTATCTGGCCATGCTGTATGGCTATCTGCATTTTCCCATGCAGGGGAATATCTGGCACATGATTGCGGCCATGTTTCTGCTGGTAGTGGCTTCCCAGAGTTTTGCCGTGATTATCATGAGCATCGCCCCCTCGCTGCGCATCGGGTTGAGCGCTGCCGGACTGGTGGGTGTGTTGTCGCTCTCCATCGCCGGCTTCTCGTTCCCGGTACAGGCCATGTATCTGCCGTTCCAGGCGGTGTCGTATGTACTGCCGGTGCGCCACTATTTTCTCATCTATGTAGACCAGGCGCTCAACGGCATACCGCTCTATTACTCGCGCATGTATTATGTCGCGCTCATTCTCTTTGCTGTGGCATCGACCCCGTTGTTGCCCCGGCTCAAAAAAGCCCTTATGCGGCATGTGTATGTGCCGTGATGTAAAAACAGACAGTTATGAAATTGTTGCATTCCATAAAAATAGGATTGGCCGACATCTATTACATTTGGCGTCGGGAGTATCGTGCCGTTTTTCAGGATTTCGGGGTGATACTCTTCTTCTTCGCTTTGCCCTTTGTCTATCCCATCGTCTATGCGGCGGTCTATAATCCCGAAGTGGTGAGAGAGGTGCCCATGGTGGTGGTCGATAATGCCCGCACCCCGTTGAGCCGGGAACTGGCTCGCGAGATGGACGCTACCCCGCATGTGCGCATTGTATCGTATTGCGCCAATATGGACGAGGCCAAACGCATGATGCACGAGAAGAACTGTTATGGCATCTTGTGTATACCGGGCGATTTCAGTAAAAAAATCGAGCGGGGTGAGCAGAGTGTCGTATCGTTCTACTCCGACATGAGCATCTTGCTCCATTACAAAGGCTTTCTCATCGCTTTGACCGATGTGACCATGAACTTGGGCGGTAAACTTCAAACCCAGTCGCTGGGAGGAGCCACGCAGGAACAGATTAATGTGGCTACACAGCCCATTCCTTATGCTTCGGTCAATCTCTATAACCCGGAGTCGGGATTGGCTTCATTTCTGCTGCCGGCGATTCTTGTCCTTATTTTGCAACAGAGCCTTATCCTGGGTATCGGCATGTTGGCCGGAGGTATCTACGAACACGGTCGCCTGCATCTTTTTTACAGCGGTCGCGAGCACATGCACAACAATGTGCTGCACTTGGTGGTGGGCAAGGCGTTGTGCTATTTCAGTCTCTATGTGCTGTGCACGGCCTATATACTCCATTTCATACCCTGGCTCTTCAAGTTCCCTCAGATAGGCAGCCAGGTCGAAATCTATTCGTTTGCCGTGCCTTTCCTGCTCTCGTCGATATTCTTCGGTATGACCCTGTCGGTCTTCGTGCGTGAGCGTGAAAGTTCGTTCCTGCTCTTTGTCTTTACCTCGGTCATTTTTCTCTTCATCTCGGGTATCACCTGGCCTCGTTACGCCATGCCCGAGGTTTGGCAATGGCTGGGAGCCATCATTCCGTCGACCTGGGGCATCGAAGGTTTTGTGCGCATGAACACCGCAGGAGCCGGTATTTATGATGTGCGCCATGCCTATACGATGCTGTGGATACTCACCGGAGTCTATTTCGTGACGACCTGTCTGGTCTATCGCTACCAGATTTGGAAAGACAAGAAACGGGGCTTCTCGGGACTCCTCGAATCGGAGTAACCCGACCGAAAACAAACCGATTACGACGGACCGGCTCCTGACAGGAACCGGTCCGTCGATTTTTTTTTGCCTCAAAAATGGGTGGTGGAAATCGATTTTTATAATTTTATTATTATCTTTACCACCCTTTTCCAAAAAAGTAAAAAACTAATTTATAGGAATAGATTATGACTCGTATTTTTCACAATCGTTTGGGGCTTGTCGTTTTAGCCAGCCTGTTTTCGTTCGCTTTGTGGGCCGAGGTACCTGCCGGATATTACGATGCGGCTATCGGGAAGAGCGGCGAAGCGTTGCAAAATAGTTTGTCGACCATCATCAGCAATGCGACCGATGTGGGGTACGACGGCTTGTGGTCTCTTTATGAAACGACCGATAGACGCCCCGACGGTAAGGTGTGGGACATGTATTCCGATGTGACCGATTTTGTTTTCGGGACCGATCAGTGTGGTGGAAGCTATTCGAGCGAAGGCGACTGCTACAACCGGGAGCACTCGGTGCCCAAGAGCTGGTTCAATGAGCGCACGCCCATGAAATCGGACGTGTGGCATGTCTATCCTACCGACGGCAAGATAAACGGTATGCGCAGCAACAATCCCTTCGGCGAGGTGGGCTCGGGTGCATCGAGTTCGAAAAACGGTTTCTCCAAATGGGGTTCTTGCACCACTCCCGGGTATACGGGTACCGTGTTTGAACCCAACGACGAGTACAAAGGCGATTTTGCCCGCACCTATTTCTATTTTGCTACCCGTTATCAAAGTCGTATCGACAACTGGGGCGGCATATTCATTTCGTCCTATCCCCATATCGTACAGTGGCAGCTCGACATGCTGCTGCGCTGGCACAAACTGGACCCGGTGAGCCAAAAGGAAATCGACCGCAACGAGGCCGTTTATGAGTCGAGACAAGGCAATCGCAACCCCTTTATCGATTATCCCGAATTGGTAGACCTCATTTTCGGCGACCGCCGCAACGAACCTTTCTCGCCCACGGGTGAGAAAGCTCCCTATATCGAAACGCCTCAAAGCGGGTCGACTATCGATCTGGGTGTTGCCTCAATCAATGTTTCAGACCCGGTAACCCTGCAAATTCAGGTGAAGGGCCACAATTTCGAAAGCGATGTGACGCTCGAAATAGGCGGTACCGACAGCGAATGTTTCTCGGTCAGCCCCCGCACCCTCACCGCCGATGCCGTCAACAATGGGGCGACCGTCGAGCTTTCTTATCGCTCTACTGTGGTAGGCTCGCACCAGGCTACCCTCGACATCGCGAGTGGCGACCTCTCTTCGCCGGTAATCGTCAAACTCACGGGCAAAGCCATCGACGATTTCGTGGCTTTGCCTGCCAAAGAAATTGGCAAAACCTCGTTTGTGGCTGCCTGGACACCCAAGTCGGGAGCTACCGACTATGAATTGAATGTGTGGTACGACGACTACTCGTCGAGCGCTCCCGAGAAAGAACTGCTCAACGTCGTATTTTCGTCGAAGCCCGATACCTGGACATACGGCGGATATACCGCTGTCGAGCAGGGTAAATTGCGTTTGGGTTCGGGTAGTCAGAACGGTAGTGCCACATCGCCACTCCTCGACCTCTCGGCCGGCGATGCCTCGATAACAGTCGTAGCCGAGCCTTATAAAAACGACCAGTCGGTACTGTATGTTTCGATTGATGACGAAGAGATTGGTCAAATTACCCTCGACGGCACCACGACCACGACTATCCCCGTAAAGGTGGGGACAGCCTCTTCGAAAATTACCTTTATGGCCAAGAAAGACCATCGGGCCTATCTGCACAGCGTGGTGGTGAAGAGTGGTGGCGGTTTTGTGCCGGTAACCCTCGACGGTTATCCTCGTCGGGTAGGCAATGTGACCGAATATGAAGTGACCGATTTGACACCGGCCGTACAATATCACTACACCGTGACTCCCTATGTAGGAGAGGAGGCCCAGACGGAATCCAACACCGTGTCGGTATCTACCTGGTCGGCAGCAGTCGACCAGGTGGCCGACGACCACATCTTGATATTTACCTCGGGCTCGACGTTGCACATACTCAATGCTCCCATGAATGCCGTAGCTCAATGGTACACGATGGACGGCCGTCTGTGTGGCTCGCGCATGCTTCACAGTGAAGAGTCGGAATGGGAGTTGCCCGAAGGTATCTATATCGTGCGGGTCGTTTCGCGCACCATGCAGACCACGGTACGGGTGTATAGTTCCCGTTAAGTCTTTGACCGCCGGTTTTTCCCTTAATCTTTAATCTTGAATTGCCATGAAGAAGAAATATATCCAGATAGTTTTAACGGCAATCGGAATCGCCTCCTTTGGGTTTTACCTGAGGGCGGCGGTTCCTGCCGGTTATTATTATGCAGCCGACGGGAAAAGCGGGGCCGACCTGAAAACGGCCTTGCACCGGATTGTGAGTGTGGCTCACACCCTCGACTATGGCAGCGGACAGGGGGCCACTTGGGAGGGTTTCTCGCGCACCGACCGTCTTGGCGACGGCAGTGTGTGGGATCGTTACTCTTCCGAGGTGCGCTATTTCGATGGCTATAAGGCCGTCGACGGTATGCACATCGAGCACTCTTTCCCCAAGAGCTGGTGGGGAGCCTATGAGAATAATGCCTATCGTGACCTGCATCACCTCTATCCGGCCGACGGATCGGCCAACTCCTCGAAAAACAACTTGCCGCTGGGCGAAGTTTCGGGAAATCCCGGGTTCGATAACGGTGTCTCCAAGATAGGAGTGAACGGTTTTGGTGTCGAATATACCGACCGCTGCTTCGAGCCTGCCGACGAGTACAAGGGCGATTTTGCCCGGGCCTATTTCTATGTGGTTACGGCCTATGAAAACCTCTGTGACTACTGGCAGTCGCCCATGCTCGACAACAACTCCTATCCGGTGTGGCGACCGTGGGCTCTCGACCTGTTGCTCAAATGGCACCGCGAGGACCCGCCCGGCGAGATGGAGCAGGCGCGGAACGACTCGGTCTATGCCATACAGGGCAACCGCAATCCTTATATCGATTTCCCCGACCTGGCCGAGCATGTGTGGGGCGACCGTAGCGGCACGCCCTATGCCTTCCCCGAAGAGACGGCACCATTTTTGGCATTGCCTCGCTATGGAGATTCGGTCGACATGGGGGTAGTGCTGGCCGGTGATAGCCGGGTTTCGCGACTCGAAATTTTGGGAGACAACCTCGATTCGTCGCTTTCACTCTCCTGGTCGGTAGGCGGCATATTCACTTTGTCGTCCTCGACACTCACCCCGCAACAGGTACGCGACGGGTATGAACTCTCCATCTCGTGCAACCGGCAGACCCGAGGCGACTATCGCGATACTCTTACGATTGCGGGCGGAGGTCTCGAACGCCAGTACCGCATTCCCGTACAGTTGATAGTCGTGCCCTCGTTCATCGTCACCTCGGCTACCGATATCACGGCAACCGCTGCTACGGTCCATTGGGTCAATTCGCCTTCGGCAACCGACTATCGGGTGTCGCTTTGGCGGGGCAATACAACTGCTGGCAATCTCATTATCTCGGCCTATGTCGAAGGTTCGGGCTACAACAAGGCCATCGAACTATATAACGGCACGGGGGCGCCCGTCGACCTCTCGGCATACAGTCTGCGCATCGAGTCGAATGGGGGAGGCTCTTTCTATAACGATACGCCGCTGGGCAATACTGTGCTGCCAAACGGCGAGTCTTGGTTGTTGCTGAATGCTCAATCGACCGACGAAACCCTCAAAGCATTAGCTTCGCAGATTATTCCCGGAGGCGAGGATTCGCCGCTCAACTTCAACGGCAACGATGCTGTGGCCCTTTGTCATAACGGCATTGTCGTCGATGTGGTCGGCTTTGCCGGGGAGATAGCCTATTGGGGGCAGGACAAAACCCTCTATCGGCAACCCAATGTTACTCACCCTTCGGTGGTATATGACGAGAGCGAGTGGCAGGCGGCACCCAAAGACGATTTTTCGCAACTGGGCCGCTTCGAGATGCAGCTCGATTCAGAGAGAGATTATATATATAATGATAAATCGATAGGGCTTGGACAGGAATACCGTTTTACCGGTCTTCGGCCGTTGACCCGCTATACCTATCGGGTCGATGCTGTTACTCCGGCCGGTACCGTTGACGCCGCATACAGTATGCAATTTATCACCGATTCGCTTGAGACTCCTCTGCTGCTCGATGCTTCCGAGATAACCGATACCTCTTTCCGTATCAACTGGGAAGAGGTGCAGGAGGCCGATGGCTACGAACTGCTCTGTTTTACCCAGACCGGCGAGCAGCACACGGTGAACGAAGGTTTTGATAACGTAGGTTCTTCGGGTAAACCCTTACCCGATGGTTGGACAGGGACCGCCAGTGGCTACTATACCTCGGCCGCCAGTAGCGGCGAGTCGGCCCCTTCGGTAGCCTTGAAAAACACCGGCGAATATTTGCGTACGCCCGATTATCCGCTGGGTGTCGTCTCTTTCTCGTTCATGTATCGCTTTGCCTCGTCGGGAACCGGCTCTTATGTCGTGGTCGAGAAAGAAGCGGGAGGTAACTGGACTCCTGTCGATACCTTGCATTATGTCAATACCTCGAAATACTATCCGCAATATACCTTCTCGTCCGACGAGGGGGTAACCGCCATGCAGATTACCTATGCCCACAAGGCTTCGGGCAATGTTGCTGTCGACGATGCTGTCGTCGTGTATGGCGATTATACCGACCATGTGCAGTCGCAGGAGCGGGTAGGGCAGGTGACCTCTGCCCTGGTGCAAGGCCTCTCGCCGCAGACCGAGTATCGCTATCGGGTGCGGGCTCTTTGCGAAGAGGTTGCCTCGCCGTGGTCGCAGACACAGACCGTCGTAACGGCCGAATTTTCGGCCCTCCCCGAGGTGGAAATGTATGCACCTCGTGTCTATGCTGCCGGAGGTCGCATAGTAATCGACTGTATTCCCGGTAACGGGCAGGTTGCAGTATACAATCTGTCGGGGCAACTCCTTTTCTCGCGCTCTGTCGATAATGGCGATGCGATAACTGTCGAAGCTCGTCGAGGCATTTATCTGGTACGAATCATTATCGATGACCAAATTTGCAATTACAAACTTATTTTGTAACCGGCAGAGCGATAGGGAATTGGTGGTTTTGTAGAAAATTTTTCGAAAAAAAGGTGATAAAAAATTTGGAGATAAGCGGGAAAAGGGTGTACCTTTGCAACACTTTCGCCAAGAGAACGGGCCTTAGG
>CASFYQ010000011.1 GCA_949298955.1 uncultured Bacteroidales bacterium
CCACAGACAAGGACGGTCTGTATATCATCAAAGGCGGCAGTTGGGATTCCAAACGTGACGATTGCCGCAGCGAAAAATCAGATGACGTGAGGAACGGTGTGCAAAGCTATGCCAATGTTGGTTTCAGAGTAGTAAGAGTGGATTCTACGCATACAAGTTATGATTGAATTGCATTTAATCCTCCTTTAATAAGTAGGCCAAGAGGTCTGTGTGGAAACAAAACGGGAGCAACGGGCATAAAAAAATCGGCTAAGCGATTGAAAATCAATACTTAGCCGATTGTACCCAGAGCCGGGATCGAACCGGCATGGAGGTTAATCCACTGGTGTTTGAGACCAGCGCGTCTACCGATTCCGCCATCTGGGCAGAAAAGACGAGGCAAAGGTAAGGATAGATTTTGAATGCGCCAAATAATCTCTGTTTTTTTTCAAAAAAAGTTATTCGACACATCTTTCTAATAAAAAATAATTACATTAGCGGGAGAATTAACATAAAAAATGGCATGACCATGGAAAATAGGTATTGTGTAATTATGGGAGGCGGCATAGGAAGCCGTTTTTGGCCGTTCAGCCGGAACAGCAGACCGAAACAATTTCTCGATTTCTTCGGGATTGGACGCTCCCTGCTGCAAATGAGTTACGACCGCTTCGTAAAAATAATCCCCAAGGATCATATCTTTGTCGTGACCAACGAGATGTATATCGATATGATTAAGGAGCAGCTCCCGGAGTTGCCCGACACGAACATTCTGTTGGAACCGGCTCGCCGCAATACGGCTCCCTGTATCGCATGGGCTGCTTATCATATCCGGGCTATCAACCCCAATGCCAACATCGTAGTGGCTCCCTCGGACCACCTCATTCTCAAAGAAGAGGAGTTTGCCCGTTGCATCAACCAGGGGTTGGAGTTCGTAGCCAAATATCCGGCCCTTCTCACCCTGGGCATCAAGCCCAACCGTCCCGAAACAGGATATGGCTACATACAGATAGGCGATGATGCCGAAGGCGACATCAAAACAGTAAAAACCTTTACCGAGAAGCCGAACCTCGAATTTGCCAAAATGTTTGTCGAAAGCGGCGAGTTTTTCTGGAATTCGGGTATTTTTATCTGGAACGTGCAGAGCATCATCAAGGCTTTCCAGCGATTCCTGCCCGACATCTCGAACCGTTTCGAAGAGCACAACGAGGTATTCAATACCCCGGCGGAAAAACAGTTTATCAACGAAAATTTTGCTGCCTGCCCCAACATTTCAATCGATTTCGGCGTCATGGAAAAGGCCTCGAACGTATTTGTTCTCTGCGCCGATTTCGGCTGGAGCGACCTGGGTTCGTGGAGCGCTCTCTATGACCACTCTCCCAAGAACAAGGATGGCAACGTGGCCCAAGGCTGCAAAACGCTGCTCTACAACACCTCGAACAACGTCATCGCCGTGAAAGGCGACAAGCTGGTCGTTGTCGAAGGGTTAAGCGACTATATCATTGCCGAAGCCGACAACGTGCTGCTCATCTGCCCCAAGAGCGAGGAGCAGAAAATCAAACAATTCGTCACCGACGCCAAAATGGCCTACGACGACACGTTTATCTAAGACTCGACAATCTCACACATAAAATACAGGAAGAGCCCGAGGCAATCGTCCCGGGCTCTTCTTGTGCATTAAAGTCGACAATTCCCTTAAAAGAATTTCGTGGGAGAGCCCCAAATATCGGAGAGCAGGTTGTTGGCCAACCGACTGGCTCCAATTCTGAAATACTCATTGGTGAGCCATTTCTCGCCAAGCACCTCTTTCACCACACAATAATATTTCACGGCATCGGCTGTCGTAGAGATACCACCGGCAGGCTTGAAGCCAATCATGATACCGGTCTGCTCGTAGTACTCCTTGATAGCCTGGCACATCACATAAGCAGCCTCGAGCGTAGCGGCAGGCTCGCTTTTCCCCGTCGAAGTCTTGATAAAGTCGGCCCCGGCATAAATCGAGAGCAACGAGGCTTTCTTGATATTCGAAGCCGTCTTCAAGGCACCCGACTCGAGAATCACCTTCAAGTGAGACTCCTTGCATGCCTGTTTCAACTCCTCGATTTCCTGGCACATCTCTTCGTAGTTACCACCCAGGAAATTCCCCACATTGATGACAATATCTATTTCGTCGGCACCATCGGCTACGGCAAGAGCAGTCTCGGCCACTTTCACCTCGGTAAAAGTCTGCGAGGTAGGGAAACCGCCCGATACGGCCGCAATATTCACCTCCGAGACATCGAGATTGGCACGTACGGTTCCCGCAAAGTTGGGATAGACGCAAATCGCAGCCACGTTGTCCATCTCGGGATGCTCCTCCTCGAAATCGTTTACCCGCTTGGTAAAACGGGTGATAGTCTCGG
Source organism: uncultured Bacteroidales bacterium (assembly GCA_949298955.1). Classification (GTDB taxonomy): domain Bacteria; phylum Bacteroidota; class Bacteroidia; order Bacteroidales; family Barnesiellaceae; genus Barnesiella. The sequence goes on from CASFYQ010000011.1 coordinate 2,379, forward strand.
TATTATCCTCGGTATGCAACGACGTGAGATCGATGCAATGAAACAGAAACTTATACACCTCGGGCGTGCTGTTGGCAGCCAAATTGTCACGGACGATTTTCTCAACGGCAGCCGCCACTTGGGCATCGTCCAACTCGGTATTGTACCGGCTCAGCATTTCTTCGTATTTATCCATTTTTGGTCAATTTAGGATTATTGATATGTCTTGTTTTATCTCGGTTGGTCTTCTTCTCGATATTCTTTTCAAAAGCTGCGGTCAAATCGACACCCGTCTGATTAGCCAAACAGAGCAGCACCCAAAACACATCGCACAACTCGTCCGACAGGTCGCTCTGCTCCTCGCCGGGCTTGAACGACTGGTCGCCATACCGGCGCGAAATGATGCGAGCCACCTCTCCCACCTCCTCGGTCAAGATGGCCATATTGGTCAACTCACTGAAGTACCTTACCCCGACGCTCTTAATCCACGCGTCGACCTGCTCTTGCGCTTCTTTTATCGTCATCGTCATTCACTCTTTGTTTTTCGTGTCCATACAAATCGTCACCGGGCCGTCATTTACCAATTCTACCTGCATATCGGCCCCGAAAACACCCGTGGCGACCTCTCGCCCCACCTCCTCGGAGAAACGCCGGCAAAAAGCCTCATACATGGGTACAGCCACCTCGTGACCGGCAGCCCGAATGTACGACGGGCGATTCCCTTTCTTGGTCGATGCCAACAAGGTAAACTGGCTCACCACCATTGCCTCGCCACCGGCATCGAGCAACGATCGGTTCATCACCCCGTTTTCGTCGTCGAAAATGCGCAGATTGGCACATTTCTTCACCAACCATTCAAGCTCCGAGAGCTCGTCACTTTCTTCCACGCCCAACAATATCAAAAGCCCCGGCCCGATAGACGAATGCAACTCCCCGCCTATCGTCACCGCTGCCCGTTTTACTCTCTGAACAACTACTCTCATAAAACTGTGCGTTCTAATAACAACAAACCGTAATTTCCTGCCTCTCGACCCAATAGGCCGATACAGGTGCAGCCTGCTTTTGTATCCCTACAAAGATAATACAATCGACAACAGAAACAAATTTTATTTGATTCACTCTCCAAACGTTCACAACCCTTAAAAGAAGGAGAAGCGTCCGATAAACAAATATTTACCTGATTATCAAATACATAACTATTCGAAATATGCTTTAATAATCCGAGCCTTGGCCGGCCCCACAACCGCAGCCAAATCGGCCTCCGAAGCCTCTTTGATGCGCTTTACGCTCTTGAAATGCGACAACAGCTGTTCGCGAGTTTTGGGTCCTATTCCTGCGATGGAATCGAGAGCCGATTTCACCTGACTCTTGCTGCGCTTGTTGCGATGAAATGTGATGCCAAACCGGTGCGCCTCGTCACGCATGTGTTGTATCACCCGCAGCGACTCCGAGTTTTTGTCGATATACAGCGGAAAAGAATCGCCGGGGAAATAGATTTCTTCCAACCGCTTGGCAATACCCACAATGGGCACTTTACCCCGCAATCCGAGGGCCTCGAGCGACTCGAGAGCGGCACTCAACTGTCCCTTGCCTCCATCGACGATAATCAGTTGAGGCAACTCCTCTCCCTCGTCGAGCAGCCGCCGATAGCGCCGGTAAATAATTTCGCGCATCGAAGCAAAATCGTCGGGGCCCACCACCGTCTTGATATCGAAATGACGATAGTCTTTCTTCGAGGGCTTCGCCTTCTTGAAAACCACGCACGAAGCCACCGGATTGGTACCTTGAATATTGGAGTTATCGAAACACTCCATATGCCACGGCAGCTCGGGCAACCTGAAGTCTTGCTGTATACGTGAGAGCACCCGCATGACCCGCTGCTCGGGGTTCAGTTTTTCATTCTGCTTGAGCCGGTCTATCTTGTATTGCTTCACATTTTGCTCCGAAACAGCAAGCAGCTTCTTCTTATCACCCCGCTGCGGCACCACGAATACCACATCGTCGAAACTCGACTCGGGCAAGAAAGGAACCAGCGCCTCCTTTGCCTTACTCCCAAACCGTGACCGCAATTCGGCTATACCCAACGAAAGAATTTCGGGAGCCGATTCATCGAGTTTTTTCTTATACTCGATGGTGATACTTTGAACAATCGAACCGCCCCGCACATGTAGATAATTGACAAAAGCTACCCCTTCGTCCTCGTCATAAGAGAATACATCTATTTCATGCAAAGCGGGATTTACAATTACCGACTTAGCTTTATATTTTTCGATTAAATCGTACTTTTCCTTAATAAGCTGTGCCTCCTCAAAACGCAACTCGGCCGACAAGGCCTGCATCTCTTCCAGCAGATGATTACTCAACTGGTGTATATCACCATTGAGTATCTGCCGCACCTGCTCGATATATTCGTCATACTCCTGTTCCGAAATCCTACCCTCGCAACACCCTTTACAGTTCTTGATGTGGTATTGCAAACACACCCGAAACCGTTTTTTGGCAATATTATCGGGAGTAAGAGCATAGTTGCACGTGCGAATGGGATAAAGTTCGCGAATCAAAGCAAGCACCGTTTTTGCCAGATGCACATTGGCATACGGGCCGTAATATTTCGAACCGTCACGATAAACTTTGCGAGTGAGAAAAACCCGTGGAAAGTGTTCGTTACGGAGGCAAATCCACGGATAGGTCTTATCGTCTTTGAGCAAGACATTGTAACGGGGCTTGTACTCCTTGATGAGACTGTTCTCGAGATGCAAGGCATCTTCCTCGGTCTTGACGACGATATATTGCAAGTCATGGATATTTTTCACCAGCACATTCGTCTTGGCCGAGTCGTGCACCTTGTTGAAATAAGACGAAACCCGACGTTTCAAGTTTTTCGCCTTACCCACATAAATAATCTTACCCGTTTTGTCGAAATACTGGTACACACCCGGCGTATCCGGCAAAAGGGCAAGTTTATTCTTGATATTTTCGCTTTTCTCGATCAATCCGTATCAATATTTGATTAGAGCCTCTACCTCGACATCATCGGGGAAAGCCTCACGACCTTTCAGAAACTCCAGTTCAACGAGGAAATTGACATATACTTTTTTCGGATTAAATCGTTTCACCAGGTTATAAGCGGCAAGCATTGTCCCCCCCGTCGCCAGCAAATCGTCGTGTAGCAAAACCACGTCGTTTTCGCAAAGGGCATCTTTGTGAATCTCGATTACGTCTACCCCATACTCTTTGGTATAACTTTCCTGCCAAGTCTCAGCGGGCAGTTTCCCGGGCTTACGCATAGGTACGAATCCGGCACCGATGCGGGTAGCCACAATAGGCCCCATGATGAACCCGCGAGATTCGATACCTACCACCTTGGTAATACCCTTTTCGGCATATATCCGAGTGAGCATGTCCGAGAGTTCCCTCAAACAATCGGGTTCTTTAAAAACCGTAGTCAAATCTCTAAACACGATACCCTTTTGCGGGAAATCGGCCACATCGCGAATCTTGCTTTTAATAGTTTCTAAACTCATTTTTATTCTTGTTTTTTTATTTGTTCTTTCCTTTTGCAGAGAGGCTTTTCGCTATTTTGTTTCACGTGAAACATCAGCGCCCGCACAGCAACAACAAAATGTTTATATCACTCGGCGAGATACCGGGGATACGCGATGCCTGTGCAATGGTTTCGGGGTCTATCCGTTCCAGTTTCTGACGTGCTTCGGTCGACAGAGCCTGTATTTCGCCATACTTGAATTTCCCCCGTATGCGAATATGCTCCAATCGGGCAATCTTCTCGGCAATCATCTTCTCCCGATCTATATACCCTTGATATTTCATCTTTATCTCAGCGGCCTCTACAATTTCGTCTTGTCGGTTTTTAATGGAACTTATCTCCCGTTTCAATGCAGGGACAAGTTGTGAAAGTTGCACCAAATCGAGTTGCGGACGTAGAACGAGGTCTATCAGGCGCACTCCCTGTTTCAGCGGCGTAGTACCCAAAGCCTCCAAACCGGCATTGATATAAGCCGGTTTTATCGAATAGTTTTCGGCAAAACGAATCAAATGATCAATCTTGTCTCGCTTTTCGGTGAGCAAATCATAGCGGTCCTGTTTGGCCAGCCCCAGTCGATATGAGCGTTCTGTCAATCGCATATCGGCATCGTCCTGACGCAGCAGGATACGGTATTCGGCCCGCGAGGTAAACATACGATAGGGCTCATCGACCCCTTTTGTTACCAAGTCATCGATAAGCACGCCTATATAGGCTTCGTCGCGCCCCAACGTAAAAGGTGCACCGCCATGACAGTTGACATGAGCGTTTATCCCGGCAATGAGCCCCTGCCCTCCGGCCTCTTCATACCCGGTTGTTCCGTTTATCTGGCCGGCAAAAAACAGGTTGCGAATCTGCTTCGTTTCGAGATTATGATTCAACTGTGTAGGATCGAAATAGTCATATTCGATGGCATATCCGGGACGATATATGTGCACATCGCGCAACGCCGGAATAGCCTGCAATGCCCTCACTTGCACATCGAGCGGCAACGATGAGGAGAAGCCATTGAGGTAATACTCCTGAGTCGTCTCCCCCTCGGGTTCGAGAAAGAGCTGATGCTCCGTTTTATCGGGGAAAGTAACGATTTTAGTCTCGATACTGGGACAATAACGAGGGCCTATGCTCTGTATCTGTCCATTGTAAAGAGGCGAATCGGGTAGTCCGGCACGCAGGATTTCGTGCACTTGTTCGTTGGTATAGATTGTCCAGCAACTGCGCTGTTTCAATGGACGAGGCTTAAAATCGAGAAACGAAAACTTGTGAAAATCATTCTCTCCTTGCTGTTCGACCGCCTCGTCAAAATGGATACTACGACCATCGATACGTACAGGAGTACCGGTTTTCATACGCCCGGCCGTAAAACCCAATTCCACCAACTGTTCGGTAATTCCATATGAAGCCGGTTCCGATATGCGGCCACCATGCAGTTGCGTGCGACCGATATGCATCAAGCCATTCATAAACGTGCCCGTCGTAAGCACCACACACTTGGCTGTAAAGGTCACATGCATGGAAGTCACTACACCCGTCACCTGCCCATCTTTTACAAGAATCTGATTTACAGAATCTTGCCACATATATAAATTTTCGGTATTCTCGAGAATCGAACGCCAGGTGGTGATAAACCGAGCCCGGTCGCTTTGCGACCGAGGACTCCACATGGCAGGGCCTTTCGAGCGGTTCAACATTCTGAACTGTATCGCCGTCTCGTCGGTCACGATGCCCATGAAACCACCCAAAGCATCTATTTCGCGAACAATCTGCCCCTTGGCAATCCCACCTACGGCCGGGTTGCAACTCATTTGAGCTATCTTGTTCATATCCATAGTGATAAGCAGGGTTTTCGAGCCTAAATTGGCCGAAGCGCACGCCGCTTCACAACCGGCATGGCCTGCGCCCACTACGATTACATCATAATTAAAATCCATTGCATTTTATTTCGCCATAACCGATATGGAGAAAAGCTACGCTCTCTCGCCTTCGGTCACACATATTTCTCGATTATCTCAGTTTCAGAGCCTCGTTTTCGTGACGGGTCATCTCCTCGCGTTCACCCGGCCCTTTATCGTTGATTCCACACAAATGCAGAACACCGTGTATAATGATGCGATGGAGCTCCTCGTCATAATCGGTTCCGAACTGTTCGGCGTTGGATCGAACCGTATCCACGCTGATAAATATATCGCCGCTGATTTTATCGCCTTCGGTATAGTCGAAAGTGATTACATCGGTATAATAGTCATGCTGCAAATAAGTTCTGTTCACGTCGAGAATCTTCTCGTCGGAGCAAAAAATATAGGCTATATCGCCGCATCTTTTCCCGTATCCCGAAGCGACCCGACGTATCCAGTCGGTCGTTTCTCTTTTCTTGATTGCCGGCATCTTGACATCTTCGGCAAAATAACTCACAGCCATAATTCCGTTTTTATATTCTTATATCACTGCAAAGATAGTGCAAACGAACTATTCCCGGTTACTTATTTGAAGAAGAAATACGATACCACAATGGCCGATATGGCTCCTATCACATCGGCCAGCAGGGCATACCCCACCGCATAGCGGGTCTTACGCACCCCTACACTGCCAAAATAAACGGCCAATATGTAGAAAGTGGTATCGGTCGAACCTTGTACCGTACAAGCGACACGGCCCACAAACGAATCTACCCCATAGGTCGACATGGCATCGACCATCATTCCCCGCGATCCACTACCGCTCAACGATTTCATCAGCGCCGTAGGCAAAGCCCCCACAAACTCGGTATCGATGCCCAACCAGCCAAAGAAAACCGCGAATCCATCGACAATATAATCCAAAGCACCCGAGGCTCTAAATATCCCGATAGCCACCAGGATAGCCACCAAATAGGGTATAATCATCACCGCAGTCTTAAAGCCCTCCTTGGCTCCCTCGATAAAGGCGTCGTAAACATTGATGCGCTTTACAAGCCCCGAGACAATAAAGACAACGATGATGGTAAACAAAATACTGTTGGCCGCAAAGGCCGAATAGGTGGAAATCTTCTCCTCGGGCAACGACGAGAAATAATAGAACACTCCGCCCACAAAAGCGGTGAGGCCCAAGCCCCACAGCATGATTACCCGATCGAAGATATTGATTCTCTGCTTGATACACAAGGCCAGCAGACCTACAAAGGTGGCCATAAAAGTGGCAATGAGGATAGGCAGGAAAACATCAGATGGATTGGCCGCCCCCATTTGAGCCCGATAGGTCATCACCCCGATGGGTATCAATGTCAACCCCGAGGCATTAAGCACCAAAAACATCAGCATCGCATCGGTTGCCGTGTCCTTCTTGGGATTCAGCTCCTGCAACTCTTTCATCGCTTTCAGCCCCAGCGGAGTAGCAGCGTTATCGAGTCCCAACATGTTGGCCGATACATTCATAAACATCGACCCCAACGCCGGATGCCCTTTGGGTACCCCCGGAAACAAGCGGGTGAAGAGCGGACTTATCAGACGCGACAAAACAGCCACCATACCGCCCCGCTCGCCAATCTTCATCAGTCCCAACCAAAGGGTGAGTACACCGGTCAGCCCCAGCGAGATATCAAACGCATTGCGGGCCGACGAAAACGAAGCGTTCATAATATCGGTCCAAATGGCCGTATTGCCATACACCACACTCTGTACCACCGCCACCACAAAGGCAATGATAAAAAATGCAATCCAGATGTAATTAAGAACCATACGACCGCGTCTGTATTTTCTACCGTTTTCAAAAAAATAAAAAATAGGTACAGGTAAAGCAACGACAAGTAAAAAACTGATGGAGCCAAGCCATAGCCTATTTTTTACAAAAATAGCGATTTTAAAGAAACAAGCCCTGTTTACCTCTCAAAAAAAGGGAGCTTACTCCCGTCCAATGAGCGTCCAATGAGCAAACATTCTATTTCACACACCGAACAGCACCATCGAAATACATGATATAGCACTATATATCAATATATTATAAAAGATTTATCTCCATGAGAATCGAATATTTTTTTCTTTTCGACCAATTATGCGAAATTTTTCGAGCCAGGAACCTCTATTTTAACAAATAGAAATATTGTTAAGAACAACCGTTTCATCAAACAACTATTGAGCACCAATCGACGAACTGAAAATTTTACTACCTTTGCCGACTACGACACATCACCATGCACACCGCTCAAGAAATCGAAAAAGCCCTTCGGGCAGCAGCCAATCCCGAAAAAATAAAAACCCTCTCGGGTTTCTTCAAAACAGGCAAAGGCGAATATGGAGAAAACGACATCTTCATTGGGCTGCCCGTCCCCTCCATACGAGCTATCGTCAAGCAATATCGCGACACACCGCTCACCGAACTTTCTACACTCCTGCAAAGCCCAGTTCACGAGTTGCGCATGGCTGCCCTGTTGTGTATGGTCGAACAATTCAAATCGGCCGACGACACCCGCCGCACGGCCATATACAATACCTATCTGGCCCATACGACCTATATCAATAACTGGGACCTGGTCGATCTCTCTGCTGCACAAATCGTAGGAGGGTATCTCGAACATCGCGACCACGCCCCACTCTACCAACTGGCCCAAAGCTCCCTGCTGTGGGAACAACGCATTGCCATCGTAGCCACATGGCAGTGGATTCGCCGCGGACAACTCGACGACACCCTGGCCATTGCCGACCTGCTGCTTCATCACAAACACGACCTCATACGCAAAGCCACAGGGTGGATGCTACGCGAAGTAGGCAAAAAAGACAAAGCCCGCCTGTGCCGGTTCCTCGACAGCCGCTACCGCCAGATGCCCCGCACCATGCTACGCTATGCTATCGAGCGATTCTCCCCCGAAGAGCGGAAACATTATATGCAAAAAGAAAAGTAACACGCGCGTCCGCGAGAAAAGGCCACGACCGATGGAAATATCGGGAGGGGGATTCTGGGATTCGGGACAGTTCATCGACCACAAAGGCAGAATGTAGCCCACACCCACAACATTTCACGCACAAGCCGTTTCACTATTACAGCAGTCCTTCGCGACGCCACCGACGCTTGTATTTATAGAGCCGTTGCAGCAGTTTGAGCGACGAAATGTGCCAATAATAACGCCGGAAATGCTCACGACAGCACGACTCGATAAAGTCCCAGTTACCCACCCGCTTCTTCATCAACATTCTGATAAAGAGAAACGACATTCTTATCTCCCTGAAATAAGAGACCAGAGAATTGGGCTTTTCGAGATAAAAGGGCAAACAACCGGCCCATTTCCGGTGAAACCGTGCCGTATCATCGAGCCACGCCTGGTTGTAGGAGCCCTCGGAAAAATGCTCCAGCAGCACATCGTTTGTCACATAGTTGATATATTTCTGACCCACGGCCATCGAAATATCGAGATCATACAAGTGAAATCCTTGGAAAGTCGCCTCGTCGAACCGAATCTCGGCCCACACCTCCCGACGCATAAACAGACACATACCGTCGAGTACGATTACCGGCGAAGCCGAAACCTTATCGGGGTTGGCAATGCAATATTTAATCGAGCCGTCCCTAAACCGCTGCACATAATTATAGCGTGTGTATTGCCTCATCGACCCCCACCCCGAGCAGGTCGCCAACTTGGCCGTCGAGCCCGCAAAGCCCACCACTCCTGTCGTAGGTTTCTGCAACAGCGACACGATGCGCTCACCCCAATCAAAAGTTCTGAAAAATATATCCTCATGAGCAAAACAAAAGTATTCGCCCTTCGCTTTCCCGGCACAATGGTTATACACATGGGTAATGCTGTCTCCGGCTTCCCTATTATCATATATAATAAATTCGCAAGGCTGCCCTATCGTTTCGAGGACATTGGTTCGAAATGCCTCAGCCCGGGCCGGATTGATGGAACAAACTATGATAGAAATCATGACAATAAACCTCCTTTCTACTCTTGTTTTTTTTACGAAACCCGACTCTTATTCCCCGGTACCCCACAAAAACTCACCGCCCTCTTTGGGCGATATAAAAGGTTGAATAGCGTTATAACAAAATGTTTATATTTAAGATACATTTGGTAATATTATGTTTTGTTGGTTGCTAAAAACACCTTGCAGATATAATATTATTTTATTCAGTTCTAAAATTTACCCGTAAATTCCTACAAAAGAAGACCAGATATTCTATGTGTCACCTGCATCCTCTGAGAAAACACTATCCCTGAGATTCCTTTAAAATAGAATCTCACTTAACCCATTTTTCAATAGCTTATTTATATGCATCAATTTTAAAGTATTATCTTTGTCAAAGATAAGATAACAATTTTTCTCTTATATATTATTTGGACAAACTGGCATCTTATATCGAAAAAGAACAATCAAGCCACCCCGAAATGGAACATATTCATCTGTTTTTCGCCTTGAACGATTCCTACTGTCGACACTGTTGTACAGCAATAGTTTCCATCTTGGAAAACAATCCCGACGACTTTTTCGACATCTACCTCCTCTCGGACTATATCTCGCCCGAGAACCGGCAGAAACTCTCGTCGCTCGAGCAACAATACAGCCACCACACGATACATTTCCACATCGTCGATGACAGTGATTTCCGCCATTTCAACCTCAATATCGGATATATCACCCTGCAAACCTACTACCGATATGCCATTGCCGAATGGTTCCCCCAACTCGACAAAGCCCTCTATCTCGATTGCGACCTGGTGGTAAACGGATCGCTCAAAGCCCTTTGGGAAACCGACATAACCGATTATATCTGTGCCGGGGTGCCCGACCTGTGGATTGAAAACATCTATTACAAACCCGAGATAGGCCTGTCGCTCGACCAGCTTTATATCAATGCCGGGGTACTCCTGCTCAACCTGAAAAGAATGAGAGAGGAACACATCGGCCGTCTTCTGTCGCAGGCCACGGCGCAACCGCCCTGCAAAATAAGATTTCAAGACCAGGACATTATCAACCTCGTGTGCGAAGGCAAAATCAAGGCTCTGCCCGAGAAATTCAATTTCACCACCGAAAACGCATTTAAACACCCCGACCAGCGGGCCAAAGCCGCCATCATCCACTATACCGGCGAGCGCAAGCCCTGGTGTGGCAATGCTTGTACGAATCCTTTGAAACACCTGTATTTCGACTATTTAGAAAAAACACCTTATAGCAATACCCCAAAAAAAGACTCCATGTTGAAACGACTGACTCACCTCTTTGCCCGCAAACCGAAAGAGTCGTCCCGCCCCATACGCGTGGCTCTGCTCATCGACGAATTTTTCGGTGGTGCCGGAACGGCTTTCGGCGGATACGGCTTCCTGGCCCGACATTATATTGCCAAATATATCCCGTGCGACGATATACAAATAGATGTACTGCTGCGACTCGACTCCCGACGAAAAGTCAAGAAGGCAACCAAAACCCGGGTAGACAACGTCGACGTGTATGTTCTCCCCGGCCGGAAATACGCCTCGGCCTGGCTGAAAAAAAAGAACTACGACCTCTACTTTTCCATCGAACTGACCAGCTCGTTCCTCAAATACGAGCCTGATGCCAACAAGCGTCTGCTCTTGTGGGTTCAGGACCCGAGGCCCTGGAAAGACTGGCTCGAAATACAAACCGTCAAACTATTCCCCGAGTCGTGCTACTGGAATACCGAGGTCTACGAACTCGTGCACCGGCTCTATACCGAGGGGCGAGTTACCTTCGTCACCCAAGGCCGTTTCCTCATCGAGAAAGCACGCTGCCTCTATCGCCTTTCGCCCGAGACTCCCATCGACTATCTGCCCAACCCGGTAGACATCGACCCCGCATTCGACGTGAAGAGTTTCCCCAAGAAAAACCACATCGTCTTCATCGGCCGCATCGAATCGGTAAAACGGGGCTGGCTCTTCTGCGAGATAGCCAAGCGTATGCCCGAGTATGAATTTTATATGCTGGGACAATCCTTCCGGGAGAAAGAACAGAACGACTCGGTCATGGCACAATACCGGTCGGGAATCAAAAACCTGCATTTCACCGGGCATGTCGAAGGTGAAGAGAAATTCAACTACATCAAAGAGGCCAAAATTCTCGTTAATACCTCCATACACGAGGCTCTGCCTGTCACCTTCCTCGAAGCGCTCGCCTACGGTACCCTGTTGGTAAGTTGCCAAAACCCCGAGAACCTTACCGAGAAATTCGGCATCTACACCGGCCCCGTGCTGGGAGACGGTTTCGACAAAATCGACCTTTTCGTCGAAGCCATTCGCTCCCTCATGGAGAACGAAGAAAAGCGAAAAGTGCTCTCCACGGCCGGGTATGAATATGTAAAACAGGTACATAACGTGCCCGATTTCATACGCAACACCCGAGAACTTATCCGCCGCGAAGCCCGCAGGTAAAACGTATTCTGCTCACCCTCGAATCGACTGCCGTATTATCCCGACTTAAAAAAAGAAAAACGACAAGAGCATGACACCCCAAGTATCGGTCATCATTCCCGTTTACAACGTAGGCAAATACCTCGAAAAATGTCTCACATCGGTTGTGGGGCAAACCTTCTCCAACCTGGAAATCGTAGTTGTCAATGACGGCAGTACCGACGATTCGCCCCAAATCATCGCCCGGTTTGCCCGGCAAGATTCTCGCATCGTGGTCATCGACAAACCCAACGAAGGACTGGCCTATGCCCGCAAATCGGGCGTAGAGGCTGCCCGAGGCATATATATCTACCACCTCGACGGCGACGACTACATCGAGCCAGATGCCATCGAGCTGATATATGCCAAAGCCCGGGAAACCGATGCCGATATGGCTGTGGCCCGCTTCTCGATCGATTACCCCGAGACCGGCACGTCGCAGCACTCGCTCCTCCCGAGCCGCGAAAGCTACACCGGTCTGGAATATTTCTCCGAGATTGCTTTTTCCAAAGCCCACTGGTCGGTATTCAGCTACCTGCACAAGCGCAGCCTGTACGACCACGTTGCCTTCCGCAAAGGACTCAGCTACGGCGAGGATGTCTACCTCACCACACAGTTGACCTACTACGCCTCGCGCGTTGTCATACTCAAAAGCAAACCTCTATTCCACTACATTATCCGAAAAAGCTCCATCACCAACAGCCGGTTCAGTGAACAAAAAGCTCGTGACATTCTGCTCTATCCCGACCTGGTAAACGATTTTCTCAAAGATAAACCCGAATATTCCTCGTTGCAAAAAGAACTCGGAGCTATCCGCATACAAGCCTACAACACCCTGTTGAGCAAACGGTGGTTCAACGATGCCCACCGGCTGAGCCGGGAGTCGCTCACCATTTTGCGCCAATACCCCGACCTCAGAAACATACCCCAGATACGGGCCTTCCGCAAACTCTTCACCCTCTATGCCCACAGCCGGGTATTAGGAAGATTGTATGCCCAGTATTATATTTGCAAAAAGAAAATCAAGTAATGGTACCCCGAGTCTCTGTCGTTATTCCCGTTTATAACGTGGGCAAGCAGCTCGAAACCTGCTTGCAATCGGTTATCGGTCAAACTTTTACCGACCTGGAAATCATAATCGTCAACGACGGCAGTACCGACGACTCGCCCCAGATTATCGCCCGATTCGCCCGACAGGACCCTCGTATCATAGTCATCGACCGTCCCAACGAAGGGGTGGCCTATGCCCGCAAACGTGGTGTGGAGGCAGCTCGCGGCGAATACATACAATACCTCGACGGTGACGATTATCTCGAACCCGATGCCATCGAACTGCTCTATCGGAAAGCTGTCGACGAACAAGCCGACATGGTGGTACTCCCCTTTTGGCTCGAAAGTGAAAACCGAAAGAAAGCCTCCAATCCGGCTCCGGGCACCTATGATTCGGTATCGTTTTTCTACTCACTGGCCTTTTGCCATAACTACTGGGCCGTATGGTCGTTCCTGCACAAGCGGTCTCTATATACCGGGGTTCATGTCGAGAAAGGGTTAAGCTATGGCGAGGATGCCTATCTGGCCTCGCAGTTAACCTATTTCGCCCGTAAAATCGTGGTACTCGAGTCACACCCTCTGCTACACTATATCATTCACAGCGGCTCGGCCACTTTGGGCAATTTCTCCGAGAAGAAGGCTCGAGACATCGAGTTGTACCCTCGGTTGCAACGGCGTTTTTATGCCGATAAGCCCACCTATCCACAAGTAGAAAAGGCCTTGGCCAATGTCGAGCTGGGAGCTATTGTCCTGTTGTTGAGCAAGCGGTGGTTCGGCGAAGCCCGGCGGCTGGCCCTGCGAGCCCTGGAAATCGAAAAACAATTCCCCGGACTGCTGCACCAACGACCTGCCCGTCACTATCGCAAATTGCTGAAAGCCTATGCCCACAGTGAATTTATGGGCAAACTGATGGCCCGATATTATCTTTTAACCCGGAAAATAAAATAAATACGACCCCATGAAGATTCTCTTCTTTTCACACGGAAAACGAGCTAACGGAGGTGCCGAACGATGCTTGCTCGACCTCATCAAGGGAATAAAACAAACCCATGATTCGTGGGAAATCTATGTCGTCTTCCCGGGACAAGACGAGTTGTGGGAGATGGCCCGCCCTTACCTCTCGGGATATGCCTTCATACGACAGCCTTGGTGGCTGGTGCGTCCTAAAAAACGCAGCTGGCGCAAACGATGGCTCTTCAACCTGCAAAAACGTTCGGCCATTCGCCAGACCCGCAACTACCTCCGGGCCGTCAATCCCGATATCGCCATCAGCAACACCCTGGCTACACCCATCGGTGCTTGGGCTGCCCGGGAAGAGAATATCACGCACTACTGGTTCATACACGAAATTCCCCCACTGGCACAAAACCTCGTCTACCTCTTCAACGAGCAGGAGTGCCTGAGCCAAGTAGATGCCTTGTCGCAGAAAATCATCGTCCCCTCCCATTTCGTGGGCGAATACTACAAACCCTATTTCCCCACTCCCGGAAAGATAGCGGTCGTATACCAGTCGGTCGACATCGTGCCCCCGGCGCGTCCCCTGTCCGACCAGCCTTTCACCATAGGCATGCTGGCCAATTTCGAACCCAACAAAGGGCAACATATCGCTATCGAAGCCTTGCAAGAAGTCGTAAAAGAATACCCCGACACCCACCTGCTGCTCATCGGTAGCAACCACAGCCGGTATGCTCGAAAAATCGAGGAGAATGTCATCGCCTGCGGGCTGGAATCGAATGTCTCGATTGTCGAGCACACCATTCACCCCCACGATTACCTCATACAGGCCGATGCTGCCCTGGTATGTTCGGGCTTCGAATGCTTCGGCCGGACCATTGTCGAAGGGCTCAAATGCGGGCTGCCCGTCATTGTCCCCGACAAACCTTTTGGACGAGAACTGATTCGAGAGGGATACAACGGATTCCTCTATAACCGGGACGATGCCCGGGAACTGGCTCGCAAAATCATTTTGCTGCGCCGGCAAGACCTCTCTACTTTGAAACAAAATGCCCTGAACTCGGTCGAAAACCGCTTTTCGGTTCACTCTTTCGCAGAGGAATTTATCTCGATTATCAATCCCGCAAAACCATGAACAAGTCCTCGGTAGTCATCGTCATTCCCATCTATACAACCCGGCTGAACGACAAAGAACATGCCTCGCTGCACCAGTGTTTCAAGATACTCGCCGGTTACGAAAAGTGCTTCGTGAAGCCCCGGTCGCTCGACCCGAAGCCCCTTACCGACCTCTATCCGGCCGACCTCGTGGTCGATTTTCCCGACGACTTTTTTAAAGATATAGCCGCCTACAACCGGCTCATGATGTCGCCCGCATTCTATGAGGCCTTCGACAAATGGGACTATATGCTCATCTATCAGCCCGATGCCTGGGTATTCAACGACCGGCTGGACGACTGGTGTGCCCGCGGGTATGACTACATAGGGGCTCCCTGGATTCCCAAACCTAAATACGGCAAACTATATTACCGGCTTTTCAACAGATTGAAACGGATTTACTGCCAACTCTCGGGTGCAGCCGATTACAGCCGCCTCTACTATCGGGTGGGTAATGGGGGACTTTCGTTGCGCCGCAACCGAATATTCGCCCGGATAGCCCGCGAAATGAAGCCTCAGATAGAACACTATCTAAACCACCCCGGTGTCGACTTTTACAACGAAGACATCTTTTGGAGTCTGGAAGTAAACCGCCGGGAGGAGAAATTGAAAATACCCGGGTGGCGAGAAGCCCTTCAATTCTCGTTCGACAAGAACCCGGCCGTTTGCTACGAACTCAACGGGCACCGTCTGCCTTTCGCCTGCCACGGTTGGAGCAAAAAAAATATGTTGCCCTTTTGGGAACAACATATACAAACACTCAGACGCGGCAATTAAGGGAGCCGCACCCTTTCCTTCCCTTCTTCCTTAGAAAAAAGGAAGGTATCGCGATATTTTTGTCCGCATGTTCGACGAGGTCTGCACAAAACGCTCTTCGTCGGCAGTGTTATCGTCGAAACATTTCAAATAGACGGTGTTCATCTCATCGGCCAGGAGTTTCGGGTCGAACCGCGTCACATATGCTTTACCCGCCTCGATCATCTCCCGACGCAAATTTTCGTCGCTCAACACCCGTTTCATGGCACAAGCCATACCCGCTACATCGTCGGGGTTCACATATATCGAGTGAGGCCCGCCTGCCTCTTCGAGACACGACCCCGTAGCGGCAATCACCGGCACACCAGCCGAGAGAGCCTCGACAATGGGAATACCGAACCCCTCGAAACGCGACGGATAGACAAAAGCCGTAGCCAGATGATACAACACCGGTAAATCGCTGAATTTCAGGTTATGAATAATATGCACCCGGTCGCTCAACCCGTGAGCCTCGATATAGGCTTTCACCTTATCGGTATAAGAGGTACTCTTGCCTACGGCTACCAAATGCACGTCGCCCAACTGCTCGACAGCTTTCACCGCCAACATCAGATTCTTACGCTCTTCGATGGTCCCCACACTCAACACAAAGTGCTCGGGCAAACCGTAGGCCTCGCGCACACGCGCCAACTCGTCGGCTCCCACCGGTCGAGCAAAAACCGGGTCGCAGCCCTGATAAACCACATCGATTTTGTCGGGCGAAATACCGTAGAACTTCACAATGTCGCGTTTGGTACATTCGCTCACCGCCACAATGCGATCGGCCTTGCGGCATGCATATCTGAATTTGCGGTTATAAATCAAGCGATCAAGCAAATGATAATATTGAGGATAACGTAAGAAAATCAGATCGTGAATCGTCACCACGCTACGAATCCCCGTGCGATGAATCCCCACCGGCAACTCATTGCTCAGGCCGTGGTACAGCTGTACACCGTCTTGCAACAACCCCCGCTTGATAAAGAAAGTTCGCCACAAGGTTCGGAATTTTTTCATAAACAGGGATCGAGGCAATATCGAAGCTACATTCTTGTGTTTCAACAACGAATCGTACAAGGCATTCTTGCATTTCTTGGGAATGTACATGCGATAATTATGTTCGTTGCCATACGTAGCCATCGTATCTACCAAAAACCGGCTGTAATTACCCAGACCGGTAAAATTGGCATTAGCTCTCTTTGCATCGAATCCTATAATCATTCCTCAAATACAATTTACTGTTTACATAAACATAGATGTATTACACCCCTGTTTTGCTGCATGCCCCTTAAAAAAATTCGTCTCTTTTTTCTTTCTCGGGGAGAAGAAAATAAAATTCTCACTTATAAAACGTTACAGACGCAATTTCTTCCTATCCCGTCTTTTTGTTTTTTTACTTG
The DNA here is from genome assembly GCA_949298955.1 of uncultured Bacteroidales bacterium. GTDB lineage: Bacteria > Bacteroidota > Bacteroidia > Bacteroidales > Barnesiellaceae > Barnesiella. The sequence continues at coordinate 19,624 of CASFYQ010000011.1, forward strand.
CCCGAGATTCCGTCTCGCGCGGCAACTATTCTATACAGAATCTGGGTGCAAAGGTACATTTTGTTGCAATTATTTTTATCTTTGTGCAAAGAAAAATGCGGAACAACCCCCGTATTTCCTCCTAAAAGAAAGAAAGATGATACAAAAATTCGACTTTTTAATCATCGGTTCCGGAATTGCCGGAATGAGTTTTGCCCTCAAAGTAGCACATAAAGGGAAAGTAGCTCTCATTTGCAAAACCGAATTGGAAGAGGCCAACACTTATTTCGCCCAAGGTGGTGTGGCCTCGGTGACAAACACACTGGTCGACAACTTCGAGAAACATATCGAAGACACCATGATAGCCGGCGACTGGCTGAGTGACCGCGCTGCCGTCGAAAAGGTGGTTCGAGAAGCCCCTTCGCAAATCAAAGAGCTTATCAAATGGGGCGTCGATTTCGACAAGAACGAAAAAGGCGAGTTCGACCTGCACCGTGAAGGCGGCCACTCCGAGTTTCGAATCCTCCACCACAAGGACAACACAGGAGCCGAAATCCAAGACAGCCTCATCAAGGCCGTCAAGCAACACCCCAACATCACCATCTTCGAGAAACATTTTGCCATCGAAATCATCACCCAACATCACTTGGGAGTAACCGTCACCCGGCAAACGCCCGACATCGAATGTTACGGAGCCTACGTGCTCGACCTCGATACCGGCAAAGTCGATACCTTCCTCTCCAAAATTACCCTCATGGCTACCGGTGGTGTAGGAGCCATCTACCAAACCACTACCAACCCGCTCGTAGCCACCGGCGACGGCATCGCCATGGTATACCGCGCCAAAGGTACCGTCAAGGACATGGAGTTTATCCAATTCCACCCCACAGCTCTCTACCACCCGGGCGACCGCCCGTCGTTCCTCATCACCGAAGCGATGCGCGGATATGGTGCCGTGTTGCGCACCCTCGACGGCAAGGAATTTATGCAAAAGTACGACCCGCGTCTGTCGTTGGCCCCCCGCGACATCGTAGCCCGCGCCATCGACAACGAAATGAAAAACCGGGGCGACGACCACGTCTACCTCGATGTAACCCACAAAGACCCCGAGGAGACCAAGAAACATTTCCCCAACATCTACGAGAAATGCCTCAGCCTGGGTATCGACATCACCCGCGACTACATACCCGTAGCCCCGGCAGCCCATTACCTGTGTGGCGGCATCAAGGTCGACCTCGACGCCCGCTCGTCCATCAACCGCCTCTATGCGGTGGGTGAATGTGCTTGCACAGGTCTGCACGGCGGCAACCGACTGGCCTCCAACTCGCTCATCGAAGCCGTAGTCTATGCCGACGCCGCTGCCAAACACAGCCTCCAAGTCATCGACAACTACACCTTCCAGGAAAATATCCCCGAATGGAACGACGAGGGAACCCAATCGCCCGAAGAGATGGTGCTCATCACCCAAAGCGTCAAAGAAGTAGGCCAAATCATGAGTACGTACGTGGGTATCGTGCGCTCCAACCTACGACTCAAACGCGCCTGGGACCGCCTCGACATACTCTACGAAGAGACCGAGAGCCTCTTCAAGCGCAGCAAAGCCTCGAAAGAGATTTGCGAATTGCGCAACATGATCAACACCGGTTATCTGGTCATGCGCCAAGCCATGGATCGCAAGGAGAGCCGCGGGCTGCACTACACCATAGATTATCCTCACCCCGACAATCCGCTCCACAAGTAACGACCCGCAGACAAGGTCATTTCCCCAAAAGAAAAACCTTGTCTCCCAAAAGATACTACCCCTCAAAAGCGGTATGACTCGCTTTTGAGGGGTTCTCGAATAAGCCGATAACAACCAACCTCCCCCCCCAAAAAAAACAATTAATGACAACATATCATCATGAAAAATCGATTAATCCCGTTTGCTATGGCAACAATAGCGATGACAGCTCTTTCAAGTTGTGACAATGTGTCCAAAATCAAACACTTGCCTTATCCCGAAACCGAACGCGGCGATGTGACCGACAACTATTTCGGGACCGAAGTGGCCGACCCCTACCGCTGGCTCGAAGACGACAACTCCGAAGCTACGGCCGCCTGGGTAAAAGCCGAAAACGAGGTAACCTTCGACTACCTGTCGAAGATTCCTTTCCGTGAGGAAATCAAAAAACGGTTGACCGAACTGTGGAACTACCCCAAAGAGAGTGCCCCCACGAAAAAAGGCGACTGGCTCTATTTCTCGCGCAACGACGGGCTGCAAAACCAAGATGTCATCTACCGGCGTGCCACAGCCGGAGGCGAAGCCGAGGTATTTCTCGACCCCAATCAACTCTCGAACGACGGGACGGTAGCCCTGGCAGCCATTTCGTTCTCGAAAAACGGCAAATATCTGGCTTATGCCACAGCAGCATCGGGTTCCGACTGGGTAGAGATTCGTGTCATGGATACCGAAAGTAAACAACAACTCGACGATTGCATCAAGTGGGTGAAATTCTCGGGAGCGACATGGGCCCCCGACGGAAAAGGGTTCTATTATAGCCGATACGACGAACCCAAACAAGGCGTATATTCCTCTAAAAACGAGTTTCAAAAAGTGTATTACCATCGGATAGGGACTCCCCAAAGCGCCGACCGCCTCGTCTATACCGACCCCAAACACCCCCTGCGCTATTTCTCAGCCTGGGAAAGCGACGACAGCCGCTGGATTTTCGTATTGTCGTCGGAGGGAACATCGGGAAGCGAGATACTCTACAAACGCCGTAACGCCTCGAAATTCAACGTGCTGCTCAAAGGCTTCGACTACGATTATAGCATCGTCGAGTGCATAGACGATAATCTCTATGTCATGAGTAACGAGGGTGCCGAGAACTACCACCTCATCAAAATCGACCTCAACGACCCATCGAAACGCGAAATTGTAATCGCCGAGAAAGAAAACCTGCTCGAAGGAGTGAGCTCGGCCGGAGGCTGCCTGACGGCCATCTACCTCGAAGATGCCCAAAACAAAGTTTACCAATATGAAATGAACGGGACTCTCATTCGCGAAATAGATCTACCCGGAATAGGCACAATCGGAGGTTTCGACGGAGAAAGGGAAGATACCGAACTTTACTACTGGATTACCACCTTCACGGCCCCCGCAACCATCTATTCGTTCGACGTCAAGAGTGGAGAATCGAAACTTTATCTACGTCCCGAGGTAGCTTTCAACCCCGACGATTTCACTACCGAACAGATATTCTTCACCAGCAAGGACGGCACGCGTGTACCCATGTTCGTATCATACAAAAAGGGACTGAAACGCAACGGCAAGAATCCCTGCTACCTGTACGGTTACGGCGGTTTCCAGATAAACCTCACCCCCTCGTTCAGCCCCTCATCGATTATGTTCATGGAACAGGGCGGTGTCTATGTATTCGTCACCTTGCGCGGCGGACTCGAATATGGCGAAAAATGGCATAAGGCCGGCATGCTCGAAAACAAACAAAACGTGTTTGACGATTTCATCTCGGCAGCCGAATACCTCATCGAAAACAAATACACTTCGTCGCACAAACTCGCCATTGCCGGAGGTTCGAACGGCGGCCTGCTGGTGGGTGCTTGCGAGGTGCAGCGCCCCGACCTTTTCGCCGTGTGCCTGCCCAGCGTAGGAGTAATGGATATGCTCCGCTACCACAAGTTCACCATCGGCTGGGGCTGGGTGGTAGAATACGGTTCGAGCGACAACCCCGAACAGTTTGAATACATCTACAAATATTCGCCGCTGCACAACATCAAGGAGGGTGTGGAATATCCTGCCACACTCATCACCACCGGCGACCACGACGACCGGGTAGTACCGGCCCACTCGTTCAAGTTTGCGGCTCAAATGCAATATGCCCAGGCCGGCGATGCCCCCATACTCATACGCATCGAGACCAAGGCCGGCCACGGAGCCGGGAAACCCACCTCGAAACGTATCGAAGAAGCTACCGACAGCTATGCATTCCTGTTCCAAAACACCAACACTCCCTACGTCCCCGTAAACAAGACGAAATAGAAAAGATGAATCCCTCCTCAAAAAGAGTTCGGCCCTCGTCCGGGTCGGACTCTTTTTTCGTTTATCCCCCGGCACAAATAAAAATTGTCGCCTCCTGCTCGAGATTTCTTTGAACTTTTTTCAACGACTGTTGTTTATCTTGTACAAAATCAAATTGCCATTATAAAATCGATTCGAGGGAAACAAACCGAACAAAACTATCTATCTTTTCATACGACCCTGCCCGTGACTCGCGACATACCGTCGCTATCACGGGCATTTTCCCTATCCGGTCGCCCCTCATCGACCGATTATCTCTCGAAATATGCCAATCAGGGTTTCATGGCCGACCGCGAAAGCAGTTTATGCCCTATGCGACAATAAAGGCACTTGTGCGCCTGGCAATACTCGTTGTTGAGTTGAATCACCGCCTGACTCTCCAAAGCATTAGCTGCCGCTATACCCAATGCGGCAAAGCGACGCACAATCGCATTCTTCTCGGGCTTGATTGACTCGAGCAGCGAGAGAGCCCGATCGGTCATGGTCTCATTGCCGATATAAGAGCCATAGGCATAGAGCAACGGCGCTACGGCATTGATAAGCACGATGTCGATAGCACCCTCGCCCAAAACCGCCGACGCTTCGGGCGAAGCGTGTCCGAAAAGATAATGGGTAGTCCAATAGCCCGACAGCTCCACTTTGAAAAGCGCTCGCAACTCCTCGTCGCTACCCGCCTCGCAAATGCGCGAAAACAGATTGAATCCCCGATGGATATACTGCGCCAGCATCGCGATGCGACGGTGGGGAAAATTGGCCGGACGCAAACGGAAGAATTTCCAGCTGTCGGGATTGATGGGTGTTAACCCGAATTTGTTTCGCAAGAAAGCATACTCGCTCGTCAAACGGGCATAATAGTCGTCTCCCGCATTCTCACCCTCGACCAGCAATCCCGCCTGCCCGAAAAGGAAGGCCTCGACTTGCGGCAGCGAGTCGGCATGCTTCTGCATGAAGAGCAGCGGCAGGCTGCGGGCCAACCGCTCAAACGCATCGCCGTTGATACCGAATCCCATGCTGCGAGCCACGACAATATAACACACCTCTTCCCAACTGCCCCGATAAAGATCCAGCCAGTCGCGCAACCGCTGCGCCTTTGACTGTAACCGCTCAATGGCCAGCGATGCCACCCAATCGGCCAACAGCACCGGGTCGAGCGTATCGATATGCCGGGCACACGACTGGGTAGACGAGTGTGCCACTAATGCCTCGTAGTCGGTACGAAACATGGGCGAACACGAAAGCACCAATGTGGGAATCTCCTCACCGTTGGTGCGATACACTTGTGCATCGGGAACCTCGACCACATGCAACACCACCGAGTCGTAGGCCGGGTCGAGGTGATGGTTGTGGCGTCGCCAGTCCGAAGCTCGCCGATGAATCTCCACGTTACCGGCCCACACACAACCATCGACTCCGATTTTGGCATTGAAAAAATCGGGCCCCGAATCGGTATTCAACCGTCCCACGTCGATTACCCGCAGCTTGCGACCGTCGACCGTGGTCAGCTTCGTCGGGTCGAAGAGCCGGTGCTGCCACACATATTGCATGAGTTTCTCCATAAAAAATCTATTGAGTGTGTCTCTCTATCATCATAGCTTTTTCAACAAGGCCCAAAGAGTATCCTGCATAGCCAAATTTGTTAAAATCATAGATTTTAATTTGCCTCGACTCTCACCTTTCACTATCTTTGTTTCACGAAATATGCAAAATAAACCAACCTTGTTGAATAAATCGGTACAAACCGAGATGTTTTGTAACAGAAATTTGATATGAAAATAGCGCTTATCGGATACGGAAAAATGGGACACGCCATCGAAGAGATAGCCTTGTCCCGAGGTCATGAAATTGTGTGTCGCATCGACAAAGACAATCAAGACGATTTTGACTCGCCGCAATTCAAAAGTGCCGACGTAGCTATCGAGTTTACCGCCCCCGCCGTGGCCCTCGGCAACTATCGCCGTGCCTTTGCGGCCAACGTCCCCGTGGTTTCGGGTACAACCGGTTGGCTCGAACACCTGCCCGAGATAAAAGAGGCTTGCGAGCAAGGGCAAACATTCTTCTATGCCTCTAATTTCAGCCTGGGGGTGAACATCTTTTTTGCCGTGAATAAATACCTGGCCGGCATCATGAACCATTTCCCCCAATATGAAGTGAGTCTCGAAGAGATTCACCACATACACAAGCTCGACCACCCCAGCGGTACCGCCATCACTTTGGCCGAAGACATTATCTCTCAAATCGACTCGAAACAGTCGTGGACCGAAGCTCTGCCTGCCCCGGCCGACGCTATTCCCGTCGTAGCCCGTCGAGAAGGCGAGGTGCCCGGCACACACTCCGTCACCTACGATTGCCCGGTCGACTCGATTCGCATCACACACGAAGCCAAGAGCCGCAAAGGATTTGCTTTGGGTGCTGTCGTCGCCGCCGAGTTTACGGCCGGCAAAAAAGGGTTCCTCACCATGCAAGATCTCTTTTCGTTCCTCAAATAACACCCCACTGTCATGGATCAAAACATCACATCGAAATACAGCCTCAAAGCACGTTTGAGGCAGGTTAAAAAGACCCGTTGGATACGTTTCTCGATTGTAGCCCTGCTCTACATCGGGTGGACCATTTGGCTCGACAATTACTACGTACTCTTCGGCCTCCTGCTCCTCATCGATATCTACCTCACCCAGTACATACCCTGGAGCTGGTGGAAAACCAGCAAAAACCGAGCCGTACGCACCATCATGGAGTGGGTCGACGCCATCGTCTATGCCTTGGTTCTGGTCTATTTCATCTTCGTATTCGTGTTCCAAAACTACCAGATACCTTCCTCTTCACTCGAAAAATCGTTGCTCGTAGGCGATTTCCTGTTAGTCAGCAAAATGAGTTACGGTCCCCGGGTACCCAACACACCGTTGCATTTCCCTCTGGCCCAACACACACTGCCTATCATCAACACAAAATCGTATATCGAGTGGCCTCAGTGGGATTACCACCGCTTGAAAGGTTTCGGTACCGTACAACGCAACGACATCGTCGTCTTTAATTTCCCTGCCGGCGACACCGTGGCTACCAAACAGCCCAACCCCGACTATTATTCGCTCTGTTTTTACGACGGACGCGAAGCCGTAAACCGCAACAAAGACCTCTACGGCGACATCATCTACCGCCCCGTAGACCGTCGTGAAAACTATGTAAAACGCTGCGTGGGTTTGCCCGGCGACACATTCAGCATCGTCAACAACGACATTTACATCGACGGTGTGAAACAACCCCGTCCCAAGAATATGCAGCTCAACTATCTGGTAAAAACCAACGGCCGCTACCTGGCCAACAGCGATTTCGAGAAATGGGGCATCAGTGTCGACGACCGGATTCCGCTCGACATCTCGAGCGTAAATGCCCGCATAAACCTCTCCAACTGGGGTATCACCCCCAATTCCGATGGTAGCATGAACCCCGTCTATGAGTTACCCTTGACACAGGCCAAGATCGACATGATGAAGAAAGATCCTTCGATTGAACAAATTGTCGAAGAACCCGGATTCTTGGGCGGACAAACCTATCCGTTAGTGACCTCGAACACTTGGACCCGCTCCAACTACGGACCCGTGTGGATTCCCAAGAAAGGTGCCACCCTCAAACTTACTCTCGAAAACCTGCCCATCTATGAGCGCCCCATCGTTGCCTATGAGCGAAACACCCTACGGGTTAAGGACGGAAAAATCTACATCAACGGGCAGGAGACCGACTCCTACACCTTCAAGATGGACTACTACATGATGCTGGGCGACAACCGGGACAAATCGGCCGACAGCCGCTACTGGGGCTTCGTACCCGAGGACCATATCGTGGGCAAACCCATGTTTGTATTCCTTTCGCTCGATAAAGACAAAGGGCTGTTCAGCGGAAAAATTCGTTTCAACCGCATGTTTCGCTCGGTAGACAGTCTCGTTAACTAAAACGATGAAAAGAGAGACCATACGCACGATTGTCATCACGGTAATTATCATTATCGGGAGCGTATGGGCTATTCGCTTTTTTATCGCCGAACCTTATCGCGTACCACCCGGACAGATGGAAAACAGCCTCCTGCCGGGCGATCGCCTGTGGGTCGACAAATGGTCGTTCCGCTGGAGTAACCGCACCCCCGCCTATCGCGACTTGCTGGTCTTTACGCTACCTCCGCTCCACCAGTCGCAAACAGGTGTTGTCGAGATAGCGATGGCTCGCTGCACAGGCCGCCCCGGCGACACTATCAGAAGCACCGGGAGCCAACTGTTTATCAACGGGAAGGCCGTAGCTCAACCGCCCTTGATACTCGAAGCCTATCTCTCGCCCGACTCGGTGAGAAACACCGTAAACCGCACCCTGCGTCAAAACGGAGCTTACTATGTAGAACAAGGAAAAGTGGGGAGCGCCCGTCTGCTCTTCCTTTCGCGATACGACTACGAGAAAGTGCACAAAGAACTCGCTGCCGACTCGCTGCTCTACCCTGTATTCCTCAACCGCGACATCTATGAAATAGAACTCCCCACCCGAGGAAAATCCATACAGGTTACCCCTCGGAATGCCGAATGGCTCGCCCTACTCCTCAACCAGTACGAAGGTGTAGCCGTTACCTGTCGCGAAGGCAAAATCTATCGTAACGGGCTGGAAATCACACAATGCCGCCTTTCTCACGACTACTATTGGGTTATCGGCGACAACCGCGCCGGTATGGCCGACTCGCGTACATTCGGCCCCCTGCCCCACACCCTGCTCATTGGGAAAGGTTTGTGGATAGGCTTCTCGCGAGACCCGCAAAAACCTTTTTGGCAATCATTCCGCCCCCACCGCTTTTTCATGAAGCCGTTATGACCACCGCCTATCTCTCCACCGCCTATTTCGCCCCGATATCCTACTACGTGGCCCTGCTCGCCTACGACCGCATCGTAATCGAGCAGTGGTGCAACTACACCAAGCAGACCTACCGCAACCGCTGCCACATAGCCGGAGCCAACGGAATATTATCGCTATCGGTGCCCGTGGTCAAACCCGACACCCCCAAATGCCCCACCCGCGACATCCGCATCTCCGACCACGGGGAGTGGCGACATCTGCACTGGAACGCCATCGCCTCGGCCTACGGGTCCTCCCCTTTCTTCGAATACTATCAAGACGACATACGACCTTTCTTCGAGAAACGATACACTTTCCTGCTCGATTTCAACGAAGCGATACGCCAAACCTTGTGCGAACTCATCGGCATCGACCCCCAAGTAGAATATTCCACCCGATATGCCCAGCCTGCCCCGGACGAAACCGACCTGCGCGAAGCCATACACCCCAAACGCGATATTGCCGTGACCCGACCCGAGATGCACCTCAAACCCTATTACCAGGTATTCGCTCCCAAATATGGATTCCTGCCCGACCTGAGTATACTCGACCTCTTGATGAACATGGGCCCCGAATCTATTCTTATCCTCAAAGATTCATAAGAAATAACTCTTAAAGGCTTCATTATCGGCTATATTTCTTATCTTTGTACCCAAATGTAAACAGGCTGCCTCCGACCCGGTTCTTTTTGCACAAATGTACGGTTCACCGGCAACCCCGTTTTGGATCTACCCATATTTTGACATTGCACATGAGCAGCTATAAATACGCCGAAAATCTGAAAGAAACGGTCAAAAATCTGTCCGATTTCCTTTCGCTCGAAGAGTTGCACCATCAGAGTTGCAAGGGAGAGATGCTCCCCTCGGAAGCCCAACTGCAAGAACTCATCGCGCTCTGTCGATCACTCATCTTCCCCGGGTTCTACGGCTCACCCGACGTAAGCGACAAAAATCTGCTCTATCACACCGGTATCAATGCCGAGAAACTTTTCGACCTGCTGGTCAAACAGATTTCGGCCGGACTCCTGTTTGCCGCCAACGACCCCCTCGCACACAGCGACCCTAAACGAACCGAAGAACAAGCCGAGCAAAAAGCAATCGATTTCATCTCCTATCTACCCGAGATGCGGCGTATCCTTTCGACCGATGTCACCGCCATGTACAACGGCGACCCTGCCGCGCAGAGCAAGGCCGAGGTAATCTTATGCTATCCCGCCATACGAGCCATCTGCAACTACCGCATCGCACACAAGTTGCTCACGCTGGGGGTTCCCCTCATTCCCCGCATTATTACCGAGATGGCCCACTCCGAGACGGGTATCGACATACACCCTGCCGCCACCATCGGCGAATATTTTGCCATCGACCACGGCACCGGCGTGGTGATTGGTGCCACCTCGATTATCGGCAACCGGGTGAAACTCTACCAAGGTGTCACACTGGGAGCTCGCAGCTTCCCGCTGGACGACAACAACAACCCCATTAAGGGTATCGCCCGACACCCTATTATCGAAGACGATGTCATCATCTACTCCAATGCCACCATACTGGGCCGTATCACCATCGGCCGGGGTGCCGTCATAGGCGGTAACATCTGGGTGACCGAGAATGTCGCTCCCGGCGAGCGCCTTGTACAAGCCAAAGCAAAACAGTAAAAAACCTACAATACACACATGTCGTGAACACCGAAAAATTTGAAATCGTAGCAAAAACTTTCCAGGGACTCGAAGATGTCTTGGCCGAAGAGATAAGACAACTCGGAGGCGAAAACGTAGAGACAGGTCGACGAATGGTCTCTTTCACGGGTGACAAAACCCTTCTCTACAAAACCAATCTGGCCTGCCGAACAGCCCTGAGAATACTCAAACCCATCTATAAGTTCGAAGCCTCGAACCCCGACGAAGTATACGACAAGATGAAAGCTTTTCCCTGGGAGACACTGCTCTCTACCGAAACCACCTTCTCAATCGACTCCGTCACCTACTCCGACAGCTTCAAACACTCCAAATTTGTCACCTACCGGGCCAAAGACGCTATTGCCGACTATTTCGTGGAGAAAACGGGCAAACGACCGTCGGTGCGCCTCAACGGGGCCGAAATGGTGCTCAACCTGCACATCTCGCACATGAGCTGCACCCTCTCGCTCGACAGCTCGGGCGAATCGCTCCATAAACGGGGATACCGCGTGGGACAGACCGAAGCCCCCATCAACGAGGTGCTGGCCGCCGGCATGATACTCAAAACCGGCTGGCACGGCGAGAAAGACCTCATCGACCCCATGTGCGGTTCGGGAACCATTCTCATCGAAGCTGCCCTCATCGCCACCAACACCTATCCCGGTATCTTCCGCAAGAATTTCGCTTTCGAGCGGTGGAAAGATTTCGACGAAGAACTCTTCGAATCGCTCTACAACGACGACAGCCACGAGCGTGAGTTCACTCACCGCATATACGGCAGCGACATCTCGCCACGAGCCATCGACATCGCCACCCAAAATATCAAAAGTGCCGGAGTATCAAAATACATCGACCTCAAAATCATGCCTTTCCAACGGTATGAAACCGCACCGTCGCCCGAGGGTATCCTCATCACCAACCCGCCCTACGGCGAGCGCATCTCATCGAGCGATCTGCTGGGTCTCTACGAGTCGATAGGCAACCGGTTGAAACACGTATTCAAGGGGTATGACGCCTGGATTATCAGCTACCACAAAGAGTGCTTCGACCGTATAGGGCTGAAACCTTCGGTGAAAATCGACCTCATGAACGGAGCACTCGAATGCGAATACCGTAAATACGAAATCTTCGACGGACGCTATAAGGAATTTAAGGGCGAAGGCCATAATCTCGACAAACGGCACGGATCATTCCGTTCGGCTACGCGCAACCAATCGCCCTACCACCGGCGAAATAGCTACGGAGGCCGACGCGGCGAACGACCCGAACGCGGCGAACGACCGGAAGGTTCCGCTTTTCGCCCGTCGGGCCGCCCACAAGGCAAGCCCTTTAACCCCCGCGACCGATTCAAACCCGATGGTGAAAAACCTCACCGCCTCCATGGCGACGAGGCTTTCAACAAGTTTGTCACCTTCAAGCGCCCCTCCATCAAACCCAACGACGAGGTGGCAAATCCCCACAAGGAAGAGAACGATAACCAAGATAAACCCTAAAAAACAACCGTCATGAATATATTGCTGTTAGGCTCGGGAGGACGCGAATGCGCCTTGGCCTGGAAACTGAAACAAAGTCCCAAAACAGACCTCCTCTATATCGCTCCCGGTAATGCCGGTACCGCCTCGATTGGTATCAACGTGGAAATATCGGCGACCGATTTCGATGCCCTCGGCCGATTTGCCGTCGAAAATCACATCGACATGGTGGTCGTAGGCCCCGAAGACCCGCTGGTAAAAGGGATATACGACTATTTCGAAACCCACGACGAATTGAAAAAAATTCCCGTCATCGGCCCTTCGAAAGAGGGTGCCCGCCTCGAAGGTAGCAAGGAATTTGCCAAAGGATTCATGATGCGTCATCACATTCCTACCGCCCGCTACGAAAGTTTCACTCGCGAAAACCTCGACGCCGCATACGCGTTCCTCGAAACACTCAAAGCCCCCTATGTGCTCAAAGCCGACGGACTCGCAGCCGGTAAGGGAGTGCTTATCATCGACGACCTGCAAGAAGCCAAAGAGGAGTTGAAACAAATGCTCGACGGTATGTTTGGAAATGCCAGCAAAACAGTGGTCATCGAAGAGTTTCTATCGGGTATCGAATGCTCGGTATTCGTACTTACCGACGGGAACGACTATCGAATACTCCCCGTAGCCAAAGACTACAAACGCATAGGCGAAGGCGACACGGGTCTCAATACCGGCGGTATGGGTGCCGTTTCGCCCGTACCTTTTGCCGATGCCACCTTTATGCAAAAAGTCGAGGAGCGTATCGTCAAACCTACCATCGAAGGGTTGAAAGAAGAGAACATCACCTATAAGGGTTTCATCTTCCTGGGCCTCATCAACGTAGAAGGCGAACCCATGGTAATCGAGTATAACGTGCGCATGGGCGACCCCGAGACCGAGGTGGTGATGCTGCGCATCCAGTCCGACCTGGTCGAGCTGCTCGAAGGGGTGGCCCAAGGCAATCTGCGCGAAAAGGAACTTGTCGAAGACCCCCGTTGTGCCGTTACCGTGATGCTGGTATCGGGCGGCTATCCGGGACACTACGAAAAAGGCAAGGAGATAACCGGTCTCGACCGGGTGACCGACAGTATCCCGTTCCATGCCGGTACCGCTTTCAAAGAGGGTAAAATCGTGACCAACGGTGGTCGTGTCATCGCACTCAGCTCCTACGGTGCAACCCGGAAAGAGGCTCTCGCCAACTCGTTCAAAAGTGCGAAAACAGTCTCGTTCGAAGGCAAGTATTTCCGTTCCGACATAGGAGCCGACCTCTAACAAATCATGAACCTGAAACTCTTCATAACCGGTAAATATACATCGGTCGGGTGGATTATTCTCTACCTGACCGGTGTGTATCTGACCAGTCGGTTTGCCCCGCTTCCTGCTGTCGAGCCGCATGTAGGACTGCTCTTTCCCGGAGCCGGGGAATGGCTTGCCCCTACCCTACTCAACCGACTCGCCAACAGCCTGCTCGTGCTGCTGGGAGGGATCTTGCTGTTGCGCATCAACAACCGCTTCTCTCTCATTCAAAAACATACCCAGCTACCGTTTCTTTTCTTCCTGCTGTTGGAACTCGCCTCTCCTACCCTTAACCTGCTGGGCGACGGAAATGTAATGTCGGTTGTCTTGCTCTTTTTGCTCACCCTCTTTTTTCAATCCTACCAGCAGGAGAGAGCGCAACCGGCCTTTCTCATCATGGGGACTCTCGCCTTGTGTACCCTCTTCTGTACCCGGTTTTCCTATTTCATACCGCTGTTTCTCATCGGTTTTTTTCAAATAAGATACCTGTCGGTCAAGTCGCTCTTGGGTGCTCTCATCGGGTTTGTCACTCCTTTCTGGATAGGGATAGGACTCGACCTGATTCCCTTCGAGCAGCTCTCCCTGCTTCTACCCGATTTCACCCTCGTAATCCCCCAGACCCTGCCATATGACAATCCTCGATTTTGGATTGTGGTTTTAACGGTGCTCCTGGGACTTTTCTCGGGCACGATGATGATGTATACCACTTTCAACGAGAAACGCCAAATACGGGCTTATAACGGCTTCATAAACCTGATGTCGGTCTATACGGCACTACTGCTTATGCTCGACTATCCCAACTACACCTGCTATTTGCCGGTGCTCAATGCGGCGGTAGCCATGCAGGCAGCCTTTTTCTTCACCAACAACAGTCACCGAAAACCGGGCGTAATTTTGTTTTACCTCATACTTACCCTTTACATTGCATTATTCGTATGGAATTTCTTGCCAGTTTAAGCGAATGGGGATACTTAGGCCTCTTCATAGCGGCTTTCCTGGCCGGCAGTATAATTCCTTTCAGTTCCGAGGTGGTTCTGGGACTCCTGCTGGTAGCCGGATACGACCCTTGGGGGTGTGTGATTTCGGCTACGCTGGGCAACTGGCTGGGCGGCGTTACCTGCTACTATATAGGCTATTTGGGTAAAACCGAATGGATACATACCTACTTGAAAATGCCCGAAGACAAACTCAACAAGATGCAACATTTTCTCAAAGGCAAAGGTTCGCTCTTCGGGTTCTTTGTCTTCATTCCCGTTATCGGCGATATCATGATTGTAGCTCTCGGACTGTTGCGGGCCAATCCCATCGGCACGCTGCTCTCGATGATGGCAGGCAAATTCTCACGCTACTACCTGGTAATTATCGGAGTGAATTATCTGAAAGTGTGGTTTCCCAACCTGTTTTAACCGATTTGCCAGCAAGTATCGTCCTGTAACAGGAGAGTGATGGCCCGACGAATGGACTGAAAAGCGAACTCGTCGGGACGAATCTCTTCCCGAGACAACCAAAAACACGACTCCACATCATCGTGTGCCACCAGCGAAGCAAAACCGTCATCGATCTTGCAGAGAAAAAAAAGATCCATCGTGTGTACATCGAAACCCGAATAGCGATACACATTGGGAAACGAGTACATATAACGCATCTGACGGGGACTCCACCCTATCTCCTCCGACAACTCCCGCACGACAGCCTCCTCGGCCGTCTCGCCGCACTCGGTAAACCCACCGGGCAAATCGAGCATACCCCGCGACGGTTCAAATGCCCGGCGACAAACCAGCAAACGCGACTGCCTGTCCATGACAAAAGCCGCCACCGAAGCCTTGGGATTGAGATAATAGACAAAACCGCAATCCTCGCAACGCTTCGATGAAGCATCGTTCTCGACAAACCGCCGCGAACCACACCGGGGACAATATTCAAATAAATGGAGGGGGTGCATCTTTTTCTGGTTTAATTGACCACCAATATTTTAGTAACAACTCCCGACTGTTTGCCCGTAGCACCCGACGAGGCAAAAACCAGATAAACCCCGGTTTTTACCCGGTCGCCTTTACGGTCGCGACCGTCCCACGAAATTTGTCCGCCGTTGGAGTAACCCTCGAAAAAGAGATTGCCGGCCGTATCGGTAATCTTCACCAGACTGTTGTCCATCAAACCGGTCACCGAAATCCAGCCCTCATAGTCGGGCCGCACCGGATTGGGAAAAGCATAAACGCTGCTGTAATCCTCCGAAGCTTGTACCGCATCGGAACGATAAGCAGCCAAACCGTTGGTTGTACCCACATAGGCTATACCCGTCACCGGGTCGACAACCACCTCGGTTACGAAATCGGAGGGGAGTTGACTGTTACCGGTAGTAAAATGTTCGAGCACTTCCGAACCATCGGCACTCACCACATACAACCCCGACTCCCGGGTGCCTATCCACTTGCGGTTGGCCCCATCGACAAAGATGTCGGTAATATTGATATTCTGCAACAGATAGTCGGCATTGTCGGTTCCGTCGTTACGGGCTATCTTTATACGTGTACAACGGAAACTGTCGCTAAACACATTACCGGGATTCGTAATCACGATAGGACCCGACGAGGTTCCTATCCAAATATGGCCGTTGTTATCCTCGGCTATACAGTTATAGTAGTTGGGAGTAAACGTTTTGTTGTCTTGATCTACAAACGAAATCATTTTTCGCGTATTGTCATCGGCTGTCGTGTTGTAGGTTCCTTTGTCGTCAAAGGCAAAAACCCAACCCGGCCAGTTACCATAAATCACCCATTTGGCCGTAGAGTGCTTGGGTAAAAGCAATTTGGCGTACTTGTTATTGGCTATATCGGCATACTTGAACTGATACCAGTCGTTTATGGTAAGTTCGTCGGTACTTTTCGACAATTTCGATTGGGGCAACATACTCACACCCACATCGCCAAAATGAGCCACCCACAAGTTTCCTTCCTTGTCAAATTTTACCTGAGGAACACTTATTGTCCAATTTTCCACACGATTAAAAGGCGAATTGGAAGGTGTATAGTGTCCCACAAACACATTGTCGGTAAACTTATATATTCCTTCAAACCAGGTACCTATGTAAAAGGTATTCGGGTCGTTGGGATCGAAAGCCATGTTGTAACTCGAATACAACGTAGCGGCATGCTTGTTGTTAACTAACGGCACTTCTCCCACATCGATAATCGACCAATCGTTTTGATTTTGATTCAATACACTTATACAAGTTTTTACATGCTCGTCTTCGGTTCCCCGTCGAGGTCCCGAATTGCTCACATACAGTTTGTTGTCATTGATAAGCAAATTCCACGGGGTCGATACATTCAGCACATCGGGTAGAAATGGCTCTTTCAGTATTGTCAACTGGTCTCCTTTCATCTTGAAATGACACAATCCATATTCTCCCAAAGCCCATATGGACTCGTCTTTTTCATACGACGAGGTTTCTACTTTGACCAAGTAATCCGACTTATTTTGAAAATTGAATATATTCTTATACAGGATATTGCCGTTTACAATATCGGGTTGACAAAAAGCAACATAAACCAATCCACGCAACACGAAACTGTCGTAATAAGAATCGATCTGTCTCACACCCATGTTCAAGGTTCCCAACAAAGTCAACGCACTACTTTGCAAATCATAAAAATGAAGCACGCCTCCTTTGGAATAAAACAGATACTTGTCATCGAAAGGCAATAAATCGTAAATCGTATCATCGACCGTATCCAGCTCTTTCCAACTCGACAAGTCATATTTAATGGCATCTTTGTCGATGTAACAAATCGATTCGTCTGTTACCAAAAACCAATATTTGCTGCAAGCCCCTACCTGGTTTATCTTCTTTCCATAGTTGTACGATTCGCTCACCTCATACTTTTCGTCGTTAAGCACGACAATACCAAAATCGGTAGCCAGGTAAATGCTGTTTCCATAGAAATTTACATCGTTGATGCTCTTCGACGAAGTCATAACAGCATTCTTTATATCGGGAATATTATATATTTTCCCGTTATCATAGAGAATATCCACGTTTGAATTGGCATACACCACTACCAGATAGTTCTTATCGTGGTTATAGTAAATACCCGACACCTCGATGTCGTTCAGCTTATTGTTTTTGTTATAGGCTTCCAGTTCTTCGGTCTCCTTGTCGAAACCGAAAAGCGAAATACCCGATATGAAATAGACTTTTTCTCCACCGTCTATCACCTTTACCGGGTTGCCTATCGAAGAGTAAACCTGCCAGCTGCCCACGGCCAACTGCCCACGAACCATAAAGGTACACGACAATAGGATAATGCCTATCAAAGCCGATATTCTTCTTGACATATCAAACGGTTTATAATGTATTCAAAAACTCCGACAACTTTTTCACGGCTTTTGCCCGGTGACTGATTTTGTTTTTCTGTTCTTCTCCCATTTGGGCAAAGGTTTCGTCATAACCATCGGGCATGAACACCGAGTCGTATCCAAATCCCGACGAACCTCTGCGTTCGCCAATGATACTCCCCTCTATCTCGCCATAAAAAAGATGTTCCTCTCCTCCCGAAATCAACGCTATGCACGTGATAAAACTGGCTCGTCGATCGGTTTTACCTTCCAGATTGGCCAGTAATTTGTCGATATTCCGCTCCGAGTTGGCAGGTTCACCCGCATACCGGGCCGAATAGACTCCCGGCTCCCCGTTCAGGGCCACAACCTGTAAACCCGTGTCATCGGCAAAACAGTCATAACCATATTTTTCCTTCACATAGCGGGCTTTTTGCAAGGCGTTTCCCTCAAAGGTATCGGCTGTTTCGGGTATATCGTCATGACAATCTATATCGTTCAAACTGAGTATCTTTATCTTGTCGCCGACCATAGCCGAAATTTCTTCCAACTTGTGTTTATTATTCGTGGCAAAAACCAGTTTCATAGTGCAAAATTGTTATTTTTGTAGCAAAAACAAAAGCATATGAATTCCTATTCAAAAATTCAAAAATGCCTTTCTCTATTCATGTTTATAACGATAAATATCTTTTTTTATTTTAAATACTTATCGAAGATATCGGTGGTGTGGGGCATAGTTTCCTGTTTTGTCTATCTCGTAGCCATACTCCTTGTGATAAAATACCGTCCTACCTTGAAACGTAAAACGATTACCACGGGACTCATCGCTTTTATCATCACAGCAGCCATATTATTGTTCTTTATTCCTAAGGAACTATTCACAGCCGACCGATGGCTCATTATCGATCTCTTTTGGGATTCGGTTTCGAACCAACTCTATCCCTATGCCCAACAAACAGCCATAGGAAATTCACCGGGAGCCATGCCTTTCTATTTCCTGCTTTGTCTCCCGTTTCACGGTATGGGCGAAATAGGATTCATCACTCTTGTTGCCATAGCTTTGATGGCTCTCTATTTTTACCGTAAACCTGTTCAAAATTATAGTTTATTTTTCATATTTCTCATATCCTCGGCTTGCATCTATTGGGAAATTTTCTCGAGAAGCACTCTGCTCATCAACGCTACTTTGTTTACTTTCTTCCTCTTTTGGCTGACATCGTATCCCTCCTTCTCTACTCGTACGTGGATATGCAGCGCCATTGCAGGAGGATTGTTGTTCTCGACACGCACCGTATTTGTGTTGCCTCTTGTCGTATGGGGATTGTATCAGATTTTTACAGAAAAAGTTCCTCTTTTCAAAATCATACTTTGGGGAGTCATCTTCCTGCTTGCTTTTGCCGCCACCTTTTTGCCCTTTATCATGGCCTATCCACACGAGTTTTGGGAAATAAATCCTTTCCTCATACAGTCCACACTGGTACCATCGGTTTTCATCGTTATTTTTGTCATCTTGGCCGCCATTGGCAGTTTCTTCTGTCGCAACGTGAACGATGTCAATTTTTTTAGTGCCGTACTATTGTTCGGTATCGTCACCGTTCATGTGATTACCTCGGCTTGCCAATATGGATTTGAAGCCATTATTTTCGAGTCGAAAGCCGATATCTCGTATTATCTCTTTTGTATTCCCTACCTGTTGCAGATACTTACCAGCAGCAATATTGCCGGGAAAGAGAACATATACACTCCTACCCGCTCATGAATACGACGAAAAGAATATTGTGGATTGACTATACCAAGGCAATATGTATCTATTTGGTTCTCTTGGGACATGCTCATGTTTCCCAACCCATTGCCGATTTTATCTACTCCTTCCACATGCCTCTTTTCTTTTTTCTTTCGGGATGCCTCTTTTCCTATGATAAACACCCTACTTTCAGGGAATTTGCCTTGAAACGGTTCAAAGGGCTCATGGTTCCTTATTTGTGGATTAATCTGTTTACCTACCTTTTTTGGCTCTTGATAGGTAAAAATTTCGGTGAAGATTCTTCTATTTCCATTCCCTGGTATTCTCCTCTGATAGGCATATTGACAGGAAACGGCAAATTAATGATACACAACACTCCCATGTGGTTTTTCCTCTGCCTTTATTTGCTGGAAATTATCTACTATCCCCTGTTCAAACCTTTGCAAAACCGACCTTATTCTACCCTCGCAGCTATCCTGCTCACAGGTGTTGCCGGATACATCAACTACACCTACAACCCCGTGACATTGCCTTTCTGCATGGGGCCGGCCATCGTAGGTATGACATTTTACGGAACAGGTAATCTCATGGTCCGTTACATCAAACCCATACAAAGGATAAACCTGTTGTACATAATTCTTCTTTTGGCTACATTTTTCACCGTATTTTTCATCTCCCGAAAAAACGGCTATGTTATTATGAGTACAAACGACTACAAAAACTATCTGTTCTTCTTTATCGGAAGTTTGGCCGGCATTGGGTTAATATGCTCTGTCGGCAATTTGCTATCGTTAAAACCCGTTTTCAAGAATACTATTATTTATATATCTCAAAACACCTTGCTTATCAACAGCTTTCATCTGCTGGTATTTTCTTTTATGAAAGGCATCATGGTATTTGGGCTGCACATACCGTTGGAATCGCTTTATGCAAACACGACAGCCGATATCGTGTTTTCGTTCATAAGCCTGTTTCTTTGTCTGCCTGTAGCCTATATCGTAAATCGCTATTTTCCCTTCATCGTTGGGAAAAAACGAGTACGCACAGAGTAACCGGAATCAGGTCTTTATCTTGTCGAAACCCTCGCCATAAACACCCACGACGTTCGATTGCGAAATGAAGGCTTTGGGATCTATCGACTTGATAAGTCGGAATATCTTTACCGACTCGTTTCGCTTGGCCAAAATCATCAATACCTTTTTCGGCTGTTTGGAATACCAACCCATACCCTCGATGACGGTTACGCCTCGACGTATATCCTGGTTGACATGGGTAGCTATCTCTTCATATTTATCCGACAAAATCAATATCTGTACCGATTGACGTTTACCGTTGATGACCATATCCATCGTGTAGCTCATCACTCCCATCACCACATAACCGAATATCATCTTCTCTATACTGTGGAACAATACATAAGAACTGGCAATAATCAAGAAATCGATATACATCATCATCTTGGCAAACGAAATGTTCTTATATTTGTTTACGATAGCAGCGATAATATCGGTTCCTCCCGTCGAGCCGTTCGATACAAATACCAAACCTACACCGCCACCGCATAGAATACCGCCGATAATGGCCGACATAAAAGGTTGTTCTTCTACCAAAGAGCCCGGTATAAACTCTGGCAACAAGCCTAAAAAGAACGAACACATGATAACACTGAATATCGTGCGCACGAAAAATTTAAGTCCCAATACCTTGATGGCTGCCAACAATAAAATCACATTGATGGTGAAATAAGAAGCCGACACAGGTATTTTCGTCGCATAGTATATCAAGGCAGCTATACCGGTCACACCACCGGTAGTGATTTCGTTGGGCAATAAAAAACCTATCCAACCCAAAGCATACAGCAACAAGCCGAATATAATGACTAAGTAGTCTTTTATCGCATACCAAATACTGTTAAAAGCCAAACGCATATTATCTCCTGTTTCTAAATTTCACTCTTTTCGAACAATTAAAAATATATCCATGTTCGCTACTTTTCTTCTTTCACGAACATGGATACTTGTCTTTTATATTACGATATTGACAATCTTGTTGGGCACTACGATAATTTTTTTGGGAGTTTTACCATCGAGCCATCGGGCCGATGATTCGTGATTGAGAACGATTTGCTCAATCTCTTCCCGTGGAGTTCCGGCCTTTATTTCGAGGCTGAACCGGGCCTTTCCGTTGAACGAAACAGCATAAGTCGCCACATCTTCTTTCAGATATTCTTCATTCCACTCGGGCCATTGGGCATCGCAAACCGTGTGTTCATGTCCCAACTCGTGCCACAGCTCTTCGCTGATATGAGGTGCAAAAGGAGCCAACAAAACAACAATCTTCTCGAGCATTTGTTTGTTGCGCGATTTGAGTGCAGTCAACTCATTTACACAAATCATAAAGGCACTTATCGAAGTATTATATGAGAAATTCTCAACGTCCCACGAAATTTTCTTGATGAGTTTATGTACCGATTTCAACTCCTCCTTGGTAGGTTCATCGTCTTTTACTGCCAAACTATCGCCTTGATAGAAAAGGTTCCACAATTTTTTCAAGAAGCGATGTACTCCGTCTATACCGTTCGTATCCCAGGGTTTGCTCTGCTCGATGGGGCCCAGGAACATCTCATACAGACGCAACGTATCGGCTCCGTATTTCTCTACAATATCATCGGGATTTACCACATTATACATCGATTTCGACATCTTTTCCACAGCCCAGCCGCATACGTAGCGGCCATCGTCTTCCAATATAAATTCGGCCGTAGCAAACTCGGGACGCCAGTTTTTGAATGCCTCTATGTCGAGTACATCGTTGTTAACGATATTTACATCGACATGGATAGGCGTCGTGTCATAATCTTTCTTTTTACCGAGCGTTACAAATGTATTGGTATCTTTTATACGATACACAAAATTGGAACGTCCCTGTATCATACCCTGATTGATGAGTTTCTTGAAGGGTTCGTCTTCGCAAACTACCCCTTTGTCAAACAGAAATTTGTTCCAGAAACGGCTGTAAATGAGGTGACCTGTCGCATGCTCGGTACCTCCTATATAGAGATCGACATTGCGCCAATATTCGTTGTTTTCTTTCGATACCAATGCCTGGTCGTTGTGAGGATCCATATAACGCAAATAGTAGGCCGACGAACCAGCAAAACCGGGCATCGTACACAACTCGAGCGGAAAATGATCTTCGGTTTCCCAGTTTTTGGCACGTCCCAACGGAGGTTCACCCGTCTCGGTAGGTAAAAATTTATCTACCTCGGGAAGCTTCAAAGGCAATTTACTCTCGTCGAGCATATAAGGCATACCCTCTTTATAATAAACAGGGAAAGGTTCTCCCCAATAACGTTGACGGCTGAATATGGCATCGCGCAGACGATAGTTTACTTTCACCCGACCGATACCTTTCTCTTCGATAAATTTCTTAGTGGCGGCAATAGCCTCTTTTACCTCCATACCATTCAGGTCAAGACCGTTTCCACAAGAATTTATCATCTTGCCTTCCTTGGCATCGAAACTCTCTTCCGACACATCGCATCCTTCTATCAACGGAATGATAGGCAAATCGAAATGTTTGGCAAAGGCATAGTCGCGACTGTCGTGAGCCGGTACGGCCATAATGGCACCTGTACCATATCCGGCCAATACATAGTCGCTTATGTAGATAGGAATATGTTTGTTATTCAACGGGTTGATTGCATAAGCTCCCGTAAATACACCCGTTACACTGCGATCCATGAGGCGTTCGCGTTCGGTGCGATGCTTGATGCTGTCCAAATATTTATCGACAGCCTCTTTTTGGTCGGCAGTCACTACCTGTTTCACATATTCGCTTTCGGGAGCCAATACCATGAAAGTAACACCGAATACCGTGTCGGCACGAGTCGTAAATATGGTAAACTCCACATCAGAATCGACTACCTTAAACTGCATTTCGGCACCTTCCGAACGACCTATCCAATTCTTTTGAGTTTCTTTGAGCGAGTCGGTCCAGTCAATTTTATCAAGACCTTCGAGCAGACGTTGGGCATAAGCCGATACCCGAAGGCACCATTGACGCATCACTTTCTGCTCTACGGGATATCCGCCACGAATCGATACACCTTCGCTTACTTCGTCATTAGCCAACACGGTACCCAACTGCGGACACCAATTTACCATCGTATCGCCCAAATAGGCTATACGGTAGTTCATCAGTATCTCCTGTTGTTCTTTTTCGTTCTTGGTTTTCCACTCTTCGGCCGTAAACGAAAGTTCTTCACTACAAGCCGCATTCAAACCTTCGGTACCTGCTGTCTCGAAAATCTTTACCAGCTCTTCGATGGGACGAGCCTGTTTTTTATCGTTGCTATAATAGCTGTTGAACATCTGTATGAAGGCCCACTGTGTCCACTTGTAATATTCGGGATCACATGTGCGTATCTCACGATTCCAATCATAGCAAAAACCTATCTTGTCCAACTGCTCGCGATAGCGGTCTATATTCTTCTCTGTCGTGATGGCCGGATGCTGTCCCGTCTGTATGGCATATTGCTCGGCCGGAAGTCCATAGGCATCGTATCCCATAGGGTGAAGCACATTAAAGCCTTTCAAACGTTTGTAACGAGAATAGATATCGGAAGCAATATATCCCAGCGGGTGACCTACGTGCAAGCCCGCACCCGAAGGGTAGGGGAACATATCCAACACATAGTATTTGGGTTTGTCTTTATTTTCGGTTATCTGGTAGGTATGATTCTCTTTCCAGTATTTCTGCCACTTTTTCTCTATTTCTTTGAAATTATATTCCATGACGAAAATATGATAAATATTATTTTATTTATTTCTTCTATTAAATTCCCAGCGAAGCCGATATGTCGAGCATACGCCGTATAGGCTTGATAGCCTCCCGGGCTATTGCCTCGTCGACAATTATCTCGGGTAACTCGTATTTGAGCGTATTATACAGTTTTTCCATCGTATTCAACCGCATGAAATTACATTCGCTGCAACCGCAAGTACTGTCTTCGGGAGGAGCCGGAATAAACTCTTTATCGGGATTATTCTTTTTCATTTCGTGGAGAATACCCGATTCGGTAGCTACTATAAACCGTTTACATTCGCTCTGCGTGGCAAAACGCAATAGAGCTGCCGTCGAACCTACCTTATCGGCAACGAGCAAAATATCGCGTTTGCACTCGGGGTGAGCCAACAGCAAAGCATCGGGATACTGTTTTTTCAAAGCGACAATCTTTTCAAGAGAGAATTGCGAATGCACATGACAGGCACCATCCCACAACAACATATTTCGACCGGTCACTCCGTTGATATAATTGCCTAAATTTTTATCGGGCCCGAATATGATTTTTTCGTTTTCGGGGAAACTTTCTACAATTTGTTTGGCGTTCGACGATGTAACTACCACATCGGTATGAGCTTTCACGGCTGCCGATGTGTTCACATACGAAACCACCTTGTAACCGGGATGCTGTTTTACAAACTCGGCAAAGCTGTCGGCCGGACAACTGTCGGCCAACGAACAACCGGCATTCAAATCCGGTATAAGCACTTTTTTGTCTGGACAGATAATCTTGGCCGTCTCACCCATGAAATGAACACCGCAAAGAACAAGAATCGAAGCATCGGTCTTGGCAGCCCACTGAGCCAAAGCCAACGAATCGCCTACATAATCGGCAATATCCTGTATCTCGCCAGCCTGATAGAAATGAGCCAATACAACGGCATTCTTCTCTCGTTTCATCTTTTCGATTTCAGTTACCAGGTCTACACCTTCGGGAACAGGCATATCCACATAACCTTTTGAGATATTTACATCGAACATATATATATTCTTTTTTTTATTTTTCAATTAAATCTTTTTTTGTTGATGATAATAGATTGTTGACAGCAATGATAACTTCTTGTTAAAAGACTTGCTTTTTATTTTATCAACGTCAGGCTCTCGGTTATATTGGTTTTGTCAACATCATTATCTATTTACAATGAGTTTTTTATACTCTTTATCAACGCCTTGTTTACAAACTGCAAAGTTAATAACTTTATTCTATTTGTATGATTGATAAACAGATATTTTGAGGTGGATATATCAACTAAAAACTTGTGGTTTTATTATTTGTATCTTTGTAATGTTTGCTTGTATAGCGATAAATTCATAATGTCAAAATTTAGATGTACTTTTTATGCAATCGTTTTATAACCTTTTATCCACACTTGTACACACACTTATTCACGATGTTGTCGATAAAGCTGTAATTCTGTTGTAAATCTATATTTATTATCGATTTGCATTATCTTTGTAAACGTTTGTAGAAGCTATAATTTATGAAGAAAAAGAGTATTCTCGATCTGCATCGCATTACGCAAGAAGAGTTTAAACATATCGAAAAGATACCATTAGCCGTAGTTTTGGATAATGTACGCAGTTTAAATAACATCGGTTCGGTTTTTCGCACGGCCGATGCTTTCAAGGTATCGTGCATTTATTTGTGCGGAATCACGGCTACACCGCCTCATACCGATATACACAAGACAGCCCTGGGTGCCGAAGATAGTGTCGATTGGATATATGAGCAAGATACTTGTGCGGTTGTCGATGAGTTATTAAGCAAAGGATACGAGGTTTATGCCGTAGAGCAGGTAGAAGGAAGTATAAGTCTTACCGACATCGAATTGGACAGAAATAAAAAATATGCGGTCATATTGGGCAACGAGGTGAAAGGAGTACAACAGTCGGTCGTAGATAAGTGCACGGGAAGCATCGAGATACCTCAATTCGGTACCAAACATTCATTAAATGTGTCGGTTACTGCCGGCCTGGTTATTTGGGACTTTTTCAAACAGTTGGGATTATAGCGATCCTTGTTCTACCAAAACACAAATTCGTTCTATTGTCTTGTCTTTACCTTCGGGATCCCAATCGGTTTTAAGCGAAGCACCGAATAATTTACCAAAGAATTGCCAAAAATTAGCTCTGAAACTACCCAAAAAAGCCTTTATCAATTCATATGATGATTGATTACATTCCCTGTTAATCAACTTGATAAGCATTTTACCCTGCGATAGGGTAAATTTTTTCAACACAGGTTTATATTGTTGGAAAACTTCTTTTTCCATACGTTTCATGTGCTCTTCGCGAGCCTTGTCGTCGGGCAGAGTTTCCATATATTCATAAGTCTCTATGAATATGGCATAGATGAGTTTGGCATATGGTAATGCCTTTTTTACATCGCGCACCGTTTTCCAGTAGAATTTCTCCTCTTTTTTGTTTTTGAATTTTTCAGGAGGATATACATAGAAAGTGCGCAGTCCAATCATACGCACGGTATCGTTATCAATGATAACCCGATAAAAATGTTTATAAGCCGGGTGTTCTTCCTGAAAAACTTGTGCTCGAAGGGCAGGTATAGTCAGAAAAACAGTAAAGAATAATATGAATAATCCTCTCTTCATTGGGTACAAATGTAAATCATTCGCTATTTCAATGATTATTTTTTTGCAATAATTATAATATTCACAGCTGTTTATAGCGAGTGTGCATAGATTGTCGATAGTTTGTGAATAAAGAAGTTTATAATAAGTAAATAGGTTGATAAATAATTATTTATAAATTGTTGATAAATGCACATACAATGAGTTTTCCATGGTTGAAATCTTGTGAATAAGCTGTTGGTATGGTTTTGAAAGCTATATAGTATTTTATCTCTTTGCCAATAAGTTTACAAGTTGTTGATAGAAATGTAAATATAAAATTCATATCATTGAAAAACAGATAAATAGTAGCTATTCACAGGTGTGTATAAACTTAAAAATCTATATATTGATTTTTCTAAAATCTATGGTTGAATAATAGATAAACCCTACCTTTGCAGGGTAAAAAGTATTTTGTTATGCAGACGGTACTATTTCATGAAATCATTTACGGGCCCGTGCACAGCCGTCGTCTGGGCATATCGTTGGGTGTAAATTTGTTGCCGACCGACGGCAAGTTGTGTTCGTTCGACTGTGTCTACTGCGAGTGCGGATACAATGCCCAAGGGGTAGGCAAGAGCGGTTTGCCTTCGGCCGACCAGGTGGAAAAGGAGTTAAAAACCCGTTTACAAGCCATGCACGAGGCGGGCGAAAAGCTCGATGTGATTACTTTTGCCGGTAACGGTGAGCCTACTCTTCACCCGCAGTTCGAGCAGATTATAGATACTACGCTTTATTTGCGAGATCATTATTATCCCGAGGCCAAGATAAGTGTATTGTCCAATGCGACCCGCATTCACGACGAGTCGGTATTCAGGGCATTGAACAGGGTCGATAACAATATTCTCAAACTCGATTCGCTGTGTCCCGAGACGGTGGCACTAATCGACAATCCCAACGACCCGCATTTCGATGTGAATCGTGTGGTATGCAACTTGAAGCGTTTTTCGGGCAATGTGGTTGTGCAGACCATGTTTCTGCGGGGGTGGCACAACGGGCAGCGCATCGACAATACCGTTGAAAAAGAACTCACGCCGTGGTTGGAAGCTTTGCAATATGTTTCGCCCCGCTCGGTGATGATTTATACCATCGACCGGAAAACTCCCGAGGAATCGCTCGAAAAGGTCTCTCGCGAGGAGTTGGAACAGATTGCCGGAAGGGTGAGGGAATTGGGCTTTGAGGTTTCGGTATCGGCCTGATAATAAATAGAATAAAATGCCTGATGATACAGGTGTATAAAAAAACAAACCCGGAGTGAAAACCCCGGGTTTGTTTTTTTATAGTGAAAGTCTGTTCGTATTTTAGTCTTTCAGTTTGGCGCAGATAAACTCGCGGTTGAGGCGGGCGATGTTGGTCAGCGAGATGTTTTTGGGGCATTCAGCAGCGCAGGCACCGGTATTGGTACAGTTACCGAATCCCAGTTCGTCCATCTTGGCAACCATGGCGCGAGCGCGTTCGGCAGCCTCTACACGGCCTTGCGGCAGAAGGGCAAACTGGCTCACCTTGGCCGATACGAACAACATGGCCGAACCATTTTTACAAGCAGCTACGCAGGCACCGCAACCGATACAGGTAGCCGAATCCATAGCCTCGTCGGCAGCCAGTTTGGAGATGGGTATGGCATTTGCATCTTGTGCACCGCCCGTGTTTACCGAGATGTAACCGCCGGCTTGTTGTATTTTGTCGAATGCACGGCGGTCTACCATCAAGTCGCGGATTACGGGAAATCCGGCCGAGCGCCAGGGTTCAACCGTAATCACGTCGCCATCTTTGAATTTACGCATGTGCAGTTGACAGGTGGTCACGCTGGTGTCGGGGCCGTGGGGGTGTCCGTTGATATAGAGCGAGCACATACCGCAGATACCTTCGCGGCAGTCGTGGTCGAAAACTACGGGCTCTTTACCCTCGTTGATAAGTTGCTCGTTAAGCAGGTCGAGCATTTCGAGGAAAGAGCTGTCGGTAGATACACCGTTGAGTTTGTATTCCTCAAATCTACCTTTTTCTTTGGGCCCTTTTTGGCGCCAAACTTTGAGTGTTATATTGATTGTTTTTTCCATAACTTTATTGTATTATACCGGAATTAAACGGCGATTTTACAAATTATTTCTTGTAGTTACGTTGTTGAACTTTGATAGCTTCGTATTTCAGTTCTTCTTTCAATAATTCGGGCTTTTTATCTTCGCCTTGGTATTTCCAGCAACTTACATACATAAAGTGTTCATCGTCACGTTTAGCCTCTCCGTCTTCGGTTTGATATTCTTCACGGAAATGGCCGCCACAAGACTCTTCGCGGTTGAGGGCGTCGAGAGCCATCAGCTTACCGATTTCGAGGAAATCTTCTACGCGCAGGGCTTTTTCGAGCTCGACGTTCAGCGTGTTGGCTTCGCCCGGGATACGTACGTTGGTGTAGAACTCTTTCTTCACCTCTTCGATTTTCTTGAGAGCGGTTTCCAGTCCGGCTTTGTTACGGCCCATGCCTACATACTCTACCATGATGTGGCCCAATTCTTTGTGAATCGAGTCTACCGAACGTTTACCCTTGATGTTCATCAGGCGGGCAATACGGGCTTTGACAGCCTTTTCGGCTTCTTCAAACTCGGGCAGGTCGGTCGAGAAGCGGGGTACCTGGATTTGGTCGGAGAGGTAGTTTTGGATTGTGTAGGGGAGCACGAAATAACCGTCGGCCAAACCTTGCATCAGCGCCGATGCACCCAGACGATTGGCGCCGTGATCCGAGAAATTGGCTTCACCGATAGCGAACAAACCGGGGATAGAGGTCATCAACTCGTAGTCTACCCAAATACCACCCATCGTGTAGTGCGATGCCGGGTAAATCATCATAGGGGTTTCGTAGGGGTTTTCATCGACAATCTTTTCGTACATTTGGAACAGGTTGCCATAGCGGCTGGCCACAGCCTCTTTACCCTTGATTTGGATAGCGGCGGCTTCGCCTCCCATGCTTTCGATGATGTGGTGATCGAGACCTTGGATAGCTTGTTTACCCAATCGTTCGATACTTTCTTTGAAATCGAGGTAAACGGCATATCCCGTAGCGCCTACACCGTAACCGGCGTCGCAACGTTCTTTGGCGGCACGCGAAGCCACGTCGCGAGGCACGAGGTTACCGAATGCCGGGTAACGACGTTCCAGATAGTAGTCGCGGTCTTCTTCTTTGATGTCGGTCGGTTTCAGTTTGCCGGCGCGAATAGCCTCGGCGTCTTCTTTTTTCTTGGGAACCCAAATGCGGCCATCGTTACGCAGCGACTCCGACATCAGTGTCAGTTTCGATTGAAATTCTCCGTGTACAGGAATACAAGTGGGGTGAATTTGAGCGTAAGCCGGATTGGCGAAATAGGCGCCTTTGTGGTAGCATTGAACGGCAACCGAGCCATTCGAAGCCATGGCATTGGTCGAAAGGAAATATACGTTACCGTATCCGCCGGTGGCGATAACTACGGCATGAGCAGCAAAACGCTCGATTTCGCCGGTCACCAGATTGCGGGCGATAATACCGCGGGCGCGACCGTCGATAACCACCAGGTCGAGCATTTCGTAGCGGGTATATTGTTTTACCGTACCTTTCTTTACCTGACGGTTGAGCGATGCATAGGCACCCAGCAACAGCTGTTGTCCTGTTTGACCTTTGGCGTAGAATGTACGCGATACCTGGGCACCGCCAAACGAACGGTTGGCCAGCTGGCCTCCGTATTCGCGGGCGAACGGTACGCCTTGGGCCACACATTGGTCGATGATGTTGTTCGACACCTCGGCCAAACGATATACGTTGGCTTCGCGGGCGCGGTAGTCGCCACCCTTGATTGTGTCGTAGAAGAGGCGGTATACCGAGTCACCGTCGTTTTGGTAATTTTTGGCTGCGTTGATACCGCCTTGTGCGGCGATAGAGTGAGCTCGACGGGGTGAATCTTGAATACAGAAATTCAGTACGTTGAATCCCAGTTCGCCCAATGTGGCGGCAGCCGAACCGCCGGCAAGACCCGTACCTACGACGATAATGTCAAGACGGCGTTTGTTGGCCGGGTTCACCAGTTTTTGGTGAGCTTTATAATTGGTCCACTTTTCAGCCAAGGGGCCTTCGGGTATTTTAGAATCTATTGTAGTCATAACAATTTTTTTTCTGTGAAATGAATAGGTTGGTTATTAAAGACAAGCTCCGCAGCCGGTCAGGCTCATCACGTAGAATGAGATGGCAACGGCAACAAAGCCCAGGCAAACGATGGTTGCAAAAACGTTGGAGATACATTTCCAACGGTTGAACCATACGTGGTTGTTGATACCCAGGGTTTGGATAGCGCTCCAAAACCCGTGAGTGAGGTGGAACCACAAGGCTACGAACCAAATGAGGTAAAGAACTACATAAACCGGGTTGCTGAATGTCTGTTGAATCAGAGCAATACCGTCGTGAGGATTAACCTCGGGAAGGTGTCCCACGATTTCGTTAAGCTGCATTTTGTACCAGAAATTGAAAAGGTGCAATCCCAAGCCCAGTACTACGATGATACCCAGCACGAGCATGTTTTGCGAAGCCCACTCTACCGTTTGCGGACGGGTGTTGACCAGGTAACGGTCGTTGCCGCGGGCCTTCCGGTTTTGCAAAGTCAGCCAAAAGGCGTAGATGATGTGAATCACGGCTCCGGCGGCGATAATGACTGTGCCTATCAGGGCATACCAGTGTGCACCCAGAAATTGGCAAACGGCATTGTAGCCGTCATGGCTGATTAACGCCACTAAGTTCATACACATGTGAAACGTTAAAAATAGGACGAGAAAGAGCCCGGTAATACTCATGACTACTTTTCGTCCTATGGACGAGTTACTTAACCACATAGGATTTGAATTTAAGTTATTATTTGTTGTAAAAAAAATTATGCAATTTTGCACTATGCAAAAGTAAATGAAGTAAGCGGAATATACAAGTTAATAAGGAAATATTTCTTTAATGTATAATCCTTTGGCTCCTGCTTTTCCAATCTGAAACGATAAAGAATGTAAATCTTCCTTTTTTTATCAGAATATCCCTATCTTTGCCTCGCTATCAATTTACAACGTATATGAAAAATAGAAATCTTTTCTTGTTAATGGCTACTGCTGCCGCAACAGTTGTTTCTTGCAACTCCAATCTTTCGTCGTATACCATCAACGGTATAGTTTCTGACTCGATATTGAACGGCCAAACGATTTATCTCACCGATATGGCTTCGCGAGACGTGCTCGACAGTGCCGTAATCGCCGATGGCAAGTTTGAGATTACAGGCAAAGTCGATACTGCTTTCGTGGGTATGTTGCAGGTTCGTCCCTATCGCATGGGTTTTATTATCGAGAAAGGCAATATCGATGTCGAACTGGGCAAGACCGACAAGGTATCGGGTACACCTCTGAACGATGAGTTCGCTGCGTTTATGAACGATATCGATTCTTTGAATCAAATCTTCATCGCCAAGCAGCAGGAGATTCTGGATAAAGGTCTTTCCAAAGAAGAGGCTTCGGCCGAATGGGATAAGACGCAGGTAGAATTTATCATGCCCGAGATAAACAAGCTTTTCTCTCACTATTACGATCGCAATAACAACAATGCCGTGGGTGCATGGACGCTCTTCAACTGGGATCTTGCTCCCGAGCCTCTCGACTCGGCCATCAATTTGGCAGGCGATGTGCTCAAAGCCGACCCGCTCGTAAAATTGATGCAACAACGTCTCGAGTTGTATAAGAAGACTGCCGAGGGTCAGATGTTTACCGATTTCACTATCGAGCAACCCGACGGTACGAAAGCTTCGCTCTCCGATTACGTAGGTAAAGGCAAATATGTATTGGTCGATTTTTGGGCTTCGTGGTGCGGTCCCTGCCGGGGCGAAATTCCCAATATTAAGGAGCTGTATGACAAGTACCACGACAAAGGCCTCGATGTGCTGGGTGTAGCCGTATGGGACAGCCCCGAGGATACTCGCAAGGCTATCGACGAGCTGGGTATCGTTTGGCCGCAAATCATCAATGCACAACAGATACCTACCACCCTTTACAGCATTCAGGGTATTCCCCACATCATCTTGTTTGCTCCCGATGGTACTATCGTGGCACGCGACTTGCGTGACGAAGCTATGAAAGAAAAAGTAGCCGAAGTGATGAAAACCGTGAAATAAGCATAAACTTACTGTTTCCATAAAAGTTTCGACAGAGCCTCTCTTGCCACCGCGCAAGGGGGCTCTGTCGTTTATTTGTCTATCTATCAGAGAGTGTCGTGAGGCATTCGACGCAACAGTTTTGACTCTTTGGATTCTCGATACCTTTTTTGCCCTGAAATATCCGCCATAAAAGAGCATTTGTAAGTTCTGTTTCGAGTAATTATCCCAACTGTTTTTGATGTTTCATTTCTTTTTCTTTTTCATGTCGTTTTTGTTTCTAATAGAAAATTATCGAATTTATAAAGAAACTAAACGAAATCTTTTGTATATAAATAAAAAAATATTATACTTGCAGAAAATAATAAATTTCATTTCTTATCATCATCTAAAAAGTGCTATTATGAAAAACAAATTACTCCTGTTGAGTTGCGCTTTCTGTTTGTTTTCGAGCACAGCTTTTGCCGAAACATTTTTGGTGACCAAGACATCGGGCGACGCCAGCGAAGAAGGCACGCTTCCCTATGTGGTGGCCAATGCTCCCGGAGGGTCGTTGATTGAACTTTCTATCGGCGACGAAACCACAGTAACCATACCCTCTACGCTATTAATCGAGAAAAACCTCACAATCGACGGAAAAGGAAAAACCATCTCGGTAGCCGAGCCGGGGGTATCGAATTATCGTATTTTCAAAATCGGTCTCTATGCACCGGCCGAGGAAGCAGAACTCGTATGGCTCGAGCTTAAAAACTGTACGCTCTATGGTGGCGACGGCACCTCGATGATCGATGCCGAAGAGTCGATGGCCAGTTGGTCGGCAACCATTCTCGTGGGGAAAAACGGTAGACTCACCGGTGAGAACCTGCTCTTCGACAAAGCCAAAAACGGCTATTCGCCCGGTATCATGGCTTGCGGCGACATTACCCTCACCAACTGTACATTCCAAAATCTCTCGGCCACGAAAGTAGGCGGTGCCGTGTATACCAACAGTGGCGTGATTGCCCGTTTCACCGACTGTACCTTTACCGACAACGCCAGTACCACCCACGGTGGTGCCGTAGGTTGCTCGGGCAGTACAAACTATTTTACAGGCTGTACCTTTACCGGCAATGAGGCTTCCGGTTCGTCAGCCGATGGCGGTGCCATATTTTTGCAAAATGCCGGAGCTTCGGCCGAAATCGATAACTGTACATTTACGACCAATAGTGCAGGTCATTACGGCGGAGCCGTGGTGCAAAAAAACAATGTGACCGACGGTGTTTTGAAAATTACCAATTCTACATTCAACGACAATACGGCCAACGGTGGCGGTGCCTTGTTGACATGGATGGGCAATATAACGGTAGAAAACTGCTCGTTCGAGGGTAATAGCTCTACGGGAACCTCGGGTGGTGCCTGGTATGCATCATTCAAGACGGAGGTAAACTACAATATCTCGGGCTGCTATTTCGGCGAGAATACATCGGCTGCACACGGTGGCGCCATTCTCTCGACCTCCGATGCCGCAACCATTACCAACTGTACATTCTATAAGAATAAAATCACAGGCAAGTCCAGCGGTGGCGGTGCTCTCGCTTTCCAAGGCAATGCCAGCATCTACAACTGTACACTTGTAGGTAACGAGAGTGTACACGAGACCTATGGAGCGGGCATTCACATTGCTTCGAGTGCCATTGTTAATCTGTATAATACTATTGTTGTAGGTAGTGTGGGCGGCCCCGACATCTATACCCACGACAAATGTACGTTGGCCGGTTCGAACAACATCTATGGAACCGCGTTGGTAGGTACGACAGAGGTTACTGTCGATGGGTTTGTCGACAACATCGTATATACCGACCAAGTACTGTTTGAAGAAGCCGATCCCGTTCCGGCTCTCAACGAAGGAACGACTAAAAATATCGCCATCTCGGCCGAAGGCATCGCTGCCGGAGCCGGTGTTGTGGTAGAAGGTGTACCTGCGGTCGACCAGCGAGGCAAGGCTCGTTCGGAGACAGCTCCTTCGATAGGAGCTGTCGAGGTAGAAAAAGTCTCCTCAATCGAGCAGGTAGCCGTTGAAAAGCTCTTCTGGCCCAATCCGGCACAAGATTTCATCAATTTGGCCGACGGCGTTTCGCAAGTAGCCATCTACGACTTGCGGGGTGCTTTGGTTCAAGTTGCCGAAGCTCCTGTACAACTCCTCTCAATCGAGGGTCTCGATGCTGGTATCTATCTCTTGCAAATGACAGTCGATGGCAAGGTTTACAACCAACGGTTGGTCGTTAGATAATCAATAATTTTCTCATTCATCACAAGGGGAGGGGCTATGCATTAAATTCTGCATAGCCTCTCGCGTATTATATAGAGGGTAAGACAATCGGAGGCGAGTAGGGGTTGCAGCAAGGAGCAGCGAAGCGAACAGATTGAGTTTCATGATTCTTGTTTTCGAGGTTGTGATACACGGATATGCCAAACGGCGGTGCGACTCCTGAAAAATATGTTTTATGAAACGGTTTTCTTGCCGGAACAATTTGTACTTTTGCGCCTAAAATTAGGGTAATGAAAGAGAAATTGAAGGGTCATGCGGCCATGTTCTCGGCCAATTTTCTGTGGGGAGTGATGTCTCCGCTTTCCAAATCTATTTTTTTCACGGGTGTCATATCGGCCTTTTCGTTGACCAACATGCGTATGGCAGGGGCTGCCGTTTTCTTTTGGGTTGCCTCGTTGTTTATGCCTCGTGAGCGGGTGACGCGCCGCGATTTGCTGCTTCTTTTTGCCGCCTCTCTGTTTGGTATCACCCTCAATCAGGGCTTTTTTGTCATGGGACTTTCCTACACGACGCCTATCGACGCATCGGTGGTGGCTTCGCTTACGCCCATTATTACCATGATTTTGGCGGCATTTATTCAAAAAGAGCCGATGACGGGCAAGAAGGTGATAGGGGTGTTTATGGGACTTTCGGGGGCCTTGATGCTGATATTGAACGGGGTCGACAGCTCTTCGGGCGGATTGTCGGGCGACCGGGTCATGGGCGATCTCTTTTGCTTGATTGCCGAGGTGAGCTTTGCCATCTATTATGTGGCTTTCAAAGGGCTTATCAGCCGTTATACCCCTGTGACACTGATGAAATGGATGTTTCTTTTCTCGACCGTCTGCTGTCTGCCCATTGGTGGGGCCGAGGTATCGAGTATCCCGTTTGCTTCGCTCGATGGTGCCATTTATTTCGACTTGTTTTTTGTGATATTCGGGGCCACCTTCCTGTCGTATATGCTGGTGTCGGTGGGGCAGAAGCGGTTGCGTCCCACGGTGGTGAGTATGTATAACTACATACAGCCTATCGTTGCATCGTTGCTCGCCATTTGGTGGGGCATAGATAGCTTCGACTTGAAGAAGGGTTTTGCCATTTTGTTGGTATTCCTGGGCGTATATGTGGTGACTACCAGTAAATCGAGGGCGCAACTCGAAGCCGAGATGGCTCTTAAAGCGGCTCGTGCGGATCGAGAACGTGAGGCTTCGGAGGGAGACAAGGCTACCGGCGATATGCCGCAGGACCGAATCCATTAAATGTGGGTGCAGCCATGATAATCTTACGGCTGTGATTTTATTCGTGGCAGTTGTGCCGTTGCAGGTAGTCGCGATAGAGAAAGCGGGCTACTCCGTCGTGGTTGTTGTCGGGGATAATGGCGGTAGCCTGTCGTTTCACCTCGTCCATGGCATTCTTGGGAGCATATCGCCGGTCGGCCAGACGGAATAGGGGCAAGTCGTTGAGGTTATCGCCGAAGGCCACGACCTCCCAGGGGTTGAGACTGTCGACAATCTGTTGGGTGGTAGAGGCTTTGGAAACGCCTTGCGGATAGATTTCGAGATTGCCGTATTCGTTGTCAGCGTTGTCGCGGTAGCAGAAGATACTGCATTTGCCGGCCCGGCCAATTTCGGCCGCAGCGGTTTCGAGTCGGTCGAAACGGTCGATGACCAGGATAAAGAGGGGCGGCCGGTCGAGCAGCGGTTCCCGGTAACTGTCGACGAGTATGAAATCTTTATAGGGAGTGTTTTCCCGCAGCCGTTTAAAATCGCGTTGCATATCGTTGGACAGCGGTTTGTGGAAAGTCCGCAGTTTGTTGTCATCGATGCGATAGACAAACGGTGTCAGCTCTCTCTTTTCGAGCAGTTCGATATATTGCAGGGCCGAGTCGTCGGTGAATCCGTTGGCGCGGATATACTGCTTGCGGCGTATATCATAGAGCGCGGCCCCGTTCATGAGTACAGCCGGTATATTGAGATTGAGCTGTTGCAACAGCGGTACGACGGTAGCCGGGGTGCGTGCCGTGGCTACGGTGAACAGCATGCCTTTTTGTAGCAGGCTGTTGATTATTTCGGTCGAGCAGGGCGATACGACCGAACGGCTGTCGAGCAGTGTACCGTCGAGGTCGGAGATGTAGAGGGTTTGGGTTTTCATCGTTAAGCAGATAGAGTCGTTTGCGGGTTGTTTGATGTTAACGCCGGTGGGCGGGTGAGAACCCGGTTTCCCGGTCCTCGCCCGGGCAATGTGTCAGAACCACTTGATTTTTCGGAAGATAACAAATGCTAATGCCGACAGTAGAATCGAGCAGAACACAATCAGCGAGAAGGCATGAGGTATCTCTTCGATGTGAATGTCGACATTCATGCCGTAGAAACTGGCAATGAGCGTGGGCACCATGAGTATGATCGAGAGGCTCGTCATGCGTTTCATGATGGTGTTCACATTGTTGGAGATGATGGAGGCAAAGGCGTCCATCGTGCCGGTGAGAATATCGCTGTAAATATTCACCATGTTGTGGGCCTGCCGCAATTCAATCATTACATCGTCGAGCAATTCGGGATTTTGGTAGTCTTTTTCGTGGAAAATTTTGGGCAGTTTGCTTATCATCATTTCGTTGCCTCGAATCGAAGTGTTGAAATAGACGAGGCATTTTTGCAGATTCATGAGCCGCAGCAGGTCTTCGTTGCGGATACTCCGTTGCAGCTCTTTCTCGGCCGAGCTAACCTCGTTGTAAATCTGTTTCAAATATTTAAGATACCACACGGCCGAAGAGTAGATGAGGCGGAGGATAAACTCATATTTGTTGGGCACCGTAATCTCTTTGCGACGGGTATGCTCGATGAAATCGGAAATCATGTCGGTCGACCGATAGCACACCGACACGGTAATTTCGTTGTTGGTGATGATACCGATGGGTACGGTGGTGTAGGAGATAGAGCTGTTTCTCTCGACGACGGGAATGCGCAAGATGGTCAATAGCCAGTTGCCTTCGGTATCGATACGGGGCCGTTCGTCGGTATCGGCGATGTCGTTCAGGAAAGAAGACGGCACTTTCAAATCATTTTGCAGGAAATCGAAATCTTCTTGCGTAGGGCATTCTACGTTTACCCAGCAGTTGGGAAGCCAGTGAGGTTTTTCTACAAATCCGGCTTCACAAAAGAGATACTTTCTCATTGCGGTTACTCCTTTCTTTTTTTTGTATCCCGGAGGAGAGCCCGCAAAATTTGACTGTCAAACCTTACTTGCTCCCTTGGGAGAGGTGAATACTACTGTTTATTCGCGGGTTTGAATCGTCCATAATTTGATTTGAATTTAGGGAGAATAAAAAGAGTTCGTCTGGCGGACGAACTCTTCGAAGCTCTTCAGGTTGGACTTGAACCAACGACCCTCTGATTAACAGTCAGATGCTCTAACCGACTGAGCTACTGA
The DNA here is from genome assembly GCA_949298955.1 of uncultured Bacteroidales bacterium. Classification (GTDB taxonomy): domain Bacteria; phylum Bacteroidota; class Bacteroidia; order Bacteroidales; family Barnesiellaceae; genus Barnesiella. The sequence goes on from CASFYQ010000011.1 coordinate 58,418, forward strand.
AGAATAAATGTATCAAAATGTTTGGCTCTTCAGGTTGGACTTGAACCAACGACCCTCTGATTAACAGTCAGATGCTCTAACCGACTGAGCTACTGAAGAAGATAGCATCTCGTTAAAAATGCGATGCAAAAGTAATGGGTTATTTCCAATTATGCAATATATTTGCAAAAAAAATTTCCATAAATGAGGATAGTAGGATTGGGAAACGCACTTACCGATGTGTTGGCGCGCTTGCGTTCCGATTTGTGTTTCGACGAGTTGGGCCTGTTGAAGGGGGGTATGCAACTGATTGACGAAGGACGTTTGTTGAAAATCATGTCGCTCTTCGAAAGTTTGGATACGACCCTGGCATCCGGCGGTTCGGCCGCTAATGCGGTTTCGGGGGTTACCCGAATGGGCGTGGAGGGCGGATTCATAGGTAAGGTGGGTCGTGATGCCTATGGACGTTTTTTCCGGGAAGACATGGAACGCAACGGGGTGAAGACCTCGTTGATTGAGTGTAACCGGGCGTCGGGGTGTGCCATGACCTTGATTACTCCCGACGGCGAGCGCACCTTCGGTACCTTTTTGGGAGCAGCGGCTACGCTTGGTGCCGATGAGCTTACCCACGAAATGTTTGCCGGATACGACGTGCTGCATATCGAGGGCTATCTGGTGCAGGACGAAGCTCTTATCTTGCGGGCCGTGCAACTGGCCAAGGAGCTGGGGTTGCAGGTTTCTTTCGACATGGCGAGCTACAACGTCGTGAAGGAAAACCATCACATTATCCATACTTTGGTGGAGAATTACGTCGATATTCTTTTTGCCAACGAAGAAGAGGCAATGGCCTATGCCAACGAAGAACCTCGCCGGGCAGTCGAGACATTGGCCCGGCATTGTCGCATTGCCATAGTCAAATGCGGGGCACAAGGTTCTTTTATAGGCTGCGACGGTACGATTGTCGAGGTGCCGGCCACGCCCGAGGTCCGGGTCGACTCTACGGGTGCCGGAGATTTGTATGCCTCGGGATTCCTCTATGGGTTGTCGCAAAACTGCTCGCTGCGGCTGTGTGGCGAGATAGGGTCGTTGCTGGCAGGCCGAGTGATAAAAGTCATCGGTACCAAGATGGACGACGAGATATGGGCTGAAATAAAGTTAAAAGTGGCTGCGATGATTGCCGAAGAGCGTCGGCATTGACTATCTTCGTGAGGCTAAGACAAAAATAGAGTGATGAAAAAAATAAGTTTGAGCGTAGGAATAGCATTTGTATTGGCCCTGTGTGTGGGGAGTACAGGTGCGGTATCGGCCGGGAAATCGGACCGAAAGGATTTCGAAATTTCGCGTAATCTCGATATATTCAACTCGCTGTTTAAGGAGTTGAATCTGTTTTATGTCGATACTATCGATGCCGAGAAAGCCATTAGCAACGGTGTCAATGCGATGTTGAGCCGGCTCGATCCTTATACCGAGTATATCCCCGAAAAAGAGAAGGAAGACTTTTTCTTCTCTACGACCGGCGAATATGCCGGTATCGGTTCGCTCATCATGGAGCGCGACAAGGCTGTTTATATTTCGGAGCCTTACGAGGGTATGCCGGCCCAGTTGGCCGGATTGCGGCCCGGCGACAAGATTGTCATGATCGACAACGACTCGGTTGCCGGGTGGCGTAGCGCAGCCGTGAGCGAACGGCTCAAAGGCCCTGCCAATACCAAACTGAAAGTGACGGTAGAGCGGCCCGGAGTCGAAGGAGTGCTTACGTTCGATATTATCCGCAAGAAAATACAGATGCCCGCGGTTCCTTACTATGATGTAGTGTGCGACAGTGTAGGCTATATCTATCTAAGCAGCTTTACCGACTCGGCCGCCGATGAGGTAAAACACGCCTTGCAGGAGTTGAAACGCCGGGGCATTACCTCATTGATTCTCGATTTGCGCAGTAATGGAGGCGGTATTCTGGAACAGGCTGTGCAGATTGTCAACTTGTTTGTTCCCAAAGGGGTAGAGGTGCTCTCGACCCGGGGGCGGAACAAGAAAATGGACAAGATTTACAAGACGACGCAGGAGCCGGTCGATGAACATATACCGCTGGCCGTACTTATCGACGGGGGCACAGCCTCGTCGTCGGAAATTGTGGCCGGGGCCCTGCAAGATCTCGACCGGGCCGTTATCGTGGGCTCGCGCTCGTTTGGCAAAGGGCTGGTACAGTCGACCCGTCCGCTTCCCTACAACGGCATGCTTAAAGTGACCATTGCCCGGTACTATATTCCCAGCGGACGCCTTATCCAGGCTATCGACTATTCGCACCGCAATCCCGATGGCAGCGTGGCCCGTATCCCCGACAGTCTCACTCATGAGTTTAAGACGGCTCATGGGCGTATTGTGCGTGACGGCGGCGGTATCAAACCCGATGTGGAGACCTCGTTCGAGCGTCGGGGTAATATCAGCTACTATCTGATGAAAGATTTCTATTTCTTCGATTTTGCCACGCAGTATGCGGCAGCACACGATACGATAGCTCCGGCCAAGGAGTTTGTATTGCCCGACTCGGTTTATAACGATTTCAAGGCGTTTGTCAAGTCGAAAAATTTCAAATACGACAAGCAGAGCGAACGTATTCTCGCCGATTTGAAAGAGGTGGCCAAATTCGAAGGCTATTTCGATGAGAACACTCAAAAACAGTTCGAGGCATTGGAGGCTTGTCTGAATCACGATCTGGATCGCGATTTGGAGACTTTCCGTGACGAGATAGGGCAGTTACTCTCGATAGAGATTGTGAAGCGCTATTATTACCAAAAGGGCGAAATCATCGAGTCGATTAAAGACGATAAGGATTTGACCGAAGCCTGTACGATTCTGAACGATGCACAACGTTATTCCCAAATTTTGAATCTCTCGCCGAAGCATTGAAGCGTTCGGCTTGCAAAATAACAGAAAAGGCGATGAATCGATTCATCGCCTTTTCTGTTGGGGTATTTAGCCGGTTATACGTTGAAGCGGAAATGCATGATGTCACCGTCCTGTACCACGTAGTCCTTACCCTCGATATACATTTTGCCGGCTTCTTTACAGGCATTTTCCGACCCGAGGGTTACGTAGTCGTCGTATTTGATGACTTCGGCCCGAATGAACCCTTTTTCGAAATCGGTGTGGATAATCCCGGCGCACTGCGGAGCCTTGCTCCCTTTCAGATAAGTCCAGGCGCGCACCTCTTGGGGGCCTGCGGTAAAATAGGTTTCGAGATTGAGCAGGCTGTAAGCGGCACGAATCAGTCGCGATACACCCGACTCTTCGAGTCCTATTTCGTTGAGAAACATCTGCCGCTCCTCGTAGGTTTCGAACTCGGCAATCTCCGATTCGGTCTTGGCGGCAACAATCAATATTTGGGCATTCTCCTCCTTGACAGCCTCGCGCACCATGTCGACATATTTGTTGCCCTTCACGGCACTGTTGTCATCGACGTTGCAGATATACATCACCGGTTTGTTGGTGAGTAGGAAGAGGTCGTGTGCAATTTTTTGTTCGTCTTTGGTCTCGAAGGTAACGGTGCGAGCCGGTTTGCCCTGTTCGAGAGCCTCTTTGTAGCGGCTCAGCACCTCGTAGGCGATTTTGGCCGCCTTGTCGCCGCCCGTCTGAGCCTGTTTCTGCACTTTCGAGATACGCGACTCGATGGTTTCCAAGTCTTTGAGTTGCAACTCAAAGTCGATAATCTCTTTATCTCTCACGGGATTTACCGAGCCGTCGACGTGGGTGATGTTATCGTCGTCGAAGCAACGGAGCACGTGCAGAATAGCATCGGTTTCACGTATGTTGGCGAGGAACTTGTTGCCCAAGCCTTCGCCTTTGCTCGCCCCTTTTACCAAACCTGCAATATCGACAATCTCGACCGTTGTGGGTACGATGCGCTGGGGGTGAACCAGCTCGGCCAGTTTGTTCAACCGTTCGTCGGGAACGGTAATGACGCCCACGTTAGGCTCGATGGTGCAGAACGGGAAATTTGCCGATTGTGCTTTGGCGTTGGACAAGCAGTTGAAAAGAGTCGATTTGCCCACGTTGGGCAGCCCGACTATACCACATTGTAAACTCATTATATCGTATTGTTTTTGTTTATATTCCCAAAAGGTGTTGCAAAGATAGTGAAAGGTGAGTGGAGAATAAAATATCGAAACATCGTTTCAGATATTTTTATCCCGAACCGTATCCTATCTTCGTGTAACAAAGATAGTGAAAGGAGAGAGCTGAGACAAATGAAAACACAGTTTTCAATTTGTGGTCATGCCGAATCGATTTCTGCTTTTATCCCACAGTCGGTGAAAGGCGCGTGTGGAAACATGCCCTTTTGCCGGGGCTCGTGAACCCAATGAGGTTGCGGTTCGTTTTAGGAAGAAAAGAGATTGCGATGTATAAAACGTATGAAATAGCCGATAGGCTCATGGCCTGGGTATCGGATTTGCTACAACGGTTCACCGGTGAGCCCTCGCCGGTGTGGAACCAGATTGTATATAGCCTTTTGGTCTTTTTAATAGCCATTGTGTTGGGACGCATTTTGCGGGTGATTGTAGTTTATGCCATTCAAAAGCTGGTCCGATACCGGGGTAGCAGTTTAATTAAAGGATTGGCCGAAGCGCATATTTTTTCCCGCATGACGCATATCATTCCGCCATTGGTGATATTGGCCTTGCTGCCGTTTGCTTTCCATGGATTGCCCACCTTCCTGAAACTTATCGAGAAATTGTGTTGGATTTATGTGCTGGGAGTGATTGTTTTCTCGATTAATACGCAACTGTCGGTTTTTTGGAAAATCTATTCGCCCCGCACCGCCTTGCGTGATCGTCCTATGAAAGGCATGCTTCAAATCATAAAGGGCATATTGGCCGGTTTTTGGGTAATCGTGACCGTGTCGATTCTAATCGAACGATCGCCTATGGCTCTGATTACCGGGTTGGGAGCCTTTGCCGCTGTGCTGATGCTGGTCTTCAAGGACAGTATTCTGGGTTTTGTGGCGGGGGTTCAGTTGTCGCAAAACGACATGATTCGCAATGGCGATTGGATTGTTGTGCCGGGCGGCAGTGTAAACGGCATCGTCATCGACGTGTCGCTCAACACGGTGAAGGTGCAGAATTTCGATAACACGATTGTGACCTTGCCCCCTTATTCGCTGGTGTCGGGCGAGGTGCAGAACTGGCGGGGAATGACCGAGTCGGGCGGTCGACGCATCATGCGCTCGTTTACCATCGATTTGAGTACCGTGAAATTCTGCACACCCGAGTTTCTGGACCAGATGAAAGAAATCGGTATTTTGCGAGATTTCATTGAAAAAAAAGAGGCTCAACAGCAGCGAGGAGCGGTGGAAAATACCCAAAACAGCGAGGGCTTGGTAAACGGAACCATCGAGACCAACCTGGGATTGTTCAGGGCTTACATGACTCTCTATCTGCAACAACACCGGTTTATAGGCAGGCAGATGACTTTGATGGTACGTACGCTCGACCCCACCGATAACGGGCTCCCCATGCAGCTCTACTGCTTTTCGACCAATACCGATTGGGTGAGCTACGAGTCGATTCAATCGGAAATTTTTGAACACTATGCGGCCATCATGCCGCAATTCGGGCTTTATCCTTTTCAGAATCCGTCGAGTCGCGATTATGTCAATGCGGCCCTGCTCACAGCCGGTCATCGGCCCGACGAATTGTGGGGAATCCCCTCGGCTACCGTGCGACCGACGGCTGCACGGCCGGTTAAACCGGTGGTGTCTGCAACACCTCCTCCAACACCGCAACCGCCGATTCCACCGAAATAATATCTTTTATTGCCAGCGAACGGCGGCCGTTTATTTCGCGCAGTTTGCATTGGCGAGGATTCTTTTGCAGGTAGGCCAGGATACGTCCGAAGGCGGCCGATTGATAATAGGCCACATGTTCGTCCGAGACGAAATAGAGATACATCTGCCCCTGTTTCAGCCCCACTTTTTCGATACCCAGCTGTTTGGCAAGCCGTCTGAGCCGTACGACTCGGATTAATTCCATCGCTTCGTGAGGAATGCGCCCGAAGCGGTCTTCGAGCCGTTCGCAGAACTGGCGTATGTCGGTCTCCCGCTCCATGTTGTCGAGCTCCTGATAGAGTGAGATTCGCTCCGACTCCTGTGGCACGTAGTTGGCGGGAAACAGGATTTCGAGATCCGACTCGATGGTACATTCCGAGACAAACTCCTCGGGCTTCGTGTCGGAATCGGCTCCGTAATACAGGTCGCTGAACTCGTTGGTTTTCAGCTCTTCGACTGCCTCTTTCAGGATTTTCTGGTAGGTCTCGTATCCCAGGTCGGCGATGAATCCGCTCTGTTCGGCTCCCAGCAGGTTGCCGGCACCACGTATGTCGAGGTCTTGCATGGCGATGTGTATGCCGCTGCCCAGCTCCGAGAAGCTCTCGATGGCCTGTAATCGCCGACGGGCGTCAACCGAGAAGGTGTGTCGCGGCGGGGTGAGCAGGTAGCAGAAAGCCTTGCGGTTGCTGCGCCCCACGCGGCCTCTGAGCTGGTGCAGCTCGCTCAACCCGAAATTCTGGGCATCGTTGATAATGATGGTATTGGTGTTGGGCATATCGATACCCGATTCGATGATGGTGGTAGCCAGCAGCACGTCGTAGTCGTAGTTGACAAAATCGATGATGGCCTGTTCCAGTTTCTCGGGGGGCATCTGTCCGTGTCCGATTACCACGCGGGCATCGGGTACCAGCCGATGTATGGTATTTTCGAGTTCGTACAGTTGCGGTATGCGGTTGTTGATAAAAAATACTTGTCCGCCGCGGCTCATTTCGAAATTGATAGCCTCCTTGATGATGTCGTCGTTGAAGGCGTGTACCTCGGTCTGTATGGGATACCGGTTGGCCGGCGGGGTTGAGATGACCGAGAGGTCACGGGCCCCCATGAGAGAGAATTGCAGGGTGCGGGGAATAGGGGTAGCCGACATGGTGAGGGTGTCGACATTGACCTTCATCTGTTTGAGTTTTTCTTTGACGGCCACGCCGAATTTCTGTTCCTCGTCGATGATAAGCAGGCCCAGGTCGTTGAATTTCACCTCTTTACCGATGAGTTTATGGGTGCCGATGATGATGTCGATTTTGCGCTCGGCCAGGTCTTTGAGAATGGCTTTTACTTCCGAAGCCTTGCGGGCCCGGCTCAGGTACTCGATGCGCACGGGAAATTCCTTCAACCGCTCCTTGAAAGTTTGGTAGTGCTGGAACGCCAGTACCGTGGTGGGCACGAGCACAGCTACCTGCTTGTTGTCGCAGGTTGCCTTGAAGGCTGCTCGTATGGCGATTTCGGTCTTGCCGAATCCCACGTCGCCGCAAATGAGCCGATCCATGGGACGTTCGCGCTCCATATCGGCTTTTACCTCGGCGGTCGATTTTATTTGGTCGGGTGTGTCTTCATAGATAAACGAGGCTTCGAGTTCCTGTTGCAAAAACGAGTCGGGCGAGAAGGCGAATCCCTTTTCCTGTTTGCGGGCGGCATAGAGCTTGATGAGGTCGCGGGCAATCTCTTTCATCTTGCCCTTGGTCTTTTCTTTCATGCGTTCCCAGGCGCCGCTGCCCAGTTTGTTGACGCGGGGAGCCTCACCCTCCTTGGCCCGATATTTGGCCAGCTTGTGCAGGGCATGTATGCTCACGAAAATGATGTCGTCATTTTGGTAGGTGAGTTTGATGACTTCCTGCATTTTGCCGTTGATTTCGGTGCGGATAAGTCCGCCGAAACGGCCTATGCCGTGGTCGACGTGTACAATGTAGTCGCCTATTTCTATCTGGTTGAGCTCTTTGAGCGAGAGAGCCAGTTTGCCCGACCGGGCGTGCTCGCTTTTGAGGGTATATTTGTGGAACCGGTCGAATATCTGGTGATCGGTGAAGCACCCGATTTTCAGGTCGTTGTCGACGAAACCCTCGTGCAGTGTTTTCAGCACGGGAGTGAACGAGATGGATTCGCCTCGTTCCTCGAAGATGGCTTGGAGCCGCTCGATTTGTTTCTCGCTGTCGCTGAGAATGTAGAGCGTGTAGCCTTTTTCGATGAATTGGGAGAACGACTGGCTCACCAGATCGAAATTCTTGTGATAGATGCCTTGCGGAGCACAGTCGAATCGCATGATGGCCGGTGTGGCCGCTTCGCTCGATGTGCCGTAGTCGATGCGCCGGAACGAGAGAATCTTTCGGCGAAAGGCGGCAGGGTCGATGATTTTCTTCATGGCGTCGCGGTCTCCTTCCTCGGCGATGAGGGTCTGTTCCGAGAGCGACTCGGAGGCAATGGCCTCTATGCGATCGAGGGTCCACGACAGGTTATGACATACCAGAAGAGTGTTTTTATCGATAAAATCGAGCATCGAGATGCCCGAAGCTTCCTGTCCGCACACGTTGGAGACGATGTAAATCTCGTCGAGCTGTTCGGTCGAGAGTTGGGTCTCGACTTCGAAAGTGCGGATACTCTCTACCTCCTTACCGAAGAAATCGATACGATAGGGCAGCTCGTTGGTGTATGAGAAGACGTCGAGGATACTGCCTCGCACGGCAAACTGCCCCGGCTCATACACATAATCTACCTCGTCGAACCCCTGTTCTCGCAGTTTGTCGGCCAGGGCGACGATGTCGCACCGGCTCTTCTTGTCGATGTGGAGCGTTTGGTCGGCCAAGGTGTCGACAGGTACCACTTTCTCGGCCAGAGCCTCGGGATAGGTAACTACCAGCAGGGTGTCGTTTTTCTGGTTCAGCCGGTTGAGAACCTCGGTTCTCAATATGCCCGAGGGCGGGTCGGGCTGGCCGTATTTAATATCGCGTTTGTACCCCGAGGGGAAGAGCAGAATATGGTCGCTCCCGTTAATCTGCACCAGGTCGTTGTAGAGGTAGCCGGCTTCGTCGAGGTCGTTGGCAATGATGAGGTGCGGCCGTTTGTCTTCCAGCAGATTGGAAAAGAGTAGCGCCACGGCCGAACCTTCGAGTCCCTGTATGAAGATGTTCTTTTTCTTGGGGTCCTTTACCAGCGACAGCAATGCTTCGCGCCGGGCCGGCGTGTTGAAGCGGGCAGAAAAACTTTGAATGTCCATGCTCATCGTATAAATCGTCTAAACCGAGAAGCAAAGGTACACAAATATTTCTCGCCAACGGGCCTGTCGGTCCGTTTTTTGGGTCAGTGAGCTTCCAGCCAGTTGTGCCCGGTACCGTAGTCGGCCAGCAGGGGAACCTGCAAGGGATAGGCATTCTCCATTTCGTAGCACACGATTTCCTTCACCTGTTCGAGTTCGTCGATTGGTACGTTGAAATTGAGTTCGTCGTGCACTTGCAGAATCATGCGGCTTTTCAATCCCTCTTCTTCGAACCGGCGGGCAATGCGAATCATGGCAATCTTGATAATGTCGGCGGCACTGCCCTGTATGGGGGTGTTGATGGCATTTCGCTCGGCATATCCGCGCACCACGCTGTTGTGCGAGTGAATGTCGGGGAGCATACGTTTGCGCCCGCAAAGGGTCTCGACGTAGCCCTTCTCGCGGGCTATTTCGATGCTTTTGTTCATATACTCCCTGATTTGCGGATAGCTCTCGAAATAGCCGTCGATGAGCGCTTTGGCTTCGCTGCGGGGAATGTTGAGCCGTTCGGCGAGTCCGAATACCGAGATGCCGTAGATGATACCGAAATTGGCCGTTTTGGCTTTGCGGCGCATATCGGCGGTAACCTCGCCGATGGGTACCTTGTAAATCTTGGCGGCAGTAGCGGCGTGAATGTCCGACCCCTCGCGGAAAGCCTCGATCATGTGACGGTCGCCACTCAGGTGAGCCATGATGCGCAGTTCGATTTGGGAGTAGTCGGCCGAGCAAAAGAGGCACCCCTGGTCGGGGACAAAGGCACGGCGAATCTCACGCCCTTCGTTGTCGCGAATGGGAATGTTCTGTAAGTTGGGGTTGCTCGAACTGAGTCGTCCGGTGGCGGTAATCGTTTGGTTGAACGAGGTATGAATCTTGCCCGTTTTGGGGTTAATCAGTTCGGGAAGCGCATTGATATAGGTACTTAGCAACTTGCGTATGCCGCGTTGGTCGAGGATTTTGCCTACGATGGGGTGACGCGAGCGCAGTTTCTCCAATATCTCTTCGGTTGTGGAGTATTGGCCTGTCTTGGTCTTCTTGGCTTTCTCGTCGATTTTGAGACGTTCGAAGAGAATCTCGCCCACTTGCCGGGCCGAACTGACGTTGAAGGTGGTGCCGGCCAGTTGGTAAATCTCCTGTTCGAGTTCGCCCAGACGGCGGGTGAGCAGCTCTGACGAGCTTTGCAGCTCGACCGTGTCTACATTGACTCCGGCAATCTCCATATCGGCGAGGACCCGGGTGAGCGGCATTTCTATTTCGTAGAAGAGTTTCTCCATCTTGCTGGCGGCCAATTTCTTTTCGAGCAGGTTTTTCAGTTGCAGGGTGACATCGGCATCTTCGGCGGCATACCGGCATATATCTTCAATCGGGACTTGCCGCATGGAGAGTTGCTTTTTCCCTTTCGGCCCGATGAGCTCTTCGATGGCAACAGGTTTGTAGCCCAGGTAGACGTTGGCCAGATAGTCCATGTTGTGGTATTGTTCGGGCTGCAACAAGTAGTGTGCTACCATTGTGTCGAAAAGGTCGCCTTTGACATCGACCCCGTAGTTGTGCAGCACGATGTAGTCGTATTTGATGTTTTGCCCGATTTTCAACGATTTGGGATTTTCGAGAGCCGACTTGAAGATGCGTACCGTCTCACGGGCTTTCTCCTGGTCGTCGGGCACGGGAACATAGTAGGCTTCGTGTTCTTTAAGGGCGAAGGAGAGTCCCACCAACTCGACGTTCATGGGGTCTATGCCGGTCGTCTCGGTGTCGAAGGCAAAGGCTGTGGCACAAGAGAGGAGGGCAGCCAGGTCCCACATTTTCTCGGTCGTATCGGTCAAATGGTAGGAGTGGGGGACTGTGTCGATATTGGCCAGGTTTGATTCGGGGAGAGCAGCTTCTTGCTCTTCTGTCTCGGCGGGTTGGGCCTGGTCGAAGAGCGAGGGTTGCGGGGCTGTGGCCGGTTTGGGAGTTGTGGTTGCCGGTTTTCCACCCAGAATACGCTCGGTAAGATTTCGAAACTCCAACTCTTCGAAGATGGGGCGTAGCTTCTCGCTGTCGATAGGTTCTCGTCTCAACGTCTCTTCGTCGAAAGAGAGTGGTACATCGGTGCGAATCGTGGCCAGGAAGCGCGAGAACTCGATTTGCTCGCGGTTGGTTTCGATTTTGGTTTTGAGCGCTCCTTTCAACCGGTCGGTGTGGGCCAGCAGGTTGTCTATGCTGCCGAATTCGACAATGAGCTTCACGGCGGTTTTCTCGCCAACGCCGGGGCAGCCCGGTATGTTGTCGGAGCTGTCGCCCATGAGTCCCAGTATGTCGATTACTTGTTCGGGCGACTCGATGCCGTATTTGGCTTTGATTTCTTCGGGGCCCAATATTTCGAAATCGCCGCCGAACTTGGGGCGATACATGAAGATGTGGGGCGACACCAGTTGGCCGTAATCCTTGTCGGGAGTCATCATGTAGGTGTCGAAGCCCTCCTTTTCGGCCAGTTTGGCCAAGGTGCCTATCACATCGTCGGCCTCGAAGCGGGGAACCTCGATGATGGGAATATTGTAGGCCTCGATAATCTTTTTGATGATGGGAACCGAGTAGCGTATCACCTCGGGAGTCTCTTCACGCTGGGCTTTGTACTGTTCGTAGGCTTCGTGGCGGAAGGTAGGGCCATGAGGGTCGAAACCCACGGCGATGTGTGAAGGTTTTTCTTTTTTGAGCAACTCTTCGAGGGTGTTGACAAACCCTAAAATCGCCGAGGTGTTTACACCTTTGGAGTTGATTCTCGGGTTTTTGATAAATGCGTAGTACGAGCGGTAAATAAGGGCGTAGGCATCTAACAGGAATAGTCGTTTCTCTTGCATGAGGTTGTGCTGTTTTGTAGATAAGAATTAAAAAAGCGTCATTGCAATGCGGTAAAATTACGATAAAAATACGGATTCTTTTGTTTTATTACTATTTTTGCACCAGAATAAATCGATATGGATAAACTTTTTGTCATACGGCAACCTATAACCGAGGAGCTCGCTTTACTGAATAGAACCCTTACCGAGACGCTGCATACCAACAGTCCTCTGATGAATGAGGTAATCCAGACTTATCTTGCAAGCAAAGGCAAGCAGATAAGGCCTATCCTCGTCTTGCTGTGTGCCAAATTGTTCGGCCCGGTTTCGCGAGAGGCCATCGATGCCGCAGCTTCGTTGGAGTTGCTTCACAATGCCAGTCTCATACACGACGATGTGGTCGACGAGTCGCAGAAGCGACGGGGGCTCCCCACTATCAACCAGTTGTACGACAATCGTATAGCCGTTCTTACCGGCGACTATTTCGTGTCGTGTGCGTTGGCTTGCTCGGTCAGAACCAACCGAATGGAGATTGTCTCTACGCTGGGAGTTTTGGGGCGGGAATTGGCTCGCGGAGAGATTGACCAGCTTTCCAATGCCCGCAACCATCGGCTCGACGAGTCGGCCTATTTCGATGTCATTCGACGCAAGACCGCTTCGCTCTTCTACGCCTGCATGCGGGTAGGTGCTTTGTCGGCCGGCGCCGATGTCGCTGCCGTAGACCGGTTGAGCCGGTTTGGTGAGAAATTGGGGCTTTGTTTTCAAATCAAAGACGATATATTCGACTATTACGAAGACAAGGTGATAGGCAAGCCCACCGGCAACGATTTGCGCGAGGGGAAAATAACCCTGCCGCTTATCTATGCCGTTACCCGGGGTACGGGTGCCGAAAACGAGCAAATGCGAGCCTTGTTGCTGGGCGAAGAACATCTGTCGGCCGAGAGTGTGCATCTGCTCATCGAGTATGCCAAGCGGGAAGGAGGCATCGAGTATGCCTATGAAACCATGAAACAGATTCGCAACGAGGCCGTAGAGTTGCTCGACGAGTTTCCCCCGTCGGAGACGGTCGATGCTCTTATCGCTATTCTCGACTATGCGATAGAACGTGATAAATAATAGATGATGATATACCGGGCGGGGCTGCTCTCTGATGAGGGTAGCCCCGCCCGTTTTCAGCTGCGGTCAATATTTGAAACTGCTGCCGCCGAGGAACTCGCGCAGAAGCGAGGTAGGCGGGATTTCGCGCTGGTTGATGGAGAGGAAATAACCCAGGAAGCGGAGCAGTCGGTGAGCTTCGGCGTATTCGTGGCAATCGTGGGGTACGGCGCTGAGTATGGGTTGGGCATAGTCTTTCATGACGGCCAGTTCGAAGAGCAGCGACGAGTTGAACATGGCGTCGGCATTTTCTTGGTAGGGGAAAATCCATTTTTCTTCACCTCGTCGCACGCTGCCCCAGCGGGCAATGGTGCTTTGGGCCGACGCACCACGGTATTTGAAATCGCGGATAATGCGGCGCAGCAGCCGATTGTCGGCCGTAGGAATCCAGTTGTGGTCATCGATAGAGATGGTGGTGAGGGCCGAGACGTAGATGCGGTATTTCAAATGCGATTCGATTTGGGGGGTAAGGTCGGGATTTAGCCCGTGTATGCCTTCCAGGATAAGCACCGACCCTTCGTCCAGTTTCAAGGTATTGCCCCGGTACTCGCGGCTCCCGCTCTCGAAATTGTAGGTAGGCATTTTGATTGTCTCGCCCTGCAACAGCCTGTTGAGGTCTTTATTGAAGAGGTCGAGATCGAGGGCATAGAGCGACTCGTAGTCGTATTCGCCGGTCTCGTCGATTGGAGTATCTTTGCGGTTGACAAAATAGTTGTCGAGCGAGATGGCCACCGGTTTGAGCAGGTTGGTCATAAGTTGAATCGAGAGCCGTTTGGAGAAAGTGGTTTTCCCCGATGACGAAGGCCCCGAGATAAGTACGATACGCGTTCCCTCCTCGTGGTATCGGCGGGTGATGTCGTCGGCAATCTTGCTGATTTTCTTTTCGTGCAGAGCTTCGGCCACCTTGATGAGGTCGGTCGCTTGTCGCTTCTCGACCACTTGATTGAGGTCGCCGATGTTGCTGAGGCCGATAATGTGGTTGAAGGTGAGGTACTCTTTGAAAGCATTCAGCATCTTCTCCTGCGGCTGGATAGGCGCGGGTGTGCGGGGGTCGGTGGGTACGGGTGGAACCAGCAGTACCCCGCCGTTGTATTTTATCAGGTCGAACCCTTCGAGATAGCCTGTCGAGGGGGTGAGCCAGCTGTAATACGAGTCGGCCAGCCCGTCGAGCGTGTGATATTGGGTGTAGAGTTGGCGGGTCGATTGCAGTAACTCTACCTTGTCGTACATGCCTTGCCTGCGGAAGACCTCGATTGCTTCGGTCGTGTGGCACTCAATTTTTTCGAAGGGAATGTCGGCGGCAATGATTTGGGTCATTCGTTCTTTTATGCGTGCGATAGTCTCGGGTTTGAGTGCTTCGGGGTTGTCGAGCAGGCAGTAGTAGCCGTGCGAAAGCGAGTGCTCGATGCGTAGCCTCGTGCCCGGCACGATGTCGCTGATGGCTTTATACATGATGAAACAGAGGGAACGCACGTAGGTGCGCATGCCCGAGGGGTGCGAGATGTCGAGAAACTCGATATCCTTGGGCCCGTATACTCGGTATCGCAGCTCTTCGGTCTTGTTGTTGACATAGGCACATACGGGTCGATGAGCCAGTTTGGGTTTTGCTTTTTCGTAAATTTCAAGCAGGCTTTCGCCACCGTTCACGCAGATGTACTTGCCTGTATTCACGCAATAAATGTTAAATTTCTCTTTTTCCATCGTACTTTTACCATCCCTAAGGCTCAGGGAAACTTTTGTTAATAAAGGTAAAACAACAATCTTCTTTCTGTGCAACTCTTTTTATTTGTATAAATTTGCAAAGGAATGCTTTTCCAGATGCAAGATTGAGTGTTAAATATACCACAAAGAGGATAATAAAACAACTATTTAAGAATTTTTTATGGAGTATACATTTCTGGACTTCCTGACCTTAATCGGGTCGGTAGGCTTGTTCCTCTATGGAATGAAGGTCATGAGTGAAGGGTTGCAGAAGGTCGCAGGCGACAGAATGCGCAATATCCTGGCTGTAATGACGAAAAATCGGTTCTCGGGAATGTTTACCGGTATCTTGATAACAGCGTTGATACAAAGTTCGTCGGCTTCGACAGTGATGGTGGTGAGTTTTGTCAACGCCGGTCTGATGACCTTGGGACAATCGATGTCGGTAATCATGGGTGCCAATGTGGGAACAACCGTTACGGCCTGGATTATCTCCATTTTCGGTTTCAAAGTTAATATCACGTTGTTTGCGCTACCGCTTATCGGCCTGGGTACTCCTCTGCTTTTTTCGGGCAACAGCACCCGCAAGTCGTGGGGCGAGTTCCTCATCGGCTTCTCTTTCCTCTTTATGGGCCTCGACTACCTGAACCATTCGGTTCCCGACCTGAAAAGCAATCCCGAAATATTCGAATTTCTCACCTCATATACCCAACTGGGATTCCTTTCCATTCTCATATTCTGTGCCGTAGGTGCCATCGTGACGATGATTGTGCAGGCTTCGAGTGCGACGCTGGCTATCTCGCTCATCATGTGTAGCAAGGGTTGGATTTCTTTCGACATCGCCGCTGCCTTGATTTTGGGCAGCAACATAGGTACCACGATTACTCCGTTGCTGGCCTCGATTAGCGCCAATGTGTCGGCCAAGCGGGCGGCTATGGGGCACCTGCTTTTCAATGTGTTGGGGTCGGTGTGGACGTTGGCGTTGTACTATCCTTTTATTCGGTTCATTGTGTGGATATGCACCTCGTTCGGAGTCGGAAATCCCAACGACCTGATGGCCTTTGTGGCAACCCATGAGCAGACCAATCCGTCGCTAATCAATGCGCTGAACAATGGCAGCACCCTGGCGACACCCGGTTTTGAACAGCAAAAGGCTCATTTCGAGGCAATGCAGTTTTCGGTATCGTTTGGGTTGTCGATGTTCCACACGGTATTCAATGTGATTAACGTTGCCATTATGATCTGGTTTACGGGACTTTATGAAAAGATTGTTACCCGCCTGGTACGTGTCAAGGACAAGAACGAGGAGGAGTTCCAGCTGAAATTTATTTCGCGTGGTATGTTGTCGGCATCGGAGCTGAACCTGCCCCAGGCTCACCAGGAGATTGCTGTCTATGCCGAGCGTGTGCAACGTATGTTTGGCATGGTCGAAAACCTGTTGCACGAGAAAGAAGGCAGTGAGGCTTATATGAAACTCTATAACCGCATTGAGAAATATGAGCAGATTTGTGACCGTATGGAGATCGAGATTGCCGATTTCTTGAATCGTGTCGTAGGAGGCCGGTTGAGTTATGAAGGAAAAATGAGGGTAAACGGCATGCTCAGTATTGTAACCGAAATCGAGAGTATAGGCGACTGTTGCTATAATCTGGCTCGCACGCTGCAACGCAAGCAAGACTCGCACATCGTCTTCAACGACGAAATTATAGGCAATATCGACTCGATGTTCAAACTCAATGCCGAGGCTTTGTCAAACATGGTGGCACTCCTGTCGAGCAATGAACCGGCGATGAACGAGATTATGGTTTCGTACAACAAGGAGAGCGAAATTAATAATTTCAGGAACCAGCTGCGCAAGTCGAATATCGAGAATATCAACAACAAGCATTACGAATATCAGGCCGGTATCTATTATATGGATATGATTTCGGAGTGCGAACGGCTGGGCGATTACGTGGTCAATGTGGTCGATGCCATTAAACAGCAGCAGATACGTCACGCTTGAAAGAGCATTCGATACTTATACGCACAGAGCCCGTAGAATCGTCTGCGGGCTATGTGCGTATGGGAGTAGAGGGGGAGTTATGCTTCTTGTTGCAGCAACTCGACAAGTTCGGCTACACCCTGCGAGGCTCCCTTCTGTATCACGTGCACGGGGCGGTCGACCGGTACCCGTACCTCTTTGGGGTCGATGAGGTAAATGGGGACTCGGGGCCGTACATAGCGAAGCAGCCCGGCTGCGGGATAGACATTGAGCGAGGTACCTATCACGACAAAGATATCGGCCTCTTCGGTGATTTCGATAGCCGGCTCGATCATGGGAACTGCCTCGCCAAACCACACGATGTGGGGACGCAGCCGGTCGCCGTGCGAGTCGGTGGCATCGGGGGGCAGTTCATATTGGTCGGGGGTAAGTTCGTAGACCCGGTTTTCATTTTTCACCGAGCGCACTTTGGTCAGTTCGCCATGCAGGTGAATCACACGGGTGCTTCCGGCCCGTTCGTGCAGGTTGTCGACATTCTGGGTGATGATGGTCACCTCATACTCTTTTTCGAGAGCCGCCAGCCCCTTATGGCCTGCGTTGGGCTCGACGGTGAGCAGTTCTTTGCGCCGTTTGTTGTAGAACTCCTGAACCAGGACGGGATTTCTTTCCCACCCCTCGGGGGTAGCCACATCTTCTACGGGATAACGGTCCCACAGGCCGCCGCTGTCGCGGAAAGTAGAGAGCCCGCTCTCTACACTCATACCTGCTCCGGTGAGTACAACCAGTCTCTTTTTCATATCATGCAGACTTAAAATGTTTTTATTTTTTGAGGTGGGAAGAACCCAGCTAAAAGTAGCACAAAAAGGTGAAGGGGACAAGTATTTTATATAAAAAGTGTTGAAAAACGATACCATAGGAGACTGTTGAGGTGAGAATTATATTTTTTTTTAAGGAGATTTTATCGAATTAAGTATAAAAGCCCTATCTTCGCCACGCAAATATTGTATTGATATTTGTTTAATGAATACAATCGCAAAGAAAATGGACAAACTGAGTTATGCATTGGGTCTCAGCATGGGGCACAATTTCTTGGGTTCGGGCATCAAGTCGCTGAATGTCGAGGATTTTGCCAAAGGTGTGGGGGCCGTATATAATCAAGAGAAGCCCGAGATAAGTTTCGAAGAGGCCAAACAAATCATCAACGAGTATTTCACCAACTTGCAGAATGAAATTGCCGAGGGAAACCGGCGAGCCGGCGAGTCTTTCCTGGCCGAGAATGCCAAGCGCCCCGAGGTGGTGGTTTTGCCCAGCGGGTTGCAGTATGAAGTGCTTGCCGAGGGTACAGGCCGCAAGCCCAAGGCTACCGACAAGGTACAGTGCCACTATCATGGTACGTTAATCGACGGGCAGGTATTCGACAGCTCGATACAGCGGGGCACGCCTGCCGTGTTTGGAGTCAATCAGGTGATACCCGGGTGGGTAGAGGCTTTGCAGCTGATGCCCGAGGGCTCGCGTTGGAAACTCTATATCCCCTCCAATCTGGCTTATGGAGAGCAGGGAGCCGGTGGCAGTATCCCGGCCAACGCAACTCTTGTATTTGAAGTGGAACTTATTAAAATATTGTAATCAATTACCTCATAAACAATGAAAAAAAGTATTTTGTTCTTTGTGACACTTGCCGGTCTTACGGCAATGTCTTCTTGCGGAAACAAAGCCGCTGTAGAATTGGAAAACGCCGCCGACAGTGCCAGCTATGCACTGGGTGTTTCGAATGGTGCCCGTCTGGGCGATGCCATGAAATCGGGCATGTATGAGCAACTCAAAGGTATCGACTCCGACGATTTCATGAAAGGATTTGCTACGGCCTTGAAATCAGACTCTACGCAACGTTCTTATGAAATGGGTTTGAGCCAGGGTATTTACCTGAAAGAGATGTTGAAAAACATCAAGCAAGGTACGGGTCTCGAAATCGATGTCCCCACTTTTGTTCAGGCTTACAAACAGGCTCTCGAAGGCGATACGGCTCTGTTGATTTCCGATATGGAGGCCAACGGTGTGCTCGATGCTATTTTCAGAGCTGCTGCCGAGGCTAAGGAGAAAGAGGAGCTTGCTCGTTTGGCCGAGACTCCCGAAGCCAAAGAAAATCTTGCCAAGGGCGAAGCTTTCCTGGCCGAAAAAGCCAAGGAAGAGGGCGTGGTAAAGACCGAATCGGGTCTGCTCTACAAAGTCGTTAAGGCTGGTCGGGGCGAGAAAGTCCAAGCCAATCAACGTGCCAAAGTTTCGTATAAAGGTTCTTTGATCGACGGTACTCAATTCGACGCCAACGCCAGCGCAATCTTCTCGCCTGCCGGTGTAGTGAAAGGTTTTGGCGAAGGTTTGCAACTGATGCAGAAAGGCGGCAAATATATCCTCTATATCCCTGCCGAACTGGGCTACGGTGTACGTGGCGGCGGTGACAAAATCCCGACCAATTCGGTTCTCGTATTCGAGGTAGAAGTATTGGATATCATGAAATAAGCCAACCGTCTGACCCCGGTCGGGGGCGGGCTGCGAGGCTTGCTCTTTCGCAAAGGGTTCCGGTGCAAAACGCAACAAGAGAAGGGCTCGGTTTTATACCGGGCCTTTCTTCGTTTATTGGCCCGAATATGTTTCGTATCCCGGACGGTTTAATTTGTCACCGAAGATGGCCTGGACTACCACGGTGGCACCGGAGCTTCGGTAGGAGTACTGACGTTTTCTCCCTGTGGCGGTTGTCCACTTTTTTGTTCGAGGGGGGTGGAAAAGTGTTGTGCGAATCGAGGGGAATATTGTTCTTTCCGGCGAATAGAGTATCTTTTTGCCAAAAAAATAGCGTTGAAAAGGTTGTATATTCAGAAAAAAAAGATATTTTTGTCGCAAAATGATTTATGTAAATAAGGTTTTATGGAAAAGATAGATAACTTAGATCGTCAGATTCTCGAGATTATAATGCGCAATGCTCGCATTCCGTCGAAAGACGTCGCCGCAGAGTGCGGGGTCTCGCGTGCGGCTATCCATCAGCGCATTCAACGTATGATCGATATGCATGTGATTACCGGTTCGGGCTATCATGTAAATCCTAAATCGCTCGGTTTCAGGACTTGTACCTACATCGGGGTGAAGCTCGAGAAAGGCTCGATGTATCGTGATGTCGTTCCCGAGCTCGAAAAGATTCCCGAGGTCGTGGAATGCCATTTCACCACGGGGCCTTATACCATGTTGTGCAAGCTTTATGCACGTGACAACGAGCACCTGATGGAGCTCCTGAATGACAAGATACAGCATATCGGCGGTGTAGTTTCGACCGAAACGCTCATCTCGCTCGAACAGAGCATGAACCGAGAAATCCCGGTGATGAAGAAATAAATACTTGCACCCGATTGGCAAGGAGCGTGAAGCTTTTTGCAAGGGAGCGGATACAATGACGAGGATAGCCTTTTGCGTGCACGACGCGAGGTTATCCTCGTTTGTTTTTGATTTATGCAGGGCAAAGAGCTGTTCGGGTTTGTCGATTGGATATGAAATCCCGCTCTCTTTTCAGCCGGGAGCGTTTGCCCGGATTTTCTTTTTCTGCTTTTGGTTGGTGTGCCAAAGCATCAGCAGAGTGATGAGTGTTGCTATCGTATCGGCCACCGGCATGGCGCCCCACACACCGTTCAAGCCGAACAAGCGAGGGAAGATGAGCAACAGGGGAATGAGGAAGATAACTTGCCGGGTGAGACTCAGGAAAATCGATTTCGAGGCCATACCCAGCGACTGGAACAGGTTGGTGGTGACTATTTGCAGCCCTACGATGGGGAATACCCCCATGGCGATGCGCATGCCGTGTATGGCCACGTCGATAAGATGCTCGTCGGTGGTAAAGGCTCGTATGATGTAGTAGGGCAGGAAAGTCGAGCCTATCCACCCGATGGTGGTGCAGAAGGTGGCCACGGCACAGGTGATTTTGAAAGCCCGCTTCATGCGGTCGTAGTGTCCGGCCCCGTAGTTATATCCCACGACAGGCTGCATGCCTTGGCATAGCCCCACGATGAGCATCACCACCAGGGTGGCATAGCTGTTGAAGATGCCGAATGCACCTATCGCTTCGTCGCCGCCGTGACGGTAGAGCGAGGTGTTGATGATGGCGTTGATGACGCTGCTGGCGATATTGACCAGGAAGGGCGACAACCCGATGGAGACGATGTTGATGAGGATAGCCCATTCGAGTTTGAAATAGCGGCGATGAAACCGCACCCCGCTGCGGGGATTGCAGAAATGGGCCATCACGAAGACCATCGAGATGGCCATGGCGATGTCGGTGGCGATAGCCGCTCCCTTGATGCCCCATTTGAACCCGAAGATAAAGATGGGAGCGAGAATGAGGTTGGAGAAGGCTCCGATGAGCATCGTATACATCGCCTTGCCGGGATAGCCCGAGGCTCGCATCATGTTGTTGAAACTGTAACACAGGTTGGTGCAGAGCATGCCGGGCATGATGTAGAGCAGAAACTCGCGGGCGTAGGGTATGGTGCGGTCGCTGCCACCGAAACTGCGCAGGATGTCGTCCATGAAGATGACAAAAAAGGTGAGGTAGCAAAGGGCAAACGAGATGGAGAGAATGAGACTGTTGCCCAGAATCTTCTCGGCTTTTGTCTTGTCGTCCTGCCCCAATACAATCGAGATGCGTGCTGCCGCTCCCTGTCCTACCAGCATGCCGATGGCTCCCGAGATAGACATGATGGGGAAGGTCAGTGCCAGGCCCGATATGGCATCGGGACCCACGCCCTGCCCGATAAAGATGCGGTCGATGACATTGTAGAGCGACATGACCATCGTTCCCACGATGGCCGGTACCGAGTACCGCCAAAGCAGTTTGCCCACGGGGAGCGAGGCCAGTTCGGTGCGAATGTTGTTCTTGTTGTCGTTCATGGTCGGGCAGAGGAGGTTGAGGTCAGGCCGGGTCGTGCCAGTCGCCGTTCGCTTTGATAAGTCCGACGAGTTTCTCGATAGCCTCTTCTTCGGGTATGTTCTTTTCGATGCAAACTTTGCCTTTGTAAAGGCTCACCCGGTTGCGTCCGGCTCCCACGTAGCCATAGTCGGCATCGGCCATTTCGCCGGGACCGTTCACGATACAGCCCATGACACCGATTTTGAGTCCGGTAAGGTGCGAGGTAGCGGCTTTGACCCGGGCTATGGTCGTTTGTAAGTCAAACATGGTTCGGCCGCAACTGGGGCAAGAAATATATTCGGTCTTGCTGAATCGCTTGCGGGCGGCCTGCAAGATGGTGAACATATAGTCGGTGAGGCGTTGTGTGGCAATATCGCCGTCGTTGACCAGGAATATGCCGTCGATGAGATTGTCGAGCAGGAGTGGGCCGAAATCGGCCCCGGCTTTTACTTGCAAATCTTCGGGGTCGTTCTCCCGATAGCGGGACAGGTACACAACGGGACAGGTACAGCCGGCTGTTGTGAGCCGGGCCAGAGCTGCGCGCGTGTCGCCCACGGGGTTGACATGTTGCGATGAAAGGATAAGTACGATGCCCGTCTCTCCAGCCAGGCGGGAGAGCAGTGGTTCGGTGAGATCGGTGGTTTCGACTTGCAGGAACCGCAGGGGAGCTTGGCATGAAGCGAGGGCCTCCCCGTCGTTGGCTTTGAACAGCGGGTAGGTGTGGGCTTCGCCGCGGTAGTGCAGATAGTCGACAATCGAGCGTACCGTGCCGCCGGCCGTTTGGTTGCGGGTGTAGTAGAAATCGGCTTTTGTTCCCTCGCCGGGAGTTCCCTCGGCAATGACAATCGGCTGTTCGCCGGCACCGATGCCCTCTATCTGTTCTTTGGCGCGTGCGGCCAGACGTGCGGGAGTGAGTTCGGGAGCTACGACAGGAGCGTGTCCCGTCCGGGCTGTGATGTAGTCGACCAGTTTGCGGGCCACCGGCACCTCGGCTTCGGGAGCTTCGCTCAGCGAGACCCGTATCGTGTCGCCTATGCCGTCGGCCAGCAAGGTGCCTATGCCTACGGCCGATTTTATTCTACCGTCCTCTCCGTCGCCGGCCTCGGTTACCCCCAGATGCAACGGGTAGTGCATGCCCTCGGCTTCCATCGTCTCGATAAGTAGCCGTACGGTTTCGACCATGACGACGGTGTTGGAGGCTTTGATCGAGATGGCTACATCGTCGAACCGCTCGTCGCGGCAGATGCGCAGGAACTCCATGCACGACTCGACCATGCCCGCGGGTGTGTCGCCGTAGCGGCTCATGATGCGGTCGGACAGGGAGCCGTGGTTTACCCCCAACCGTATGGCTGTGTGGTGTGCCTTGCAGATGTCGAGGAAAGCAACGAAGCGCTCCCGCAGGCGTTGCAATTCGGCGGCATATTCCTCGTCGGTGTAGTCGATTTGCTTGAAGGTGCGAGCGCTGTCGACGAAATTCCCCGGATTGATACGCACTTTCTCTACGGTACAGGCTGCGGCATCGGCCGCTTTGGGGTTGAAATGAATGTCGGCTACCAGCGGCGTGTGGTATCCCCGAGCGTGGAGTTCTTGCTCGATTTCGCCGAGGTTTTCGGCCTCGCGTACCCCTTGGGCGGTGAGCCTCACATAGTCGGCCCCGGCTTCGATAATGCGGATACACTGCTCTACGCTACCCGGAGTATCGAGAGTAGAGGTGTTGGTCATCGACTGTATGCGTATGGGGTATGTGCCTCCGAGGGGGGTGTCGCCTATCTGTACGACGCTGCTTTTCCGGCGATGATAGTTGTAATAATCCATAATCAAGAGAACGGCGTGATTAGGGGCAGGTTAGTTGGTTTTGAATTTATATTTTACCTCGGCCAGTTCCTGGTTGGCGGCAACGATTTTCTGGGTCAGTCCGGCTTTGTATTTCTCTACTTTTCCGGCAATGGCGGTATCGCCGAGAGCCAGTATCTGGGTAGCGAGGATAGCGGCGTTGAGCGAAGCGTTGATACCCACGGTCGCCACAGGGATTCCGGGAGGCATTTGCACGATGGCCAGCAGAGCGTCGAGACCCTCCATGCCCGATTTGATAGGCACCCCGATAACGGGAAGGGTGGTCATCGAGGCGATGACTCCGGGCAGATGGGCGGCCATGCCGGCAGCGGCGATAATCACTTTTACGCCACGTTCTTTGGCGCCTTTGGCAAACTCCTCGACCTGCGCCGGGGTGCGATGGGCCGAGAGGGCCAGCATCTCGAAGGGGATTTCGCACTCATCGAGCAGCTTGGCGGCTTTTTCCATGATGGGAAGGTCGGAGGTGCTCCCCATGATTATGCTTACAATCGGTTTCATAACGGTATACATTATTATTATCGGTTATACAAAAATAAAAAACATCGATCCGCAGCAAACTATGCCCAAGGCAAATCCGGCTCCTACCTGCCCCAGTGTGTGGCGGTTGAGCAGGATGCGCGACGAGCCTATGGCTCCGGCCAGCAGCAAGACGGCCAGTTGCAGCGGCAGAATATAGGGTTTGAGCATAAGTCCGAAGAAGCTCATCAGAAATACCAGCGTCACCATCGACCCGGCGGCTACCATGTGGGCACTTATCTTCCAATATCGGTTGATGATGAGCGAAATGACGAGCGACACGATGGCCCCGGCTATGAACGAGAGTATCCAGTGGGGTATCCCGAAGCGGTAGAGATAGAGGTAGCAGGCAATGTAGCAGATAAAGTTGATGAGGTAGGGCACAGTGCGCTCGGTGCGTTCGTGCAGCCTGAAATCGCTGATGGCTCCTGCCTTGTACAGGATATAGATGCCCAGTGCCGGCAGTATGCAGGTGGTGAGCAATACCCCTGTGACGACGATTCCCAACAAGTGGTTGCCGAAGACTCGCATATAGGAGGTATAGAGGGCGATGCCGATGCCGTAGGTAGGCATGAGCAGCGGGTGGAACAGGGTCGAGAGTAGGGTTGCCAGTTTGTTCATCGGTTGTTGTGGTTTAGCAGGTTCAAATCTCTTTTCGCAACCGGGCCACGGGAATGGATAGCTGTTCCCGATACTTGGCGATGGTGCGCCGCGCGATGGGGTATCCTTTTTGTTGCAACATTTCGCACAGCTTGTCGTCGGAGAGCGGTTTGCGTTTGTCTTCGTGTTCGACCAGCTCTTGCAGCAGCCGTTTGATTTCGCGGGTCGAGACCTCTTCGCCGGCGTCGTTTTGCATCGACTCGGAGAAGAAATACTTTAACGGATAAATACCGAAATTGGTTTGCACATATTTGCTGTTGCTGGCTCGCGAGATGGTCGAGATGTCATAGCCGGTACGCTCGGCCACATCTTTCAGAATCATCGGTTTGAGGTTGCGCTCGTCGCCGGTGAGGAAAAACTCGCGTTGCAACTCGACGATGACGGTGATGGTTTTGAGCAGTGTTTCCTGCCGTTGCTTCACGGCATTGACAAACCATTGGGCGGCGTCGAGTTTCTGTTTCACGAAGAGGAGGGCGTCGCGTTTCTCTCGGGTTTGGTTCTGCTTGTTCGAGGTATAGTCTTCGAGCATATCCTGGTAGTCGCGGCTTACATGCAGCTCGGGTATGTTGCTGTTGTTGAGTCCGATGGTGAGTTCGCCGTCTTGCGCCTCGACGTAAAAGTCGGGTATGATGTGGTGTTCGGAGTTGCCCGAATAGCTGTTGTTCCAGGCACTGCCCGGTTTGGGGTTGAGCAGGGTGATTTCGCGAATGGCCTGCTTCAACTCCTCCTCATCGACGTTGCACTGGCGCATGATTTTGTCGTAGTGCTTTTTGGAAAACTCGTCGAACATCTGGTCGACAATCTTGTAGGCCAGCAGGTTGGCGGGAGTCCCCTCGTGGCGTTCGAGTTGCAGCAGCAGACACTCGCGCAGATTCGAGGCTCCTACGCCGGCCGGCTCGAACTCTTGGATCATTTGCAGAATCTCTTCGACCTGGCTCACCGGTACATCGAGTCCCACTTGAAAGATGAGGTCGTCGGTGATGGCCTGTATGGGGCGTTGCAGATAGCCGTTGTCGTCGATGTTGCCGATGATGTATTGGGCTATTTGGTACGAGGTTTCATCGAGCGGCTGTTCGCCCAGTTGGCTTTCGAGAAAATCGTGGAACGACGAGGCTGATACGAAGGGTATGTCGTCTCGCTTGTCGTCTTTCGAGAAATTGTCGGCTTCGAGCCGGTAATCGGGTATATCATCTTCGGTGCGGTAGTCGCCCAGCGAGAGCTCCTCGGCCGATTCGGTAGGGTTCCCGTCTTCATCGGCGTTGGAATTGAAATCGTTCAGGCTGTCGGGACTTTCTTCTCGGCCCTCTTCGAGGGCTGGGTTGTCGACCAACTCCTGCTGCACCCGCTCTTCAAATTCGATTTCGGTGAGTTCGAGGAGCCGAATGAGCTGTATCTGCTGGGGCGAGAGCTTCTGTTGTAACTTTTGCTGTAGCTGCTGTTTGAGTGCTGCCATAGGCCGAGAATCATTTGCAAACGAAGATAACGAATTTTGCGCTAAATAAGTAAAAAAATGAGAATTTTTAACCCTGGGCTTTCTTCTTGTGTCTATGGTGCGGGCGATAAAACCAAGAGGCATAAAACCAAGAGGCGAAATTGGAAAGATAAAAGGCGTTGATTTTTTTGCATTTTCTGCGAAAATCTGTAAATTTGCAGTCCTTTGACCAATTATATGACAATGTTTATGTGTGGTAATGCGGCTTCCGCAATGCGTGCGTTTACAGCAGCCGCTGCTTTTCTTCTTTTCTTGCCGGCCTGTTCTTCTTTTCTTGCCGGCCTGCATGAAGACGGAGGAGCCTGTTTCCGTACAGGATGACGGATTCATTGAACTGGCATTCACCAAAAACGGTTTTGTTGATGATACGCAGGATATGCCATCAGTGAAGGCGGATGTGGATGAAGACGGGAGCGGAACTTTTACGGAAGGGGACAAGGTCGGGTTGTATATATACGGCAGTCCTTCCAGGCATGTCATTCTCACTCTTGAGAACGGCAGGTGGACTCCGGCGCTGAAGAAGAGCGACCTGGGATCCGGCACGGCCAGGCTTTCCGCATATTATCCTGTATCGGAGGCTGAAGGCATCGGGTCAAACGTGCACCGCCATAAGGTGCAGACCGACCAGAGCGGGGACGGCTACATGGAATCGGATCTTCTGTGGAGCCATCTCGACATTGATCTTGGCTCGCTTTCAGGCAACAGGATAGAATTCCCTTTCAGGCATGCCATGCACAGGCTTGTCATAAACATTACGGGCTCTGACGGTACATTGCCCGAAGACCTTTCAGTAAAGGTCCTCAATGAGACCGAGGGGTCGCTTTCAATCTATAGCGGAAGTCTGAATGATCCGTCCGGTGAAAAGGTGAGAATAGATGCCAGAAAAGCGGAAGGGAGTCAGGGCAAGTTTTCCGCAATACTTTTCCCGGGCAGTCTGGGCCCTTATTCCGACGGATGGGTGGAAATAACTGCGGGCGGCAAGACCTCGACCTTCAAGGCGCCGTCGGAAATCGGCGGCAGGGATTTTCTGGAGAGCGGAAAGGAGACTGTGCTGAACCTGAGTCTGAATCAGGGCGGCGTCGGCCCCGGGGAAGAGCCGGAGCCGGAGCCTGATCCCGACTATGCCGGGAAAATATGCTGGGTATATGGAGTCAAGACGCCGGAAACTCCTGACTACAATGAGGAGACCGTGAAAGTGCTGACAGATACGGATAAATTTTATCCGTGGAACTTCCCTTCAGGAGTATGGTTCAAGTTTGACAGCGATCCTGAAACAGCCTATCTGAACTGGCAGGAGGGCTTCCGCTGGTATGACTGCGACAAGGACAATCCGGACGAAAGCAACTCCCGTCCCGGCTATCA
>CASFYQ010000012.1 GCA_949298955.1 uncultured Bacteroidales bacterium
GAACAGAGAGTCTTTAAAGACAAGCTCCGGCACCTGCATGTACCCTCTTTCTCTCTTTGACTCGTCATTAGATACCTGCCCCCATAACGGTGCCGATAAAAGGGTGAAGATTACCCCCGTCAAAATTGCATACTTGGATTTCATAGCGTTGGATTTAATACATACCGAAATTTCAGCATCCTATTTTCATGCGTCAAGGTATGTATTTTCCTGCACATATCCAAGAGAATAGAGGTAAAAATGCGGGAATCTTTCCACCTTGCACCCGATGCGTAGGTCCCGAAGTTGCGTGGGTGGAGTCACCACTCCCCGAACAGGCGCAGGGCATTGGCTGTGGTAGCCGCCTCGACCTCGGCGGCCGTCACGCCCAGAATATCGGCTATGCGCCGGGCCATGCGAGGCAGATACGACGGCTCGTTGCGCTTGCCCCGGTAAGGCACGGGAGCCAGATAGGGAGCATCGGTCTCGAGCAGGAGGCGATCGATGCCTACCTCGCGCACCGTATCTTCGAGGTGGGCGTTCTTGAAGGTGACGATACCGTTTATCCCGAAGTAGTAGTCGCCCAACGTGCGCAGGGTGCGCACCTCGTCGACCGTGCCGGTGAAACTGTGGAATACCCCCCGGAAGGGCCGAACCCGCCCCGACCGCAACAGCGCCACAATCGCAGCAAAAGCATCGCGGCAGTGGATAATCACAGGCAAGTCGAGCTCCACAGCCCAACCCGTCTGCACGACAAAGGCCTCCTCTTGCTCCCGGGCGAAACTCTTGTCCCAATAAAGGTCGAGCCCTATCTCGCCCACGGCGCAATAATCGCCGGCAAGCAACAGCCCGTGCGTCTGGTCGAGCCGCTCGCGGTAACCGGCATCGACCGAGGTAGGGTGCAACCCCATGGCCATGCGGCAATAGCCGGGAAAGAGGTCGTGGGTGGCCTGCATGGCGGCTACCGTATCGAGATCGACATTGGGCAGTATCACCCGGTCTACGCCCGCCTCGCGGGCACGGCGCACCACCTCGGCGCGATCTTCGTCAAACTCTTCGAGATAAATATGGGTATGGGTATCGATCATGGTTCGGGTCGTTTTTCACCGTTACGGTAATAGTAGACGATGCCATAGGCCTGGCAACGGGAGAGCCGCTCGGCCAGCGGCAAAGAGCCATAATAGGCCTCCACCTGATTCCAAAGGTCGAGAATGATGTGGTCGGCCTCCTCGCGCAACGCGTCGAGCCCCGACTGCGAGCGGGTAGTGTTGAGCTTGTAATTTTGTTGTTCGCGATAGGCATCTTTGAAAATATCGTAGTGCACGGCCACCTTGGCAATCGTAGGGTTATAGATGGGAGCACCTCCATGAGAAAGTCGCTCACGTTCACCCTCGATAAGGCGTTCGCCCCACACGAGAATATGCTTCTCGTTCGTCAAGTCGGGTACGGTAAAATCGTCGGGGTCGAGGCCGTAAAAAAGTTTATGTTCCTTACGCACCTCATTGCGCACCACCGCCAGATTGAGCACCTGGATAAAGTGCGAGATGTAGAGCCGCGCTGTTTTCAGATGCTCCTGATACCGGCGATTGGCATCGGCCTGCGTCGTGTAGCAATATTGAAACCGCTCCACCGCATTCTTGAACCGCCGCACGAATGCCCGCGCCTCGTTCAGGGTCTTGTACGAAGCCGCCTGATGCTCCACATCATACGCATGCTCCATCGACACCGCTTTTTCGAGGGCGGCGATGCGGGCTTTGTCGGTATTGGGCAATCGGCGGTATGGCATGATGATATATCGATTTGGAAAAGAATCAATGGTCCCGTTTGATAAGCGACCGGGCCAGGTCGTAGAGCGGCTGTTTGGCCGCTTCGGGCACGTCGATTTGCTGCAACGCCTCGATGGCCCGGCGACTGTATGCGTCGACCTGCTGCAAACACAAGTCGCCCGCCCCCACCCGGTTGTAGAGGGCCGTCACGGCCGCAATTTTTTCGGCCGGGTCGCATTGGGTGGCCGACAGCCAGCGCGCCAGCTCTGCGGCATCGTCCCCTTGGGCACGGCGTCGGGCGTTGATGAGCATATAGGTCTTCTTGTTGTTGAGAATATCACCTCCTATCTTCTTGCCAAAACGTGCCGGGTCGCCATAGACATCGAGCCAGTCGTCCTGCAACTGAAAGGCCAGCCCCAGCGACTCGCCGAAGCGATAGATGCGGTCGGCATCGTCGGCACCGGCTCCGCCTATGATGGCGCCAATCTTCAAGGCTCCGCCCAGCAGCACGGCCGTTTTGAGGCGTATCATCTCGATATATTCGTCTTCGGTCACATCGTCGCGGCTCTCAAACTCCATATCGAACTGTTGCCCCTCGCAAATCTCCAAAGCCGTTTTCAAAAACCAGTCGATGACTGCCGCCGTGTGCGGAGCCGGCGTGCGGGCAATATGGCGGAAGGCGATAATCTCCATAGCGTCGCCTGAGAGAATGGCCGTATTCTCGTCCCACACCTTGTGTACGGTGGGTTTACCCCGACGCACATCGGCCTTGTCCATCACATCGTCGTGCAAGAGCGTAAAATTGTGAAACACCTCCAACCCCACAGCGGCATCGAGAGCCCGACGGCAGTCGCCGCCAAACATCTCGCAGGCGAGCAGCGTCAACAACGGGCGCACCCGTTTACCACCCAACGACAGTTCATAACGCACCGGCGCATACAACCCGTCGGGCGATGCGGCATATTCTATCTGCGAAAGCGCGGTCTCTATCGTATCGAAATATTTCTGCAAACCTTCCATAAATTGTTTTTCAATATTTTTGATGTATTACCAAGAAACAGAATAGAGGTCAAATTTAGTCATTTCTACCGAGTCGGACAAGAGCCGGGCCGATAAGTTTACCCATAAACCTCGCGAGCAATATACTTTATCGCCCTTTTTCCCGTTATTAAATCATCGAAAACCTATTTATCAGCCAACTATGGTTTTCGTAGAAAATAGGAGAAGGCCCGGCAAAAAATCCAGGCAAACGTGACTTTCTGCTCTCGCCTTTCACTATCTTTGCATATTGCGAAAATAGGATGCGGCTCGACAAAAAGTTCAAACAGGTTTGGCTTTCTGCTCTCGCCTTTCACTATCTTTGAACCCCGAAAACGAAATATGAGATACTCGCTTCGATACATATCGGTACTGCTGGCACTTGCCTCCTGCCTGGCAGGAAGAGGGCAGGAAGGGACAAGCTCGTTCGACTTTCTCAACATTCCTACCTCGACCCATGCCTATGCACTGGGGGGCACCAACATATCGGTTATCGACGAAGATATAAATCTGGTCAACCAGAACCCCGCCCTCTTGGGGCCCGAGCTCGATTTGCAACTGGGCCTCAACTACATGAAATACGTGGGCGGCATCAATCTGGCCGGAGCCACCTTCGGCAAGGCGGCAGGCGAACGGGGAGCTTGGGCCGCCGGCATTCAATACTATGGCTACGGCAAGATGCAGAGTGCCGACGAGACGGGCGTCATCACGGGTGAATTTTCGCCCCAAGACATCGTGTTCAACGGCATCTACTCGCACGACATCACCACCACCCTGCGCGGCGGAGTCAATGCCAAAGTCATCTACTCCTCCTACGAGCAATACACCTCGTGGGCCCTCGCCGTAGACTTGGGGCTCAACTACTACAACGCCGACAACGACCTGTCGCTCTCGCTCGTAGCACGTAACCTGGGAGGCCAAATCAAGCGTTACAACGAAACCTTCGAACGCATGCCTTTCGACTTGCAGCTGGGCTACACCCAAAGTCTCAAACATGCCCCCATACGCATTTCGGTCACCGCCCGCCACCTCACACGCTGGAAACTGCCCTACCCGGCTCTCGAAAGCAGCTCCTACACAGGAAGCACCGATATCGTCGAGAAAAACAGCTTTGTCGACAACCTCTTCCGCCACCTTATCTTCGGCGTGGAGTTCCTCCCCACCGACCGTCTCTATTTCGGGCTGGGCTACAACTACAAGACCCGCACCGACATGAAGACAGCCAGCCGCAATTTCCTCTCGGGATTCAGTATCGGCGGCGGTATCCAAGTACGCATGTTCGGCCTCGGAGTCGCCCTCGCCCAACAACATACGGGAGCCACCACCTTCATGGTAAACCTCTCGCTCAATCTCTTTGAATTTAAAAAATAACCAACCCATATGGATCAACCTCGCATTACTATCGCCATCGACGGATTCTCGTCTTGCGGCAAAAGCACCATGGCCAAAGCTCTTGCCCGCCGCATCGGCTACATCTATATCGACAGCGGAGCCATGTACCGCGCCGTCACCCTCTACTGCCTCGACCACAACCTCATCGACGGCGACACGGTCGACACCGAGACCCTGCAATCGCGCATGGACGACATTCACATCGATTTCCGCCCCGACCCTGCCACGGGCAAGACGCACACCTTCCTCAACGGTACCGACGTAGAGCAGGAGATTCGCTCCATGCGCGTATCGGACAAGGTGAGCCCCGTGAGCGCCATACCCTTCGTGCGCACCGCCATGGTAGCCGCCCAACAGAAGATGGGCGAGCGCAAAGGCATCGTGATGGACGGCCGCGACATAGGCACCACGGTATTCCCCGGGGCCGAGTTGAAAATCTTTGTCACCGCCTCGGCCGAGACCCGCGCCCAGCGCCGGGTCGACGAGCTGCAGGCCAAAGGCGTGGCCGTCGACTTCGACGAAGTGGTGGCCAACATCAACAAGCGCGACCACATAGATCAGACCCGTCAAGAAAGCCCTCTGCGACGAGCCGACGACGCCATTCTGCTCGACAACTCGCACATGACCATCGACGAGCAAGACGCCTGGCTGCTGGCCCGCTATGAAGAGACCATCGACAAACTGCGCTAACCGGGAAAGGAGACGACAGATGGCACGCATAGAAATCGACGAAAACTCGGGATTCTGCTTCGGAGTAGTCACCGCCATACGCAAGGCCGAGGAGGAACTCGACCGCACCGGTCACCTCTACTGCCTGGGCGACATCGTTCACAACAGCAACGAAGTAGAACGGCTCAAAGCCAAAGGCCTCATCACCATCGACCACGAACAGCTCAAACAGTTGCACAACGTGAAAGTACTGCTGAGAGCCCACGGCGAACCCCCCGAAACCTACCGCATCGCAGCCGAAAACCACATCGAGATTATCGATGCCACCTGCCCCGTGGTGTTGCAACTGCAACGCAAAATCAAAACAGCCTACGACTCCAACCCGCCCGAAGAGGCTCAAATCGTCATCTACGGGAAAACCGGCCACGCCGAAGTTAACGGACTGGTGGGACAAACCTGCGGGCAAGCCATCGTTATCGAAAACAGCCAAGACCTCGGCAAAATAGACCCCGGCAAAAAACTGTTGCTCTACTCGCAAACCACCAAGTCGGTCGAGGGATTCCGCCATATCGTCGACGAAATCAAACAACTGAAACCCGACGGCCGCTTCGAATCGTTCGACACCATCTGCCGGCAAGTCGCCAACCGCATACCCAACATCCGCGAGTTTGCCCGCCGCCATGACCTCGTGCTCTTCGTCTGCGGCAAAAAAAGTTCCAACGGACGCGTGCTCTTCGGCGAATGCCTGCAAGTCAACCCCCAATCGCACCTCGTCTCCGACATCTCCGAAATCGATCCCGACTGGCTCAAAGGCAAAGAAAGTATCGGTATCTGCGGCGCCACCTCGACACCACGCTGGCTCATGACCGAGGTACAGGCCTATGTAGCCCGGCAGCTCGACACCTCCCCGATACCCCGGGCCGATGAGTGAACCACGAGCAGCAGGAGCTGCCACATAGGCATCGGCCCCTAAAAATACACCTCAAAAACAAATATTTTACAACTATCGTTATTTAATTTAACTCGCATCGTTTATTCGATTTTTATCTTTATCTTTGCCAAGAACTAAACTATTTACAGGCTATGTCGCAAATTAAATGTATCGGTATTTTGACTTCCGGTGGCGACGCTCCCGGAATGAACGCAGCTATCCGCGCGGTAACCCGTGCTGCCATCTACAACGGATTTGAGGTAAAAGGTATCTACCGGGGTTATAAAGGCCTCATTACCGGCGAGATAGTTCCTTTCAGAACACAAAACGTAAGTAACATCATACAACAAGGCGGCACGATCTTGAAAACCGCCCGCTGTCAAGAGTTCAAGACTCCCGAAGGCCGTAAAGTCGCCTACGACACCCTCATGAAAGAGGGTATCGATGCCCTCGTGGTCATCGGTGGCGACGGTACACTTACCGGTGCCCGCATCTTCGCCTCCGAATTTAATTTCCCCATCGTGGGCCTGCCCGGCACCATCGACAACGATCTCTACGGGACCGACACCACTATCGGCTACGATACCGCCCTCAACACCATCATGGACGCTGTCGACAAAATTCGCGACACCGCCACCTCGCACGAACGGCTCTTCTTCATCGAGGTCATGGGCCGCGACGCCGGCTTCCTTGCCCTCAACGGAGCCATCGCTACAGGATCCGAGGCCGCCATCATTCCCGAGATTTCGACCGAGGTCGACCAACTCGAAGAACTTATCAAAAACGGATTCCGCAAATCGAAAAACAGTAGTATCGTGCTCGTGGCCGAAAGTCCCATCACCGGCGGAGCCATGCACCTGGCCGAGCGCGTACAGAAAGAATATCCGCAATACGACGTGCGGGTAACCATTTTGGGCCATATCCAACGCGGCGGTTCGCCCACGGCCCACGACCGAATCCTGGCCAGCCGCATGGGAGCCGCAGCCATCGACGCCCTGATTGAAGGCCAACGCAACGTCATGATCGGTATCCGCAACAACGAAATCGAGTACGTACCCTTCAACAAGGCTATCAAAAACGACAAACCCATCGACCGCGAGCTGCTCAATACCTTGCGCAAGCTCTCGATTTGATTCCTCAAAGGAAGGCAAACATTCGAGGGGCGCCAAAGAAGCATACGCCGGACAAGAGAATAAAAAAGAGGAGCCAGTCTATCCGGATTGCTCCACAACCCCTTATACCGAGCCCTGTCGGGAATATTATCCGGCAGGGTTCTTCGTTTTCGCGCCACACCACCGTCCTGTCATTCCGGGCCCGACCCGGAATCCGGGAATGCCCCATTTGCACCCCACGACCGGCCCCTGCATCGAATACGGGGCGACACGGCAAGCCATACCGCCCCCCGACGTGATATACAAAAAATACCAAACCGGGGCAAAAATTTTCCGCTGTGCAAAATGTAAAATTTATTTGCATTTACAAATCCCTTCTTTTATCTTTGTGAGAATTAGATTTCAAAACTATGGAACCGTCCGACCAAGCATACACGAACGAAGAGCAACTGATCGAAGACAAATTCCAGGAACTGCTCAACGGGTATCTCAATTCCAACCACCGGAAGAAGGTAGAGATCATTGAACGTGCATTTAAATTTGCCAAGGAGGCCCACAAGGGCATTCGCCGTCGCTCGGGCGAACCCTACATACTCCACCCCATCGCCGTGGCCCGCATCGTGAGCCAGGAGATAGGGTTGGGCTCCACCTCGATATGTGCCGCCCTGCTTCACGATGTAGTCGAGGATACCGAATATACGGTCGAAGACATCGAAAACCATTTCGGCAAGAAGATTGCCTCGATTGTCGACGGGCTCACCAAAATATCGGGCGGTATCTTCGGCGACCAGGCTTCGGCCCAAGCCGAGAATTTCCGGCGGCTGCTGCTCACCATGTCGGAAGATATTCGCGTGATTCTCATCAAGATGGCCGACCGCCTGCACAACATGCGCACCCTCGGGTCCATGCTTCCCAGCAAACAATACAAAATTGCCGGCGAAACCCTCTATATCTACGCCCCGCTGGCTCACCGTCTGGGACTCTTTGCCATCAAGACCGAACTCGAAGACCTCGCCTTCAAATACGAACACCCCGAGGCCTACAACCAGATAAAACAAAAGATTGCCGAGACCGAAGATTCGCGCCAGCAAATCTACAACAACTTTGCCCGTCCTATCGTCGCCAAACTCAAAGAGCTGGGCTTCGATTTCGAGATGAAGGCCCGCGTAAAATCCATCTACTCCATTTGGAACAAGATGGAATCGAAGCACATACCCTTCGAGGAGGTGTACGACCTCTATGCCGTGCGCATCATCTTCAAGTGCCCCAACGAGGCCGACGAGAAGAAAGAGTGCTGGACCATCTACTCGGTCATTACCGACATCTACAAGCTACACCCCGAGCGTACCCGCGACTGGGTGAGCCGGCCCAAAGCCAACGGATACAAAGCCCTGCACCTCACCGTCATGGGTCCCGACGGCAACTGGATTGAGGTACAGATACGCAGCGAAAAGATGGACGAAATCGCCGAGCGCGGTTTTGCCGCCCACTGGAAATACAAGGTGGGAAACTCCGACGAAGAGTCGGAACTCGACATTTGGCTCAAAACCATCAAAGATATTCTCGAACACCCCGAGCCCAATGCCATCGATTTCCTCGACACCATCAAGCTCAATCTGTTCAGTACCGAGATTTTCGTCTTTACCCCCAAAGGCGAACTCATCACACTGCCCAAAGGAGCCACCGCCCTCGACCTGGCTTTCACCCTGCACTCCGACCTGGGCTTCCACTGCATCGCCGCCAAGGTGAACCACCGGCTTGTGCCCCTCAGCCAAAAGCTGCACAGCGGCGACCAGGTAGAAATACTCACCTCCAAGTCGCAGACTCCCAAGGAAGAGTGGCTCAACCTCGTCACCACCGCCAAGGCCCGCAGCCGGCTCCTGGCCTCGCTGCGCAAAGACCGGCGCAAAATCATCGCCAAAGGCGAAGCCCTGCTAAAAGAATTTTTCGAAAGCAACCATATCGAAGACAGCAACGAGCTAATAAACAAAGTTATTGGCAGCCTGGGGCTATCAAACCGCGACGACCTCTTCTACAAAATCGGTCACGAAGAAATTACCCTCAACGAGAACATCAAGAAAATCATCAAGGGCAAGAGCATAAACCCCTTCATGCGATACCTCAAACTATCGTTCGGCAACAACGGCAACAAGAGCGAACAACCCAAACCTCTGCCCCAACAACCCATAGCGATAGACCGCAAGCAAACCTATATCTTGCGCGACGAGAACGGCGTGAAAAACTACAAGGTGGCCGACTGCTGCTGCCCCATTCCCGGCGACGACGTGTTGGGCTATGTCGAAGACGACGAGACCGTAGTGGTGCACAAGCGCGAATGCCCCGTAGCCATGCGACTCAAATCGAGCTTCGGGCCACGTCTGGTATCGACACAGTGGGAAGCCAGCGAAGCACTCTCTTTCCCCGCCAAAATCGAAATACAAGGAATCGACCGCATGGGTATCCTCAACGAGATCACCCGTGTCATCTCCAACGAACTGATAATCGACATGAGAGGCCTCACCATACAAGCCAACGAAGGTGTATTCAACGGTACGGTCAACATCATGGTGCACGACACCCGGGTAGTCGAGTCGCTCTGCTCCAAATTACGGAAAATAAAAGGCGTGCAAAAAGCTGCACGCTGCAAAGAATAACCCCACATCATGGATCAAACCCGCATACAGAAAATTCTGTCCAGCAAACGCGTTTTACAGTTTGTCTTTTTCATAGCCGCGGTAACTCTGGTTACCTATTTCTTCCCCGGCGAGGGGAAATTCCGCTACTCTTTCCAAGAGGGGAAGCCCTGGAAATACGGGCTGCTCACGGCCCCGTTCGACTTTCCCATCTACAAAGACGAGACCGTTATCGAACAAGAGAAAGACAGCATCATGCTCGGCTTTCAGCCGATATTCTCGTTCAACGAAGCAATAAGCGCCAAATCGACTGCCGATTTTGAAAACTCGCTCAACAGCCTTACCGGCCTGACCATCTCGCCGGAACTGCGTAAAAACATGGTTCAAGCCCTGCGCGACACCTATCGCAAAGGCATCGTCTCGTCCGACGCCTACTCCCGGTTACAGTCGAGCAAATTCAAGGAGATACGCATTGTCGAGAACAACGTCGCCCGCGAGGTTCCCGTGGCCGAACTGCAATCGCCGCGAGAGGCCTATGAAAACATCATCGACCGGTTCCCCGACGCCTACTCCCATCACGTGCTGCAAAACTGCAACCTCAACGACTACCTCAACATCAACATCACTTTCGACAGCGTCACCACCGACCGCCTCAAAGACAACCTGCTGCAACGCATCGCCCTCTCCGACGGTATTGTCCAGGCCGGCGAGCGCATCGTGGACCGGGGCGAAATCATCACCCCGCAAACCTACCGGATACTCAAATCGTTCGAAACCGTGTCGCTCAAAAAAAGCA
The DNA here is from genome assembly GCA_949298955.1 of uncultured Bacteroidales bacterium. Classification (GTDB taxonomy): domain Bacteria; phylum Bacteroidota; class Bacteroidia; order Bacteroidales; family Barnesiellaceae; genus Barnesiella. Next base: position 10,317 of record CASFYQ010000012.1, read on the forward strand.
CCGGCAACGACCACCGGGGCTACACCATCGTGGGACAGATTATCGTCTTCACCTGCCTCTTTGCCTTCTTCTACCTCTTTTTGGCGCTCTTCCGCCCGCAGACTTTCAACGAGATGCGCACCCTCGGTTTCATGATGATGCTCATCGTGGGAATCTCGCTCATCGCCTTCTTCCTATCCGAGATACGCGTACAAGGCATATACCTCGTACCTTTCGCCATCATACCCATCATCATCGTCACCTTTTTCGACTCACGCACGGCTCTCTACGTGCACCTCATCACCGTGCTCATCTGCGCCTTCACAGCCCCCTTTGCTCTCGAATTTATCTTCTTGCAGCTCATCGTGGGCATGACCGCCATCGACAGCCTCAGCGATCTCTCACGACGGTCGCAACTCATGCGCTGCGCCGTATTCGTCTTCCTGGCCTACTGCTTTGCCTACGTGGGCTACACGTTGCTCTCCGAGGGCGATTTGTCGAAAATCAACTACACCATGTTCATCTATTTCGGCATCAACTGCGTGTTCCTGCTCTTTGCCTACCTGCTCATCTACATCTTCGAGAAGAGTTTCGGGTTCATCTCTACCGTCACGCTGGTCGAACTCTCCGATGTGAACAACCCCATTCTGCGCCAACTCTCAGAAGAGTGCCCCGGCACCTTCCAACACTCGCTGCAAATATCGAACCTCGCCGCCGAGGCCGCCAACAAAATCGGGGCCAAAGCCCAGCTGGTACGTACCGGTGCCCTCTACCACGACATAGGCAAACTGAAAAATCCCGCCTTCTTCACCGAGAACCAGTCGGGGTTTAACCCCCACACGCCCCTCTCATTCGAGCAGAGCGCACAAATTGTCATCTCGCACGTAACCGACGGACTCAAGATGGCCGACAAACAAAGTCTGCCCCAGGCCATCAAAGACTTTATCGCCACACATCACGGCAAGGGAAAAGCCAAGTTCTTCTACAACTCCTATCGCAACAAATACCCCGACCGCCCCGTCGATGAAGCCAAATTTACCTATCCCGGACCCAATCCGTTCAGCAAAGAGACGGGTATCCTCATGATGGCCGATGCCGTCGAAGCAGCCTCGCGCAGCCTCAAAGAGTATACCAACGAAAGCATCTCACAACTGGTCAACCGCATTATCGACTCGCAAATCGCCGACGGGCTGCTGCGCGACACCCCCCTCAGCTTCCGCGACGTGGAGACCATCAAGGCTACTTTCATCGAGAAACTCAAGACCATCTACCACACCCGCATCAGCTATCCCGAACTTAACAAAAACGAGAAACCTCACGAAGAAAAATCGGACGAAGGGCCCGCTCCCGAAAGCGACAAAGAGACCGACGCCTCCACTCCAAAATAAAACCACATAACCCGAGACTCTTGTCCTCGGTGAAAAACCGTCATCACACTTTTATGACCTTGCCACAAACCCGGGGAGGAGAGATATTTCTTTTGCAGGAAAATTGCAAAAGAAGATGGTACCGATACGACACGAGACAATAACGGTTGAAGCCAACCGGCTGCGAAACGAGAAGCTGAAACGATTCTATTCCCCCGCGACGGGCGAGGGCAGCGACACGGGCGACCGACGCCCCTTGCAGCTACCCGACGCTCCGCTGCCGCTGCAATATATCCCGGCGGCAATGTTCGACGAACCGCTGGTGCGACAACTTGCCGAAGCAGGGAGTCTGGTCGATTTTCTGCGTCGGCAGGGAGTCGAAATTGTCGACGACAGTCCCACCCCGGCAGCAAACGGCGAGGGCGACGACAGCAAGCTTTCGCCTCTCGACACGTTGTGGCGGGAGTTCATACAGGTGCGCATACGATACGACTTCGAATTTTGGGCATACAGTTTCGTACGCATCAAGGACAAGTTGGGGGCCGACGATATTCCCTTTCGGCTCAACCGGCCGCAACGCCGCATACTGGGCATGCTCGAATCGATGCGCACTGCCGGCCGCCCCATTCGCCTCATTCTGCTCAAAGCCCGCCAGTGGGGAGGCTCTACCCTCATACAAATCTACATGGCTTGGATACAGCTGGTGCACCGCCGCAACTGGAACAGCGTGATATGCGCCCACATCAAGGAGTCGGCCGCCAACATCAAGGGCATGTATAGCAAACTGCTGGCCAATTATCCCGACTGGCTGCTCGACGAAGGCAAGCCCAAATTCCGCCCTTTCGAACGTATGGCCAACACCTCGGTCATTGCGGGGCGCGACTGCCGGGTCACCATCGGGTCGGCCGAAAGCCAGGAGTCGATACGAGGCATCGATGTCGCCATGGCACACCTCTCCGAGGTAGCCTTCTGGCGCAACAGCCGAATGAAATCGCCCGAGCAACTGGTACGCTCGGTATGCGGCTCGATTATGCTGCTGCCCTACTCGATGGTCGTGATGGAGAGCACGGCCAACGGCACCGGTTCTTATTTCCACCAGGAGTGTGAACGGGCCAAACGGCACGAAAGCGACAAACAGTTTGCCTTCGTGCCCTGGTTCGAAATCGAAATGTATACCATTCCCGTCGACGACTACGACTCGCTCATCGCCACACTCACCGACTACGAGCGTATGCTCTGGGCCCGCGGAGCCACCCTCGAAGCTATTGCCTGGTACCGGCAGAAACGCAAAGAGTATGCCCGCCATACCGACATGATGGCCGAGTATCCCAGCGACGACATCGAGGCGTTCTGCTACTCGGGCGAACGGGTGTTCGACCCCACGCTCGTCGAGAAATTGCGGCGCAGTTGCTGCTCACCCCGCTTCGAAGGCGACATTCACGGCCGGGAGCTTACCGGCCGGGAAGCTCTCGAAGACATCGAGTTGGAGGCCCGACCGAACGGACCGCTGCAAGTGTGGGAATATCCGGCCGAACGGCACGAGATGCGCGACCGCTATCTGGCAGTGGTCGACATCGGCGGTCGCTCCGACACGGCCGACTACTCGGTTATCGCCATCTTCGACCGCTACTGGATGCTCGAAGGAGGGCCCGCCGAGGTGGTGGCCCAGTGGCGGGGGCACATCGACCACGACCTGCTCGCCTGGAAAGCCGCCCAACTCGCCACCTATTATCAAAATGCCCTGCTGGTCATCGAGAGCAACACCCTCGAAACCGAGCACGACGACAGCGAACACTCGGCCTACCTGCTCGACACCCTCTCGCGTTACTACGAGAACCTCTATGCCCGACAGGCTCCGCCCGACAGCATCGGGCAGCGTCCGGCCTCTCGCTGGGGCTTCCACATGAACCGGGCTACCAAGGTGCTGGTAATCGACGCCCAGCGGTCGGCTCTGCGCGAGAGAGCCTACATCGAGCACGACGCTCAGGCCTGCTACGAACACGACGTGTTCGAACGCAAGCCCAACGGCAGCTACGGAGCCATGGAGGGGCACCACGACGACATACTCATTACCCGCTGCATCGGCAACTACATTTGCAGCCGCGAACTCCCTTCGTTCATCAAGCCGGGCCGCCTGGGCGAGAACATTGTCAACGAGTCGTCGATATAGGCGGGAGACGCTCCCGGGAGAAGGATTTCACGGTTCGGCGTGAGCAGAGGCAAAGCAGCTGCTCCTCCGGGCCGGATGATAAGAAATACTAATAATCGGGGCTCTCTTTTGGCAAAGCTCTTGCCTTCGACTATCTTTACAGCCGAAAAGCCTCGACGGGGAAGCCGGGCTTTCGTCTCATTACCGAGGGAGGATTGACTGCCATATCTGATTTTCCCCATTCCATCAAATCTGCAAACCACAACCGATATGAAAATAAAGTACATCTTGGGTATCGCTTTGACCTGCCTGCCATTCCTCTTCCCGGGCCAGGCCAAGGAACAACCCTCCCAACAGGAAAAGAACGCACAAGTGCAGCCGGTAAAGCCCCGCCAACTCACCAAGGCCGAGTTTCTCTCGAAAGTGGTTAATTTCGAGAAGACCCCCGACCGCTGGGAATACCTGGGAACCCGCCCCTGTATCGTCGATTTCTACGCCAGCTGGTGCGGTCCCTGCCGCCAACTGGCCCCCATACTCGATGAAATTGCCGCCGAATATGCCGGGAAAATCGATGTCTATAAAGTCAATATCGACAAGGAGCCGCAACTGGCTGCGCTGTTCGGGATACAAAGCATTCCCACCCTGCTCTTCTGCCCCATGGAAAACCAGCCCCAGATTGCCGCCGGGCTCATGAGTAAGGAGAGCTTGCAAGAGGCCATCGAGCAGGTATTGCTCCCGTAGGCGACCTGTACCCCCATGACAAAGAATCACAGACCGAAGCTTCTTCAACACTAAAAACTTTACACGATGGTCATCACTCTCGTAATTCTCGTTATCACATCAGCACTGTTCGTCTCGGGCAGATTCCGCTCCGACATCATAGCGTTATGCTCACTCATCGCCCTGATGGTCTGCGGCATCCTCACCCCAGAAGAGGGGCTGTCGGGATTTTCAAACAATGTCGTAATCATGATGGTCGGACTGTTTGTCGTCGGAGGAGCAATCTTCCAGACAGGACTCGCGAAGATGATCAGTTCACGTATTCTCAAACTGGCAGGCAACAGCGAACTGAAACTGTTCCTGTTGGTCATGCTGGTAACCGCCTCGATAGGTGCGTTTGTCAGCAACACGGGTACAGTGGCACTCATGCTTCCCATCGTAGTAAGCCTGGCAAACAATGCGGGGACCAACCCCAGCCGGCTGCTGATGCCGCTCGCCTTTGCAAGCAGCATGGGAGGAATGATGACGCTGATAGGTACTCCGCCCAACTTGATTATCAGCGACACGCTCTCCCACGCAGGGCACGAACCTCTTTCGTTCTTTTCCTTTACACCAGTAGGCGTCATCTGTATTCTGACGGGAATATTGGTGCTTCTTCCCCTTACCAAATGGTTCCTTTCGCGGAAAGAAAAATCCGACCCGGACGCCGGAACAGGCAAGTCCCTGACGCAACTGGCCAAGGAGTACAGACTCTCCAATAACCTTTACCGGTTGAGAGTCCTATCGGATTCGAGGGCTTTGGGAAAAACCATCGTCGAACTGGATGTCCGCAACGTGTACCATCTCAATGTGCTGGAAATCAGGAGAGTCGATACGGCACAACACAAGTTTCTCAAGACTGTGACACAAAAGCAAGCGTCGGCAAACACAATCATCAAAAGCGGAGATGTGCTGTATGTCACGGGAGAAATATCCTCTGTAAACCGCTTTTCGGAAGAGCTTGGACTTGAACTGATGGACGAGCACAATGCGGAATTTGCATCGCTCCCTCAGAAAAAACTCGCGTTCTACAATATAGGCATAGCCGAAATCCTGCTCATGTCCTCCTCAAAAATAGTAAACATGAAAGTAAAGGAAGCCGGTTTCAGAGACAAGTTCAATGTCAATGTACTGGGTATCAAACGGCGAAAAGAGTATATTCTCAATGATTTGGGAAATACCGTGATGCACAACGGAGATGTGCTGCTGGTACAGGGTGCATGGCCTGATATTGCCAGACTAAGCAAAGATGATACCGAATGGGTGGTTTTGGGACAGCCGCTTGAAGAAGCCCAAAAAGTCACATTGGATTACATGGCACCGGTAGCCGCCATAATCATGGTAGCCATGATAGCCATGATGGTATTCGATTTCATACCCGTGGCACCCGTCACGGCGGTGATGATTGCAGCCTTACTGATGGTTATAACAGGCTGTTTCCGCAATGTCGAAGCGGCCTACAAAACCATAAACTGGGAAACCATTGTCCTTTTTGCCGCCATGCTGCCGATGTCGCTTGCCCTCGAAAAGACAGGAGTATCGAATTATATTGCGAATGCTCTGGCGGACGGGCTGGGATCGCATGGGCCGATGTTGATGATGGCCGGAATCTACTTTGCCACTTCGCTTATGACCCTGTTTATCAGCAATACGGTTACTGCCGTGCTCATGGCTCCGATAGCCTTGCAGAGTGCCACACAGATTGGAGTGAACCCTGTCCCGTTTCTATTTGCCGTGGCAGTCGCGGCAAGCATGTGCTTCGCCTCTCCTTTCTCCACTCCGCCGAATGCCCTGGTGATGAAAGCCGGACAATATACATTCATGGATTACATAAAGGTAGGACTTCCGCTACAAGTTATCATGGGAATCGTCATGGTTATTGTACTGCCACTGTTGTTCCCTTTCTGAGAACATCAACCGGCAACAGTACATGAGGATATTTGCAACAAGAACGGCACAAACGGTTCGACCGGCATTCACCTGGTAAAGAGGGGAAAGGGGGGTTCGACAATCAGGTGGTTCTATTCGCCGTCGTCGGGCCACAAGCACAAGGCAATGCGGGCACACCCCTCGGCATCGGCCAACGCCTGATGATGACGGTCGAAGGGAATCCCCAGATAGGCGCACACCGTGGGCAGCCGATAGTTCCCGATAGCCGCACGCGGAATCACCCGCCGCGCCTGTGCAAGGGTGCAAAAAAAATCGCCATACACATAGTCGATGCCATACATGCGGCAGGTAGCCCGCAGCACCCGTTCGTCGAAAGATTTGTTGTGAGCCACCAGCCGCAGCCCCTCGACCAGCGGCGACACCTCGCTCCACACCTGTCCGAAATTGGGAGCATGACAAGTGTCGGCCGGGAAAATGCCGTGAATCTGCTCCGAAAAACGGCGCACATAATAATCGGGCTCGGGGCGCACCAGCCGGTGTATGCGATGTGTCACCTCGCCCCCGCGCACCACCACAAGCCCCACCGAGCAGATGCTGGTGGGTTCGTAATTGGCGGTTTCGAAATCGATGGCGGCAAAATCTTTCATATCGAGAAATCTATCCGGCGATAAAAATAGGTAAAATTCCCGAAAACGGCATACCCCTCGCCCCTGTGAATTTCGCCGTCCAAATTTTGCTGTCCGTGAGATTACCCCTACCTTTGCCCTGCAAGAGAAAAACGAAAAAATGAGAATAGGAATTATCGTAGCCATGCAGAGCGAGCTCGATTGTGTGCGCCGCCTGCTGGAGAACCCCCGCGAAGAGCGTCACGGCTCGTCGCTCTTTATCGCCGGGACAAGCGGCACCCACGAGCTGATACTCACCCAAAGCGGAATCGGCAAGGTATCATCGGCCATACGGACCTATGAACTGATAGACCGCTATCGCCCCGACTGCGTACTCAACACCGGGGTGGCCGGTGGCATAGACCCCTCGATGCGGGTGATGGATATAGTCGTAGGGGCCGAGATTGTCTACCACGACGTGTGGTGCGGCGAGGGCAACGCCTGGGGGCAGGTGCAGGGATTGCCTCCCCGATTTCACAGTGCCGGGGCTTTGGTCGAGAAAGCCTTGCAGGTGGAAACCCCGCTGCGCCTGTACAAAGGGCTGGTGTGCAGCGGCGACCGCTTCATCACCGACCCGAAAGAGCTTGCCGAAATCAAACGGCTCTTCCCCGAAGGTATGGCCGTCGACATGGAGTCGGGCTCCATCGCCCAGGTATGCCACATGCGCGGCGTCCCCTTTTTGAGTTTCCGCATCATCAGCGATACCCCGGGAGTAGAGGGGCACATGGCCCAGTATAATCACTTTTGGGAAGATGCCCCTCACCGCTCGTTCGAGGTACTCACCAACCTTATCGAAAAATTGTAATATCCCTTTAAATACCCATCGGTTATGAAAAAAATACCCAGTTTCACCATAGACCATATTCATCTGTTGCGCGGCATCTACGTTTCGCGCAAAGACTACTTGGGCGACCACGTAGTCACCACCTTCGACATTCGCATGAAAGAGCCCAACCGCGAGCCGGCCATCGGCTACGGAGCCTTGCACACCATCGAGCACCTGGCTGCCACCTACCTGCGCAACCACCCGGCGTGGGGCGATAAAATCGTATTCTGGGGCCCGATGGGCTGCTGCACGGGCAACTATTTCCTGATGCAGGGCGACCTCGAGTCGCGCGACATCGTCGACCTCATGCGCGAGACCTTCCGCTTTATCCGCGATTTCGAAGGCGAGGTGCCCGGGGCCGCACCACGCGACTGCGGCAACTACCTGCTGCACGACCTGCCCATGGCCCGCTGGGAAGCCGACAAATACCTGCGCGAGGTACTCGACGTAATCGAGGAGAAAAATCTCGTCTACCCTACGGTCGAGGATACGGTCAACGATTGAAAGGCGTCTCCTCTTTCTCTCCCAGAAAGCGGGGTTGCTTATCGGTAAAGAAATCGAGAAACATTTTCACACGGGCGAGGTATTCTCGTCCGTGTATTTTTATGTATTTCGCCCGGCGGGCTACGTCGCGGGCATTATAGCCGACGGCCGACATACCGCAGTGCTTGGCCAGATAGATGGCCCGCTCGTTGTGGAATTTCTGCGAGATGACAGTGAGGCTGTCCTGCCCGAAAATCTCCTTGGCCCGCACGATGGAATCGAGGGTGCGGAATCCGGCATAGTCGAGTACGATGCGGTCGGCGGGCACGCCGTGGGCCACCAGCGAGTCGCGCATGCAGGTAGGCTCGTCGTAGTCGCGGTCGTGATTGTCGCCACTCACCAGAATATAGTCTATCTTGCCCGCCTCGAAGAGCTGTGCCGCGGCCTCGATGCGATAGTCGAAATAGTAGTTATGGGCACCCTGCGGGGTAATGGGCGCCGTGCCGAGCAGCAGCCCTACTGTGCGATGGGGTATCGCTTCGGTCGTGTCGAACGTCTTGTCGCGGGCATATCCCTTTACCAGTCCGTTACAAATTCCTATGACGGCAACCACCCCTATAACAAGAATCACTGCCACAACTATCACACTCATTCCAAATCTCCTTGTATATCGTTTCATTATGCCCCTGTTTCAGGGAACAAAGGTAGTGAAAAATAGTAAAATACCGGCGTTTTTCCCTCAATTTAAGTAGAGAACGAAAGAAAACCCCCATATATAGGTATTGGGCAGCCGGAAAAGAAGCCGTTACTTTGACACCGTAAAACCAAACAACCGTTACACGATGAAAAGAACTGGTATATTCTACGGCTCTTCGACCGGCATGACCGAGGGAGTAGCCCACACAATCGCCCAAAAACTGGGGATAGCCCCGACCGATGTACACGATGCGGCCCGACTCTCGGCCGAGCTGCTCGACAACTACGAGGCATTGATACTGGGCAGCTCGACCTGGGGTTGCGGCGAATTGCAGGACGACTGGTACGATGCCGTGAAGGTGTTGCGAAATGCCAATCTCTCCGACAAAACCATCGCTCTCTTCGGCTGCGGCGACAGCGAGTCGTACCCCGACACGTTTTGCGATGCCATGGGTCTGCTCTACGACGAGCTGAAAGAGACGGGCTGCCGCTTCACCGGCAATCATGTAGCAACCGACGGCTACTCGTTCTCCTCGTCGGTATCGGTTGTCGACGGCGAGTTCGTAGGGCTTGCTCTCGACGAGACCAACGAGGCCGACAAAACGGCCGACCGCATCGAGGCTTGGGTGAAAAACCTCGACTTGTAAACCCGCTAAACCGATATGCCCATGATGACCTGTCAATCTTTTCCGGCCGAGTTGAAAGTGTTTTTGAACCATGTGTACGAATACAAGAAAGGGGTTCGAAACATGGTGCTATACACCACCCACAAGCGGCATGAGGAGTTTGCCGTGGAGCGGCTTAACAAGCAGAAAATCGATTACTGCATACAACCCATCGGGTGTGACAAAATCAACCTCTTCTTCGGTCGCCGGGAGTGCATCGAGGTGATTCAGTCGCTGGCCTCCCGCCCGCTGAACCAGCTCACTCCCGAGGAGGATTTCATCTTGGGTGCCCTGCTGGGGTACGACTTGTGCGGACAATGCCTGCGCTATTGTAAACGTAAAGCCAAATAAACCATCTTTCCACGCTCTATCTAATTGCCAAAAGGGAAAGAAATCTAAATTTTGAAGTTTGTTTTTAGTTGATGGGACTCACTGCGCCGCGAGGCACAGTGAGTTCTGCTTTTTGGCCGGAATGCCCGAATACCATGCACTACGGTAGCTAAAGAAATTTATAAAAATGGCTATAATGATTCTCTGTGTAAATATTTTTCATTCGAATAAATGCGAAATAATAGAGGCTCAAATCATTACAAGGAGTCAAAAGTGCCAATAGAAGAATGATTTATGCAAAAGAACTCGTATCTTTGTATACAGGCATAAAAAAACCCGGATTCATCACCAGTAACTGAAAGCTGGGAGAGGAACACCCGGGACTGCAATACAAAGGTACAAATAATATGGAATATAACAAGGCCTATTTTGAAAAAGTTTTCTCCGCCAAAAGGATGGAGAGATATTCTTTATCCAGGAGATGAAAAGAGAGCTATTCTGCATTACCAATGTAATTTAGAATTGGCGGAGGCTTTTTATATCAGCCTTTCGGTTTTTGAAGTTACTTTACGAAATACTCTGTGCCGGGAACTTGAAACAATGACGGGGCGAACCGATTGGTATGCCGTATTCCCGACCACTCCAGGATTGGCCAGATTGAATCATTACATCACGCAAGCTATCAAGCAGATTTCCGGGAGACACGAAAGCATTACTCCTTCGAAAATTGTAGCCGAATTGACATTAGGCTTTTGGGTATCGTTACTCAACAGCGAATATGAGCGCCTGCTCTGGAAGGATTTACGCAGAGCATTCCCATTTATGCCGAAAAAAGACCGTCAGAGAAAAAAAGGTTTCGGCTCCATTGAATAGCTTCAGAACTTTCCGAAATCGAGTTTTCCATAATGAATCCATTTGCTGGAATCTAAAACGAGTAGAAGAAATTCACAATGAGATGATTACCGTAATGGGGTGGATAAACAAAGACATACCTGATTGGCTGCAACTCGTCGACAGATTCGATACAGTGTGTGCTCATATTCGAGAAATAATGGAGTGGAAATAACACGACTGTTGACTCTTCAATTTCTCCTCTACTGAATCCATACGAAACGACCTCCCCGCCTGCCCGATGTATGCCGGATACAGACAAGGAGGTCGTTTCGTATGGATTTATATCGAGGTCGATATGTCTTATTTCAATCGGGCAAGTACCTCTTTCATACGACGCATGGCCTCGGTGATATTCTCTTCGGAGGTTGCGTAGGAAAGGCGCAGGTAGTCGGGAGCGCCAAAGGCATCGCCGGCAACGGTGGCTACATGGCCCACTTCGAGGATATACATGGCCAGGTCGGACGAGGTATTGACTACCCGCTCACCGTCGGTTTTACCCAGATAGTAGCTAATCTCGGGGAAGAGATAGAAGGCTCCCTGAGGATTATTGACCTTCAAGCCGGGAATCTCTTGTGCCAACCGTACTACCAAATCGCGACGGCGCTCAAAAGCCCGACGCATGGTCTCGACACAGCTTTGGTCCCCGGCAAAAGCGGCGGCGGCGGCTTTCTGGGCAATCGACGAGGCACCCGAGGTGTACTGTCCCTGCAACTTGTTGCAAGCCTTGGCAATCCACAGCGGTGCGGCAATGAACCCGATACGCCAACCGGTCATGGCATAGCCCTTGGATACACCGTTGATGATGACTACCCGATCGCGAACGGCGGGGAAGCGGGCTATGCTTTGGTGTGCGCCCACGTAATTGATGTGTTCGTATATCTCGTCGGAGATAACAAATATCTGGGGGTGGCGCTCCAAGACAGCGGCCAGAGCGGCAAGCTCGTCGTGCGAATAGACGCTACCCGTGGGGTTCGAAGGCGAACAGAGAATAAGCATCTTGGTCTTGGGGGTGATGGCGGCTTCGAGTTGGGCCGGAGTCATCTTGAAATCCTGCTCGATGCCGGTCTCGACAATGACGCTCTTGCCCTCGGCCAATTTCACCATCTCGACATAGCTCACCCAGTAGGGAGCGGGCAGCACTACCTCGTCGCCGGGATTGACAAGCGAGAGTATCGTGTTGCAAATCGACTGCTTGGCTCCGTTCGATACCACAATCTGCTCGGGGGTAAAATCGAGGCCATTCTCATTTTTGAGTTTTGCGCAGATGGCTTGACGCAAATCCATATAGCCGGGGACAGGCGAATAGTGCGAGAAATTGTCGTCTACCGCTTTTTTCGCAGCCTCCTTGATATGTTGGGGGGTATTGAAATCGGGTTCACCCACACTCAGGTTAATCACATCGACACCCTGAGCTTTCAGTTCACTACTTTTCTGCGACATCGCAAGCGTTTGCGACGGAGCAAGAGCTGCCAAACGATCGGATACTTGGTTCATGAGAATAGCTTTTAAGTTTTTTATTTTCCCCACAAAGGTACACAAAGAAAATCAATTCGCCAATAATCACAAATCGTACAATACAAATTTCTTTTCACCGCACGATTATCAGAGCAAAAAGCCATCACGAATGGCTGTAAAACCGAATACGCCCTATAAAAAGGCTCTTGCCCGGGCAGGAAACACCCGGCAAATCTTCGCCCGGCAACACGCTGCGGCCAGATGCAACCACCCCCGAGTAACCACCAATGGGGAGAAACGTCTCTCACTATACCTATAAAAAGCGATTGTGCCGTACCGGGAGGCACGGTACCTTTGCAGCGAATTACCAAATACAAACTATTCTTATCCAGTGAACTCAAAACTATCGGTATTTTTCTTATTCTGCTTTATCTTATCGCTTCTTGCTTTCCCGGCAAAAGCACGACATAATCACAGGGGGTGCCACCCGACCGGCTCCATCGTATGGGGCCAGGTGGTAACGCAAGAAAACGGCAAGCCCCAACCCGTCGACTATGCCACCGTCTACCTCAAAGGGAGTGCATCGGGGGGAACCACCAACGAGCGGGGCCGCTACCGGCTCAAAGCGCCTGCGGGCGACTACACGCTGACAGTCTCGGCCATCGGGTACGACCCGTTCGAGCAACGCATCTCGCTGAAACGGGGCGAGCCCCTCGAAATAAACGTAACACTCACCCCCAAGAACCAGGAGCTTGCCGAGGTAACCGTGGTATCGACGGGGGTGAACCGGGTGAAGCGGTCGGCCTACAACTCGATAGCGGTAGATACCCGCGAGATGCAGAACTCGACAAAAAATCTGAGCGACGCCCTGGCCAAGGCTCCGGGGATAAAGCTGCGCGAATCGGGCGGCGTGGGGTCGGATATGCAACTCATGCTCGACGGGTTCAGCGGCAAGCACGTGAAGGTGTTTATCGACGGGGTCCCGCAAGAGGGAGTGGGCAGTTCGTTCGGATTGAACAATATCCCGGTAAACTTTGCCGAACGCATCGAGGTGTACAAGGGGGTGGTGCCGGTAGGTTTCGGCACCGACGCCATTGGCGGGGTTATCAATATCGTTACCAACAAACAACGCCGCAAGTGGTTCTTCGATGCCGCCTATTCCTACGGGTCGTTCAATACCCACAAATCGCACATTCATTTCGGGCAAAGCCTGAAAAACGGTTTTACCTATGAGGTCAACGCCTTCCAAAACTACTCGGATAACGACTACCGGGTCGATGCCAGCCATGTGGAACGGTGGAACGACGACGGCTCGTCGGTCATCACCGATGAGGTGTTCCGGGTGAAGCGGTTCAACGACACCTACCACAACGAGGCGGTCGTAGCCAAGGCGGGATTCACCGGCCGGTCGTGGGCCGACCGCCTGATGCTGGGTTTCACCTACTCGCACATGTACAAGGAGATACAGACCGGCGTGCGACAGCACACCGTCTTCGGCGAGAAGCACCGTCGGGGGCACTCGATTATGCCTTCGTTGGAGTACAGCAAGCGCAACTTGTTCACCCGGGGACTCGATTTCTCGTTCACGGCTAACTACAACCGCAACACCACCACCCACATCGATACGACGAGCTATCACTACAACTGGTTCGGCGAACGTCGTTTCAACACCAACGGCCGAGGCGAACAGAGCGAACAGCATGCCCGGGTCTACAACGACAACTGGAACGCTACGGCAACTCTCAACTATCGGATAAACAAGGTACACACCATCACCTTTAACAACGTGTGGAGCGCCTTCCACCGCACCAACGCCTCGCTGCTCACCGGCACCGAAATCGAAAACGAATTTGCCAAAGAGACCCGCAAGAACATCGCGGGGCTGTCGTACCGGCTCATGCCCTCCGACCGGTGGAACCTGTCGGTATTTGCAAAATACTACTACCAATATGTGTCGGGGCCCATGGCGACCGACGACAAGGGTACCGAGTTTGTAATGGTCGATCGCACGGTGCGACAGGGGGGCTACGGCGCCGCAGGCACCTGGTTCGTGCTTCCCGGGCTGCAAACCAAGCTGTCGTATGAGAAAGCTTACCGGCTGCCTACCATCGAAGAGATGTTCGGCGACGAAGACCTCGAAAGCGGCGAGGTGAATATCCGGCCCGAGAACAGCCACAACGTGAATTTCAACCTCAGCTACTCACTCACCACAGGTCGCCACTCGTTTTATGTCGAAGGGGGGCTGCTCTACCGCAACACCCGTGACTATATACAGCGTAACATTCAAGACCTGAGCGGCGGCAAGGAGAATGCCACCTATACCAACTATGGGAAGGTGGTGACCAAGGGCTACAACCTCTCGGCCCGGTACAGCTTGGGGCGATGGTTGAGCCTGGGCGGCAGTTTCTCGCAAATGGACGTGCGCGACATGGAGCCATACCAGATAGGCAGCACGGGCACCTCGACGCCCAACCTCACCTACAAGGCTCGCATGGCCAACGTGCCCTATATGTTTGCCGACAGCGACATCAGCCTCTACTGGCACGATTTGGGGAGAAAAGGCAACGTACTCACCGTGACCTACGACAACCAGTATCTGCACAGTTTCTGCTACAACTCGGAAGTGATAGGTACCAACAGCAATGCCTACATGATACCCGACCAGTTCTCGCACAACCTCTCGGTGAGTTACAGCCTGCACCAGGGAAGGTACAACCTGTCGCTCGAATGCCGCAACCTCACCGACGAGCGGCTCTACGACAATTTCAGCCTACAAAAGGCAGGGCGCGCCTTTTACGGGAAAATACGCATCCATTTCGGAGACTGACAATATCAAACCTTTTAAAAACAGAATAAAGACATGAACAAAAATTTCTTCTTCACTGCATGTATCGCCCTCTTCGCCACAGGTCTGTTGTTCACCGCCTGCGAGGAGGAAGGGCCCTCGGTTCCCACCGAACTTTCCAACCTCACCGAGGTGGCAAAAGGCAACTATGTGATTGCCGCCTCGGTGGGAACCGGCACCAACACCACCCACGTGCTGCTCACGGCCGACCGCCTGGACGACCCCAACTACAAAGTGACCCCCACGGTACAAGGTACCCAAAACGACGGGGCCACCTATTGGGTTTTCTACAAGGAGGAGTCGCTCTTTGCCCTCAACTACAACCAGGGCGAGGCCGGACAAACGGCTTCGTATAGCCTCAACCCGAATTTCGAACCGGTAAAGAACTCGAATACTTACAAGTTGAGCCGCTTCACCACCTACGGGTTCTACAACGATTACATCATGACTACCTCGACGGGCAACGGAACTATCGATGCCCAAAGCTATGCCTACACCGACAAGAACGGCTCGCCAATCACCGAGACCTATTATCCCAAACATTTCTTGCCCGCCTATATCGACGCTCGCAACGAATCGGCCAAGGACGGGACAGGCGCAGGCAACATAAAACTGCGGTCGGAGAATTTCCTCGGCAATGGCGAATTTGTGACGTTGGCCGGGCTGGAACAGGTAGGCAACTATCTCTACTCGGCCGCCGTACCCATGGGGTTGAGCCAGTGGGGTTACATACAGACGGTCGACGGCCGCGAACACGGCTATGTGCGCGAAGGCTACGAGGATCTGGTCAAGACCGAATCGGGAGGTTCGGGCAGCGGCTCATACAACGCCAACGAGTTGCAATGGACCCAATATCCCGACGAGTGCTGGGTAGCCGTGTTTAAGGACGAGTCGCTCGAAGAACACCGGGTCATCAAGAGCGACAAGATAAGCTATGCCTGCGGGCGTAACCGTTCGCAATACTATCAAATGGTGTGGAAGGCCGACGACGGCTACCTCTACGTATTATCGCCGAGTTATGCCAAGACCATGAAAGATTCCCGCCAGCAGACAACTCTACCGGCCGGTGTCGTGCGCATCGACACCCGCGCCGCATGGGACGAAATAGACTTTGACCCCTCCTACTACAAACCGCTGAAAAATGCCGACGGCTCGGAAGCGGCATTTCTGCGCAGCTGGTACATTGCCGGCAACTACTTTATGCTGCTGGCTTATGACGAGCAAGGTTTCGGAGGCACAGCCAACCGGCTGGTCATCTTCGACACCCAGGGCGACGGGACGCTGAAGCCAGTAACCGGTCTTCCTGCGCAGGTAAGCGGATTCGGGAACACCCCCTACATCGACAGCGAGGGCAAGGCCTACGTGGTGGTGAGTACCTCGAACGGCTATCCCGCAATCTATAAAATCGACCCGGCGACGGCTACCGCTACAAAAGGGCTCACTATCGTAGCCACAAGCGTAGCGGGCGTGGGACGTCTGGCCGTGAAATAGTGTACAGTCGGCTGAAAACCGTTATCCACACAAAAAAGAGAGTTGGCGGCAAACTTATCCCCGCCAATTCTTTTTATCACTTGAAAAGAAGAATGTCTCAATGAAAAAAGCATTTTGGAAACTGCATCTGTGGTTGTCGCTCCCTTTCGGGCTGATTATCACGCTTATCTGCTTCTCGGGCGCCATGCTGGTATTCGAGCCCGAAATTGCCCGACTCTCCCACCGGGGCCTCTACCATGTGGAGCGGGTGGGGCCAACGACTATCCCGCTGGAAGAACTGGCCGCAAAGGTATCGGCCGAACTGCCCGAAGGGGTAGCCGTGACGGGAATCACCGTCTATCCCGACCCCGAGCGAAGCTATCAGGTGAATTTGTCCAAACCTCGGCGCGCATCGCTCTATATCGATCCCTACACAGGCGAAATCAAAGGGCAAAGCCAGCGATCCCCTTTCTTCCGGACCCTGTTCTCGCTGCATCGCTGGCTGCTCGATAAACGTCCGGCCGACGACGGTATCTTTTGGGGAAAGATTATCGTGGGGGTGAGCACCCTGCTGTTTGTCATAATCCTCATTACCGGAGTCGTTATCTGGTGGCCCCGCTCCCGCAAAGGCTTCAAACAAGGTGCAGCCATCGCCCTGCGCAAGGGGAAAGCCCGCTTTTGGCACGACCTGCACACGGCCGGCGGCGTGTATGCCTTGTTGCTGCTACTGGCCATGGCTCTCACGGGACTTACCTGGTCGTTCGACTGGTATAGAAACGCTTTCCACACCCTCTTCGGCGTGGAGGCGAGTGCCCCGACAGCCAAGAGTCCGCACCCCGGAAAGCGCCCTCTCCAAACGGCACAACCCGGTAGCGATGCCAAACAGCTGCCCTCGCCCTTTGCTCACTGGCAACAGATATATGAGCAACTGGCTCGGGAGAATCCCGACCACTTGAAAATCGAGGTTTCGGACGGAACGGCCAGCGTGTCGAACAACCGCTATGGGAACGTGCGGGGAGCCGACCGCTACACGTTCGACCCTCAATCGGGCCAAATCACCGGGGCCTCGCTCTATAAGGATTCCGGCAATTCGGGCAAGATAAGAGGGTGGATCTACTCGGTACATGTGGGGGCCTGGGGCGGAACCGCCTCGCGCATACTGTGGTTCCTGGCTGCCCTGCTGGGAGCCAGCCTCCCCCTTACCGGATATTATCTGTGGATAAAACGCCTCTATCGCAAACGTCGCAACCGGGTGGTACACTGACCCCCGACCGGGATTGAGAGAAACGTAAACAAACAGGGGCTATGCCGGAACAAACGGCGCAGCCCCTGTGATATTCGATATACGGTGTATCAGAATTTCTGCATGTCGACCAACCGTTTATAGTAGCGGTCGAGTTTGATAAGTTCGTCGTGCCTTCCCCGCTCAACGATTTCGCCTTCGTGCATCACACAGATGAGGTCGGCATCCTTGATGGTCGAAAGCCGGTGAGCGATAACAAGGGTAGTGCGGTTGCGCATGAGGTTCTCGAGTGCCTCCTGCACGAGGCGTTCCGACTCGGTATCGAGCGCCGACGTGGCCTCGTCGAGGATAAGAATGGGAGGATTCTTCAAGATAGCCCGCGCAATGCTTATGCGCTGGCGCTGGCCACCCGACAAACGGCTGCCCCGGTCGCCGATGCAGGTATTGTACCCCTCCTCGGTGGCCATGATGAAATCGTGGGCATTGGCAATCTTGGCCGCTTCGATGACCTGCTCCATGGTGGCATCTTCGACACCGAAGGTGATGTTGTTGTAGAACGAGTCGTTGAAGAGGATAGCCTCCTGGTTCACGTTGCCCATCAAGCCGCGCAAATCGTGTACCTTGAAATTCTTGATGTTCACCCCGTCGATGTAGATGCCGCCCTCGTTCACGTCGTAGAAACGCGGCAAGAGGTCGGCCATGGTCGACTTGCCCGAACCCGACTGTCCCACCAGGGCCACGGTCTGTCCTTTCTTGATGGTGAGGTTCACGTGCTTGACCACGTCCTCGGTATTGTATCGGAACGACACATCGCGGTATTCGATGCCCTCTTTCATATCGGAGAGTTCGACCGGCTTCTCGGGGTCTTGTATGGGATTCACGGCCGAGAGAATGAGATCGACCCTCACCATCGAAGCCAAACCTTTCTGTATCGAATAGGCCGCTTTGGAGAGGTCTTTGGCCGGATTGATGATGCTGTAAAAAATGACCAGATAGTAGATGAACGAAGCGGCATCGATGCTGCTCGTGCCCGAGAGAATGAGCGAACCGCCGTACCAGAGCACGATACAGATGGTGCAAGTACCCAGGAACTCGCTCATGGGGTGAGCCAAAGCCTGCCGCCGGTTGATGCGGTTGGATATGCGGTAAAATACATTGTTCTCGTTGTGGAACCATTTAATCATCTTGCTCTCGGCATTGAAGGCCTTGATGATGCGCAGCCCGCCCAATGTTTCTTCGATAATCGACATCAGCTGTCCCCACTGGTTCTGCCCTTCGAGCGAACGGCGTTTGAGCTTCTTGCCCACCTGCCCCATGATGTAACCGGCCGTAGGCAGGAGTATCAGTACAAAGACGGTGAGCTGCCAGCTGATGGCAAACATGGTGCCCAGACAGACGAGTATCATAATGGGGTTCTTGAACATCATGTCGAGCGAAGCCATAATCGAGTTTTCTATTTCACCTACATCGCCCGACATGCGCGCCATCACATCGCCTTTCTTTTCGCTGGTGAAGAATCCTATGGGCAGGCTCACCACCTTGTCGTAGACGTAGTTGCGTATGTCGCGCACGATACCAGAACGCAACGGAATCATAAAATGCGAACTCAGATAGGTGGCGGTGGTCTTGAAGAAGGTCATCACCATGAGGAACACGCCCAGGATAAGCAGAGCGAAACTGGCTCCCCGCTCGTCGATGATGGTTGTGATGTAGTAGTAGAAATTGTTCACAATGACATCTTTCAGCGAAGCCGAGCCCCACGGCATGAAAGTGTAGGAGGCTTGTTTGAGCTTGAAGAGGATTTCCAGAATGGGTATGATGAGCGCAAAGGAGAAGAGCGTCAATATCGAAGCCAGAATATTAAAAAAGATGTTGAGGACGAGATAATATTTATAAGGGGGTACAAACCGCCGCAGGATAGAAAAAAAATCTTTCATATATAGCTTGTTATGTTCCGGGAGCGAAGCCGGGAAATTTCAGCTGCAAAGATAGTATATTTACCTACATGAGCGAGGCGGGAAGCCGAAAAAGTTTTATCGGGGCTGCTCTTCCGGCCTCTCCGCAACGGTTTAGCAGCAGCCGGGAGAGCCCAACCGGGTGCCGCCCCATTCTTCAATGGCAAATGCTTGCACAGGCAAAATTATTATCCTACTTTTGCACTCGAAGCAGGTGGCCGGCGGTATGGTCTTTCTGCCGATAGCAAGTTATGAACGAGACGAGTCACACATTATCGATTATTATTCCTGCCTACAACGAAGAGAAAACGATTGCGGAACTGCTGCAACGCGTACTCGACGCCGAGCTGGGCCAGGGTATGGGGCGGGAACTGATTGTCGTGGACGACTGTTCGACCGACTCGACCGGCCGCCTGGTCGAAGCCTTTATCGCCGCTCACCCCGAGGCTCCCATCACCTACTTGAAACACGACCGTAACCAAGGCAAGGGCATGGCCGTGCGCACCGGCATACAGGCCGTGACGGGCGACTATGTGGTGATGCAGGATGCCGATCTCGAACTCGATCCCAACGACTTTGCCAAGATGCTGCCGCACCTCCTCTCGGGCGAATACCGGGTGGTATACGGCTCACGCTTCCTGGCCGAGGAGAACTCGCACACCTACTTCAGCTACCAGCTGGGGGGCAAGTTCCTGTCGGTAATGACCAACCTGCTCTACGGACAGCACATCACCGACGAGCCCACCTGCTACAAGATGTTCGAGACCGGATTGCTCAAATCGATACCGCTCGATTGCAGGGGTTTCGAATTTTGTCCCGAGGTAACCGCCAAAGTCTCGCGCCTCGGCTGTAAAATCAAAGAGGTGCCCATACGCTACTATCCCCGCTCGATTGAAGAGGGCAAGAAATTGCGCCTGAAAGACGGATTCAAGGCGATAGGTACCTTGCTGAAATACCGTTTTTGGAAAAATTCCCACCATGAAAAATAATACAGCCAACACTCAAAAAGGGGCGTCCCGCAAAGGTAACACCCCCCTCGATTCCAAGCCGAGAGTTACTGCCGCCTGGGTGGCCAAAAATCTGGCTGCCGTAGTCGTGGCCGTGTTTCTGCTGAACAAACTCGTGCTGGATCTGCAACCGGGATACAACTGGGCCTACAATATGCTGCGAGGGAACCTGGAAGCCGTGCAACATTATGCCCGCACCACTACCGACCAACGGTTTGAGATGAAGCTGGGGCTCTCGCACGTCTACCTGCGCTACCTCAAAGAGTGTACCCCGCCCGATGCCGTCATTCTGCTGCCCTCGAAAGAGGCTTTCTTCCCCGAAGGTCAAGAACGCATCTTCTCGGGCGAGCCTTATAACAAGCTGTGGGCTACCCGCTTCCTGTATCCGCGCCGGGTCATTATCCCCTCGGAACTGGGTAAGACCCCGTGGAGCGAAAAGATTACCCACGTAGCCATCGTCAACGGTGTGGGCTATGAATACCTCGATTACGAGGTTCCCGAGAAAGCGCCTCATGCCATATTGCCCATTCACAAAAAACCGTAATCGCCATGCTCACCCTCGGAATCGTACTTACCTGCCTGAACGGTATTTTGCTGACCGCCCTCATCGGCTCACGGTTTTCGTGGACCGAACGCGCAGGGCTCTCGTTCCCCCTGGGAATGACTCTGCAGACCGTCCTGATGGCTCTGCTCGACCTGGTTCATATCCCCCTGACGGCTACCTCGACCCTGCTGGCCGGGTTTGTCGCTTTTGCCGGTCTGCTGTTTGTCGTGTGGCGTTACCGCGGCATCGACAGCCTGCGCTTCACCCCGGCCATGCTCGACGACTTGAAGCAGGCCAACCTGGTGTGGGTGCTGCTGCTTGTACTCATCGGCTACTGCGAATACATGAACTTCTCGAAGTGCATCTTCTTCCCGCCCAGCGACCGCGACAGCCTCGCCGCTTTCGACACATTGGGTTTCGTGGCGGCACACGACCACACCTACATGCGCATGAGTCTCTTCGATACCGACTACAACCCCACGGTGCATCGGGCAGGCAGCAGCATCGCCTACGCACCTTTCGTGCAAATGAGCTATGCCTACGTCTATCTGCTGGGAGCCGAGACCTCCAAATCGATACCGGCCTTGATGTACCTCTTCTTTATCATCGCTTTCTACGGTATTTTGCGCCGCAATACCGGCAAGACAGTCGCTGCTCTTGCCACCCTCTTCATGATGATGGCCCCCGAGATGCTCGCCTTTTCGTCGCTCTCGGCCACCAACGTGATGCAGGCCATCTTTGCCTCGCTGGGTATCGCCTACACGGCCAGCTGGCTGCGTAGCCGCCGCGACCACGAGCTCTATGCCGGAGCCTTGCTACTGGGTGCCAACATGTGGTGCCGCAACGAGGGTATCGTCTTTATCGGAGCCGCCTGCGTGGTGCTGCTCGTCGACTGCATACGCCGCAAAAGCTACCGCAAGGGGTGGTATTTCACGGGGCTGGCACTGCTCCCGGCCGTGATTTGGTTTATCTACATGAAGGTCGGCGGCCTCTATACCGAGGGCATGGCCATCACCCGCCTCTTCTGGGACGGTGAAAAGGCCGGCGAAATCGTCGACGGCTTTTGGGCCCTGTTCGCCAATACGCTCTACTACGGCTGGACCTTCCCGGCCTTCGCCCTCTTCGTCGTCGCCGACCTCTGGTTTATGGTCAAGAGCCGTGACAATGTGGCGCTGCTGGGCATGATTGTGCTGAGCGTCATCTTCTACGGTCTGGTCATCTATCATGTAGACTATGTGTGGGACTCGATGCACAACGTGCTGGCCTACTCGGCCAAGCGGTTCTTTTTCTGCTTCGTGCCCATGTGCTGGTATTTTGTAGCCACCTCACGCATCGCGCGCCGGGGAGGCGACTACATCGAGCAATATCTCTCGCTGAAATAAAACTTTGGTAAAAATATATGAAATCCTTTCTCCTCACCCTGCTCATCTTGGCCATCGCACCCATCGCGACAGGAATCTGCGGCGAGGAGAAAACATCGGGTATCGTCTGCCACTCGCAGGTACTGCTCGAGAATCAGATAAATCCCGATATCCCGGCCGTCGCAAAACTGTGGGAAGAGTACCTCAACAGCCGTCCCGACAGTCTCTACAACAACCCTCACTGGAACGAGGCCGACAAAGCCCGATACACCAGCTACGACCTGTTGCGCTCCGAGGGATATCTCCACCTCTACCGGCAGGCTGCGACCTCCGGGCTGGACAACCTCGTACTCTCGATTGTACCACTCACCGACAACGGCGACTGCTACGACATACGGTCGATGTTTTATTGGCAAAACGAGCAGGTCCCCTATGTCGTAGCCATCGTCCATGTCCTTGCCCGCAAAGACGAACGAGGTGAGTTCAAACTTGCCAACTGGCTGCACTGGTACTCTCGTGAATGGCAGACAAAGCAGGTGGGACTCATCACCTATCACTACTATCCCGGATACAGATTTGACGAATCGAAAGCCAAGAAGGCCAACCAGTTTCTCGCCATGCTGCGCGACAAGTTCGAACTGCCGGAAGAGGAGGTGACCGTCTACATTTCGCCCGGGTGGAAAGAGACCGAACTCCTCAAAGGATACGACTATACGGTAGCCGCCACGGTCGTGAGCGACAACTCCAACCTGGGCGGGACCACCGATATCGACAACCGCATCATCTACTCCAATGCAGTAAAAGGTGAGTTTTACGAGCACGAGTTGATGCGTCTGGTCCGGAACCACTTCCCCCAGGAAATGCACCGGCTGTTCACCAACGGCATTGCCGAATACTATACCGAAGACCGCATGATGCGCGGTGTTCCCATACAAGAACACTTCGATCGGCTCGACCGTTACCTGAACGAACACCCCGAAATCGACCTGCAAGAGTTTGACCGCTTCGACGCCGGCAACCGGGCCGAGCCGATATATCTCGTGGGGCTGGCCACCGTATGGCTCACTTTAGAGAAAGGCGGTTACGACCTGTTGAAACGGGGCATGCGCACGGTGAGTAACAACGACGACGAGATGCGCCGTTTTTTCGACCGGGAATTAGGGATACCGGTCGACAGCATCGACCGCCGATTGCGCGAGTTGATTCATCACTTTGCCGTAAACGGCTTCGAACCAGTAGCCCACGCTCATTGACCGGGCCCCCAAATACGGTCGGGCCGACCAGAGGGAAATCCGTGCAGCCCCCCGAGAATCTGCCCGGGAAGGATTGCCGGTAAAACAGATAGAAACAGAGCCTGTCCTGCACTTGTGAATTTTATAAGAATTTGCCGGAGAAAGATAAACAGACTCTAAAAAAATGCAAAAAGATAAAGGGAGCCTTTAAACCTTGACCGCAGGTCGGGGTCATATAGGCATTGTAACTGTCCTGATCAATAGATTGATTTTTTTAAGATGTGCAAAAGAGGTATTTTAGCCCTAATCGCGTGTATTTTTTGCTGGATAGGCGCCCCGGAAGCGTGGGCGCAATTTTCGATTTCGGGAATTGTCAAAGATAAAACCGACGAGATGCCGCTGCCCCAGGTGAGTGTGCGGGTATTGTCGGCCAACGACAGTACATTTGTCTCGGGGGCATCGAGCCGCGACAACGGTTCGTTTGCCGTGAATATCACCAAAGCCGGCAACTACATCGCAGCGTTCTCGTATCTGGGCTACAAAACCGAATATACTCCCGTCAGACTCACTGCCAACCAACGCAGGCGGAACATCGGCACGATTCTGCTCGAAAGCAACGACATTCTGCTGCAAGAGGCCGTCGTGGTGGGCAAAGCCCCCGAGGTGGTGGTGAAAGAGGATACGGTAGAATTTAATGCCGACTCGTACAAGACCCAGCCCAACTCGGTTGTGGAGGACTTGTTGAAGAAACTGCCCGGTGTCGAGGTCGACAGCGACGGCAAGATAACTCATGCCGGCAAAGAGATAACCAAGATATTGGTAGACGGGAAGGAGTTTTTCTCGGACGACCCCAAGGTGGCTACCAAGAACTTGCCGGTAGACATCGTGGAAAAATTGCAGGTGGTCGACCGTAAGTCGGATCTCGCCCGCCTGACCGGTGTCGACGACGGCGAAGAGGAGACCGTCATCAACCTCACCATCAAAAAAGGCATGAAACATGGCTGGTTCGGCAATGTATCGGGCGGTTACGGACTCGACGGCCGCTACGAGGCGGGAGCCATGATCAACCGCTTCTTCGGCGACAACCAGGTGACGATTCTCGCCGGGTCGAACAACACCAACAACATGGGATTCACCGACTTGGGCGGCAGCCGTTTTCGGCGATTCGGCGGCATGAACGGCATCAACACCAGCCACAACGTAGGTGTCAATTTCAATGTGGGCAAAGAAGAGATATTCCGCGTGGGAGGCGACGTGAGCTACAACAACACCAACCGCCATGTGCTGCAACGCACCGAACGACAAAACCTCTTTGCCGACAGTACCTCGTATTACAGCGGTTACAACAAGATGAACGACCACGGTCAAAACATACGCGGTAATTTCAGAGTGCGCTGGAACATCGACTCGCTCAATACCATCGAGTTCCGCCCTCGGTTTGCCGTAGCCCTCTCTCGCTCCGACAGCTACGACTCGGCCCTCACCACGGCCGGCGATCTGGCCCGCAGCAAGGTCAATTTCAGCGAGAGCGACAACTACAACAAGGGCACGGGCTATGACCTTTCGGGCGAACTGGTCTACAACCACAAGTTCCTTTCGCGACCGGGACGTTCGTTCAGTATTCAAGCCGAATACAAATTCAGCAACACAAAAGAGGACGGCTGGACCAGAGCGCTCTACGAGTATTACCAGCTGGCCACCGACAGTACCCTCGACCAGATGGACGACAACCACACCTGGAGCAACAACTACGGCGCCCGACTCACCTGGACCGAACCGCTGGGCGATGTGTCGAAGGGGCGTTTCCTCACCCTCTCCTACCGATTCAAGGGCAATTTCAACAACGCCGACAAATATACCTACGACATATTTACCGACCCGATATCGGGCCTGCCCATCGATACCACGCGCAACGACGACCTGAGCAACAGCTTCCGCAACGACTATTTCATGCACCGGGCCCAAGTGGGATTCAAGCAGGTGAAACCCACCTATACCTACGACATAGGTGTAGCCGTGGAGCCCTCGTCGTCACAATCGACCGACCTTATCGACAGCGACCGCAACATACCCAAGCGCACGGTCTTCAACGTGGCGCCCTACCTGCGCTATCGCTACAAGATGGGCAAGCAGACATCGCTGCGCATTGACTATCGAGGTACCTCGTCCCAACCCACGATGGCTCAGTTGCAACCCGTAGCCGATGTGTCGGATCCCCTTCGCGTCGTTATCGGTAACCCCTCTTTGAAACCTGCGTTCAGAAATATCTTGCGAGTCCGCTTCAACGACTATGACGAGAAGAGCCAGCGGGCCATCATGGCGATGCTCTTCGGCGGATTCACGACCAACAGCATTATCTCCGAAACGACCTACGATGCCACCACCGGCGGACAGACGACTACCTACCGCAATGTAAACGGTGTGTGGAATGCTTCGGGTATGCTCATGTTCAGCACCCCTTTCCGCAACAAGCACTGGCAACTGAACAGTTTCAGCCGCCTGAGCTACAACAACAATGTGGGCTACAACAACGGCATGCGCAATGATGCCGGGTCGTTCAATGCCGCAGAGAATTTGAGCCTGGCTTTCCGCTCGGACTATTTCGATGCCGAACTGCGAGGCAACTACCGATACTCGCTGGCCACCAACAGCATGCAAAATCAGAAAGACCAAAGCACCCACAACTACGGCGGAACCCTCAACCTGAGCGGCTACCTGCCCTGGTCAATCACCCTCAGTACCGACTTGACTTACAGCGGTTCGGCGGGATATTCGACAGGCTACAATACCGAGAGCTGGTTGTGGAACGCCCAAGCTTCCTATCAGTTTCTCAAAGGGAAAAACGCCACCATCGCGCTGAAAGTATTTGACATTCTGGGGCAGCGCAACAACATACGCCGTACCATCACGGGTAACTATATTCAAGACGTGGAGTACAACACGCTCAACACCTACGGTTTGGTAACTTTCACCTATCGGTTCAACACCTTCGGCGACAAGCGCCCCAGCGGCCCCGGTGAACGGGGTCCCCGCGGGTTCGGGCCGCCCCCGGGCCGCCCGGGAAGACGACCGTTCTAACCACCGCCCCATATTCCCATATCGAAAAGACAGCACCGCGTCGAAACAAGAAATTCGACGCGGTGCTGTTTTCGGATATATCCTCGGAGCCAGAAGAACCCCGCAGATTAATGCACAGTCACCATCGTGGCCCCGAAGCCGTATTCGCGGAAGGAGGCATCCTGGCAGGTGCAGTTCTTGTATTTGTCGCGCACCTCTTTCAACAAGGCGTTGCGAAGCACCCCCTCGCCCTTGCCGTGGATAAAGACGATTTTGCGACCCTTGGCCTGACGGTACCGGTCGAGAGTCTCGCGCACCTTGTCGAGCTGATAGTTGAGAATATCGGCGTTGGAGAGCCCGGCCGTAGTGTCGAGCAGAGCCGATGCGTGGAGGTCGACCTCGATGATACCGGGCTTCTCGGCCCGACGGGTCACGGGTTTGCGCACGGGAGTATCGACACTTTTTTTCATCTTCATGGCCCGTTCGAGATCCGAAGCATCGAATACCACAGGGCGCACGGGAATATCGTTTTTCACGATGTCGATGCACCACGACGGCTCGTCGAAATAGAGGCTCTCACGGAAGGTGTGCAGCTTGTAGAACTTGGTAGCGTCGAGCCTGTATTCCACCGCCACGGGACTCTTCAAGGCAAAGTGCTTGTCTTTCTTGAAGGCGATGTATTGGATACAGATGCGTTCGAGGGTGTTGACCTCGTCCTGTCCGAACTCTTCAAGCAACAGTTGAATGTTGGGTTCCACCACCCCGGCATAACGGGTGCGCCACCCCTCGTCGTCGCGGCTGAGGTAGGCGAAATAGAGATAGTAGTTGCTGTCGTTGACCAGGTAGCACGAGAACTGGGTCGTATTGAGGTGTTTGCTCTCGTCGGGAAGATAGGCCAGGGTGATGTTCAGCCGTTCGCCTTCGGGACGCTCTTCGCCGGCCAGGTCGTCATCGGCATCGCCGGCCACGGAATCCGTCCGTTTCTCGACCGGAGGCAGTTCGACCACCTTCGAGGCGGGCACGGAGGCACTTTTTTTCGCCGGTTCGGCGGGTTCTACCACCACGCATTCCCGGGCCAGTACCGGGGTTTCGAAACCATCTTCATCGACATAGGCTATGTCTTTCACTATTCTTACCACCACTCCGCCTCCTACGGCATTGAGGTAGCGCACTCTATCGCCAACTTTTACCATAATTTCTTTTATTTTAGGTGTAATCGAGGTTCGCCCGCGGCCTTGCGATTTCGTCGCGGCAAACCGTGCTATATTCGGCAAAGTTGCTTATTTTTGCACGATATTCAAAACAGATTATGCAAAAAACGCAAGATATTCGCATCGAGGATTTCAACTATCCGCTACCCGACGAGCGCATCGCCAAATTTCCGCTACCCCGACGGGACCGGTCGAAACTGCTGGTTTACCGCCAAGGAGCAATCGAGGAGCATCATTTCTACAACCTGCCCGAGGTGCTTCCCCCCGACAGTTTGCTGGTATTCAACAACACGCGGGTGATACAGGCCCGACTGCATTTCCGCAAAGAGACGGGGGCTCTCATCGAAGTCTTTTGCCTCGAACCGCTCGAGCCGCACGAATATGCCCTCTCGTTCCAGTCGACCGGGTCGTGTTCGTGGCTCTGCCTCATCGGGAATCTGAAAAAATGGAAAAGCGGCGTCCTCACCCAGGAGGTCGAAATCGACGGCAAGGTCGTGCACTTTACCGCCGAGCGGGGATTGCCTCACGGCAATGCTCACGAGGTGCGCTTCACCTGGGACGCACCCGAGGTAACCTTTGCCTCTCTGCTCGACCATGCCGGCGAGCTGCCTATCCCCCCCTACCTCAACCGAGAGACCGAGGAGAGCGACAAGACCACCTACCAGACCGTCTACTCGAAAATCGAGGGGTCGGTGGCCGCCCCTACCGCCGGACTGCATTTCACACCCGAAGTGCTGGAAGCTCTCGAAAACAGGGGTATCCCCCGGCTCGAACTGACGCTGCACGTGGGTGCCGGGACTTTCAAACCGGTCAAGAGCGAGACGCTCGAAGGACACGAGATGCACACCGAATACATCTCGGTAGGTCGCGACCTCATCGATACCCTCGCCCATACCTCCCGCCGGGTGATTGCCGTAGGCACCACCTCGGTACGCACACTCGAAAGCCTCTACTACATAGGCAAAAGACTGGCCGCCGAACCCGACGCCGCTCCCCAATCGCTCGTCGTGAGCCAATGGCAACCCTACGACGGCAGTGCCGAAATCGAGCCGCGCGAGGCTTTGCGACACATCGTCGACTATCTCGACAGCCATGGCATGACACGACTTGTCACGGCAACGCAAATTATCATCGCACCGGGCTACCGCTACCACATCGTGCAGGGTATGGTCACCAATTTCCACCAGCCGCAAAGCACCCTGCTGCTGTTGGTATCGGCCTTTGTCGACGGCCGATGGCACGAAATCTACGACTACGCTCTGGGGCACGGATTCCGATTCCTCAGCTACGGCGACAGCTCGCTGCTGCTGCCCTGACATTCGCCCGGGCAGCCACACAATAAATCGGCAAAAAAAACGTATCTATAATAGTATCGGTACGAACAGAATCAGAGTGGGAGCCGGTTGTCCGCTCCCGCTTTTTCGTTGCCCGGCAAACAGAGATGAAGATAAAGACGGTATTTTGGGGATTGGCTATGGCCGGCGTGTTGGCGTCGTGCTCGGGGGCAAAACTAAGTGTTGCCAACGAGCAATACGCCCGTGGCGAGTTTTACGATGCCGCCCAGACATACCGCAAGGTGTATAGCAAGACCAACCCGCGCAAGGAGCGCAAGTTGCGTGGCGAGATTGCCTTCAAGATGGGCGAATGTTACCGGCGCATCAATATGGCGGCCCGCAGCTCGGCGGCTTATCAGAATGCCATACGCTATGAATACCCCGACAGCATGACGCTCTTCTATCTGGCCCGCAGCCAACAATATGAGGGAAAATACAAAGAGGCCGTCAAGAACTACCAGGCCTACCTGGCTACCAATCCGCAAAGCACCTTGGCCAAAAACGGGATACGGGGCTGCAACCTGGCTATACAATGGAAAAAGACACCCACCCGCTATATCGTGAAAAAGGTTCCGATACTCAACTCGCGCCGCAGCGACTTTGCCCCCATGTTTCTGGGGACAGATTTCGACCGACTCTATTTCACCTCGTCGACCGAGAAAGCTTTGGGCCAGAACAAAAGCGGAATTACCGGCACGAAAAACTGCGACATCTATTTTTCGAAGAAAGACGAGCGGGGTGCCTGGCAGAAACCCGAACCTGTCGAAGGCGATGTCAATACCGACGAGGACGAAGGGGTAATCAGTTTCAGCCCCGACGGTACCACCATGTATCTGAGCAAGGCTCGCCGCGAGCCCAATGCCGACACCTCGGTCGAGATATACACCTCGACCCGTACAGGCGCCCAGTGGAGTGCTCCGCAGAAATATGAAATCACGGCCGATACTCTCTCGGCCTTCGGCCACCCGGCCGTATCGCCCGACGGCGAATACCTCTATTTTGTCTCCGATATGCCAGGCGGATACGGAGGTAAAGACCTCTGGCGTATCTCACTCACCGACAAAGAGGGTTCGCTCGAGAATCTGGGAGTGCAAATCAACACCCCGGGCGACGAGATGTTTCCCTATATCCGCGAGAACGGCGACCTCTATTTCTCCTCCGACGGTCACCCGGGCATGGGCGGCCTCGACATATTCAAGGCGCGCATGAACTCGTCGGGCATGTGGCAAATCGAAAACATGAAGGCCCCCATCAACTCGTCGGCCGACGATTTCGGCATCACCTTCGGCGAAGAGGAGACGGGCTTTTTCTCGTCGAACCGGGGCGACGGCCGGGGCTACGATAATATTTACAGTTTCGAATTACCGTCGATACGCGTGTGGATAAGCGGCACGGTGCTCGACAAGGACGACGAGCCGGTGCCCGACGCCATTATCCGTATCGTGGGTAATGACGGTTCGAACCAGAAAGAGGTGGCCCGCAAGGACGGCAGCTTCCGGTTCAAACTCGACCGGGGCGTACACTACGTGATGCTCGCTACTTGCCGGGGGTACCTCAACTCGAAGCAGGAGTTTATCTCCGATGCCGAGGAGAAAGATGCCGAGTATGGGGTCAATTTCGTACTGGCCTCTATCAGCAAGCCCATTCTTATCGAAAATATCTTTTACGATTTCGACCGGGCAACCCTGCGTCCCGAGTCGGAAGCATCGCTCAACGAACTGGTGAAGATGCTCGACGACAACCCCAACGTGACAATCGAGTTGGGTGCCCACACCGACTTGAAAGGTAGCGACCAGTACAATCTGCGCCTGTCGGAACGGCGGGCCCAGTCGGTTGTCGACTACCTGATTAAATCGGGTATCGACCCCCGGCGGCTGCAACCCAAGGGTTATGGAGAGAGCCGGCCCAAGGTCATCACCAAGAAACTGGCTGCCCAGTATCCGCAATTCAAGGAGGGCGACGTGCTCAACGAGGAGTATATCAATAGTCTTGCCCCCGAAGACCAGGAGATTGCCAATCAAATAAACCGGCGCACTGAGTTCCAGGTGCTGTCGATTACCTGGAATTTGTATTGACGCAGGCTTTCCCGGTATATCCAGTACGTTTTTCAACTTTTTTCAACCCCTCCGGCTGCGCCACCTCCCCTATATTTTGCTTTGCAAAACACAGGGGAGGAGGTTAAGAGTATTCTGCCTTCCCCTATATCACTGGCGAAATACAAGGGAGCCTAAAAATATCCTGTCTCCATCTATATCCCTCGCAAAACGCAGGGAGGGGGGAGTATTCTCCTTCTCCCCTGTGTCGTGAAACGATATAGGGGAGAGACCGAGGGACGGCTGGACCGAGGTGAGGGGTTGAAAACCTATTCCGTAAGTAAAATTCCTTACCGGGCTATATCCTGCCTACTTACTCCCCTGATTACACAGAATTTGAAGGGAACTCCAACCCCTCCGGCTACGCCACCTCCCCTATATTTTGCTTCGCAAATCACAGGGGAGGAGGTTAAAAGTATCTACCTTCTTCTCCTATATATCACTGGTAAAACACAGGGGAGCCTAAAAGTATCCTGCCTCCCTCTATATCCCTCGCAAAACGCAGGGAGGGGGGAGTATTCTCCTTCTCCCCTGTGTCGTGAAACGATATAGGGGAGAGACCGAGGGACGGCAGGGCCGAGGTGAGGGGTTGAAAGCCTATTCCGTAAGTAAAATTCCTTACCGGGCTATATCCTGCCTACTTACTCCCCTGATTACACAGAATTTGAGGGGAACTCTAACCCCTCCGGCTACGCCACCTCCCCTATATTTTGCTTCGCAAATCACAGGGGAGGAGGTTAAAAGTATCTACCTTCTCCTATATATCCTTTGTGAAACGCAGGGAGGGGTTAAAAATATCCTGTCTCCCTCTATATCCCTTACAAATCACAGGGGAGGAGTTTAAAAGTATCCTGTCTCCCCTGTATTCTTGGTGAAATACAGGGGGAGTTTGAGCTATATTTGTGATAAATTCGATATATAATTGTATTTTTGTTCCTATCAACTACAAGATAAAGATCATGCTGAAACTTATATCGTGGAATGTCAACGGGCTGCGCGCTTGTTATGAAAAAGGATTCGCCGACATATTCGGACAACTGGACGCCGATTTCTTCTGTCTGCAAGAGACCAAGATGCAAGAGGGGCAACTCGATTTGCAATTCGAGGGGTACCGTTCCTATTGGAATTATGCCGAGAAAAAGGGCTATTCGGGAACGGCAATCTTCACCCGGCACCAACCTATCGCCGTGGGCTACGGCATGGGCATGGAGGAACACGACCGGGAAGGGCGCGTCATTACGCTCGAAATGGAGCGTTTTTTTCTGGTGAATGTCTACACGCCTAATTCACAAGAGGGATTGAAGCGGCTGGAATACCGCATGAACTGGGAAGATGATTTCTTGCGGTTTTTGAAACAGTTGGAGGCCAAGAAGCCGGTAATCGTGTGCGGCGACCTCAACGTGGCTCATCAGGAAATCGACTTGAAAAACCCGAAGAGCAATCGGAAAAACGCCGGGTTTACCGATGAAGAGCGTGGCAAATTCGCCCAACTGCTGGCTGCCGGATTCACCGATACATTCCGCTATTTCTACCCCACTCAAACGGATATTTATTCGTGGTGGTCCTATCGGTTCAAGGCGCGAGAGAAAAACGCCGGTTGGCGTATCGATTATTTTCTTACCTCGGCTTCGCTCGACGAGCGGTTACGCGGTGCAAAAATACACACGGATATTTACGGGTCGGACCATTGCCCTGTCGAACTAAACATCGACTTGTAATCGATCTACCACTCCGGATGAAGGCGTTTTAGCTACCGAATCTATTCCCCCGAGACACTGTCTTTTGCAGTTACCGCAACCGCAAGGTATCGCCTACCGAGGGGATATAGTCGTCGGGGAGTTTGTTCATCTTGTAGAGATTTTTCAAGCGAATACCATAACGCTGGGCAATAGCGTGCATCGAGTCGCCCGAGCGTACCACGGCAAAATCGTAACCTTTGTCGGCCTTTTTCTTTTTCTTTTCCAAGTAGACGATGTCGCCCGCTTCGAGGGGATAGTCCTTGGGCACCTCGTTATATCCGGCCAGTTTCTTGGCCGAGAAACCGAACTCGCGGGCTATGGATTCGAGAGTGTCGTCGTTGCGGGCTTCGACATAAAGCAATCCCCACGAGCGGTAGACGGGGTGCGGATTGGCGACTACTACCGGCGGTAAATCCTGTACCCGGATAGGCTTGAAATTCTGACGGTCGTATTTGTAGAGTTCATAAAGTTCGATAGTCTGTATCAGCTTGTTGGCATAAGATCGGTCGGTCGCATAGCCGCACGCTTTCAAGCCCTTGGCCCAACCGCGGTAGTCGGTCACTTTCAGTTCGAAGAGCGAGGCATACCGGGGGCGTTTGAGAAACTTGGCATGGTCCTCGAAAGAGTCTTCGGGTGAGTCGTACTTGCGGAAGCAGTCGTCCTTGCGGTCGTCGTCGTGATAGACCCGTTTCCCTTTCCAGTCGCTGTGGCACTTGATGCCGAAATGGTTGTTCGACTTGCGGGCCAGCTCGCTGCGTCCGGCCCCCGACTCGAGCAGGCCTTGTGCCAAGGTGATGCTGGCAGGTATGCCATACTGTTTCTGATGTTTGACAGCCAGCGATTTATATTGGTCGATGTAGTCGAGATAGACTTTGTTCTTGTGCTGGGCCGAGAGAGGGAGCAGCGACAGAAGAATAAAGAGGAGTGCAACCTGATATCGTAATTTCATCATCGGGATTGAATAAAAAATGAATGATAAAAATTCCTGTTCTCAAAAATATCGCTATATTTGTATGGTAAGTAGAACCGCTTAATTTGCATTATGGAAAACAAGAATATCACCACAAAGATAATAGTTTGCTCGTATGAAGAGCTAACCGAGACCGAGAAAAAATTGGTCGACACGGCCAAAGAGGCCTCCAACCGTTCCTATGCTCCCTACTCACGCTTTCAGGTAGGAGCTGCCGCTCTGCTCTCGGGCGGACTGATAATATCGGGCAGCAATCAGGAAAACGCGGCTTATCCCTCGGGGATTTGCGCCGAACGCACCACACTTTTCTATGCCAACTCGCAATATCCCGACCTTGCTGTCGAATCGCTGGCTATCGCCGCACAGACGGGCGGGAGTTTTATCGAACGCCCCACGGCTCCCTGCGGAGCCTGCCGCCAAGTGATACTCGAAACCGAGGAGCGTTACCGTCACCCCATACGCATCTATCTCTACGGCACCGACGAAATTTATATCGTCGAGTCGATACGCGGCCTGTTGCCTCTCTGTTTCGGGAAAAACGACCTGCCCGAATAGAAATCGTTCAAAAAGACGTATATTTGCAGGATTCAAACAAACGGAGGTTCCGGCGGCATGCCGCACCTCGCCCGTGCTCGGCAAACAAGGGGATTTACCCCCCGAAGCATCGCCGCGCAGGGTAATAGAAATATAGAACAGAACTTAACTCTCAATATGGACAACTATATTGTTTCGGCACGCAAATACAGGCCCTCGACGTTTCGGTCGGTCGTAGGTCAAAAAGCACTCACGCAAACCCTTAAAAATGCCATCGACTCGAAGAAACTGGCCCATGCCTACCTCTTCTGCGGGCCTCGTGGCGTAGGCAAGACCTCGTGTGCCCGTATCTTTGCCAAGACAATCAACTGTTTCCACCCCACCGAAACGGGCGAGGCTTGCAACGAATGCGAGTCGTGCCGGGCTTTCAACGAGCAACGCTCCTACAACATCATCGAGCTCGACGCCGCCTCGAACAACTCGGTCGACGACATTCGCGCCCTCATCGACCAAGTGCGCATCCCGCCCCAAATCGGACAGTACAAGGTGTTCATCATCGACGAGGTGCACATGCTCTCGGCGGCGGCTTTCAACGCATTTCTCAAAACGCTCGAAGAGCCGCCCCACCACGCCATCTTTATTCTGGCCACGACCGAGAAGCACAAGATTCTCCCCACCATTCTGTCGCGCTGCCAGGTGTATGATTTCCAGCGCATCACCACTGCCGATATTGCCGACCACCTGCAATATGTAGCTTCGCAAGAGGGCTTCACGGCCGAACCCGAAGCGCTCAATGTCATCGCCCAAAAGGCCGACGGCGGTATGCGCGATGCCCTCTCGGTATTCGACCAAGTAGTAAGTTTCACCGGCGGACACATCACTTACCAAGCGGTTATCGAGAATCTCAACGTGCTCGACTACGAGTATTATTTTCGCCTGGTCGACGCTTTCCTGCAAGGCAACGTACCACAGGCTCTCCTGATTTTCAAAGAGGTGCGCGACCATGGCTTTGAGGGGCAGTTTTTCGTGGGAGGTCTCGGCCGTCACCTGCGCGACCTGCTGGTGAGCAAAGACCCCTCGACACTGCCGTTGCTCGAAGTAAGTACCTCGGTGGCCAAGCGTTACGGCGAACAAGCACAAAAATGCTCGCTTGCTTTCCTCTACCGGGCCATGGAGTTGAGCAACCGTTGCGACCTCGACTACCGCATCAGCAACAACAAACAGTTCCTGGTGGAACTTACCTTGATACAAATCTGCCAAATCGAACACCCGGTAAGCGTCACCCCCCAGGAACCACCCTTGCAAAAGATAACCCCGGGCACAGCACAATCGGCTCAGGCGGCTCAAACCCGCCCCCAGGCACAAGCTTCGCCACAATCGCAGCAGGTACAGGCACCTGCCCAAAACCAGGCTCAGCCGACCGCACAAACCGCCGAACCTCAGGCTGCTTACCGACCGGCCACGATACGTCCCGTGCCGTCTACCCCCAAATCGACGGTTCCGACATCGGCGTCACCATCGAAAAAAGCGGCTCCCGTGCGCATCTCTATCCACCAGAAACCGGCCGAAGCGCCCCAAGAGGAGCAGGCTCCTGCAACCCAAACCGTGCTCGACACCCCTTTCACCGGGGAGGCCCTCGATGCGGCATGGCTCGCCTATACCCAGACGATTCCCACCGAGGTCGTCCTCGTCAACACCATGAAGAGCTGCCGTCCCAAATTGCTCGATTCACACACGTTTGTCGTCTCGGTCGATTCACAAATTCAGGTCGACTGCATCAACGAACATTTTCACGAATTGATGGCTTTCTTGCAAAACGCATTGAAGAACAACCAGTTTTCCATGCAGTTGCGCATCAACCAACCGGGCGAGAAAGAGATTATTTTCAGTCCCAAAGATGTACTGGTGAAGATGATCGAGAAGAACCCCGACATCAAAAATCTTTACGACACCTTCGACCTCGAAATCGCCTGACACCGCACGCCGGCTCTGCCCATGCCCGAGGTTATCGCCGGTTCGATAGCCACAGTATAATCTGTTTTATGAGAAATATCCCCCGACGCGGAGGGAAACCCGCCTTGAAAAGGAGGCCGCAGCCGTCTCGAAGGCTGTCATAGAGGAATGCCGTACTCGTGTTTCACCTCGTCCATCACAAAAGTACTCATGAGCGACCCCATGCTCTCGATGGTCCCCAACACGTTGAGAATAAACTCCTGGTAATATTTCATGTCGGGGGCATGGATTTTGAGCAGGTAGTCATAGTCGCCCGAAATGTTGTAACACTCGGTCACCTCGGGAATCTCGCGCACGATGCGGGTGAACTCGGTAGCAATGTCGCGATTGAGACGAGTGAGTTTCACACTGCAAAAGACCACGAAACCGCGGTTGAGTTTGCCGGGATCGAGCACCGCCACATATTTGCGGATATAGCCATTGGCTTCGAGACGCTTCACCCGCTCGAAGACCGGCGTGGGCGACAGATTGACCTGCGCCGCCAACTCCTTGGTGGTGAGGCGCGAGTTGTTTTGCAGAACGCGCAGAATCTGCAAATCGGTTTTGTCCAGTATCTCCATTAGAACACGATTCTCCGGGGCTTAATCCCCAAACTGTCAAATATCGGTTTTATTCTTTATCACATGTCAAATATAGTGATATTTTCCATATTGTCCGATTTTCTTGTTTGATATATCCAAAACAAATAGTTTTGTACAGTACAAACATTTGTACACGACAACGATACAAACGAAATCGAATATGGATACGAAGAAATTGCATTTCGAGACTTTGCAGCTCCATGTGGGACAGGAGCAGCCCGACCCCGCCACCGACGCCCGGGCCGTGCCCATCTACCAGACGACCTCCTATGTCTTTACCGACTCGGCCCATGCCGCCGCTCGCTTCGATCTGAAAGAGCCGGGCAACATTTACGGCCGCCTGGGCAACCCCACACAAGAGGTTCTCGAGCAGCGCATCGCCGCCCTCGAAGGGGGTGTGGCCGCCCTGGCCGTAGCCTCGGGGGCTGCCGCCGTGACCTACGCCATTCAAAACCTTGCTGTCGCGGGCGACCACATCGTCGCCGCCAAGACCATCTATGGCGGCACCTACAATCTACTGGACAACACGCTGCCTGCCTATGGCGTGACTACGACCTTTGTCGACCCGGCCGACCTCTCGAATTTCGAGCAGGCCATACGTCCCAACACCAAGGCGGTCTTCATCGAGACACTGGGCAACCCCAACTCGGGCATTATCGACATCGACGCCGTGGCCGAGATAGCACACCGCCACCGCATTCCACTGGTCATCGACAACACCTTCGGCACCCCCTACCTCATTCGTCCCATCGAACACGGGGCCGACATCGTGATACACTCGGCCACCAAATTCATCGGCGGGCATGGCACCTCGCTGGGCGGTATCATCGTCGACTCGGGTCGTTTCGACTGGGCCGCTTCGGGCAAATTCCCCCAACTGAGCGAACCCGATCCCAGCTACCACGGAGCCCGCTTCACCGACGTGGCCGGAGCAGCGGCCTACGTCGCCCGCATACGGGCCGTAATCCTGCGCGACACCGGCGCCGCCATCAGCCCCTTCAACGCTTTTCTGCTGCTGCAAGGGCTCGAGACCCTTTCGCTACGTGTCGAGCGCCACGTCGAGAATGCCCTTCGCGTAGTCGATTTTCTGGCTCATCACCCCAAGGTAGCCCGGGTGAACCACCCCGCACTGCCCGACCACCCCGACCATACCCTCTACGAACGCTATTTCCCTCACGGGGCTGGCTCGATATTCACTTTCGACATCAAGGGAGGCGAAGCCGAGGCACACCGTTTCATCGACAGCCTCGAAATCTTCTCGCTGCTGGCCAACGTGGCCGACGTGAAATCGCTGGTCATTCACCCGGCGTCGACCACTCACGCCCAACTTACCGACGCGCAGAAGGAGGAGCAGGCCATCTATCCCGGCACCGTGCGCCTCTCGATCGGCACCGAACATATCGACGACCTCATTGCCGACCTGTCACAAGCCCTCGACCGGGTATAACGACTGTAACGGAAACGAAATCACTCCCCGACATAGAGAGGCCGACCCAAAAGAGATTTTTTGAGGTCGGCCTCTTCTCACCAAATAGAATATTTCTCCGGCCCCTTGCATCAAGGAGCGGAATGACAAAAGCGGTTACTGCTGATTGAGCAGGAAATGCTTGAAGGCGTTGAAGCCGATGGGCATCAAGATGCTCTGCTTCTCGCCCTGCATGAAATCGCGCAGTTTCCCGGGAATCGGGATAGAGTCGCCAATGGCAGCCTCGACGGTATCGAGGAATTTGGCAGGATGTGCCGTTTCGAGACAGATACCGATTTCGCCGGGTTGCAGACCGTCGACCAGAGCCTGATAACCGCAGGCTCCGTGGGGATCGAGCAGATAGCGCTCGCGGTGGAAGGTGTCGCGCATGGTGCGGCGTATCTCGTCGTCGGTGTAGCTTACGCCGCTGATGTCGGCACAGATAGCCTCGTGCGAATGGCCATAAAGGTCGAGTATGCGGGCAAAGTTGCTGGGGTCGCCCACGTCCATGGCGTTGGCGATGGTGGCAATCGAGGGCCGCGGATTGTAGGAGCCCGTGCGCAGGTATTGCAGGAATACATCGTTGCGGTTGTTGGCGGCGATGAATCGCTTCACGGGGAGTCCCATGCGCTTGGCAATGAGTCCGGCAGTGAGGTTACCGAAATTACCGCTGGGCACGCTGAAAACCACCTGCTCGGGGTGCTCGACCATGCCGCACAACTGGGCATAGGCATAGAAATAGTAGAAGGCTTGGGGCAGGAAGCGAGCCACGTTAATGGAGTTTGCCGAGGTAAGGTAGAGCCTCTCGTTCAGCTCGGGGTCCATGAAAGCGCTCTTCACCAATGCCTGACAGTCGTCGAAAGTACCGCTCACCTCCAAGGCGGTAATGTTGTGCCCCAGCGTGGTGAACTGTTTCTCCTGTATCTCGCTTACCTTGCCTTGCGGGTAGAGGACGAAGACCTTCACACCGGGCACGTCGAGGAATCCGTTGGCGACGGCGCTGCCGGTATCGCCCGAGGTGGCAACCAGCACATTGACCTGTCGCTCTTCCTGCCGGTTGAAATAGCCGAGCAGACGCGCCATGAAGCGGGCACCCACGTCCTTGAAGGCCAACGTGGGGCCATGGAACAGTTCCAAGCTGTATCGGTTGTCGGCCACCTGCACCAGAGGAATATCGAAATCAAGGGCGTCGTAGACAATCTCTTTCAGTTGGTCGGCCTCGACCTCCTCGCCGAAGAAAGCTTCGGCCACCACAAACGAGATTTCGCGCAGCGTCATCTCTTTCATATTTTGGTAAAAGGCCGGGGGAAACCGGCGAATCACCTCGGGCATAAAGAGCCCCTTATCGGCAGCCAGTCCCTTCACGACGGCATCGTGGAGAGTGACCGGAGAAGTTTTTTTGTTCGTGCTGTAAAATTTCATCGCTCTTTGTATTTGTTATCGAAAGAACTCTTTCATAAATTCGTCGCCCACCAGCGAGCCGTAAAATCCATCGGCCACGCTGAACTCGTCGTAGCGGGAAACACCATCTGGCTCGACTCCGGGCCGCCAGATAACAAACGGCACGGGAGCCGCCGTGTGGGTGCGCACCCGACAAGGCGTGGGGTGGTCGGGCAAGAGGGCGATGGCCACGGGTTCGTCCATGCGGGTTACCGCCTCGATGAGAGGCCGGAGCACACGACGGTCGAGATTTTCGATGGTGCGGAGCTTCAACGCCACATCGCCTTCGTGGCCTGCCTCGTCGCTGGCCTCGATATGCAAATATACAAAATCATGGGCATATAACGCATCGATTGCAGCCTGAACTTTTCCCTCATAATTGGTATCGTAAAGCCCTGTGGCTCCCTCGACCACGACAGGCTGCAAACCGGCATAGACGCCGATGCCCCGAATGAGGTCGACGGCCGAGATGACTACCCCGCTGCGTATGCCGTATCGCCTGGACAGTGTCTCCATGCAGGGCTTATAACCCGGCGACCAGGGCCAAATGCTGTTGGCGGGGTCTTTGCCTTGGGCCACACGCCGCCGGTTCACGGGGTGAGCGGGCAGAATCTGCTGCGAGCGCAAGATGAGGTCGTTGAGGCG
Source organism: uncultured Bacteroidales bacterium (assembly GCA_949298955.1). Taxonomy (GTDB): domain Bacteria; phylum Bacteroidota; class Bacteroidia; order Bacteroidales; family Barnesiellaceae; genus Barnesiella. The sequence goes on from CASFYQ010000012.1 coordinate 51,214, forward strand.
GCGGGCCGTAGCGGTAGCCTCGTCGACGAGGGGCCGCACCATCACATCACGGAAGGGAGTGCCGGGCACATCGTGCGGCGGGGTGCAATCGACCCGCTTGTCACCCCCTTTGAGTTTGAGCAAATGACGGTAGGACACCCCGCGGAAGAAATTGGCGTCGTCGCCTCCCAACTCCTGTTGCAGGAAATCGATAAGTTCGGAAGCCTCGTCGGTGGTGATATGTCCGGCCGAATGGTTTTTGATGCGTCCGTTTTCGATACAGACGAAGTTGCAGCGCATGGCCATCTCGCCCGGCTCGATGTCGATGCCCATGCTGGCCGCCTCCAACGAGCCCCTACCCTCGAACACACGGTCGAGGTCATAACCCAGCACCGCCAGATTGGCTATTTCGCTACCGGGGTGATAACCGTCGGGCACGGTTTTGAGCCGGCCGCAACGGCCATGAGCAGCCAACCAATCCATGGCGGGAGTATCGGCGGCTTGCAGAGGGGTTTTTCCCCCCAGTTGTTCGATGGGCTCATCGGCCATGCCGTCGCCCAGCACTATGATATGTTTCATAACGAATGTCGGTTTTTAGCTTATCGGATATTGGCAATTCCTATAATGTCGGCAAAGACACCGGCCGCCGTCACCTCGGCACCGGCCCCATAGCCCTTGATAATCATGGGGTACTCACGGTAGCGGTCGGTGGTGAGCAGAATGACGTTGTTGCTCCCTTCGAGGTGATAGAAGGGGTGATCCGGCCCGACCTCGCGCAGCCCTACCTCGACCTCGCCGTGATCGAGCGTGGCGACGAATCGCAGCACCTTGCCCTGCCCGGCCACCCGCCGTCGGTAAGCCTCAAACTCGGCATCGTAGGCGGGAATCGTCTGCCAAAAATCGTCGAGGCTCCCGGCAAAATAGGTATCGGGGATAAAGAGGTGTTTCTTCACATCGCTCTGCTCCACACGGTAACCGGCCTCGCGGGCCAAGATTACCAACTTGCGTATCACGTCCTGCCCACACAGGTCTATGCGGGGGTCGGGCTCGCTGTAACCGGCCTCCTTGGCCATGCGCACAGCCCGGCTCAGAGGTACCCGGTCGCTCACCACGTTGAAAATGTAGTTGAGTGTACCCGAAACCACAGCCTCGATTTTGAGTATCTTGTCGCCGCAGTTGATGAGGTTGTTGATGGTATTGATGATGGGCAACCCCGCTCCCACGTTGGTCTCGAAAAGGTATTTCACATCGCGCTTGCGGGCGGTCTGTTTCAACTCGCGGTACAGGTCGTACGAGCCCGAGGCAGCAATCTTGTTCGATGCCACCACCGAGACGTTGTGGTCGAGCAGCGCCCGGTAGAGCGCGGCGATGTCGGCACTGGCGGTGCAGTCGACAAAGACCGAGTTGAAGATGTTCATGCGGATAATCTCGTCTTTGAGCCGTTGGGGCGAAGCGGGCGTACCGAAGCGGTCGAGCAGCTCGATGCAATGCTCGATGTCGATACCCTCGCGATCGAAGAGGCATTTGCGCGAATTGGCAATACCCACCAAGCGCAGTTGCAACGCCTTGGTCTCGAGCAACCGCTGTTGCTGTTTGCAAATCTGCCGCAACAGGTCGCGCCCCACGGTTCCCACCCCGGCCACAAAGAGATTGAGCACCTGCGACTCGGAGAGAAAAAACGAATCGTGTATGACATTGAGGGCCTTGCGCAGACTCTCACGGGCGATAACAAACGAAATGTTGGTCTCCGACGCGCCCTGGGCACAGGCAATTACATTGATACCGTTGCGGCCCAACACATTGAACAGTTTACCCGCGATGCCGGGGGTATGTTTCATATTCTCGCCCACGATAGCCACGGTGGCCAATTCCTTCTCGGCTTCGATGGCACTGATTTCGCCCACAGCCATCTCTTCCTTGAACTCATCGCGCAGCACCCGCACGGCCACATCGGCGTCGGCGTTGCGCACGGCAAAGGTGGTGTTGTTCTCCGACGAGGCTTGCGAAACCAGAAAAACACTGATACCCGACTTGGCCAGCACATGGAATATGCGCGAGTTGATGCCGATTACCCCCACCATGCCCATGCCCGAGAGGGTGATGAGGCACGTGTCGTTGATCGACGAGATACCTTTGATGGCCTTCCCTTCGAGGTGCGAATGGTCGGCCGAAATGAGAGTTCCGGGAGCCGACGGGTTGAACGTATTTCGGATACGGATAGGAATATTCTTGTGGAACACCGGATAAATCGTAGGAGGATAGATAACCTTCGCCCCGAAATTGCACAGCTCCATCGCCTCGGTAAACGAGAGGTGCTCGATGACATAGGCGGTGTTGATTACCCGGGGGTCGGCCGTCATAAAGCCGTCGACATCGGTCCAAATCTCGAGCTGCGAGGCACCGAGAGCCGTAGCCAGGATAGCCGCCGTATAGTCCGACCCGCCCCGTCCCAGATTGGTCACATCGCCTGTCGCGTGATCCGAAGCGATAAATCCGGGTACCACAGCCACCCGGGGCAACCGGGCAAAGCAACTCTTTACCCGTGCATTGGTATCGCCGAAATCGACAATGTGCTTGCCATACTGACGGCGGGTCTTGATGAAGAGACGGGCATCGTAATGAACCGCGTCCTCGATGACCCGGCTCACGATGAGCGACGAAAGGCGCTCGCCATAGCTCACAATCGTGTCGAGAGTCTTGGCCGAGAGGTCTTTGATAAGCGATACCCCCTTGAAGATGTTGCCCAGCTCGCCGAGCAGCGGGTCGATGAGTTCCAGCAACCCGGGCTGTTTCGACGGGTCGACCGTGCTCTTCACCATCGATTTGTGCCGTTCGACAATCGCCAGGAAGCGGGGTTCATAGGCATCGCCCCCTTCGGCAGCCACACGGGCGGTCTCGATGAGGCGGTCGGTAATCCCGCCCAAAGCCGAAACGACGACAATGACGGGTTCGTGACAACTCTCTACTATCTGTTTGACACTCGACATGCTCTCGACCGAGCCTACCGACGTGCCACCGAATTTCAAAACTTTCATATCTGCATATTCTATCGGCACAGCCTCGCCCTTGCAAAAGAAGGCGGGCTACACCCGTTCCTTAAAAAAAGTGGTTGAAAAAACCGTATCGCAACAGTTCACGAGAAATAAAAAACAACGTCCTCCCCCCTAAGGGGTGGTACCCATTGCAATCATGCAAGTACAGCATAGCGTATGCAGCAGTTCGATCATGGCGTTGTCTTTTTCGGTACCGGCATTTCGGGGGTGTGGCCCAGACGGGATATGCCGGCCGGATAACACAAAAACATTTCCTGTTTTGCAAAAGTAATCTTTTTTTTGGATTTTCAGCCATTCAATCACAAAATGATTTACAACAAGCCCGTTTCTTTTACAATTTTATATTTTCACCCCGTTTTTAAACAACATTTTGAACTTGACTTTTTGCCACGAAACAGACCATGAGAGCAGAGGTAGACAAGATTTTTGCCCGACAAAATGATATTTTTTTCTCGCAAATAATTATTTTTGTAGTGCCAAACAGGAGTCTCTCCCTGCACAGGGCGGAGCGGCACCGCATGAGATTCATTCCGGCACACTCTTGTTTCACGTTGTAAAACCATTGTGTATGTCTGAAAATATAACATCGGTTCTTATCATCTACACCGGTGGTACCATCGGAATGGTAGAAAACAGCCAGACGGGAAGTCTCGAACCTTTCAATTTCCACCATCTCCTCGACAAGGTTCCCGAATTGCGACAACTCGGGTTCTCCATCTCGACCGTGCAGTTCGAGCCGCCCATCGACTCGTCGGAAATCGAGCCCGACTCGTGGGTGAAACTGGTGCATATCATCGCCGACAACTATGACCTGTTCGACGGATTTGTCGTGCTGCACGGCACCGACACAATGGCCTACACGGCATCGGCACTGAGTTTCATGCTCGAAAACCTCAACAAACCCGTTATCCTCACCGGCTCGCAACTGCCCATAGGCATGCTGCGCACCGACGGCAAGGAGAACCTCATCACGGCCATCGAAATCGCGGCCGCCAAAAATGCCGTGGGCGACCCGCTGGTGCCGGAAGTGTGCATCTTCTTCGGCAACCAGTTGATGCGGGGAAACCGTACCACCAAAATCAGCGCCGAGAGTTTTCATGCGTTCGTGTCGACCAACTATCCGCCGCTGGCCCAGGTGGGCGTGCATATCCACTACGACGAGAACCAAATCGCCCGCGTCTCCCGCAAACCGCTTCGGCCCCACTACCTGATGAATACCAACATCGTGGTGTTGAAACTCTTCCCGGGCATATCGGAGCAGACCGTACGCTCGATTTTGAATATCCCGGGACTGAAAGGGGTCGTGCTCGAAACCTTCGGGTCGGGCAACGCGCCGGTCAAGGAGTGGTTTCTCACGCTACTCAAAGAGGCGGTAGACAAGGGCATCGTTATCGTCAACGTGAGCCAGTGCATGGGCGGCACCGTGCAGATGAGCCGGTACGGCACGGGCAGCAAACTCGAGAATGCCGGCGTGGTGAGCGGATATGACAGCACGACCGAGGCGGTACTCACCAAACTGATGTTCCTTTTCGGCCACGAATATCCCTCGAAGGTGGTCAAGGAGAACATGAACTGCTCGCTCAGCGGAGAGGTTACCCTATCGCTGCACAACTAAAACCGAGACTTATTTCATTGAGATACCCGTGAGGCGAAGCGACAAAGCAGCTTTGCCTCACTTGTTTTTGTCCATCTGCGACCACCCGGTCACGACGATATAGAGGATAGCCAAGGCAAAAGCCAAAACCAGTAAAATACTAACCTCCACCACTTGCCCCACGCCCAGTGTGATATAGAGGAAGAGAGCCATGACCAAAACCTTGATGTGGCAGATGATGCGCGACATCCGGCGGTAGACCTGCTCCCGGTTTTCGTCGGTTATCTCGACCGGATAGTTGCAATTCCGAGGGTGATGCTGGAACCAAGTGAGCAACCCGTACAATGCCAAGGCTATCGCGGGCAAGAGGAGTGCAGTCCAAGGCTCGCCCCAACGATCGATTTCGCCCCGAGCGTTAAAGTGCAGAGGTATCTCGGTCCGGCTGCCGAATTGAATCCACAGACCTACTCCAAAAGCGGCGAGCAGGAAAAGCAATGCCGGTATCTCTTTCCAAAATCGTTTCATGGTCAATCGTTTATTATCCCGGTCATCTTACTTTTTCAACATCAGTTTCTGCATGCCGGGAGTCACCCAGCAGTCGATACGCGCCGTATCGGTAGCATTCTGGTAGAGAAAGAGTGCCTCGATACCCGGCAGCGAGTCGACCAACGCCCGACTGCGCTCGAGCCCCATTACCATAAAGGCGGTCGCATAGGCATCGGCCGTCATGCAATCGGGAGCCCATACCGTAGCGCTCAACAGCGAATGCTGCACAGGATAGCCTGTCACCGGGTCGATGGTGTGGGCAATGCGTTTGCCGTCGACCACCCGGTAGTTGCGATAGTTGCCCGAGGTAGCCAACCCGCCTTCGGTCAGTTGCAACACCTCTTCGATGGTGCCCGCCTCGCCCCCTTCGATGGTAGGCCGATTCACCCCTACCCGCCAGGCATTCCCTTCGGGATTGCGCCCGCTCACAGCCACCTCGCCGCCAATCTCGACCATATAGTCGCCGATGCCGCGGTCGGCCAACAGCCGGCCTATCACGTCGCAGGCATACCCTTTGGCAATGGCCGAGAAATTGAGGGAGACTCGCGAATCGTTCTTGACCACCCGGCGACCGTCGAGCGAGAGTTTGTCCATACTCACAAGGGCGAGCAGACTGTCGACCTGCGTCGAATCGGGGAAGAAGCCCTGCTTAAAGCCGAATCCCCAGGCATTGACCAACGGCGAAACCGTGGGGTCGAAGGCTCCACCCGTGCGGCGATGCACCTCTTGCGAAGCGGTAAAGACGTGGTCGAACCACGCATCGGTCTCGACCGGCTCGCCCCGGTTGACCCGCGATATAATCGACGTGTCGTTGAAGGGCGAAAGCGATGCGTCGAACCGCAGAAGCTGTTGCTTGATTTCTTCGGCCAGCGACTCGGACGACTTGTAGGTGATGTGATAGAAGGTGCCGAAGATGAGTCCCTCGTCATACCGGTAGGTATTCTTCTCGCAGCGGCGCATGGCATTGGCAACCAGAAAGACCGCCAAAAAGAGAACTACCGCCGCCCACGAACGTGCATATCGTTTATCCATAATCGACTAAAAACAGGTATGTTCCAACAAAATCTTCGCCCCGATGCCGATGAGTATCACCCCACCCAGCACCTCGGCATAGTTGTGTATGTGCCGCCCGAACTGGCGCCCCACATAAAGCCCGGCCAACGAGAAGGCAAACGTGACCCCGGCGATAACTATCGTGGGGAGTACCATCGACATGTTGAGGAATGCAAACGAAATTCCCACCGCCAGGGCGTCGATGCTCGTGGCCAACGACAAGCCGATAAGGGTGCGCGTGTCGGAAGGGTCGATGCAGCAAGGCTCCTCCTCGTTTTTGCGAGGCCACCCCTCCCAAATCATCTTCGCACCCAGAAAGAGCAATACCCCGAAGGCCACCCAATGGTCATACGACTCGATATAGCTTTTGAACCCGATACCCAGCGACCAGCCTATAAGTGGCATAGCCCCTTGAAACAGAGCCATAAAGGCGGCTATCTTCAATACACGCGACAGCTTGAAAGGCTTCAACAGCACGCCCGAGGTCAACGACACGGCGAAACTGTCCATACACAGCCCCACGGCTAAAACAAAAAGTGCAAGTAATGACACAAGTTATTTGAGTTATTGTTGTGGTGCAAAGATAGTGAAAGGAGAGGACAGAACGTCAAGCTCGCTTGAACTTTATGCCAAACCGCATCCTATTTTCGTGAAACAAAGACAATGAAAGGAGAGTGGAGAATAAAATATCGAAACATCGTTTCAGATATTTTTATCCCGAACCGAATCTTATTTTCTGTAAAGACAGCGAAAGGCGAGAGGTGAAACAAGCAGGGGCACAACTTTCGGGTTGAAACCCAAAGCGGGGGAATCGCAACCCTCGCGAGTTACGGTTCCTCCGCCATCACACACATAACACAGTATATATAGAAAACACCTCACGGTGTGAATTGGTTCACGAAAGAGAGACCGATTCTGCCCCCGACCAACGAGCCGGCGCTTACACCATAAAGAACAAACGCCCGCCGGTTTTGTTTGACCTCCGATACTTTTCTCCCGCCCGCAAACACCCCTTATACACGTAACGCCCGCAGGGACATTCCCTCGCGGGCGTTACGACGTTTGATAGCCAATTCTTGTATCGAAAAAGATATTACTTACGCAAAATCACATAACAATAGTCTTTGTTCAAGATGAACGAATTGGTGCCATAGGCTGTCGTGAAACGAGCGATGATACCGTTGTTGCGTCCATTGGTCTCGTAGAGGTCGAATGCGGCTTGCGCATCGGCCAAATCCTGTACCTTGTCGCCAAAAGCATCGGTCACATAAATTTCTTCCAAGGTTCCCAGATTATAGGACTCGTAGTTTTGGAGCATATCTTTCCAACGGGTAATGGTCTGGTCGTCCTCGGGAACATACACCGAAATTTCGAGAATGGTCTCCAGAGTCTTGTCAGAGTCGAAATAGGCGGTATAGCTGTTACCCTTGTGGTCGAGTGCGCTATCGAAATAGATATACGACATGGCCGTACCAAAGAGAATTTTGTTACCGATGGCATAATATTCTTGCAGCACCTCGTCGATGTTTTCGCCCACATAACGGCCCAACGTGCTGAAATCGAGAGAGAGATAGTTGCGGCAAAGCTCTACACGGAACTGGTCCTTATCCATCACAGGGCAGCAGTAGACCGTCTTTTGAATGCCGAAAATGGGGAAGATGAGCATATTGGCCTCGGAGGTCAACAGCGGGAGGGTCTCCTCGGTAGTCTGCTTGATACCCCCTTCGCCAGAGGTATAGTCCTTGAATTTCGTACCCAGGAAAGTACCCAGCTTGAAATCGCGGAACGATGAAACAAGACTCGTCCACACGGCCGACTCCTGCCCTACCGACTTACCGGCGGGCACCATCTTGATAGTCGAGACGGTGGTACCGTCGACCTCGATTGTCGCCTTATACTGGTTGCCCTTTTGATCTTGTACATAAAGGAGGTTGTTCTCCTTGTCGGCTGCAATCTCGGGAGCGGCACTCCACACCTGGTCGATGTCTTGGTCAATCAAGGCCGACAAATCGGAATAGGTCGTTTCCCAGTAAGTTACCGTTCCTTCTCCACCATCTCCACCACCGGGTATCTGGGGTTCGTCGTTGTTCTGATTGTTTTCGCTGCATGCTGTCATGGCAAGGAATGACATAATTATGCAAAAAAGTCGAATAAATTTCATTTTCATACTGTTTAATATTTAATAATTAATACTTTTCCCCTATTTCTTTTTTCAATTCACAACTTTTATTCTTTACTTTGCCCGCACAAATATAATATTACAAACAAACTTTTTAATAGAATAGAAATATTATGAAGAATTTTTATCTTATTTTAAGTTGTTGCGTTGCATTTTTATTTACAGCACAAGCCCAAGAGTTTTCGGGCGACAATTTCAACAAGGACTGGGAAAGCGACGGCGGTAACCAAAAGGTACAGCCCGCCGGGTGGCACGCGTTGTATTCCAACGTAAGCGGGTTTGTCAGCATGAAAGCCGGCACGGTTTCCAAGGGTGGCGACGACACCGATGCCTACCCCATCATCGAGAATGTGTTTGCCGGTAGCAATATGTTTGGCACCAAATATGGTTACGTAATTCCCGGCATCCTGTCGCTGGGCAATCCCTGGCTTTATGTAAACACGACCTACTACACGGCCAATACGGGCGACCTGGGCGTAGACGGAGGTGTGGCCTTTACCGCACGCCCCCAAAAGATTACTTTCAAGGCCCAATACTACAACGCCCCGACCAGCGACATCGACGATGCCGCCTGCATCACGGTCTATCTGTGGAAGGGCAGTGCCGAGTCGACCGACATCAGCGGTGCCTCGCACACCGACGAGATGAGCGCCGTACTGGCCGGAAATGCGGGTGCCACCCTCATCGGGTCGGGCACGCTCACACTCGACAGTGACATCGACTCCTTTGAACCGCAAGAGGTAACAATCGACTATCTCTCGGACGAAACGCCCGAAAAGATGAATATCGTTTTCTGCGCCTCGAACTACCTGAGCAAGCGTCCCGACCAATCGCTCGAAGTAGCCGAAGGCAACTACCTCTATGTCGACGATGTGGCCGTGGTCTATGGCTCGGGCATCGAGAGTGCCACCGCCGACCGGCTGGAACTGACGGTAACCCGCCAAGGTCTCTCGGTCAACGACCTCACACCGATGCCGGTCGCCATCTATACCACCGACGGCAAGCTGGCAAGTCGGGGACAGACCGACAACGGGCAGTATGCATTCGCCTTTACTCCGAGTCAAGTCTATATTGTAAAAATCGGTACTACTGCTTTCAAAGTAAGTGCTCTCTAAACCCGGCTCCATGAACAAACCCAAACTATGTGCCGTGCTGTTGTGCGGGATATTCCTGCTCAACGGCATGGTATGCCAAGCCGACAGCAGCAAGCTGTCGGCCTCGTCGCGTCAAATGCTCGACCGGGCAAACACCGCAGGCAGCCGGTTGAAATCGGAAGGACGAGAGCCTGTGCTGCAACTGCTGCTACAATGCGACGCAACCGCCACCACGGCCGAACTGCAAGCCGCCGGGGCAGAATCGTGCGTAGCGTTGGGCAACGGGTTCTTTACCGCCCGGGTGAGCCGGGCCCATCTGCCACAAGTGCTGAAACAAGATTTCGTTCTCAAAGCCGAGCTATCCCGCCGGGCAGACCTGTCGCTCGACCAGGCTCGCAACGAGACCTTTGTCGACCAGGTGCAGAGTGGAGAGTCGCTCGTCTCGCCCTTCACCGGGAAAGGGGTGATACTGGGCTTTGTCGACTCGGGATTCGACGTGTCACACCCGGCTTTCCGATCGGCCGACGGGGAGACGCTGCGCATCGAGCGATTCTGGAACCAGATGAACAACCGGCTTCTGACCACTCGGGAGAGCATTCTTGCCGAAGGTACCGACAACGAAGAGCAGACCCACGGCACCCACGTGGCAGGCATAGCGGGCGGCGGCTATTTCGGCCCCATACAGACATCGGCCACCGCATCGCTCGACCGCAACCCCTACTATGGCGTGGCCTACGATGCCTCGCTCGTGATGGTGGGGTCGACCCTCGACGATACCGACATCTTGAACGGTATCCGCTACATCTTCAACTATGCCGACTCGGTGGGCCGACCGGCGGTGGTCAACATCAGTTTGAATACCCCCTACGGGCCGCACGACGGCACCTCGCTTTTCGACCAGGCCATCGATGCCCTGGTGGGTAAAGGGAAGATTTTGGTAGGCTCGATAGGTAACGACGCCAAAAACAGGGCGCATGCCTCGATGACGTTGAGCGACAGCTCCACCCCGGTGCTCACCTTCTTCAAGCCCACCGGCTATGAGTCGAACACCTTCGAGGTATGGGGTCAGGCCGACGGATTTTCAGTGACCTTGTCGCTCATCGACAACCAAGGCAATGCCGTGTGGAGTTGCACGGCCGACAAGACCGACCAGACTTTTGCCGTGCCCGATGACTACAATTACTCGCAAGGGGGCGAAATCGCCTGCTACACCGAGTTGTGGAACGACTCACGACGCATGTACCGAATTGCTCTCAATAATCTGAATCTGAAAGGATACAATATCGAGGTGGGTGTCGAGGGGCAGCCCCAGCACATCGACCTTTGGACCGACAAAAACAGCGGGCAGTTTACCGACAACGGCAAGAGTACCCACGTGAGCTACGACACTGAATACACGTTGGGCGAGCTGGGCGGTACGGGCCGGCGCACCATTACCGTGGGCAACTACACGACCCGCAACGCATGGACCAACTACTCGGGCAACAAACAGTCGATGATTATCGATTACCCGCTGAACAAAATCAACTATACGTCGAGCTGCGGCCCCTCGGCCGACGGCCGGGTAAAACCCGACGTGACGGCTCCCGGCGGCATGATTTTCAGTGCGGTGTCGTCCTACTCCGACTACTACAAGGAGAGCAGCACCAACACAGTGGCCTGCACCGCCCTCGGCGGGAAGAGCTACTATTGGGGACAGATGACGGGCACCTCGCAGGCTTCGCCATTCGTGGCCGGCGTGATTGCCACCTGGCTCGAAGCCAATCCCGAGCTCTCGCCCGAGGATATACAGTCGGTACTGCAAAAGAGCTCCCGAACCGACAGCTACACGGGAACGTGCCCCAACCCTATTTACGGCTATGGCAAAATCGATGCCCTGGCCGGTATCGGCGAGGTGTTGTCGCCCACGGCTATCGACCGGGTAGACATGAACGGGAAGCCCTACCGGCTCTACCGCGACGGTATTCTCTTCACCGAGTCGCAGACTGCCGCAATCGTGCTGACAAGCCCCGACGGCATTATCCGCTACCAAACGACCATCGAGGCGACCCCGGGCACACGCATCGAATGGCAGACTGCGGGAGTTCCCACCGGGCTCTATATCCTGCGCATCGGCAATCACAGCGAGAAGGTTCTCGTGCATTGACCTCCACGAAGCACTCCAACTCCAAAACGAAAGAGGGATTGCAACCGGCTGCAATCCCTCTTCCGTTTTATCTTTTCGGGGAAATTATAAACGACGAGGCTATTTGTGGCGCTGCCCCTTGTGAGCATTCTTACCACCGTGCCACCTCATCATGGCGCGCGGAAATTTCATTTGGGCATTCTTGAACTTGAAAAGTTTTTCGCTCGAAAGAAAAGTCTTGAACTTGTCGTAATACTCGCGGTCGAGCTGTGCCATCTTTTCGTCTTTCTCAAGCAGGGCCTGAGCAGCCTTTTCATACTCGGTATCGGAGACGGAACTTTTTGACCGGGCTATCTTGCGAGCAAAGTCACGAGCCTCCTTGTCGACCTTCCATTTCTTGGATTCCAGCTCTTCATACAGGGGAAAGAACTGCTTGGCCTCTTGGTCGGTAAGCTCTATTTGTTTCATCATGTAATCGCGGCGAAACCGGCAGAACTGCTCAAACTTGGCCTTGCGCTGCTCTTTGGAATCTGTTTTATCTTGTGCCGCAAGCGACATGGGCAACCCCAGCAAAACGATTGCCGAGAGCCATAAAATTGCTTTTCTCATAATCATCGTTCATTCAATATTCTTTAATAATCGCCCTCGGTGTACAACATCTCATAGGCCGTATAGTCATCGACATAATGGGCAAACCATTCGTCTTCTATCGAGCTATCCTCCGGAACCGAAGCGGTCATCTCGACATTGGGATTCTCGCCTTTCTCGACCGAGAATATGCCGGTAAACATCTTCATCATGAGCCATACGCCCGCAAACATGGCAGCCATATAGACCCAGGGCCTCACCCGCAACCATAAGGTAGGCTGCTCGGGCAACGGGATTTCCCGCTCGGGCAGAGAGTCGACCATCTTCTCGGTGAAATCGGCAAAATAATCTTCCGGGACGCACATTCCGTGCTTCCGGCCGATTTCATCTAATAGGGGAGTCTTCTTTTCCATAGCTACACCTTTTGTTTGTTAGACAAGAAACGAATGAAAAGGTTTAAATATGCTCTTGCAGATATTCTTCTATTTTTTTGGCGGCATGGTGATACGAGGCTTTGAGCGCTCCTACCGAGGTGCCCAGAATCTCCGACATATCCTCGTATTTCATCTCGTCGAAATAGCGCATGTTGAATACCAGGCGCTGCTTCTCGGGCAGCTGCACAATGGCTTCCTGCAAGATACGCTGTGCCCGGTCTCCGTCGAAATAAGGGTCGCTCTCGATATTGAGTATCAGGAAATTGTCGGCATCGTCGGCTTTGAGGTTACGCTGTTCTCGCTCACGGGCCAGAAAGGTGAGAGTCTCGTTCACGGCAATGCGGTAGAGCCAGGTCGAGAGCTTGGCATCGCCTCTGAAATACTCGATGCTGCCCCAGGCTTTCAAAAAGGTATTCTGCAATAAATCGTTGGCATCGTCGTGCGAAAGCACCATCTTCCGTATCTGCCAGTACAACGGTTTGCTGTACTGCGCCACCACCCGGGCAAAAGCCTGCCGCACGGTCGCCGGATTTTGCAGTTGCTCGATAACAATATCTTCGTTGTATTCTTGCATAATCTCTTTTTTGCGGGGATAAAGATACACAGAGCCTGCGATTTGTTCCTAACATATCTCGCTCTTTTTTACTATTTTTATTATTCAAATCCTACCGTAGAGTTATTTAATGCACTACATTTGTCACCCCGGGCGGGGCCGACAAAGGTTCTGCGGCGACAACCCGCAGGCCGGAACAGTCGCCACTCCCCCTCTGCCCTTTATTTTGTCAAAATATGGAAACGAACTCTATCCTCGTGGCTTTCCTGCTTACGATGATTGCCGGCCTCTCGACCGGTGTGGGAAGCCTCATCGCCTTTTTCGCCAAACGCACCAATACCAAGTTTTTGTCGACCGCACTGGGTTTTTCGGCCGGGGTGATGGTCTACATCTCGTTCATGGAGCTGATGCCCGAGGCACTGGGAATGCTGGGCGAGCAAATGGGAGCCCGTATGGCACACATAGCCATGCTGCTGGCTTTCTTTGCCGGCACCTCGTTTATCGCCCTTATCGACTTTCTCATACCCGAGGACGAGAACCCGCACGAGATACACCGGGTAGAGGAGCTTTCGAACCAACAGCGGCTGCAACGCACCGGGGTGCTGATGGCTTTGGCTATCGCCATTCACAACTTTCCCGAGGGGCTGGCCACTTTTGCCTCGGCATTGGGCAACCTCGACATCGCCATACCCATTGTCATTGCCATCGCCATTCACAACATACCCGAAGGGATTGCGGTCTCGGTGCCCATCTACCAGGCAACGGGCAGCCGCAAGAAGGCTTTTTGGTATTCGCTGCTCTCGGGCATGGCCGAGCCGGTGGGTGCACTCATCGGGTTCCTCTTTCTGCTTCCCTTCTGGACACCCCTCATTCACGCCCTGCTGCTGGCTTTCGTCTCGGGCATCATGGTTTTCATTTCGTTTGACGAGCTGCTGCCCGGTGCCGAGAAATACGGCCATCACCACTATGGCATCGGGGGAGTCATCACCGGTATGGCCGTGATGGCGTTCAGCCTGCTGCTGTTCCTGTAAAGGGGCAAAATCACTATTTGTGAGGATTGCACAGCTCGTTTTTCTGCTGTTACTTTGCCGCCGTAATTTCAAGGGAAAGGGGCACCCTCGTGTCCCGCCCGGTAAGGTAAACAAGATTTATGAAGAATTTTTTGCTCCCGGCCTTTGCGCTCCTTTTCACGTTCACGGCTCCGGCCAATCCCCTTCCCGTCACCACCGACTCGCTGGGGAACCGACTCTACAACCTGAATGCCGTCACCATCATCAGCACCCCCAAATGGGAATCGAACCTGCGGGAATTTCCCGGTGCCATCACCTATCTCGGCGCCGAGCAAATCGACAGGCAAAACATTCATTCAATCAAAGACATATCGGCTCTCGTACCCAATCTCTTCATTCCCGACTACGGGTCGAAACTCATCTCGTCGGCCTATATCCGGGGTATCGGCTCGCGCATCAATTCGCCGGCAGTGGGGCTCTATGTCAACAACGTGCCCTACCTCGACAAGAGTGCCTTCGATTTCGATTTCATCGACATCGCCCACATCGAGGTGCTAAAAGGGCCGCAAGGTACCCTCTACGGCCGCAACACCATGGCGGGACTCGTGTCCGTCAAGACGGTGTCGCCCCTCGAAAAGCAAGGCTCGAAAGTAAAGCTGAGCTTCGGTAACCACAACTTGTGGGGAGTGGCCGCCTCGACCAGCCAAAAGATTACCAACCACCTGGCCGTGGCCGTGAATGCCCGCTACCGCAGCGACGAGGGCTATTTCGAGAATCAATATACCCGCCAAAACAGCGGAAGCACCCGGTCGGGCGGCGGACGCGTGCAGATAGACTGGCGCGTGAACCCACGTTGGAAACTGAGCCTGAGCGGCGACTACGAGGGAAGCGATCAGCAGGGTTACCCCTATGCCCGCTATGACAAGGTGCGGGGAACGACCGGCGACATTGCCTACAACGACGAGGCTTCGTACCGCCGCGACCTCTTCACCTCGGGATTCTCGGCACAATACCTTCACGACCGGTTCATCTTCACCTCGACCACCGGCTACCAGTATCTCGACGACGATATGCGCCTCGACCAGGATTTCACGCCTCTCTCGATTTTTACCCTGCAACAGAAGCAAAAGATGCACGCGGTTTCGCAGGAGTTTGCCATCAAATCGCATCAGGGGAAGCGATGGGAATGGGTAGGCGGGCTCTTCGGATTTTACCAAAACATCAATACCCTGGGACCTGTCGATTTCAGGCAAGAGGGTATCGACCTGCTCATTACCAAGCAGACCAACGACCAACTGGCGGCTCTCAAACAGAATCCCGCCCTGTCGGGCATGCCCGACATCGCTGTCGCCATCGACAACTCCAACCTCTATATCGACGGTTCTTACAAGACACCTACCTATGGAGTTGCGGCATTCGGACAGGCAACTCTCAACCGCATCTTCACCGACGGCCTGTCGGCAACCGTGGGGTTGCGCCTCGACTATGAGCGGGCCCGCATCTACCACCACACCCATGCCACCGAACCCCTCACGGGCAACGCTATCGTGAGTATCGATGCGGGTGGGCGCCCCGTCACCATCACCCAGCCCTTTGCCTTACCGTTAGGTATCGACGGCCGCGAGTCGATGGAGACACTCGAACTGTCGCCCAAGTTTGAGCTGAAATATGCCATCGACAACCGGAATTTCGTTTATGCTTCGGTCAGCCGCGGCTACCGCTCGGGCGGCTATAATTTCCAGATGTTCTCCAACCTCATTCAGTCGCAAATACGAAGCAGCATGATGAGCGAGTTGATGAAAAGCATGGGCGGTGGCAATTCCGGCGGAGGTATGGGCAGCACCCCGGCGGGTATGCCCACGACGAACAGCTCGGTGAACGTGAACAGTGCCATTTCGTACAAGCCCGAGCATAGCTGGAACTACGAAATCGGCGGTCGCTCGCAACTGATCGACCATCGGCTCTCGGCCGACTTGTCGCTCTTCTACATCGACTGCCGCGACCAGCAGATTGCCGCCGTGAGCGGCTACGGGCGTGTGACCAAAAACTCGGGGCGCACGGCCAGCTATGGACTCGAAGCCTCGCTACGGGCCACTCCCACCAATCAGTTGCTGCTATCGGCCAGCTATGGCTACACCCACGCCACCTTCTGCGAATACAACGACGGAGAGAATGACTACAAGGGACATTTCGTGCCCTTTGCCCCGGCTCATACCCTGGCTCTCGCCGGAGCCTATACTTTGTCTGTCGACCGGGAAACCGACGTGACCTTCGAACTGCAATATCTGGGACAGGGCAAAATCTATTGGACCGAAGCCAACGATGCAGCACAGAATTTCTACGGTCTGGTAAACGCTTCGGTTGTACTCTCGGGGAAATTCGCCGACCTGAAAATCTGGGGCCGCAACCTGCTGAACCGCCACTACCAGGCTTTTTATTTCGAGACAATGAACGCCGAGAACCTGGCAGTGCCCAACAGCTTCGTACAAAGCGGCCGCCCCATCACTTTCGGGGCCGACATCATCATCAAGTTTTAAGGGGAAGAGAAAGAACGGCAACCCACACGACAAAAGGAGCCTGTTCCAAAGTCGAAGCAGGTGTGGACAGGTCTTTTCACCACACTCCACCACGCCCCTAAAAAATAGAAAGACCGACTCCCTATCACTTGGGAGGTCGGCCTCACACTCGGTCTACCGGTTTCTGCCCGGCCCGCGAGGCCAGTATGTCGTCGGCATGCGCGACCGCCCAGCGCACCACCTCGGCCATCACCGGCATGAAACTCAATCCCCGCTCGGTAAGGGTATATTCCACCCGCGGCGGCACCTCGGCATAGACCTGCCGGGTGAGCATGCCGTCCTCCTCGAGCGAACGCAGCGTGACGGTGAGCATGCGCTGCGAGATATCGCCCAGCGAACGCTGTATGTCGTTGAAGCGCATGGTGCCGTTTTCGTACAAGGTTTCCAAAACCAGCACCGACCACTTGCTGCCCAGCCGGCCCAAAATATCGCGCACGGGGCAGACACCCGTATGAAGAAAAGTTTTCATCTTATTTAACATTTTACACGCACCTGATTCTCTGCATTCGTTACCCCGGTGTAACTTACCTATCTCGCTGTGCCTTCTTGCACGGGAGCCGGGAAAAGAGCATCTTCGCACTACAAAAATAATCAAGTTATCATTAGTAACCAATAAAGTCAAGAAGATTATGGAAACTATCCGCAAAATCGATTCGGGCGAAAAGTTCACCCATGCCACAGTAGGCGCCTTGAGTGCCTTCGCCGGCAAACAGTTTATCAAAGATTGTGCCGGGACCACCGGCTGCGAAATCTCGTTCGGCACCCTGAACCCGGGCGAGGCCGCCCCCTTCTTCCACAGCCACAAGCAGAACGAAGAGGTGTATCTCGTCTTGCGGGGCTCGGGCGACTTTCAGGTAGACGGCACGGCATTTCCCATCGCCGAGGGTTCTATCGTGCGCGTAGCCACCCACTGCAACCGCTCGCTGCGCTGCACCTCGGCCCAGGGCATGCTCTACCTCTGCATTCAGGTCAAAGAGGGTAGCCTCGAACAGTGCACTCTGAACGACGGTGTAATCACCCAACAAGAGGTAGCCTGGAAATAAACCGGCCGTTCCCCAGAAACAGCCGCAGGGCCTCACTCCTCTCGATGGAGGGGTGAGGCCCTGCGTTCTATCTTCATACACCCGATTCGTCTATTTGAGCGTCACTTTCACCACATAGTCGATGCAGTCGGAGGGAACATCGACGGCGAAGGTCAGCTCCCCTTTCCTGTACTTGTAGTCGATGCGGGGACCCTCGCCCAGCACCTCGACACTCTTCACCTTCTGCGCAACCGGCATCTTCACCTGTTCGATGTCGGTATTCAGAATATGCACATAGAGCACGTTGCCGTTGCGGGTCGTGATGAGGTTGTCGCCCTCGCGGTAATCGCCGGCCACGGTGGCATAGATCGACTCGCCGTAGCGGTCGAGCCACTTGCCCATCTCGGCCAGGCGGGTCAAGGCAGCCTCGGGCAACGTACCGTCGGGTTGCGGGCCTACGTTGAGCAGCAGGTTGGCCCCTTTGCCCGAGGTGCGCACCAACAGCTGGATAAGTTCTTTGGTCGATTTATATTCCTGGTCGGTCACCCGGTATCCCCACGAGTGGTTCATGGTCTGGCAGGTCTCGAGCGGCAAGGCGCTGATGTCCTGTCCCGAAAGTCCGGCCTTGTTTTCGCCCGGCACGTCGCGCTCGAAAATCTGAATGTCCTCGCCCTCGAAGGGAGTCTGATGGTGATTGTTGCCCACCAGACAGCCGGGCTGCAGGTCGTGAATGAGCTTATACTGCTCCTCCAGCTCCCAGTTGAAGGGGACGGAATCCACGTCGTGGTCCCACCAGCCGTCGAACCAGATGGCCCCGATCTCGCCGTAGTTGGTGAGCAACTCGGTCAACTGGTTGTTCATGAAGCGATAGTATGCCGGCCAGTCGGCGCGGTCGAGCCGCTTGGTACCCCGGCCCGTGCGGCCTGCGGGATAGTCCTCGCGAGTCCAGTCGATGTGCGAGTAATAGAGGTGCAGCTTGATGCCCTGGCGGTGACACTCCTCGGCCAACTGCCGCACAATATCTTTTCCATAGGGCGTATTCATGATGTTATAGTCCGACCACCGGGTGTCCCACATGGAGAACCCCTCGTGATGCCGAGTGGTAAAACAGATGTATTTCGCCCCTGCCGCCTTGATAGCCGATACCCACTCGCGGGCATCGAAGCGGTGAGGATAAAAGCCATTCATCGCCTTGGCATATTCACGGGCATCGATATTGGCATTGTTCATATACCACTCGCCCTGTGCAAAGGTGCTGTACAGGCCCCAGTGGATAAAGATACCCAGCCGGCTCTCGGCAAACTCTTTCCTGTTCTGAAGATTCTCGGGGTTAGGTACATACTTCTGGGCCTGCGCCGACACAGACAGCAGGCAGAAGCATGCAAGCGTTGCAATCCATTTTTTCATCGGTTCTTGTTTTTTTAGTATTTCATGTGTATCAGGTCGATGCCGGGAAGGGGCCCGACACCCATACAAATGTAAGGAAAATCTGCGGAAAGCTCACTCCGGAAGCGTAAAAATCCGCAATTCCCCAGGGCACAAAAACAACCGAAGGGCCGCCTTCCCGCCATGCGGGAGGGTAGCCCCTCGGTCTCACCTGTATATTTGGGACAGTTTATTTGCTCCGTTCCAACTCGAGCACAATCGTGCCGCCCTCGTTCATGAGAGCCAGACGGCCGTTGTCGAGCAGGCCATAGGAACGCACGCTGTTGAGTGCCGAAAGTACCTGGTTCTCGGTATCCATATCGGGGCAGGCCATGCGGGTAGAAGCCACATGTCCAAACGAAATGGAGTTCTCATCGGCCTCGTCGTGATTAATCGCACCCGACAGGCGGTTGCAACCCGAATTGCCGGTTACCCGATTGGCAGTCACGTCGAAATTGAGTGCAGGCACGGTTTCCATACCTTCGGGTAAAGCGGCACCGTAAAGGTTCACCACATGCCATTCTCCTTGCAGGCTCGACAGGGGCACCACCTCAAAACGTTTTTGCAGCAGCATTACCGGCTCTTTGTCCGCACCATACAGTTCCAGCGTCTTACCCGAACATTTGAGGCTTTTCACCGAAGCCAACGCATTGAGTATGAGTCGCTCGTTTTCCATATCGGGACAGGCCATAAGGGTAGATGCCATCTGCCCCAACTCGATTTTATTGGGTTTCGAGAGGGTCAAAGCACCCATCAGCCGGTTGCACCCGGTATAGCCATACACCCGCCCGTTTTGAGCGTCAAACCCGATAAAAGGTTGAGATTCGGCTTTCACGGCCTGACCATTAATCTCCATCACATTCCACTCTCCGTCGAGATCGTTTACCGACACGGCATCTTTTGAGGAGCGGCACGCAGCCAACGAAAGCACGGCAGCAGCCACAGCCACATATAAACACTTCATTTTCATACACTTTTTGTTTTAGTTTCTATTCTAATTTTCACTATACCTAAATTCAGTATAAAGATAAAACAAAATTAGGGGCCGATACTGCATGCCGATACATTAAATTGTCTTAAAAACAGCCCCGAATTTTCGACTTTCTCCTCTTCCTTGGGTATGTCCGGTTCCAAGAGTCCTTTTTATTCATAGCTTTGCAGAAAGTACCATAAACCTAAAACACTTTTCAACAATGAAAACAAAAATGTTCACGGCCTTGACAGCTATTGCTATTCTGGCTTCGGCCTGCCGGAACGAAGCCTCCTTGACGGGACAATGGATCGAACCGGTACCGGGTAACCCCGACGCCATACAGGGTATCGACCTGAAAGAAAACGGCGAAGCATCATCGATCAACATGGCAACCCTCCAATACAAACAGTGGAGTCGGGAGGGCGACCGGCTTATCCTCTCGGGCGAAAGCATCGGCAACCACCAGACCATCGCCTTTGCCGATACGTTCGAAATCGGCAAACTCACGGCCGACAGCCTCGTATTGAAAAAGGGCGACTATGTGATGAGCCTTGCCCGTCCGCAAAGTTCGATACCGGCCACTCTTATACAACCGGCGACCCCGCTCTCCTTCACGGTGAACGGGCGATTGATTATCGGGCACGAGGTGCGCTCGTTTATTGCCGACGGCGATACGACCGAATACTGGATTATCGACGAAACCGATTCCCTGAAACCTCTGTACGAAAAGGCCGTCGGCGAGAAGGTAAAACCCTACACCGCTGTGAAAGCCTCGCTGCGAGTGGTCGACGCCGGGAAATCGACCGAAGGATTTGCCGCCGAATACGACGGTGTCTATCGGGTAAAAGAGGTAATCGAGGTATCCCCCATGCCTTGACCCGACTCCCCGGCCAACTCACCCCTGAACAGACTCAAGAGAAAACGACCGGGAGAACCTCCCCCCCTTCTCCCCTTCTCCGCATACAAGCAGCGGCAGACTCCCCATTTCACGGGAATCTGCCGCTGTTTTATTCATGCTTCAAGATAGGTTATTCTTCGCCGGCAGGAGAGGGTTCTGCGGAAGTCTCGCTCTGAGTCGGAGCAGCATTGGATACCTGGTTTGAAATACATTTCGCACTATTGGCAATCGAGGCCATAGCCCGGTACAACTCGGCCAACAGACGAGCCGAAACGACAATGAGGAAGCCGAGAATCGGGTAGATGATTATCATCATGACGCCCGAACCCCACGGCAACAGACTGCCTCCAAACTGGCCCAACATCTCACTACCGCCAAACAACATGAACAGCAACGATGCCACACAGCCAAACAGTCCCAAATAGAATCCGAACCATTCGCCCAGCGTCTGGATAAAATGCGATACCATGGGAATGGCAACAAACTCATTATCCTCATGCAACAGCTCTTTCAATTTCTTCTGCCTGTCCATCCAAAGGACAAAGCTCATAATTCCCAGCGCAATCAAGAGGATAAACACCAAAATGGCAGCAAAAATAGCCCCTCCCGACATATATTTGAACACACCACTACCTATCGTCCCAAAGATAGCTACCAACGGGAACAACAGATTCAAGATTGCAATGGCTACATACAACCAACGGAAAGGCTCACGAAAGAACGAGCCGTTGTCGATAAACCGCCACACCGGTTCAAAAAAAGCGAATAACTTGTTATCCATGATTAAAGAATTTAGATGAAGGCCTTTAATTAGTCCCACAAGCATACAAGAAAAGGCCTTTTGTTCTTGCATACTCTTTCTCAAATTAAAGGGAACAGGCGTAAAAGCCATGCGGGATTCCCGCTTCGAATCGGACTATTCTACCTCACCCTTATGTATTTCAAAGATACGCAATGTATTTTAATTAAAATAAAAATATGTAACTTTTTTATTCTTTGCCTGTATTCTCCCGGAATCTGTATCAAATATGGAATAGTACAAAGGCAGTTTGAGGATTAGGGACAACGCGGGAATAAAGGGTCAGCAGGAAATAACATATACAAAAAAGCCCCAGTTTCCTGAGGCTTTTTGTAGCGAGACCGGGGTATGATCCCGGGACCTTCCCGATTCTGTTCGGGACGCTCTAACCCTTCGC
>CASFYQ010000013.1:0-688 GCA_949298955.1 uncultured Bacteroidales bacterium
TTATCGGCACCGTTATGGGGGCAGGTATCTAATGACGAGTCAAAGAGAGAAAGAGGGTACATGCAGGTGCCGGAGCTTGTCTTTAAAGACTCTCTGTTCTTTCAACGTATAGACTCACTTGTTTTTAATTCGATTTGTTTCAACTTGCATAAGTTGGATAAAGGTAATTTTGAGGTATGTTACGTTGATTCGAAAGAGCCCTGGCTGAGATTTGATTTATATCCCGAATTTGAATTTTGCGGAGGTACAATAACCGGATATTTTGAATATAAAAATTTTTCTTTTGTTTGGTATGGAGTTATTCCCGATTCGCTATGCGAGGTATCAGATAGGAAACGGGAGTTCTCCTATTGGAAAGGAGAGAAAGGCGATTCGGTTATCTCCGTGTATTTGGGTTACGTCGAGGGCTCGATAAAATCTATGGGAATGGATTGTCCCGATTTGGATATGAAGCGTTCATTCCATGGTGAGGACTAACAAAATTATGTTTAACGGCTATGAAAAAGTGTATGATTTATGTGTTGCTGTCACTGATAGGTGTACCAACCATACAGGCCCAATTGCTGACCTATGAAGAGATAGTGAAAAAAATCACGGTCTATATGCCCGAAATGAATATAAAAGACTCGGTCTTTTTACAAGAGATAGACTCCAAGATTTTCAATTCGGGTTGCGCTTGCTTGGACTA
>CASFYQ010000013.1:696-50919 GCA_949298955.1 uncultured Bacteroidales bacterium
ATACAACGATTTCCTTTTTGTTTGGCATGGGGATCTTCCTCCATATCTATATGAACGAACGGGGAAAAAAAGAAAATTCACTTATCAACAATATGTCCCAACTATGATATGTGATTGGGGAGATTTCTATTTCAAATACTCTCGTGGAAAGATGGAGATAACCGGGCTGGGGTGCTGGTGATAAGAATAGTGTAACCTTAAAATGATACATTATGAAAAGATATATAGCCTTGCTTTTTTTATTTTGTCCGTTACTTGCCTTTTCTCAAATAATGATATGCGAAAAAGCCGACAGTATAAAGATTAAACATTTCTCTTTTGATGTTTATACGGTATGTAACACCCCAAGGCGATTGTTTGACAATCATTTTGAAAAAGGGAAAGGTTCTTATCCCTATTTCCTTAAAAAATTATCCTGTTCAGAAATTCAACAACTCTGTCAGAATCTACTGCAATTAAATGCTCTTCCCGATTCTCTGATAAAAATAAGACCGTATGATTGTATGAAAAAGACCGTAACAACAAAACAAGGGAATACCGTAGAATTAGATATAGATCCCCTTGATGTAAGAGGAAAAATAGAGATTTACTCGCAGGGTAACCTTTCAGTAATTTGGTATGACGAAAGATTTGTGGATATGGGAAATAACAGATACTATATGTCGGATAATTTGAAGAGAATGTTGAACTTTTGGTTCGATTAATCGGGAAAGTTATGATGCAATATAAAATAAGAGGAGACGGAAATGCGACAGCTTTATTTGAATTTATGAGTCGTTATATAACAAAAGCAATCCAAACAATATATCACTATAAAGCATTGCCATATTTATAGAACGATTATCAGTATCATATTCAATAAAAGAACATACCTATGAAGAGCATTCGTTTTTACTTAGTTGTTTTGCCCTTAGTACTCACATGCTGTAACACCCCGGGAGCTAAAAAAGCCGATAATGGAGAGAGCCAAGGGCTGGTGGATACGGTCGATACTGTGCGGCAGGAGCTGGCATTGGCAGATAGTGATGAACTCATCGAGGTCATGGGTCCGATCGATACCGTCCCGCAAAAACCGTCGTTGGAGGGAATGACGCCGATTGGCTCCCCTTCGTTTCGTCGAGATACGACAGTCAATGATTATCATATATCGTATGTCGCGCAGGATAATGAAGAAGAGATTATATATTCCAGTGAAGACTATTACTTTGTCGGAAGAGAAATTATTATGGATATTAAATATCTCAACGATAGTGTTCTGCATAAAAAGCTAACACGCGATTTCTTTAGTTCTTATATTCCTAAAGAGGAGATAGAGAAATATTCCATTTATTATTTTTCTTTAGATAGTGTGGGGCACAACGGGAATGTATATTTTTGTCTCAATGTGTGTCAACCCGATACAGATATTTGCTATGAATTTCAATTGTCTGTTTCGCGAACAGGAGATATTGAAATAAGAAAGTTAGTGGAGTATTATGAGTCGGACGAGATGTAGATGTTGTATTTTTGACCAAGTAATCGGGGAGTACATTATATGTGATAGGAGGAGAGTTTATTTTCAACGATATAAAATGTTTTCATTTAAATAGATAATTATGAGAATACAATTAAATAAAATATTATGTACAATGTCGTTGGTGATACTGCCTATTATAGGATATGCACAAGATGAGGAAGAGGAGTATTTGGCAAATAAGATGCCCAATATCAATATAACGTCGCCATTGTCTTCTCAATTCAACAGGTTTGAGTTTTATCCCGTATCTAAAGCAACAGGGGTAGTAGATATAAGCATTCCTTTATTTTCGATACCTACGCCAGATGGTGGAGAGCTCCCGTTTAGTATAGCTTACCATGCATCGGGAATTAAAGTGGAGGACCCTGTGGGAATTCTTGGTTATGGATGGAGTTTATTGCCTGGATTACGAGTCTCTCGAAAGAGTTTCGGGAAAATAGACGAAATGTGTAAACCAGAGGAAATTCCTAGTAATCCATATCTGATAGGTTCCGATTCGGTGGCCTACTGGGCCTCACCTACAACAGATTTTGAATGGATGTGGGGTTATGATGGGGAACATGATATATTTACTGTAAATACATTGAGTGGAAGTTGTAGCTTTATTATTGAGCCGAAAAATGATGGTTTCGGAGTTCGTCAGATTAAACAATCGCCAATGCGTATAGAAGTCATAGGGTTAAAACATAGACCTGTTGTAGGGTTCAAAGTGACCGACTCAAATGGTGTGGTATATTGGTATGGTGACAAGTTAAACGAACCTAGATCTTTTGTGGTTGTTTCGAATACGGAGAATCCCTTGGACATTGCTTATGTATTACGAGAAATAACTTATCCGACGGGGCAGACTATACAGTTTAATTATAAGCCGATATCCATAAAATCGTTTGCTCGATATTCTAACGCATCGTTTGTTCGTGCTGAACTTAATTATCCTTTAATATTTGAACTTCGAGAAGAGTTTCAGTATAGCGATAATAATCAAACAAGCTTTGACAAAGGTTTGACATCAATAGATTTTCCTTTGGGGAGAGTGGAATTTGTTTATAATGATAATCCATCAAGATCAGAGATGCTGGAACAAATACGCGTCCTTAATGAGGATTCGGCTGTTATTCGACGTGTCGATTTTTATTCGGATTTAACAAAAAATTTGCTGGACTCTGTGTCAATAAGTGAAGAAGAGACGTATCGATTTGTTTATAATTCTCAATCTTTTGAGAATGTATATGCACAAGATAAGTTTGGTTATTATACGGGGGAAATAAATGCAGGGATTCACAATTTACTGCCTCGTACCATAGTAGAACAATTGGATAGTGTACAGAGTGTTAATTGTGGCGATGGCCTTTCCGATGAAGAGGCAATGCACGCAAATATCTTGGAAAAAATTGTTTATCCAACGGGTGGATATACAATTTTTGAGTATGAGATGAATCGTGCATTGAATGTGTCGGAAACAACAGGTGATTCAACCGATATTACTTGTGGATTACGAATTAAGCGGTTGAAACAGTATGACCCGGTAGCAGGAGATACAATAACCAAGAGTTATAAGTATGGGGAAAACGAATCGGGATATGGGAATATTATCGTAAACACATCGGATTGGGGATATGTTTCGGAAAGGGTCCGAAAAGTGATAAATATTGAAGATCCAATTGAAAACCCGGTAGATCCAGGGAGCCGACCTCTATGGGACGCTTATTGGGTAATTGTGGGTGAGAAAAATGCAAATATTACTACTCTTAGTGATAATTGTATAATATGGTATGATGAAGTGACGGAATATACGGGTACAGGAGGTAAGATTGTCGAGCGATATGATTACATGAATGATCAGGCAAATGCTTCTAACGGTAAGGCTGTCCTTTGGAGTGCTTTGGTCGATTCTCCGCATTTGATAGAGCGACAGATATACAATGATAATCAAACCATACAGGAACATACAATTTATAAGTATGCTGAAAACAACGGGTATATACAAGGGATTCAAGTGAATACGAAAACCCTGTTTGTGGGCTTGTCGGGGCTATGTGGGAGTGGGTATAATTCGTATTGCTTTTCAAAGTCTGCTTTTACCGATATATTTAAACCGGAAGTAATTTATGAAAATACATCTTCTTTGCAAGATATAGATTATGAGGTGATTACATATCCGATTTATATAGGGCTACAACGATTGGACTGGATGGTAAACAGACGTTATGATGACGCAGGGAATGTGGCTTTTGAAACGACTGAGTTATATACATATGGTGATAATGACCGGTTGTTTAATTTAAGAGAGAAAAAAGTGTATACCAGTGCAGGGGATAGTATTGCGTCGAGATATTTCTATTCTTCTGACGATTATGCCGGATATTCACAGGCCGTACGGGTCGCGATGGAAACTGGTAATTGCATTGCATCGCCTATTGTGCGAGAATATGTAAAGTATAAAGGGGATATCGAATATGATAAAATTTATACTGAACAAATCTTGTACGATGTGGTAAATAATGATACTGCTATTGTGCGTCCTGTATCCCATTATTATCGAGATGGGAATAGTAATGAGTTTGAAAAACGGGCAGATTATACTTATTACAATTCAGGAAAATTAAAATCAAAGATCGGATTGGATAATTTAACAACAATTTATTTGTGGGGGTATCATTATCAATATCCTGTGGCAGAGATTAAAAATGCTACATGGGAACAAGTTGCAGATATCATAGGTGATGCGGAAGCTTTTGCTGCCGCAGAAATTCCCAATGAAGTATTGTTGAATCGCTTGCGTGCAGAACTGCCATCAGCTCAGGTTTTTAGTTATACATATAAGCCGATGGTGGGGATAATTTCGTCGACCGATCCTCGTGGGCATACAACGTATTATGAATATGATGATGTGGGTCGGTTGGTTTGTGTAAAGGAGGGTGATAAAGTAACGAAGATGTATAAGTATCACTACCGAAAAGAATAAAAAGATGAGTCTAATAAAATTAAGGGCTATGATTATGAGAATATTATTGCTTGTGGCTGGCATTGTGTATATGCAATCTCTTTCGGCGGTTGTCTTGACCGTTGACAGTAATTGTTTGGAAGCAGACCAGGCATTTGTCAAGGCTCAAGTAGAATATAAAGATCCGGGAAAGGCCGGGAGAGACTGTCAGTGGGATTTTCGAAAGTTACAGATTCTTTCAGAAGAAATTCCAGTAGAATATTTTATACCCGATAGTTCCTGCGTGGATATTATTTGCAAGCATGAGAGGCATAATCGTGTCTATTATAAACAAGCAAATGATAGTTTGTGGTGTGTAGGGCATGAAAATGCACATTCTTATGTCGATTATTCCACTCCCTCTCTTTTGCTGTGCTATCCTTTTGCTTATGGCGATTCTTTGGCGAGTTGTTTCGAAGGGGCCGGCCGGTATGGGCAGCGTATACCACTTTGGGTTAAAGGAATAACGAGGGTTGTGGCTGATGCAGAAGGCACATTGATGCTCCCGGGAGAGACTTTTGAATCGGCTTTGCGAGTCCATACAACTCGGCGGTATATGAGGATATGTGACGATAGCATGTCGATACGTGTTGATACATATGCTTGGTATGTTCCGCAGAATCGTTATCCGGTGTTTGAGAGTGAGATTTCTACAATGCAAAGCATTCAATCAGATACCATTCTTTCGGCTCTCTCTTTTTATTATCCACCCGATTATCTTTCGGCTGGGAATAATAACAGTAATAGAGACGTGTCGTTTGAGGAACAAGAAGCAATGATTGATGAGATATTTACAGACGCAGAGTATTTGCCTAATCCGGTGGAGAGTGATTTGACAATAAAATATAACTTGACACGATCGGCTTCGGTATGGTTTTCTTTACATAGTAGTGGTGGAATTTGTTTAAGGCAGACTCAAAAATATGAAGAAAGAGAAGGGGCACATTCGGCGTTGATTCCTATGTCGGGATTAATGCCAGGCGTATATACATTGTATGTTCATGTTGATAATTTAATTCTTTCAGTAAATATTATTAAGGTATGATGCTATTTTTATAAAAACTTTCGTCGAACCCGAAATTTGTATTATATTTGCACCGCTTTCAAGGAAACAACCCTATGGAGTGATGCTCGAGTGGTTGAAGAGGCACGCCTGGAAAGCGTGTATACGTCAAAAGCGTATCGGGGGTTCGAATCCCCCTCACTCCGCGGAAAAGCCGTTGCGATGTTGTCGCAGCGGCTTTTTACTTTTCTTTCGCCCCGGGGCTCGGTCATTCCGCACTCGATGCGGAATACTGCCCCGGGAGGCATACGTCATTCCAGCCTCGACTTGGAGGCCGGGAAGGGTACTCGGACACTGTCCCATTCAGGGCGCACGAGCCGTACGCTCCTACATGAGCCGTGCCCCGCATCGAGTGCGGAGTGGCACGGTATGTTTTTATTTGTTTCGGCTCTCACCTCTCATTGCCTTTTGATGAGGCTGGTTGCGGTTCGGCAGAATCTAATTTGAAAATTTCATTTTCATTTGTTTCTGCTCTCTCCTTTCATTACCTTTGTCCCCCGAAAGAAAGGTTTACAGATTATGAACAGTTTACCCGAGGATCCGATGATTCTTTTTTCGTATATCAATACGAAATTGCGCGACAATTACGCGTCGCTCGATGCGTTGTGCGACGACATGCACATCTGCAAGGCCGACTTGGTGGACAAGTTGGGCAGCGTAGGGTTTGAATATAACCCCGTCGAGAATAAATTTTGGTAATCGGCGGCGTCGGCTTTCCCTGTTTCGGGGGAGTGCTGCAAGGTTGCTTATTGTCGCTTTTTGATTTCGGCCCGGGACCCGGAGCCGAATTTTTTTTATCCATTCAAAATTTGAGTCCGGTGTCTCCCGGCGAGCCGGTGGGCGAGAGTCTCTCTCGATTTTACAAAGGGGCTACAAGTGGATTAAATTTTCGTTTCCTTTCGAACTTTTGCTTGTGATATTGCTTTTTCTTTCGATTTTTTCTCTTTCGAAGCTGATAAAGAAAAATAAAATCTCTATATTTGCATAACAAGCATACAGGCTACGGGCCGACTGTGCCGGCGATAGGCCGGAAGGTTTTCCGCAGAGTTTCTCGAAACACCGTTGCCGATTAAGTTCAACTCATTATGCACATAAAAAGAAAAGTATGAAGCAGAAGTTTCTTTTCCCGTTGGCGTTAACCCGGGTAGCCCTGGCGGCGATTGCCCTGTGGAGCCTCTTGTCGGTTGCGCCTCTCTGTGCCCAAAGCTATCGTCCTATCGCCACCTGGCCTGCCGAGACGAATGAGCGCATAGAGGCATTTTTGCAAACGACTCTCACGATTACCGACCGCAAGGTGGCGGTGTTCGACTGCGACGGCACCGTTTTCGGGCAGGCGCCTTACTATCTGGCCGACGAGGCTCTTTATGCCTATGCGCAGGCCAACTATCGGGGGCGCAATGACAAGCTGGCCCGGCAAAAGATGGCTATTCTCGACCGTATGGTGAAAGATGGCAACAACGTGGGCAAACCCTATGTCGAGGATCGGGTGCATTTCCTGGCCGGTATGACGCCCGAGGAGATTGCCACTCTCGGCTACGATTGCTATATGCGTTCCTACAAGGGGAAGATGTATCCCGAGATGAAGGCGCTTATCGCCAACTTGAAAGCGTTTGGCTTTGAGGTGTGGATACTGACGGCTTCGCCCGAATTTCTGTATCAGCGTTTCGTCGCCGACGAGCTGGGTATACCCGTGACTCATGTGTTGGGGGTGAAGGGGGTTGTGAAGAATGGCGTGATGTCCGACGAAATTATCATGCCAATCCCTCAGGACGACGGCAAGGCGCAGGTGATTCCTACCTATATCAAGGCGGTGCCTCTTATTGTGGGGGGTAACAGTCGGGGCGATATGGATATGCTCAACGAGTCGCGCGGGTTGAAGATTGTGGTCAACCCCGACGATGTGACGGTGCGGGGCGAAGCCGACGGTCCCATGAACGGTCACACCGTGAAATCGTATTGGGAACAGGAGGGGGCTATCATCGTGCGTTGCAACGATGTGCGTGATGCGCGGGTCGATTTTGAGACGGAGCATTTCAAAATCAGAACCAATTCCGAGAATCCCGTTGATAAATGATTGTGATAAAAACTATATAAAAAACGTGATGACTATGAAAACAAAACTCTTTATGGCTGCTGCCCTGTTGCTGGCTGGGTCGCAGAGTGCCTGTGCCCAGCATACCACTCATGCCGTGGCTCATCGTGGTTATTGGAAATGTGAAGGCTCTGCCGAAAATTCGCTCACCGCATTGCAGAAAGCCCATGAGGCGGGCTGCTGGGGTTCGGAGCTGGATATTTGGCTGACGGGCGACGGCAAACTGGTGGTGAATCACGACCCTCATACACTCGACGGGTTGGAGATTGAGAAGACCGATTTCGATAAAGTGACTCGCTCGAAATTGAAAAACGGCGAGACCGTTCCTTCGCTCGAAGCCTATCTCGATGCCGGGAAGAAACTGGCACCCATGATTCTGGTCTTGGAGCTGAAAACCCAGTCGACTCCCGAGCGGAATGCCGAGCTGGCCCGGAAGGTGGTCGATATGGTGAAAGCCAAGGATATGGAGGCTCAGGTGGAATATATTGCATTCAGCAACCAGGTGGGAACCGAACTTATTCGGCTGGCCCCCGAGGCACAGGTGGCCTATCTCAATGGCGACAAGACTCCGGCCGAACTCAAAGAGTTGGGCTATACCGGGCTCGACTATGCCCACAAGGTGCTGAAAAAGAACAGCCATTGGATTGACGAGGCGCACAAGCTGGGCCTCACCGTGAATGTGTGGACGGTCAACAAGGCCGAAGACTTGCAGTATTTCATCGACCATAAGGCCGACTATATCACGACCAACGAACCGGCTCTTTTGTTGGAGATGCTTAAAAAGAGATAACCGGCCGATTGTCCCGACCGGGTTGCAGGGTCGTATCGAGCGCACGATACGGCCCTTTTTCGTGAAAGATCGTTTCTCTCGATGCCTGACGGGGACGAGTCGTCGTGCCTGCGATCGGCAGGCGTGTGGGAAGAGTGGGTGCGGATAGGCCGATGGGTTTTCCCCCCCTGCGAGTCTCACCGTTGCTTGCCTTGCATTCTCCCGGTGGCGTGGGCGTGCGACAGTCAATCAACCTCTATCGGTGGGGCGGTCGATGCTGCCGGCTGCAATGGGTGCTCCGGTCGGGGGAATAAAAAAGGGAGGCAAACCCGAGTCTGCCTCCCTGCGTGTAGTTAGATGTCGTTGTGTGCGATTAGAATACGATAACCTTTTGGCGACCGATTACATAGATGCCGGCAGGCAGTTCTACGATGTTGGTTCCCTCGACGAGGTCGAGTTGACGAACTTGTGCGCCGGTGAGGGCATAGACGGCAACCCGGGCGGCCTCGGTCGTTTCGATGGTCACCTGGCCTTTACCGTTGATGATTTTCATGTTGGCAACTTCTACATTTTCAATGCCCGTAGCGGGGTCTTCGTCGAGCTTGTAGAGGGTGAGGTTTTCCTGGCTGCCGGTGTAGCAGGCAAAACGAGGGGAGTTGGCGTTGTATTGGAGCAGACGGCCCGGTACAGCCTTGTTTTCGCAAGAGAAGAAACCGTCGGCAAACGTGAATGTCCAGTCGCTGTTGTCTGGGGTGTATTCTTCGTAAATGTATGCGTTGTTACCGCTGCCTCTGTAACCGGCGAAGATATTGTCGCCATTGCTGATTGACATATAGCCGTTGGCTTGTGTGGTGATGTCCCAGATAATCGATTGGTCGTCGGTTACGATTTTGCCTTCGGTGAGATTAACGTCGGTGTACATGAAATAATCTTTTGTATTGGTGGTGTTCATGGCTCTCACCGAGGTAGCCTCGTCGCTCTCCTGATAAACGATGATGTATTGACCGTCGGTTACGGATCCGTTGGTTACTTTGGTAAAGGTTTTGACCAGAGCCGGGTCTACCACTTTCAATGTGTATTCTACGAATGCGGCATCGTAGGTAGCCGTTTCGGCTACTTCGGCCTTGATGGTAGTTGTACCGCCAGCAACCAACGTAACAAGACCTTTCTGGTTGATGGTGGCAACCTCGTGGTCGCTGCTGCTATACACGATGGTGGCATCGGAAGCCGATGTAGCTACACTGCTGTAACTGCCATCGGTCAACTGCTTGGTTACATCGCCTGTGATACCGGTGAAGGCCAGGTTGGGATTCGACTTACCCGTTTCTTCGAGTTTATAGAGAGTTAAGTCGGGTTGAGTA
This sequence comes from uncultured Bacteroidales bacterium, assembly GCA_949298955.1. GTDB lineage: Bacteria > Bacteroidota > Bacteroidia > Bacteroidales > Barnesiellaceae > Barnesiella. The sequence goes on from CASFYQ010000013.1 coordinate 10,481, forward strand.
TTTTTATAGCAAGCGAAATATTTGCCCGATGCGTTGTATTCCAATGAACGATTGGAGTATTGAACATTGGTTGCCCGGAACAAGTCTTTAACTATGCTAAAAGTAAATTCGCATTTTTCAGCGGTAAAACTGCCCAACGAAGCTGCGTTTGAATTTCCTCCATTACCGGCGTAGAGGTCTCCGTTGCTGATGCTTTTGCCATTCTCGGTCGTGGTGATGTCCCATACAATCGAGGCATCGGGGTTGAGAATGCTGTTGTCTGTAACCGTAATTTCGGTAGCGGCAATACGGGTTCCGCTCATTTCATTCTTCATAGCGTATGTATTGCCATAGGCAATCACATACTTGCCATCGGTCAGTTCGTCGAGCGTGGAGATTTTGGTATAGGTGTCGGCCCAACCTGCATTCACTCCACATAACAGCGTTACTAATAAGATAGCTGTGCGTAAAAAGTAGTTTTTCTTCATAGATATAATATTTAGAGTTCTTGTATTCTATATGTTTTGTTTTAGAGCTTTTTATTAAGGGCTAAACAAAAATATAAAATTGCTCTCGAAAGAAAAAGATTTTTTGTGAGAAACTTTCTTTTTTTAATGAAAATGTCATACGTTCCTCTCGATTCGCCCAGTTTTTATTTATTTTGCAGCGTCGATAGACTCAAATCATAGCATAATGGAAAAAGAGAAGATAAAGAAGCCGGTGAAGATTTTGTTTGTATGTCTGGGGAATATCTGCCGGTCGCCGGCAGCCGAGGGGGTGTTTTTGCATTTGGCTCGCGAGCGGGGTGTTACCGGTTGTTTCGAGGTAGACTCGGCGGGGACTTACGGAGGTCATGCCGGGGAGTTGCCCGACCCTCGCATGCGGGCACATGCGGCTCGTCGGGGGTATCTGCTGGAACATCGCAGCCGGCCGGTGTGTCCCGACGATTTTGACCGTTTCGACCTGATTCTGGGTATGGACGATCGCAATATCGACACGCTGCGGTCGATGGCCGATACGCCCGAGCAGACGGCCAAGGTGCAGCGCATGACCGACTATTGCCGCCACTATCCGGTCGACTGTATTCCCGACCCTTATTATGGCGGGGCCGATGGTTTTGAAAATGTGCTGAATGTGCTCGAAGATGCCTGCGAGGGGCTTATCGATTCGTTGGTCGATGCGTAGCTTTCGCGCTCTTGGAGTGCTGCCGGGAGGGGCAGGAGGTTCCCTTTGACAATTAGCCTTTTGTTTCGCTTTCGATACCGAAGAGCGATTGGAGAATGCGCCGGGTTGCCCCTGTGTGCGAGGCGATGTAGTGCCCGGCGTTGTGGCTGGCTGTGGCCAGGCGGTCGGCATCGTAGAGCAGGCTGTCGGCCAGGGCGTCGAACTCCTCGCCCGAGGTGATGGCAAATCCGCCGCCGCAGGCCATCAGTTCGTGGGCTTCTTTGAACCGCTGGTGGTTGGGCCCGAAGACGACGGGCAGGTCGTAGACGGCCGCCTCGGCAATGTTGTGTATGCCGGCACCGAATCCGCCGCCCACATAGGCGAGGGTGCCGTAGCGGTAGATCGAGGAGAGCAGCCCGAAGCAGTCGATGATGAGGCAGTCGCACGATGCGACGCGCTCGGGTGTGGCCCGGGTGTAGCGCAGGGCGGGGCGTTGCAGACGGCTCTCGATGAAGGCGAGGTGCGACTCGTGAATCTCGTGCGGTGCCAAGATGAGTTTGATGTCGTCGTGGCGGTTGAAGTAGTCGATGAGAAACTCTTCGTCCTTGGGCCATGAACTGCCGGCGACAAGAATCTTCCTGCCTTGGGCGAAGGTCTCGACGAGGGGCAGCTCCTTGGCCGACCGGCGAATGTCGCTCACGCGGTCGAAGCGGGTGTCGCCCACGACCGAGACGTTGGTGATGCCGATGCCGGCGAGCAGTTGGCGCGACTGTTCGTTCTGGATATAGAGGTGGGTGAAGTTGCGCAGGATACGGCGGAAGTAGCCTCCGTAGAAGCGGAAGAATATCTGGTTGGGGCGGAAGATGGCCGAGATGATGTAGGTGGGAATCTCCCGACGTTTGAGTTCGTTGAGGTAGTTGGCCCAAAATTCATATTTGATGAATATGGCTTCGGTGGGGCGGGTGAGGTCGAGAAACCGTTTCACATTGCCGGGCAGGTCGAAGGGGAGGTAGCACACGAGGTCGGCTCCTTCGTAGTTTTTGCGCACTTCGTATCCCGAAGGGGAGAAGAAGGTGAGCAGAATGGGGGTGTCGGGGCGGGCTTTGCGAATGGCTTCGATGAGGGGCCGGCCTTGTTCGAACTCGCCGAGCGACGAGGCGTGTATCCACAGGTAGCCGCCTTGCGGGCGGGCCTTTTGCGCGAGGTAGTCGAAGACGCCTTTTTGTCCCCGAGTCAGCTTGCGGGCCTTGGCGTTGCGGGCACCGGCCAGAGCGACCAGCTGTTTGTAGCTATATATACCAAAATTATAAATCCATTTCATAGCCAACGAATTTCTCGTGTGTGTAGGTTTACAAGATGTTTTTCAAATATTCCCGCCTTTTTCCCTTGCCCCGGTCTCGCCAGGCCTGGTCGTCGAGATAGAACCGCACGATGAGTTGTTGTTGCAGGTCGCAGTGTCCCGGCGTGTAGTGCAGGTTGATCGAGGCCATGCAGTTGAGGTAGCTCTTGCGGAAGATATAGGCGTAGATATCGGTGCGGTTGTAGGTGGGCGACTGGTAGAAGGGGTCTCCCTGGTTGAGCTGTGCCCCCAGTTGGGGATAGAAGGGCATTTGTGCCCCGCCTTTGTAGAAGGTGTTGTGCAGCCCCAGGAAACGCCATTCGGCCAGCAGGTCGATGAGAATGCCCTGCGGGTGGTGCCAGGTGCCTATGTTGCGCAGCCGTTCGAGGCTGATGTGATAGCCCACTTTGAGGGTGAGCGTGTCGAGCGGTGTATAAGGGGTGAGGTCTACTCCCACGTAGGGGCTGGCTATGAGGTTGTCGGTCACGGTGTAGCGGTCGTCCGAGTTGCGGGGACGAGCCAGGTGATTCATGACCAGATGCCCGCCGGCAAAGAGGTAGGGCAGGGGTTGCCATCGCCCGTTGAACACGACCATGAAGGCTTCGCGTTTCACCTCGGTTTGTACCTGCCGCCAATCGACATACAGCTCGGCAAAACCTTTGCCGGGGTGTATGTACTGGAAGAGTGCTCCTGCCAGGTTGGGGCGGAAATAGGATAGCGAGTCGTATTGCAGGATAGCCGGTACGTTTTCGAGCAGTTGGGTGCGGGGAAACATACCCATCGACATGAGGAATCGGGGCGACGAATAGCGGTAGTATAGCGTGGGGTGTATGCGGGCATTCTCGGTAGAGCCGTCGATGGGCTGTACCCATGAGGCTCCGGCCATGAGCGTGCTGCGGCCCATGCGCAATCCTACCTCGGGCGACAGGCGCGTGCCGAAGAAGGTTTGTGACTCGGCCTTGGAATAACCGTATTCCCGGTTGTCGAAGAAGGCCGTCATGTCGACACTCCAAGCGACTTGCTGCGCTTTTGCGGGGAGCAGTGCAGCCAGGAGAGCGGCAACGAGCAGGATATGTGTGCGACGACAGTTCATCAACCTATGTGTTCGATAGCTCGCTCGATGCGTTTGATGGTCTCTTCTTTGCCCATAATCTCGGTGATGTCGAACATGTGGGGGCCTTTGCATTCGCCCACTACGGCCAGGCGGAAGGCATTCATCACGTTGCCCAGGTGATAGCCGTTGCGTTCGATCCAGCCGAGCACCACTCCTTCGGCGTGAGCCGACGAGAGGTCGTCGAGGTTGCGCAGAATCTCGATGAGTTCGCGCATGATGGCGGGGGTATCTTCTTTCCAGCGTTTCTTTACCGATTTTTCCTCGTAACTGGTGGGGGCTACGAAGAAGAAAGCGGCCTGGTCCCACAACTCTTTGACGAAGCTTACGCGGCCTTTTACCAGCCCGATGATGCGAGCCACGGTAGCGGGGTCGGCTTCGATGCCTTTCTCTCTGAGAATCGGCATGAAGAGGGTGGTGAGCTCTTCGTTGCTTTTCTCCTGTATGTATTTATGGTTGAACCATTTGCCTTTTTCGTAGTCGAATTTTGCTCCGCTCTTGCTGCATTTTTCGAGCGAGAAGAGTTTGATTAGCTCGTCCATCGACATGATTTCCTGGTCGTTGCCCGGGTTCCAGCCCAGCAGAGCGAGGAAATTCACCACGGCTTCGGGCAGATAGCCCGACTCGCGGTAGCCCGACGAGACCTCGCCCGTCTTGGGGTCGTGCCATTCGAGCGGGAATACGGGGAATCCCAAACGGTCGCCGTCGCGCTTGCTCAGCTTGCCTTTGCCGTCGGGTTTCAACAGCAGGGGCAGGTGGGCGAACCGGGGCATGGAGTCTTCCCAGCCGAAGGCCCGATATAGCAGTACGTGCAGCGGGGCCGAGGGCAACCACTCTTCGCCTCGAATCACGTGCGAGACGAGCATCAGGTGGTCGTCGACGATGTTGGCCAAGTGGTAGGTGGGCAGGTTGTCGGCCGACTTGTAGAGAACCTTGTCGTCGAGAATCGACGAGTTGATGGTCACTTTGCCGCGAATGAGGTCGTCGACTACCACGTCTTCGCCCGGCTCGATTTTGAACCGTACCACATACTGGGTGCCGTCGGCGATGAGGCGGTCGACCTCCTCTTTGCTCAGGGTGAGCGAGTTGCGCATCTGCATACGAGTCGATGCGTCGTATTGGAAATTGGGTATTTCGTTGCGTTTGGCATCCAGCTCGGCGGGCGTGTCGAAAGCGATGTAGGCTTTACCGGCATCGAGCAGCCGGTCTACATATTTGCGGTAAATTTCTTTCCGCTCCGATTGCCGGTAGGGGCCGTAGTTGCCTCCGTAGCTCACCCCTTCGTCGAAATGGATACCCAGCCATTCGAGCGCCTCGATGATGTAGGCCTCGGCTCCTGGCACGAAGCGTTGGGAGTCGGTATCCTCGATGCGGAAAATCATATCGCCGTGGTTTTGCTTGGCAAACAGGTAGTTATAGAGAGCGGTGCGGACTCCACCAATGTGCAGGGGGCCTGTGGGGCTGGGTGCGAAGCGCACCCGTACTTTTCTTTCGGTCATATTCATATTGTTGAAAAACTCGACAAAATTAAACATTTTTTTTGATTTAGCCTATATGCTCCTGTATATTCTGTGCGGCGACGGCCGCAGCCGTGCGGTAGCCGGGGGGCTAATCGTTCAGCTCGTTCAGGATTTTCTGTAAGGCTTCGTCGGTTTCGAAGAGCTTCGACTTGCAGAATTTGAGCAGTTCGAGCGAACGTGCGGTGCACTTTTGCAGTTCGTCGATTGCATATTCGTTGTTCTGCAATTTGGCGACAATCGATTCCAGTTCGGCTATCGCTTCGGAGTAGGAGAGTTCGGTTTTCTTGGCCATATCGGTAAACTATTTGTTTTTGGCGGATTGAGTGTTTTCGACCCGGCTTACGGCCGTTCCGTCGGCCAGCAGGGTCTCGATGGTATCGCCGGGAGCGAGGTCGTCGATGCTCTTGACCACCCGGCCGTGGTGCAGGGTGAGGCTGTATCCTCGTTGCAGCAGGGAGTGGGGCGAAACCAGTTCTACCGTTTTTTCGAGGGTTTCGAGCCTATTCCGTTCGGCGTCGAGCCGGGAGCGCAGGGCGTGTTTTATCTGTTCGAGCCACAGGTCGCTGCGGTGCCGTTCGTTCAAGATGCGCCGTTCGACCAGCCTGGGCAGGTCGGCGGTGGCTCGTTGCAAGGTCTGTTTTTCGCGTTGGAGGCGGTTGCGCACCTCGTCGCTCAGGGCGAGGGAGAGCCCGGCTACGTGCAAATCGGCCTCGTGCAGGCGGGCGATAATCCACTCGGCTGCGGCGGTAGGGGTCTTGACCCGGGTATTGGCTACCAGGTCGATGACGGTGTCGTCGCGCTCGTGGCCTATGCCGGTGATGACGGGCAGGGGAAACTGGGCAATATTGACAGCCAGCGGGTAGCTGTCGAAGCTGTTGAGGTCGGAGGTGGCTCCGCCGCCCCTGATGATGACTACCCCGTCGAACAGATTTTCGTGGCGGGCGATGCGGTCGAGGGCTTCGATAATCGAGCTTTCGGTTTGTGCGCCTTGCATCGAGGCGGTGAAGAGAGCGGTATATACTTTATATCCGTAGGGATTGTTTTGTAACTGGTTCATAAAGTCGCCATATCCGGCGGCCGAGGGTGAGGAGATAACGGCAAAGCGTTGAGGCAGTGCGGGCCAGACGAGCTCTTTGTTCATGTCGGCGACCCCCTCGTCGCGCAACTGTTGCAGGATAGCGGCCCGGCGACGGGCGGCATCGCCCAGGGTATAGGCGGGGTCGATGTCGTGGACGGTGAGGCTGTAACCGTATAGCTCGTGGAAGGAGGGGCTTGCCAGAATGAGAATCTTGATGCCCGCAGAGAGTGTCTGCCCGGTCGACTGTTCGAACCAGGGTTTCAGCAGGCGGAATGTGGCGGCCCAGATTGTGGCGCGGGCTTTGGCAATGGTTCGGCCCGAGGACTCTTCTTTCTCGATGAGTTCGAGGTAGCAGTGCCCCGATGAGTGTACACGGGCTTCGCTCACTTCGGCACGCACCCAGTATCGCTCGGGCAACGACGTTTGCAGGGCGTCGCGCACGCAGGCGTTGAGTTCGTAGAGCGAGAGTTCTTTTTTTTCGGTCGTCATAACCGTTGTATCTTTTGAGTCCAACAATGCAGCCGTCCGCGAGCCGACAGCAGATATGTGCCTTTGTTCAAGTCGTTCAGTTCCAGTTGGGCACCCTCGGGCAGGCGATATTGTGCCAGCACCGTCCCTTCGAGCGAGTAGACTCGGAGGGTTATACCTGATTCGTCGGGGGGTAGCGAGCCCACGGTGACTATGGGGTTTCCCTCGCGGTAGGAGAGTTGCAGCGGGGCATTGTCCGTGCGGGGAGTCTCGATGTCCGAGCCTTGGCGGTAGGCGGCGTAAAAATCGGGGATACCATATCCCAGGAGCGAGTCGGGGTCGAGGTATCGGGTGCTGTTTTGGTGAATAAGAGCGATAATCTCGCGGGCCGACAAGTGGGGGAGGGCTTGCCGCAGGCAGGCGGTGAGCCCGGCGATGATGGGAGCCGAGAACGAGGTGCCGTCTTTCGGCAGCAGATTTCCTTCGGGGTCGATGGTGGCAGTTGCGGCACCGAGTGCCACTACGTCGGGCTTGACCCGGTTGTCGGCTGTGGGGCCTACCCCCGAGAAATAGGCACGCGCTCTCTCGGTCGTAACGGCCCCCACGGTGAGGAGCCCGTCGACATCGCCGGGGAAATTAATCTTTTGCCAGTCGTTGCCCCCTTCGTTACCGGCGCTTACGACGATGAGCAGCCCTTTCTGTACGCCCCGGGCAGCCGCTTGCGAGATGTAGGCGGTGCGGCCGTCGAGTTCGGGCCAGGAGTGGTCGAAGCGCGAGTTGTCGAAGCGGGTGTAGCCCAGCGACGAGGTGACGACGTCGACACCCAGGCTGTCGGCATATTCGAGGGCTGTTGCCCAGTAATCCTCTTCGGCGGGATATTCGGCTGCCGTGTTTTCCGACCGTAGCAGCCAATACGAGGCTTGGGGAGCCGTGCCGATAAACAGGGAACTGTCGTTGGTCAACATGGTCGAGAGCACGGCTGAGCCGTGGGAGTTCCCGTTGCGGAAATCCATCTCCTCGTCGATAAAATCGTGGTATCCCGCAATGCGGTCGGGAGCGAAGCGCGGGTTGTTGTCGGCGTTGAGAAAACCGCCGTCGATGACCGCGATAGTCATGCCCTCGCCGGTGAACCCCGCCTGATGCAGTTTGTCGCCGTTGTGCAGGGCGATTTGCCAGCCGGCGTCGCCATAGGGTGAGTTGACGGTATCTTCGATTTGTTTTTGTCTGGGCCTCACGATATGACCTGTCTGCACGGGCGAGCCCAGAAAGTCGTATCGGGCGACGAAGGGCAGCCGCTCGATGGCCCGGAGCGGGGTGGTGTCGGCGAGAGCGACGGTAGCGGTGTTGAGCCATTTCGACACGGCCAGAATGCGGCCGCCCAGTTGCGACAGCTGTTGCAGCCGGGTGGCGGGTATGGGCAGGTCGGTCGAGTCGATGGCGATGCCCCACTTTTCCCGTTGGGCTACGGCTCGGGGCGATAAAAACTCGTCGGGTCTGTCGAGCGAGTAGTCCGATTGCCCCTTGTCGGTGAACCACAGGCGGTAGTGCAGCTCTTGTGCGGAGCCGCCAAGGAGCGATGCTAGGAGGATAAGAGCAGTATAGAGGCGTAGTCTCATGCTTTGTATTTTTTCAGTAGCCGTTGGTCGGCGATGAGTCCGCCTCCGATGACGGTGTCGTTGCGATAGATGACGGCCGATTGGCCGGGAGTCACTGCCGAGGCGTCGCTTTCGAAGCAGACGAGCCATTCGCCCGGGGTGTCGCCCTTTTGCAACGTGGCCGGAATGGCGTTGCTGCGGTAGCGAATCTGCACCTCGACCGGGGCGTCGCTCTCCAAGATGCCGGGAATAGCTTCGCGCACGTCGGTAATGACCATGCGACGGGTGAGCAGTTCGTCTCGCTCGCCCAGCCGTATGGTGTTTTTCACCGGGTTGATGCGGGTGACAAACATCGGTTTGCCCAAGGCTATTTCGAGTCCTTTGCGTTGCCCGATGGTGTAGAAGGGGAACCCTTTGTGCTGTCCCAGTTTGCGTCCGGTAGCGTCGACGAAGAATCCGCCGCTCACCTGCCGGTCGAGCTCGGGGAGCTGCTCCCGCAGGAAATCACGGTAGTCGCCCGGAATGAAGCATACCTCCATGCTCTCCTTCTTCTCCACCTTTTCGTGGAACCCCTTGCTCCCGACATAGGCTTTAATCTCTTCTTTGGTGATTCCTCCCAGCGGGAAGAGGGTGCGCGATAGTTCTTCTTGTCCCAGTCGCCACAAGAAATAGGACTGGTCTTTCTTGCGGTCGGTCCCTCGGGCCAGCACCCGGAAACCGTCGAGGTCGAGAATGCGGGCATAGTGTCCGGTCGCTACCCACGAGCATCCCAGGCGGTCGGCCTCTTGCAAGAGGTAGTGCCACTTGAACAGGCGGTTGCACATGACGCAGGGATTGGGGGTGTTGCCTTTAAGGTATTCGTCGATAAAGCTTTTGATTACCGTGTTTTTGAACTCTTCGCGCACATCGAGAATGTGGTGCTCGATGCCTATTTTTTCGGCCAGGTCGCGGGCTTCGAGTGCAAATTGCGGAATGGTCTGCCCCTCGTGGGGGAAATGGCGGGGCAAATCCCACATGCGCATGGTGAGCCCCACGACCTCGTAGCCCTGTTCTTGCAGCATGAGGCAGGCGGCCGAGCTGTCGATACCGCCGCTCATGCCTATCAATACTCGGTTGTTGGTTGGGGTAGGTTTCATAGCGTACAAAAATAACTAACTTTTGTGAGGCGGGGAGCAATATATCTTAAAAACATAACCTGTGAAAATGTTAAAAGTGGGAGTGCTTTTGGATTTCTTGGGCGAAAAAGAGTATCTTTGAGAAAATATTGGAAACATAAGCGTTTAGAATATTACCTCTATTCGGAATCAGCAAAATTCTTTTTAGGTGGGGTAGTAGACAGCTAAACGCCTACGCTTGTTATACGAACAAGCGTGGGCTGGTTGTTTGTCCACCTAAGGTTTTTGCTGGACCTCGAATAGGATAAACTATCGGGCTCACGCTTCTTTTTTAGAGGAAGCTCGATAAGACGAGCCTGTAAGAGAGGGGATTCTTGGCTATTTTTTCTGTAATCGGCTATAAGGCAAACATGCTATATGAACTACTTGTTGGGTCATAGTTCATGTATATTTGGTTGCATATGTTTGTCGGAGCCGTTGTGCAGGAGTAGAGGGGAAGGCTGTAAGCGGCTTTCCCTTCGCTTGTTTTGTTTTCTGTGGAGGGGCGGGCTTTTCGGGGGGTATCGCGTGCGGAGCGATTCTGCCGCTGTTCGGCAATATCTCCCGGGAGCCGGTTCTTATTGCTTCTCGATCAATACGACGGCATAGGCCGATATGCCTTCTTCCCGCCCGGTGAAGCCCAGACGCTCGGTGGTCGTGGCTTTGATGGAAATGTCGTCGGGGTCGATGTCCATGCAGGCGGCCAGGGTTTGTTGCATGGCCGGGATATGCGGGTTGAGTTTGGGACGCTCGGCACAGACGGTGATGTCGGCATTGCCTATGGCATAGCCTTTCTCCCGAATCAGTTCTACGGTTTTTTGCAACAGTATTTTACTGTCTATTCCCTTGTATTCGCCGGCGGTGTCGGGGAAATGAAAACCGATGTCGCGCATGTTGGCGGCACCCAGCAAGGCGTCGCACAAGGCGTGGATAAGCACATCGGCATCGGAGTGTCCCAGCAGTCCCAGCGAGTGGTCTATGCGTATGCCGCCCAGCCACAATTCCCGGCCTTCGACCAGCCGGTGTACATCGAATCCGAAGCCTACCCGTGTTTTCATCTGCGTCGTCCTACCAGTTCTTTAAGTCCGTCCATGTCGAACGAGAGGGTGAAACGGAGGGTCTGGTCCAGCGGGCTGGTTTGAGCTGTGGCAACCATGTAGGCGGCGTCGATTTTCAGCACGTTGAGGGAGAATCCGGCACCGAACGAGAAATATTTGCGGTTACCCTTGTATTTGTTTTCGTTGTAGTAACCGGCCCGCAGGAAGAACTGCTGGTTGTAGGAGTACTCGGCACCAATCGAGAAATTGATTTCGCGCAACTCTTCCTTGAAGCCGCCGGGGGCGTCGGTAAACGATTTGAAGATACCGGTGATGGGCGAGGTGTTTTGCCATTTCTCTTTGGCCTCTTCGTATTCGGCGTCGGTATCATAGTTCGATAGTTGAGGGGTCGAGGGAACCAGCAGCTTGTTGAGGTCGAGGTTGAGTGACAGGGTGTTGTACTCGGCCAGCGGGAAGAGGAACGAGGTTCCTATCTTCAAGTTGGTGGGGAGGAAAGCGCTCTCGTTACCGCCATCGTAGGAGACCTTGGTACCGATGTTCGAGATGTTGAACCCCAGCGACCACTGGCATTCGTTGCGGCCGATGATGGGGTAGGTGGTGTAATAACCCGACACGTCGGCGGCAAAGGCCGAGGCGCCCGAAGCGTCGGATACGCTCGATTCGTCGTAGTGGAATCCGAGGTCGGAGTAGATGTAGCGGAATACCACACCCATCGAGAATTTTTCGGAGAGCTTGCGCGAGTAGCCTATGTCGAAAGCCATTTCGTAGGGGGTGATACTGTTTTGGGCATTACCCTGATTGTCGGTGAGCACGATTTCGCCCAGCGAGAAATAGCGCAGCGACGCACTTACAGCTTGCAGGTCGCTGCTGCCCAGTTTCCAGTAACCGGCCAGGTAGGCCAGGTAGATGTCGTTGACCAGTTTGCGCAACCATGGGGTGTACGACAGCGACACGCCGGCCTGGCTGTATGCGAAGGCATATTTCGAGGGGTTCCAGAATTGCGAGTTGACATCGGGGTCGGTGGCCGCACCCAAGTCGCCCATCGAGGCTCCGCGCGAGTCGGGTGTGATGCTCAGCGAGGTCACGCCGGTGTTGATGGGGTTAAATTCATTCTTGGTGGTGTTGCCGTCGGCATAGGCACCAAGAGGCAGAATTGCCGCCACAAGGGTAATGACTATAATATGAAACGAACGTTTTTTCATCGTGTGGTTGTTTACGAATTACATGTATATAATAAACAGAGATTACTCCCGATTATTGCGTGGGGACGATGATTTTTGTTGTGGCGGCTGCTGTTTCGAGGCCGTTGCCGGCTTTGGGGTCTGACAATCTCGCGCGGTTTCCTTCGACTGGCATCGAAAGGGGGCATGGCTGCCGTGCGCGCTCTCGCGAATGTTGTGCGAGAGGTGCAAGAACCGTGTCGTGAGGGTAGGGAGTATCGTGTTGCCCGGCCGGCTGCGCCGGCAACAGGCTATTTGACCAGAAAGTCGAGTACCCGGGTCTCGCCGATGAATCCTTCGATGTGGTCGCCTATTTTTACCGGACCTACTCCTGCGGGAGTTCCCGTGAAGATGATGTCGCCCATTTTCAAGGTATAGAACCGGCTCACGTAGGCGATGATGTGGTCGATGGAAAAAATCATGTCGTTGCTGTTGCCTTGTTGTACCCGGGTGCCGTTAATCGACATGGAAAAGTCGATGTGGTCGGCCTTGTCGGGAGTCTCGGGCAGAAGCACGAACTTGCCGATGGGGGCCGAATAGTCGAAGCCTTTGGCAATGTCCCACGGGTTGCCTGTGCGTCGGGCTTCGGCCTGCATGTCGCGTGCGGTAAAATCGATTCCCACGGTGACGGTATCGTAGTAGCGGTGTGCAAACTTGGGTGCGATGTTCTTGCCCAGCCGGCAGATGTGGAAGACGAGCTCGGTTTCGTATTCGATGCGGTTGGAGAAATGGGGCAGGAAGAAGGGTTTCCCGTCTTTGAGGAGGGCAGTCTCGGGCATTGTGAATACGACAGGAGCCTGAGGACGTTCCTTTTGCTCCATTTCGGCATTGTGCGATTGATAGTTCCAGCCGACGGCGATAATTTTCATAGGGTGTTATTTGATGTTGTTCAGCCGGTTGAACATGACGGCTAAGTGGGCATAAATCGAGGTGTTTTGAATCACGATGTGCTTGGGCACACGAATGCGGTAGGGTGTAAAGTTCCATATAGCCTTGATACCCCCGGCAATCACCTCGTCGGTGACGCTTTGCGCTTTGTCGATGGGGACGGTGAGGATGCCGATTTGCACGCCCAGCTCTTTCTGCTTCTCGGGAAACCGGGAGAGGTGGTAGATGGGTATGTGGTTGACGAAGGTCCCGACCAGCTCGGGTTTGACATCGAAGCCGGCGACAACCTCGAGCCCGTATTGCGACAGACCCGAGTCTTGCATGAGGGCGGCTCCCAGGTTTCCTGCGCCGAAGATGAAGGCTTTGTGCATGGAGGTGAAACCAAGAAACTCTTCCAGCACGGCTACCAGCGAGTTGATTTCGTATCCTACCCGGGTTTTCCCCGAGATGTTGATGAATGAGAGATCTTTGGCTATTTTTGACGAATCTACGCCTATCTCTTTTGCTATCTGGGTCGAAGAGACATACTCCTCGCCCTTGGTTTGCAGCAATTTGATATAAGCCAAATACCAAGGGAGCCGACGGAGTGAAGGCTCGGGTAGTTTAATGGTAGATTTCGATTCAGAACTGTACATCTTTTTGTGTCCGTTTTGTTCCTGCAAAGATACCACAGGCCGCTGGCAGCGACAGGTTTTCCCGTCTATGCCGGATAGGGCTGTTTCATTTGATTTACAAAGGTATAAATAAATACCGAATTTCGGGACAAATAAGATTTTTTAGTCTTTCTTTTTGGCTTGTGGTTTTGTTGGACGATGTTGTGCCGGGCGGCTTCTCCGGGCTGTTTCGGGGAGGAGCACCTTTGGGCTATCCGGCCTGACAAAGCCTTTTCAACAGTGTTTTGTCGAGGGTTACGAGTTTGTTTATCTCGATGTGTATGCAGGCTTCGTCTTTCAGCAGCCCCGAGGTGCTGGAGGTCTCTTCGACGTCCCAGGTGAGCAGTATGGTCTCAATTTTGAGGGCTTTGAGTTTCTTGATGAGCATTTCGTGGTCGGCGTCGCCGGTAATCAAAACCACGTAGTCGAAATGGCGGAACAGCGAAAGCTCGTAGGCTTCGAGTGCAAACCACACGTCGATGCCTTTCTCGATGACGGTCACCTCGCCTTCCCGGTGAATTTCGCGCAGGTGCTTGTAGTGGAAGATGACATCGTTTTCGATGAGGGTGTCTTCAAATTTGCGTTCGCTGTACAACAGCCGTTTGTCGTGGGCGTTGTTTACCCGGTAACGGCCTCTGAAATAGTGGCTTTCGGTGATGTGGCACGATGATGGCTCGACGTGGCTCAACCGGGCTACCTGTTCCTTGATGAGGGTCATCAGTGCACGCAGGTTGATATTCAGGTCGAGGTTGTCGCTGAGAGCCTCGTTTATTTTGGCATAATAGCCGCCGTCGATGAAGAGTCCGATGGATTGGTATGAATCGTTCATGGTGTTGTATGTTTTATTCGGGGTTTGGACAGGAGTGGTGACGTTGCTTTTGGGTTTGCGGCGGCGGGTTTATTGCCCGGTGACGCACAGTTTCTTCGAACGGGTGGCTTCGTGCTCGTTGTCGGTCGAGATGATGGCTTTGTAGAGGTAGATTCCGCCAGGAACCCGGCGACCGCTACTGTCGGTCAAATCCCAGTTGACGGGGTAGGAGCGGTACATGTCGGAGAGTCCCCGGCCGGTGTATCGCCATACCTCTGTGCCCATGAGGTTGTAGACCGATATGGTGATGTTGATGATGGCGTCGGGGCGGTTGTGCCTGAGGTAGAAATTGGTCGATGAGCTGGCCGGGTTTTGGTCGGCATACAGGTCGTAGATAACGGGTTTAAGCCCGGATTCTATGGTAAAGTAGATTTCGATTTCCGACGAGTTGTTTTCGGTATCCCATACTTTCAGCCGCAGGGTGTGCTCGCCTTCGCTCAGGTTGCTCAACGGGTAGTTGATGTAGCCTCGGCCGAAATCGTTGATGGCGGGGTCGAAATAGGACGACACGTCGGTATAGATGGTTTGGTTGTCGAGGACGACTGTCATCTGATGGCCTATGCCGGCATCGGAGATGTTGATGCCCGAGGGGTCATACACCTCGGCAATCAGCAGCGGCGATTCGTTGACCACGTCGCCGTTCTGGAAATCCTCGGAATTTAGGAAAGCGTAGTAAATTTCGGGGCCGTCGAAATCGTCGTTGGAACTGTCGTTGAAGCCTCCCACGATAAAGTTCGATTCGTTGCCGCTGCCTTCTTGCTCCCGGTCGTTGTAGCAATAGAGGTTTATCAAGCCTTTGTCGTCGGCAAAGTTAATCTCTCTGGGTACTCTGAATGAGATTTCGAATTGTCCGCCCACGATAGAATCCTTCCCGACATAGAGGCGGTTGCTTCGTTCCGAAAATTCGAACACTTTGCCCGCCTCGCCGCCGTATCCGTGGGTGACTACCGGGATTTCCGAGTCGTAGACCGTGGGGCAGATGATGCCGTTGTAGTCGGTTGCTTTTTGGCCTTCCGGGGTATAGATTTCGCCCTTGATGGTCACCGAGTCGCGCGCCTGTATGGTGGGGGTCGTTTGGGTGATGTCGTATCCGTTTATCTCGGTGACTTTGATTTGATAATCGGGATATACCAGTCTCAGAGCCGGATCGCCCAGCAGGGTATAGTTGAGCTTATTGCTGTCGGTTTGCTGGATGCTGCATTTGGCTTCGCGCAGGATGTCGCCCAATCGGGGATATTCGAAATTTTCGTCTTTGCTGAATATCTGTCGGGCCACGCCGGTATTGAGGTAATGGTTGTCGCTGATGTACACTACCCGGGTCGTGGTAATGAGAGCGATACCGCCGCCGCTGGGGTTGAGGCATAGGATTTCGCCACCCGAGGTATCCTCGTGGTCATATCGTCCGAAATCGCAGGTAGCTGTGATAAAGAGAGGCAGCCGTTTCAGGTACATGGATTGTATGTCGGTGATGTTGAGGAGGTTTTCGTGGGTCCAGGCTACGGTGCTGCCGTGCCCTATGTAGTCGACAACGAGAACACCGTCGTCGAGCACCTGGAATAGTTTCTTTTTGGCAGTGGGGTAGGTTCGTCCGGTCGAGGTAATCTCGGCAGTATAGGCATCGGTGTAGATTTTATTGATGAAACAGTGGGCGTCGCTGTTCTCGAATATCGAGCAAATATCCTCGGCCTGTTGCATGTGAATGGCGTTGTTCTCGTCGTCGGCCACGACACACACTTGATTTTTCCAGGGGCCTTTGTCGGTGTTGGCCACGTAGTTTTGCAGTTTGGAGACCACGTCCTTGGCTTCCTGTTCGCTCTTCACGGGCAGCCGTCCCACACTCACGCGCAGCTTGTCGGCGGCGATGCGTGAGCCCGAGTTGTCGTCGAGGAACCCGAAATAGTCGTCGGTCGTATAGGAGCTGCGCTCGTCGTTACCGCTTCCGTGCTGGTAGGTGAGCAGGGTGGGATAGGTCACATATTTGCCGGATTCGCCTATCTTGCGGTTGTCGTAGAGGCCTTTGCCGAAGAGCAACAGGTAGAGTTGTTTGCCGTTGATGCCGCCCTCGCGGTCGAAAAACATCTTCATCAGCCGGCGGTAGGCGGTGGCATCGGGGGTTCCCGACGAAAATTCGTTGAAAACTCGGGTGTGTTCGATGACGGCTACTTCCATACCGTCGAGCTCGCTGTGCAGCCGGGCGATGCTTTGGGCATAGTCGAGGTACTCTTTGGGGGAGAGGATTATCATGTCGGGGGTAGCCATGCCGTGCAGATTCTGGTTGGCAACGGTCTCGACGAACGTGACCGAGGTGGCGGTCGCCTGGTCGTCGAAGGCGATATACTCTTCGTGAGCTTTCGAGGGGACAAATCGAGCGTTGTTGCCGTTCACGACGGGGGTGATGGCTATGGGGTTCAGCGGGTCGGTAATGTCCCAGATGTGGGTGGTCGAGGTGTAACCGGGCAGGCTGTAACAGCTGTTTTGGGGAACCTGTTTCAGCCGGAACTGGATACTGCCGTTGTAGAGTTGCAGTTTGCGCTTGTAGTTGAAGCGGAAATAGTCGAGCCGGGCCAGCGAGAGGCTTCCCCCGTTTTGCCGGAAGAGGAGGGAGAAGGCGAGTTCTTCGCTGTCGAGGTCGAGCTCTTTGAGGGTCGAGGTGGCCTTGAAGAACTCGTAGGAACTTTCTGAACCGGCCGCGATATTGTCGGTCGAACTCTCGGGCAGAGTTTGCCCTTGGTAGGTGAAAACGAGTTTGCCGGTTCCTCCTACCACCTTGGCGGCGAATGCCGTGCGTAGTTTCACGGGCTCGGAGTTGTCTACGCCGGGCAGTTCGAAGGTAAAGTTATGCGAGGTCGTGTAACGGAAATCTTCGCCCAGAAAAGTGCGTCCGGTGCCACCGGGCGAGTAGCTGTCTTTTTCGTATACGGCATGCTCGTCGAACGATGTGATGTCGGTCATGCCGGCCGTGGCACCCCCGTCGCGCTTGGACAAGGTTGCCGTTGCGTCTTTGCTGTCGGTGAGGAAATAATACCCGGCTGTCGAGTAGGTATTTTGCGTGTGGTCATACTCTTGCGTCTTCTCGTTGAAGCTCCACGACACGGGTCCTTGTGCGTAAAAAAGAATTTTGGAGCCGGTATCGACGATGGGTATTTGGTTGAGGTCGTCGATGTCGTCGTGAGAGAAGGTCTCGGGCAGCATGGCGCCGCCATATCCGAATACGGTCACGGCCGAGGGATTGGAAAAGCCCCATTTGGAGAGTTCGCGGTAGGTGATTTGGTGGATTCCCGATTCGTAGACGGCTATTTTTACCCACAGTCCGTCGGCCAGTTGCGACCGCGAGGCGTAGTGGCTGGCGTTGAGCGCCCACAGCGGGCCCGTCGTCAGCAGGACGAGACTCATACATAGCCACCGCCGCAACCGGGCGAAAAAGCGGGACGGATATATGGTATGGTGTGGTGTGATAGCTTTCATCGTATTCTATATAACGGGGGATTTGCCCGATTATTGCTACTCCCGAAAGAATCGCGGTTTGTTTTGTGTCGGTAACTTTGCTATATTTGGGAACAAATATAAACATTGGTGAGATAAATTTACAGAGATGAAAAAAAATAATGACTGGAAGGATCGATTGAATATTGTCTATTCGACCAATCCCGACTTTAAATTCGAGACCGGGGAGGAGACCGAACCCGATACGTTGGAACCGGCGAAACAACAGTTGCGCATATCGCTCGACAAGCGTAACCGCAACGGGAAATCGGTGACGCTCATTACCGGTTTTGTGGGTGCGGCCGATGACCTGCATGCGCTGGCCAAGAAATTGAAGACCAAGTGTGGTGTGGGAGGATCGGACAAGGACGGTGAGATTCTGATACAGGGCGATTTCCGTCAGAAGGTGTTGGATATATTGTTGTCCGAAGGGTATCGTGCCCGCATCGTTTAGGGAAGGAGGCTTCTATGTTGCACATTTACAAGGCATCGGCCGGGTCGGGGAAGACCTATACCCTCACGCTCGAATATATAAAACTGCTGTTGGGTTATCGCGATGAGGAGGGGTGCTATCGTATCTATCGCAAGAGCGACTCGGCCCACCGGCGCATTTTGGCCGTGACCTTTACCAACAAGGCTACCGAGGAGATGAAACACCGCATTGTCGCTCAACTCGACCTGCTGGCTCATCATACCGAACGGTCGCCCTATCTGAACGATCTGACCCGGCTCTTTGGGTGCGATGCCGCTCGGGTACAGGCTACGGCTGCCGAGACGCTGTATGTGCTGCTGCACGATTTCTCCTATTTTAATATCAGTACCATCGACCGTTTCTTCCAGCAGGTGTTGCGCAATTTTACCCGCGAGGTGGGATTGCAGGGGAGTTTTGAGGTTGAAATGGACAACGATTTTGTGACCGCTTCGGCTATCGACCGCATGTACTCCGACCTCTCGGACGAAGACCAGAAGGGGTTGCTCAACTGGTTGGTGCATTATGCCGAGGAGCGCATCGAGTCGGGCAACTGGTGGAGTCTGGGTAGCCGTTCGAAGCGAAAGGACGACTTGCGCGAACTGGCCGGAGAGTTGTCGAAAGAGAATTACAAGTTTTACCGCGAGTCGATATTGGAGCAAATCAAGGATAAAACCATACTCGACCGCTATTTGCGCGAGATGCGGCGGGTGAAGAGCGAGTTTGAATCGCTTTTGCGCGAGTTGGGCGAGACGGCCCGGTCGGTTCTCGCCCGCTATGGGGTGCCGGCCGACCGCTTCAAAGGCAAGAGCCATTCGTGGGCTTTCTATTTCGGCAAGCTGGCCGGCGGTAAATGCGACCCGCCTGCCCAGACGTTCAGGGACAATATCGATAATCGCGACAACTGGTTTGTCAAAAACGGCCAACCCGAGTGCCTCGATGCGCTCTATGCCGAACTCAACCCGGTGATGCGGGCTATCGACGATGCTTTCGGGGAGCCTTATGTGCGCTACAATACGGCGGTGCAGAGTTCGAAATATATCTATGCTCTGGGTATTCTGGTCGATATAGACCGGCGCATCGAGGCGTATGAGCGGGAGCACAACGTGCTGTTGCTTTCCGATACGGCGGGGATTCTCAACGAGGTAATCAGTGAGAACGATGCCCCCTTTATCTATGAGAAGATAGGTACGCGGGTGAACCATTTCATGATTGACGAGTTTCAAGATACCTCCAACCTGCAATGGCGCAACTTTGCTCCGCTCATTGGCGAGAGCCTCAGCCACAATCACACCGACCTGATTGTGGGCGATGTGAAACAGAGTATTTATCGGTGGCGCAATTCCGACTGGTCGCTGCTCAACGAGGGAGTCCAGTCGCGGTTCCGTCCGTCGCAGTACAGCGAGAAATCGATGGATACCAACTATCGCAGCTGTGCCCGGGTGGTGGAGTTCAATAACCTCATTTTCGGCGAAGCGGCCGAGCGTCTGCAACAGGCGTTGGAGCGCGAAATCGAGGAATCGGCCCTGGTTCCCGGCGGCTTCGAGGTGAAGGTGCGCAAGGCCTATGCCGATATAGAGCAGCAGGTGTGCGCTTCGAACCGTTCGCGGGGAGGTCGTGTGTCGGTGACGATGTGGGAGGCCGACGATTTCGACGAAGAGGTTTTGTCGCGCCTCCCCGATTTGTTGCGCGATTTGCAAGATCGGGGCTATTCGCCCGGCGATATAACTTTTCTCACGCGGAGGGCCAAAGAGGGGACCTTGTTGGTCGATTTTCTGCTGCGTCTCAACGCCGCGAATACCGATGCTCGATATCGATATGATGTCATTTCGAGCGAGTCGTTGCTTGTCAAGAACTCGCCGGTCATCGGGCTGCTGATAGGAATTTTGCGTTATATACAGAATCCGTCGGACGAGTTGACCCGGGTGATGGCTGTATATGAATATAACCGGCAGAAGCAGGGCGATGCCGACGATAGTGCCGCCATGCTTGCTTATTTTGAGAACAGGGATAACATGGGGCTGCATCTCGACGACGATTTCAGGGTTTTTATCGAGAGTGTGCGTAAAGAGCCTCTGTTTGAGATGTGCGAACGCATTCTCTCCCGCTTTGTCCAAGATGGAGACGGGGGCGAGCGTATTTATATACAGGCATTCCAAGACTATGTGCTGGATTATTGTCGCTCTCATGCGGCCGATCTGGCGTCGTTTCTTGCCTGGTGGGACGACAATGAAGACAAGCTCTCGGTAACTACTCCGCAGGAGCAGGATGCCATGCGGGTGATGACAATACACAAGTCGAAGGGGTTGGAGTTCAAGGTGGTGATAATCCCGTTTTGCAACTGGCTGCTCGATCACCCAGGCGAGAAGACGAATTTTATCTGGTGCCGCACGCAGGGAGAGCCTTTCTCGCAGATTCCCGTATTGCCGGTGCGTTATAGCAAATCTTTGGCCAAGACCTATTATGCGACCGAGTATTTCGATGAGAAGATGCACGCCTATATCGACAACCTCAATGTGGCTTATGTGGCCTTTACCCGGGCCAGCGAGGAGTTGCATGTTTTTGCGCCGGCCTTGAAAAACCGGGCGAAGCGGGAGAGCACGGGCAGCATATCGGCGTTGCTGAACGAGATACTCTTTCCCGATGGTGGCGACGGGGGCGATTTGCACTATGAATCGGGGTGCGACTGGCGGGCCGAGAAACCGGTTGCGGATTCTCGTGCCGGGTCGAGGGAGTTGTCGGGGGTATATCGCTCTGTCGAGCCGGGCAATCGGCTGCACTTGCGTTTGCAGGGCAAGGGGGTGTTTGGCGAAGGACACGATCGGGCCTACGGGACTCTTATGCACCGTATTTTGAGCGAGGTGGATACAACCGACCGGCTCGACGAGACGGTGGCCGCTTTTGTCCGGACCGGCGAACTGTCGGTGGCCGAGGCTGCCGACACGCTGGCAAAGCTGCGGGGGTGGCTCGCCGACGAGCGGGTGAAGCCGTGGTTCCTGCCCGGCACGAAGGTGTGGAGCGAGCGGGAAATCTTGCAGGCCGACGGCTCGTTCTATCGCCCCGACCGAGTAATCGAGACCCCCGACGGGGTGGTGGTGGTCGACTACAAGTTCGGTAACGTCGAGCGGTCGTCCTACAAGAAACAGGTGCGCACCTATATGAATCTTATCGGCGAGATGGGATATGCCCGGGTATCGGGCTTTATTTGGTATCTCTCCCTGGGAAAGATAGAGCCGGTGGCGTAAATAGCTTCTTCGGTTTTTGGATATACCGAATAAAAGGCAGAACTTTGCCGAGGAGTTATATATATAATTGTGCTAATAGCTTGACATTATGAAATTCATTACCGGATTTTTGATTGCGGCCGTTCTGGCTGTATCGGTATTGCCTTGCAGGGCCGAGGCTCCTTTTGCACCGGCCGTCGATAGCGATACGCTGGTCGATTTGCGACCGCTCAACTCGTGGCAACGCTTCAACCGGAAGGTCGATAAGTTCACCTCGACCAAAGGTTTCCAGATGACTTATGTGGGGGTGCCGCTGGTGGTTGCCGGTGTGGCTACCATACCGGGACGCGAACGGTTCCGCCAGTTGCGCAACGACTATGTGCCCAAGTTTAAATATGAGTATGACAATTACCTGCAATATGCTCCGGCCGTGGTGATGCTGGGGTTGAAGGGCTTCGGGGTGGAGAGTCGCAGTTCGTGGGGCCGTATGCTGGTTTCCGATGCCTTCTCGGCAGCCATTATGGCTACGGTGGTCAACACGATTAAATACACGGCTCATGTGCAGCGTCCCGATGGGAGCAATTACAAGTCGTTCCCCTCGGGCCATACGGCTACGGCTTTTATGACAGCCACGATGATGCACAAGGAGTATGGCGACCGCAGCCCGTGGTACAGTATTTCGGCTTTTACGGTGGCGGCGGTGACGGGAGTGAGCCGTCAGTTGAACAACCGCCACTGGATTTCCGATGTGCTGGCCGGTGCCGGTATCGGTATTCTCTCGACCGAGTTGGGCTATTATTTGGCCGATTTGATTTTTAAGGATAAGGGGTTGAATTTCGATTCGCCTCGTTACTATCCCTTGTTGGAGAAGCCCTCGTTCGTGGGACTTTATATGGGATTTTCTTCGGGTTTGGGCAGTATAGGCTTGGGCAACGGCATGAAACTGAATACCGGCATAGGCAGCCGTATAGGTGTGGAAGGGGCCTATTTCTTCAACAAATACATCGGTTGCGGCGCTTTGGCTACGGTGTCGAATATCCCGGTTTCGCTCAATACCCGGCCCGATGCCGCTCTCGACCCCATCGACGAGGGGCGGGCGATGGCCGGTGTCTATGTGCAGTATCCCTGTACGAGCCGATGGTCGCTGGGGTGCAAGGCTCTGGCCGGATATAACTATATACCGTCGAATACTCTCGGTTGCGAAGGAATCGAGTTTGAACGCGACGGTTTCGTGTGGAGTGCGGGAGTTTCGATAGGTTATGTGATGAAGCGCAATTTCGGGGCCCGGTTCTTCTGCGACTACACCTCGACCTCGGCCTCATACAGCCTGTTGTCCTCGCAAGAGTTGGGCATTATGGCGTCGCGGTCGGGACACAGTGCCATTCATGCGCTCACCTGGGGAGCCTCGGCCAATATTCTGTTTTAGGGGGAAGGCCGGGCAACCGGTAGAAAATAAGTCGGGGCCGTATCCATTGGATACAGCCCCGTTTCTTATGTCGGATAGATTTTTTTAGAAAGGATGTCTTTCGTCCGAAACCGTCAATTTGGCACGACCTTTGGCGCGACGGCTGGCCAGTACGCGACGACCGTTTGCAGTAGACATTCTCAAACGGAATCCGTGTTTGTTAATTCTCTTTCTGTTAGAAGGTTGAAATGTTCTTTTCATTGCCGTTATATTTTATCGTTATTATTCTTCATTTTCGGAGTGCAAAAATAGATACTTTTTTTTAATAAACCAAGAGATTGCCTTTTTTTGGGGATTTTCTTTTTGAGATTTTACCGATTTAGCTTACTTTTGTAGGCCGAAAGTTCAGAGACAAAGAATAATATAATCGAAATAATAATATAAGAGAAGTATGATTAACTCGCAAGACATTAAAAACGGAACCTGTATCCGTTTGGACGGAAAGCTCTATTTCTGTGTAGAATTTTTACATGTAAAACCGGGTAAGGGAAACACGATTATGCGTACCAAACTGAAAGACGTGGTATCGGGTCGTGTGCTCGAACGCCGCTTCAACATCGGTGAGAAGCTGGAAGATGTACGGGTAGAACGCCGTCCGTATCAGTTCTCTTACAACGAGGGCGATCACTATCATTTCCTCAATCAGGAGACTTGGGACGACCTGATTATCGGCAAAGACCTCATCACGGGTGTGGATTTCCTGAAAGAGGGTATGGTTGTCGAGGTGGTATCCGATGCTTCGACCGAGACGGTGCTCTTTGCCGAGTTGCCAGTAAAGGTACAGCTCGAGGTTACCTACACCGAACCGGGTCTCAAAGGCGATACCGCTACCAATACCACCAAACCGGCTACGGTCGAGACGGGTGCTACGGTGCGTGTGCCTCTCTTTATCGAAACGGGCGAGATGATTGTTGTTGACACTCGCGACGGTTCGTATATCGAGCGTGCCAAATAAAACCGACCTTAACGTGAATAACGATAAAACGGGTGCCGCATGGCGGTGCCCGTTTTTTTGTTCGTGTATCGGGACCTTAAAATTGTGGCTTTCTGCTTGTCTTTGCGCTTGCCATTCATTACTTTTGTACGAAACAGAATATTTAGCGTTATGCCCTATTTCTCGATTATAGTGCCGGTGTATAACCGGCCCGGTGAAGTGAACGACTTGCTGAAAAGCCTGTCGCAACAAACGTGCAAGGATTTTGAGATTATTTTGGTAGAGGACGGCTCGACCGTGCGGTGTGCCGATGCGGTGGCTCGTTATGAGTCGCTGGTCGATGTGCACTATTATTATAAGGATAACGAGGGGCGCAGCATTGCCCGCAACTATGGTATGGAGCGGGCATCGGGTCGCTATTTTATCTTTTTCGACTCTGATTGTGTGATACCCGAACGATATTTCGAGGTACTGGGCGAGGCGCTTCGGCAGCGGTATACCGACTGTTTCGGGGGACCCGACGCGGCTCACGACTCGTTCAGCGACGTGCAGAAGGCTATCAATTACTCGATGACTTCGTTTCTCACTACGGGAGGAATCCGCGGTGGGAAGGTGCAGCTCGAAAAATTTACTCCGCGCACTTTCAACATGGGTTTTTCGCGCGAGGTGTATGAGCGTGTGGGCGGGTTTCGCGAGATGTTCAGTGAGGACATCGATATGAGTACCCGTATCCGCCAGGCGGGATTTTCCATCTCGCTCATTCGCGATGCTTTTGTCTATCACAAGCGGCGGATTAGCATGAAGCTGTTTTTCCGCCAGATTTATATTTTCGGCATGTCGCGTATCTCGCTCTATCTGCTTTATCCCGACACGCTCAAACTCGTTCATTGGTTCCCTGCCTGCTTTGTGGTGGGATCGCTGGCGATGATTGTTGCCTCGTTTTTCTGGTGGCCGGCCATCTTGCCGCTGGCGGTCTATCTGCTGGCGGTCTTTGTCGTGTCGTGGTGTGTGAACAAGCGGCTGAAGATTGCAACCTTGTCGGTAGTAGCCAGTGTGATACAGCTGGGGGGATACGGGCTGGGCTTCTTGAAGGCTTTTTTTCTGAAAGTGATTTTGGGTCGTGGCCGTGACGAGGCCGAGGAGGTGCGGTTGCGTAAAGGGAAATAAGCCATGAATCGAAAGCGCGAGAAATTGACAATCGCCGAGTGGGCGGTCGAGGATCGTCCACGCGAGAAGATGATGATGCACGGTATCAGAGCGTTGAGCAATGCCGAGCTGATAGCGATTCTCATTGGGTCGGGCAATGTCGACGAGACGGCGGTGGAGCTATCGCAACGCATACTCAACTCGGCGGGGAACAGTCTGAACCGGCTGGGCAAATATGGTATCGACGATTTTGTGAAACCCTTCAAGGGGATAGGCGAGGCCAAGGCCATCACCATCATGGCGGCACTCGAGATAGGCCGTCGCCGTCGGGACGAGGAGTTGCCACAGCGGCCGGTAATCGGCCACAGTGCCGATGTGTATAACCTCTTGCGGGGGCAGATGATCGATTTGCCTCACGAGGAGTTTTGGGTGTTGCTGCTCAACCGGGCCAACCGGGTAATCGATACATTGCGGGTGAGTCAGGGCGGCACGTCGGCCACGGTAGTCGATGTGAAGCTGATTATGCGCTCGGCCTTGCAGCAGCTGGCCTCGGCCCTTATTTTGTGTCACAACCACCCGTCGAACAACCTCGCTCCGAGCGGAGCCGACGATAAGGTGACCAGTAAAATCAAGTCGGCTGCCGCACTTTTCGATATAGCGGTGCTCGACCACATTATTGTGGGCGAGGAGGGCTATTTCAGTTATGCCGACGAGGGCAGATTATAGTTTTCCCGTTATTTCTTGTCTATCCCATACAGAGTCTCGAGGTGGCGTATCACGGTGTTCCCCATCAGCCGGCTCCCTTCGGCATTGGGGTGCAAGCCGTCGTAGAGGTATTTGTGCTCTTGCGATTCTTCGGCTTCGGTGATTCCCGACTCGTTGTACATGTCGATGGTGGGGCAGCCCAGTTTTTCGCCCGCCAGTTGTATGGCCTCGACAAACAGGGGTAAGCGGTCGACCATAGGAGCACGCTGTATGGGGGTGAGCAGTATGATTTGAGCCTCGGGACAATATTTGCGAATGACCTTTACAGCCCAGTTGATGGAGCCGTAGAGGTTCTTGCGGTTGGCTTTGTTGTAGGGTTGGGCCAGTTCGGCGATGTCGCCGATAATTCCGTTACTCGAGTCGTTGGTGCCGCACGAGATAATCACCAGGAAGGGGTCGAAGGTCGAGTCGGCCTTTCGCATCCCGGTCAGCGGCGAAAGGGTGCCGCTGTGAAAGGGCTTCCCGTCGGCTTCGGGGATAACCTCGCCCTCAGGAACCACCATTTGCAGAAGGCGGAATACCTGGTTGGAGATGACGTTGTTGGAGTTATCGCCGTCGTATATTGGTGAGGCGTTGGTGTCGACGGCTGTTTGCGGATAATCGATCCAGCGAGCTGCCGATACGGCCAAATTGGTCAACTCCATGCCGAAATGTCGGGCGGTAACCCAAGCCCACGAGTTGCTCGGGGCCGTGATGCTGTTGCCCATGGCTACCAGTTGTTTGCCATAGAGGCTGATTGAGGAGGCAGGCTCCTCATTGTCCTGAGTCTGGCAGCCTGATAAAAAGGGTGTCAGTGTGCCGATTATGAAGAAGACGATATGCCGCAATGCTCTCATGGCTCGATATATAAAAGCCTGTTACCATACTTGACAACAGGCTTGATTGAGAATGAAAATGTTTTGTTCCTTATTTCGATGAAGCGTAGCGTTTGTTCAGCAGCTCGACCACCTCGTTGGTGATGTCGTAGGCGGGGTTGATGTAGAGAGTGCTGGCGTTGTTGAAGATAGCTTCGTATTTTTTCTCTTGGTTATACTCTTTGATGAAGGTGTTGATCGAGTCGTTCATTTGCATGAGCATCTTTTGTTGCTCGAGCATGTTTTCGTTGTCGAGACGTTGGGCATACTCTTGCAAGTCGGCCGCTTTCTTTTCGAGTCGTTGGTATTCCTGTTGAGCTCTTTCGGGCGAGAGGAAAGCGTTGTTTTGGTATTTGCGTTGGAAATCGTCTTGTTCTTTCTTTAATTGTCTTGCTTTTTCGTTGATAGCGGCGCGGGCGTTCTCTTGCTTGTTGATCATTTTCTCGTTGAGATCCTTGGCATAGTTGTATTTTGAAAGCAAAGAATCGACATTGATGTAAGCAATGGGTAATTTCCCCTCGAAGGAGGCCGATGTGGCGGAGTTGCCGGAGGTTTGGTTCGAGGCGTTTTGTTTATTGCCGCATTGTACCATCAAGAAAGAGATGGCAATCACAGTAAGAGTCCGGATTGCAAGGGTAAAAGTTTTCATGTTAGTTATCAGTCTAAAATTTATATCGTTATACTGTTTTCTTTTCTCGCTCTCGGGCGTCGGTAGAGACGGCGCAGGTGATGCCTTTTTTACGCAGGTACTTGTTGTCGCTGATGTGCGGACTGGGGAAATGTCCTCCTTTTACGAAGAAAACCTTTACTCCCAGGAGTACCACTGCCAGGGCAAGAAACCCTGCGGTAAAAAATAGAATATTCCACATGCTCTTTATCTGTTATAATATAGATTGGGTTCGGCATAATTCAATTTGAAAACGGGGCTTTCATTTGTTTCTGCTCTCACCTTTCACTATATTTGGATAATATAGGATGCGGTTCGGCATAATCCAATTTGAAAACGAAATTTTCATTTGTTTCTGCTCTCACCTTTCACTATATTTGTATAGCCAAACAAAGCACTGCGATGGGGCATGAACAAACGCTTTGGGTGTGTATGCCTTACGCCGTCTTTGCTGTGCAAATATAGGAAAGGAAAATGTGAATTTGACCGAAGAATAGAAATATTTTGTCGATGGAATCGTGAAAATCGCGAAATTTAACATAAATTTCTTCGAGTACAGAAAGTTTAGCAGTGAACAAATTGTAACTAAAATAGGAAAATATGGAGATTAAAGAACTGAAACCCTCATCAATTTGGCACTATTTCGATGCCATTACGCGAGTTCCCCGTCCTTCGAAGAAGGAAGAACGTATCCGTGAGTTCTTGTTGGCCTTTGCCCGGGAACAGAATCTGGAAGCCAAGACCGATAAGATCGGCAATGTGGTAATTACCAAAGAGGCTACGCCCGGTTGTGAAGGTGCTGCCACGGTTATCTTGCAGGCTCACATGGATATGGTGTGCGAGAAAAACGGCGATGTGAAACACGATTTCGAGCACGACCCCATCGAGACTTATATCGATGGCGAGTGGGTGAAGGCCCGGGGCACGACGCTGGGTGCCGACAATGGTATAGGTATGGCTGCCGCCTTGGCTGTGCTGGCCGACAAGGAGTTGAAGCACGGGCGTGTGCAGGCGTTGTTTACCGTCGATGAGGAGACGGGATTGACCGGGGCCTTCGGGCTGGAAGCGGGTATGATCGACGGCAAATATCTGCTGAACCTCGACTCGGAAGACGAAGCCGAGATTTTTATCGGTTGTGCCGGAGGTATCGATACGACCTCGACTTTTACCTACAAGCAAGAGCCGTTGCCTGCCGACAAATTCTATTTGCGTGTCGAGGTGAAGAATTTGCTGGGCGGCCATTCGGGGGGAGACATTCACTTGGGTCGCGGTAATGCCAACAAGGTGTTGGCCCGTTTCTTGTGGTTGTGTATGCAGCGCCACGAGATACACTTGTGTGCTATCGACGGGGGTAACCTGCGCAATGCCATACCGCGAGAGGCGATGGCTGTGATTGCTGTTAATCCCGAGGATAAGGAGGCTATCCGTGCCGAGGTGAACCATTTTGCGGCCGATGTGGCTGCCGAGTTGAGCAGTGTGGATCCCCAGGTGACGGTCGATGTGGCTACGGCCGATACTCCCGAGTTTATGATTGAAGATGGGGTGGCCCGTTCGCTTATCGGTGCTCTCTATGCGGCTCCTCACGGCGTGATAGCCATGAGCCACGACATCGAGGGGTTGGTGGAGACGTCGACCAACCTGGCGTCGGTGAAGATGACCGAGCCGGGTAAGATTGTGGTGGCTACGAGCCAGCGCAGCTCGGTCGAGTCGGAGAAATATGATATTGCCTATCAGGTAGAGTGCCTTTTCCGTCTGGCAGGAGCCGAACCTTCGCACGGCGACGGGTATCCCGGCTGGAAACCCAATATGCACTCGCACATCAAGGATATTGCCGTGGCTGCTTATGAAGAGCTTTACCAACAGACCCCGGCCATCAAGGCTATTCATGCCGGGCTCGAATGCGGTTTGTTCCTGACTAAATATCCGCAGCTCGACATGATCTCGTTCGGGCCTACTCTGCGCGGAGTACACTCGCCCGACGAGATGATGCACATACCGGCCGTGGAGAAATTTTGGAATCACCTGGTACTGATTCTCGAGAAGGTGGCTGCCGAACGATAAGGTGCCGATGCGGAGGGTGCAAGTCCATCGGTCTGAACCGGAAGATGAAAAAGAGACCGGCCCGAATTTCCCGGGTCGGTCTCTTTTTATAGGTTTTGTGGTTTTCTTTTTATTTCAGAGCCAGGTTGAGGTTGCAGTGTTGAGCGGCTTCCTGATAGGCCATCACGCCGGCTTGCGAGAGTTCGACAATCATATCGTTGCCGTCGATGCCCGGCAGTTGCACATGGTTTTCATCGACGAACGTCATGAATTTGGTTGTTTCGCCATTGGCCGATACAGACCATGAATTGTCGTTGCTGTCGAATACGAACCCGATGGTCGAGTTGTCGGCCGTGTTGGTAATTGTGTAACCGTCTTTGTCGCTTTTTACCAGGTAGATGTCGCCGTTTTCGCCTTGGATTTCCTGGGTCGACGATTGGGCAATGATGTTGCTGCCGCTCCAGAACTCGATAGAATTGAGCACGATGAGGTCGGCCAATGTGGTCAATTCATATACCGGAATGATGTGGAAGGCGATAAATACGAGTTCGTTTACAAATTTGTTTCCGAGGTTTTCGTTCCAGCCGAGCACCTTGTTGGTGAGGCGGAAAGAGCCGATACAAGAAGAGAAGCAAAGGGTTGCTGCTAAGGTTATGGCCAAGGCCACGTTCAATTTGTTCTTTTTCATTGTTCCCAAAGTTTTAGTTAGAAAAATGCTTTATTTCATAATTTATTAATCTGCCAAGAGAGTCGAGGTCGACTCAAAAGGGTGTCTTCTGCATTACGCTTGGTTGGAAAATCCTCATGTACGCTACCGTACACAGCGGTTTTCTCATCTTCTTCGCAAGCCTTGAAATCCCACCTTTGGGGCCACCCTCATGACTTGAACCGTTCTCTATACAAAGATAAAAAACTTTTGAGGAAAATAGTTTTTATAAAGGTATTTTTTCTTGGTATATTTTGTAATAGCGCAGTACTTCGTGTACATAGGCGACGGTTTGCCTTCCCTTGAAATAGCCGAATTTGCACACCTCGTCGTTGAAATACTCGGGGTTGCTTTTGAGCAGGAGGTAGTCGCTCACGTTGTCGTCCCATATGTGGGGGTTCTTGCCGTGTTTTTCGGCCAGGGCCATGGCGTCGAGAATGTGACCGAGTCCCGAGTTGTAGGCGGCCAGGATAAATTTGAGCCGTTCGTCCTTGTCTTGGATTGCCGATAGGCTTTTGTTGAGTGATTTGATGCTTTTGACGGCGGCGGCGACATTCTTCTCGGGGTTGGTTATTTCTTGAAGCGATACCCCGAAAGCCTGTGCCGTGCGAGGCATCAGCTGCATGAGGCCTCTGGCTCCGGCCCACGATACGGCCAGGGTGTCGAAATGCGACTCGTTGTAGGCTTGGGCGGCCAGGATACGCCAGTCCCAATCGATTTCGCGGGCATATTTTTTAAATAGGTGGTCATATATCGATATTTGGCCTTTCGATACCGACAGCACGGCCGAGTTGGGTATCGTTTTGCTCAGCTCGAAATAGCGGCGCGAGATGCTTCGGTAGGAGTCGGATTTGTGGTTCTCTTTGACCCACTGGTCAATGGCTCGAGCCAGGGCGGGGGAGTTTTTGCTCACGGCCCACGAAGCCCGTTGGGGAAAGCTCACTTGGAGGTGTATGTCGATGTTGGGGTAGTAGGTGCGGTTCAGCTGGGCCAGGTTGTTGTCGGCCAGGGTGTAGGGGATTTCGCCGGTCGATACCATTTCGATGAGCTCTTCGGTCACGACTGTATCTTTGTCGATGTGGTGTATGCGTATGCCTCCGCCCAGTTCGTCGTTGAGGTTGTTGATGCGCTCTTCATATTTCGAGCCGGCCTCGACATAGATGTCTTTTCCGATGAGGTCGACTACGTCGTTAATCATCTCTTTCTTGCTTTTGCGGGGTTGGATAAGTACCTGGTGGGTGATGTTTTCGGCGCCGCAGTAGAGCCATTCGTTTTTGGCATCGCCGATGATGGGCATTTCGTAGGCGATGATGTCGCCTTCGCCCCGTTGCAACATTTCGGTGAGGTGCTTGATGTTGTCGGCTACGATGACGGTTGTTTTGAGCTTGTGGTGGTCGGCAAACTGTTTGATACGTTCGTACTCATAGCCCATCTCTTCGCCCCGGTAGAGGAAATAGGAGGTGGAGCTGTATAGTGTGAGAACTCGCAGCTCTCCCCGCTGGCAGATAGAGTCGAAATCGTTGGGCACATCTTCGGCGGTGTGCTGTTTGTTCCCTCCGCAGGCTGTGACAAACAGGAAGGCGAGGAGGGTGTATATCCAACGGGCCAGGCTCCTCGGCATAGGTTACCCTTTGAGTTTGTGAGAGATAAAATTGGTCATAATCTCGATGGCAACCGAGTTGTGGCCGCCCTGCGGGATAATGATGTCGGCGTAGCGTTTGGTGGGTTCGATGTGTTGCAGGTGCATGGGTTTCAATACCCGTTCATAGCGTTCGATGACCATCTCGACCGTGCGTCCGCGCTCGATGATGTCGCGGTTGATGACTCGTATTAGGCGGTCGTCGGCATCGGCATCGACAAAGACTTTCATGTCCATCATGTTGCGCAGCTCTTCGTTGCAGAGAATGAGGATACCCTCGACGATGATGATGTCGCGAGGCTCGACGGTGATGGTCTCTTTCGACCGGGTGCAGGTGAGGAACGAGTAGATGGGTTGCTCGATGGGCCGACCGGCTTTCAGGTCTTTGAGGTGTTTGACCAGCAGGTCGAAATCGATGGCGGCCGGTTCGTCGAAATTGATGTTTTGCCGTTCTTCTACGGGCACGTGGCTGCTGTCCCAGTAATAGGAGTCTTGCGGAATAACGGCTGTTTGTCCGGCGGGAAGGCTTTCAACGATTTTTCGCACGACGGTGGTTTTTCCCGATCCGGTTCCACCGGCTATTCCTATGATTAGCATGCTGTTTTTGTTTAAGGGTGAAACTGTTTTATTTGTATTCAAACCGGCCTTTGTCCGATTCGATGATTAATTCGTTGCGGGCAGCAGGCTGGGTGTAGCCAATCACACGGGCGTCGATGCCGAACGAGCGGCTGATGTCGATGACCTGTTGTGCATCGGTGGCATCGACATAGATTTCCATGCGGTGCCCCATGTTGAAGACCTTGTACATTTCGTGCCAGTCGGTTCCCGATTGTTCTTGTATGATGCTGAACAGCGGGGGTACGGGGAAGAGATTGTTTTTGATAATCTTCATGTTTTCGACAAAGTGCATCACCTTGGTTTGTGCGCCTCCCGAGCAGTGTACCATACCGTGTACACGCGGACGCATCTCGTCGAGCAGCCGTTTGATGACGGGGGCGTAGGTGCGTGTGGGCGAGAGCACCAGCTTGCCGGCGTCGATTCCCAGCTCTGCAATTTGGTCGGTGAGTTTGAGCTTGCCCGAGTAGACCAGCTCGTCGGGAACGGCGTTGTCGTAGCTCTCGGGGTATTTCGAGGCGAGGTATTTAGCGAAGACGTCGTGGCGGGCCGAGGTGAGTCCGTTGCTGCCCATGCCGCCGTTGTATTCTTTTTCGTAGGAGGCTTTGCCGAAGGACGAGAGGCCCACGATGACATCGCCGGGACGTATGTGGTCGTTTGATATGACGTCTTTCCGTTTCATGCGGCAGGTTACGGTGCTGTCGACGATGATGGTTCTCACCAGGTCGCCCACATCGGCAGTTTCTCCGCCTGTGCTGTAAGCGTTCACGCCTAAGTCGCGCAACTCGGCGAGCAGTTCTTCGGTACCGTTGATGATGGCCGAGATGACTTCGCCGGGAACCAGCAGTTTGTTGCGCCCGATGGTCGACGACACGAGTATGTTGTCGGTAGCGCCTACACAGAGCAGGTCGTCGATATTCATGATGAGGGCGTCTTGTGCGATGCCTCGCCACACGCTCAGGTCGCCGGTTTCGCGCCAATACATGTAGGCCAGTGACGATTTGGTACCGGCCCCGTCGGCGTGCATGATGTTGCAGTATTCGGGGTCGCCGCCCAGTATGTCGGGGATAATCTTACAGAAGGCTTTTGGGAATATGCCTTTGTCTATATTTTTGATAGCGTTGTGTACATCTTCTTTCGAAGCCGATACGCCGCGCAGGTTGTAACGTTGGTCGCTCATGTCTTTTGTGTAATTGTCGATTACAAAATTAGTTCAAAAATGGTATCGGTGCAAGCTTCTCGATTATAAAACGAATGACAGGTAGATGAATATGACGGGCGAGGCCAGCAGTTCGCTGTCGAATCGGTCGAGAATGCCTCCGTGCCCGGGGAGTATTTTGCCCGAGTCTTTGACTCCTGCCGTGCGTTTGAGCAGCGATTCGCACAGGTCGCCCCATGTCGAGAATATTGAGGTGAGCATGCCCATGACAATCCACTGGGTTGTCGATAACAGCCCGGGTATCACCAGGTTGAGACATGCGCCGAGAATGACGCAGAAGGCTAATCCTCCGAAAAATCCTTCCCATGATTTTTTGGGCGATATGCGTTCGAAGAGCCGGTGGCGCCCCAGCGTGCTGCCAACGACATAGGCGCCGGTGTCGTTAATCCAAATGAATACGAAGAAGGCCATCAGCAGGTACTCGGGGTGGCCGTAGAGCAGTTGATACTCGGCATTGTATCCCCATACGCCGAGCAGAGCGAGGGGCAGGACGACGTATATTTGTCCCAGTATGCTGTAAGCCCAGCTGGCTGTGGGTGACTTTGCGGGTGAGATATAGAGCTGAATGACGGGGCGCGCTGCCAAATAGATGAAATAGGTGAGGATAGAGGCTTTTTGTAGCGACACGGGTAGCTGTCCCGAATAGGAGAATACCAGCAGAAAGAGGGCGCAGGCTCCTGCCAGGTCGATGACGAAGAGCGTTTGGTCGAATGGCCTTCCGAAACGGGTGAGCGTGCGAAATTCGATGTAGCCGAGCAGTGCGACGAGGCCGAAGATGCCCAAAAATGTGTAGGGGCCTGATAATACGGCCGCGGTGATGATGGCGATGAATAAAATGCCGGTAAAGGTTCGGGTCAGTAGATTTTTCACGGTCTTTTATTTTTGAAGAATCTATAATAACGATATAATAGACAACGGGCGCAAATGCGACCGTTGGGCCAAGCGTTTGTCGCGTCTTGTCCTTTGTGTGACAAATATAGAAATAATTCCTTAAATGGGTTTTCTTTTGGTCTTCTTTTTAACAGGTATGGCATATAAAAAAGGGCTGCGTGGGTGCAGCCCTTTTTTATATGGGGGTGTGGACGATTGCAAGGGGGTGGGAAACAGATAGATGCTTGTGTGCAAAATGGCCGGGGCTTGCATCACAGAGTGGAAATCCGGCGGTCTGCCTGTCTGTTTCCGGTGGTGCCTGTCATTGACCGGCTTGTGGAGTATTTGTTTCTTTCTTCTCCTCTTCGTCATCGGCCGATGTGTGGCGGGTGTGTGCTTCGTCGGCCGGGTCCTGCGGTTGTTCGCCGAGGGGGGCTGCCTGAGATTTGTCGTTCTCCTTTTCTTTCTTTTCGGCAGGAGTGTCGTTTTGGGACGAGGACTCCTCGCCTTGCAGAATCTCTTCGGTGCGTGACAGCCAGGGGCGTTTGCCGAATATATGTTCTACGTCTTCTGCAAAGATGACCTCGCGGGTAATCAGGACTTCGGCCAGTTGGGCATGCTTGTCGGCATTTTCGCGCAGAATCGATTTGGCACGTTCGTACTGTTCGTTTACGATTTGAGCCACTTCTTTGTCGATAAGTTTGGCGGTCTCCTCGCTATATGGTTTGGTGAAGCCGTATTCCTGGCCGGTTGAGTCGTAGTAGGAGAGGTTGGGCAGTTTTTCGCTCATGCCGAAATAGACCACCATGGCATAGGCTTGCTTGGTGACCCGTTCCAAATCGTTTGAGGCGCCGGTCGAGATACGGCCGAGGAATACCTCTTCGGCGGCTCGACCTCCCAAGGTGGCACACATCTCGTCGAGCATCTGTTCGCGAGTGGTGATTTGCCGCTCTTCGGGCAGATACCAGGCTGCACCCAAGGCTCGGCCGCGCGGTACGATGGTGACTTTGATGAGCGGGTTGGCATATTGCAGCAGCCAGCTGATGGAGGCGTGTCCGGCTTCGTGTATGGCGATGGAGCGTTTTTCTTCTTGCGTAGTGATTTTCGACCGCTTCTCCAAGCCGCCTACAATGCGGTCTACGGCATCCATGAAATCTTGTCGCTGCACGCTTTTTTTGTTTTTGCGAGCGGCGATAAGGGCTGCTTCGTTGCAGACGTTGGCGATGTCGGCTCCCGAGAATCCCGGGGTTTGGCGGGCCAGCAGGTCCACGTCGACCGAATCGTCGATTTTCACGTTGCGCAGGTGTACCTTGAAGATGGCTTTGCGGTCGTTCAACTCGGGTAGTTCGACATAGATTTGCCGGTCGAAACGGCCGGCTCGCAGCAGGGCTTTGTCCAGAATGTCGGCGCGGTTGGTGGCGGCCAGAATGATAACGCCGCTGTTCGACCCGAAGCCGTCCATTTCGGTGAGCAACTGGTTGAGGGTGTTCTCCCGCTCGTCGTTCGACCCCATGTTGGGGTTCTTGCCACGGGCTCGACCCACGGCGTCGATTTCGTCGATGAATACGATGCAGGGGGCTTTCTCCTTGGCTTGTCGGAAGAGGTCGCGCACGCGTGAGGCTCCTACGCCTACGAACATTTCGACGAAATCGGATCCCGACAGCGAGAAGAAAGGTACATTGGCTTCGCCGGCCACAGCTTTGGCCAGCAGGGTTTTACCGGTGCCCGGAGGACCTACCAGCAGGGCGCCTTTGGGAATCTTGCCACCCAAGTCGGTATAGCGGCCCGGATTTTTCAGGAACTCCACAATCTCCTCGACCTCTTGTTTGGCTTCGGAGAGGCCGGCCACATCGTCGAAAGTTACCTTTACGGCGCCGTCCTTGTCGAAGAGTTGGGCTTTGGCTTTTCCTACGTTGAACACGCCGCCGCTACCGCCACCGCCTTGGTTGGACATGCGACGGGCCAAGTAAATCCAAAAGATAATGAAGAAGATGATGGGCCCGAATGTCCACAGAATATTGGTCAGGTCGCTGCTGTTTTCGTAGTTGACCTCGGCTTGGAAATTGTAGTCTTTTTCCCAGCCTTCCCGAGTTTTGTTAAAGCTTTCGGCCGAGGGGATATTGGTATAGACGATGGGCTTGCCGGTTATCTTGTCGGTCTTGAAGATGGCTTTGGCCGTGCTGTCGTTGAGCAGGGCCTCGGCATAGTCTTTTTGACTATATACCGTGACGTGGGTCATGCCGCCCTCTTTGGCTATTTTTTCAAATTCCGACCAATTCACCTCCTTGCTCATCGAAGGGTCGTTGGCATAGTATAGGCCGATTAGAGACAGAATGATAATCGCATACATCCAATACAGATTGAATCGAATCCGTTTCTTTTTGGGGCCTAATGGAGAGAGGTTGTTGTTTCCCATATTTGATAATTAAAAGTGCAGGAGATGTATCAAAAATTATTCCACATCGGGAATTTCTGCCAATTTGGCATCGTTCCACAGTTGTTCGAGTTTGTAATAATTTCGGTTTTCAGGTAGGAACACGTGAACCAATATGCTGCCATAATCGATGATAATCCATTGGCTGTTTTGGTATCCGTCGTATCCGAACGGTTTTGTGCCGGTGTGTTCTTGTACATATTCTCTTATGCTGTCGGCGATGGCGGCTACCTGAGTAGTCGATTGTCCTTCGCAAATGATGAAACAGGAGGCTGCCGCCGATTCTATTTCAGAGAGGTCTACGATTGTGATTTTCTTCCCTTTTTTTTCTTGAATACCTTCTACGATAGCGTTTATTAATTGCTTTTCTTTCATTTGATTACTGTAAATATTCTCATTTTGCAAAGATAATGCGATTTTTCCAATTACGAGGAAATAGCTTTGTTATAAAATAAAGGGTTTCGTTAAAAACTCCTTTTGTCAAGTGCGGGCAGGATCGGATTTTGATGGGATTCCGGGTGAAGGTCGGCGAAAAAAATAAAAAGTATTGACCTTGTGGTACGATTGCTTTCACTATATTTGCAACCGATAATTTTTAAAATTCGATATGGAAATTAAAGGACGAATCATTCATGTGTTGCCGTTGCAGGAAGGTGTTTCGAAAGCCGGTAATCCGTGGAAGAAACAAGAGTATGTATTGGAAACCGAGGAGCAATATCCTCGCAAAGTGTGTTTCAATCTTTTTGGTGATAAGGTAGATCAGTATCCCGCAGCGATTGGCGACGATGTGGTTGTGAGTTTCGATCTCGAAAGCCGTGAATACAATGGACGCTGGTACACCGATGTGAGGGCTTGGAAGATAGAGAAGTCGGTTTCTGCAGCTCAGCCCGTGCCCGACATGCCGCCTGTGCCCAACGATATACCTCCGTTCCCGCCGGCTTCGGCCGCACCCGATTTGGCATCTTCGGCGACCGACGACCTGCCTTTTTAAACAGCGACAAGAGGTAAAATAAAAGACATACGACCGATGGGCTACACTTGGGGTGTGGCCTGTCGTGTGTTTGAACCTTTGCATTTATTGTGTTATTTTCTCTTTTGTTGTGAAGAGAAAGAATTATCTTTACCTGCTCGAAATGAATTTCCTGTAAACGGTTTGAACGATGATTAGATTGAATGTTTTTGTACGAGTAGACGAGGCTCGTCGGGCTCGGTTTTTAGAGATTGCGTGCAAGCTCACCGAGTGTTCCCTCAAAGAGGAGGGGTGTGTGGCCTATGATATTTTCGAGAGTGCTACCCGGCGCGATGTGCTGATGATTTGCGAAACTTGGCGTGATGCCGAGGCACTTTCGGCTCATGAAAAAATGCCGTACTTTGTCGATTATGTGGCTCAAATGCATGCATTGGGCGAAATGAAATTGGAAAAATTTAGTTTCTAATATATATAATAGATATAGGAATGAAGAGTGGTAGGACATTTGTGTATATGATTGCCGCAGCGGTAGTTGTGGCTTTCTCGGCATGTAGTAAGGACGATAACCACACCTCGGTTCCCAGCCGCCCCTCGGGGGTGAATGAGGCCGACTCGATTGCCATTGCTCAAATTCAGTGGCAGGAACGGGAAATTCGGGACGGCGTCGTGAGCCGTACGGCACAGGTACAAAAGTTGTTCGACTATCCGCAGACGATAAGCATGCTGGAAATCGACCTTGACAAGGCCGATGTCTCATTTTTGGTGTCGTATGAAATTTCGCTGGCCAAAACCACCAGCGACCGGGCGATGGCCGCAAACGCTTTGGCCGCGATAAATGGAACCTTTTTTAATACGTCGACCGGGGTGAGCCGCCATTTCTTGAAATGCAATGGTTCGGTAGTCGCTACGACTCAGACCAACGAGTTCTCGACTCGGGCCACCGGCGCTTTCTGTGCTACGGGCGACC
The DNA here is from genome assembly GCA_949298955.1 of uncultured Bacteroidales bacterium. GTDB lineage: Bacteria > Bacteroidota > Bacteroidia > Bacteroidales > Barnesiellaceae > Barnesiella. The sequence goes on from CASFYQ010000013.1 coordinate 49,043, forward strand.
GGGTGGAGATAAAAAAATGGAGTTCGAGCGAAGAGGCTGCCCAGGGAGGCGACTATCAACAGGTGGTGGTATCGGGCCCTCTCATGATGGACGACGGGCGCGATGTGGCGATGTGGGCCAACACATTCACGACCGATACGCATCCCCGCACATGTGTGGCGACGACCGACGACAATCGTGTGTTGTTTATCGTTTTCGACGGTCGTTTGGACGAAGCGAAAGGAGTGAATCTCTACGACTTGCGCTTCTTTGCCCGCCAAATGGGTGCAACCGATGCCCTCAACCTCGACGGTGGAGGCTCTTCGACTCTCTATGTGCAGGCTTATGGGGTAATCAATCACCCCTGCGATAATGGCAAGTATGACCATGAAGGAGAGCGGGCGGTACCCTCGGTACTGATGGTGAAGAAAAATTGAGCATGTAAAGGTTTTATATAGGCGGGAAGATTGAGGGCGGGAGCCGGAATCTTCCCGTTTTTTTTGTTGAAAAATCAAGATTGGAGGAACAGATTAAGAAATTATTTCTTATCTTTCAACCGATATTAATCTAATCTTATAAATCTTAAACTATGATTGTAGGAATCCCCAAAGAAATCAAGAACAATGAGAATCGGGTGGGTATGACTCCCGCCGGAGTGAATGAACTGGTGCGTAGAGGCCATACGGTGTATGTGCAGAAAGGCGCAGGCGAAAATAGCGGGTTCCCCGATGAACACTACGAGCGCGTGGGTGCCCACATATTGCCCACGATTGCCGATGTATATGCCGTGGCCGATATGATTGTCAAGGTCAAGGAGCCTATCGAGCCCGAGTATCCTCTCATTCGCAAAGGTCAGTTGCTGTTTACTTATTTCCACTTTGCATCGGATCGCAAGTTGACCGATGCCATGTTGGTCAGCGGTGCCACCTGTTTGGCCTACGAGACGGTCGAGCTCAAAGATCGCAGCCTGCCTTTACTCGTCCCCATGTCCGAGGTAGCCGGTCGTATGGCTACTCAGGAAGGGGCTCGTTTTCTGGAACGTCCCCAGGGCGGAAAAGGCAAACTGATGGGGGGAGTCCCGGGTGTAAAGCCGGCCAAAGTTCTGGTGCTCGGCGCCGGGGTGGTGGGTTATGCTGCCGCTTGTGTCGCCGCCGGTATGGGAGCCGATGTGACCATTACCGACCTTTCGCTGGCTCGGCTGCGTTACATCGACGAGGTGCGTCCGGCCAACATCAAGACTCTCTACTCCTCCGAGTTCAATATCCGGGCCGAACTCCCCACGACCGATTTGGTAATAGGAGCCGTACTTATTCCCGGAGCCAAGGCCCCACATCTCATTACCCGCGATATGTTGAAACTTATGGAGAAAGGTTCGGTGCTGGTCGATGTGGCTATCGATCAGGGTGGCTGTTTTGAAACCTCGCACCCCACCACGCACTCCGAGCCTGTATACGAAGTCGATGGTATCATACATTATTGTGTGGCCAATATTCCCGGAGCCGTATCGGCAACCTCGACACTGGCATTGACCAATGCCACTTTGCCTTATGCCATCTGTCTGGCCGATAAGGGGTGGGAAAAAGCCTGTGCCGAGGACAAAGCTCTCTACAAAGGCTTGAATGTTGTCGATGGTAAAATCGTCTACCCTGCCGTTGCCGAAGCCTTCGGGTTGCCTTGTGAGAAACTATAAATGCACGACGATAGTTCGTTCATGTGTACGTTTTTTTTTCGCCCCTGCCACATACGCCTGTGGCAGGGGCGAAAATTTTTTGAAAAAAAGTTTGGTTGTAACGGGGTGAAAATGGGGTAGTTGTGAGAAAAGTATGTTTTATAGCATAAAAAAGTGTGTAAAAAATTTGGAGGGGAATATAAAAAAGACCTACCTTTGCATCGCTTTT
>CASFYQ010000014.1 GCA_949298955.1 uncultured Bacteroidales bacterium
GTTACCCAATTTGCCTACGGGCGAGGATGTCATCAAACTTCCTATTGAGGGTGTAAAATTCGCATATAAAACTTATCATCCTGGATATGCACCCAAAGATGCTAATACATTTCATTGGAAACTTTACGATGCCATTCTTAAGGATATCAAAGAAAATATCGACCAACTATTGGAGAAAGAATAACCTGTGAATCACTTTGGCATAACTTGACCTCATCTTTGCATTGAAACAGACGGAAAGATGAGGTTTTGTTTTTCCTATGGTCAACTAAAAGAGAAATTGTATGGACGAGAAAAACAAATTAAGCGAGGAGGTACACAAACAATTTAACGAGGATTGCGCATTGTATTATAATCTGTGGGCAGAATGTGGAAATCCGGGATTTGTTATGGAAAACAAAACCGATAGTGATATATTCGTATTAATGGACAGGTCGTTCTATATACACAACGGAGTGGCTTATGATTATTTTGCCGACAGGGAAATAACGGAGGGATATACTTCGACATACCAAGAGAGCATAAGTATTGACGGGAAAGTCATATATCCCTATTATTCAATTTTCAGTCCGACTAATGCGACAAAAAATATCGGATATGGCTCCATTCATAACTCTTATGTGACCATAAAAGAGCAACCGGTAATATGTATTCCCCCTCATTCAGCCAAATACATTCCTGTGCGTTATTCAATAAGCAATGGGGAAAGGTTATATTATGAAGGCCCTGTAAGCCTCGACCAATCACCATATATATTCACCAATAGGATTTCGTATAAATCGAACAATAAAGATACTATCAAGCACATAGAGAACAAATTTTGGGTGTCTGACATAGAACGGATTGACCCCCATATTCATTCCCCAGAAAAATCTGTAAAGCGGGATAAAATCGTGGAGCCTATTATTATAGAAGAAAAGCCCAACAAATTTTATATTAAGTATTACAAAAAAAATTCGAAGAAGAGCCATAAGCAAGGCCTTATCACCCCACATAAAGAAATGAGGCGCTGGAAATTATTGTTTTCCAACGCCTCGCTTCTTTACCTACCATCTCCCTGCTCATTTCGCCCGACGGGAAAAAGCCAGACGTACGACAGGGGATAGACGCACTTTGAAATTGTGCCACAAATCGGTGTGAGTTTCTCGCAAGGCAAGTATCGAAAAGCCGAGCGAACAGAGCGAGCAAATGAGAAAGAGCCACCCCGTGGTAGAAAGTATGTTCCCAAACCCTACCAACGGCGAAACAATACCTCCGAAGGCAAAGCCCGAGGCCCCGAAGAGAGCCGAAGCTGTGCCCGAATTGGCCCGCTCGCAGTCCATCGCCAATGCAGTACTGGCCGCCGAGGTGAGCCCGAACGAGAAGAGCAGCAGAAAAAGCAACGACTCATATACAACAAACGAGCAGTCCAAGCCGAGAGCTACGCATTCGATAGCCGAGAGCAGAGTCATACCCACACTACCTGCAAACATGGCTTGCTCGGGATTGCGAAACTTGACCGACAGTCCGGCTGCCACCCCGATAGCCAACGCATTGATGCCGAAAAACAAGCTGAACCCGAAAGCCGAATAGCCGTAATGTTGCTGCATGATAAAGGGAGAGGAGGAGATGTTAGCAAAAAGTACGCCCATGGCAAATCCCATCTGCAAGACATAGTAGAGATACCGGCGATTATGCAGCACGACACCAAAGCCGGTCAACAAACTTTTCATGCTGCCCCGCTTGCGCCGGTCGACAGGCAGCGACTCTTCGAATCGAAGGTTGCCCAACAGCAACAAAAAACCAATTCCCAACAGGACGGCAAAGATTCCTTGCCACCCGATCGAGTCGGTGAGAAAACCTCCCAGCACAGGCGAGGCGACCGGCGCTACCCCATTGATGGCTCCGATAATGGCCATCGCTTTGGCCAGGTTTTTCCCCGTGAACAAATCGGTAGCTATCGAGCGAGACACCACAATGCCGCCGGCTCCGGCCACTCCTTGTATCAACCGGAAAACGATAAAACTCTCGATACTGCCCGAGAAGATACAGCACACCGTCGATATAATAAAGAGCAGCATAGCTGCCAGCAGCGGCCGACGACGACCATAACGGTCGCTGAGCGGTCCAAAAAAGAGTTGTCCCATAGCCAACCCAATCATACTCGATGTGAGCCCCAACTGCACCATCGAAGCCTGGGTGTCGAAATAATCGACCATCGACGGCAGACAGGGCAGATACATATCGGTTACCAAGGGACCGAAAGCGGTCAATGCTCCCAACAAGACAAACAGGAATATACCATAATTTTTACCTTTCATAATTTTACCTCATTAAAAAACCGGGGCAAAATTACCAAGAATGTCTCTACTTGTCGGTCCTCGATGCCAAGTTATTAACCTTTTTTTAATACAACACCCTCCCGGCATCAACCACTTTTCCCGGCAGCTATCCCGCAACCGGACAATTTTTTTTATTTAACCCTATTCTATCCTAATTTTTTTCACTCCCCGCTCACATTCCCAGAAAGATACCGTATATTTGCCGTTCAAACTTTTGATGATGAAGAAACTCATAGCACTTTTAGCATTCGCCTCATTGCTTTTCGTACCGTTGGCTCAAGCCCAATCCCATAACTCCATGAGTCTGGGCGTATCTACCGGGTATCTGTTTGACAGCGAAAATGTGCAAGGCGGCATTTTCATGCACCTGCCCATAGCCAAAAACTGGCGGGTGGGCGCCTCAATCGACTATGCCTTCTCAAACCACAGCCGCAGCAATCTGGAAATTAGCGGCGACATACACTACCTGGTACCCTTTGCCGGCCGATTCTCGTTCTATCCGTTGGGCGGTATTGCCTTCCAAAGCTGGAGGGGCAACGCTTTCCAATCAGACAAGTCGCTCTCCAATACCATCAACAAGTTTGGCATAAACCTCGGAGCCGGGTTTGAGATGAACCTCTCGCGCAACCTCGACCTTCACATCGAAGGCAAATATATTTTCATCGACAGATTCCATCAGGCCAACATCTCCATCGGCTTGGGATATAAATTCTGATTCTCATGCCACAGCCGTCCGCCAGCCAGCGCATTCATGTGGTATCCCTGCAAGTACCCTTCCCGCCCGACTACGGAGGCGTAATCGATATTTACTACAAACTCAAAGCCCTCAAAGCAGCCCGCTACGAGGTTTTTTTGCACACCTACCAGTACGACCGACCACAGGCGCCCCAACTCGGCGAGGTGGCCGACCGCGTCTATTACTACCCACGCAACCGCTCGCTGATGCGACAGTTGCAAATCGAGCCCTATATCGTTGCAAGCCGGCGAGAGTCGGCGCTCATCGACGACCTGCTGGCCGACGAGGCTCCTATCCTCTTCGAGGGGATACACTGTTGCGCCTTCCTGGCCGACCCCCGGTTGGCCAACCGTTGCAAATTGGTGCGCATGCACAACATCGAGCACGAATACTACACCGAGCTGGCCCGCAAGACCTCCGGGTGGCGGCGGCTCTACTACCGGCTCGAAGCGGCGCGGCTCAAACGGTATGAACACACGCTCGAGCACGCCGACGCCATACTGGCTATCACCGAAAGCGACCGGTGCTATTTCGCCTCGAAATTCCCGCAGATTACCACGCTGTGGCTCCCGGCTTTCCAAGGGCACGACTCGGTAGCGCCTCTTACGCCCAAAGGCGACTATATGCTCTACCACGGCAACCTATCGGTCGAGGAGAATATCGAAGCGGCCGAATATCTGTTGCAACAAGTAGTGCCGAAAACCCCGAGTGTAAAATGGATTTTTGCCGGGAAAAATCCTGCCGAACGGTTAGCCCGGCAAATCGAGGCATATCCTACCGCCCGACTCGTAGCCAACCCGTCGGGACAAGAAATAGAACGGCTCATCGAACAGGCCGCCGCCAATGTACTCATCACCTTCCAGCCCACAGGATTGAAACTGAAACTGCTCCACGCTCTCTACGCCGGCGGGCACTGCATCGTCAACAGCAAAATGCTTGCGGGCACGGGGCTCGACCAGGCCTGCATCATAGCCGACACTCCGCAGGCCCTTATCCACGCCGCGACGACCGCCCGCGAAATACCCTTCGACCAGGCCCTGCGCACCGAGCGCACCCGGCTGCTCGAACCCTATGACTGCCGCCGTAACATCGACCGGCTCACCCGCCTGATTACAGAAAAAACGCTCTGACCTCCCGGGGCGGGAGTCGGAGCGTTTCTCTGCGCATTCTCCGCAGATGACCCGTAACGATGTGAATATCGAGCTGTTATTTATAATCTTTCAGAATTTCCTGCAACCGTTTCCTCGCAAAAAAGATACGGCTCTTTACCGTGCCCAACGGCAAATCCATCTTCTCGGCAATCTCGTGATACTTGTATCCGGCCACATGCATGGCAAACGGCACCCGATACTCTTCACTGAAACTGTCGATGACTTTGGTAATCTCCTGAACGGCAAACGCTCCTTCGGGCGAGTCAAAACCCGAATCCTGCGGCAAGTTCAAGTGATACAAATCCTCGGTCTGGTCGATGATGGTTTGGCTGCGTACCACCCGGCGGTAATTGTTGATGAAAATATTCCGCATGATGGTAAATACCCAGCCTTTGAAATTGACATTATCGATATATTTATCTTCATTATCGAGAGCTTTAAGCGTGGTATCTTGGAGCAAATCTTTCGCCTCTTCGCGGTTGGAGGTAAGCATATAGGCGAAATTCAACAGATTGTCTTGCAGATCAAGCAATCTGTCTTGAAATTTTAGAGTGTTCATATTTGATAATTTTTCTGATGATTTTTGTAATTCCTGTAATTTTTGTCTACGCTTCTACTACTACTTTGTATTACGAAAATCCATCGAAAATCTACTATCAACTACTACTGATCTGAAATTTCATATTCTTTACAAAAAGCCTCGGAGATAAAATCGCACCCCCCCGGTAAGATTCAAAAATTTCTATTTTCGCAAAATACAACCCAATAATATCGGTTCTGACTATTTTTTATTTACTTTGTAACATGATTCCCGGCTTTTTTAGTTTTGTTTCTTGATAATAAACACTTTTGTTTATGAAAAAGTTTCACAAACATCTCTTTTTTCTCGCATTATTCTCCTGCCTTTTCGCAGCGAATGCACAAGATACTATATATCAAATAGATATAGACAAAGAAATAGGCAGCACCACCTGGCGGTATCTGCGCACCGGGCTGCATCGGGCCCGGCAACAGGGAGCCCGGGCTGTCATTTTGCGCCTCAACACCTACGGGGGCACCGTGGTTCATGCCGACTCCATGCGCACCGCCATACTCAATGCCCCCCTGCCCGTCTATGCTTTCGTCGACAACAACGCCGCCTCGGCGGGTGCCCTCATCGCCATCGCCTGCGACAGCATCTATATGCGCAGCAGCGCCAGCATGGGTGCCGCCACGGTCGTGAACGAAACGGGGGCGGCCATGCCCGACAAATACCAATCGTATATGCGGGCCACCATGCGGGCCACGGCCGAAGCTCACGGCAAGGACTCGACCGGCAACTGGCGGCGCAACCCGCTCATTGCCGAGGCGATGGTCGACGAGCGCATCGTCGTGCCCCACTTGTGCGACTCGGGCCGGGTGCTCACCCTCACGGCCAGCGAGGCCATCGCCCAACACTATTGCGAGGGGACGGTCGAGAGTATCGACGAACTCATCACCCAACACCTGCACCGCAACCACTACACCCTGCTGCAATATGAGCCCTCGCTCTTCGACGAAATTGCCGGGTTCCTCACCAACCCCGCCCTGCAAGCCATACTGGTAACTCTCATCTTCGGCGGCATATTCATGGAGTTGAAGACACCGGGCATCGGGTTGCCTGCCGCCATAGCCTGCACCGCCGCCGTGCTCTATTTCGTCCCGCTCTACATCGACGGGCTGGCAGCCAACTGGGAGATACTGGTCTTTGTGGTTGGAATCATTCTGCTCATCTTCGAGATATTCGTTATCCCGGGTTTCGGCATCGCCGGCATCTTGGGTTTCATATGTATATTGGGCGCCCTCGTGCTGGCATTGGTAGGCAATGTCAATTTCAATTTCGAATTTGTTTCGGGCCACGAGATAAGCCGGGGACTCATCATTGTCTCTGCGGGTTTCATCATCTATGCCGTGCTGCTACTCATTTTCTTCAAGAAGCTCACGAGCAAAGGGCCCATCGGGCGGCTGGCCTTGCAATCGGCCCAAGTCAAGGAAGAGGGTTACATAGGTGTACCTCCCGAATTGCAGCAACACATCGGCCAGACGGGAAAGGCTGCCACCATTCTGCGACCCGCGGGCAAAGTGCTCATCGACGGCTCCCGGTTCGACGCCGTAGCCCTGCACGGGTACATCGAGCAGGGAGCAACCGTGAAAGTCGTTAAATACGAAAACGCCCAACTCTATGTAATCGAAATCAAATAAAAAAGAACAACAACGCTATAAAACCAACTACCGACATGAAATTCATAGGTATCATTCCGGCTCGCTACGCATCGACCCGATTCCCCGGGAAACCGCTGGCCGACATGAAGGGAAAATACATGATTCAGCGGGTCTACGAGCAGGCCTGCAAAGTACTCGACCGCGTGTGTGTGGCCACCGACGACGAGCGCATTTTCAACGCTGTGCAGTCGTTTGGCGGGCAGGTAGTAATGACCTCGACCGAGCACCGCAGCGGCACCGACCGCTGCTTCGAAGCCTATACCAATCTGGGGGGCAGAGAAGACGTGGTTATCAACATTCAAGGCGACGAGCCTTTCATCAAGCCCGAGCAAATCGAAAGCCTCATCGCCTGCTTCGACTCGCCGCAGACCCAGATTGCCACTCTCGTGCGCCCTTTTGAGGAAGCCGAAGGCTATGAAGCTCTGGCCAATCCCAACTCACCCAAAGTGGTGATGAACGAACACCACGAGGCCCTCTATTTCAGCCGCTCGATTATCCCCTACTTGCGGGGAGTAGAACCGACCGAATGGCCGGCCCGTCACACCTACTACAAACACATAGGCATGTATGGATACCGCGCCGACGTGCTGGCACGGATTACCCGCCTGCCCCAATCGTCGCTCGAAATGGCCGAGTCGCTCGAACAACTGCGCTGGCTGCAAAACGGCTATACCGTCAAAGTGGGTATCACCACGCAGGAGACCATCGGTATCGACACCCCCGCCGATTTGGAAAAAGCTATCGCGTTACTGCCATGAACCCGACTCTCGATCGAATCACCCCGCCGGTCATAGGCACATTCCCGCCTCTGACACTGCCCGAACCCGACCGCTACCGCCTCGCCAACGGCATAGAAATCGTCGCCTGCAACCAGGGAGACGAAGAGGTGTGCCGCATCGACCTCATGTTCGACGGAGGCTATTATGCCGACACCTTGCCCGGCACGGCCGCACTCACCCTGCTCATGCTCAAAGAGGGTGCGGCCGGAAAGAGTTCCGAAACGATAGCCGAGGCGCTCGACTATCACGGGGCTTGGCTGCAAACCTCGACCTCGGCTCACTACCAGTATGTGACACTCTACACCCTCAACCGGCACCTCGATACCTGCATCGGCCTGTTGGCCGACATGGTAGAGCGACCCGATTTCCCGCAAGCCGAGTTCGAGCGGCTGAAAGAGCGTCGCATCCAACAGTTGCGGGTACAACACGAAAAGGTCGACGTGCTGGCCTCAGATACCTTCCTCGCCATGCTCTTCGGCGAGAATCACCCCTATGGACGCACTGTCACACCTGCCCATGTCGAATGCCTCGCCACGGCTCACCTCGCCGATTTCCACCGTCGGCACATTCGTCCCGACTGCTGCCGCATCTTCATCGCCGGGAAAGTAACCGGCCGCCTGCTCGACAGTCTGGAACAACATTTCGGACAATCCTGGACTTGCCCCACCGAAACGCTGCTACCCGAAGCAAATTACCCCATATGCCCGACCAAGGAGCCTGTCACCATCACTCACAAAGAGCACGCCTTGCAATCGGGCATACGCCTGGGGCTACCGGTCATCGGCCGGGAACACCCCGATTTCTTCGCGCTCAAACTGCTCTGTACCGCTCTGGGCGGATATTTCGGCAGCCGACTCATGTCGAACATTCGTGAGGATAAAGGCTACACCTACGGAATCGCCTCGTCGATTGCAGCCATGCGATACGGCAGTTATCTGGTCGTATCGACACAGACGGGCACCGAATTTACTCGCCCCCTCATCGACGAGGTATTTGCCGAGATTGGACGGTTGAAAGCCGAAGCCATACCGGCCGACGAGCTTACCGTCGTCAAGAACTACCTGCGCGGCGAACTGGCCCGCACGCTCGACTCGCCTTTCTCCATTGCCGACTACTACCTCTCGCTCAAAGCCAATGCTCTCCCGCTCGACTACTTTGCCCGACAGGACGAAGCCATATGCCGACTCACGGCCGACGACCTGCTGGCCGCCGCCCGACGGTATCTGCACCCCGACCGCTTCTACATTGCCGTAGCCGGCGACCGCGAGCAAATACCCAAGTTAGCATTGCCCCGATAAAAAAGAATCCGGCTTGCATATCGCAGACCGGATTCTTTTTATTTCCCTTTCGCCAAACTTACTCTTACAAACGCGCCAACTGCCGAGGCGACCCGCTCCACGAGCAACCCATGCAATAAACCGTATCGAGATTGAAGCCCATAAGACTCTCCCCTTCGACACGGGGCACGACTTGCCCCTCGTCCGTTATATAAACCGGCAGGCGCTCGCCCTGCCCGTTCTTCACATAAAAAACCGGCACTTTACACTGCGGGCACAACAACTTTCTCATCGTCATCGAGTTTTAAAATTTATACAAAAAACGCCCCGACAGGAACACGGTTCGTATCGGAGCATTTCTTATCACGACAAAAGGGCTACGCCCCTTGTATGTTATTGTCTCTGACCCAGTTTCTCGTCCATAAACAAGATGCTGGCTTCGTCTTTGCAACGGCGCAATTTGTCAACGATACCCTGAGCGGTAGCCTCTTCCTCGACCTGTTCGCGAACATAGCCCCAAAGGAAATCCTGCGAAGCCTTGTCTTTTTCGGCCGAAGCCACATTCACCAGCTCATCGATAAGCGCCGATACATGGCATTCGTGTTTGTACACATTCTCAAAGGCATCGAGCACGCTCTCCCACTCTTGGGGAACGACATCGATTTTATCGACCCGAGCCACACCGCCACGTTTCGATACATAGTCGGCCAAATCATAAGCATGATCCAACTCTTCCTGCGACTGTTTCTTCATCCAGCTTGCAAACCCGTCGTATCCCAATTTCTTAAAATAGAACGACATCGACAGATAAAGATTCGACGACCACATCTCGGCTGTGATCTGTACGTTGATGGCTTCTTGCAATTTTTGTGAAATCATAATCTTCTATTTTTTTAGTTCATATTCTGTTTCCAAAATCATTGTAAATACTACAAAAATTGTACCATCATGCCCAAGGCCCAACACAGCCGGGCCCAGATGTCTCTTTGGCTCCGATTGTCATGCCATATCGGCAAAGCCCATGCAATATTGTCCGATTTCTCACATGGACATTTTGACAGAGCGCCTCCCCTTTTTGTGCATTCATCTGCCGGACAAATACCCCGCCCGGCCCAACTGCCCCTCCCCTGTTATTCACGACCCATTCCCCGGGTTCTCGAAGCGATTTTCGACAAATAACGATTATTCAAAGTCCGAAAGGGAGAAATATCAAGATTTTCCCTAAATTTGCAATAGAGTAGAAAAACGACACGAAGATGAAAAAACTGTTGAGCCTGCTTACGGCATTTCTATTTATCCTGTCGCTCGATGCCGGCAACGGGAAAGCCAAGATTACATTCGAGTCACCCCGTTACGATTTCGGTTATATCCAAGAGGCGGAGGGCGTCGTAACCCATTCGTTCGAGTTTACCAACAGCGGCAATGCCCCGCTTATCATCATCGATACCCGCAGCACCTGCGGCTGTACGGCCTCGCATTTCACCAAAGAACCCATTGCCCCCAACGGGAAGGGAACAATCGACGTGCAATTCAATCCCAAAGGACGCCCCGGGGCTTTCCGCAAAGAAATAAAAGTATATACCAATGCCAGCAAAGCCGCTGTGAAACTTATTATCGAAGGAGTTGTTGTTCCTAAAAAACCGTAGTTATGAAACGTACACTCTTAACACTCTGTTTCGGTATATCCCTAACAATCGCTATCGCCCAACCTCAAATCGAGTTCAACGGGAAAGAGCACGATTTTGGTACCTTCGAAGAGGAGACCGGCCCGGTAACTCACATCTTCACATTCGTCAACCGCGGCAACGAGCCGCTGGTGGTGACCAACGTGCGCACGACCTGCGGTTGCACCGCCTCGCAATATACCCGTGAACCGATTGCCCCCAACGACTCGGGCGAAATAAAAGTCACCTACAACCCCAAAGGACGTCCCGGACGGTTTTCAAAGCCGGTGTATGTCACGACCAATGCCTCGACCACCCGCGAAACGCTACGCATCACCGGGGTAGTTATCGGGTCGAAAACACGCCGAGACATCAATCCCTACCACATTGGCAACCTGTCGCTGCGCAGCCTGCACATACCGCTATTCGATGTGCCCAAAGGTCATATGAAAACAGGGCAGCTGTCTGTCCGAAACGAAGGCGAAAACGAGCTGATACCCACGTTCAAAAACATTCCCAATCACATCTCGGTCGAGATGATTCCGCCGGTACTTCACCCCGACGAGAAGGGCATCATTACAGTACGCTACAACCCCGATGCCATCGACGACTGGGGATTCCGCCGCGATGAATTTGAGATAGGATTCGACCACGGAAAAGCGAGCAAATACAATACCATCACCGTATCGGCCAACCTGCTCGACGATTTCAAATCGTGGAGCACCGAAGAGCGACTGCACGCGGGGCACATCGCCTTGTCGAGCGATATAGTCGACTTTGGTGTCATCAAAGGGAATCGAGTGAACAAACAAACTATCACGATTACCAACAACGGGGAATCGAAATTGACCATACACAAGGTGACCAACGGGAACCGCGCCTTGAAAGTGAAACCGGTACGCAATACAATCAATCCCGGGAAATCGGTCAAACTGACTATCGAAGTCGACCCTTCGGCAGCCCGCACCAATCTACTGAACTGCCGAGTGATGATTATCTCGAACGACCCCGACAAGCCCTCGGTTCCCATACGGGTATTAGGTTCTTTTGAATAAACTTTTTAACTTTGAGACATTATGGAGCACCCCGAAAACGACACGCAATATGCCGGCCTTGCCGTAAACAAAGGCATTGAACAGCCGCCTATCGTCAACCCCTACTTGAAAAAAATGCGCACGGCACGCCGCCGCACCTTCACGGCCGCCGAATATGTCGAAGGCATTGTCAAAGGCGACACAAGCATCCTGAGCCAAGCGGTTACGTTAGTCGAGAGTAACTTGTACGAACATCAAGTCATCGCCCAAGAAGTAATCGAAAAATGTTTACCCCACGCCTGTGACTCGGTGCGGGTGGGCATCACCGGCGTACCGGGTGCCGGGAAAAGCACCTCGATCGACGTCTTCGGTCTGCACGTGCTCAAACGGGGCGGCAAACTGGCCGTGCTGGCCATCGACCCCAGCAGCGAGCGTTCCAAAGGGAGTATTCTGGGCGACAAAACCCGCATGGAGAAACTCTCGATTCACCCCGACGCTTTCATACGCCCTTCACCCTCGGCCGGATCGCTGGGCGGCGTAGCCCGCAAAACACGCGAAACCATCGTGCTGTGCGAGGCTGCCGGATACAACAACATCTTTGTCGAAACCGTGGGAGTGGGTCAATCGGAAACGGCCGTCCACTCGATGGTCGATTTCTTCCTGCTCATTCAGCTGGCCGGTACCGGCGACGAACTGCAAGGCATCAAGCGCGGTATTATGGAGATGGCCGACGGTATCGTCATCAACAAAGCCGACGGCAACAACATCGAGAAAGCCAAACTGGCCCAGGCGCAGTTCCGCAACGCCCTGCACCTCTTCCCCCCCACGCCCTCGGGCTGGACTCCCCAGGTACTCACCTACTCGGGCTACTACGAGATAGGTATCGCCGAGGTGTGGGAGATGATCGACAACTATGTGGCCTTTGTCAAGAAGAACGGATATTTCGACTATAAACGTCAGGAACAAGCCAAATACTGGATGTTTGAGACTATCAACGAGCAGTTGCGCGACCATTTCTACCGCAATCCGCAAATCGAGAAAATGCTCGAAGAGAAACAAGCCCGCGTGCTCAACAACGAGCAAAGTTCGTTCATGGCCGCCAAAGACGTGCTTGATTTCTATTTCAATCAAACCAAATAACCGCTGCCCGCCTATGAAACAAGTCGTATGCCCCAAATGCGGCAAGACATTTGCTTTCGATGAGTCACGATACGACGCCTCGTGCAACATCTCGTTTATCTGCCCGGGATGCCGCAAGCGATTCGTCATGAGCCTCGACGAAATCGAGGCCGGCAAAGGAAGCGACCTCGACAGCTCGTATGGCTACATCACCGTACTCGAAAACTCCTTCGGCTACCGGCAGGAGTTCCCCCTGCACCCGGGCGACAACCTCATCGGACGCGCATCGAGAGGTACCGAGGTCGACATCGCCATCGAAACGAGCGACATGAGTATGGATCGCCGCCACTGCATTATCCACGTGAAAGAGAAAGGGGGCCGCCCACAACTTACCCTGCGCGACAACCCCAGCCTCACAGGCACGTTCCTGCGCAACACGCTGCTGGGCAATCGCGAACGCGCCCTGCTTCACGACGGCGACGTGGTATCGATAGGTGCCGCTACCTTTATCGTGCACATTCCCGGCGAAGAGGACGATGAATATTGCGAATAAAAACTCTTTATCCGTTATAATGACAGAAGAAATATCTAACGCAACCTTACGAAACTGGCAGAAATTAAATGTCGACAAGTCGAACAAATTGCTCAGCCGGGCCAATAAAAGCCGGTCGAAGAAATTTGTTTTGCCCACCTCCTATCTGCCCGAATATCACCTCGAAGAATATATTTCCAATCTCCTGTCACTACCTTATTCTATCGACGATATTATCTATTCGCTGTGCAGACACCGGTTATCCGTTTTCGGGCTTCTCGACAAAGAGCACGTGCAGCAGACATTCGCCGAATACAGTCACTACCGATACATTCCCGAAATAGAACCGACAGACATTCTTTCCATCGAAAAAGATATCTTAGGATACATTTATCAGGCCATGACGCCCGAAGGCGAGAGAAACAAAAGCGGCAAATACTACACCCTCGAGCACATCGTATCGTCCATGACACACGATATTCGCCTGTCGAATAACGAACGGTTCTTAGACCCTTGTTGCGGAAGCGGTGCTTTTCTGCTCCAAATAGCGACACCCGACCCCGAAAACCTATACGGAATCGACATCGACCCGTTAGCCGTAATGATAGCGAAGACCAACCTGCTCATTCGCTACCGCGACCACATCTTCTGTCCCCATATCTTCTGTTTCGATTTCCTGCAAGGACACTCCACGGAGAGCCCTCGACCGGGCCAAGAGATTCTGTCGATGACTTTCGACTATATTTATACCAACCCGCCATGGGGAGGGACTCGCTGCAACATATACCATTCGGCACACATCACATCGAAAGAAAGAGCTTCTCTGTTCTTGGAAAAGAGTTATTTCCTGTTGAAAGAGAAAGGCGTCCTTAAATTCTTGTTGCCTATCTCGATTCTCAACATATCGGTTCATAACGACATACGAAATTTCATCTGTAAAAACACGACCATACAAGAGATACAAATTCACAATCAGAAATTCAACGGAGTATACACCGATTTCTTCGCGATAAAACTATCCAAGGAGCGACCTGCATCGCCGGTACACCAATATACCGTAAGCAAAGAGAGTGACTCCTATACGGTTTCTTTCCGGTTTAACCCGACCGACAAATCCATATCTATCCCTATCTCCACCTCATACGATGCCGCCATTCTGTCCAAACTGGAACAGAGACGAAACGACGACCTCTCTCACAGCGAGTGGGCATTAGGAATCGTAACCGGCGATAATAAAGGTAAACTGACAACAACCCCGTCGCCCTCGCTCGAAAGAATTTATACCGGAAAAGAGATAGAACCTTATACGCTAAAAGACAGCAAATATTTCATACACTACGATAGAACCCGGTTACAACAATGTGCAAAAGACGAGTTATACCGGGCTCCACAAAAACTGGTCTACAAATTCATTTCCAAAAAACTGGTATTTGCCTACGACGACCAACGCCGGCTGTTCCTCAACAGTGCCAACATATTAATCCCATCGGTCGACTCTTTTTCCATCAAAAGCGTATTGGCTTTTCTAAACTCCGAACTGTACCAGTTTGTCTACCAGATTCGATTTAAAGATATAAAAATCTTAAAAGGGAACCTCTCGAAATTGCCTTTCCCAAAGCTCACACCGGAAGAAGACCTGTTTCTTCGCTCACATGTCGACGAGCTGCTGAACGGACGATCATCGGCTCTACGAGAAATCGAAGATTTCATATACCGGTTTTTCAACATATCACAAGAAGAAAGAAACTACATAACGAATTTTTTGTATGGATAATCTGTTGGCCGAACTGAAAAGACTCATATCCCAACTCCCACAAGAGGTGCAAAACAAGTTAGGAGGTAACTTTTTAGACGAGTTACGCCCCATATATCCGTTCAATAAATTCGAATACATCATTTCTCACCTTATTGCCTACAAAATAATTTCTATCCACGATTATTACAATATTCGCGCTTCTTATTTGAATCGGAACAAATATTTATATATCTTTGAAATCACAGCTCCTCGAAGATTCGGAGAATATTGGGCACAACGACATCTTAACAAGATTGTTCCCCAATTACAACGGCCTTCAACGCTATCGGATCCGGACTACTCGGGAGAATATGATTTTTGGTACAATGGAATAAAAATCGAAGTAAAAGCTTCCAGGGCTGTAAAAAGAGGAGTAAAGAGTCGCTCATTCTAAAAGCTCTAAATTACGACAGTCCTTTCGGCTTTGATATGAATTTCCAACAGTTAAAGCCCAAGTGCTGTCATGTTTTCGTGTGGATTGGGGTCTGGAAAGACCGAATTATATATTGGGTGCTATCCAATACAGACGTCTTGAACAATCCTTACTACTCGAAAGGGCAACACCGAGGGAATGCCGGAGAAGGGCAATTATGGATAAAAGAGAGCAATATGAAATATTTTACCCCATATGAGGTTGACAGACAAAATATTTTGAGCAAGATAGAACAAAAATACATGGAATCCCGACAAATGACATCATTGTAAAATTCTTAATAACAAATCTATGACACTACGACACACGCTACTGGTGCTGTTGGCCTTGCCGCTATGGCTATCGGCACAAACACAAGTTCGCACCGAGACCCTGTTGGAAAAGGGTTGGAAATTCACCCGCGAAGACAACACACAGTTCAAAGATGCGCAGTACGACGACTCGAAATGGCAGTCGGTATGCATTCCCCACGATTGGGCCATCTACGGGCCTTTCAGCATCAACAACGACAAGCAGAACACGGCCATCGTTCAGGACGGGCAGAAAGAAGCCATGGAGCATGCCGGCCGCACCGGCGGTCTGCCTTTCGTAGGCACCGGCTGGTATCGCCTGTCGTTCGAGGTACCCCAGTCGATCGAAGGTCAAAAATACACCTTGGTATTCGACGGAGCCATGAGCCATGCCCGGGTCTACATCAACGGGCAGGAGGCCTGCTACTGGCCCAACGGCTACAACTCTTTCTTTGTCGATGCCACTCCTTTCCTGCGCCCGGGCGAAAGCAACCTGCTGGCCGTGCGGCTCGAAAATTTCACCGAGAGCTCACGCTGGTATCCCGGTGCCGGACTCTACCGCAATGTGCACATGGTGGTAACCAACGAGGCCCATGTGCCGGTGTGGGGTACACAAATCATCACCACCGAACTCAACGACCGCTATGCCAAGGTCGAGCAGAAAACTTCATGGAACCTGCCCGAAGGGAAATCGATGAAAAACTATGTCATCGAGACCTCGATTGTCGACCCCAATGGCAAGACCTTAATAACCGATCGCATGCAAGGTAGCGAGTTCGACAACAACACCTTCGAACAGGAGTTTGTCGTGGAACACCCCGCCGTATGGACTCCCGAGACTCCCAACCTCTACACCTCGGTGTCGAAAGTCTATGAAGGTTCCGAACTCCAAGACGAATATACCACCACCTTCGGTATCCGCACTGTCGAGGTGCGTCAGGGCGAAGGGTTCTTCTTGAACGGCAAGCATCTGAAATTCAAAGGCGTGTGCAACCACCACGACTTGGGTCCGTTGGGTGGTATTGCCAACGAGGCCGGCATTCGCCGCCAAATACGTATCCTCAAAGACATGGGCTGTAACGCCATACGTACCTCACACAACATGCCCGCCCCCGAGTTGGTGCGCCTCTGCGACGAGATGGGTATGATGGTCATGGCCGAGTCGTTCGACGAATGGGCCACCGCCAAGGTACAGAACGGCTATCACACCGTGTTTAACGAATGGGCCGAGAGAGATATGGTCAACCTCGTGCGTCATTTCCGCAACAACCCCAGCGTGGTAATGTGGTGCATCGGCAACGAGGTACCCGACCAGTGGTCGGGCGACCAGGGACCCAAACTCACCCTGTGGCTGCAAAACATCTGCCACCGCGAGGATCCCACCCGTCCCGTTACCCAGGGAATGGACGCCCCCGATGCAGTAGTCAACAACAACATGGCTGCCGTACTCGACGTGCCGGGATTCAACTACCGCCCCTTCAAATACATCGAGAATCAGAAAAAACTGCCCCAAGGCATCATTCTGGGCAGCGAAACGGTTTCGACCATCAGCTCGCGCGGAGTCTATAAATTCCCCGTAGAGCGTCGCTCCATGCCCAAATATCCCGACCACCAAGCCTCGTCCTACGACGTAGAGCACTGCGGTTGGTCCAACCTGCCAGAAGACGACTTTATCCAGCACGACGACCTGGACTACTGCATGGGCGAATTTGTCTGGACCGGCTTCGACTACCTGGGTGAGCCCACCCCCTACTACTCCGATTGGCCCAGCCACTCGTCGCTCTTCGGCATCATCGACCTGGCCGGTATTCCCAAAGACCGCTACTACCTCTACCGCAGCCACTGGAACCCCGAGGCCGAGACCTTGCATATCCTGCCTCATTGGAACTGGGAAGGACGCGAAGGCGAGATTACTCCCGTATTCGTCTACACCAACTACCCCACGGCCGAACTCTTCATCAACGGCAAGAGTCAGGGCAAACGCACCAAAGACCTCTCGGTGACCGTGCACAACAGTGGCGACTCCATCTCGACCGCCCAGTTCAAGCGTCAGCAACGCTACCGCCTCATGTGGATGGACACCCACTACGAACCGGGTACCGTCAAAGTGGTGGCCTATGACGAGCAGGGCAATGCCGTAGCCGAGAAAGAGATGAAGACTGCCGGCAAGCCCTATCGCATCGAACTCAGTGCCGACCGCTCGACCATCGCCGCCGATGGCCGCGACCTCTCGTTCGTCACCGTCAAAGTGGTTGACAAAGAGGGTAATCTCTGTCCCAATGCCTCGAACCAAATCTCGTTCAAGGTCAAAGGCAAAGGCTACTACCGCGCCGGAGCCAACGGCGACCCCACCTCGCTCGAGTCGTTCCAAGAGCCCCGCATGAAGGTATTCTCGGGCATGATGACCGCCATCGTCGCCTCGACCGAAGAGCCGGGCAAAATCACCCTCGAAGCTACCGCCAAAGGTTTGAAGAAAGCTACCCTCGTCATCGAGAGCAAATAACACCCACACGCGGCACCTGCCGCGCTCACCTCACTACCCCGGCCTCTCCCGAGTGCCGGGGTGTTTTTTATTATCGCCCCGCACTCGATACGCACGGTGCCCCCGATACGAGACTCAACCATGCAGGGGCATATGAATCCCTGAAAGAGATGAGAGGGAATGCCAGCCCGAGTATTCCTGTATTCGCATCAAGTGAGGAATGACGCAACGAAATGCTCGGATAAAAAAATACCCCCGGCCCGGAGCGCTCCGGGTCGGGGGATTTTGCAAGCCGCAAGTGCGGATTTTTTTGATTTAATTATTGTTTAACGGGCAGGTCGCCCTTTTCCTCAATCGATTAATCGATTGTGCCATTCTGCTCCAGCATCAGCGTTTTGGTGGGCTGGTCACAAACCTCGGTGGGACCAAAGTATTGAATCGGGCCGGGGTATACATAGCAGGTATTCATAGCCCACTCGTCGCGATGGGCAGCAAAGTATTTGAAAGGTGCTCCGTCGAGACGAACCAACGCTTTTTGGATAACAGGTTTCATCTCGCCGTGACGACGCTCCATGTTCATCATCATGGTCACAGGCACACCGCCGGCAACCCATTCGCTGGCCGGTTTGGTGGTATTGCGTACCGACGACATATAGCCCGTTTTGCCCTCGCCTACGAGCAACGATGCGGTGTAGCCCAGCGAGTAGCAGTAATCGGCGTCGAAATTGGAGGGATCGGCGCAACGGCCTTCGTAACCGAAGAAATGGAATTGCGTAGCAAATTTGCCTGCATACTTGCCTTCGGCTTTCATTTCACCCAAACGACGGCCTACCATCTCGCCCAGCAATTTCTCGGTCTCGATGAGCGATACCTGTACGTTGCCGTGGGGGTCGCGGTCGAGCGTGAGCTGACGGGCCACTCCTTCGGGCAGGCTGGCATAGATAGCCGAGTTCTCGGCAGAGAGATGTTTGATGATATAGTTTCTTTGCTCCGATTTCTTGATCATGGCAAATTCAGATCCGTTCTCGGCCAAGTAGTCGTTGAGTTCGGCGATAAGGCGCTTCATGGCGGGAATAAACTCGATGAGGCCTTCGGGAATCAGCACCGTACCGAAATTGAGACCTTTTTCAGCGCGAGCAGCCACGATGTCGGCAATGTAGTTCACCACATCGTCGAGTGTCATCTGTTTAGCCTCGATTTCCTCCGAAATCAAGCAGATGTTGGGTTGAGTCTGCAAAGCGCATTCGAGAGCGATGTGCGATGCCGAACGACCCATCAGTTTGATAAAGTGCCAGTATTTCTTGGCCGAGTTACAGTCGCGTTGAATGTTACCGATAACCTCGGAGTAAACTTTGCAAGCGGTATCGAAACCGAAAGAGCTCTCGATCATCTCGTTCTTCAAGTCGCCGTCGATGGTTTTGGGGCAACCGATTACCTGCACCCCGGCACCGATTTGTTTGTAGTATTCGGCCAATACGCAAGCGTTGGTGTTGGAATCGTCGCCACCGATGATTACCACGGCTTTGATGTCCAGCTCCTTGATGATTTCGAGACCACTGTCAAACTGATCCTTGGTCTCGAGTTTGGTACGACCCGAACCGATAATGTCGAAACCACCCGTATTGCGGTAGTCGTCGATAATATCGGCGGTGAGTTCCATATATTTATGCTCGATGAGTCCGCCCGGGCCCAGGAGGAAACCGAAGAGACGGCTGTCCTTGTTCAAGGCTTTGAGACCGTCGAAAAGACCCGAAATCACATTGTGTCCGCCAGGAGCCTGACCACCCGAAAGGATTACACCCACGTTGATGGCAGGATACTCTTTCTTGGGAGCAGCTTCGAAACGAAGCACGGGCATGCCGTAGGTGTTGGGGAACAACTTGGCGATAGCCTCTTGGTCGGCTACCGATTGGGTAGCTTTGCCTTCGACGATGGTTACGCCGTTTTTAATGGCTTCGGGCAGCTTGGGCTGATACGAAGCACGAGCAGTTTGAAGTGCACTTTTCTTCATTGTAAACTCTTTTGTTTGTGTATGTTTGTTATATCTCTTTCTGCCCGGCAAAGTTCGCATTTTTTTTTCAAAGAGCCAAACGGGGGGATATGAAATTCCCACAACGAGAAACGCAAAGATGAAAGCTCTTTGTTCCTACCTTTCGGACACAATGCTGTCAATCGTCGCTATCTCTTGCTCGACGGCTTGGGTATAATCGTTTTCCGACCCATACTTGTGTTTGTACACGGCCAAGGCCTTGCGGAGATACTCCAATGCCCGGGAATAATCGCCTTGGGCCTCATAGAGAGAACCGATGTAGCTGTACGACAGGGCCGTATCGGGGTGATTCGTGCCCAGCTCTTTCTCGCGAATGGCCAAGGCCTTGAACTGATATGCCAAAGCTTCGGGATAATCTTCCTGAGCGCCATAGAGATAGCCTATCTGGCTATACAGGTCGGCCTTGTCGGAGTGCGACACCTCATCATCGTCTTCATAGCCGGGCAGGGCCTTGAGGGTATAATCCATCGCAAGCGAGTAATCGTCTTGAACACCATAGAGATAACCTATCTGATGATAGAGATAAGCCGTATTGGGGTGCATTGCGCCCAGCAATTTCTCCCGAATCGGGAGCGCATTGAGGAAATAGTTCAGGGCCTTCGTGAAATCGCCCTGCAAGGTATAGATGCGACCGACGGCCCCATACAGGGTAGCCGTATCGAGATGAGTTGCCCCCGGCCGCTTTTCGCGAATGGACAACGCCTTGAGATAATATTCCAGCGCCCTCGGACTATTGCCTTGCTCGGAACAGGCATACCCGATATTGCTGTACAATACGGCTATCAGATCGAGCACCTCCTCGGCCGGCTTTTTCTCGCAAATGGCCAAGGCTTTGAAATAATAGTCCAGCGCTTTGGAGGTATTGCCCCGGCAGGAGTAGGTTTCTGCAATGTTGTTATACGACAGAGCGATAGCGAGATGCTCTTCCCCAAACACCTTTTTATAAATATCCAGAGCCTTGAGATAGTATTCCAAAGCCTTTGAGTTTATGCCCTGCCCCCGATAGACCGCACCGATATTGAGATACGACAGGGCGGTAACTTCATGCTCCTTGCCCAAACACCTTTCGCGAATGGCCAAGGCCTTGCGGTGATAGGCCATAGCCTCGGTGTAGTTACCCAAATCGCCGTAGGCAACCCCGATGTTGTTGTACGACTCGGCGGTATCGGGGTGATTCGTGCCCAGCGCTTTTTCCCGAACGGCCAAGGCCTTGAAATAGTAGTCCAGCGCTTCTGTACAGTTGCCCCGGCAGAAGCAGGCATACCCCCGATTGTTATACGACGTGGCCGCAACCAGACTCTCCGAAGGGGGCAACACAGATGGTTGAGGAGTGTTCATAACAGCTGATTTATATGGTATTCAACTCGGGTCAAGCATTTCATTTCGCACAATCGGGGCGGTTCATCGCCAAGCTCCCGGGGCCGGTTCCTTCTTCAGAAAAATAGTTGCCGGTGAGCACGAGGTTCGAGATATTCCAAGCCTCACGCTGTCGCGAGACGAGGGGCGAAAGTGTGTCGCCCGCCACGCTGCGGTCCCAATAGACGGCGCTCTGCACCGGGGTGCGCAGCAGGCTGTACCCGAGTCCCTTCCAGGGATATTCGTTGCAGCCCATCACATCGAGCAGCGTGGGGTATACGTCGATTTGTCCCGCCACCGCTTCATACGAAACGGTATAGGGAGTATTCAGCACGACAAGGGCCACTTCGCGGTCGGCCAGTGTGCGCGAGTCACGACCTTCCAGCACATTCAATCCCACCTCGTCGTGGTCCGACACGATAGCCACGACCGAGCGGTCATAGAGTCCGCACGCCTGCAACGAGTCGATAAACTGCCCCAACTGCCTGTCGAGCCGGTGGAAAGCCTCCATCGTGTTGACAAGTTCTTGCGACGACGTGTCGTACTGCGACAATGCTGTGGGACAAACCGGCGCCCGATTGGGGGCGTGGGTCGAGATGGTCACCACCTGGGCAAAGAAAGGCTCGGGTATCGTGCGCAACACCAACAGGCTCCGCGCCAGCAGGGTGGAGTCGTCGAGGGTTTCGCTCGACTCGAAAGTGCTCTTGTCATACAGTTGATCGAATCCGTAGGCAGGCGACGTCTGCACCTGATTCCAATCCTGTGCCCGGTCACACACGATATTCAAAGTGCGGTATCCCTTCTGTTTCAAGGCATGCCCCAAAGCCGGGTAGCGATTCCCTCCATACAACACCGCCGTAGCCCCTACCCGGGCAGGTAACAGACCGGTATTGAACATGAGATGGCCGTCGCTCGAGCGACCGTCTTTCACCTGCGGTATCAGATGCAGGGCCGAGAAAGTACCCTCCTCGCCCAACAGACGATTCAACCGAGGCATAATCTCCACCCCGTTTACCGTGCGGCCGAGCATCCACGAGTTCATCGACTCCACGATAATAAGTATCAGATTGCGACCCGGTTCCACGGCATATCGGTTGTCGGTATAGCGAGGCATTGCAGCGAGGTAATTGTCGACTGTCGCGCACTCTTCGGGAGTCAGCTCGTCCGACTGCACAATCGACGACACCAGTACATAGCCCGTGTAGGGCACCACCCCATGAAACACTACATACTCCCGGTAGTTATAGGGAGTGATAAATGCCGTCCAGGGCGACTCCCGATCGGTCGGTTCCCGATGGTAAATCTGACAGGCTCTCGCCCCGTAGGCCGCCAGTGCTACCGCCAGCGAAACCGCAGCGGCCACCCACCGGGTGCGTCGTGAAGGATAGGTCTGCTGCCGACTGAAATAACCGAGATAGGCAGCCAGCAACAATAGCGGAAGGACAAAAAGAGAAGCATCGCGCCCACGCAACAATCCCCGCACGCTGTTGAGCAGCACGTCGTTCACGTTGTCGAACAGCAAAAACGACGAGTAGGGCATCATATCTTCATACACCCGGGCATAGCACACCTGCGCCAAGACAAAAAGAGAAAAAAGGAACAGCGGAATAAAGACTACCCAACGGCGACGGGTAAAGAGAAAGAGCGGCAAAGCCAGCAGAAAAGCATCGCCCACCGTAGGCAGAAAAGCCAGCAGCGTATCGCTCACCGGCCGCCCCTGCGCCAGCAAAGCGGGTAAATCGATTATCGTCGAATATTTCAAATCGATGTGCAGATACTCGACAGGATACATGAAGCAGAGTATCACGAGCAGGTGGAAGAGCAGATAACGCCCCTCGCACGTCCAGGAAAAAGCCGGTAACGGAACCTTGTTCAGCCGCATGAGCACTCGATTACAACCGATGCAAATGTAGTGAAATAAAATCTTACAATATTATTCCAAATCCTGTTTTTTAGCGAAATAACCGCGGGTTACCATCTGCTTGGAAATATCCCAGGCTTCGGTCTGCCGGGGCACCAACGGGTCGTCGGTATCGCCACACGCCCTCTTGTTCCAGCCGACCGCACTCCGCACCGGAGTGCGCAGAATACTATACCCGAGACCTTTCCACACATACTCGTTGCAACCCATCACGTCGAGCAACGTGGGATAGATATCAATCTGTCCCATAACCGCCTCGTGAGTATATTTCACCCCGGCATTGGCCACGATAAAGGCCACCTCGGTATCGTTGTAACCCGGCACCGAGCAGGGCGCGAGCAGCTGGTTGTGATCCGAAGCGATTGCAATGACCGTATTGTCATACAGCCCGTTGGCTCGCAACGAATCGACAAAAGCGCCTATGCAGCGATCGGTATAATGAATCACCTCCATGTAGTTACGTATCTCGGTAGGGAAGCCCTCGGCACTCGACAATGCGGTAGGTCGGGCGGGCGCATCATAAGGCATGTGCGAAGAACCGGTAATGAGTTGATAGAAAAAGCGGCCTTTCTCGGCCTTGATCTGCTCGATAGCCCGCTCCATCAGCACACTGTCCGGGACACTATTCCTGGCCAGCGCCCCTCCGTCCAGCCGGTCCAGATTGCAGTCATAGCCATAGGCCACACTCGCCTCGGCCTGATTCCAGTAGTTGTTGCAGTCGACCGTCATGTTCACCGTCGCATAACCTCTTTGCTTCAACGATTTAGCTATCGAACAGTAATCGAGGTCGCCATATCGGGTAGAGACGGCTCCGCTCAACAGGGGGAGCAAACCGGTGTTGAACATAAACTGCCCGTCGCTCGAGCGGCCGTCTTTCACCTGGGGCAGCACATGCACGGCCGCAATGGAGTTGCTGTCGTTGACCATGCGATTGAGGCACGGGGTCACCTCTACCCCGCCAAACTGCTTGCCGATGACCCACGAGTTGAGCGACTCGACGATGATAAGCACCAGATTCTTCTGCACGTTGGCCGTGCACAACGTATCGGTATACTGGGGATAGCCGTCGAGGAAGGCATCGATTTGCGCCCGCTCCCCGGCCGACAGTTCGCGCTCGGGTATCAAGCCGGTCACCACCTGATAGAGCGTATATCCGCACAGCCCGTTCACGTCGATATAGAGGATATTGTTGGGATAGGTCACAAAGCGGTCGGTAAAGGCATGATAGTGCCCCGACTTTACATCGCGCACCGAGAGCACGGCATAAAAGGCCAACGTCATTCCCACGATGGCGGCAACCGGCCACCACAGCCGTTTCCGCTCGGCCCGCACCCGTTTCTGCAAAAACAGTTTATAAACGACCGCCGTCACCACCGTGGGGAGCAGGGCCAGCCAGTCGACCCAGCGGGCCGATGCCAGCGCACTGTCGAGCAGCAGCGGCGACACGTTCTCGACCAGCAGGAACGACGAGAAGGGTATGATGTCGAGATAGTTGCGATAGTACCACACGGCCGACAGGCAGAACAGGTCGACCAACGCCAGCACGATAAAGATGAGCCCCCGCTTCTTAAAGAGAAATAGCGGCGACATGAGAATCATCGCATCGAGCAGCGTTTTGATCACATGGTTAGGCAACGACGAGGCGGTATTGCTGGGCTTCACCATCTGTATGTACAACAGCCAGATAACCGAAGCCGCCGAAAAGACCAGCAAGGCAAAAAAAACAAGCGTGTATATGTTCTCTTTGCAAAAACGCACCACCGGGGCAACCCCCTTTATTCTTTGTTTCACCACGGGAATCTTCGATTTAATTTGTGTCTAAATAAAACAGGTATTCTCTCTTTTTAGAATCGCAAAGATAATATCAATAACTTAAACAGGAGATTAATTCCTCTCGAATTTAATTCTATTCTTCACAGCTCTTTCTACCGGGAGAACCCTCTGCTCACCCATTTTTATACCCCCAAACAAAGTAACGATTATAAAATTCAGTCCCGGCAGATATACCCCGGGACTGACACTCAAAACAAGAAAAGGGCATTGTGTTCGCCCCACGGTTCATGGGCAGCAGTTACCGCACAATGCTGCGTAACATGGCAGCCGCCTGTTCGGGACGGCCCAATATTTCGAAAACAAAAGCGGCACACGTGTAACATACCGTCGGAATCAGAGACTCGGCAATCTCATACACGTCGCCCGAAGGTTGCGGATAAGCTACATAACGGGCCGTTTTCACCCGGTGTGCCTCGGTACAAGGAGGCAACGCATAGTAGTCGAGACACTTTTGCCCGTCCTCATTCGAAAGCACGCACACCGGGAAAGCCACTCCACCGCGCGTGTAGGGATTGAACTGCAATTCATAAGCGGGCGAGGAACGGTCGACAAACGTCGTGACGGGTTGCCGCCACCCCTCCATGCAAAACTCGGTCATGCGCCACACGTCGGTCGGCAAAACTACCCGGCCGCTCCCGTCGGGACGCCGTTCGGGCTGCAACGACGCGGCACAATCGGTCTGCGGCAGCGATTCGACAGGGGCCGAAGCCCATACCGAGAGCAGGGCATCGGGAAGCTTCTCTCGGATATATGTAATAATATCGATTCCTCCCTCCAACGAAACCGATTCGTTGTATGCATCGGTGAGTTCCTCCATGTTTACCTTCACCCGCTCTATCAGGTCGTTGACACCTATTTTCATAATCTACCCCCTTTTCTGTTTCAAGAAATTGTTCTCATCGACATAAATATCGCCCTCGGCCAATGTGTCGCTCCACAGTTTCAAGTTACAATTCAATCCATCGACTGTGATTCGGCTGCTGCCCACAATCGCACCTTCACTATTGGATTTGGACAGTGTGATTCCATCGGGCAAGACAAGCAACTGATTCGAACCATTCTCATCTCGCCGATATAATAAAAGGCGTATGTTCCCATCTACGTCCCAATCGATAATCAAGTTTCTTTTCCCGTCTCGCGCAAAAGTCATCGCATTCTGAACCGGGCTGATTACGATTTCACCCTGTTTAACCGCGACCCGCAATTCGCCGGCCTGCGACAAAAACGTACCGGTCTCCAAATGACGAATCTCGCCATTACTCAGATTCCACGAAGAATCACCGCCTGTAATGCGAATGGCTTGCTGCCCGTCTACCGTCATCACATCATCGGGCAACATCTCCAGCTTGTTGGCCACGGCGTGGAAACGGGGCACCACCTCCCAGTCGCTCGTGGCGGTAGGCTCCTGAGTCGTATGTCCTACCGACTGTTTCACCTGGTAATACCGCCCCTGATAATAGACCACATCGGCTATACCGTTGGTACAGGTATAGTCGACGTCCCGGGCCCATGTTCCTCGATACATATGGGTAGGGCGAACCAGGTCGTCCAGCGGAACAGGAGTTTCCTGGCTGCGCCAGGCTGCGCCGTCCCACACGAGGGTAACGATAGCAGCCGAGTCGGTAACCACGGTAATAGCCGGCGAACTCTTCAATGCCGGAAACACATACGTGCCGGGTTCACCGGCCACATAGACAAAGCAAGCCGACTTGCCACTCTCGACCGAAGGGCTGAATGTAGACGGGTCGGTAACCAATCCGAAAAACGGGGCGGGAGCCGCATGGTTCGTGTCGTACCACGAGCGCCCGGTAGCGTCCCATATCCAAATGGACTGGGTTTTGCCGTTGATAAAAAACTCGCCAGGCAAGCCTCCCTCGGGATAGGCCGAGAGGAGTGCGTCGAGCCCGTAGAAAAATCCCAGACACCCGTTTTGCCCGCGCAAATGGCTATGTTCTTTTACGTTCATTGTCTTCTCCTTTTCTTTAATTGTGTAAATATCAAATGGAATCGTTCGGCTGCCTGCTCGATAAGCGCAGGTGTAGAGACCTCATCGTCGGTGAGGTTATAGGGCTCTTCCCGCAAATAGTCGCGAGCCGCCTGCCACGTGCGAATGCCGGACACCAGCCTATACGACTCCTGCGGAGTCTCGGGGCGGGATACCTCAAAAAGGGTGAAACGACGGCCATAACCTCGGCTCCGTTCCAAGGCCTGCTGCAACGACTCGTCGGCCGTCGAAAACAGACCGTTCACACCGTCCCGCGCATAAAACTGCACCCGACGGGACACCCCGTTCACAACGACCGAGGTAGACAAATTTCCCAACCGGGTCTGATAAATCTTAATCATATCTTTTTTTCTTTCATTTCGTGTTAAACAATAACCTGCCTGAATCTCATGGCAAACGGGACAATCGGCCCGCAAAATACCGATTGTCCCGTTCAACCCCCTCGTTCAGAATCGTTTCGGGCCGGGGGAGGTACAGGCATCAGGCCGCCAATCGGCCAATCAATCGCCGTCGGGCACTACCGGCTCGATGCGCATATGGGCTGCCGGATAGCGCAACGTCAAACAGCTGGCTTCGGTCAATACCAGAGCGTCGGTATTGCGTACGCCCGATTTCTTCAAATCGAGTTCCTGTGTATCGAAAGGCACATGAGACCACTTTTGGATAAACTCGGGATCGAAGATGAAGCCATAGTCACTCATACCGCAATCGTCGAAGACCTCGGAATAGAGCACATAAAGCTTACCGAATTTCGACCGAATCTCCGAAAAGTCGATACCCCACTGCACTTTGTCCTCGCGGGCCATCACCACCTTGGTCATCTCGATTTTGTTGATACGACCGATAAACGACGAGCCGCCGATAAGGATTTTGCGCTTGTTGCCTCCGTTGCCCGTAAAAGCCTGGCGCATCATGTCGATCAAGTCGTTTTGCGTCATTTCTACCGAAGGGTTGTAAGTATAGTGGTTGCCGGCCTGCCACCAAATGCCGCCCGTGAGCATCACATTCTCTTTCTTGCGCGGGTCGAAAATGGTATTCTTCACCCCGAACATGAAGCTCTTCTCCATGCCCAGACGCATATCGTAGATGGCGGCCTCCTCGGCATCTGAAAAATCCCACTCGACCTCCTTGTTGGCAATCTTCTGGAAAGTAGACTGCTCGATTTGCATCTTGAAAATCTGGCAATAGTTCTGACTCTTGACCGGCAGAGCCGCAAACTGGGCCGTTTGCACGTCGAGTTCGGTTGCCGCACGTCCCATGCGAATAAGCGGCGTATTCTCGGGAATCGAAGGCACGCAGTTCTCTACCGTGCCAATCTTCGAGCCATTGATGGGATAGACCGTGAGCGAACCGGTCTCTTCGTCTTTGGCCGCAATGTAGAGCACCAGGTCGGCATTCGACTGGGTACCGTCGGGTTCATACCCTTTTACTCCCTGCACGAGAATCGTCTCGGACACCTCGAAAATGCTGTTGTCCACGGCATCGATTTTCGCCTTCTTGTGCGTGTCGTTGGCCGAGCCCGACGCGGGAGCCGTATAACCGGTTTTCATATACGACTTGGTTGGCTTCACATCGACCGAATAGTAATCGACAATCATCGACGAGGCCTTGCGAGCTCCATTCCACCGCGACAGTTGATCGATAGGGGTAGACATGGGACGAATGCGCACGATGCGCTTGTCGACCTCGCTACGCAACAACGAAGGGCTGCCCTCGCGCACGAGGTCGGTAGTGAGGGGTTCGTTGGTCACCAGCTTACCGCCCGACATCCCGGGAATAATGGCAGCCAAGGCCAGGCCACCGCCAAACAAGCCGTCCCAAATCTGCCAAAAGACAATCAGGGCTATCAGTCCCACCAGCCAAAGCAGTGGGGTTTTCCATTTCATCAAAAACTTTTTCATCTCTCTTTTCAATTTTAAATTCGATAAAAACATAGGCTTTCAAAAAAAATCAAATTCCAATCACACGTTTCCTCGGAATGCAGAAGCCATGAAGCTACATATCCCACACACTGCGACGACGGCGGTTGCCGAAGACCGGCGACACCTCGGCTTCGCTGTCATAGCTGCCCCCGTTGCGCAAGGGAGGCAACGAGTCGCCACCCCGCTCGCGACGTTCGAAAACGATGCGCTCGTTACGGCCGCGCACCTCACCGTCGCGCTCGGCACACGACAAGTCGCGGTCGTAGTAGAGTCCCTTGAAGAGCAGATTGAGCACCTCGTCGTTGAGTTCGCCCATAAATACATGATTGCACAGGTGATACACCCGATCGAGAAATCCCTCGAACTCGGCGTCGTTCATACCCTTCTCGGCTTTGAAGCGCTCCATACAACGGCTGCTCTTCTCCAAATTCCCACGCATTTGAGCCTCCAATTCGTTGAAACGAGCCACCCGCGACAGATACTCGTCGTTGGCCCGACGCACCTCGGCCATGCGGTTCTCGTCCTGGGCACAGTCGAGCATATCACGACCAAAATAGCGCACACATGCTACCAGGGCGTCGTCACCCCCTACTACATCGGATATAAAAGCCCCCATCTTGGGATTGGCCATAAAAAGTTTACACAGTTTGCTTTGGTCATCGGCCAAACGCTCATAACGGTCGTTGCGATACGAATCATACTCCTCCAAGGCATCGAACAGCTCGTCGTCGTTATCGAGCCTCCGGGTAGGGAAGCGATCCAAAATCTTCTCGACAAGCAGGTCGCGCGATTTGCGCCGATTGCGATTTCCTTTCTGATAGTTCTTTTCCATAAGTTTTACTGATTAGATTTCCCATATATGGTACCGCAAAGTAAGCCCCGCCTCCGCCCCGTTTTATGGCAGCTTCATACAAACTCGGGAAGCGGGCCTATTTTCCCGCCCGAGACTCATACCCGACAGTCTCCGCCTTCCCCGCCTGTTTGCCCCGCGAGAACAAGGCATACGGGCTGCAAAACCCTATTTATTCATAAATTACACTCCCCGGGGAAAGACAACCGATGGTAGTTTCCCAAAAAAGTATTACCTTTCATTCCGATTTCCATCTATGACCTTTTTAATTATTCGAGACTTGCATATGAACCGTTTTCTGTTTGTCCCCGTCATGCTCGGGACCGCCTCTTGCCTTGCGGCCCGGGAGCCGTCGGCTCCCAATATCGTGTTGATTCTTTGCGACGACATGGGATTCTCCGACCTGGGGTGCTATGGCAGCGAAATACAAACACCTCATCTGGACAGCCTCGCCGACCAGGGTGTTTGCTTCAGTGAATTTAAAAATACGGGGCGAAGCTGCCCGTCCCGCGCCTCCCTGCTGACCGGGCGCTATCAACACCAGGCCGGCATGGGGTGGATGACGGCCGTTGACGAACACCGGCCCGGATACCGAGGGCAAATATCCAAAGAGTATCCCACCATCGCCGAGGTAATGAAAGCCAACGGATACGGTACCTACATGTGCGGCAAATGGCATGTGACCGTCGACGGAGCTTTCGATGCCCCCAACGGCAGCTATCCCACCCAGCGGGGATTCGACCGATACTACGGGTGCCTGTCGGGAGGCGGCAGTTACTACAAGCCCAAGCCTGTTTACAACGACTTGACTCCCGTGACAGAGTTCCCCGACGACTATTACTACACGACGGCCATATCCGACTCGGCCGTAAGTTTCGTGCGCCGGCACCCAACCCAAGAACCCATGTTCCTCTATGTGGCCTATTACGCTCCACACCTCCCTTTGGAGGCCCCGGCCGAAAGGGTCGAACGGTGTAAAGATCGTTACCGGGTTGGCTATGACGTGTTGCGCAAACAGCGCTTCGAACGGCAGAAATCCCTGGGCATCGTCCCCACAGAGATGGAATTGCCCGTTTACGACAAAGAGTTCGGCGGCCAGCGACCCGCCTGGGAAGAGCTGACCGAGGAGCAACGCCGGCAATGGATAGAAAACATGGCCACCTATGCGGCCATGATTGAGATTATGGACGACGGAATCGGACAGATCGTCGAGGCGTTCCGGGAAAAAGGGACTCTCGAAAACACCGTCTTCATGTTTCTGAGCGACAACGGAGCTACCCTGGAAGGGGGCTACCTGGGACAATTGATGGCCGACCTCTCCAACACCCCCTACCGCAGCTACAAGCAGTGGTGTTTTCAAGGGGGAACGAGCACGCCCTTTATCCTGACGTTCGGCGACCCCGACAAAAACACCGGCAAAGGCAGCCTCTGCCGGCAGACGGCACACATCATCGACCTGCTGCCTACCTGCATGGACCTGGCCTCGGCCTCTTATCCCTCCGACACCTTCGACCACGCCGACCTGCCCGGAATAAGCCTGCTGCCTGCCGCACGGGGCGGGGAACCACAACCGCGCACACTCTACTTCGAGCACCAGAGCTCGTGTGCCGTCATCTCGGGCGACTGGAAACTGGTGCGGAAAAACCGCAACGAGCCTTGGGAGCTGGTAAACCTTGCCCTCGACCCCTTTGAGCAACAAGACCTCTCGGCCCGCTACCCCGACCAGGTAAAGGCCTTGGAAGAGACTTGGAACCGCTGGGCCGAAACCCACAAGGTTCTCCCGCTCGAAGATAAACCTTGGCACAAACGCATCGAATACTACAAGACGCTCAACAGCGACCAAAGCGGACAGGACGAATAAAACCCGATTAAACGCACCATAACAAGAAGACTATGAAACAGATAACAGGACTATGCGGCTTGCTATCGATGAGCCTGTCGGTTTTCGCACAAGCCCCTTCATATCCCCTCCCCTCGCCGCACCAGTTGAAATGGCACGAGGCCGAGCTGGGCGTCGTGTTCCACTACGACCTCCACGTGTTCGACGGTGAGATCTACGGGCAAGGCAACAACCGCATCAACCCCGTGGAAGACTATAACATCTTTAATCCTACCCAACTCGACACCGACCAGTGGATCGAAGCGGCCCAGGCTGCCGGAGCCAAGTTTGCCGTACTCACAGCAACTCACGAGACCGGCTTCGGCCTGTGGCAGAGCGACGTGAACCCCTACTGCCTGAAAGCCGTAAAATGGCGCGACGGCAAGGGCGATATCGTGCGCGACTTTGTCAACTCGTGCCGTAAATACGGCATTCAGCCGGGCATCTACATCGGCATCCGGTGGAACTCGCTGCTGGGCATTCACAACTTCAAGGCCGAGGGCGGCGGCGAGTTTGCCCGCAATCGCCAGGCCTGGTACAAACGCCTTTGCGAGAAAATGGTCACCGAGCTGTGCACCCGCTACGGCGACCTGTTCATGATTTGGTTCGACGGCGGTGCCGACGACCCGAACGGCCTGGGTCCCGACGTGGAACCCATCGTCACCCGCTATCAGCCCGAATGCCTCTTCTACCACAACGTGAACCGCGCCGATTTTCGCTGGGGCGGCTCCGAGAGCGGAACGGTAGGATACCCCTGCTGGTCGAGTTTCCCCTACCCTTACAGCCACAGCAATGCCAACGAGGGGGCGAGAAACCACAACGAACTGCTGGCTCACGGTGACGAGAACGGCCGCTATTGGGTACCCGCCATGGCCGACACCCCCCTGCGCGGATACAACGGCCGCCACGAGTGGTTCTGGGAGCCGGGCGATGACGGCCGAGCCCTCTACCCGCTGGAGAACCTGATGGATATGTATGAGAAATCGGTGGGCCGCAACGCCACCCTCATCGTAGGACTTACCCCCAACCCCGACGGACTCATACCCGAGGGCGACGTGAACCGCCTGAAAGAGTGGGGCCAGGAGATTACCCGCCGGTTTGGCACCCCGCTGGCTCAGACCTCGGGCCAGACGAAGCGGCTGTCGCTGAAGATGAAAGGAAAACCGACAGCCAACTACTACATCTTGCAGGAAGAAATCGCCCTGGGCGAACGCATACGGGCCTATCGCATCGAAGCCCGCTCCGGTGGCAAATGGGTGACCATAGCCCAAGGCTCATCGGTAGGCCACAAGCGCATCGAGGCCTTCGACCCGATAGAGGCATCGGAGTTCCGCGTCGTGGTGGAACAGTGCACCGACACGCCGCAAATCAGGAATTTCGCCATCTACCACGTGACCGCTCCATAGGCCCCGAGGCAGGACAGGAAGAAAAATCGACCGGGCCGACAAATGAAAAACAGCATTTTCGTTTGCTTCTGCGCTCGCCATTTCGTATCTTTGTTACACGATTGACCGTGACGCTCTGCCAGTCGGAGCCGCCACATCGACCGACAACTCAAACTAAAAACATATAACTATGGCTATCACACCGTTCAAGTACCAGCCCATGTTCCCGCTGGGCGAAGACACTACCGAGTACTATCTGCTTACGAAAGATTATGTATCAGTAAGCGAATTTGAAGGGAAACCCATCTTGAAAATCGAAAAAGAAGGCCTCACCGCCATGGCAAATGCCGCTTTCCGCGACGTGTCGTTCATGCTGCGCCGTTCACACAACGAGCAAGTAGCCAAAATCCTCAACGACCCCGAAGCCAGCGAAAACGACAAGTACGTGGCTCTCACTTTCCTGCGCAATGCCGAGGTTGCCGCCAAAGGCGTACTGCCTTTCTGTCAGGACACCGGCACGGCAATTATCCACGGCGAGAAAGGCCAACAGGTATGGACCGGCTACTGCGACGAAGAGGCTCTCTCGCTCGGAGTCTACAAAACCTACACCGAGGAGAACCTGCGTTACTCGCAAAATGCTCCCCTCTCGATGTACGAAGAGGTAAACACCAAGTGCAACCTCCCCGCCCAAATCGACCTCGAAGCTACCGAAGGCATGGAATACCGCTTTCTCTGCGTGACCAAAGGCGGTGGCTCGGCCAATAAAACGTATCTCTACCAGGAGACCAAAGCCATTCTCAACCCCGGTACCCTCGTACCCTTCCTCGTCGAGAAGATGAAAACCCTCGGTACGGCTGCCTGCCCGCCCTACCACATCGCGTTTGTCATCGGCGGTACATCGGCCGAGAAGAACCTGCTCACCGTCAAGCTGGCCTCGACCCACTACTACGACAACCTGCCCACCACAGGCAACGAATACGGCCGTGCTTTCCGCGACGTAGAACTCGAAAAGCAAGTGCTCGAAGAGGCTCACCACATCGGCCTCGGCGCTCAATTCGGCGGCAAATATTTCGCACACGACGTGCGCATCATTCGCCTGCCCCGCCACGGTGCCTCCTGCCCGGTAGGTCTGGGCGTAAGCTGCTCGGCCGACCGCAACATCAAGTGTAAAATCAACAAGGACGGTATCTGGATTGAGAAACTCGACAGTAACCCCGGCGAACTCATTCCCGAAGCTCTGCGTCAAGCCGGCGAAGGCAATGCCGTGAAAATCGACCTCAACCAACCCATGAGCGAAATTCTCAAAGAGCTCGACAAATATCCCGTAGCCACCCGGCTCTCGCTCAACGGTACCATCATCGTAGGCCGCGACATCGCTCACGCCAAGCTCAAAGAGCGTCTCGACCGCGGGGAAGACCTGCCCCAGTACATCAAGGATCACCCCATCTACTACGCCGGTCCCGCCAAGACCCCGCAAGGCATGGCCTGCGGTTCGATGGGCCCCACGACCGCCGGCCGCATGGACCCCTATGTAGACCTCTTCCAAAGCCACGGTGGCTCCATGATTATGCTCGCCAAGGGTAACCGCAGCCAAGCCGTGACCGACGCCTGCAAGAAACACGGAGGCTTCTATTTGGGCAGCATTGGCGGCCCCGCCGCTATCCTTGCCCAAAACAACATCAAGAGCATCGAGTGTGTCGAATACCCCGAGCTCGGCATGGAAGCCATCTGGAAGATAGAAGTAGAAGATTTCCCCGCATTTATCCTCGTCGATAACAAAGGCAACGATTTCTTCAAACAGATTAAACCAATCTGCCCCGCCAAGAAATAATCACACGGGACAGGGCCCGGCAATAGCCGAGTCTTTCTCGAAAGGAACAAGGGGCCGCGTCGTAACGCAACGACACGGCCCCGTTTCTTTTTCCCCGCCGAAAAGGTAAAACATACTGTT
The DNA here is from genome assembly GCA_949298955.1 of uncultured Bacteroidales bacterium. Classification (GTDB taxonomy): domain Bacteria; phylum Bacteroidota; class Bacteroidia; order Bacteroidales; family Barnesiellaceae; genus Barnesiella. The sequence continues at coordinate 35,007 of CASFYQ010000014.1, forward strand.
CTCGGTACCAGGAGGGAGGCAGACAAAAAAGAAATATCGCCGACCTCCACACGCCAACTTTTCCGGCTTCTGATTGGCATGGGGAAGACGGGCTGTCGTGTAGAGGTGTACGGCCCGTGCGCCCTAAAAAGACAAAGCGGCAATGCCCGCCCCGGGTTTCCGGCACAAAAAAAGAGGCTGACCACAAAAAGGCTCAACTCTCCCTTTGTCCCCACCGCACCGTTTCACTCGTCTCCTCCTCGGCCTCTACATGGGCATGCCCCGCCCGCCGGTATCGAGGTGCAGGACAACAGATATGTACCGAGAGTAAAGGGTTGTTTAGTATAAGGCGAAAGACAAAAAATAAAAAGGCTGTCTCACGACAGCCAATTTATAAACCTTAAATCTAATACTATGAAAAAACATAATACAAATATAAGGAAAACCAAACTATTTTCCAAGTAAAGGATTTAAAATCCAACTGTTTTTAACGTAATTATCGCAATATTCAAACGATTCCTCAACGATTTAACACCGATTTAAAAGTCTGCCGAGCCGGAAGAATCAGATTTTTGTCCATGCCCCTAAACAAATACGGGGAAGATAATCGGCCAATTCGCCGACAGCCCGCAGCCAATAAGCCGGTCTCGACATCACCACAAAAGGCACTCATCTCTTCTCCCCTTGCGGTCGAATAAAGAACTTGTGGAAGAAGAGCAGCTGGTAGTCGATGGAGTTGTTCCAATAGATATGATTGTGCACACCCGGCCGCTCGATATAATCGTGCTTGATGTTATGAGCTACGAGCGACTGATGAACCCGGCGGTTGACTTCGAGGAAGAAATCGCCGAGTCCGCAATCGATGATGATAGCCAAATCGCCGTCTTTGAGCGAGGGAATGAGGTTGATGACGGTATGTTCGTCCCAACGCTTCTTGTTGGAGGCAAACTCACCCAGCTGGTTTTTCATCTCCCATTTGGTGGGGAAGGGACGAATGTCGAGCCCTCCGCTGGTACTGCCTGCGGCACCGAACACGTCGCGGTGGCGGATAGCGTTCCACATGGCTCCGTGGCCGCCCATGCTGAGACCGGTGATGGCTCGTGCGCCACGGTCGGCAACCGTGCGGTAATGCGAGTCGATGTAGCCGACGAGCTCATCGGAGATATAGTCCTCAAACTGCATGTCTTTATTGAGGGGACTGTTCCAGTACCAACTGTTCTGCCCGTCGGGGCAGACAATGATGAAATTGTACTGCGAGGCAAGCCGGGGCAACTCGGGCTTGATGTTGATCCAGCAGGTATAATTGTCACCGTAACCATGGAGCAAATACACCACAGGATAGCGGGTATCGCCCTCGGCGTAACTTTGAGGCATAATGACGATATTCTTTATATCACGCCCCATTTTGCTGTGTATCGTAACGGTATCGACCTGTTGAGCACAAAGGCTGACAATACAAAGCAACAGAGTGATGGGTAGCAGCAAAAATTTTTTCATGATGAATCCTGTTTTTAGAAATTAAAGTACTTATCGTTTGACATATTCGGTAACAAAACGCAGGTTGTCGAGCAGCAGATGGCCCGGCTCGTCATAGAAGCCGAGCCCTTTGATTTGCCCGGCCTGCACTTGGGCGATAAAAAACTCGACACCTATCTCGTCGCTCAACAGAGCCTGCCAAGCGGTATCCGCCTCGTCGAGCGGTTGCCCCTCGTCGCCCTCGGTCGTCGAAAGAATATCGGTGAGAATAATCTGCTGTTCGTCTTCGGGCAAATCGGCCTCGGGCTCGAACAGGTTGTACTCATCGTCATCGCCGGTAATTTGATCCAGCAAATCTTCACTATTCTCATAGCTGCTTATTTGACCTGAAAGCCACCACTCGCCGTTCCACTCGACAAAACCGGTATGCAAAATGAGCGAAGGGTCTTTCATCTGGTGAGGCAATCCCACAAGCGAACGGTTGGTCACCTCGAGCACCCGGTCGCTGGCAATGTGGCGGAAACGGGTCGTGTGCTCGTCGCCGCTCTCGTAGCGATAATAGCCGGAATATTTGTGCCCCAAGCTCATGAGCGAAGCGTAAAGGGGCGACTCCTCGCCCAGTACCTCGGCCAACCAGCGGGGTGGCGTGAGCCGCATGAACTCGGTGACATGATTGAAGCCGAAATCGGAGCAAAGCAGGTTAATCATATCGGGAATATGCTCCTCCATACCGGCCTCTTTGGCATCCTCGGCAAGCGAATCGGCCAGTTCGTCGAGCAGATAATTGTTGCCCGAGAAGAGATAAGACTGCGTGCAGAGCCACAAAAATCGAGAATGAAGGGCATAGAGATTGGTCTGCTCTTTCTCGTCGAGCTGGAAATAGTGCAGCAGTTTCTCGTTTTCGGGAGCCGTTTCATACTCGGCCTCAAACAGTTCCATCACATCGGCAGCCATGACGGCAAAGGTGTCGAGCCCGGGCGAATAGGGCACATCGAGGTTGTTGAGCTGCATATGGTAATGCCAGATGAGAAACTGTACATCTTCGATATTGATTTCGCCGGGCGTGTAATCGTTGCCGAGAGTATAGAAAGGAAGAAACTTGCCGTACCGACGACGATGGACCCGGGTAAAGGCCTGGAAAATACCGACCTGCGAAATGACGTCCTCGAAATAGGCCGTAAGAATGCAAGCGAGTTCCTTTTGCTCGGCAATGTCGATTTTGCGATAATCGTCCTCGGCGAGACTCTCTTCGACGGGACGAATGGCAGCCAGCACTTTGTTGGCCAGAGTGATGTAGTAGAAATCGGTGGGAGCCGAACCTGCATAGGGGTGAAAGGGTTTCCAGTCTCCGTTGTATATGCGCTGTTTATCGGTATTCATGACAAATAAAATTTAGGTGTGATTGCAAATGTAATTATAAATCGGGAAAGACCGTTTTGTACCGAAGCTTTTTTGCAAGGCTTTGTTTTATTTACACTATCTTTGCCGCAAGAATTATGAACAAAGAGATAGAAAAAGAAGAGAGGACTATCGCCCCGTTGGCCGCCGACCTGCATGGCTGGTATGCCCTCAATCACCGGGAGCTGCCGTGGCGGGGCATTACCGACGCCTATCGCATTTGGATTTCGGAGATTATCTTGCAACAGACCCGGGTGGTACAAGGCTATGAGTACTACAACCGCTTCGTGTCGCGTTTCCCCAACGTGCGGGCGCTGGCTGCGGCCGATGACGACGAGGTGATGAAATTGTGGCAGGGGCTGGGCTATTACAGCCGGGCACGCAATCTGCTGGCCGCGGCCCGGCAAGTGGTCGAGCGGTTTGGCGGAGAGTTTCCCACGACCTACGAAGGCATACGCTCTTTACCCGGGATAGGCGACTATACGGCGGCAGCGATTGCTTCGTTTGCCTACGGGCTGCCCCATGCGGTAGTCGACGGCAATGTCTACCGGGTGCTCTCGCGCCTCTATGGCATCGACACGCCTGTCGACACGACCGAGGGGAAAAAGGTTTTTGCCGCTCTGGCCGACGAATTGCTCGACCGATGTGACCCCGGTGGATACAACCAGGCGCTGATGGAGTTTGGGGCGCTCTATTGTGTGCCCCGTTCGCCGCAATGCGGCGGGTGCGTGTTTGCCGATCGCTGCCTCGCATTCGCAACGGGCCGGGTAGAATCACTGCCTGTAAAACAGGGACGTACGGTAGTGAAACCCCGCTATTTCAACTATTTCTATGTGCGACACGGTGCCGACACCTGGGTACGTCGGCGCGAGGGCAGAGACATCTGGCGCAACCTGTATGAGTTTCCACTAATCGAGACTGACGAAGAGCAGTCGCTCGACACCCTGCAACAGAGCGAGTCGTGGGCCTCGCTGTTTGCCGAAGCCGGCCAGGTGAGCGTGTCGGCCCAAGTATACACCTGCAAGCACGTGCTTTCACACCGCGTGATTCATGCCCGTTTCTATGTCGTCGAGACCGAGAATAGCCCCTCGATGAAAGGTTATACGCGCATTGACTCCGGGCAGATAGGCCATTATGCCGTGTCGCGCCTCACCGAAGGATTTTTGGAACGGCTGTCAACGAATTATCCCTCTCTGTTTTGAAATATAAACAGATAATTTGCTACTTTTGCATATGACGTCCGGGCCATACCGGTACTGTACCGTCGTGGGGAGGTGCAGCCGGGATATAAGCCTCGGGACAAGAACAGGAAACAACCGAATGATAGAACGAGTAATTATATTAGATGCCGTCGATCCGGTGACTTTTTATGGGGTGAACAACGCCAATGTGCAGGTAATCAAGAACCTCTTCCCCAAAGTGCGTATAGCCGCCCGGGGCAATGTGATGAAGGTAATCGGCGACGAAAAGGAGACCGAACTTTTCGAGCAGAAGATAAAACAGCTTGAAAAATATTGTGCCGAGTACAACCAGTTGAGCGAAGAGGTAATCATCGACATCATCAAAGGCGATGAACCGCAAGCCGTGAAACCGCAGGAAAACCTCATCATCTATGGCGTGAACGGCAAGCCCATCACGGGACGCACCCCCAACCAGCAGAAACTGGTCGAAGCATTTGAGCACAACGACCTCACATTTGCGCTGGGCCCGGCAGGCTCGGGCAAGACCTACGTGGCGATAGCCCTGGCCGTGCGGGCGTTGAAAAACAAGGAGGTAAAAAAGATTATCCTGAGCCGCCCCGCCGTAGAAGCCGGCGAAAAACTGGGATTCTTGCCGGGCGATATGAAAGACAAGATAGACCCCTATCTGCAACCCCTCTACGATGCGCTGCAAGATATGATTCCGGCAGCAAAACTGAAAGAGTATATGGAGTCGAACGTGATACAGATTGCCCCCTTGGCCTTCATGCGCGGCCGCACGTTGAGCGATGCGGTGATTATTCTCGACGAGGCGCAGAATACCACGACTCACCAGATAAAAATGTTTCTTACCCGACTGGGCTTGAATGCCAAAATGATTGTCACGGGCGATATGACACAAATAGACCTGCCGGCCTCGCAAACCTCGGGTCTGGTACAGGCGATAGACATCTTGAAAAATGTCGAGGGAATCGCCCGCATAGAGTTTAACAAGAAAGACATCGTGCGGCACAAACTGGTACAGCGCATCGTCGAAGCCTACGAAAAACACGACGAGAAAGAGCGTAAGGCTGCCAAAGCCCGCAAGCAGGAAAAAACCAATAAGAAAGAGGAAGTGTGATGGGCGGCAACCTGTGGAAGAAATGGCCGGGAGAGAGTGACGAACCGGGTCGTAACCGATTTCAGGCTTTTGTCTACTCTCATTTGTGGCCGGGCATGTTCCCTTCGTTTTTGGTAGGATTCGTGGTTATGTTCCTCGTTTGTTATTGGGGAGATTTGTCTATCGAGAAAGCGTCGGACAAAGCGTTGCTTTCGGGGGCGTTATGCGTGTTGGGTTACGCAATAGGGATTTGGGCCGCCGTAGCTCCCGATAAAGACGATGAGAAAGACGAGGTAGAGGCTTCGACCGGAAAGGCGGGTTGGATAAATAAAGTGAAAATAGCGGCTTGTTGTTTGGTTTTGGTTGGGATATTCGCTTATCCCAGTATCGACCAGATATTTAATGGCGAACAAACTCTTTTGGACGGGTGTGTCGAACTGACGGGGAAATGCCTGATGATCGTCTGCCTGCTTGTTCCCGTTTATATACGGTTAAAACGGAAATCGAGAAGGTAGCGTTTTTACCACCTATTTATTATTTTTATTTTTAAGGGACAAGTGAGGGAAAGGAGTCGATTTTGGCATGCTATCTCGTTTTTATGTTGTATCTTTGTGGTGCCTTTTCAAAGGACAAACAACGACTATATTATAACGAAAAAGTATTACAGAAATGAAAAATGCTTTGGTAAAAACCGATTTCAAATTTCCCGGACAAAAGAGTGTGTATCATGGTAAAGTGCGCGATGTCTACAACATCGACGACGAGTTGTTGGTAATGGTGGTGAGCGACCGCATCTCGGCTTTCGACGTCATTCTGCCCGAGGGTATTCCCTACAAGGGACAGGTGCTGAACCAGATTGCCGCCAAGTTCCTGGACGCCACGTCGGATATTCTTCCGAACTGGAAAGTGGCTACTCCCGACCCGATGGTAACTGTGGGTCTGCGTTGCGAACCGTTCAAGGTCGAGATGGTTGTACGGGGATATTTGACGGGCCATGCGTGGCGTGAATACAAAGCCGGCAAACGCACGCTGTGCGGCGAAACCATGCCCGAGGGTATGAAAGAGAACGAAAAATTCCCCCACCCCATCATCACACCCACGACCAAAGCTGCCGAGGGCCACGACGAGGATATCTCGAAGGCCGAAATCATTGCCCGCGGCATCGTTTCGCGCGAAGACTACGAGCAACTCGAAAAATATACGTTGGCCCTCTACCAACGCGGTTGCGAGATGGCTGCACAAAAAGGACTTATCCTCGTAGATACGAAATATGAATTTGGCAAAATCGGTGACAAGATTATCCTCATCGACGAAATCCACACGCCCGACTCGTCGCGCTATTTCTATGCCGAAGGGTATGAAGACCGACTCGCCCGTGGCGAAGAGCAACGCCAACTCTCAAAAGAGTTCGTTCGCCAGTGGTTGATTCAAAACGGCTTCCAAGGCAAAGAAGGACAGCAAGTACCCGAGATGACCGAAGCCTATTGCAACAGCGTGTCGGATCGATACATCGAACTGTACGAGCACATCGTAGGCGAGAAATTCGTCAAAGCCGAAGGCGAAGACCTGGCTGCCCGCATCGAGAAAAATGTAACCGAGTTCCTGAACAACCGCAAGAAATAAAGGCTGGAAAGGTTTCACCGAATGGACTATAAAGCCGAAGAGATAAAACCCTACAACCGGGAGACCGACAAGACCTCGCAGGTGCGCGAAATGTTCGACTCCATCGCCCCGGCCTACGATGCGATGAACCGCACGATGACCGTGGGCATAGACCGCTGGTGGCGACGCGTGGCCGTGAAAATGCTACGCCGATACCCCCATCGCCGCATACTCGATGTGGCAACAGGCACGGGCGATTTGGCTCTGCTGCTCGACGAGCGGCTCCACCCCGACCAAATTATCGGCGTAGATCTCTCGGAAGGCATGTTGCGAATAGCCCGTGAGAAAGCCGCCCGGCGCAGCGCACAACGTCGTATCCTCTTCGAGGTACAAGACTGCCTGTCGATGGATTTCGGCGACAACACTTTCGACGTGGTGACAGTGGCCTACGGGGTGCGTAATTTCGAACACCTCGAAGCCGGATTCCGCGAGATGCACCGGGTGCTTCGACCCGGCGGCGTTTTGTGTGTAATCGAGCTGTCGACTCCCGAGCATTTTCCCTTCCGGCAGCTTTATAAGTTCTACACCTACACCTTTATCCCCTTCATAGGCCGATTGGTGTCGAAAGACCGCAGCGCATACAGCTACTTGCCCCGTTCGGTGGCTGCCGTGCCACAAGGCGGAGCAATGCTCGACATCTTCCTGCACGCCGGGTTTAGCCACTGCTACTGCCGCCGCCTCACTTTCGGGGCCTGCACCATCTATATCGGGGAGAAAAAAAAGGAGTAATCCGGCAGGTATAGCCAATCGATTTCTCATACAAGGCCCGGCGAACGGCAATCGTTTGCCGGGCCTTGCCCATTTCCCCCCGAGAGTGTTACTCCCATTTGTTCAAGCGGAATAAATCGATTATATTTTATGTAATGTTTATGCCATGGAGCGTCCCTACGAGTTTACCTCCTATGGCATTGGGAGTAGTGATTGGTGAAATGAAGCGTAAAGTTACATTACATACCTTGTAATAAAATTTAATTTTCTTGCCACCCTGACAAAAACGAGCTATATTTAGACTCCCTTATATTCAGGAATGGCATGAGAAACAGTTATTTCAAATCGCACTACCTCACTACGACCGACAACGACAAAAAATGGGGCATACTCTGCACGACCGTGGGCATGCAGATGATCGACCCGCACGGGCAATACCCCCTCGGGAGCCACCCCAACAACTACCAAACCGTGAAACGGGGTCGGGTGCTCGACGAGTATCAACTCATCTACATCACCCGGGGCGAAGGATATTTCGAATCGACCAACTGCAAGCGCAGCAAAGTGAGGGCAGGGAACATTCTCTTCCTCTTTCCCGGCGAATGGCACTGCTATTCGCCCGATGTCAATACCGGGTGGACCGAGTACTGGGTGGGATTCAAAGGCCCCAATATCGACAAACGGGTAGAGTATGGATTCTTCTCGCCCGGCCAGCCGATTCTGAACATCGGTTACAGTGTAGGTATCGAGAACTGCTATCAGGAGATGATTCGGGAGACCGAACAGGAGAAAAGCGGATTCCAAATTCTGGTCTCGAGCATCGTGCTTCACATCTTGGGCTATGTCATCTACAAGCACAATAATAAATTGTATGAGAGCAACCCCATTGTCGAGAAGATAAACCAGGCCCGCAAAATCATGAAAGAGAATATAAACGGGTCGATTGCACTCGAAACAATAGCCGCCGAGTTGGGGCTCGGCTATACCTGGTTCCGCCGGGCATTCAAGGAGTATACCGGCATCTCGCCGGCGCAATATCAGTTACAGATGAAACAAAACCGGGCCAAAGAACTGTTGACCAACTCCAACCTGAATATCTCGGAGATTGCCTACGAACTGGGGTTCGACAGCGCAAGCCACTTTTGTACCTTTTTCAAGTCGAGAGAGAAATTCACCCCCACAGAATATCGCGAAAAATTCAAGTTCTGAAACGAAACTGCACGCGGCAAACAGCCGGATATGACAAAACGGGAGAGCCCTCGATGCAGGGCTGCTCCCGTTCATTTCGATTTACTATCACGATTATAAATAAACCATCGTCAATAGGCGCTCTCATAGAGCGCCAGGATGTCCGAAAGCTCCACCTGGCGGGGATTGCCGGGGGTGCACACATCGGCCAACGCCCATTTCGACAATTCGGGCAAGGCGGCCTTGTCGATACCCAGTTCCGAAAGCTTTTGCGGGATATGCACCTCGACGGCCAACTTACGCACGGCATCGACGGCTGCCTGTGCCTTCTCCCGGGGCGACAGATTGCTCACATCTACCCCCATGGCAACTGCAATATCGGCATATTTCTCGAGCGACGACTCCATATTGAACTGCATGACATAGGGTAACAACAACGCGTTGGCCACCCCATGAGGCACATCAAACATGGCCCCTAACGGGTGAGCCATACCGTGTACCAGCCCCAACCCCACATTCGAGAAACCCATACCGGCCACATACTGGGCCAGAGCCATCTTCTCGCGGGCTTCCATATCGGAACCGTCGGCTACGGCCGCGGGCAAATAGCGGGCAATCAACTTGATGGCTTCCAAGTGAAAAAGGTTGGTCAAGTCCCAGGCTCCCAAGGTAATATATCCTTCGATGGCATGGGTGAGGGCGTCCATGCCCGTAGCGGCCGTCAATCCCCGGGGCATCGACGACATCAGTTCGGCATCGACAATCGCCAACACGGGAATATCCTTGGGGTCGACGCAGACCATCTTCTTGGCATGCACCTCATCGGTAATGACATAATTTATCGTCACCTCGGCAGCTGTCCCGGCGGTGGTCGGCAATGCTATCACGGGCAAACTCTTGTGGGTCGTAGCAGCCACCCCTTCGAGCGACACGACATCGCCAAAGTCGGGATTCCGGGCAATGATGCCTGTCGCCTTGGCCGTATCGATGGCCGACCCGCCCCCCAAAGCAACGATTACATCGGCCCGACAAGCCTTCAAGGCCGCCAAGGCATCTTGTACATTGGCAACCGTAGGATTTTGTTTTATCTCGGTAAACAACCGATAGGCAATATGCTCCTTATCCAACAGCGAGGTAATTTTCTCGACCACACCAAAGCGGAGCAAATCCTTGTCCGATACCAACAAGACCGACTTGTAGCCCCGCCGTTTAATCTCTTCGGGCAGAACGGCCCGGGAACCGGCCCCGAAATAAGACATTTCATTCAATACAATCCTATTCATCTGACACTGTTTTTACAAATTAAACACTCGCTTCAACTCGTCCATTTGCTCGTCGCTCATGCCTTTGGGCACAAAACCCATGGAGCAAGCCGACTCGTAAATCTTGGCCGACTTGGAAAGCGTGTCGATCATGTCGAAAGGCTCGATAAGGTCGGGACCGATAGCCAGTGCCCCATGCTTCTCCCACAGAACGACATCATACTCACCGAGCTGCTTGATAGTTTCTTGGGCCAAAAGCACCGAACCGGGCAAGGCATAAGGTACGATACCTACCCCTTTGGGACAGAAGGCACGAGTCTCGGGAATCATGCTCCACAGCAATTTCGACAGTACATCTTTCTGCAAAAAAGGCTCGTGATGAGTCATAGCCACCAGTTCGATGGGGTGCGTATGAATTACGGCCCGCTCGCTGCGCCCGCTCCGCATCAGATAATCGTGAATCAACAGGTGCGACGGCAGCTCCGAGGTAGGACGTATATACTCCTCGGCCACGATTTCATACGAACCCCCGTCGGGCGAAATACGGATAATCGAGGCATTCCGCATAATATCGCGATGCACATACCGCATTCTCTTCCCGGTACCGGTCACGACAAAATAACTGCCGCAAAGAGCCGGCACCGGCTCGGGCAGCTCAATCTTGTCGCCAAGCGACGGCAAGGCCCGTATAGCCTCATCGACATACTCGGTTATGTTGTACGAAATGTTGCCACCGTTGCGTTCGGCCCAACCTTTTTCCCACAGATAGCCGGCAACCTCGGCCACCTGGGCTAACACGTTTTCTACGTTTTCGTTATATTTCATAGCTCAAAATTTTAAATAATCGAAGGGAAAAATATCGAGAAGACCAAAATGAGCAACCCCAACGACAAGACGGCTATCGTGCGGCGCGAACACCCGTTCCACTCTTTCAACAAAATGCCCCATACATTGGAAAAGACAACATTCAGCGACATCAATATACTCCACGAGAAAGCCAGCAGCACCGGCGATGCGACCAAGAAAGTTTTGCCCAACTCCAACCCGAAGAACTGCGAGTACCACAGCAATCCTGCCAAGGCACAAAAGAGCACATTGTTAAGTAGCGTAGGCCTGTCGACTGCCATATATTCCTTGCCCGTGTGGTTCTTGACGTTCTGATAAATGCAATAGGCCGCATTGGTGAGAAAACCGCCCACTGTCACCAGAAAAACCACCGGTAACCCGGCAAACAGCGGAGTTGCTCCCTCGGCCGCAAAAGCCTCCTTGATAGGCAACCCGGCATCCAGGCCCAAGGCAAAACAGGCGCTCATCACCCCGGCCAGCAAAGCCACCAGAAGGCCTTTGGTCAAAGCAAAATCTTTAATGGCAGCCAGCTTCTCCTCTTCCGACATGCTGCGCGAGCGCAGCGTACCGGCATAACCGATAACGGCGATGCCCGCCAACGTTATCATCACGCCGACGAGCAGGACGAGACCATCGCCCGAGAAGAGATCGGTTCCCGCAAAAAGCGCGGGAAAAAGTGTCCCGAATGCCGAGCAGGTGCCCAACGACACCGACTGCCCCAAGGCGACACCCAGGTAGCGCATGCTCAACCCGAAGGTCAAGCCACCCACACCCCAAAGCACTCCGTAAACTACCGACATGACGGCTCCGCCGCTGCCTAACAGGGAAAACAGCGAAGCCCCCTCGGGCAAAGCTATGGCCATACCGATACCGGGAAATACAAGCCAGGCAAAAATTCCCTGCACCAGCCAAAAGCTTTCCCAGCTCCACTGCTTGACTTTCTTGATGGGCACATAAGAACTCGATTGCCCGAAACTGCCGATAGCGATTATCAACAAGCCTACCAGTATCTCCATGACCTTATCCCCGTTTTGAGGTTATTTCGCGTTCATAAGCCTCCACCTCCGAGATATACTCCTCGGCCACCGGCACATTGTTCATCATACAGAAATAGTTGTACACATCGTTCCAGGGCAACGATTTCATCTCTTCAAGCAGTGCCAGACGTTCAAACAAGCGATCGCCGGCCTCGTATTCGCGCAACCGATCGATAGGCGACAGCAAGGCCTGCAAGAAAGCCTTTTGGGTAGCACGGGCTCCCACCACATAGGCGCCGATGCGGTTGATCGAAGCATCGAAATAATCCAGCCCGATATTCACCCGATCGAGGGCTCCGGCCCATACAATTTCCTGGGCGAGCATCTGTACCGAGTCGTTCAGGATAACCACATGGTCACTGTCCCAACGAACCGGACGGCTGACATGCAACAGAATCTCGGGCGAGAACAACAGCAACGATGAAATTTTGTCATAGGTCTCTTCGGTGGGGTGAAAATGCCCCATGTCCAACGTGGCCATCAGCCCTTTTTCCAGCGCATACCCCATGTAAAACTCGTGCGACCCCACCGTGAAACTCTCCAAACCGATGCCGAACACCTTGCTCTCCACGGCATCTTTCACATGGTCGAAGCGATGGGCAAAAATTTGGTCCAGCGAATCTTTCAGCAACGAACGATAGTAATAGCGGTCGACCGTAAGGTCTTTCGATCCATCGTGAATCCACAGATTGTGGCAGGCCTTGTCGCCCAGTTGGCGGCCCATCTCGTCGGCAATGCGACGGCTGCGAATCGTATGCTCGATCCAGAAATCACGAATAGCCTTGTCGCGGTTGGACAACGAAAGGTTACCGCTCTTGGGGTGCGAGAAACTCGTGCTGTTGAAATCGAGTTTCATATCATTGGCCTTGGCCCAGTCTATCCAACTTTGAAAATGCTCGGGCTCAATCTCGTTTCGGTCTACTTTCTTCCCGCCAAAGTCCCCATAAATGGCATGAAGGCTCAACCTGTGGCGACCCGGCAGGAGCGATTTCACCTTCTCGATATCGGCTCTCACCTCGTCGATGTTGCGAGCCCGACCGGGATAGTTGCCGGTAGTCTGTATTCCGCCCGACAAGTCTCCGTCGGGGCTTTCGAAACCGCGCACATCGTCGGTCTGCCAGCAATGAAGCGACAGCGAAATCTGTTGAAGCGCTTGCAGCGCCTTATCGACATCGACCCCGAATCCGGCATAAACCTCACGGGCCGACTCATACCTCTTTTGAACCATTTCTCGTTTCATAATCTTTGTATTTTTATTTTATAAGTTTCTCAAATTGCATATATCCGGCACGCCATCGTTCGGTAGCCCGAGGCTCGAACACCTCGACCTGCACAGCCTCGGCAATCATCTGCCGCATCTCGCCCAGCGATGCAACCACACCGCCGGCCCGTGCCTGCAACATCACATTCCCTATCGCCGTAGCCTCGGCCGGACCCGCCACTACGGGCCTGCCTATGGCATCGGCAGTCATCTGCGAAAGGAACCGGTTGCGCGACCCTCCGCCGATAATGTGCAAGCGCTCTATGGGAAAATGGGCATACGACTGGAACAGGTCGAGGGTCATGCGGTATTTCATCGCCAGGCTCTCGAATATCAGCCGCACATACTCGGCATCACTCTGCGGCTCCGGCTGACCCGTTGCCCGGCAATAGGCATCGATAGCTGCCACCATGTCGGGCGGATTGACAAAAGCGGCATCGTCGGGGTCGATAAAGCGGACAAAGGCAGGCGCCCCTTCGGCCATCGCCACCAGTTCGGGATAGGAATAAGACTTGCCCTGCGATTTCCACGTTTGGATACATTGCTCGAGAATCCACATGCCGGTGATATTTTTCAAGAAGCGTATGGTTCCGTCCACCCCACCCTCGTTGGTAATGTTGTTTTCACGAGCCGAGTCCGACACATCGGGCTCGCCGATTTCGATACCCATCAGCGACCAGGTGCCCGAACTCAAATAAGCAAAATGGCTGTCTGTCGCCGGAACCGCAGCCACTGCCGATGCCGTATCGTGTCCGGCCACGGCCACCACCGGCAACTCGGGCAAGCCTACCTCGCGGGCAATATCGGCCTTCAAGGTGCCGATTACCGCTCCCGGCATCACCACCGGCGCAAAGCGGTCGGCCGACAAGTGCAACACCCCGAGCAGTTCACGGTCAAACGCCCGCTTGTGCACATCGAGCAGTTGAGAGGTCGAGGCTATCGTATACTCCGTGACCATATTGCCCGTCAGCATATACGAGAGAGCATCGGGCATAAACAGAATTTTCGAAGCAGCCTGCAACAGCGACGACGATTCCTCCTGCAACGCATACAACTGATAGAGCGTATTGAAATTCAAATACTGGATACCCGTGCGCCTATACACCTCATCGCGCGACATCTCCCGCTCAAAAAAACGCTGCGAAGCCTCCATTGTATGCGGGTCGCGATAGGAATAGGGCATACCCACGACAGACCCGTCGTCGCCCACCAGCACAAAATCGACACCCCAGGTGTCTATTCCTATCGAGTCGATAGTCACATTCTCACGGGCTGCCGCTTTCAACCCCTCCTTAATCGAGTCGTAAAGCGAAAAAAGGTTCCAATAGCAATGCCCGTTCCACGTAATAATCTTATTGGGAAAACGATTCAGTTCCTTTATCGAGAGGCCCCTCTCGTCGATCGACCCCAAGATGGTGCGGCCGCTTGTTGCGCCCAGGTCAACAGCAATATAGTGATGTGTTTTCATGATGATAACGTTGTGTTTTTACAACAGGCAAAATTACAGGAGGCGCGCTATTCCGAATTGTATATTTTGATATTATCCTTTCCTATTTTGGCACTGCAACTACCCGCGAGAGAATATTTTCCCATCTGCCGGAAATGAGAATCGAGCCATCGTTTTTTACAACGGTTCTTCCGCAATTTCGCGCACCTCGGGGATAATAAAACAGGGCTTGTAAAAAACACGGAATAAAAAAGAGGAGGGAGACGGGGGACAGGGACAGACACCAACCGGCATGAAAACGCAAAAGCGCCGAGACGTTTTATAATCTCGGCGCTTTTGCGCGGTGCGGACGGGACTTTAACTTACACAATCAAGCAATCTTACAAAACTGCAATATACTGATAATAATCAAGTTATTACAAATCAACTATATTACTAAATATCATTAAATACCTTTTGCTATTTCAATTATTGGGTGGGACAAGGGAATTGATGACTTGAAAGCCCAAATGCAACTCATGCAAGAGCAGCATGGCAAGCAGATACGCAATCTTCAAGGAATACATAATCGGGAACTTGAAGCCAGAGACAAGGAAATATCACGGCTGAATATCCTGCTTGAAAAGGCTTTCAAGTGGTTTCCGATGCTCAGGGAGATGTTGAGAATGGAAAAGTTGTGCGCTGCCATCGGCTTTACCAAAGAAATGATAGAGAGCCTTCTGACAAAGAAAGAAGCTATCAGATGCAACGGCAGGATTTATTCTGAAGAACACAGACGGAAGTTTGACATCAAGAATGAT
>CASFYQ010000015.1 GCA_949298955.1 uncultured Bacteroidales bacterium
TTGGAGGTATTCTTTTTATCTTTAGCTAAGATACAAATTTTATATTACATTGGTAATCAATTCATTATAAAGTTTTATTCTTTTTACGACAGTCCCTAAGTAGTCTATCCACGTTTTTTGTTCAGGCGAGGTAAAATATTGGCCCAGCATTTCGAATAGAGATTCATAAGTAAGAGCTATAAAACTCTCTTTCCCTTTTGGTGTTAATAGAGATTCGTATTCGGGAATTGCATATCGGTGAAAGTGGCTGTTCCCTTGGGGATAAAGATGTATATGATGAAAGCGCTGTATGTCGCCTCTGTCAATCATGGAATAGCCCAATAGATGATTGCGCCATATTTGTCTTAGGTGATGTGCTTTCAAGAAAGTAGATACCTCTAAATCGGGACGGAAATAGCTCGATTTTAGGGTCATTTGCCTGTATAAACTGTTGGGGTTATTTATATCCTTTTTCTCTTTTTCTCCTATTGGATAACTGTTTTCGGTATATTTTACCTCTATCCCGATTGCTCCCGTTTGATTGTTGTCGTCTGTATACTTGATGTAAGCGTCGAACGATGTCCTGTCGTTTAGGTACATCGATTTGTCGGCTTCTCCCGCAAACTCAATATAGATTTTACAAATATTTGCAATGCCACCCCCGACGAGTTTATTGAACAATAGTTTTGCCTGTTCCAAATCTTCTTCCATCGGGACAAATAGATTGAAAGGTATGTGTTCGCTACGCAGCATGTTGGATAGGAGAGCAGGGGAGGAGTGCGATTTTTTGACCTTCTCCATAATCAAGTCCCTGTATGTGTCACAAAAAATCAAACCACATTGGGCCGCATGGGGGCTTAGTATGACTTGAGGGTTCTTTTCGTCATAAAAATCATTAAGAACGTTTTCCCGAAAGGCAAATTGATGAGCTCTTGCTTTTGCTTTGAATGTATCGTCAAGGCGATATGTCTTATTTTTTACCATTGTTGTGTAGTCTATATATTACGTTGCCGAGTCATTATTTTGCTTCTCGTCTCCCTCCTCCTTGTCGGGTGCGGGGGTGAGCCGGTGGTAGATTGCCCCCAGGGCCAGGCCGAGGGCGATTCCCACCGCGATGTTATCCATGCCGGCCCCGATGGCGACGCCAAAGAGTATCCCTGTGGCGAGGCAGCGGGCGAGGCGCGGGTTCTTATCTTTCTCGTTTTCCATGATTCGATGTCGAAAAAACAGTTGTCGAGGGTAGGGGATTTCTCCCACCCGGGTGTTATGGGTATAACCGCAAGCGATGCGTTGCGGGGCCAAAGTTAGAAAGAAACCCGTGTTCTGGCATAAAAATAGGCCTATCAAAATGGTAATTTTCTAACATTATCTTGTATATTTGCGAGAGATGCACCAATAGTTCGGCCACAGAGGACACCAATAAATTTGGTTCTGCACCCGGCTTGTACTATCTTTGCATTCCCTTGCCGTTTTTTCGGCCGGATTAAGATAGTTTTTGAACGTTATGGATTTAACGCTGTACACGATTATTCGCGGATTAGCCATAGGCATATTGGTGTCGGCTCCGATGGGCCCGATAGGGATATTGTGCATTCAGCGCACACTGAACAAAGGTCGCTGGTCGGGCTTTGTCACCGGGCTGGGGGCAGCCCTTTCGGACTTGATATATGCTTTGCTCACGGGGTTGGGCATGTCGATTGTCATCGACTTTATCGAGGCGAACCAGAATGTGCTGCAAATTTTAGGCAGCCTGGTACTGGTCGGGTTCGGAATCTACCTTTACCGGCAGAACCCGGCCAAAAACATACGCAAAGCCAACTCTTCGATCAATTCCTATACGCAAGATTTCATCACCGCCTTTCTGCTCACCTTTTCCAATCCGCTTATCCTGTTCCTGTACATCGGTTTGTTTGCCCGGTTCAATTTCTTCTTGCCCGAGGCGCAACCGGTACATCATGTGGTGGGGTATCTCTCCATCATCATCGGGGCTGTGAGCTGGTGGTTCTTCATCACCTATATTATCAACAAAGTACGTTCACGATTCAATGTGCGCAGTATCTGGTTTATCAACAGAGGAATCGGTATCATCATCATCGCGATGTCTATCATCGGATTTATATGGGGCATAAAAGACTATTTTTTGAATTAATACCATCATCATGAAAAAGATTATTGAAGTTCCTTTTGTCGCCGATTTGAACGGCAAGCCGTTGGCTCAGGTCTCGGAGATGCTCGAGACCCGGGGTGTGCGTCAAGGCATCGATTGCGTAGACTGGCCCGATGAATTTCCTTACAAGCCCATCGTGTCGTTTTCGATAGCTCGCGACAACGAGTATCTTTACATCGACTATTTCGTGCGGGGCAATTACCTGCGGGCGGTCAACAGCGAAGACAATTCGCCCGTATGGCAGGACAGTTGCGTGGAATTTTTCGTACAGATACCCGGCGAAAAGTATTATTACAATTTCGAGTTTAACTGCATAGGCACGGCCTTGGCTGCCCGTCGTACCAGCCGTACCGATGCCGAACATTTCGCGCCCGAAAAGATGGTCCGCATCAAACGCTATTCGACCGTGGGCAACAAACCTTTCTGCGAAATGGAAGGGCTTTTCTCGTGGGGATTGCTCGTGGCTATTCCCTTCGATTTGATAGGCCTCGACGGTAACCATTTGCCCGAGACTGTGGCTGCCAATTTCTACAAATGTGCCGACGGCTCGTCGCTGCCGCACTACCTCAGCTGGTCGCCCATACCGGTCGAGAAACCCGATTTCCACCGTCCCGAATATTTCGGCGAATTGCGGTTCAAGTAGTCCCCTCCCCGATTTCTGTCTCGGATTACAATATGAGACTGTGACAACCTGAAATGCCCCCAAAAGTTTTTGTCTAACTTTTAGGGGCATTTCACTTTCGGACCCGGTTCGATACCAACAAGGTTACAACACCTGCCAATATTCGAGAGCCTTTTTCACCCCATCATCGTCGATAGGTGCAGTTACATAGTCGGCCACAACTTTTACCGAATCGTTGGCATTGCCCATAGCCACCCCGATACCGGCTTCCTGCAACATGCGCACATCGTTGCCGCCGTCGCCAAAAGCCATCGTCGCCTCGACGGGAATCTCGAAATAGCGGGCAACCGCTTTCAACCCCTCGCCTTTATCCACCCCGCGGGCAGTCACATCGGCAAAAGCGGGATACCAGCGGCTCGACTCGCACGAAGAGAGCAACGGCATAATCTCGGCCTCGACATCGGCCGGAATGATAGGAGTCATTTGGATAATGCGCTGTCTCAACAACACGTCGATCGAGACGGGACTCGACACCTGCTGCAAATCGAGCAGCCGGTGGAAAAGCTCCTCGATTTCGCGAGTAGAATTATAGAGCAGAGCATCGGTCTCGCCCACCAAGATACAAGGGAATCCACGCTCGTCGGAGAAGCGCATCATCGTGCGCACATCGGCCTCGGGTATCGCATGACAGGCAATCACCCGCCCGTCGATCACGATACTCCCCCCGTTGGTAGTCACATAACCGTCGATGAGATGAGCTATATCGTCGAGATTGTTGATGTAGACCAGCGGACGCCCCGTGGCAATAAAAATACGGATACCTTTCTGTTTGGCCGCCTCGAGCGACTCGACGGTCGAACGGGGAATGCGGTGGGTATTGAAACTTACGAGCGTGCCGTCTATATCGAAAAACAGGGCTTTGATTTCTCTTTTCTTTTTCATGGTGCAAAGATACATCAAAGAGGACATACCCGAGCCGGACGTAACTTTTTTTCACGCGGCCGGGGACTCGTCAGACATGAAAAAAAATCCGCCTGTCAATCAAGCGGATTTTTCCAAAAACAACATCAAATAACTTAATATATAACGAAGTAATCACTCCTCACGGTTATAAATAGAATCCTTTATATCGTTGATATCGACAAACTTGTTGACAATGGCATAGATTGTGAGCCCCGCCGGACTGTGAATCTGCAACTTGCCGGCAATATTCCGCCGATGGGTAATGACCGTATGGGTCGACAGGCACAACTGCTCGGCAATCTGTTTATTGGTCATACCCTTCACAACACCTATAATGATTTCCTTTTCACGTTCCGAAAGCGGCTCTTGCCGCTCGCTCTTCTCGGGCCCGGCATGTACCAGCTTATCGAACTTTTCTCTTATCTGCTCGGCCGTATCGTATATCGAAATAACCTCGTCATACATCTTCAACACCGAAGCATCGACCAACGAATTTTGCAAAGCGATACATTTCGGAGCGACACCTTCGGCCCCCTTTTTCACCTGCACGACCGACACGATACCCGCCAGACCGGGATTGACAATAAGTACATCGGGCCTGCGCCACGACAGCGAAGCGGTGAGCTGCTGCACATCGGTCACCTCGGTCGTCTCGATATTGATGGCTGTCAATTTCTTCAACACCGACATCAACCCCTTGCGGATAATCAACGAGGGTTCGGCGACAATCACTTTTACGACTGGCTTCATTTCGTCTTTCCTATTTTGCCTTCCAGCTCCTGAATGGCCGGAATAAACAGATAATCTTCTATATAATTGTGCGAGGCCAAATCCTGTTCGCAAGTAAATATGTCGAACAAGACACTGTTCAACTCGTTACTGCCCGAAGCCGGATAATACTTGATGAGTATGTTTTTCAGCTCGGTAAGTTTAGCCTCGACCTGGTCGTGTTGCTTGCGGAAGACAGCAATGCTGTAACCCTCGGGAGGCTCACCGTCGAGCAGCGAAGCGACATAGGGGAAGACGGTAGTCTCCTCGTAACGCATGTGTTTCTGCACCTCGGCCACATACTCGTCGAAGAAACGAAGAATGGCAATGGCAATATCTTTCTCTCCGCAATCGATTGCCCCCAACAGATTGCGCCGTATGGCCGGCAACCTGAAATTGAGGAAATAATCGTGCGAGTTGTGCAGATAGCCCAGCAAGGCCCCCACCGATATATCGCCCTTATACTCCTCGGGCTCCCCTTCATCGAGCAGCAGATTGACCACCGCCAGGAAGGTACCGGTGTGTACCCCGTTTTCCTCGCACACCTCGCCAATGCTCTTATCGCCAAAACCCAAGGCGATGCCAAACCGGCTCATGACCAGCAATACAGGGTAGTTGTCACACACCAAATCGCTCATTTGGTTATCTCGATTATAAGCTCCCAGTTTATACATCTACTTTTTCTTTTTCGTTCATAATTACACAAAGATAGCGAAAGGCGAGTGCAGAGGCAAATGGAAACGGAGTTTTCAAGTTTGACTATGCCAAGCCTCATCCTATTTTCGCATTAGGCAAAGATAGTAATATAATCCTTGTTTCAAACTCACTCGGGTTTTGACAGTACAAAGAAACAGCTTTCCCGCCAGCCCCACAATCCCCTTTTTCAATGAAAGCAAGCCCCGTTCATACCTAATTGTAGTGAGTTTGTATCACCCTGCCATAAACAACAGCCATGCCTGCCCTACTTTTATCCCGCAAAAACCAACAGCCTTATGACTACGATACTTCTCGACAACGGGCACGGCTGCGACACGCCGGGGAAACGGTCGCCCGTGTGGCCCGACGGACGCCAACTGCTCGAATGGGAGTTCAACCGCGACATCGTTGCGCGCATAGCCCGCCGACTCGGCGAGGCAGGTATCCCCCACCGGTGCCTGGTACCCGAAGATACCGACATCTCCCTGGCCGAACGCTGCCGACGAGCCAACCGGCTGGCCCGCGAGGGCAACTGCCTGCTCGTCTCGATACATGCCAATGCCGGAGGCGGAAGCGGCGGCGAGGTATTTACCTTCCCCGCAGCAACACGCAGCCGGCAATATGCCCAAGTATTCGAGACAACATGGCCCCTCGTCTTTCCCGGTCTGCCGTTCAGAGGGTGCAAAAAGGCACGCTTCGCCATCTTGCGCGACAGCCTCTGCCCCGCCCTGCTTACCGAATGCCTCTTCATGGACAACGAAAGTGATTGCCGCATACTCCTCTCACCCGAAGGGCGCGAGAAGATTGCCCGCTGGCATTACCATGCGCTGCAACGCATTCTGAATATCGAGCAACAACAGCACTAAAACAAAAAAATCCCCTCATAATACGTGATGGCCTCATCAGCCCATTACATAGCTTTGCTTAAATATTCTGTTCCATAGTATCTTTTCTGTCATAAATTTGTCTTGTGCAGGGTAATTTCAAAAACACCGAGAACTTTTTCCGGAATATTCTTTTCCGAAATACAGAACATTAGCCCGCTATCCATCTCCCTGCGGATTTTCCCTTCGGCCTCGCTTTGCGTGCTCATCGGTCTGAATCCTGTGCTTGTCGCAATTTCAAGATCACTCATCAGAACGAAAATATCATGCGCATCCCCCTCTTTGGGAGTCCTGACGATAAGCCTGTCTGTCACAATTTCGATTTTCTTCGCCGTTATTTCATTCATCTTTATGCAGTTTTTATGATTACAGCACAAAAGTATGGCGATGATGTATCATTTACCGGTACAGGTTGAAGGGAAAATTCGCGGAAGCGGGTGTTCATCGTCCCGTGTATATACTTTTATTTAAAATTTGATTTTTAGAAATTTATATTTTAACTTTGTCGTATAACCATAATCATATAGCCTATGTAATATAAACCGTTAAAAGACATATGGGTAAAAAGGCGTTAGCTTTTATTTCGGGATTCTGAAACTTCCACTTATTCAAAATGCCTCCGAGAAATAAAGTTGAACGTCCGTACTGTATATCACAGTGCGGGCTTTATTTCTATATTGGAGGCAAGGTTGTGGAAGGCCGCAGAATCCGATAAAAAAATAGGTCCGCGCTTTTTTATTTGTCTACTCTCAGGGCCTGTTATAAATACATCGTATTAACATTAAAACACCTAAGACAAATGAAAAAAACAATTTTTCTTGCAGCCATATGCGGGTTCTTTTTCTCGGCCTGTAATTCTCTTCAGACGGCCACGTCCGTTATTCCCGAAGCGGTGAACACCATTCACGCCACTTCGTTCGACGAACTGAATCTCAACAGAGGCGATTATACGATTTTAAATACCATCACGGCCGAAGCCATCGTCTATTACAAGGAATCTCGTTCGGAAATCGAAATCGAAGAGGCCAATCAGGAGTTTGAAGTCAAACACGTTTTGAACAATGCCGGGAATCGAATCCAATACAGCGGTATCCTGCGCATAGGCTATCTGGCCAACGATTACCACAACCAGAAGCCGGTAAAACTGACCAGCCCCTCGGACATTGCCCGAGGCTTTGCCACTTACCGTCTGATTAACATGGCCCAACAAGAGGGTGCCGACGGCATTGTCGAACCGACCATCTCTACCAACATAGAGCAACAGGGAAAAACAATTATATACCGCACCATCATCCGTGCTAAAATCATAAAACTAAAAGCAGATAGATAATCATGAAAAAGAACCTATATTACAGTTGTATATTTCTCATCTTCGGGAGCCTTTTGACGGGATGTGGCACCTCCAAAAATGTCACTGCCACCCCTCAACCCCAAGTCGTATATCTGTCATTGACAGCCAATCCCACACCCAACAAATATGTCGACATGGATTATGGCATTCGGTTGCAAATAAGAGATTTAAGAAGCGACAGCCGCATTTTGCAAAAACACGACAGCTATGTGGTTTCTACCCCGCAAGTCTCGGTGCAACCCGATATACAGGATTTCGTATCGGAGAGCATGCGCCGCTATATGCGGACGATGGGATTCAACCTCGACGCCGATATTTCGACCGACTATTTGATGTCTGTCACAATCAACGAATATAAAGTGAATTTTCTCTCGGGACTGGGCTGGGCTGCCACGGTTCAAATGCAGGTTTCCATATCCGACAAGAACCACCAGCTCGTATATCCTAACGTGACAATCTCGGGACGAGCTTCACAACAAGGGAATGGCCGTAATTTCATGGGGGCTACCCAAGTCATCAATCAAGCCTACGCACGAGCCTTGGAAGATATCGATTGGGACCGTATTGCATTTTTCCTGAAAAAGCAGTCGACTCCCTCTCTGGAAAAGAACAAGCAAGTGACCGGCGAAGGCAATACGGCTCTCGAAGAGACGGTTATCCGTTGGTTTGTCGACTCTACTCCCAAAGGGGCCGATGTATATACCCGCGTAGTATCCTCGACCTCCGACGTGAAGAATACCAACCAGACCTATGTCGGGACTACTCCTTACGAAACGACCGAGACCTTCGACATCAAAGGCCTCACTTTCAACAACTCGGGAAATGTACAAATCGAAATCGTATGCGAGAAAGCCGGTTATGTCACTCAAAAGAAACGGTTTAACCTGCGACAGGCTATCGAACAAAAAGAGATTGCGACCAAATTCAATCTTATCAAGGAAGAAGAATAACCGTTTTTCACCATTCTATTTTACCTCAAAAGTCGCCTTGACTCCCTACAAGAGTTGAGACGACTTTTGAGTTTTATCAATTCGCCCGACATGGCACACGAAACAATTTTTCCTCGCCCGATAAACTTTTTACCCCAGCGGTATGTTATAGGTAAAAACCAATCATCAAAACGATATGAAAAAAATTGTTTTTACAGTTCTTGCCGCAGCAGCTCTCATGGCCTGCCAATCGAATAACAAACAAAATCGCATGCTCGACGAGGGCGAAGCCGTAGAAATCGCAGGGACTGACTCGACCGGTATGGTCGATGTCTTTGCCTATGAAGGGGTGATACCGTCGCAATCGGGGAAAGGCGACAGTATCGACTATCTGGTGATTATCACCCAGCAAATCGACACGGTGAACGGGGTATATCAAATGACCCAAACGTATGTGACGGCCGATGGCAAAACCGGCCGACAAATGAACAGCAAGGGTAAGAAGATATTCCACCGGGGCACAGCCAGGGACAAAACGGCCAAAGTGTACAAACTGATTCCCGACAGCGGTTCGAACCAGACGGTGAATCTGTGGGTCGAAAGCGACACGACTGTGGTAGTGCTCGACGACCAGATGAATGCTCCGGCCAAGCCTGACAAACACCGGCTCAAAACGGTGAAGCATCACAAACACCACTTGTAATCTCGCAATCTTGTTTCAGGTTTATAGAGAGGAAAGCGGGAGACCCGGTCATAACGACCGATTCTCCCGCTCTTTTAGCATCTATCTGATTATAAGCATATTTATTATTATTACCGGCAACACAAGGCAGGATCAAGCGTTGGACTCGGCCAGCCGCTGTCGCACCACTTCATACATCATCACACCTGCTGCCACCGAAACGTTGAGTGACCCGATGTTCCCCACCTGAGGAATGGCCACGATTTCGTCGCACAAACGCAGGTTGTCGGGGTCTACGCCCGTGTCTTCGGCGCCCATGACCAATGCCACCGGCAGAGTGTAATCGGCCCGCGTATAGTTGAGGGCGGCTTTCTCCGAGGCAGCCACGACTTGTATGCCACTATCTTTGAGATAACGGATTGCACTGTGTATCGAACGTTCGCGGCAAACCGGGATATGCAACAAAGCCCCGGCCGAGGTCTTCACGGCGTCGGCATTGACACTGACACTGCCCCGCTCGGGCACGACGATGGCATCGACACCCGTACACTCGCAGGTGCGGGCTATGGCTCCAAAATTACGCACATCGGTAATCCCGTCGAGTAGCACAATAAAGGGAACTTTTCCCTCCTCGAAAAGCGTGGGCACAATGTCGCCCAGCCGCTGGTAGGAAACCGACGATATGAAAGCAACTACTCCCTGGTGGTTCTTGCGAGTGATGCGGTTGAGCCGCTCTACCGGCACCCGCTGCACCAGAAATCCACGTCCTTTTATCAGGTCGAAAAGCTCCTTGGCCAAGTCTCCTTGCAGCTCTTTGCGTATCAATATCTTGTCTATCTCTTTCCCGGCTTCGATAGCCTCGATTACGGCTCGAATGCCAAAAATCATCTCATTCTTTTCCATCGTTCAATTCATTTCGTTTCAATAATTCGCGAGCGTTGTCGAGTGCTGCGGCGGTGAGAGACGAACCACTCAACATGCGGGCAATCTCCTCGACCCGTTCGGTATCGGTAAGCTGCACCAGGTGTGTGGCTGTCGCCGTGTCGGTATCGCTTTTGTAGACCCGGTAGTGTGTCTGCCCCCACGCTGCCACCTGGGGCAAGTGGGTAATGCTGATAACCTGCATGCACCGGGCCATATCGCCCATGATGCGGGCCATCTTGTCGGCAATCTCGCCCGACACACCGGTGTCGACCTCGTCGAATACAATCGTAGGCAAAGCCATGGCATGGGCGACGAGGGCTTTGAGCGAGAGCATCAAACGCGAAATTTCACCGCCCGAAGCAACCTCCGACACGGGTTGCAGAGGCTGGTTCTTGTTGGCCGAGAAAAGGAACCGAATGACATCGCCCCCCGTCTCGTCGAACTGCGGGCGGGGAGAAACCTCAATCTCAAACTGCAAGTGAGGCATACCCAAGGGTTTTACCCGCTCGGTAAGAGTATGCGAAATATCGGCCGCCGACTTGCGACGCACTTGGGTGAGCCGATCGGCAAATTCGCGCACCCGGCACTCCTGCTCATCGACCTCCTTTTTCAAAGCGGCCAGCTCTTCGTCATAATTCTCGATG
This sequence comes from uncultured Bacteroidales bacterium, assembly GCA_949298955.1. Taxonomy (GTDB): domain Bacteria; phylum Bacteroidota; class Bacteroidia; order Bacteroidales; family Barnesiellaceae; genus Barnesiella. The sequence goes on from CASFYQ010000015.1 coordinate 10,610, forward strand.
CGGGCCACGCGCTCGGCAAACGAGTCGCGCAAAGCGAGCAGTTCTGCCACATTGGCAACCCGATGTTTCTGTTGCAGCGAATAGTAGGTGTCGAGACGCTCCTCGACCCAAGCCAGTCGCTCGGGATCCATTTGGAGGTTATCTTGCGACCGATCGACGGTCGTGGCAATATCTTTGAGGTCGATGTAGTCCGATTCGAGCCTGCCTACCCACTCGTCTACTTCGGGATAGAGGCGCGAAAGCGATTTCATGCGCGAGAGCGCGGCATTCAACAAGGCCACCACGCCATTCTCATCGCCGTGCAGATATTCCTGCAACACGGCCAACTCGTTCTTAATCTCCTCGGCGTGCTGCAAGGTTTGCAATTCGCTTTCGAACTCTTCTTGCTCGCCTTCCTGCAAATGGGCCTCGTCGAGCTGGGTCAACTGGTAACGCAGGTAATCTTCCTCCTCGCGACCCAATCGGTTCTCGTCCTGCAAGCGGGCATAGGATTGCAGGAGTTCTCGCCATCGGCGATACTGCTCGCGGTAATCGGCCAGCAACACGGCATCGCCGGCCATCGTGTCGACGACCCGCAGTTGGAAACGCGAGTCGGCCAACAGGAGATTCTGATGTTGGGAGTGTATGTCGATGAGCTGTTCGCCCAAGGCTTTAAGTTGAGCTACCGAAACCGGGGTGTCGTTGATAAAGGCCCGTGATTTGCCCGAAGGGAGAATCTCGCGCCGCAAGATACACTCGCCGGCATCGTAATCGAGTTCATTTTCGTCGAAGAAATCGCGCAGGTGATAGGACGAGATGTCGAATACCCCCTCGATTACCGCCTTCTCGTCACTGCGTCGCAACGATTTGAGGTCGGCCCGCTGACCGAGTATCAGCGACAAGGCCCCCAGAATAATGGACTTACCGGCTCCCGTCTCGCCCGTGATGACCGAAAAGCCGGTCGAGAAATCGATGTGGAGCTCGTCGATGAGCGTATAGTTGGAGACACTCAGTTTTTTTATCATAACGTTTTTTCTCTTTATTCGGTCTGTCGAATCTTTTCGATGATTGTTTTGTCGGTGGGATACATACCGCTCAAGATGTCGTAGACCGTCTCTTTCTCCGACATGGGAGCCTCGGAATAGACATTTACCAACTCGTCGAGTTTGGCATCACGGAACAGCGGGACAAGTACCGACATGGGCGAAGCCTCATAAACCTGCTGCATTTGCTGTATCGCCCCGGTAATCTTGGCCCGCCCCTTATCGACACTCAAAGCCATCTCGTCGAGGCCGCCACGGTGATAGTCGTACCACAGTTGGCGGAAACCGGCCGTACTTTGCTCGACAAAGGCCGAAAGAAGGGCGTGACGGTTACGGTTATCTTCGAAAGCTTTCCAACCGGCCTCCATCGACGACTGTCCCAAGTTGACTACCTGACGGGCCATCTCGTAGAAAGGGGTTCCGCCCATGGGCGAAAAGCTGTCGAAATCGATGCCGAGAATCATATAGACATAAAAATTGATGACAGCCGTGAGATTGCTCTCGAAATTGGTTTCGGAGAAAACCAACGGCTCGTATTCCTGATAATCGAACTCGACCTTGGTATCCTTGAAATTGATAAGTGTGGTGGTATAGGAGCTGTTGTATACGGGACGGCGCGACTGTACCTGCAACTCGCACACGAAGCGGTTGTCGGTATACTCCTTTACGGTAAAAAGCATCGTGCAGTCTATTCGCTCGATGGGCGAAATTTGCGCCGTAGACCACTTACGGTCGTTGATATACTCGGTGATGGCCTCTTTGAGAGTATTGAACACCTCCTTGTTGGTGCCCTGTATCTGATCGCTGTTTACCTCGACACGGCAATTCAACTCCTGCGCTACCGACAGGAAAGGGAAAAGGAGGAGCATCACATACAAGACATTCTTTTTCATATCATCTCATCGTTAAATCGTTTTTACCCTTATCGGCTGTATGCCCCACCCGTCAGCAGTTGCCGGCCATGAGCCGTGCCAGCAGTTCGACGATGTCGGCAGCCACCTCGGTCTTGGGCTTACAGGGAATCTCGACCGGCTCGCCCTCGCGCCCGATTACGGTCACCTTGTTGGTATCGCAACGGAATCCGGCTCCGGCGTCGCGCAACGAATTGAGCACAATGAGGTCGAGGTTTTTCTTTGCCAGTTTGAAGCGGGCATTGCTCTCCTCGTCGTTGGTTTCAAGGGCAAAGCCTACCAGATACTGCCCGGCGCGTTTGCGACGGCCCAACTCGGCGGCGATGTCGGGATTGGGTTTGAGGCGCAACACACGCTCCTCGCCGCTCCGCTTGAGTTTTACATCGCTCACCGTCTCGGGAGCATAGTCGGCCACGGCAGCGCACATGATGGCCACATCGGCGTGTTCATAAGCCTCGACAGCGGCCCGATACATCTCGCTGGCCGACTCGACATCGATACGATGTATCGAAGCATGAGCGGTATTCAAGCTCACCGGCCCGGCAACCAGTGTCACTTCGGCTCCGGCCTCGGCACAAGCCTCGGCCAGGGCAAAACCCATCTTGCCCGACGAATAGTTGCCGATGAACCGCACCGGGTCTATCTTCTCGTAGGTAGGTCCGGCCGTGACAAGCACCCGCTTCCCGGCCAGCGACCGGCCGCGGTCGAAGAAACGGTCGAGCACGGCCACGATATTCTCGGGTTCTTCCATACGGCCTTTCCCGATGAGGTGACTGGCCAGCTCGCCGCTCGCAGGCTCGATGATGTGGTTGCCATAGGAACGCAACAAATCGAGATTGTGCCGGGTCGAGGGGTGCGCAAACATATCGAGATCCATCGCCGGAGCCACAAATACCGGAGCCTTGCACGACAAATAAGTGGTCACCAGCATATTGTCGGCAATGCCGTGAGCCATCTTGCCGATGGTCGATGCCGTGGCGGGAGCGATGAGCAGGGCATCGGCCCACAACCCCAGGTCTACATGGCTGTGCCACTCGCCGGTATTGGCCGTGAAAAACTCGCTCACGACAGGTTTCCCGCTCAGCGACGAGAGGGTAACGGGGGTAATAAACTCTTTGCCCGCAGGGGTCATCACCACCTGCACCTCGGCTCCCTGCTTGATGAGCAGCCGCAGCAGACAGGCGGCTTTATAGGCAGCGATACTGCCGGTAATACCCAGTATGATATGTTTGCCTTTCAACATGGTCTCGAACCTGTTTGGGCGCAGCGCGTCGTCAGAAACGGCGGCGTGCGCGAGTGTATATCTCGGTTATGACATTCTTGGTATTGAGAGGGAAATCGCCCTGCATCATCCAGCTGTAATAGCTGGGCTCGAGCTGGAAGACCTCCTCGACCGAACGGCCCTTGTATTTGCCGAAATTAAATACCGCCACATCATGCTCGTTCAGGATAATGCGCCCGGCAAAATCGACGTTGCGGTTCTGGGTCGAGAACGATACCCACGAGTCGATGTCGTTGGTGAGGTATTTGCCTTCATACTCCTCTTTCGCAGCTTCGGTATAACGGTCGAGCTGGGCTTTGAACACCTCGTAGGTGGCCCGGGTATCGGCCAGGGCCGAATGGGCATCGACCAGCGGCTCGCCGCAATAGAACTTATAGGCGGCTTTGAGGGTGCGGGGCTCCATGATGTGATAGATGGTCTGCACATCGACAAACTTGCGCTTGGAGATGTCGAGATTGACTCCCGCCCGCAGCAGCTCCTCGATGAGAAACGGCACGTCGAAGCGGTTGGAGTTGAACCCGGCAATGTCGGCTCCCTCGAACACCTTGGCCACGTTGCGGGCCACATCTTTGAAGAGGGGCTTGTCGGCCACCATCTCGTCGGTAATGTGGTGCACGGCCGTCGAGGCGGGCGGAATGGGCATACCGGGATTGACAAAAATATCTTTCTCTTCCACCTCGCCGTTAGGAAAAACCTTGACGTAGGCCAACTCGATGATACGGTCGGTGGTGATGTTCGTGCCCGTCGTTTCCAGGTCGAAGAAAACGAGCGGGTTCTTCAAATTCAACTGCATTTCTTCTGATTCAATAGCTTCTTTGGGGGAATTAGAAATCGCTCAGCATCATGGGCATCAGCAACATGAGCAGGTCTTCGTTCTCCTTGTTCTCCAACGGCACGATGATACCGGCACGCGTGGGATCGGAAAGCTCGACCACCACCTCGGTAGAGGGTATGTTGTTGAGTATCTCGATGAGGAACGAGGCTTTGAAGCCAATGGTGAGGTCGTCGCCCGTATAGTTGCAAGCCACCTTCTCCTCGGCCGAGATGGAATAGTCTTTGTTCTCGGTCGACACGAGCAGCTCGCCGTTTTTCAGTTGCAACTTGGCCAGCCCCAGGGCAGCGTCGGCAAACACCGAGACACGACGCAGCACGTTCACAAACAGAGCTCGGTCGATGATGAGGCGGTTGGTGTTGTTGGTGGGGATTACCGAGTTGTAGTTGGGATAGTTGCCCTCGATAAGGCGACAGTTGAGCACGAAATCGGCAAGTTTGAAGCAGGCGTTCTTCGAGTCGAACGAGAGTTCTACGTTGCCGTTCTCCTTGGGGAGAATCGATTTCAGCAGATTGGCCGGTTTTTTGGGCAGGATAAACGAGGCGCGCACCCCGGGAGCCACAGCCTGGTTTTTGAAGCGTACCAGCTTGTGGGTATCGGAGGCTACGAACGAAATGCCGTCTTCGAAAATGTCGAGATAAATACCGTTCATGATGGGGCGCAACTCGTCTTCGGCCGTAGCAAAGAGTGTGCAACCTATACCGTTGAGCAGCTGCTGGGCATCGAGCGAGAGGGTCACAGCCGAAGAATCCATCGGCATCTTGGTAGGATACTCGTCGCCATTCACACCGATAAAGTTATAACGCCCGTTCTGGAAATAGAGGAAAATCTCGAGATTGTCGTCGTCGATTTCAAACGTCAGCGGCTGGTCGGGCAACTCTTTGAGCGGCTCGAGCAGGATTTTGGCATTCACGGCAAACACGCCCTCGCCATGGGCTTCCATCACGTCGATGGCGGTAGTCATGGTCGTCTCCTGGTCCGAAGCGGTCATCGAAAGGCGCGTGCCTTCGAGACGGAACAGAAAGTTGTCGAGAATAGCCATCGAGTTTTTCGAGTTAATTACCCGGCTGATAGTCTGCAAATGAGATAGCAACAAGGTGCTGGATACGATAAATTTCATAGATATATCTTTTTGTTTATTTGTTTCTTGGCTCTTTTCCCCGGCCGAGGGGCAGTCCCGCCGACAGGGTGATACCCCGAGCCGCCGGCCCCGCCGCCGACCCCGTATCTCTTTAACGAACAAATGTAGTGAAAATTTTTGGCTCGACCGACTAATTCGCAAGAATATATGAAGAAGTTATCAACACCACCGGCGCCGTTCGCTCCGAAATGCTTTTCCCCCCACCGACCGTTCGTTTTTCGAATATTATCGTTATATTTGTAATCATGCAGGCCAATCGGGTGAATCCCAGACATATCAGCTACCTCTGCATAGCCCTGTTCCTGCTCCTTGCAGGCGGCTATATCCTGCGGCAAAACTATCTGCTCGACCGAGCATATGAGAGTGCCGCCCCCTACGACTATATCCCGGCCGGAGAGTGCCGCGCCATTCTCGTGACTTCGCCCCTCCTCCCCGCCGACTCGACGCCTGCCCTGCCCTACTGCCGGCGGGCCCGCACCCTCGTGAGCCTGTGGCAGGAGATTCGTTCGGCCGCCGCTCTGCCCGAGGTCGACACCATCGTTCTCTCGTTCACCCCCTCGGGCGACGTAGCCTTGTGGTACCGCACCACGAAACAGGAACAGAAAATCTTGCAGAAACAACTGCCCCGCCTGCTCTCGAGCGGCTATCGCCCCGTAAGCGAAACGACCGGAGCAACGACCGTGCAACACTATGCCCTGCGCAACGGCAAATTCCTGCACACCCTCTCGGCCCCGGGCGTGATGGCCTTCTCGCTCGAACCAGCACTCTTCGACGAAGCCCGCGAAACGGTCGACGTACTGGCCCGCCGCGAGCAGTTCACCCTCGCACTCCACATGCTCGACACCGATGCTCCGGCAAGGCTCTTGAAACAAATACCCGGTAAACGGCATCGACTCTCGGGAGTATGGCGAGGCGAAAATATTTACATTCAAGCACCAACCCACCCCGTCCTACCCGACAGTGCGACACTTAAACTCCGACAGCACCTCCGCCCATAAAATGTGACTTAGCAAAAAAATCACATAAACTTGTCTTTATGCTTTTAACTTTTAGTATATTTGTTTCATAAAATTAAGCATGCAAGGTTGCAATTTCCCGATTGCACATCAACCTCAAACTTACTGCCTATGGAATAAACAAAAGACAAAGACATAAGATAAGAAAGCGTTAGCTTTATTCTTGCTCTCTAAAAATCGCCAATTTGAAGAATGCAGTCAAGAGTAGAAGTTAATGCTCACGCTTACGGCGTGGGCTTTTACTCATATATGACTGCATGGTGTTTGGCGATACCGTAGAGAGCATAGATGAAATGATGAGTCCACGTTTTTTTATTGTCTCATTCCGGCCATCGGACTCCATCTTCATATATAACTTTAAAACACTACCACAGATGAAAAAGATATTATTTATCGTCCTGATGCTTAGCTCTATTCTCACTGCCAAAGCCGAGAATGAGAGATATTATTACTTACCGTTCGAAGCGTCATATTTCGACAATTGGTTCAGCGGATATCCGGTCATTACGGGATTATACAATTTTACCTTTATCAATAAACTCTCCTTTTGGGAAGAAATTGGAGGTCTACAAAATATCTTGTATTGCGCCATAACCGCCATCAACGGCATGCCCACCCAAGGCAAGAGTTCATCGGAAATTGTAGACATGTGCATGGTATCCGACACCCTGCACCTCGAACTTTGCAAAAAAGAGGCCGGTGAAAAGCATTATTTCAATTGCGATCTGGTTCAAAAAAGCAACTACGACCTTCCCCTTTTCGACATAAAAGCTGCACAAAGTACACCGTTCACTAAACATACAAGACTCTACCCCCAAGAAATCAGGATATTCTCAGCGCCCGGGATAGATTTCTCGCAATACAACTCATACGACTTTGTCATTACGGGGAACGACCCGTTGGAAGACCAAGCCATTTTACAGACCTTTGCCAACCAAGCTCTTTTCAGGGGCATGCGGCGCGACGAGGAATCGCCCGACTTGATCATCACCATAGCCAAGAATGCCGACGAGAGTATCAGTTCTACCTATGTACCACCTACCTCGCAAGTCGTTCAATCGGGCAGTGTCACCACTCCGGTTTACAATTATATCACACACAAACACGACTGGATAACCAAGAACCGCACGACCGTTCATAAAACCGAAGGCTATACCCAAACCACAAAGACCTCGAACGTCTATCTGGAAATATCGGTACTCGACACGAAACAAATGATGCAAGAAGGGAACTCCACACCACCTATCGTATGGCAGATGAAATTCAACAAAACCTTTACCAACCCCTCCACACAAATGACCGATATATACAATGCCGTGGCCAGTTGGTCTACCTATCCCTTCAAATCGTACATTTACAGCCAACGTTTTTACCTGAAAAAAAGACCCACGGCAATCTGGGACCAAAACCACATCATAACCAAGGTATTCGACAACGACGAGAATAAGGACTTTCTTCAAGAAGGCGACCAAATCATCGCCATAAACGGGAAAAAGGAATTGACCGTGAAAATCACGGGAATATGGGACGATGGGAATAAAACCCCGGCAAAACCAATGAAATTCAGACTGGACGAGCCGTCAGGATTATCGGATGCCATCTTCTATTTTCTCTCCGCCCTAAGTCACAATTACTCCAGAGCCGAACCCATCAGAACAGAATATAGCACCTGCACAGAAGAACGCATCACAAACAATTTCGGTGGAAAAAGAACCTTTACCGTACTACGGAACGGAAAGAAAAAGAAAGTCAAAGGCGTATTGTTCCCTCTCGACGACGTGAGAGAATACACCGATGCCAACAAATCGAATTTCAACAAGTACTTCAATCTTGACTTTGAAGGCACAGGTGTCGAATAATCGAGAATTACACAAAAAACAGAGTTCAACAGCTTTTCAGCGAACAATCCTAAAAACAGAAAAGGTCGGTAACCGCGAGATTACCGACCTTTTCAAGTGTCCGAGATGAGATTCGAACTCACACGAGCCAACGCCCACTACCCCCTCAAAGTAGCGTGTCTACCAATTCCACCACCCAGGCATACGATACCTCTCATCTACTCCGCACCCGACACAATCCTCGCCACCCCGGCCGACAGTAACGGGACAACAAAAAGCGTCCCGCCCCCTGCGGGAGGGAACGGGACAGCGGGCTGACATGACCGGGAAGAGGCCGAAGCCCCGCCCGGGGTGTTCCTTCAAAAACGCTTGAAGTCAGTAGTCTCACGATTTTCTACGCCGGTATCTTGGCGACTCACCCACGACTCCTCGCGCCGGGTCTTCACCCGTTCATGGCCACAATGGCGGCATCGATACAACTCCCTGACTTTGTCGACACGCACCCGATCGACCCAGGTTTCGACCTCCTCGTCGAAGTGCTTTTCCTCCCACTCCTTTTCACGCCCCTCTACTACACCGTTGCGGGTGCGCTCGGTATATCCGGTCGTCGTACCGGTATGAGTACGGTTCTTTACCGACTCACCCTTTCGATTCCTATATTTTTGACTGATAACTTGGGAACTTACCAACTCGTGGTCTTCGAGCCGCTTGCACCGAGGGCATCTCAACCCGCGGTAGATTCCCCAGAAAAGCCCCACTACCACAATGGTAATAACCCACACCAGCGGATAGGCCGAGATGAATGGATACCCCCGAAGCAGCATCAACTTGGGCCACAGACAGAATGCAAAAAGAATGCAAGCCGCTATCAACAGATTGACGGCCCAGTTGGGCACATAATAGAGCGGACGGCGCAAGGCCAGCAACAACATGAGCAGACACAGCGGCAAGAAAGGTACCAGATTCAGAAAAATACCCGACAGCAGCCAGGTCGACATCACGGCCGGAAACTCGGGCCGCGAAACGACCCACGAAAAAGCATCGATGAGACGGGCCCGGGTGCTCCCGCCTCCCATCATCGGCTCTTGCGAGGTAACCGCCGAAACGAGACGCTTGAAAGAGGTAGGCCAATAATGCGACCCGATATACGACCCGTCGGGGGCAAACGTGAACGAAACCCGAAACATGTTCCACATATCGTCGTGAAGGATATAGTTGGGCACGACGACAATCGAGTCGGGCGTCGTCCTCACGCTGTTAATCGAGGTCTGGTCGCACAACCGGGCCATCGAAAAGTCGGAATCGCCAATGATACGGAGGTATTTGCGAAATGAAATCTTATGATCTTGTTTGAGCGAACGCTCCGGGAGCCCCTGAGGGTTACCGGCGACCTCGGCCGGAATCACACCGCGAAAACGACCGTCGGGAGTCTCGGCCCAATACATCTCCCCCTGCCGGGCAAGCAATCGGAGCGAATCGCCCGGAACCAGATGTATGGTATCGGAGAGGTCGCCTCCTCGCCCCACAAACATCGGGCCCTCTTGCCGAGCAACAGCCATATAGTCGGCCTTATGCCCGAAACTGGCAGTCATCAAAACAAGTGTAGTCACCGAAATAGCTATGAGAATCGTCATTTGTCCCCACAATGGCAACTTCAAAAACTTCGAAAAAATCCAAATAATTGGCTTGAATATCAGTTTGAACATGCTATTTCATTTATGGTGCGACAATCTATCGTCCCCGGTTATGGCACTTATATAATTTTAACCATACAAATATAGGTTAAATTATTAAAATACAAAATTTCACCTCAAAAGAATTCGGAACAAGGCCATCAAAAAGAGATAAATCCGGGATATACAAAGATTTCCCCATTGAGAAAAACAGGGTCAAAAAGGGGTCAACGTAAAAAGACTTTGATTCCCGGATTAGAAAAACGCCCGATTGGATTATCAAATCAATTTGATTTTCAACCTTATAGCTTAAAAAACAATGCCGTTAGAAGTACGGCATTGTTCAGACGGGAGAAATAAAAAAGGTCGACAACCTTGCGATTATCGACCTTTCTAGTGTCCGAGATGAGATTCGAACTCACACGAGCCAACGCCCACTACCCCCTCAAAGTAGCGTGTCTACCAATTCCACCACCCGGGCATACGATACCTCTCATCTACTCCGTGCCCGACACAATCCCCGCCACCCCGGCCGACAGCGGAGGGGCTACTGCAGGTAAATAATCTGCAAACTCTCCGACTCGATAGCCGCCAGACAATCGCCTCCGCGATAAGGATAGGTCAGATGGTATTCCTCCCCACCCCGACTTATCACGACCGGATAATACACCTGCTGATGTTCGAGCGGTATCTGCACATCGAGCACACCCTGCTCATCGGTTGTCACTTGGGCAAAACCAAAGTCGACCGTCACACCAGAGAGCGGGGTGTCGGTCGCATTGCTCCTGATCTGATAGCGTATGTGCCCGTAGGTAGAGCTATCTCGCGCCACCGGGAGGTCGACCGATTGCCCGAGCGGCATCACCGTATCGAGCGGCTCAAAACCATAGGCCCGAAACGACATCTTCACCGGATCGCTCTTGAACTTGCCGGGGATATTATAGAAGGCGATGGCCGAGTCGGTATCCAGAACAACCGCCGACCGCACATCCTCATCGCCCAGATAGAGATACAAGCTGTCGGTATGCGTCTGGCTCAACGGCAGATGGCTATACGCATCTTGCAACTGCACCGACACATCGAACGGCCGGGCCCGCATGGTCTTAAACAAAAGCACCCCTATCGCAGCCAGCACCAATACCGCAGCGCTCGACAGTTTTATCAACAAGTGTCTGCGCCGGTTCCACAACTCGCCAAAGTCGAGGTCGAGCAGGCGTCCCACCAACCGGATAAATGCCTTATGGAACCGTATGGCATGAAAAGCCGACTCCTCTTCCCGCACTTCGATTCCCAACAGTTCGCCACATTTCTTCAACTCGGGGTGATAACACTCCTCTGCCGAGTTGGGCTTACCCTTGATAATAAACGGGATAATCTGCCTCTCCCGGCCCTTCGAACGGAAATAGGCTATTTCGTCTCCCACATATTTCGATTTCACCGCCTCGGGCGAACAGATGACCACCAAGTATTTCGACTCGTCCAGTTTCTTCTGAATCTCCTCATCCAGGATACCGCTGGTCAATTCATCTTTATCCCGAAAGACCTTAATCCGTTTGGGCAAGTCCGGTTTTCGCTGCCGGATAGCCACCGGGAAACTATACGTCTCTAACAAAAGCTGCAACCAACGAGCCGCTTTAATATCGGTGTGCCGATAACTGATAAATACAAAAAATTTGTACGGTTCAATGCCGGGTCCCATCTCGTAACGTTTTTATTTCACCTTCATTCAACTCCGTTCATCTTCGATTTGAGCAGCTTCACAGCATCTTGAGCCGATACCGTATGGGGATTTGTCTCCCCGAAAACTTTCCGATAAATCTGGTAAGATTTCTCAAAGCACTCCAACGCTTGGGTATAATCGCCTTGTTTAATATATACAGCCCCCTTGCCAATATAGTTTGTAGCCACATCGGGGTGATATTCCCCATAAACCTGTAATTGAATTTTCAAGGACTTTTCGTAATATACCAACGCCTGACTGTAATTGCCTTGACTGTCACATATGGAGCCCATATTGCAATAACTCGTAGCTACCGCAGGGTGTTGCTCGCCATAGACCTGCAACTGAATAGGCAAGGCCTTCTCACAATAGGCTAACGCTTGTGCATAATCTTTCTGATTATAATATACACTACCTATATTGTTATAACTCGTGGCCACAGAGGGGTGCTGCTCGCCATAAATCTGAATCAAAGTTTTCAAAGACTTTTCATAATAGGTTATCGCTTGCGCGTAATCGCCTTGACGATCATATATTCCACCTATGTTGTTATAGATTGTCGCCACGTCGGGGTGCTGCTCGCCATAAACCTGCAATAAAATTTTCAACGCCTTTTCATAATACGACAACGCTTGGGTATAATCGCCTTGGCTATAATATACACCTCCTATATTGTTATAACTCGTAACCTCATCAGGGTGCTGCCCGTCATAAACCTGTAATTGAATAGACAACGCCTTTTCATAACAGGCTAATGCCTGGCCGTAATCGCCTTGACGATCATATATTCCGCCTATATTGTTATAGATTGTAGCCACACCGGGGTGCTGCTCGCCATAAACCTGTAACTGAATAGACAAGGCTTTTTCGTAATACGACAACGCTTGGCTGTAATTCCCCAAGTTATCATATACTCCCCCTATATTGTTATAGCTCATAGCCACGGCGGCGTGTTGCTCGCCATAAACCTGCAACTGAATTTGCAAAGCCTTTTCATAACAAGCTAATGCCTGGTCGTAATCGCCCTGATCGATATACATGACTCCCATATTGTTATAAATTGTAGCCACAGAGGGGTGTTGCCTGCCATAAATCTGCAACTGAATTTGCAGAGCCTTCTCGTAATAGGACAGCGCCCTGCTGTAATCGCCTTGTTCGGAATACACACTCCCTATATTGCTATAACTCACAGCCACATCGGGATGTTGCTCGCTATTAATCTGCAACCGAATGGACAAGGCTTTCTCATAATACGACAAGGCTTGATCGTAATTGCCTTGGTTGTCATATATAAAACCTATATTGTTATAAAGTGCAGCTACATCGGGATGTTGTTCGCCATAGGCTTGTAATTGAATTTGCAAAGCTTTCTCATAATAGGACAACGTCTTACTGTAATCGCCTTGATTGGAATATACGCACCCTATATTATTATAACTCGTAGCCACAGAGGAGTGTTGCTCGCCATAAATCTGTGATTGAATTTGCAGAGCCTTCTCGTAATAGGACAATGCCCTGCTGTAATCGCCTTGTTCGGAATACACAAAGCCTATATTGTTTTGAGTTATGGCTTTCAAAGAATCTGTCCGGGCATAGTTCAAGGCTGCCCGATGATACTGCATGGCCCGGTCATAATTTGCCATATAGGTGCTTTCGAAAAGACCGGCGGTGGTGAGATAGTCCCAATTGGTAGAGTCGGCTTCGGTCAATATTTGATAATATTTGGATACCGAATCGTTCTGATGCTGCATCAAAAACGACTCGATAGCCTCCTCTACCCGTTCAAAACGAAGAGCCAAATCCCGGACTGCCCGCTCGGCTATCGCCTCGGCATTCTTCCGGTTTTGGAGTCCCTCTTGCAGATAAGCCTCGGCATTCCCGTTCATCTGTTCATTCAACAAAGCCGACAGACCGGCCCATTCGCCGGCCCGTTTCAAGTTGTAGATACGGGCATTGATTGAGTCGAGGCTGCGATAATCAGTCAAAGCCAACTCCTCGGCTACCTCTTCCAGCTTTTGGGTAAACGACTCTTTTTGGCTGTCGTCAAAATAAGCGTTCAGCAACGCCTGTACACTATCCAGCCGATTGGTGACCTCGCGATAGCGGGCATCCCCTTCGTCCAGCGCCATCTGCACCTCTTCCAACTCGTTGCGAAGCGCTATCAGGTCGTTCCCCTGCCTGCGGTATTGACGCCACAAGTCGGTATAGATTTTCTTGGAGACTGTCGCCTTCTCTTCCGGCGAAATCAGGGCGATATAGAGTTCATTGGGCGAAAGGAACAGCTTCTTCTCCCGGCTTGGATAAGCCAACAGATAAGGCACCTCTCCTGCCGGGAGACGAATATCGTCGAGGTAATAACTGCTCTCCTCGTTGCGCCTGATGGTAATAGTGAGGTTTCCCTGCTTATCGCTCTTGGGGCTGCTCACTCCATCGACCACAACCTGCACTCCCGCTATTGGCACGACGGGATCGGAGGCACTGTGGGTAATCTTGCGAACGATTCCTTCTTGCCGGGCTACCTGCGCTTGTGTACTATGAAAACTTAATGCTCCGATTAAGCATAACAGAATAAAAAATCCCCTGTTCATGGCGTATGTATTACAATAGGCTTTGTGCTACTTTCCTTTATTCTTTGTAAAAATACCAAAAACCTTGCAGTTTTGCAAAAGTCTCTCGTATTTTTTACGCCCAACGGCAAAAGCCGCCACCCGTCCCGAATATTTCCCGGAGGCCGGGTCAATCCTGGTATGACGAAGCCTCTGCATCAAGTGCAAAACGACAGAACGATGCGAAATACCAATCCTGCGGAAGTCGAAAAAGGAAAGAGCAGAAAACAAAAAAGGTCGGCAACCACAAGATTACCGACCTTTCGAGTGTCCGAGATGAGATTCGAACTCACACGAGCCAACGCCCACTACCCCCTCAAAGTAGCGTGTCTACCAATTCCACCACCCGGACATACGATACCTCTCATCTACTTGGTGCCCAGAACAGGACTCGAACCTGCATGCCTCTCGACACACGCACCTGAAACGTGCGCGTCTACCAATTCCGCCACCTGGGCATTTCTGTTCATCGATAGAGATACCGATGGAGCGAAAAACGGGACTCGAACCCGCGACCCCAACCTTGGCAAGGTTGTGCTCTACCAACTGAGCTATTTTCGCATTTCATAACTTCAAAACCTTTTTCGGAACGCTTTCCGACAGTTGAGCGAAAAACGGGACTCGAACCCGCGACCCCAACCTTGGCAAGGTTGTGCTCTACCAACTGAGCTATTTTCGCGATTGCGAGTGCAAAGATAAACCGACTTTTCGATTTATGCAAGTGCTTCGCTATTTTTTATCAAACATTTTTTTCGTGTTTCCGGTTTCTATTTGATAAATAACCGTTTATTCCTTGCAAGAATTTTTACCGATGAGCGAATAAAATTCGCGACGCCACTCTTCCTGCTCGAATTTGCCGGTATAATCGTAGGTAACGGTGACAGCACCCTGTTTCTCGACCCCCCGCATCTGCATGCACAAGTGACGGGCCTCGACCATGACCATGACACCTTCGGTGGCGAGGGCCTCGGCCAAGCTCCGGCAGATTTGCGCCGTGAGTCGCTCCTGCACCTGGAAACGACGGGCAAATACCTCGACAAGGCGTGCGACCTTGCTGAGCCCTACGATACCATTGGTGGGAATATAGCCCACGTGCACCTTTCCGAAAAAAGGGAGCAGATGATGCTCGCAGAAAGAGTAAAACTCGATGTCTCGCACGATGACGATGCGCGAGCCGGTGTGCTCGAATATGGCCGAGGAGATGACATCGCGTGCCGACTGGCGATAGCCTTTGGTCAATTTCATCATCGCCTTGGCTGCCCGCTCGGGGGTCTTGCGAAGCCCTTCCCGATTGGGGTCATCGCCCAATAAAGAGATTATGGCCCGATAGTGTTCGGCCAATTCCTTGCAAACCCGTTGCTGTTCCTCGGGGCTTATGACAACCTGTTCCTCCATGAATCCAATTTATTCGGTAAATCCCTGATGTATCTGTATTTGTATTTTATCGCGCACGATGCGCATCTCGCGAGCCATTTGGGGAAACTCGTTTTTCAGTTCTCGCAAAGCATTCCCGGCCTCTTCGTAGGAACGGAAATCGCCCACTCTGAGGCGCCAAAAAGGCGACGTGAAGGTCACATAGGTTTCCATCTGAGGAAAAGCCTGCTTGATGAGTCCCTCTTTGTAGAGCGCGTTGTTCTTGGCCGTGCGGTAATCGTTGTCGGAGAATACCTGTATGCGGAATCCCGACGACTGAGCATAGCCTTTGGCGCCGTCATACTTGATTACTCCCTCGGCCCGGCTTACCCGCTTGGCCAGCTCGTCCGGTTGCACCACCTTGACTTTTCCTCCTGTTTCAGGACGTTCGAGATACTGCACAATCGATGTGTCGGAGACTGCAATCTGGGCCTGCACCGTCGCGGCCACCACCCCTGTTACCGCCAAAGCTGCGATGAAAGTAAGAAAACTGCGCATAACTACATCTTTTCAAAAACAATGAGGCTG
Organism: uncultured Bacteroidales bacterium; assembly: GCA_949298955.1. Classification (GTDB taxonomy): domain Bacteria; phylum Bacteroidota; class Bacteroidia; order Bacteroidales; family Barnesiellaceae; genus Barnesiella. The sequence goes on from CASFYQ010000015.1 coordinate 26,592, forward strand.
CAAAAATAAGAATTTATTCCCACTTTTGCAGCCTCTGTAAAAATCTATTTTATCAGAATGCTGTAATAATGCCCATGAACGAGTCGGCTTTGAGGGCAGCGCCACCGATGAGGCCGCCGTCTACGTCGGGTTTGGCAAAAAGCTCGGCTGCATTGCCGGGTTTGCAGCTGCCGCCATAAAGAATCGAGGTATTCTCGGCTACTTCGTTGCCATATTTCTCGGCAATGGTTTTACGGATAAAGGCATGAATCTCTTCGGCTTGGTCGGCCGTAGCGGTTTTGCCGGTACCGATAGCCCAAACGGGTTCGTATGCCAGAATGATTTTACCGAAATCTTCGGCCGAGAGGTTGAAGAGCGACTCTTCCACCTGAGCTTTTACTACCTCGAAATGTTTGCCGGCTTCGCGCTCTTCGAGAACCTCGCCGATGCAGAAGATAGGCGTAAGGCCATTAGCCAGCGCCAGGAGCACTTTCTCTTTCAAGATTTCGGGAGTTTCGTGATAGTAGGCACGACGCTCCGAGTGACCCAGAATCACATATTGTGCGCCCGTCGAAGCTACCATCTTGGCCGAAACCTCGCCCGTATAGGCGCCTTCGGTCTTGTCGGCACAGTTCTCGGCACCTACCCCGATACGGTTGGTGTCAACAGCGTTTACTACCGATACCAGATGGGTGAACGGAGTGGCAATGATTACATCGCATTTGGTAGTTACACCGGCCAAAGCGGCGTCGATTTCCTTAGCCAAAGCTACACCTTCTTGAACGGTGGTGTTCATTTTCCAGTTTCCTGCTACAATGTTTTTTCTCATAATGAATCTTTTTTATGGGTTAAAAATTATATGATCTCTATTTATTTTTCCCCGGTTCGGGGGTATCTTCAATCGTCACTCCCGGCACGTCCGGCTTCGGAGTCGGCGAGGTCTCGGCCGACGACGTTTCGGTTTTTGCGGCGGCCGCTTGGGCCAAGGCATCGCGCTCGGCCCAACGCCGATGACGCAAACGAATGAGCCGCCACAACTTGATGCGCCCGATAATCATGGCCACAGTCTTCTCGGTCAAGAGCAGGAAGAGCATGGGTATGACATAGAGCAACACGATGAAGCCGATGCGGTGCTGAGGCCGGTATACCTCGGGGTGGCCGTAGTCAATCTGGTCGAGCGGCCGGGTGAGCCGGGTCTCGTCGGGCAACTGCGAGGGCGAGGTCTTGCGCAAGATAGTTCCCCCTTTGAGCAGCAACACGCAGGGGTTGCCCCGGGCGATAGTGCGTATGGTGGTCTTGTCCATAAAATAAAAGGGATACTCGGCGCCGGTGTTTTCGAGCCAAGTCTCGATTCCCCGAGGTGTCGATGCGGTGACACAAGCGAACTCGTAGCCTCGCTCCACACAATAGTCATAAAGTTCGTTTATGCGGTCGACCTCGCTGTCGTCGGCCTTTTCGAGGCCGGGCGAAAGCAACAAGATGTGATAATTCTCATCGTAAATAATATCTTCGGTAATATCGGCAGCTCCGCGGTAGATAGTAAACTCGTCGATGGCGGGAGTCTCGGGACGAGGCGTTTCGACCGTTTTTTCATAGCGGTAGACAAAGCTCCACCCCTCCTCTTCCGACGGCAGATTGTCTATCGAGAACTCTTCGCGTTGTCCTTCCTTTTCATAGACAAAAACAAACTCGCGCTCGGGTTCACCTACCGACAAGGCATCGGGGATATTCACCCCTATCTTGTAGGGACGAAAATCGAGATATGGCTGATAGTTGATGCCAATATAGCAAAAGAAGAGGACAAACACCAGCGAATAGAGGCCCGTGAGCCACTGTACCTGCCGGTTGTACAAAGCTCGCAACCGGGTATTGCTATATACCAGAAAGACAGTCACACCCAGCAGCACCAGATTTTTGAAGAAGGTGGCCCAGTTGCTCAAATGAACGGCATCGCCAAAACAGCCGCAATCGGATATGGGGTGGACAATGGCCAGATAGAGCGTGAGGGGAGTCATCACGCAAAGGAACAGGAAGATGAGTCGCGGCGTAGACTTGCGATACGACCCAAACAACATATGCACTCCCAGCAGAAACTCGACAACCGAGAGGGCCACCGAGAAAAGCATGGAGAACGACGAGAGAAACTCGAGATGAAAAGCTGCAAAATAGTCCTCAAACTTGTAGGCCGTACCATAGGGGTCTATGGCTTTCACAAATCCCGAAAAGACGAACGTCCCCCCCACAATCAAGCGGGAGAGAAAAACAAGCCACCGCATCAATAGTGCATTGCGTTTCCCGTTAATCGTCCTGCTCTCCATACTCTATCTTTATAAGGCCAAACAGCGAGTAGTTGATCATGTCCATGTAATTGGCGTCGATTCCCTCCGAGACAAGCGTTTTGCCTTCGTTGTCCTCGATTTGCTTCGTACGGCACACTTTGGTAAGAATCAGGTCGGTATAGGAACTTATGCGCATGCTGCGCCAAGCCTCGTCGTAGTCGTGGTTTTTGGCATACATGAGGGTCTTGGTCTGGGTCATGTATTTGTCATAGAGGGCCAGAGCCTCATCGTTGCCGATATCCTCGGTATCGGCATACCCGAGAGACAGTTGAATGAGCCCGATGATACCGTAGTTGACGATGCCGATGAACTCGGAGCGTATCCCCTCGTCGATTTTACTCTCGCCCTTGATTTCGATGCTTCTTATGCGCTTGGCCTTGATAAATATCTGATCGGTGAGCGACTGCGGACGCAAGATGCGCCACGAGGCACCATAATCTTTCAATTTCTTGGCAAAGAGGTCCCGACAAATGGATATTACATGCTCAAATTGTGCTACAGTATCTGCCATGACTAATCATTTTTTCCGAAGGTCCTCATCGGGTTGGTCGACACAAGTCTACCCCACCGCTTGCCTCCGGCTCGGTTTTCAGCTACAAAGTTACAATTTTATTCCCAAAAATTACAGTCAAATCGCTATGGATATTTGGCCAGGCTGTAAGTGCCCGCCCGGTCAAAATCCGAAGAAGAGCTCGAACATCTCTGCAGCCTCCTCATCGGCTTCCTCGATCTGGTCTACATATTTTTTGGCAATCGTCTTGGACAAATTGTTTGCCCGGGTATTGGCGGCACATTTCTTGAACCACTCTTTGGCTTCGGTGGTTTTCTCGTCGGCATAGAGAAGCAGCCCCAAATGGCACTGCGCCAGCGCGTCGCCATTGTTGGCCCGCGATCGCAGCTCGCCGGCGGTGGCGGCGGCATAGTCAAAGCCCGAGCGATATTGTTGCAACCACTTGCGGGAGCAGAGAGCCGAAGCCGTGAGATAACCGCCTTTGTCGTAATACTTGACGGCTATCTGGTAATCCTTGATTACTCCCACCCCTGTCTCGTAACAGGTTCCCAGTTTGAAGCAGGCCTCTCGCTCTCCCTGTTCAGCCGCCTCGGTATACCAATGAGCCGCCGTCGTGACGTTGCGGTCGACGCCTACCCCATCATGATAGCAATCGCCCAATTTCAGCGAGGCTTTGCCATACCCCTGTTTTGCGGCTTGACGCCACCAGTACACGGCTTGCTCGTAGTTCCCATCGTCGAAATACTGCTGCCCCAGCACATACTGCGACACATCGATTCCCGACTGGGCATTGGCCAACGTCGAGGGGTCGACATGCGAGCCCGACGATGACGAAGAAGTGGATGTCGTCGAGGCCGACGTTGTGGAACTGCCGTCGGCCGACAGGCCCAGCTTGGACAGCCGCTGGCGGGCATCCTCATTGCCGCTCGCAGCCGCCTTGCGATAGTAACTGATGGCCAGCGACCGGTTGGAGGCAACACCCTCCCCCATTTCGTAACACCAGCCCAGGTTGTAGCAGGCCGAAGGGAACTCCTGGTCGGCAGCCTTCTTGTACCACGAGACCGCCTTTTCGTAACTCCGCTCGACACCCCGTCCGTAATAGTAGCACTCGCCTAGGTTGTTCTGTGAGAAACGGTTGCCCTGGTCGGCGCTGCGACGATACCAGTACGCCGCCTCACCGAAATCTCGTGCGGTGCCGTAAGCATTTTCATAGAAATAGCCTACCCACGACTGGGCATAGGCATCGCCTTGCTCGGCCGATTTCTTGGCCCAATAAAAAGCCTTGCTGTCATCTTTCGGTGCCCCTTCTTTACCCTCCCAATATCGCATGGCCAAATCATACTGAGCATCGGAGTCCCCACTTTCGGCGCGCCGCTGCAACTCACTCAGCGTCTCGCCCCACACGGCCGTCGTGCTGCCGAGAAGCAACAGCACGAAGCACAAAAACACATGTTTCATAATCCCTTTTTTTCAACTATTCTAAAATAATAAAACGCATGCTTTAAAAAGGAAAGCCCGGCATCTTCTCCAAGAACCGGGCTATATAAGGGGTCGTATCAAAGGATGCGATGAAACTCCGATAGACAGGATTTGAGGGCCTCCGCTCCTTTGTAATCCACCGTGCAAAGCATACCTCGAAAGGTCGTGGCCCGCCATTGGGGCGGAAAGCGTGTCTCGGCATTTCATAATTTTTGATGAGTTTCCCAATCTACTCTGATACGACCGGGCTTTCTCTTACTCTTTGATACAAAGCTATACAATTCTATTGAGAAAACAAAATATTTCGACAAAAAAATTAGGGATTCCTCGATGAGAAATCCCTAATTCTATTCTAAGAAGATGATTTTGTCTCTCTTATTTTACTTTCTCGACAATAGCCTTGAAAGCCTCGGGGTTGTTCATAGCCAGGTCGGCCAAAACTTTGCGGTTGATTTCGATACCGGCCTTGTGAAGGGCTCCCATGAGTTTGGAGTAGGACATGCCTTCGAGACGGGCGGCTGCATTGATACGTTGAATCCACAATGCACGGAAATTACGCTTATTGTTTTTACGGTCACGGTAAGCATAGGTCAAACCTTTTTCCCAAGTATTCTTGGCAACGGTCCAAACATTTTTGCGCGAACCATAATAACCGCGGGTAAGTTTAAGAATTTTTTTTCTTTTTGCTCTTGAAGCAACGTGATTTACTGATCTTGGCATAGTTTTTTTTGTTTTGAATGTTAGCGCTACCGTTCAAGGTAAACTTCAAGCTAAAAACATTCGGTTAATAAATTTTGAAACTACTCTTTTGTTTTTGAGAAAACTTTGAAACCCGCCGAGGCTTATTTCATAGCCAACAATGCTTTTACATTGTTTACATCGACCGTCTTCACAGTGGTCATGTGAGTGAGGTTTCTTTTTTGCTTTTTGGTCTTCTTCGTCAGAATGTGACTTTTGTAAGCATGTTTTCTCTTGATTTTTCCCGTTCCGGTAAGGGCGAACCTCTTTTTGGCACCGGAATTAGTTTTAATCTTTGGCATTTTACTAAAATTTAATTATATATAAGTGAATGAATAGTTTGTCCTATCTACGCTTTATTTTTTCTTGGGGCTTATCATGATAATCATGCGCTTGCCCTCGAGCACCGGCATCATCTCTACCTTGCCGTAATCTTCCAGGTCGTTGGCAAAACGCAACAGCAGCACCTCTCCCTGTTCCTTAAAAAGAATCGAACGACCTTTGAAAAAGACATAAGCCTTCACTTTGGCCCCCTCGTTAAGAAACCCGATGGCATGCTTCAACTTGAAATTGTAGTCGTGATCGTCGGTTTGCGGGCCGAAACGAATCTCCTTCACCACAATCTTGGTCGATTTGGCCTTCTGCTCCTTCTGGCGTTTCTTTTGCTGGTAAACAAATTTTTGGTAATCCAAAATCTTGCATACCGGGGGAACCGCATTAGGCGAAATCTCGATCAAATCGAGACCTTGTTCATCGGCCATGTGCATAGCTTCCTGTATGGTGTATACCCCCTGCTCTACATTATCGCCGACCAAACGCACCTCTTTTGCACGGATACGTTCATTGACACGATATTGATCTTTGATGTCGTTCTTTTTTGCAGGCATAGGCCTGTTCGGCCTATTGGACTGCGGTTGAGGTTGTGGCTTTTTCTCCATTCAGATTACCATTCTTTGAGTAATTCTTCTACTTCTGCATTTAAATTTGCGGCAAAGGTAGCAATTTTCATCGAACCTTTATCACCTTCACCCTGTTTTCTTACAGAAACTTCACCATTTTCGGCCTCTTTTTCACCTACAATGAGCAAATAGGGTATTCTTTTCATCTCGTTATCGCGAATCTTGCGACCTATCTTTTCGTTGCGATCGTCGACAAATGCACGAATATCTTTCTCGGCCAACTCGCTCACTACCTGTTGTGCATAATCGTTGAATTTGGCACTGATAGGCAGCACGGCTACCTGATCGGGGGTGAGCCACAAGGGGAATTTACCGCCGGTGTGCTCGATGAGCACAGCCACGAAACGTTCCATAGAGCCGAAGGGAGCACGGTGAATCATCACCGGACGGTGTTTTTGGTTGTCGCTGCCGGTATATTCGAGTTCGAAACGTTCGGGCAGGTTATAGTCTACCTGTATCGTACCCAACTGCCAGCGGCGGCCTATGGCGTCTTTCACCATAAAATCGAGTTTGGGGCCATAGAAAGCGGCTTCGCCATATTCTACACGGGCTTTCAGGCCTTTTTCCTGGCAAGCCTCTACAATGGCACTCTCGGCTTTCTCCCAATTCTCGTCGCTACCGATATATTTCTCGCGGTTGTTGGGGTCGCGTAATGAAATTTGGGCTTCGAAATTATCGAATTTCAAGGCTTTGAAGATAATGAAGATGATGTCCATTACTTTCAGGAACTCTTCTTTCAACTGGTCGGGACGACAGAAGATATGGGCATCGTCTTGCGTAAAGCTGCGCACGCGGGTCAAACCGTGCAGCTCGCCGCTCTGTTCGTAACGATATACCGTACCGAACTCGGCAAAGCGCAACGGCAGGTCTTTGTACGAACGAGGCGTTACCTTGTATATCTCGCAGTGATGCGGGCAGTTCATGGGTTTGAGCAGATACTCCTCTCCCTCCTCGGGGGTGTGAATGGGCTGGAACGAATCCTTGCCATACTTGGCATAGTGGCCCGAGGTTACATAGAGCATCTTGTTGCCGATGTGGGGAGTGATTACCTGCAAATAGCCGAAGCGTTTCTGCACCTTGCGGAGCATGGCTTCGAGGCGGTCGCGCAACTGGGTTCCGCGAGGCAACCACAAGGGCAGACCGGGACCTACATTGGGCGAGAATGCAAAGAGTTCCATCTCCTTGCCTATCTTGCGGTGGTCGCGCTTCTTGGCCTCTTCCATGAGCACGAGATATTCGTCGAGCATCTTCTTCTTGGGGAAAGAGATACCATACACGCGCACGAGTTGTTTACGTTTTTCGTCTCCACGCCAGTAGGCACCGGCCAGCGAGGTGATTTTCACAGCCTTGATGAGACCGGTGTTGGGCAAGTGCGGCCCGCGACACAAGTCGGTAAAGGCACCTTGCGTATAGGTAGTAATGTGGCCGTCTTCCAGTTCGCTGATAAGCTCGACCTTATATTCCTCGCCGCGTTTGCCAAACATGTCGAGCGCATCGGCTTTGGCAATATCCTTGCGTACAATGGGATCTTTGTGACCGGCCAATTCGAGCATCTTGGCCTCGATGGTGGGGAAATCGGCTGCGGTAATGGTGTTTTCACCCGGATCTACATCATAATAAAATCCGTTTTCGATAGCCGGGCCGATACCGAATTTGATACCGGGATAGAGTTCTTGCAGAGCCTCGGCCAGCAAGTGCGCCGACGAGTGCCAGAAGGCGTGCTTACCCTCAGGGTCGTCCCATTTAAAGAGTTTGATAGCCGCATCGGACTCCACGGGACGGGTGAGGTCCCACTCCTGTCCGTTAATCGTTGCGGCAAGCACATCCTGTGCCAACCGGGGGCTTATGCTCTCGGCAATCTGTAAAGGGGTAATGCCAGACTCAAATTCCTTTACCGAATTATCGGGAAATGTAATCTTAATCATCGTTTTCTATCCTTTATATCTTTCAACAATTCTTGAAAATCGTTTTATGTTATGCTATATAATAAGGTGACACATGGTTGTGCCCGTTTTTTCCAAGGCACAAAAATAATAATTATTTCATTATCGGAACGGATAATTATAAAAATCTTTTAATCGCTCAACCGTTTCAGCAAATTGTAGGCCGAGACTACCCCCAACTCGCCGGCTTTGCTCAAATCGGCAGTACCGGCAGCGGTGTCGCCCTGTTTGAGATAGACGAGCCCGCGATTATAGTAGGCATCGCCGAAATCGGGGCGCAACTCGATGGCTCGGGTATAGTCGGCAATGGCTCCCCGATAGTCCTGCTGCGAACAGCGCAGGTTGCCACGGTTGTAATAGGCATAGAAGAAGCGGGGCGAATCCTCAATTACCTTTTCATAGTCGCGCAACACCATTTCATACTCCAATTTCAAACTCTCATTGCCCAGTGCCGAGAGCCCCATCGGGGCAAAGTCGTTGGCATCTTTCTTGCGCGACACCTGAAAATCGAGACTTTGCGTCGACGCGGCAGAGATTTCATATTCGATTTGTTTGGCCCGCACGACGGCCCGCAGAAAATAGGCCATGGTAAAATTGCGGCTGGTCATGATAGCGCGATTGAGGTCGTCGAGCGCACTGGCAAAGTCCTGCACGAGCATGAAATCGACCGCCCGTCCGAAATAAGCCAGCGGATTGGACGGGCTGATTTCAATCAAACGCGAGAAATCGTTAATCGACGAAAAATGATAGTTGACCTGATCGGAAAGCAGCGCCGCCTCGGAATTGGTGAGCAACAGTTTCTTGGCAAACACATGGGTGTCGTTAAGCTCTTCCAACTCCTTGACGTAGTAGATGTTCTGACGCACGGCATCGGGGCGTTCGTAGTAAGTGAGTACATACATGGGCTGTATGGAAACCTGCACGTTCTGATCCTGCACCCGGCCGCGTATCTTGTTCTCATACTCGGGTTTATACTCGGTGCGAGCATCGGCCACGAGTATTTGGTTGAACTTGTTAATATTCTTGTCCGACTCGGTACGCTCGTCGGCTGCCTGCCCCGACGACTTGCCCGAGCCCGCAGCTGCCGTAGCCTCGTCGATGGGTTCGTACTGAACTTTTTTCTGCAAATCGAGAGCCAGCATGAAATCCTTTTCGCCCCCTTTCATGTCGCCCATTTTCCGTTTAGCCTCAGAGCGGGCAAAGAAACCGGCGACAAAATCGGGATACTGCTCGAGCACTACGTCGAAATCGGCAACAGCCTTGCCATAACTGCCTATCATGTCGTAGAGCAGGGCACGGTTGTAAATGGCGAAATAGTTATCAGGCTCGGCCTTGATGACCTCGGTAAAGTCCGATATGGCTTTGTTACGTTCGCCCACCTGCATGCGCAGCAAACCTCGGTTGTAATGGGTCATCGTGTTGCCCGGGTCGAGTTGCAGAATGTAGTCATAGTCGGCCATCGCCCCTTGCAAGTCGTCTTGATGATATTTGATGCGGGCGCGGTTGAAATAGTACGACACCTCCTTGGGATCAAGGCGCAGAGCCTCGTTCATATCGGCCAAAGCCGACTCATAATCGGCATCGTGCAATACCTTGATGATAGCCCGCTGGGCGTATGCGCCCGACATATATTTATCTATTTCGATGGCTTTGTCTATATCGGCTATCGCCTTGACTGTGTCTCCTTTTTCAAGATAGAACTGAGCACGGCTCATGTAGCCGTTGTAGTAGTTGGGGTGCAGGGCAATGAGCTTGTCGAAACTTTTTTCGGCCTCATCGTATTTTTTCAGCTGTACCTCGGCTATCGCCTTGTTGTTCAAAAAGGTACGATCCTCAGGCGCATAGCGAAGGCCTTCGGCATAGTCGTCGATAGCCCCCTGATAATCCCCCAGATTCTGGCGGGCGATACCCCGCACCTGATAGGCGTTTACAATGAAAGGATTACGCTCGATACAAAGCGTGCAATCCTCCTCGGCGCCCTTGTAATCGTCGAGACTCAACTTGGCGATACCCCGAAAAAAATAGGGCTCGGCCATATAAGGCTTCACCTTGATAACCTGATTGAAATATTGCATCGACAAGATGTAATCCTCGAAATAGAGTGCGTTGCGCCCGATATTCATCACCCGATCGGTATTGATTTGGGCCACAGACAAGAGAGAAGAAAACGACAGCAACAGCAGTATGGTATGTGACTTGACAGTAAGTTTCATTACACGCGTAACATGATTATCAGACAAATGTACGTAAATAATAAGAAATCTTCGCAAGGCCATGAATTTTTTATAAGTTTTTTCTTTTATTGCCGAGGTGTTGAACATTTTTTACGACCGAATGTCTTATAAGGGAAAAACGAACTTTTTTTACTATCTTTATGCCCCAAAATTACACAGTATGAGCACAAACAAACATACCGAAAAAGAGTTGAAACACCTGGTTATCGTGGGAGGCGGCTTTGCCGGATTCCTGTTGTCGAAGCGTATCGATTCCCGGCAATATCGGGTAACCTTGGTCGACCGGAAGAACTACCACGCCTTCCCTCCCCTGTTTTACCAAATCGCCTCGTCGGGTCTCGAGCCTGCGGCTATCTGCTTCCCCTTCCGCAAAGAGTTGCGCAAACTGCGCCATGTGCGCTTTCACATGGGCGAAGCTATCGCCGTCGACACTCAACGGAAGGTGCTGACGACCAACACCGGGACAATCGAGTATGACTATTTGGTGCTGGCTACGGGGACAACCAACAACTTTTTCAACATGCCCGAACTGCGAGAGCAAGTCTATACGCTCAAATCTACGGCCGAAGCCATCAGATTGAGAAACGAAATCCTGTTCTGTTTGGAGCGGGCTTGTACCTGCACCGATCCCGAAAAGCGCCGCACACTGCTCTGCTTTACCGTCGTGGGCGGGGGCCCTACCGGTGTAGAAATAGCAGGGGCTTTGGGCGAAATGAAAAAATACATTCTGGCGCGGGAATATCCCGAAATTAATCCTTGCGACATGCGAGTCGTCATCGTCGAAGGTTCCGGCCACCTCCTGCAAAATATGAGCGCCGAGGCTTCGGCCAAGTCGCGACAATATCTCGAACAACTCGAAGTCGATGTCATCACCGGGCACACCATGAAGTCGTTCGAAAACTATGTAGCGACCCTCGACAACGGAGATCAAATCAAAAGCCATACCCTCATCTGGACGGCAGGTATCACCGGCGAACCGTTGCAGGGAATCCCCGAGGACTCCATCACCCGCGGCAAACGCATCGTCACCGACGAATACAACCGGGTGAAAGGGTGCGACCACGTCTTTGCCATCGGCGACATCGCCTGGCTCACCGAAAAGAACTACCCCAACGGTCACCCGCAGGTGGCCCAGGTGGCTATCCAACAAAGCGAACTGCTGGCCCACAACTTGAACAAGGGGAGCTTCGACACCCCTTTCCACTACAAGAACAAGGGCAACATGGCCACCATAGGCCGTAACAAGGCGGTAGCCGACCTGCCCTACCTGAAATTGCACGGGCGTCCTGCCTGGTTTACCTGGATGGGGGTACACCTCGTCTCCATACTGGGCATGAAAAACAAGATTATCACGCTGCTCAACTGGTGCTGGTATTACTTTACCTACAACGCCACACTGCGGCTGCTCATACGCCCCACCCGATACCCGAAACGGAACGAGGAGTAACCCCTCGCCCCGCTTCGTACAAAAAGGCCAGCCCCCGACGTGAATCGGTTGCCGGTTTTTGAAAACTCACTTATATAACTCGTACAAACGATGAAAAAAATTCTGCTTGCCTCTCTGGGGCTGCTACTCCTGCTGTCGGCCTCCTCGTGTAAAACCTCCCAAAAGAGAGCCGTCGCCCCCAAACAGGAAACCGAAGAGAGGGCCGACACACACAAAATCCCGACCATACTCCGCGAGGAATTTGACGGCACCTGGATTGTAAAAACAGCCGGGAAAAGAGCTGTCGTGGGCGAATCGCCGGTCGAAATTACTTTTGACTTGACAAACGGCCGCATCTACGGCTGCGACGGGTGCAATGTGGTAAACGGGACATTTACCCTCGGCAATGAGAACGAACTACAATTCGAATCGCTCATCGCAACCCAAAAAGAGTGCGGGCCCGAGGTGACCAACCTCACCGTGCTGCACGCTCTCGAAAATACCCGTTCCTACAAACACGACACCCACTCCCGGGAGTTGAGCATCAAACTCTGCGACAAACGAGGAAAAAGCATTATGACACTCGAAAAACGAAGGGTCGACCTGCTGAACGGAGCCTGGACAGCAATCGAAATCGAGGGGAATATCATCGAAGGGAAAAAACCTGTCTTGATTATCGACATACCCGAAGCCCGGCTATCCGGATCGGCCAGTTGCAACCGCATATTCGGGCGCATCGCTTTGGACGGAACGCCCTACGGCATCTCCTTCATTCAGGTTGCCGCCTCTCGCAAGACGTGCCCCGAGATTGAAACCGAGGTGAAATTTCTCGCCGCACTTGAAAAAGTGACAGGATTTTACCCCGTCGACAACGACCACGCCGTGCTGTATCAATCGCCCGACACCCCCCTTATCACTCTCAAAAAAGGGTTTTGATTTTGACTGCCATCTCATCGGCGACATAAAGAGTTTCATGCTTTTCGATTCCTGCGAAAAGCGATACGCATAAACATAACATATTTCTATCCCGCAACACCCCGACAGAAATACCGGGGTGTTGCCCTATCGGGCCCAACAAGCGACACTGCTATCCCGACGTCCCGAAGCCCGTTATAAACCATTTTAATAGGCCTCACACCATTTAAATAAATCACAAGAAAAAGAAATAAACTTTTTATTGAAAAAACAAATCGTGCACACCTTGTTATTCAAATCTATTCTCTATTTTTGAATTGTCTTACTTGCTTATATTGGGATAATTTGTGTGTTGCCACACGGGAAGAAGGAATTTAGCCTTCGCCTAATCAATGTGCAACACACACCATTCGACAGAAGCAAGTAAGACCTCTTTTTAGAATGTATTAGGCGAAGGTTTTCCTATATATACGATTAAGATATGGAAAAGTTTACACGTTCGCCGAGAGTCAAGTTGTTTTTCGCCCAAATGCTCACGCGTCTTTTTGTACCCGATTATAAAAAGGTATGGAGGTTGTATCGCCAAGCCGCCATGTCCCGTGAAGACTCCGAAACAGAAGAAACGGAGGAATCGCCGAAATACAAAACGGGCCGGTCGACATGACGACAGGCCCGTTTGCTTTATCTGTTCTCGAATAACCGGCTTACCAGATGATTACCCGCTCTTCGGGAGCCAAATACATGGGATCGCCCTCCTGAATATCGAATGCCTTGAAGAAGGTATCGATATTGCGCAGGGCTGCATTTACACGCCAGCGGCCCAGCGAATGGGGGTCGATTTTGGTGAGTCGCAAAATCTCGGCATCGCGAATATTACCGGCCCACAGCGTAGCATACGACAGGTAGAAACGTTGGTCGGCAGTGAAACCGTCGATCAAGGCAGGCTCTACACCATTGAGCGAGTTGCGGAAAGCCGTATAGGCAATGCGCAGACCGCCGTGGTCGGCGATGTTTTCGCCAAGGGTGAAATGGCCATTGGCGTGAACCGTGTCGAGCACAATGATATTGTCGTATTGAGCAGCCAGAATCTCGGCACGCCGGTTGAACTGCTCGGCATCGGCAGGAGTCCACCAGTCGTTGAGGTTACCGTCTTTGTCGAACTGACGGCCCTGGTCGTCAAATCCGTGAGTCATCTCGTGACCGATTACAACACCGATACCACCGTAGTTCACGGCATCGTCGGCATCGAAATTAAAGAAAGGCGGTTGCAAAATACCGGCAGGGAAACAAATCTCGTTGGAACTGGGATTGTAATAGGCGTTCACCGTCTGCGGACTCATGTACCACTTGGTCTTGTCGACAGGTTTACCCTCGTCTTTGAGCATGTAAAGAGTTTCAAACTCGGCGGCACGACGCACGTTGGCATAATAGCTCTCCTCGGGATTGATGGCAAGGCCGCTGTAATCGCGCCACGTGTCGGGATAACCGATTTTCACATAAAAAGCATTCAGCTTCTCATGAGCTTTGGCTTTGGTCTCGTCGCTCATCCATTCGAGGCTGTCGATGTGCTGCCCCAACGCCGTCTGCAAGTTGGCAACGAGCTGTACCATGCGTTCCTTGGCTTCGGGCGGGAAATACTTGGCCACATACATTTCGCCCACAGCTTCCGACAATACACCGTTGGCCACGTTGAGGGCGCGTTTCCAGCGAGGTTCTATCTGCTCTTTGCCCGACAAGGTCTTGGAGTAGAAATCGAAACGGGCATTTACAAAATCGTCGCTCAGATAAGAGGCGGCGCCATCGATGCAGTTGAAGGCCAGATAGTCGCGAATCTCCTGCTCGCTCAAAGTTTTGAGCAGATTGTTCACGGCTTTGAGCGTACGGGGCTGGCCGATGTTGATTTTTTGCAAACTGTCGAGGCCCACGGTATTGAAATAAACGTCCCAGTCGAGGCCGTCGTAGTTCTTCTTCAAGTCGGCCACCGTCATCACATTGTAACCGGCCTGAGGATCACGCAGCTCTTCGCGGGTAAACGCAGCTTTGGCGATAGCCGTCTCTACTTTCAGCACAGTGGCGGCAGCCTGTTCGGCAGCCTCTTGACTATACCCCGAGAGAGTGAAAAGTGTCTTAATATAGTTGAGGTAGCTCTCGCGAATTTGCCGGCTGTGCTCATCGTCGGTCACATAGTAGTCGCGGTCGCCCATATTCATACCGGCCTGATACCAGCCGGCAATGTTCATAGAACTGTTTTTGGCATCGGCATCGACATAAACCGCAAAGAAAGGAGCCGACATGGTGCGGTGCATCTCGCCAATCATGGCACTCACGGCCTCCTTGCCCGAGAGGGCTTGGATACGTTTGAGTTCATCGGCAATAGGAGCGGCCCCCTCCTGATTCAGGCGCACGCTGTCGAGGCCCATGTTGTAGAGGTCGCCTATCTTTTGAGCTACGCTACCCGGCTCGGCTTTCTGCTTGCTCAGTTCTTCGAAGAGCACACGAATCTGCTCCTGATTGTTCTCACGCAGTTGGTCGAAAGAACCATAGCGGGCATACTCGGGTTTCAACGGGTTCTTTTTCATCCACCCGCCACACGCATACTCATAGAAATCGTCACCACAAGCAACCGTCGTATCGAGGTTGGTGAGGTCGATACCCGGCGTCTTGGCGACTTTGCTTGTACAACCTGTTGCTAACAAGGCTGCTGCAAACGATAAAATCATTACTTTTTTCATTTTACATACTATTTATGTGTGTTTCATTTATCTTGTTTCTGCAAATGTTCCAACACCTCGGAAGCCTCGCCCCACCGCCACATGGCATCGTCGAGTTGCTTTTTCAACCGGCCGTGCTGCTCATAGAGCGAGGTATCGGCAGCCCCCTCGGGGGTAGAGAGTTTCTCTTCGAGCGAGGCGATTTGCGTTTCAAGGTCGGCCACGGCCGCTTCGGCATCGGCGACCTCTTTCTCGGCCTTCCGCAAACGGCGTGCCAACTCTTTCTGCTCGGCAAACGAAAGTTTCGAGCCCTCGCTCACGGCCGATGCAATCTCGACTTTCGGCGTAACCGACTTTTTGTCAGTAGCCGGTGAGACCGCGCGCTGCTCGAGCTCGCGCAAAGAATCGAGCTTGCGGCTCTCGAGAAAATCATAGATGCCACCCAAGTGCTCGCGCACCCGTCCGCCGCCAAACTCATAGACCTTCGACACCAGTCCGTCGAGAAACTCACGGTCGTGCGACACCACGATGACCGTGCCGTTAAAATCGCGTATAGCCTGTTTCAGCACATCTTTGGTGCGCATGTCGAGGTGGTTGGTAGGCTCGTCGAGGATAAGCAGGTTGACCGGCTCGAGCAAAAGACGTATCATGGCCAGCCGGGTGCGCTCTCCCCCCGAAAGCACCTTCACTTTCTTGTCCGATGCTTCACCGCCAAACATAAAAGCTCCCAATATATCGCGTATCTTGGTGCGAATATCGCCCACGGCTACCCGGTCGATGGTGTCGAAAACGGTAATCGACTCGTCGAGCAGGCTCGCCTGGTTCTGGGCAAAATAGCCTATCTTTACATTATGTCCTATCTTCAAGGTGCCGGTATAAGGAATTTCGCCCATGATACACTTGACCAGTGTCGACTTACCCTCGCCATTCTTTCCCACGAAAGCCACCTTCTCGCCCCGCTTGATGGTAAAGGTAGCATCGGCAAAGACCAGATGGTCGCCATAACTCTTGCCCACCCCCTCGGCAATGATGGGATAGTCGCCCGAGCGGGGAGCCGGCGGGAATTTCAAGTTCAGATGCGAGGTATCGACCTCGTCGACCTCGACCCGTTCGAGCTTGGCCAGTTGCTTGATGCGCGACTGTACCTGAACCGATTTCGTAGCCTTATAGCGGAATCGCTCGATAAAGGCTTCGGTATCCTGTATCTGTTTCTGCTGATTTTCATATGCCCTCCGCTGCTGTTCGAGCCTCTCCTGGCGCAACACCACATAGCGGGAGTAGTTGACCTGATAGTCATAGATACGCCCCAACGAAATCTCGATGGTGCGATTGGTTACATTGTCGATAAAAGCACGGTCGTGCGAGACCAGCACCACGGCATTGGCCCGCGTGGCAAGGAAACTCTCGAGCCATTGTATCGACTCGATATCGAGGTGATTGGTAGGCTCGTCGAGCAACAGCACGTCGGGACGTTGCAACAACAATTTGGCCAACTCGATACGCATGCGCCAGCCGCCGCTGAACTCCGACGTGTCGCGGGCAAAATCGTCGCGGGTAAAGCCCAAGCCTATCAACGTCTTTTCAATCTCGGCCTGATAATTAGCCGCTCCGACAAGAGCCAGCTGTTCGTTCGCATTGGAGACCCGCTCAATGAGTTCCTGATAATCAGCCGACTCATAGTCGGTACGCTCGGCCAGCTCGATATTCATACGTTCGATACGCGCCTGCAACTCAAAGATATGAGCAAAAGCCTGCTCGGCCTCCTCCATCACGGTGCGGGTATCGGTAAGATTCATCTGCTGAGGCAGATACCCCACGGTAAGATCCTTCGGCATATTCACGCAACCCGAGGTAGGTGCCTGCAATCCCGCGATGATTTTCAACATAGTCGATTTGCCCGCCCCGTTTTTCCCGACCAAAGCAATGCGATCCCGCTTGTTGATGACATAAGTAATATTGTCGAACAGCGTATTGCCTCCAAATGCAACCGAAAGACCTTCTATCGATATCATATTTCTCGTTTTACGAAATGCAAAGATAATGAAAGGCCGTGGAGAATAAAATATCGGAACTTGTTTTCAAATATTTTTTATCCCAATCCGCATCTTCTCTATAAGGAACACCTGTCGAGACCGGGAATAAATGGAAACGAAATGGAATTTTCTATTTTCTGTGAATTTTGAATATAATCCTTGTGCGTTTCAATAAAAGGATATATCTTTGCAACGCTTTTTCAAAGAAGCGCCAAGGTTCGATTCGCTAGCTCAGCTGGTAGAGCACAACACTTTTAATGTTGGGGTCCTGGGTTCGAGCCCCAGGCGGATCACCAGAAGAAAAGCCAAAAGGCGACAACAAAAAGACAAGAGGCCGACTATATCTCATTTTAGTCAGCCTCTTTTTCGTTATACGGCATGTGTGTGCATCACACTCCCGGTTGTTGCTGCAAAGCCTCGTGCATGGCTGCGGCAGCCCGGCGGCCGTCGCCCATGGCCAGAATCACGGTCGCACCACCGCGCACAATGTCTCCTCCGGCATAAATATCGGCAATCGACGATTGCAGGGTGTCGGCATTGACCACAATCGTGCCCTTAGGGGTCACTTCGAGGCCCTCGATAGCGTTGGGCACCAACGGGTTGGGCGATACGCCCACGCTCACGATTACCTCGTCGACATCGACTGTCTCGATAGCACCGGGTATGGGCACGGGCGAACGGCGCCCCGAAGCATCGGGCTCGCCCAACGCCATCTTTTGGAGCTTCATCTGGCACACACGTCCCCGTTCGTCTCCTATATACTCGATGGGATTATGCAGCGTGAGAAACTCTACTCCCTCCTGCTTGGCATGATGTATCTCCTCCTTACGGGCGGGCATCTCCTCCTCCGAACGACGATAGACTATCATCGCCCGGTCGGCTCCCAACCGGCGAGCCGTACGTACCGAGTCCATGGCCGTGTTGCCGCCACCCACGACAGCCACCCGACGGCCCTTGTACACCGGCGTATCGCTCTCGGGATTGGCTGCGTCCATCAGATTCACTCGCGTGAGGTACTCGTTGCTCGACATCACTCCGTTGAGGTTTTCGCCCGGGATATTCATGAAGCGGGGCAATCCGGCGCCACTGGCCACCATGATACCCTTGAAACCCATCTCGTGCAGGTCGTCATACGAGAGTGTCTTGCCCACGATACAGTCGGTCATAAACTCCACCCCCATGCGGCGCAGGCTCTCAATCTCGACATCGACGATGCGGTTGGGCAGGCGAAACTCGGGAATACCGTATTTCAGCACCCCGCCAATCTCGTGCAATGCCTCGAATACCGTGACCCGATAGCCCCGTTTGGCCATATCGCCGGCAAACGAGAGTCCACACGGGCCCGAGCCCACCACAGCCACCTTGATTCCGTTGTCGGGCTCCATCTCGGGCAGAGCCACCTCGCCCGAAGCCTGCTCATAATCGGCAGCAAAGCGTTCGAGATAGCCGATGGCTATCGGCTCTTTCTTCAATTTTTGCAAATAGAAACATTTCGATTCGCACTGGCGCTCCTGGGGGCATACCCGCCCACACACAGCCGGCAGCGCACTCGTCTCTTTAAGCGTGCGGGCCGCCGACAGAAAGTCACCCCGCTCTATATTCTTGATAAATTTGGGGATATTGATACCCACCGGGCACCCCGTCATGCAGAGGGGGTCCACACAATCGAGGCAACGGGTTGCCTCCAAGACAGCCTGCTTGGCCGTCAGCCCCCGGTTCACCTCCTCCCGGTTGGTCACCCGGTAGTCGGGATCGAGTTCGGTCATCTTCACCCGGGGAATATCGGTGCGCTCCTTGGCCTTCTTGCTTTTGCGGAGCTCTTCTCTCCACGCTTCGGCACGTTGTGCCGTCAACTCTTCCTTATTCATATATTTAACAACACTCGTTCCTTTCTACTCCAATTCCTTATACGACGACAACCGCATGAGCATTTCGTCGAAATCGACCTGATGGGCGTCAAACTCGGGCCCGTCGATGCACACAAAACGGGTCTTGCCCCCCACCGTGATACGGCAGGCACCGCACATGCCCGTACCGTCGACCATGATGGTGTTGAGCGAGGCCACCGTGGGGACATTGTATTTTTGGGTGAGCAACGAGACATATTTCATCATCACCGCCGGCCCAATGGTCACACACAAGTCCACTTTCTCGCGGTTGATAACCGCCTCTACACCCTGGGTCACCAACCCCTTTTGTCCATACGATCCGTCGTCGGTCATGACAATCACCTCATCAGAGTGCTCACGCATCTGCTCTTCGAGAATAATCAGCTCCTTGGTACGCGCCGCCAACACCGTAATGACCCGGTTGCCGGCCGCCTTCATGGCTGCCACGATAGGCAACAGCGGAGCACAGCCCACACCGCCGCCACAGCACACCACCGTGCCGAAATGCTCGATATGGGTAGCCTTGCCCAGCGGGCCCACCACATCGGTAATGTAATCGCCTGGATTGAGGGCACACAACTTGGCCGACGACTTGCCCACGGCCTGTACCACCAGCGTGATGGTTCCGGCCTCCACATCGGCCGAGGCTATCGTGAGCGGAATACGTTCGCCCTTCTCACCTACCCGCACAATGACAAAATGGCCCGCCTTGCGAGCCCGGGCAATGAGGGGTGCCTCTACTACAAACTTGACCACTTTCTCCGAAAAGTGTTCTTTCGCTACAATCTTGTTCATCGATATATCTTTTGCTTATACAAAAATAATGCAAATCAAAGCCTTTCGACGGCTTCCGGCGGAACTCTTTTATCCTATTTATGCAAATATGGCATTTTTTAAACAAATAGCCATGAATCGCTTCGTTTTTATTTATCGCACAACCAAAGTGAGATTGAAAAGCCGAAATGCCTCTTACCGCCACACTCCTCCCCTGTGTTTTATGCAAGGAAATATAGGGGAGGTGGCACGCAGTGCCGGAGGGGTTAGAAAAAGATTTGTTTTACATACATATTACAACCCATCGCCCGAATCGGATATCCCATATCATTTACGATGATAATGCTACAAACTAAAACCCCTCCGGCTACGCCACCTCCCCTATCTCGGCTATCTCCGAGCAGGGGAGGAAGGTAAGTGTACCCCTTGTCGCTTACAAGAATCACTACCGAGATGCCTCTTTCCGCCTCACTCCTCCCCTGTGTTTTCTGCAAGAAAATATAGGGGAGGTGGCACACAGTGTCGGTGGGGTTAGAAAATAAAAAAATAAAAAGAGAGTCTTGTCGATATTTCAATTTTAGAAAATTATATTTGTAATTCATTTATAATGGGATATGACCCGAATT
>CASFYQ010000016.1 GCA_949298955.1 uncultured Bacteroidales bacterium
CCTAAGGCCCGTTCTCTTGGCGAAAGTGTTGCAAAGGTACACCCTTTTCCCGCTTATCTCCAAATTTTTTATCACCTTTTTTTCGAAAAATTTTCTACATAACCACCAATTCCCTATCGCTCTGCCGGTTACAAAATAAGTTTTTTTTGAGGCCTTTTGACGATGTCGAGCGAAATAAAAGGTATCCTCCCCTACTCCGACGGCTTGTCGAAATGTTGTGAACTTACCAAAGAGACATTTGAGAGGGGTCGATCTGTCGCGATTTTTTCTGTTCCAAAGCGGCCTGTTCTTCGGCTTCGCGCTTTTTCTTCTCTTCTTCTTTACGCTTGGCTATCATCTCGGGAGTATCGGGACGTGTGGGAATAAGCCAGTTGTCGCCAAAAGTATCGAGTCCCGGGAAATCGTCGTCGCCCGTCTCTTCGGTCGAGGGTTCAGGGGTTTTGTCTTTTCGTCGAGATTTTTTTTCGGGAGTTTCCCCGGCAGGTTCGAGTGCAGATTCGTCCTGTTCGGAGGCTGCTTCAATGGGTTCTATTTCGGGCTTGCTCGCCATCTCTTCATTCTGCGGGAGATCGAAATTAATGACTTTTGCCTCGGGTTTCGTCTCTGCGGGTGGAGTATCGGGCGGAACGGAATTTCCCTTTTCGGCGGTCTGCACAGACCGGAGGTCGTCTATCTGAGCCAGCAGTTCCTGTCGCTGGTTGCGCAAAGCGGCTACCAAGGCGTTGGCACTCTCCAATTCGGCTTTCAACGAATCGACTTCCTCGTCGTGAGCCGACTGTTCGCGAGCTTGATTTTCGAGCTGCACACTCTGTTGCAACAATTCGTTCAACCGGGCTTGCAATCGGCTGTTCTCTTCGCCGAGGGAGTGTATCTCGTCGGTGAGTTGGGCGATTTTCTCCTCCTTAGCCGCTTTCACCTGTTCAAATTGTTTGAGCCGGGTCTCGACCTCGGAGACGACTTTCAAACCATTCCGTGCCTCGGAAAGCTCGGTTTCGAGTTTTTGTATCTGTTCGGTAAGTTGAGTTATCTTTTCTTCCTGACGGGAAAGTTCTTTTTGAGAGGCTTCGAGCCGATTCGCCGCGGCTTGCTCCTCTTGGCGGGCTTGCGCCAGTTCGTCCTGTGCTTTCTGCAAGTCGCCACGAAGCTGCTCGAACTGCTCTGCCGTCTCCTGCTCTTTCGCACAAGTCTGCGACAGTTGTTCCTGCGCCTGTTGCAAATCGCTGCGGAGCTGCTCGAGCTCGGCCGAGGAGTCGACCCGGTTCTTCAATTCACCTTTCAACCGGTTGATTTCGGCAAGTGCCGAATCGAGTTCTTCCTGATGAACAGTAGATACTTTGAGTTTATTGACCAAGCTCTTGTTTTCGAGCTCGAACTGTTCTTTCTCGGCTTCGAGAGTGGCGACACGGGCTTCCAGCTCGTGTACCTTTTCGGTGACGGCGCGTTTTTGCCGCTCTGCACTCAACTGGGCACTCTGCATGGTATTGCGCTGTTCTTCCAGTTCCTTTACTTTGACCCGGGCCTCCTCGACCTCTTTTGTGAGGGCTTTTCGTTTGGCCTCCCACTTGCGGGCAATCCACTCACGAGAGCGCACATTAACATCGGCTACAAATTTCTTGAAGGAGTCGTCGAGTTGGTCGAAGAGATACTTTTTCTCTGCTTCCTTATCGAGTGCCGCCACAACATACTCCGGCAGCGAACGATTGAGCATCTCAACCAACACCTCGAGCAAAGAGTCGGGCAGTTGTACATTGTCGGGGTCTTCGTTCCGAGCCGCCTCTGCCTCGGGACTGCCGGCAGGTCTCTCATCGGGAGTCGCGACAGCGGCCTCGTTCTGTGCCACCTGGTCACGCACACAGGCATTCGTAATATTTTCGGCTGTATAAGGTTGTGACTCCATCTCGTCGTCTTCGCCCGAGAAGCCCAGCGCTCGTCCTACTTTTTTAAATATAGACATAGTATTTATTCTGCTTTTTTAGTTTCATTCGGGTCCAGACCCGGTTTCGTGACCAGGCCCTTACCCTTTCGTCCGTTAATCTCAATCAATACAGGTTCGTCAAATTTCACTATTCTCAAAGAATCGGACTCGTATACCGCCGGTAATCCGTTGAGATACTCCTCATCGTAATAGCCGTCGCCAGCAAACGAGTTGACGGTGAAATAACCCACGCCAAACGAGGTCAGATTCTGGAAGAAATGTGTTCCCTGACTCGGTTCGATGCGGTAATTATCGAGAGCCGACTCGACAATGAGGCGAGCCGACGATATGTGCGGCCACTTGACCGGTATACCCAGCGAATAGTCGCTCGAACCCCACCGGCCGGGGCCTATCAGGATATAAAATTCTTCCCGCTCGGTAAAGGTACGATTTATTTTTTCTATTTCCCTTGCGATATTGACATTATTTGACGATTTGAAGCTGCCCGACTTGACATACACGATGTGCTTCACGTTGTCCATAATGCCATGCCCCAGAGCGGTATTGCTCTTCAAGACAGTCTGTTCGTCGGGCAAATCCATCACTTCGTCGTTGAGCATCTCTTTCATATCGACGATAGGACGTATCTGCAACCAATAGACCGTGCCGGGGTTGCTGCTCGAGCCTGCAAGGTTACCGGCAAACTCGATTTCGACCGGGCGTCCCATCTCGCGGCTGCCGACCGTGAGCATGGAGTCGAGAATCGCAGCCAACGGAAAAGCATTATGCTTCAATATATTGGCAAAGGTCACCACCTTACGGCCTCCCTCGTAGTAGCCATCGCGAATGATCTGGTCCATGGGGTCATAGGTCGATACCATCAGCCGCAGGGAATTATCTTTCTCGGCATCGCGTACCGAGAGTTTAAGCAGGTTGAAGCCGTCGTCGATCGAGAATTTCTTCTCGCCCCGCTTCATATCAAGTGCATAAAAGCGGGTTTGAGTGTCACGCAAAGCCAGGTCGAGCGTGCTGGTTTGCAGTATTTTGTTGGGATGCCGGGGCGAAAATCGCAGGCTACGCCCGCCGTCGACGATGTATTTTCCCAGTCCGACAGCCAAATCGACTACCCCGTCTTCGGCTTTCTCATCGTTGATGGGATAGTAGTTGATCGATCGCCCTACCCCGGCAAACGACGGGTAATAGCGGTCGTCATACTGGGTACCGACCACCTCTTGCAAGATGATGGCCATCTTTTCCTGGTCGATTACGTTGGAAGTCGCGGTCATATAGGCCTTGCTGTCGGCATAGAATACCGAGGCATAAACAGCTTTCACAGCATCGAGTACCAGCCTCAGCATCTCGGACTTGTCGTCGAGAGCCGGTATCATGTAGGTCGAATAGATGCCGGCGAAAGGTTGGTAATGCGAATCTTCCAACAGACTCGACGAACGAATGGCGATGGGTTTTCCCACCACATCGAAAAAGGCCAGCAAGTCGGGCTTCAACTCCTCAGGGAGTTTTGCCTGCAAGAAACGTTCCAGAATCTCCTCATCGGGAATGTCGGAGAGCGCCACCTGATACAGGTTATTGTTCTCCATAAAGGTATCGAATATATCGGTACACAGCACCACCGTTTTGGGCACCGTCACATTCACCCCCTCGATATTGTCGAAGATGGGGTTTCGCTTAATCATGGCATCGATAAATGCCAAACCGCGACCCTTGCCACCTAACGATCCGTTGCCGATGCGGGCAAAGTTGGAGTATTTGTCGAACCTATCGCGCTTGAAGATGGCAACCACACCGCGGTTCTTCATTTTGCGGTACTGCACGATAGCCTCGAAGATGAGTTGCCTGATTTCGGAAATTTCGCTCAAATCGGTAATGCGACGCGGTTGTAACGCCTCGGCCATAGGGAATATGGCACGCGAATATAGCCAACGTGATATGTGGTTGCGCGTAGCATGGTAGTAGAGCGACTCGTCGGGAATAATATCGATATTGTCTTGCAGGTCTTTGAGGTTCTTGATGGTGACAATGGGCTCGCCCGTGTGGGGATTGATAAACGTAAAATCGCCGAAACCGAAATTCTTCAAAATCGTCTTGCGCAAATCGACCGGCAGTTTCTTGGAGTTCTTGTCGAGGAACGAGGCATTCAGGTGAAGGGCATCTTTGTGATTTTCCCATTCAGACGACTCGATGATGAGTGGCAAATAAGGATCGCACGAGCGCACGTAGGAACAGAATTTGATTCCGGCCTTCTTGTCCTTCTCGCCGGCACGCATAAACGACACGTCGGAGATAATGCCCAACATGTTTCCCGAGTATTTCTCATAAATTTGCATCGCCTCCTCATACGTGCGCGCCAACATCACTTTGGGTCTCCCCCGCATACGAAGCATGCGCTCGTGGTCGTTCAAGGCTTCGGTCGAGAATATTTGCGACTGTTTCAACACAAAATTATAAAGATGCGGCAAAATGGAAGAGTAGAACCGGATAGAATCCTCGACCAACAGGATAAGTTGTACCCCTACCGAGGTAATATCGATCTCGGCATTCATCTTGTCTTCGATGAGCTTGATGATAGCCACCAGCAAATCGACATTGCCCAGCCAGCTGAACACATAGTCGACACCGCTCAAATCTTCCTTGGCAATGCGCCTCGACACCTCGTGCGAAAACGGAGTGAGTACGACAATAGGTATATAAGGATAGAGCCGCTTCATGGCCTTGGCCTGGGTGAAAGTCTCGGAGCAATCGACTCCCGGCATGGTAATGATGAGGTCGTAGCGCTTCATGGCCAGTTCTTCGAAAGCCTCTTCGTTGGTCGTCACCTGTTTCACACGAGGAGGAGAACTCAGGTTCAACGAAACGTATTCGAAATAAATCTGCTCTTCGACCCGCCCGTCTTCCTCCATGATAAAAGCATCGTAACGGCTCGCAACAAGTAAGACATTGAAGACCCTTTTTTGCATTAAGTTAGCAAAAGAGGTATCTTTCAAGTATAATTGATTTATATTCGGTCGATTCATTATTTTATTGTCGATTTGGACTTGCAAAATGTCAAATTATTTTTTTATGATTTAACTGTTCAAAAGTAGTAAAAAAAATTTTTTTATCCATATAATTATGTACATTTGCGATAAGAGAAACGAGTATCTCAATAACGAGATGCCCAACTAAGAATTTAACTTAACATATCGCGACTATGAACATCGAACACATCATGACATCATTGGAGGCAAAGCACCCCGGTGAGTCGGAGTATTTACAAGCGGTACACGAGGTGTTACTCTCTATCGAAGAGGTATACAACCAACACCCCGAATTCGAAAAAGCCAAGCTCATCGAGCGGCTTGTCGAGCCCGACCGAATCATCACTTTCAAAGTACCTTGGGTAGATGACAACGGAGAGATACAGGTCAACCTGGGATACCGTGTGCAATTCAACAACGCCATTGGCCCGTACAAAGGCGGTATCCGATTCCATGCCTCGGTCAACCTTTCCATATTGAAATTCCTCGGGTTCGAGCAGATATTCAAAAACGCCCTCACTACGTTGCCCATGGGTGGAGGCAAAGGCGGTTCGGATTTCAGCCCGCGTGGTAAATCAGATGCCGAAATCATGCGTTTCTGCCAATCCTTCATGTTGGAATTGTGGCGCCACCTGGGTCCCGACACTGACGTACCGGCCGGCGACATCGGCGTAGGCGGTCGCGAGGTCGGTTATATGTTTGGCATGTACAAGAAACTCACCCACGAACACACCGGCACATTCACCGGCAAAGGGTTGGAATTTGGCGGCTCGCTCATTCGCCCCGAAGCTACCGGTTACGGAGGCCTCTATTTTGTAAAACAAATGCTCGCTACCAAAGGTATCGACATTGCAGGAAAACGTATTGCCATCAGCGGATTCGGCAACGTGGCCTGGGGTGCCGCATCGAAAGCTACCCAACTGGGTGCCAAGGTCGTGACCATATCGGGACCCGACGGCTATGTATATGACCCCGACGGCATTTCGGGCGAGAAGATCGACTATATGCTCGAATTGCGCGCCTCGGGCGAAGATATTGTGGCTCCCTATGCCGAGAAATACGGTGTACAATTCTTCCCCGGCAAACGGCCCTGGGAACAAAAGGTGGACATTGCCCTGCCTTGTGCTACCCAAAACGAGCTTGACGAAGAGGATGCCAAGAAACTGATTGCCAACGGTGTAATCTGCGTAGGCGAAATTTCCAACATGGGTTGCCGCCCCGAAGCTATCGACCTCTTTATCAAACATCGCATCATGTACGGCCCTGGCAAGGCAGTCAACGCCGGCGGCGTAGCTACCTCGGGATTGGAAATGACACAAAATGCCATGCACATCTCGTGGAGCGCCGAAGAAGTAGACCAGCGCTTGCACCAAATCATGAGCGACATTCACGCTCAGTGCGTGAAATACGGAACCGAAGCCGATGGCTACATCAACTATATGAAGGGCGCCAATATCGCCGGCTTCATGAAGGTAGCCAAGGCCATGATGGCACAAGGTGTAATCTAATCGGGTACACACGTCTTGACAATTCACAACAAAAGGGCGGGTATTCCAGCGTGGAGTACCTGCCTTTCTTTTGATTTCAACCTCTTTGCTCTCCTTTTTCCAAGGAACTCAAAGGAGTTTCCGGCTGCCGAATATCAAACCAAAGCACTCCCCTTATTGCTTCACAAGAATAGCAAACGACACGAGAACCACGGCCATAGACCTGGCATGACATCATAGCGGCTTCCATTACATGAGGCGAAGGAATTGCGGGGCGGGAAACCGGGTCAACAAACTCTTTTTCAATTTAGGAATAACCGCCACCGGCTCCTGACAGAAAAAAGCAAAAGCCGCGGAATAAACTTGCAAGGGAAAGGGACAAAAGGCCGACTATAATCTTGCGGCAGACAATCCGGATCAAAGCACTTTCGCCAAATCCAAACAATCGTCGCGCAATCGGGCTGTCGCCCAGTTGACCGAAGTAATCGTATAGAGGCTGCAAGGTTGGGAATCGTCGGCCATGTGCCGCAGATAAACGGGGTTTTGAATCACGGCCTCGCCCACTGAAAGCAACCGGTTCTCGTCCATTTGTTTGCGCATGGTGCGGCAGAACGCCTCTTTTTCGGACTCGAATCCGGGCGCAACGACAAGCAGTACACCCTCACAAAAGGTAGTCAGGGAGACCTCCCGCTGGAACGGCATGATGCTATCGACCTTGTCGTCGGCCGACAGATAAAGTATGTGTTTGTTCAACAGCGAACGTCTGTAACACAACTGATGAGAAAAAAATCCTTTTTTCATACCGTCCATTTAAGAACCTGTTTTTTTCAAATTCCTCCTCATTAGTCTCACCGACGAGTTTCGTCCCGAAAGTGTGACGGGCCGCTCGGGCAGAGCCTTTTGTCCGCTCACCGCCGGGATTCGATTGTTGTAGTGACGACGAACGAGCGACAGGCTGTCGACATACATCGTTGCCGGAACCGATTGCATGGGCAACACCACATAGCCGTAAAGGCGCAACAGCGGCGACACCGAGTCGGATTGCAGCGGCAGCATGCACCACCCCTCCTTGTCGACATCGATTTGATTGTAGACCACGTCGTTATTGTTGTGACGTATGGCCATATATACTTGCGGTTTAACAGAGAGACTGGGCAGAAGGGCTACCTTGAAGCGCAACTCGAAATAGTCGCGGATACGGAAATTCTCGTCGGGCGCAATGTCGAAGGTGAGCAAATTGGAGGCCTGCCGGGTATCGAAGATGTGCACACGCTTCTGTTTCCACACGTCTACACTGTCGCCGGGTTGCGACATGGTTTGCGAGTTCTCCTCGGCAAGCAGTTTCTTAGCCTCGTCATTCTCGGTTTTAAGTCGTTCTATCACCTGCTCGTATATCTTCATATAGTCATCGATGTGGTGCCCGTACCATACCAGATTGGTGTCGAACTGTTCCTGAGTGATACCATGTTTGAGGAAGACGGCTTCACGCAGTTTTTTCTTGTCGGCCGTGCTGCTGTAAATATTGTAATTCGACTCGATTACAGCCTCGGCCTTATGCACATCGACCAGCACATCGACCATTTTCTTCTCGCCGATGACATAATCGGGGTCGTGGCTGCATGCCGCCAACACCAACAAGGCTATTATGACATATACCAGTTTCTTCATGTCGTTACTCCGGGTTCGTCTCTTTCTTCTCTTTCTTGTCGGTAGAGAGGTAACGGTGGTAGAACAAAATGAGACACACGACTCCAACCGAGATGGCCGAATCGGCAATATTGAATACCGGCCGGAAGAACTCGAACCGCTCACCGCCTATCCATGGCAGCCAATCGGGCCAATAAAAGCTAAAAAGCGGGAAATAGAGCATATCGACCACCCGGCCATAGAAGAGGCCGGCATACCCGTCGCCCGGCACAAACGAGGCGACCATCGGGGGTATGGGATTATTGAATATCAGCCCGTAAAACAGGCAGTCGATAATGTTGCCTGCTGCCCCGGCAATAATCAACGCCAAGCAAACAACAAACCCCGTGGGTATGTGAGGCTTGTTTTTCACCCGCCACAGAATCCACACCAGCACCGCCACAGCCACGATACGGAAAAGAGTAAGGAAAAGCTTACTCCCCACCTCCATGCCGAACGCCATGCCGTTATTTTCGATAAAGGCGATATAAAACCAGTCGGTCACATGAATGGCCTGCCCTATATACATGTGGGTTTTTACCCATATCTTGACGATTTGGTCGATAATCAGTACAAGCACAATCACCGCGAGAGCGATTTGGCCTTTGGTCAATTTCTTCATTTTTTCTTTTTCTTGTTCAAAAACAGATTCGACCTTCGTGCTTTCTACGAGGAGAGAGCGACCGAAGGTCGAATTGTATTCAGCATATCGCTTCGATAAGTTTCGCACAACCGGCACGCCGACTTGCGACTACCCGCAGGGAGCCGATCGGCAGGAGCGTGTTCGACTTACTTTTTGCGTCCATCTACCTTCGCATCTATGCCCAATGTAGCATGAGGTACAGCCCGCAGCCGCTCTTTGGGAATCAGCTTGCCTGTTTCCCGGCAAATACCGTAGGTTTTATTCTCAATGCGCACAAGTGCAGCCTGCAAGTGCTGGATAAATTTCATCTGCCGTTGAGCCAGCTGGCCGGCCTCTTCTTTGGAAAGTGTGCTTGCACCCTCCTCCAACACCTTGAACGTAGGCGATGTATCGGTCACATCATTGCCATCGGTATTCATAATCGAGGCTTTCAGCAAATCATAATCACGATAAGCCTTTTCGAGTTTCTCGTTGATAATCTGTCTAAATTCTTCCAATTCGGCATCGGAATAGCGTGTTTTTTCACTCATAATTATTTCTTGGTTAAAGTTCTACATTCAATCGTTCAAAGGTACCTGTTTCCCAAAGGGGATTTTATATCCAGCCAAATATAACAGAAATATCACTACCTTTCTCTATTATTTCACTGATTTAACAATTTTGACATTCACCTTGAACGTGTCGAAATCCAACTCGTTGACACCCTCACCCGAGAGGCTGTCGGCAATCTCGAACGTATTGGCCAACACCTGACGCGACATATAGTCGCGATATTCTTTCACGGCCTGGTCGGTCTCGTTGTTGGGATCGATATAAACATCGATTTTATCGGTGATATCAAAGCCCGAAGCCTTGCGAATATTTTGAATACGGTTCACCAACTCGCGAGCAATACCTTCACGGAGCAACTCGTCGGTAACGGTTATGTCGAGGGCTACCGTGAGATTTCCTTCGTTGGCTACGAGCCAACCGGGAATATCCTCCGAAATTACCTCTACGTCGCCTCTCTCGATTGTAGCCAGCTGGCCGTCGATGTCAAAGGTAAAGGTTCCGGTTTTCTCAAACTCGGTAATATCGGGTTGCGACATGGCTGCGATAGTGGCAGCCAGTTGCTTCATAATCTTTCCATAACGCGGGCCCAGTTTCTTGAAATCGGGTTTCACACGTTTCACCAGAATGCCGGCAGCATTGTCGACAAACCGCATTTCTTTCACATTCACCTCGCTGAGAATCAAATCTTTCACAGCTTCGATATGAGCTTGTTGCTCCTCATTGAGAACCGGCACCATGAGAGTGGTGAGCGGCTGGCGCACCTTGATGTTGACTTTGCGGCGCAAAGCCAATACCATCGAGGTTATGGTCTGTGCAATCTGCATACGCTCTTCGAGAGCCGAATCGATACAACCGGTGCAACTTACAGGGAAATCGGCCAGGTGTACCGAGCGAGTATCGCGACCGGTAACCAAAGTAAGATCGGTATAGAGACGGTCGGCATAGAAAGGCGCAATGGGAGCCATAAGCTTGGCCACGGTTTCAAGACAGGTGTAGAGCGTTTGGTAAGCCGAGAGTTTGTCGTCGGTCATAGCCCCGCCCCAGAAGCGTTTACGGTTCAAACGCACATACCAGTTGCTAAGGTTGTCGTTCACAAAGTCGGCGATGGCACGTCCGGCTCGGGTAGGCTCATAGGCGGCGAGTTGCTCGTCGACTTCCTTGATGAGCGAGTTGAGCAACGAGATAATCCAACGATCTATCTCGGGACGTTTCTCTACGGGAATCTCGGGCTCGGCAAAGGTGAAGCCGTCGACATTGGCATAGAGGGCAAAGAAAGAATAGGTGTTATAGAGAGTGCCGAAGAATTTGCGACGCACCTCTTCTACTCCGTCGAGGTCGAATTTGAGGTTGTCCCACGGCGACGAGTTGGTAATCATGTACCAACGCAGCGGGTCGGAACCATATTTTTCGATTGTGCCGAAGGGGTCGACGGCATTGCCCAACCGCTTGGACATCTTGTTGCCGTTCTTGTCGAGTACGAGACCGTTGGAAACTACGGCCTTGTAGGCCACACTGTCGAATACCATTGCAGCGATGGCATGCAGTGTAAAGAACCAGCCACGGGTTTGATCTACGCCCTCGGCAATGAAATCGGCAGGATAAACCTCACGATTGTCGAAAGCCTCTTTATTCTCAAACGGATAGTGTATCTGAGCATAAGGCATGGCACCCGAGTCGAACCACACGTCGATGAGGTCGCTCTCGCGCTTCATGGGTTTGCCCGAAGGTGAAACGAGAACGATGTCGTCGACATAGGGACGGTGCAAGTCTATCTTGTCATAGTTTTCGGCGGTATATTCACCCGGCACGAAGCCCTGCTTTTTGTAGGGATTTTCGTTCATGAGCCCGGCGGCAATGGCTTTTTCGATTTCGTTGTAAAGTTCCTCGACCGAACCGATGCAAAGCTCTTCGCTGCCGTCCTCGGTGCGCCAGATGGGCAACGGGGTACCCCAGTAGCGGCTACGCGAGAGGTTCCAGTCCTGCAAATTTTCGAGCCACTTGCCAAACCGGCCCGAACCGGTAGACTGCGGTTTCCAGTTGATGGTATTGTTGAGCTCGATCATGCGGTCGCGGCAAGCCGTGGTGCGGATAAACCAACTGTCGAGGGGATAGTAAAGTACCGGTTTGTCGGTACGCCAGCAATGCGGGTAGCTGTGTACATGTTTCTCGATTTTGAATACCTTGTTGGTCTGCTTCAACAACACGCAAATGTCAATGTCGAGAGTGACATCGTCGTCGGTAAGGGCAGCATCGTAGGCGTTCTTCACATACCGGCCTGCATATTCGCCATAAGCCTCGACGTTGACATTCTGTTTCACAAATTCGGGGTCAAGATCCTCGACAAGGTAGAATTTACCGGTCATGTCGACCATGGGACGACGATTGCCGTCCTTGTCGAGCATCATCAACGGGGGCACACCGCTGGCCTTGGCCACACGGTCGTCGTCGGCTCCGAAAGTGGGAGCGATATGAACAATACCCGTACCGTCCTCGGTGGTCACGAAATCGCCGGTGATTACCCGGAAAGCGCCTTCGCCGGGGTTTACCCACGGCAGCAGTTGCTCATACTCCATACCAGCCAGGTCGCTGCCCTTGTACTCGGCCACGACTTTCCAGGGAATGAGTTTGTCGCCGGGTTTGTAGGCATCGAGATCCAAGTCGGCTGCCTTGGCGTTGAAGAGCGTGGGTACGAGCACTTTGGCTGCAATCACGCTGATAGCTGCACCCGTATAGGGATTATAGGTCTGCACGAGATTATATTCGATATTGGGGCCTACACACAACGCCGTGTTAGAGGGCAATGTCCAAGGAGTTGTGGTCCACGCCAGGAAATAGGGTTCACCGAAAGCCGCCATCTCGGGACGGGGATTGCGTATCTTGAACTGTGCAATACAGGTGGTATCTTTCACATCGCGGTAGCAACCGGGCTGGTTAAGCTCGTGTGAACTGAGGCCGGTACCGGCAGCGGGCGAATAGGGCTGAATGGTATATCCCTTGTAAAGATAGTTTTTGTCGTAGAGCTGTTTGAGCAGCCACCACAGGGTCTCGATATAGCGGTTATCGTAGGTAATGTAGGGGTTCTGCATATCGACCCAATACCCCATGCGGTGCGTAAGGTCTTCCCACTCACGGGTAAATTTCATCACATCTTTGCGGCAAGTGGCGTTATAATCGGCCACCGATATGGTTTTACCAATATCTTCTTTGGTAATGCCCAAAGCCTTTTCCACACCCAGCTCGACAGGAAGCCCGTGGGTATCCCACCCGGCCTTGCGTTTTACGTGGAAACCTTTCATGGTCTTGTAACGGCAGAAAATATCCTTAATGGAACGGGCCATCACGTGGTGAATGCCCGGCATGCCGTTGGCCGAGGGGGGACCCTCATAAAATACAAACGAAGGACAACCTTCGCGGGTTTCCAGACTCTGATGGAAAAGGTCTTGCTTATCCCATTGGTTCAATACCTCCTTGTTGATTTCAGAGAGGTCGAAATGAGAATATTCGGTGAATTTCTTGCCCATATATTTCTTTAAATAGTATTTACTGAAAAAATCGGCACGAAGATACAAAAAAAGCTGTAACCATGAAAGAAACAGCTTTATATTCTTCGACCGAAAGACAAACGGGCGGTTACGCCTACGGTTGCAAAGGCGTTTCTACCCATTCACCTCCTCTCAGTTGCCACACGGCGGTGTAGCCGGCACGAGCCAGTGCCTGCAAGGCTTCGGGGCGACCGGCATTGATTTTGGCAGGGAAATGTGCATCGGAGTTAACGACTACCCGTATGCCCAGCCGGTGCATCTGTTCGAAATAATCTTCGTGGGGGAAGAAGCGCCCGCGCGTGGCAAACGCCTTGGTATTGATCTCGACCGGCAACTGCCGGGCTGCTATGGCTTCGAGATAGCTGGTCACCAACCGCTTGTACCACTCCTCACGATCGAGACCGGGACGATAGAGCGAAGCGTTCAGCCCGATTTTGTCGAGATGCCCCAGAAAATCGAATCCTCCCAACTCAATCATACGGAACGAGCTGCGGTAGAAACGTCGCACCACCTCGTCGACATCGCCGTCGAAACAGGTATCGACATAGCTCTTGAAGCGATCGGGCGAACCATCGGTATCGACAGGGGTACCGTCGGGGGCGACAATATAGTGTACCGACCCGATGCGAAAATCGAGCGGCATCTCCTGAAAGTAGGGTATCGAGGGGTTGAACGAATCGTCCAAAAAGTCGATTTCGAGACCGATATACAGTTCGATTTGTGACGAATAAATCTGTTTAATCCGCCGGAACTCGGCCAGGTAGTCGGGCATACGCTCCCGCCGCATGTTGCAGTCGTTCGATACGGCAAAGGGGGCATGCGACGATATGCCATACGAAGAAAAACCTTCGGCTATGGCTTCTTTTACAAAGGCCTCCATAGGTGCATGGCCGTCGCAAAAATCGCAATGCGAATGATAGTTGGTCAAATGATTCATATTATCTCCTTAAAAGTTCACGCCCCGACAGCGAATGTTTGAAACGGACAAACAGTGCCATCAGCAACAACGTAACGATTGTGGCTATACCCAAGGAAACGCCGTAAGGCAAACGGAATCCTTCACGGGCATAGAAAATATAGGTAACCGTCACCATAGTCATAAAGAGTGACGGGATAAACGTTATCCAATAGCATTTGCGCTCCCGAGCCAGCCACACGGTGAGAGCCCACAGCGTAAAGACAGCAAGGGTTTGGTTACACCAGGCAAAATAGCGCCACAACACCTCGAAGTCAATCATCATCACCAACCAGGCCAAGGCAAAGATAGGTAGCGACACCAACACCCGGTTGCGTATCTTCTTTTGGGGAATATGCAGAAAATCGGCGGCAATAAGGCGGGCCGACCGCAACGCGGTATCGCCCGAGGTAATGGGGGCTGCAATCACGCCGAGCATAGCCAGGATTCCACCAAAAGTACCCAGCCACTCTACCGATATGTCGTTGACCAGGATAGCCGGAGTCTTCCCTTTCAGATACTCGGAAAGACTACTGAACGAACCATCGAAAAAGGCAATCGCCGCGGCGGCCCAAATAAGAGCCACGATACCCTCGACCACCATGGCCCCATAGAATACCCGGCGGCCCATCGTCTCGTTTTTCAGGCAACGTGCCATCAAGGGCGACTGAGTGGCGTGGAACCCCGATATGGCTCCACAGGCTATCGAGATAAACATCATGGGAAATATGGGGTTCACTGCGGCATCGGGACGCGTGTAGCTCATCGCCTCGGTAAACTCGGGCAGGCTGTCGGGCCGCAGGAAGAGCGAAACCATAATACCGATTGCCATAAACAACAAGGCAAACCCAAACAGAGGATAGAGCCTGCCTATAAGTTTGTCGATAGGCAACAGCGTTGCCAGTATGTAATACCCGAAAATGATGGCAATCCACAGGGTCTTGCTGGTGCCCTCGCCCGTGAGCAGGTCGAGCAGGTCGGCCGGATTAACGACAAAGACGGCGCCTACCAATATCATCAGGAGCAGCGAGAATACCCGCATCACTTGCTTGATGCCGGTACCCAACTCATCTCCTACGAGCTCGGGCAGACTGGCTCCGTTGCGCCGCATCGAAAGCATGCCCGACAGATAGTCGTGAACAGCTCCGCCGAAGATGGTGCCGAAAACAATCCACAGATAGGCCGACGGGCCGTAGAGAATCCCCATAATGGCTCCGAAGATAGGACCCAACCCGGCAATATTGAGAAACTGAATGAGGAAGACTTTCCACGTGGGCATGGGCACATAGTCAATCCCATCGGTCGAAGCATAGGCGGGAGTCGTCCGTCCGGATTCTACTCCAAACACCTTCTCGACCCAGGCCCCATATATAAAATAGCCGCCTATCAGCAGCAGCAAGGCAAGACAAAAGGTTATCATAAACTTAATTCATAAAACAGATACTGTGCGAAAAGGCCCCTGCACTACAAAAGCTCTTTACCCACGGGGAATGGAATCTTTATCACCGCTTCCCAATGAAAGTTACACAAAGATACGACCTTTTTGTCATTCCTTCAAAAGCATTCAAAAGAAAAAAGCCGCCACTCCTTAAAGAATGACAGCTATTCCCGATTGTCTTTTATAAAAACGCGGGGGCCTGCCGACAGCCTATTACAAGGCTATCCCTCGCGGGCAGGCAGTATCTCTATCCAATAGTCGTCGGGGTCGTGAATGAAATAGAGTCCCATCGTCTCGTTCTCGAAACAGACACAACCCATCTCCTTGTGGAAGGCCCGCACCTGGTCGTAGTCGCCCTCGACCCGCACACACAGGTGGCTCTCGTTCTCGCCCAGTTCATAAGGCTCGCTATGGTCGCGCAACCAGGTGAGTTCAAGCAGGAAAGGCGACACACCGTCGGTGAGATAGACGAGAATGTAAGAGCCGTCGGCGGCCTCCTTCCGGCGCACCTCACGAAAGCCCAGTGCCTGGCGATAGAAAGCCAGACTGCGGTCGAGGTCGGTTACATTGACATTGAAATGGTCGAATTTTGCTTTTATTTCCATCATAGTATAATTTATTTTTTATCAAATCGAAACAGTATCGCCGGTGTGGCTCAACAGCATGAAATCGGCACCGTGTTGCCGGGCTATGGGGGCAAAGGCTTCGGCCTTGCCGACAGCCGGATAAAAGTGCATGGGTATGAAAAGACCTACCTCGAACCGCTCGACAAACTGCCGTGCTCCCCGCATATAGTCGCTACCCAGCCGGGCATCGACGGGAAACATGGCTACATCGAACCGGGCAACGTTGCCGGCTATGTAATCGAGCTCGGCTCGATAATCGGCCTCGGCTTCGCGCACCTCGGCTTCGGTCGACTCGTCGCACCAGTGCCAGTTGTTCAGGTCGCCGGCGTGAAAAATTGTCCGTCCCCCGGTCTCGACCTCATAAGAGTTCCCCAAATCGGTCGACCCGAAGGCAGTCACTTGCACACGTTCGTCGATATAGGTCTCGCCCCGGCTCAAAAACGTGGCATGAGGCAGCTCCGCCAGTTCCTTGCGTCCGGCCATCTCGCGGGGAAAGACATAACGGATATGCCCGTTCGTCCGGCACCAGGTCAATATCTCGGGATTGTAGTGGTCACGGTGTTCATGCGACACCAACACATAAAGGGGCCGGTCACGGCGCAGCAACTCGTCGATAATGGATTCTCCTGCCCGATAGTAATCAAACACGACGGAAAAGCCGTCGGCTTCAAGTAAAAATCCGCTGTGAAAAAGATAAGTCAATTTCATCATTCTACCTATAACAACACTCGACGATTCACGATTGTTTACTTGCCCAACTGCGCCGCCAATGCCTCGGCACAACGCTCGCCGTCGATAGCGGCCGAGACGATGCCGCCTGCATACCCCGCCCCTTCGCCGCACGGATAGAGGCCCCGCATGCGAATGTGGGTCATCGACTCGGGATTGCGGGGGATTCGCACCGGCGAAGAGGTACGGGTCTCCACCCCAATCATCACGGCTTCGCGAGTGAGAAAGCCATGCGACACTTTGCCGAAATGCTTGAATCCCTCCTGTAACCGACTGACGATAAAGGGGGGCATCCAAAAATGTAACGGCGAAGCAATAAGTCCCGGCGAATAAGATGAACGAGGCAAGTCGAAAGAGTTGCGTCGGTTGACAAAGTCAGTCATGCGCTGGGCGGGTGCAGTCTGTTTACAGTTGCCGTTAAGGTAGCACTGGCGTTCGAGATCTTCCTGAAACTTGATACCGGCCAGCACCCCATAGGCCGAAAAGCGGTCGGCAAAATCCTCGGGACGCAACTCGACCACCATGCCCGAGTTGGCCCACGCCGAACCCCGGTTCGAAGGCGACATGCCGTTGACTACGAGTTGCTCGGGACCACTGGCCGCCGGAACGACAAACCCTCCGGGGCACATGCAGAAAGAGTAGACACCTCGCCCGTTTATCTGGGTGACAAAACTATACTCGGCGGCCGGCAGATATTTGCCCCGTCCATGAGGGTTGTGATATTGTATCGTATCGATTAGCTGTTGGGGGTGCTCCAATCGCACACCTACGGCAAAACCCTTGGCTTCGAGTTCTACCCCCTTGTCGTGCAGCATGTAGTAGACATCGCGCGCCGAGTGACCGGTGGCCAAAACGACAGGGCCGATAAACTCCCGGCCTTCGGCCGTGACGATACCCCGCACCTCGTCGCCCTCGACGATAAGGCTCTCCATGCGTGTCTCGAAATGCACCTCGCCACCCGACTCGATAATGCGATTGCGCATGCGCTCGATTACCCCCGGCAATTTGTCGGTACCGATATGCGGGTGGGCATCGGAGAGTATCGATACCGAGGCTCCATGCTGGCAAAAAATTTGAAGAATGCGGTCGACATTGCCCCGCTTCTTGCTGCGGGTATAGAGTTTGCCGTCGGAGAACGCTCCTGCCCCACCCTCGCCAAAACTGTAATTCGACCCGGGGTCGATGCGCTGCTCGCGACTGATGCGGGCAATATCCTTGCGACGGTCGTGCACATTCTTTCCCCGCTCGACCACTATGGGGCACACTCCCAGCTCAATCAGACGCAGAGCCGCAAAGAGTCCGGCCGGACCGGCTCCCACCACAATGGCCCGGGGCTTTCCCGACACGTCGCCATATTCGATATGAGGAAACTCGTCGTCCTGCGGAACCTCGTTGATGTAGAGGCGCACCTTCAAATTGACCATGACAATGCGCTGACGGGCATCAATCGAGCGTTTCAATACCCTCACGCTTTTCACCGTGCGTATATCTATCCCTTGCTCACGAGCCACATAGGCCGCTATGCTATGCTCGCTGGCGGCCTGCTCGGGCAAAATTCGTAATTGAAATTCCTGAATCATAATTCTATCCGTAGTTTATCCGAAAAGCTGGCGGAAAGCCTCCTCGACCTTGCGTACCGGAACCAACTCGATAGAGAGCCGCGAGGTGTCGAATCCCTTGATGTTGTTCTGCGGGATAAGCATACGCTTGAATCCCAGTTTTTCAGCTTCGAGTATGCGCTGTTCGATGCGGTTTACGGGACGTATCTCGCCCGAGAGGCCCACCTCGCCGGTCATACAAGTGCCCGTCTCGACGGCCATATCCATGTTCGACGAGAGAATGGCGCTGATGACGCCCAAGTCCATGGCCGGGTCGTTCACCTTGATACCGCCCGCGATATTGAGAAATACATCTTTTTGTGCCAGTTTGAAACCCACTCGCTTCTCGAGTACGGCCAGCAGCATGTTCATGCGCCGCAGGTCGAATCCCGTAGCCGAACGCTGGGGTGTACCGTAGGCGGCCGTGCTCACCAGTGCCTGGGTCTCGATAAGGAAGGGGCGCACCCCTTCGATAGTGACGGCGATGGCTACACCGCTCAGTCCTTCGTGATCTTGCGTGAGCAACATTTCCGAGGGATTGGACACCTCGCGCAAGCCATTTTGCCGCATTTCATAAATGCCCAGTTCGGACGTGCTGCCGAAACGGTTCTTAATCGAACGCAATATGCGGTACATATAGTGCCGGTCGCCCTCGAACTGCAATACCGTGTCGACAATATGTTCGAGAACCTTGGGGCCTGCAATGCTCCCCTCTTTGTTAATATGCCCCACGAGCAGTACCGGTGTATTGGTCTGCTTGGCAAATTTCAGCAGCGAAGCGGCACATTCGCGCACCTGCCCCACACTGCCGGGCGACGACTCCATGGCTGTCGTGGCGATAGTCTGTATCGAATCGATCACAACGATGTCGGGGTTGACGTTACGAATGTGCACGAAAATCTCTTCGAGCGATGTTTCGCACACGATATAGCAATCGGGAGCACTGCCGCCAATACGCTCGGCACGCAGTTTCAACTGACGAGCACTCTCCTCGCCCGACACATATAATATTTTATAGCCTTTAAGTCCCAGCACAGTCTGCAAGATGAGAGTCGACTTGCCTATGCCCGGCTCTCCGCCGATGAGAACCAGCGAACCACGCACGAGTCCGCCACCCAGCACCCGGTTGAGCTCTCCGTTTCCCAAGTCGATACGCGCCTCCTCGGTCACCTGTATCTCGTCGATACGCTGGGGGCGCACCTTGCTCTCGCCGGCGATAGCATATCCGCTGCTCCCCGCCGAGGCGGGCTTCGTGCTCACCACCTCCTCGACATAGGTATTCCACTCGCCGCACACCGGGCAACGGCCTATCCATTTGGGCGATTCCGCCCCGCAATTATTGCAAAAGTAAACCGATTTTGTCTTTGCCATATTCGATTACGATACGATTTGCCTCCGGCGAAACTCGGCACACGTAATGGCCGCTGCCACGGCAACATTAAGCGACTCGGAGGTGGGTTGCCCCGCCGGATAATTAGGAATATAGAGACGGCTCCCGATATAGGGTTCGAGCTCGGGCGAGATGCCGTTGCCTTCGTTTCCCATCACAATCACACCGTGAGGTGACAGTGGAGAACGGTAGATGTCGGTACCGTCGAGAAAAGTGCCATAGACGGTCGCCCGCTCCATCGATTGGAGAAACTCGGCCAGCGGCGTGTAGTAAAGCCGCACCCGTGCCAAGGCACCCATCGTGGCCTGTACCACCTTGGGGTTATAAAGGTCGGCGGTCTCGGGCGAGCAGACGATGTGACGGATGCCGAACCAGTCGGCCAGACGCACAATCGTGCCCAGGTTGCCGGGATCCTGCACCGTGTCGAGAGCCAATACCAGCTCGCTGCGCAGGGCCTCGACATCGAGCCGATAGCAGGGTATGCGATAGATAGCCATCACATCGGTAGGGGTCGTGAGTTGCGACACCTTGGTCATTTCCTGTTCGGTCACCTCCTGCACCGGGTGGCTCGTCCGATGTGGGTGCGCATCGAGCCACCGGCGGGTAGCCAGCAACAAATCGCAGTCGAACGCATTGCAGGTATCTTCAACCAGCTTGCTACCCTCGGCGATAAAACAGCCTTCGTCGCGCCGCCCTTTTTTGCGTGCGAGCGATTGTATACGTTTGATTTGATTTTTACTAAGCATCGCTTATCCGATAATTCGATAACAAACGGAGTCCCCACCCCGGGAAAACTGCACCACCCGGCCGCTCTCAATCACCGGCTTTCATAATCCAGGCATTCGCAAACACGGGTTGCTCCTCGACGAGTTGCGAGAGGTATCGACGCGCATCGCCGAAATCGTTGAACGAAGCGACATAAAGCCGCGCTTTGCGGGGAGTCTCGTAGATGTGCAGGTCGCTCGACACACCTTGCTGGCGGAAACATTCAATCTGTTTTTCGGCTAACCGCTTGGAGGGAAGCGACGAGACTATGATATAATAGGTATCGGCAATGGGGGCTGCATCGGGGGCTACCGCCTCGGGAACAGAGACAGCCGCCTCGGTCCCGGATTCGGACAAGGAAGCGGCGGACGACGTCGCATCGGCAGCCTCGATTTCAACGACACCGGCCACACAAGTGGTATCGCCTGCCGTGCCGAAAAGTTCGGCCGAGAGCAATCCGGCATAGTTGACCGTTGTATCGGGAGTATTGACAGGCTTCGACAACATCAACAGAAAGACAATGACTGCCGCAGCCACAGCTGCCGCCCGCAACACGCGCCGGGGCAACGAGATATAAATGCGGTCGGAGGTTTTTATCTCGACGGCCGTCACAGGCTCGGCCTCGGTCTCGGCCTCTTCGAGCAAAGT
Source organism: uncultured Bacteroidales bacterium (assembly GCA_949298955.1). GTDB lineage: Bacteria > Bacteroidota > Bacteroidia > Bacteroidales > Barnesiellaceae > Barnesiella. The sequence goes on from CASFYQ010000016.1 coordinate 21,010, forward strand.
CACCTCGACCGGCGCAAAGCCCAACCGGGGATATTCCACAAAATTGGCCTCATCGACACAGAAAGCCAGTTGCCCGTCGGCCACCACAAAACGGCCTAAACGTCCCAACCGATATTCACCGCCATCGGCTGCGGCCCTACGAATTGCTTCCACCTCGTCGGCTATCGCCCGACAAGCTTCGTCGCGAGTCATAAAACCGGCACGCATCACCGAACGCAACAGCAATTCATCGCTGCCAATCTCGCCGAGGCGAAACTCGACACTACGCATCGGAGGCAAAAACGAACTGCCATCGGGCAACATCTGTGCCGCGCGATAGAGCGTGACAAAAGAACCCAACCCGGGTATCACAACCCGATCGTGGTGCAGCAGCAAATACTCAATATGACGTGCCAATCCAATCATACAACAAAGGTATGAATTTTCTTTCGTCGGCACAACAGGAAACAAAAAAATCTTTGTTTTTTCGACTACACAGAATCGACAGCTACACAAGACAGGGGTTACTCCTTCTCTTCCCGAAGCAGAAGCTCGGCTGCCTCCCGGTCGTAACCCAACTCGACAGCCCGCTTCAAATCGGCTTTGGCCGACTCCCGCTCATATCGGGCCAACTTGCCCAACGCCCGCAGCACATAGACCACCGGGTCGTCGGGAGCCAGCTGCATGGCCATCTCGATATCCTTATCGGCCTTGGCATACTGCCCGGCAAAAAGATAGGCTTCGGCCCGCCCCACATAGAGAATTTCTTTCTTGGGATTAAACTTGATTACCTGCGAATAGACCTCGATAGCCTCGGGGTAGTAGCCCATTACTTTTAACAGCGAGGCAAAACCGATGCGGCCGTTGGCGCTGGCAGGATTGATCTTGAGCAGCCGCTCAAAGTCGGCCCGGCTCGCAACCGTGTCACCCCGCTCCAGCTCGATGAGACCCCGCTGATAGAGAGCATCTTCATCGGTATCGTCAATCATCAATATCTGGCTGTAATCCTGAAAAGCACGATCGATGCTGTCGATTTCGGAAAAGAGAGCGGCCCGATTGCGCAAGAGAGTTACCGAATTGGGGGTCATGAGCAAACCGTTGGAATAGCTTTTGAGAGCCTCGTCGTATTTACCGGCATAACGTTGCACTGTGCCCAAATTGGACATGAGCAACGAGTTCTGCCCGTTGGCCGGCTCGGTGCGCAAGGCGCTCAACAAGGCATGTTCGGCCCCCGTCCAATCCTTGGCCTTGATACAGCTATCGGCCTTCTCGACCCACTGGTAATAGCTTTGTGCCCACAGCCCAAGCGGCAAGCATACGATACAGAGAATAATCCCGACTTTCTTCATACCCGATATTTTATCTAACAAAGGTAGAGGTTTATGTGTTATCTTCACACATCGAGAATCTAAAAAGTATTCAAAAAAAACAATCCTTGGGAAAAAATCTGTTATTTTTGCGCAATATGAAAAATTGCTTCCTGATAATATCCTCACACCCGAGCCGATGGTTCATGCCGTTGCTGGCGGGAATCGCGTTCATGCTCATCGGCTGCACCCAAGACGAGCCAAAGCCTGCCCCCGTAGACCGCACCGTGCTGATATATATGCTGGCCGACAACAACTTAGGCTCGGCATATCATTTCGATTCGCAAAATATCAACGACATGATGAAGGCCGCCGAAGCCGGCGAGCTAAACGGCGGCAACTTGATTATCTATCGCGACGGCTACGATACCAACCCGCAACTGATACAAATCAAGCGCAACGCCTCGGGCAAGGCCCAGAAGATAGTCGTCAAGGAATACCCCGACCGCAACTCGGCCACGGGCGAAGTGCTCCGGTCGGTCATCGACGAGACGGTCGAGCTGTTCCCGGCCTCGGAATACGGACTGATACTCTGGTCGCACAGCACCGGCTGGGTGCCGGGCAACTCGTCGATAGCCCTCGCGCCGGCCCGCAGGCAGCTCCCCCCTACCCGCTCGTTCGGGCAAGACGACTCGCACTACATGGAGATAGACGAACTGGCCGACGCCCTGCCCGACCACCGGTTCCGGTTTATCCTCTGCGACGCCTGCTTCATGGGCAGCATCGAGTGTGCCTACCAGCTGCGCAACAAGACCGACTACTACATAGGCTCGGCCGCCGAGGTGATGGGGGCCGGCATGCCCTATACCCTCACCATGCCCCGGCTGTTTGACTACCAGCTCGACCTGAGCGGGGTATGCCGCACCATCTACGACCACTACAACAGTCAGTCGGGGCCCTACCGCACGGCCACGATCAGCCTCATCGACTGCAGCCGTATCGAGGTGCTGGCCGATGCCGCCCGCACGATTTTCGAGGCTCATGCCCAAGATGCCATGCCCGATCTCTCGGAGGTGCAGCATTTCGACCGCGACACGCCCTACATCTGCTACGACCTGCGCGACTACCTGTCACAAATAGCTACGACCGACGAGATGGCCCGACTCGACCAGGCTCTTGCCGAAACCATACTTTATCAGGCAGCCACTCCTGCAATTTTGGGTTCTATCACGGTTCACACCCATTGCGGGCTCACCTGCTATGCCATGAGTAGCGGCAACGCAACTCTCGACAGCTACTACACCACCCTCGACTGGTACCGGCAGGTCTATCCCATCGAATATTAAACAACTAATCCACAATTCGTTATGTCTATTCTCAATTTCCTATTGTCCCTCTGGGCTCAAACGACGCCCAGCCTGCCGGCTCCCGAAGAGGTGGCCCAAACCTGGCAGCAGAAGCTGTCGGCACTCTCGTCGCTCTCGCTCGAACAGTTTGTCGAGCAGGCCTTCGACGCCATCCTGCACGGTCTGGTGAAGATTGCCATCGCCCTGGCCGTCTTCTTCATCGGCAAGTGGATTATCAACCGCATTCATCATTTCGTATCCCGCGCCTTTGTCCGCCGCAACGTAGAACTCTCGCTGCGCACTTTCTTGCTGAGCCTGATTCGCATCATACTCATGCTTATCCTCATCGTTATCGTCATCGGGATACTCGGAATCAACACCAGTTCGTTTCTAGCCATCTTCGCCTCGGCCGGTTTGGCCGTAGGTATGGCGTTGAGCGGCACGCTGCAAAACTTTGCCGGCGGGGTGATGATACTCCTCTTCAAGCCCTATAAGGTGGGCGATTTCATCGAAGCACAAGGATACTCGGGCACTGTGAAAGAGATACAGATTTTCAACACAATCCTCAACACTCCCGACAACAAGACCATCATTATCCCCAACGGCGGACTATCGACCGGGAGTCTCAACAACTACTCGAAGGAGGGACGCCGGCGTGTGGACTGGAAGATAGGCATCGCCTATGGCGACGATTTCGACACGGCCCGTCGGGTGATTCTCGAATTTCTTGCCGCCGATAAACGGGTAATGACCGACCCGGCTCCGTTTGTCGCCCTGAGCAGTCTGGCCGACAGCGCCGTCGAAGTCACCGTTCGTGCCTGGGTTGCCTCCGAAGATTACTGGGGCGTATATTTCGATTTCAACGAGCAAGTTTACAAGCAGTTCGAGAAATACAATCTGCACTTCCCCTACCCGCAAGTCGATGTACACATGGTCGACTGACAGCAACCGATTGCACAATCTTATCACCGGCAGGCTTCTGTTTCGAGAAGTCTGCCGTTTTTTTATAAAAGAAAATCAGCACCGCGCTACACCGGGGTTGTGTGTTTCTTCGTATATTCGTACCCCAAAAAAGAGACACGATGATACGGGAGGTGAAACCACAAGAAGATGCAGCCGCCATTACGGCCATCTACAACGAATATATTCTGCACAGCACAATTTCTTTCGAGACCGAACCGCTCTCGGTCGAGGCCATGCGCGACCGCATCGCCCACATCGCCGAGGCCTGTCCCTGTTTTGTGTACGAGGAGGAAGGCACCGTTACCGGCTATTGCTATGCCCACCCCTGGAAAGAACGGGCCGCCTACGGCCGCACGCTCGAGACCACCATATATTTGCGGCCCGAATATCAGAGCCGGGGTATTGGCAAACGACTCATGTCGAGGCTCATCGACGAGTGCCGACGCCGGGGCTACCGGGCTCTTATTGCCTGCATCACCGGCAACAACGAGGCCAGTCGCACGTTTCACTCCCGCCTTGGATTCAAACAGGTATCGCTGTTCAAAGAGGTGGGCTACAAATTCGGACAATGGCTCGACGTGGTCGATTACGAACTGCTGCTGACACCGCCGAGCAAGCTCGATTGAGCCGGACAACGGACGTTAAATTTTTGAATATTTACAATTTTAATGCGCCAAAACGGTTCAACATTGAATGTCTTTTTATAACTTTACGCCAATAATGAGGTGAAAAAGGACTGCCTGTAAGCAATTACAACTCCTACTCATCGCTATATAAATGTGAGCAAAGCACATACGTAGCACACGCTCCCATTTCCCCGCCGGGCTCCACCGAGCAGAGATGCTTTTCCCAGCCGGCCACAGCGGGACCGAGACCGATAAAAAATAAAACAAACATAAATGATAAGTAAATGGAATTACTTACTCCTTACATCAAACGAACAACAAATAGCCCGGAGATTAGAGGCCCGATACCCGCGGGTCCCCGCGCTCTGTAAACTGCTCGCCCAACGAGGGGTAACTTCTGTCGCCGAGGCGGAGAAATTTTTCAAACCCCAGTTGTCCGATCTCCATGACCCGTTCCTCATGCGAGATATGGAAAAAGCAGTGCTTCGGCTGAATCGCGCATTAGGGAGTAAAGAAAAAATTATGATTTACGGCGATTATGACGTGGACGGAACGACTGCCGTATCGCTGGTATACAAATTTTTACAAAATTTCTATTCGGGGCTTGACTACTATATCCCCGACCGCTACGAAGAGGGTTACGGCATATCGGACAAAAGCATCGACTATGCCGCCGAACATGGTATCACGCTCGTCATCGCTCTCGACTGTGGCATCAAAGCCGTGGAGAAAATCGCCTATGCCAAAAGTAAAGGTATCGATTTCATCATCTGCGACCACCACATGCCCGACGACCGGCTGCCCGACGCCGTGGCCATACTCAACCCCAAGCTCGAAGGGGAAACCTACCCCTACAAACACCTGTCGGGGTGCGGTGTGGGCTACAAGTTCATGCAGGGTTTCGCCCTCAACAACGGCATCGACATCGCTACCGACCTGGAACCGCTGCTCGACCTGGTGGCCGTGAGCATCGCGTCGGACATCGTGCCCATCACCGGCGAGAATCGCATACTGGCCTACCACGGCCTGAAACGGCTCAACTCCAACCCCAGCATGGGATTACGAGGCATCTTGAAGGTGTGCGGACTAAACAACAAAAACATTACCATCAGCGATATCGTATTCAAAATAGGGCCCCGCATCAACGCATCGGGCCGCATGCAGTCGGGCAAAGAGGCCGTAGACCTGCTGGTGGCCAAAGATATGGCCGGTGCGCTCGAAAAGAGCCAAAACATCGACCAATACAACGAGGACCGCAAGGAACTCGACAAACGCATCACCGAGGAAGCCAGCCAGATACTCGCAGAACACATCGACATCAACCACCGACGCTCGATTGTCATCTATAACAAAGACTGGCACAAGGGCATCATCGGCATCGTGGCCTCGCGCCTCACCGAACTGTACTACCGCCCGGCCGTGGTGCTCACCCTCTCCGACGGATTGGCCACGGGGTCGGCTCGCTCGGTACAGGGATTCGACATCTACAAGGCCGTGGAGTCGTGCCGCGACCTGCTCGAGAATTTCGGCGGCCACACCTACGCCGTGGGGCTCTCGATGAAAGAAGAGCACATCAAGGAGTTTACCGCCCGATTCGAAGAGCACGTGACCCGGCACATTCTGCCCGAACAGATGGAGCCGCAAATCGACATCGACACCGAAATCGATTTCAACGAAATCACCCCCGAGTTTTTCGCCCTGCTCAAACAGTTCAACCCCTTCGGACCCGGTAACCAAAAGCCCATTTTCAGCACCCGTCATGTGACCGACTACGGCACGAGCCGACTCGTGGGCAAGAAAAACGAGCACGTGAAACTCGAACTGGTCGACAGCAAGTCGAAAAACATCATGAACGGTATCGCTTTCAACATGAGCCGCCATTTCGACCACATCAAGGCAGGGAAACCGTTCGACATCTGCTACACCATCGAAGAGAATACCCACAATAGCGGGTCGATACAGCTATTTATCAAAGACATACGTCCCTCGGAATAATCTGCCCCGAGCGACAACCCAGCCCGAGGCGCGGCTACCCGACAGGGTGTCGCGCCTCTCGCCATTCTACGGGCCTCATCGATGCTGTCTATAACCCGGGGGGCGAGATACAACAGGAAATGCGGTTCAAAAAGACAATCGGTTGAAATGAGGCAATTTCGTTTCGTAATTTCTATGTCGTAAAAGATAAAATTGTAATTTTGCGCCGAAATTTCGGAACAGGCATGCACGAGATAATCTACGACATATTGCACGAGTATTGGGGATATCGCGAGTTCCGCCCCATGCAAAAAGAGATTATCACCTCGCTGCTCGACGGGCACGACACCCTCGGTCTCATGCCCACCGGCGGAGGCAAATCGCTCACATTCCAAGTGCCCACCCTCTGCCTCGAAGGGCTCTGCCTGGTCATCACCCCTCTGGTCGCCCTCATGAAAGACCAGGTCGACAACCTGCGCGACCGAGGCATACGGGCCGCCTATATCCACGCGGGCATGTCGCGCCGCGAGATGGTCACCACTTTCGACAACTGCCTCTACGGGCGCTTCAAGTTTCTCTACATCTCGCCCGAGCGCATCGACACCGAGCTGTTCACCGCCCGCATCAAAGGACTGCCGGTATCGCTCATTGTCGTCGACGAAGCCCACTGCATCTCACAGTGGGGATACGATTTCCGCCCCTCTTACCTGAAAATAGCCCGTATACGGCAAACCCTGCCACAGGTGCCCGTGCTGGCCCTCACCGCCACGGCAACACCCCGGGTGGCCGAAGATATACAGCAGAAGCTCGATTTTCGAGACGGCCGCGTGTTCCGCACCTCATTCACCCGCCCCAACATTTCGTATGTCGTGCGGCCGGGCGAAGACAAGATGCAGCAGTTGCTACGCATTCTCAACCGGGTGCCCGGCAGTGCCATCGTCTACGTGCGCAATCGCAAGCGTACCAAAGAGGTGGCCGAAAGTCTGCGCCAAGCCGGCATCTCGGCCGACTATTTCCACGCCGGGCTGGGCCAAGAGGAGAAGAACGAGAAGCAACGCCGCTGGAAAGAAAACGAAACCCGGGTGATGGTATCGACCAACGCTTTCGGCATGGGCATCGACAAACCCGACGTGCGGGTGGTAGTACATATCGACATGCCCAACGCTCCCGAAGAGTATTTTCAGGAGGCCGGACGTGCCGGTCGCGACGGAGCCCGTGCCTATGCCGTGCTGCTCTATGCCCGTCGCGACAAGGCCAACCTGCACAAGCGGCTCACCGAGGAGTTCCCCGACAAGGAGTTTGTCTTGAAAATCTACGAGCGGGTGAGCAATTTTCTCGAGATTGCCCTCGGCTGTGGCATGGACTCGATTTTCGAATTTAACTTGAAACGCTTCTGCACCACCTTCAACTACACGGCTACTCCCGTGCTGAGTGCACTGAAAATCCTCACCATATCGGGCTACATCGAGTTTATCGAGGAGACCGACTCGCTCTCGCGCGTGATGATTCTGGTACACAAGGAAGAGCTATACGACCTGCGCGACAGCGACCCGCACACCGACCGGGTGCTGCAATGCCTGCTGCGGTCCTACACCGGGCTCTTCGCCGACTATGTCTACATTCACGAAGACCTGCTCGCCCAGCGGCTCGGGTGCAACCAGCAAGCCATATACGAGGCTCTGCTGAAACTGAACCGGCTGCACGTGCTACACTACATTCCCCGACGACGCACTCCCTATATCGTCTACACCCGCGAACGCATGGAACCCCGCTTCGTGCAGATTACCCGCGAGGCCTACGAGGAGCGGCGCCAACGCATGGCCGACCGCATCGAGAGCATGATTGCCTATGCTACCTCGACCCGTTGCCGGCAACAGATGCTGCTCGAATATTTCGGCGAGAAGGCCGACTGCACGTGTGGCTGTTGCGACAACTGCATCGAGCGGCGCAAACGAGAACAGGCCTCCGCCCAAAGTCAAGTGCAAATAGCCCGGGCCATTCGGCAACTTATCGGCCACGAAACCATGAGCCGCAGCCGGATAACCGCCTCGCTACCCTACCCCGAAGAGGAGGTCGTCGAGGCCCTGCGATTCCTGCAAGACGAGGGGTTCGTCGTCTGCCCAGATGGCATACACTACACAAACAGCGAATAACAGCACCCGAAAAAGAAAAAAAGATTTTAGGTATACAGGTATTAAATAAGGTATTAAGAAATGATTAAAGGTTTTTGCTACATCATGCTCTTCTATGTATTGGGAGAGATGGTAAGCCTGCTCATCGGGAAACTCATTCCCGGCAGCGTGTGCGGCATGATACTGCTGTTCCTGGCCCTCACCCTCAAATGGGTACGCCCGCGCGACGTCGACAAAGCCGCCTCGGCCCTCACCCGCAACATGGCCCTCTTTTTTGTCCCGGCCAGTATCGGGCTCATGCACGAATACAAGATACTCATGAGTAACTGGGTGGTACTGCTCACCGTGTCGGTGGTCACCACCCTGCTGGTCATTGTGGTCGTGGGAGTAACCGAAGAACGCCTCGACCGCAAACTTTCACGCCGGAAAGGAGGGGCTGCATGATGAACGAGATATTCTCCTCCACCCCCTTCATCTTGCTGCTGGTTTTGGGCAGCTATCTGGCCGGCTGCAAACTGCATCAGAAAAAGCACATCGCCCTCTTCCACCCCTTGCTGGTAGCCATGATTCTCATCATCGGACTCCTCACCCTGCTCGACATCGACTACGACACCTTTTGTGCCGGCAGCAGCTTCATCAGCTTCCTGCTGGGCCCCTCGGTCGTAGCCTTGGGTTATGCTCTCTATGAACAAATCGAGCAGATACGGGGCAAAGAGATTCCCGTACTCACGGCCGTCTTTGCCGGGGGCATCGTGGGCATCGTGAGCGTCATCGCCATCTGTCGGGTCATGGGGGTCGACGAGGCCATCACCTCGTCGCTCCAACCCAAATCGGTAACGATACCTATCGCCATCTCCCTCTCGGAACATTCACACGGCATACCTTCGCTCACGGCCGTCATCGTGTTCGGGTGCGGACTGCTGGGCGGCATCATCGGCCCGGCCGTACTCGACCGCTGCCACGTCAACAGCCGTGTGGCCCGCGGGCTGGCTTTGGGCTCGGCCGCTCACGGACTGGGCACCGCACGCGCCATCGAACTGGGGGCTGTCGAAGGGGCCATCAGCGGACTGGCCATCGGCCTCATGGGGGTTGTCACCTCGCTGCTCATTCCCGTATTCGAAAACCTCATGCGCTGACACCCTCCGCACGGTTTGTCCCGACCACCACACTCTCATCTTGCCTACCAGCAATCTCCGATTAAATTATAGAAAAATGCGTGTGTCGAAACAACTGAAAATAGATTTTCAAACTTTTTGATTATTCCACCCACATCAAAGGAACAATAAAAGCAAGCGGGGCTGTCCGGCAATGGACAACCCCGCTTCTATATCAGGCGGGCTCGATAACCCGACGGTTGCGATTTATCGGTTTCTCAGATAAACAATTTTATCGGCTTTGCGAGAGCCATCGGTATAGACTGTAACCTTGATGACCAGGCTACCTTCTTGCGGCTCGGCAAGTTTGCGACCATCGATGGCATAGTAGTCGATGTGCGAAACCTCTTTTTCGACATTCGTCATGGAGGGAGCCTCGATAGCCGAGATGTCGGTCTTGGAGACGTCGTAAGTCACGTTTACCGTTTTGACAAACTCGTAGAACTGATTCTCATCGACCATGATGCCGCTCTCGCTATATTCGGCTACCCAAATAGCCATGGGGTCGATGGCGATTTCGCCTTTTTCGAGGTCGATCGAGGCACGCACATTGCCATAGTTATTGGTTCCGGAATAGGCTACTTTGGTGGGCATATTGGTATCTTCGTCATACTCGCAGCCTGTGAGGATACGGTAATTCCCATCATTGGCCTGCCCGGTGAGGGTATAGCCAAACCACACTTTACCGGCTGTGCGATCGATGGTTCCGCTCAGGTGCACGCCATAGCCATACTGGTCGGCCTGCAAAACGTTGTAAATATCGATGTTGTTGCCCGAGATGGTGACGTAGGAAGGACGTGATTCGATATACTCGTCCTGTTCATCGGCTGTTCCTACATATGAGGTATTGTTGGTAGTCCCATTGCAACGAGCAATGCGCGAGCCGCTGGAGAAAACGGACATTTGCATTTCTTCTCCTTGTATGGCCACGAGCATCAAATCGGAATTACACTCCCAAACGTTGTTGCCGATATATTTGTATTCGATGGGGCGCATGATTACCTCTTCGTCCTCGGTATTCCAGGGATAGAGATAAATCAAATAGGTTCCAAAGTAATCGAACACAGGGGTCCCGGCGGGGATACTTATCTTGCCGGTCGTCTCGCTATACTCGGCTTTGAAATCGAGGCAGTTTCTCATATAAAATCCGCTGAGTGTAATCGAGTCGTTGTCAGCCGGCTCGATGGTGAACGGCTTCATCGACGCGAGGCTTTTCACGCCATTATAGGATTGTGAATTTAAAACGATGAAATCGCCTGTCATTTCACTCATCGAGGGGATAGTTGTCTCTTGCGCGCAAACCGATGCGGCAGCGGCCACTGCGGTGACCAGCATAAACTGTTTAAACATTTTCTGCATTTTATTAATTTATTGAACAATTATCTTTTTTACCATTGATTTTGTATTTCCACCCATAATGCGCAGCATGTATATGCCTGCGGCAAAATCATCGAGGTCGACTGTCACCTCTTCGCCGGCAGCAACCTTGCCGATAGCACGGGTAGCGACACAGGCGCCTTGCAGGTTATACAGATGCAAGGCTACCTGACTGTCGTCATAACCGAAGAGCACCCGCACACAGTTGCCATCGTTGACTACCAGATGCGAGCGGTTGTCGGCCAGACTCGGCTCAATGCCGCTTTCGTAACGGATACACTCTTTGATACCTGCATAAGCATCGATTTTACCATAGCCCCAAAGATTGGACCCGCCATCGATTGTGCCGGTAAAATCGTCCTGACGGGAGGTTTTCTGCAAAATCTCACGGGCTATCTCGGGAGTCATTTCGGGGAAGGCCTGCAACCAGGTAGCCATTACACCTGTCACAAAGGGCGAGGCCATCGAGGTACCCTGCATATAGCCGAACTCATATTTCTTGTCGTTCCATGTAACGCTGCTGTACTTGATTTTGCTACCCGTGTAGTAGCTCGACAACGAGGAGATAATGTAAGAGCCCGGAGCCGTAATCTCGGGTTTCATGCGACCATCGGGTGTGGGCCCCTGGCTCGAAAACGAAGCGATTGCGTCCTGCGTTTCGCCCGACTTATAGGGTATTCCATATTGTGTGTAGTGATCGCGGGTGACATAGGCACCGACCGAAATAATGCGTTTCCCGGTTCCTCCTATCTCGCCCATGGTCGACGAGGTGTTGCCATCGACAAACCCGGGTCGGTCGAAGCTGCTGAGTGTAACCGTGTAGCCATCGCCCCACATATGCACGGTTCCCTTGTCCGACGTGATAAGGTAGAAACCTCGATCATAACTCGAACTGAACGAATAATAATCGGGAGAGAGCATCAGGTGGGTCTTCCCGTTTATCGGATTTATCTCACCGTCGACCGAGAGGCTGCCCCACACGCCGTCGTCCTGATAGCTGAAACTATATACCTTATTGTCGCACTGGGTCGCGCTGAACCGGGCCGGTTCGTAAACTTTCTGCAATTTGTTTTCCCCGGCATTGTAAGTAATGGGGACAAAGGTAATATCCATACCGGCATCGCCCCATATCTCGACGGTACCGTACTGTGCAGCAGAGGACACAAAGTCGAAGAAGACGGCCAGCGTGTCGGTTTTTCCGCCCTCGAAAGTTTTGCTGGCATGGAATTTATTCCCGCCTTCGTTACCGACCGACCCGACGAGAAGGCGACCGGGGCCTTGCAATTCGTCGGCCATGCGGTCGAAAGTCGAAGAGCCGTCGCGAGGCCCCAACCAGCTGCCCAAACTCAAATTGACAACACAGGGTTTGCCCTCCGACTCGGCATAGTCGAAGATATATTTTACGCCATCGAGCACAGAGGTATTATCGCCGTTGTACAACTCGGTCGTATTAAGCGACACCAGCACAATCTCGGCATCGGGAGCGACGCCATAGAGGCCCTTCCCGTCGGTATTGTCGGCTCCGGCAGCGATACCTGTCACGTGGGTACCATGTGTCGTCTCGGTAATGTCGCAGCCCTTGGCAAGAATGTCTTCGGCAGTGGTATATTCACAGCCATAGCCGAACCCTTCGGGAGCCGTGCCCGACACATTCTGATCCCACAAACGTTTGATGCGCAGCTCGCTCTTGTCTGCGGTATAGAAATTGGGGTGTCCCAAATCGAAACCATTATCGATGATTCCCACGATTACACCTTTGCCGGTATATCCCTCGGTGAGCGAAACACCGTTCTGCATATCGTCGACGTGCGTCTCTTTGCGAGCCTCGTCGAGTTCATGGGTAACGGGGGTTCCCATCTCGATGTATTTTACCGCATCGAGAGCAGCTATCTCGTCGAGAACCTCGAGCGGGATTTCGGCCGTGAACATGGAGCCTACCACCGTTCTCACCTCTACCCCATACGCGGTCAAAAGATCGGGGGTATATCCTTCATTCAAATGCACGAATGCCGATATTACCTGCCGGTCACGGGCATTGCTTTTCTTTAAAAGTGCCGTGCGTTTGGGACTATCGACCACTTGCTCGTTCTTGACCTGCTCTACATAATGTCGCGTATATGGGGACAATACAGATTGTCCCCATACCGATACTGACATTATAGCGAGTCCGGTCGCTATAATTATATGCTTCATCTCTATTTTCTATTATACTTACCGAACAATAATCTTTTGAACCGAGTCATTGCTCTTGACTATATAGATACCGGGATAAAGCGAACGCTCATAAACCGTCTCGGTAAACGAATCGACAAGCATACCGCTGGCGCTGTAAATTGCAACGGCCCGCCCATCGGGATTGTCCACTCTCACGCTGTTCTTTCCTGTCGTAATCACGAGCTTGCTGTCTTCGCCCTTCACGGTTTCGATACCCGACGGTGCATCGAGACGAATATCGAATACGCGGAGGTACTCATGGAATTTCTCGGAGGTCACGTGGAACGCATAGTAGTAAACGCCATCTTCGTCGACCGTGATAGGTACTTCATATTCGGTCACCGGATTATCTTCGCCGACACTGGGTACCTCGGGAATATCGAGCAGCAGCTTGGTCTGCTCTTCGGGAGTGCGGCCTTTGCCGAATGTTATCTCCATCGACTCGGGATAATCGTCCATCGACGAATAGGCTTTGAACAGCAAAGTATAGTTTACGCCCTTCTTATAATTGATGGGAGGAGCAATCAGCCAGTCATCGGCAGCCTGCGTTTCGTTATAGATATACATGGCAGCGCCGATACTCTTATCGAAATTCCAGCAATAGCCGTCACCGTTCGCATCGATCAGCGTATAGTAGCTAAACATATCGTTCGGCTCGGAGAACAGTCCGCCATAAGGAGGATTGAGAGGCAAGCCGAGCACAAGCTCTTCGGAGAATGAATAGCCACCGTCTTCGCCCTCATAGGTCGAGACTACGAAATATCTGTAATAATTCATGTCGGCGGGGTGCGTCTCGGTAAAGGTGCACTCTTTAAGATTCTCGGCTACCACGCTATTGGTACCCTGGTAGTAACCGGTTTGTTTAATTACTCTGTAACGAATGTTGTCTTTGTCGATAATAGCACCGTTCACGCCAGTGGTAGGAGCTTCCCAGGTAAGCGTGGTCGTGAGGCCCTCATAAGAGAGTTTTACGTTGGTAGGAGCAGCAGGCAGGTCATAGCCGGCATAGAATGTCCGTTGAATAGTAGGCCCTGATCCCTTTTCGTTCGACAAGGTAATCGATACGGTGTGATTGTCGTTCAGCAAGGCAAGCTCCTCGCTCTTGAATAATGTGCCGGCTTGAGCCGTAGCGTCGACAAGCACCTTGTCGCCCTCGACAACCTTTATCTTCAAGTTGGAGTCGGTGAAGGGGTTGCCTCTATAATCGTTCTCGGGCAACCGGAATTGAATAGAGCCGCTTGCCGATCCCTCTTCGGGGGTTACATATTCAAAATCAGAGATAATGCCCGGTGCTCCGTTGTTGGGTTCTTTGAACCAAGCGCCGCTCACTTGATAGCAACGACTCAAATAAGAGACCATGGTAGCCTCGGCATTCGTGAGGTTCACCTCGAAGATGGGCGAATAATCGCTGTCCAGCTTGTAGCTGTTGCTTTCGAGTATCCAATAGGCCTTGCCCGTAGAGCGGTTGAGGAACATGGCCTGTTCGGTTCCGTAATTAAACAGATAGTCATCCGGGCCGAGCAGGTTCTTGGCGGTAATGTCTCTTACCTTCACGGCCAGGCCATCGGTCTTCCTGATTTTATAGAGGCTCGATACGTCCGAATCGATTACGATACTGTAAAGCATACCGTTGTTTGTCGAGACTAGAGTTTTAAAGCGCAGATTGCGATCAAAGTTGTCGCCTACCCGGGTCATATCGCCGGTCGCGGGATCGATTTCGACCAAATGAGAATCGGTAAAATCGACAACAATACCATAGATTTTGTCGTTGGTGATGTCATAGGCAAGCGATTTGGTGGTACATACGCCATTATCGGGCAGCTCTTTCTCGTAAAGCACCTCATAGGTTTCGGCATCGAGAATGGTCCACACCGGTTTTTGGGTAGACAGGTTGGCCTCGTCGTTGTATACGTTGCAATAAATTTTACCTTCGTGATATACACCGCCACCTGCAATATACCGACTGAACAAGACTCCGTTATCGTCAGGTTTGAACTGTTGGTCATACCCGAACTTGTACATACCCGGAGTCATCTCGTCGATTTGATTGACTGCCGAGAAGGTCACTATACCATACATCTCGACACCCTCCATGGCGATTCGCTGATTATACTCCTGAGCGACGGCCATATTCACACCACCCAAAAGCAATGCGGCCGACCACAGGAAACCTTTAAATAAGTTTTTCTTCATAGTTATATTAGTAAATAAGGCACTGCCCCTTGACAGGAGCAGTGCCATTGTTGATGGGTTTTATTTCTTAATCACTTTCAGCGTGAGAGTATTGCCTTCGCCGGTTACAGCTTTCACGATATAGGCACCGCGATTGAGACCGTTCAAGGCAATCATGCCGTCGGCATTGTCGGCATTCATTACCAACTGGCCTTGCATGTTGAATACCGAAACACTTTCTACATTTTCGGGAACATACAGCATGGCAGTCGATTGAGCATAGTACATGTTGCTGTTTTCAACAAGCTCGTCGATACCCATGCCATCTGCCTCTTCGATTTTGAAATCGTCGATAGCAATGATACCGGCATTTGCCGTAACAGCAGCAAACCTGAAATAGAGGCAGTACTCCATGGTGTAATCCGGAGTGTATTTCACCGAGAACTTGGTCCACTCGGTTACCGGCTCGAGAATGGTTTGGATTTTCGGCAGCTCGATACCGCTATCTTCTTGCGTATAGGCCACCTCTACTTGGGCGCCGGTGATGTTCTCGCCATTGCCGGGCATATACAAGTAGTAGGAGATTTCGTAGGTCTTACCCGCTTCAAGCGAGAAATAAGGCGTATACAGAAGCTCGTCTCTTGCACCCAAAGTGTACTCGTTGGCGACAACAGCATATTCGCCCGAGTGAGCAGCCACGGTATTTTCGGGCATGGTAGTTACCCGGAAGAGAGCAGAGCTCGAGGTGCGGCAACCCCACTTGTTGGTGAAATTCGTATCGTCGACATCCGTGCGGTTTTCGAAATCCTCTTCATAGGGGAGTTCTACCGGCTCGTCCTTGGTCATCAGGCGGTATACCTTGAAGCTCTTCACCTGAACCTTCGAACCGTTTTCGCTCTCGACATGGATACCGAAATAGTTGCTTTCGTCCTCGGGGAGGAAAGTACCACCGACTTCCATCAAGGCATAGTTGCTCAATATGACATTGTCGAAGCTGTAAATTACCTCGGTCTGATCTTTCACACTCGAACCGTTACCGCGGGTGAAAGTAACATCGGCATATTGGTCGACATCGGTCATAAACTCGCACAATACATAGTACGATTTGCCCGGCTTCAAAGTAAGTTCGGGCGAGATGAGCCACTCGTCTTTGCCGGTGGTTACCATCTGGCCACCCTCGGCAGCCCAAGTCTTGCTGTCGTTGTCATTGTCGACAGCGGTCCAGCCGTTATCGCCCTCGGCAAAGTCGAAGATTTGGATTTGTTCTTTCAGGTAGCCGAAGGTGAAGCTGCTGAGCGAAACCACGGCAGTCGTGGCAGGGCCGGCCTCGGTATCGATGCAAGGCACAAATTTATAAATCTTTTGGCCTGTGAATTTATCAAAGTCGGCATAAGTATAGGTAAACGACATGGGGATACCCGTTTCGGCATCGACCGTACTTGCGTCGGGCATGACCACCGTAGGCTCGGCAATGAGTTCGGTGCCGTCATAAATTTGAGTCTTTATGACAGAACCCTTTTGTATCGTTTCGCCGTCGACATCGACAAGGGGGTGATTCCAGCTGAAGATTATGCTTTGATTGGAGCTGATGACCATAGCCCTTGCATTCATGACAGCTGCCGGCTTCACAGGTTCAATCTCAACGATTTGGTCTACGGCAAAATCGTCAATCTTAATATCGACATCGCTGGCACCATCGCTCGTGACTTTGATTACGAAGCAATACTCGGCAGCCTCATCGACGGTAAGGTCGAAGCTCTTTTCTTCCCAACTGGTCATGCCGGTCTGACTATTCACCTCGAGGACGGGCTCGCCCACGATGCTCTCTTGATTTTGATCCGTAGCTTTGTAAATGGCAATAGAATTATTGGCTTTCCCGCTCAACTGGAACATATTGAACTGGAAGCTAACCGTGTAGACATTACCCGGTTCGAACGAGAACTTGGGCGTATAGGCCACCTCTTCCCGTGCCTCGGGAGCATTGCCCTTAACCATCAAGGCATTGGGCCGCGAATAGGCGTTCATATAAATCGTAGCATCCTGAGAGACATTGCGCACATAGAAACCAAGCTCATCGCTGCTGCGTTCCATTCTCCAACCGGTGGGTATTTCGGTATTTTTGTCGAAATTCTCGAAATAGGGAAGCTCCATCACCGGTGCCTCTTGATACTCTTGAATGTAGCATACGTTTACATTTCTCACGCGCATACCGTTTTCTATATTACCGGCCTGGAAGCCTATATAATAGGTACCGGCGGTCTCTACGCTGAACTGCGGCGTGCTCGTGCTTACGAACCCGTTGTAGTAAATGTTGTTGAGCGACAGAAGCTCGGTATCCATGTTATCGGCGTTTTGAGCATCGCCCAACCATACTTGGAGGTTGCCTGCAAACGATGCACTTGTAGCTACATCGAATTTAACGACATAACGTTTGCCCGGCTCGAGTTGTACACCCGGGGTAATGGCCCAGTCGTTGTGGTCGCCCGAGCTGGTCATAGGAATGGTGATAGCCGAGGCCGAATAGTTCCACGTGCCACCGCCGTCCTTATTTTCGATAACCCATTTTGCAAAATCGTCGGCCGTATCCAAAGGCATATCCTGCAACAGAATTGCCTCGCCATTGATATCGTCGAGGTTGATGCTTGCTTCGACAGGCAACGACTCTATGTCGTTAATCGAAGCTACGACACGATACAGAGCCATACCGCTGAATTGGGCAGGAGAATAGGTATAGGTATCTTTTTCACCGACAGCGCGGTCTTCCAAGGTAGCCACCTTAACACCGTTTTCATAAATCGTGATGTCGAGAGTTTCGATAATAGGAGCTTCGGTGACATCGAACGCAGGGTTGGTCCAGTTCAAGGTTACCGTTTGCTCTTTATGATTGGAAGAAACTCTCAAACCGTCTACCGGTTGGGGCTTGGCTTTCGAGGTTTGCGATACCGAAATCTTATCCAACGAAATGATACCGTTGGGATTGGCCGTCGTCAGGTTGAAACCTATATACACATTGCCCGACTGGCTGCAAGTCAAACGAATCACTTTGTCTACCGACCCGCTGCCCAAATTGATGCTTTCGGTCGTGAGGCTGTTGGTCATGCCTGCGGCCGTAGGAGTAGTACCCCATTTGATAACAACCTCGTCGGCATCGAATGCACCGGCTTGCGAGAGGGTATAACGAATCACGTAGTCGTTGCCGGCAACCATATTCAAGGCCGGCGTGATGAGCCAGTCGTTGGCTTCGCCTATGGCCATGTTGCCATTATATGCAGGGCCGGCATAACCTTCTTCCATGGCCCATTTCACACCATCGGTGTTGCTATCGATGACAGTCCAGCCATTAAGAGGCTCGCTCTCGTCAAACCGGGTCGAATAAATCTCGTTCTCCTCGGGCATCACCTCTACATATTTATCTATGGCAAACGATTGCAGCATCAGAGTTTTTCCACCCGTAGTCGATGTGTTATGGAACGAGAAATAGTAGTTGCCACTCGATGTCGGGGTAAAGATAATTTCCTCTACGTTTTCTCCTATTTGTTCAAAGTCAAGCTGTTTGATGGCCTGCATTTGAGCCTTATCGGTACCTTGTGTAAGAGTAACGACATCGTAATCCTTGGGATCACCGTCTATCGCAATATTGGTTGTAATCTTATAAGCTACACCACCCTCGAGAGTTACCTGCGGCGAGAAAAAATCGTCATCGTGCGATCCCATACCGAGCATAACGCCGAAGCCGCTCGATGGAGTCCAAGTCTGGCCGTCATCGTTGTTGTCGGCCGATGTCCAATTTTCAGAATTATTTAAAAAGTCGATGCTGTAAGGCACTTCTACGACAACCTCTTCGGGAGTCTCGCCCGCATCATCGCCCTCATACAATTTGAACTCAAAAAGGAAACATGAGTTGCTGAACGCCGGACTCGTGTTGTGAAATGCAAAATAGAAAGTTCCGCTCGAAGGTGCCTCGAACGGAGTTTTTTGGGCTGCGGGATACTGCGAAGTATCATCGAGGGTAATATCGTTCAATTTTACGAACGTGCTCATATCGCTGGCCGAGCTCGCATAACCGATAGAAAGTTTGCAGGCGTTCATACCAGAATTTTGCATACAGGCATTGCTCTCAATCGTGTATACCTTACCAGCTTCGAGCGTAAACCCGGGCGACACATAATAGTCGTTACACTCCGACACATAATCCGTCATCATCATGACACTGCCATAATAGGTACCTTGAATATAGGCCCACCGGGCACTATATCCCCAGGTGGTACCCGGCGTGGTACTGTTATCGACCGCCGTCCAGCCTTCCTGGCTATTGCCAAAATTAATCGAATACGGCAACGCGGTCTGCGCTTTACCGACATTTACCCCCGCAAGGAGAATAAATGTAAACACTACAAGTATTAGTTTTCTCATATCAACTTTATTTTAAGTTATTTTTT
This sequence comes from uncultured Bacteroidales bacterium, assembly GCA_949298955.1. Taxonomy (GTDB): domain Bacteria; phylum Bacteroidota; class Bacteroidia; order Bacteroidales; family Barnesiellaceae; genus Barnesiella. Next base: position 40,693 of record CASFYQ010000016.1, read on the forward strand.
ATTCGCAAGTTATAAAAATTAAAAATAGTGCATATCTCAATATTCATAAAATTATTCCATTTTCATTTATTCCGTATAGATATGCGTTATTTTGCAATATTACCCTTTTCTCTACTCACTCATAAGCATCTATTTCAAAATTACACACCATAAAAAAAATTCACATATCTCAATTTTATCCGCCACCGGTTGCCAAGAGAGGATAAAAAAACGTGTAAATCTCAATAAAGCTGCCTGAAAAAGAAACAGGCGATATACTCAACAGGCACCCGAAATGTCTGTTGTCATATCGCACACCGATGCACACACCGTGTCTTGTCTATTGCAAGAGGCGGCCCTATCAGCCCGATGAATTATCGACTCGCCGCTCTGCCTGCCACACAACGAATCGGCGATATATTCAAACCACTGCATCTTTATAGCCATTTTTATAGAAATCCATGCAAAGATATAACATTATTACAAAAAATTATCATTATGGCTACTAATTTTACAACAAATATCAAAAAAAGATAATATTCTGCTTCCTTTGCCTACTTTAATATCTGTTTTTCTAAAAAAGCTTAGCGTTATGTTCCGTGTTCTCTATCGCCACCTTGATGACCCCGTCGCTCCTGCTTTCAAACAAGCGATAGGCCTCCTCGATGTTTCGCAACGGGAACCGATGGGTAATAAGAGGCGTGGTGTCGATTCGCCCCTCGGCAATCAGTTGCAGAATCTCGGCACAATCGCAACCGTCCACTCCCCCGGTCTTGAAAGTGAGGTTCTTGCCATACATATCGGGCAACGGGAGCACCTGCGGCTTGTCATAGAGAGCAACAACAGTCACAATCGCATTGGGTCGTGCGCACTCCCACGCCAGGCGGAAGGTATCGTCGCCACCGGCCACCTCGACCACCACATCGGCACCGCCATGATTGCCAAGGGTACGCACGAAATCGAGACACTCCTCGGGCGATACGACCGGCACCTGCGGATAATGTTCGCACACGAAACGCTGCCGTTCGAGCGACTTTTCACAAACAATCACCCGGCGAGGATTCTTTAACAACACACTCAACAAGGTACAAATGCCCGTGGGCCCCGCCCCGATAATGAGCACCGTATCGTCGGGCGTAATCTCTGAAATGCGCGCTGCCCAAAAGCCCGTAGCCAGAATATCGCCCACAAAGAGAGCCTGCTCGTCGCTCACCACGGCCGGGATAGGCGTGAGACCGCAATCGGCATAAGGCACCCGCACATACTCGGCCTGACCGCCATCGATGCGACAGCCCAAAGCCCAACCGCCCTGCGGGTCGACACAGTTATTCACATAACCATGCCGGCAGAAAAAGCACTCGCCACAAAAGGTCTCGACATTGACCACCACCCGGTCGCCGGGTGCTACCGTCGAAACCGCAGGCCCCACCTGCTCGACCACACCCACCATCTCGTGACCTACGGTTATACCGGGCACGGCACGCGGCACACTGCCCTGCTTGATGTGCAGGTCGCTGGTACAAATACTGCCCAAAGTCACACGCACAATGGCATCGCGAGGGTCGATTAACCGGGGAAGAGGTTTTTCGCGCATTTCGAATTTCCCGCGCTCCACATAGGTATAGGCCAACATAAACGAATCCTCCTTTTGCTTGTATGTTTTTTTCTTCCACAAAGGTAGCGAATGTCACTCTCAAACTCCTCACCCGACTTGATTTTTTTAATAAAGAAATATCGATCTTATACCAAACATTCCCGAGTAACACCCTTTGAACACGCAGGAGGGCGACAGCAAACAAGGTGCCGGTCTTGTTTTTTTATGCAGCCGGTGTAGAATTTCGTGGATTTTGTCTAAATTTGTACTTAGACAGGAGGCGATTGGGCAGAGTAGAACCCGGGAAGGGTGTATTCGATTTTCCTGCACTCGCCTTTCGCTGTCGTTGCAGTACCCAAAAACCGGAAATGATATGAAACGTCGGACTAAAAAAATACTCAAAATCACAGGCCTCTCGCTGGCTTCGATTCTGGTGTTGTTGACGGCGGCCATTGCTTTGGCCATCAATTTTGTTTTTACCCCCGAGAAGCTGACTCCCGTCGTGCTGAACGTGGCCAACCGAAACCTCAATGCCAAGCTCGACATGGAGAGCGTGGAGTTGACATTTTTCTCGACTTTCCCACGGTTCGGGGTGAAGCTCTCTGATGGGACTTTGGTTTCGAAAAGCATTCGCGACTCGCTTTGGCAACGTACCGACACTCTGCTCACCTTCAAAAGAGCGGTAGCCGTCGTGAATGTGGTCGACTACCTGCGGTTGAACAAAATCAGCCTCAACCGGCTGCGGCTCGACAGCATCAACGTGTATGCTTTCAAGGGGAAAGATGGCGTGGCCAACTGGGACATTGTCGCCTCCGACACGGCTGCCGTCGACACCGCGGCGAGCACCGGGCCCATCGCCGACGAGATAGATATACGGCGCGTTGTGGTGCGCCATGCCACCGTCACCTACGACGATCGCGAGACCCGGGTCTTTGCCAATCTGTGGGACGCTAACCTCAAATTGAAAGCACATCTGCAAAAAGGGCACTCGATGCTGGCTCTCGACTACAACAACAAGAACATTCTCTTCTGGCAAGACGGCGAATTGCTGGCCCACCGCATAGCGGCCCGGCTGAAAACCGAGATAGAGCTCGACCGGGCCTCCCGGACCATCGGCCTGCACGATGCCTTGCTCGACCTCAACGGCGTGGAACTCGACTTGAAGGGTAACATACGGCGCGACACCCTGGCCAAAGCGTTGGACATCGACCTGCAATACGGGCTGCACACCCCATCGCTGGAGACGGTGCTGCACATGCTCCCCGAGAGTGTGGTCAAGAAAGAGAAGGTATCGGCCCGGGGCGACGTGACGATGAACGGTATTGTCAAAGGCCTTTACGGGAAAGACAAGATGCCCATGATTACCCTCAAAGTACTCATCGACAACGCTTCGGCCAAATATGCACGACTGCCCTATGGTATCGACGAGTTTAAGGCCGACTTTTTCGGGCAGGTCGATTTCACGAAAACAGAGCCTTCATATCTCGATTTGAAGATATTCCATTTCAAAGGAGCTCATACCGATATTCTGGCCGATGCCCGGGTGACCGACCTGCTCGACGACCCCGACATCACCTTCCACACCCAGTCGACCATCGACCTGACGGCCCTGGCCCAAACTTTCCCGCTGCAAGAGGGTGTTTCCATCGAGGGGAAAGTCGATGCCGACTTGCGGCTGCACTGCCGGCTCTCTTCTGTCAAAAAGAAAGATCTGGGACGCATCAAGGCATTGGGAAAGATGAACATGACCGCCCTGGCATTGCGCGACAAAAACAAAGGATTCGAATTTACCAGCGACGCCTCGCTGCGCTTCTTCGGCAACGATATGCTGGGAGCTCAGGCTCAGGTGAAGAATATCGTGCTGAACTCACCCCGACTGAACTCGACCATCGAAAACCTGTCGGCCGCCATCAAGACCACAAACCCGCAAGACACCACCCGCATCGCCGAGGTCGAGTGTAAACTGAATGCGCATAAGCTGAAAGCCTCGATGACCGACTCGATGCACCTCTTCTGTGGCAAGACCGAGGCTACCATCGATCTGCAACCGGCCGAAAACCGCCCCACCCAGCCTCAAATACGGCTCGCCATGGAAGCCGACACGCTCTTCTGCCGCTTGGGCGACAACCGTCTGGGCATGGACAAGGCGGGCATCAGACTGAAAGCCAAACAAGTGAAAGACTCGATATGGATACCCCAAGGCACCGTGGGTTTCAACCGCCTGTTTGTGCGCACTCCCATGTCGTCGCTCCCCATACGGGTACAGAAAACAGCCGTATCGGTAGGCAACCGCACCATCACGCTGCATAATGCCACCATGCGCATAGGCCGTTCGGACCTCACCGCCTCGGGCTCGATTCACAACCTCTACGGTGCCATGCGCCGCGGCAAGCTGTTGAAGGCCAACCTGAGTATCTCCTCCAAAAACCTCAACTGCAACCAGCTAATCCGCTCGATTACATTCCCGCAAGACACGGTACAAATCGAGAACGAAAGCGAAGCCGACACCACATCGACTCCCCTCTCGCTGTTTGTCATACCCAAGAATATCGATTTCGAGTTGCAAACTCGCCTGAACCGCGTACGCTACGGGAAAATGGTATTCAAAAACGTGCACGGAGCCGTCGACATTCGCAACCAGGCCATACACCTCAAAGAACTCGGCATGGAGGGTTTGGGGGCCACCATGAACACCACCCTCATCTACCAGGCCCGCAACAGCCGCTCGGGATACGCCGGGTTTGATTTCAAACTGCACAACATCAACATAGGCAAGCTGGTCGATTTCATTCCCTCGCTCGACTCCATCGTTCCCATGCTGCGGTCGTTCCAGGGGACGGTCGAGTTCAACGTGTCGGCCGAGTCCCGGCTCGACTCCTGCATGCGCATCAAAATACCCTCTCTGCGGTCGGCCATACACGTCGAGGGGGACAGTTTGGTACTGCTCGACGGCGAAACCTTTGCCGAAATCTCGAAGAAATTCCTCTTTAAAAACAAGGAACGAAACCTCATCGACAGCATCTCGGTCAACATCAGCGTGGCCGACGGCAACGTAATCGTATATCCCTTTGTCATCGAGATGGATCGCTACCGCGCCGCCGTGGGAGGCTCGCAAGACCTCGACATGAATTTCAACTACCACATCTCGATACTCAAATCGCCTATCCCCTTCAAACTGGGGCTGAACATCTCGGGCAATCTCGACAAGATGAAATTCGGTATGGGCAAAGCCAAATACAAAGATGCCGTCACCCCCGTCGAAATTCACAAGGTCGACTCGGCCATCGTCAACATGGGCGAACAAATCGTGCGCGATTTCAAGAAGGTGATGCGAAGGTAGCGGCCAATCCCGCCTCCGGGCAGAGAAAAATCCCAATCTCCCCCCCCAAAAAAAATAGCCCCCGGCAACAGCAGGCTCGACGCCATGCCACAGCCGGGGGCTTTTCTCTCATTGCCCTACCCTACTCGGCAGAGTACCCAATCATTTCATAAACACAAAATAGACCGCCAAAACCAGGCACCCGAAAGCGGCGATGTGGTTCCAATGCAGCGACTCGCCCTTGAAAAATACCACCGAAAAGACGGTAAAGATAATGAGCGTTATCACCTCTTGTATCACCTTCAACTGCATGAGGCTGAAAGGGCCGCCATTCTCGCGAAATCCCAAGCGGTTGGCCGGTACCTGACAACAATATTCCAGCAAGGCAATACCCCAGCTAAGCAGAATAACACCATAGAGAGGCCAGTTGCTGATGACCTTCATCTCTTGCAATTTCAAGTGGCCATACCAGGCCAAAGTCATGAAAATGTTGGATATAATAAGCAATCCTATCGAATACAATCCCTGCATGTTTTCCTCCTTTTCAAAAATCGGGTGCAAAGATAGTGAAAGGCGAGTGTAGAGACAAATGAAAACGTTTGTTTTCAAGTTTGACTATGCCAAGCCGCCTCCTGTCTTCCCACATTCTGCCACCCGGTTTGCAAGGCAGGCAACCCGTATTGTCATTTAGACAACCCTTTTTCTCTCACTACAAACGTATGAGTGTTAATCCTCATTCATATCTTCCACTTCTACCAGTTCTAACTCGCATTCCTGTGTGTATGTGGAACGAGTGGTGACAGTATTGCTGTTTCTATTTTTTATAGTCAAATTAAAAGTATAAGAATTCCCATTCACTAATCTTTTGCCGTTTTCTACTTCATCCGAAACATAGACATAATAATCATCATCATCAATTTTTATCTTCATCAAAGGTGAATTATAATGTGACCTGTATACATATGATGAAATGATTGCGATATAAGTCTCATCTCTTTCGTACGGTTTTACATCCAACCAATCTCCTGTACCACTGCCACCATCATTCTCTACTTTAGTAAAGAAACAAAGTTCTTGTATCATGGGCGCTTCGCCTTCTGGCCAACCTTCGAATTTTGCTATTTTTACTTCTACTCTACATAATTGATGTTCAAAGTTGATTGACAGCGAAGGCGAAGCAAGGGGTGTTGCTGCAACCATCCAGTCACAACTGGCAAGTTTTGTTTGGTCACTTTGGTCAACGGTTCCTTTGATATAGTTTGATCCTATTTGATAAGGTTCATCATACGATGTATAACTATAATTGAACTTTGTTACAGAAGCCGATGCAGGCCACCAAGCCTGAATTGTAGCGGGTAAGGTAGCCTCTATTGTGGCAGGATTGGAAGTCCAAACATTATTGTTATATGT
>CASFYQ010000017.1 GCA_949298955.1 uncultured Bacteroidales bacterium
ATAACCCCCCGCATTTCTTTATATATCCTCTCCCCATACACATCACTCCACCTCCCCGCACACAACACGCATCTCTTTCATCTCTCCACCCACACCACTCCCCCCTACCCACCCGGTTACCCCGCACCATGCCCGAAGAGTCACATCTCCGAGCTGCCATCGCCGCGTCAGATGGGGTACGTAGCAAGTTCAATCTTCTTTGTAGCGAGAAAAGCGAACCAAGAAGCGCCGTCGATGTTGTCAGGCACTTTTGCTTGGAGGTAGGTATCACACTCGAGGGGGGACACAAAACTCACCACTCTCAAACTGCTCTCGCCTCACGTCTCGGTCGGTTCCGGTCCAATAGAGGCGGAGACTATCCATGACAGGGAGAATTTGTCATTCTTTCTACTATTATTTCAGGCTTGACCCTGGGGGACTTGCACTTCGGTGCGAGCAGTTTAGCTTTTGTGAGTATGCGATATTTGGGAATAAAAAAAGTTGACAATCAAAAGATTATCAACTTTGTGCAGTACCCGAAGGGGGACTTGAACCCCCACAGCTGCAATAGCCAAAGGATTTTAAGTCCTTCGTGTCTACCATTCCACCATTCGGGCAGCCTTGGAGCGAAAAACGGGACTCGAACCCGCGACCCCAACCTTGGCAAGGTTGTGCTCTACCAACTGAGCTATTTTCGCGAATGCGTTTGCAAAGATAGAATGCTTTTTGGGTTCTGCAAAATTATGACTCGAAAATCTATTCCCCTGTGCGCATTCGGGGGGGAAATTGGCTGCCATTACCGGAGAGCTTTGTGGTGTGCCGATTTATGGGTGGGTTAGCGATAGATGATTTGACCGCCGGCAGTCCCATAGGGGGCTATGTGGTAGCTTTGCAGGAAATAGCGTCCGTCTTTGGCGGCGCCGCTCATGGGGCCTCCGGTTGAGATGTCGTAGGTCGATCCGCATTTGGGACAACGGAGGCAGAAATTATCTTCGTCGAATTCGATACGTATGTTGGAGTTGATTTCTACGGGGCAGCAGAGGTCGTAGACGAAGGGGACGGCGTGTTCGTTGGTGACGAGCATGAGTCCGCCGTAGCCGGTGGCCGATGATAGGGTGTAGGGAAATCCGGCGGGGAGCTTTTGGCTGAGAATGAACCGTCGGTGTATGAAGCTTCCGCTTACGCCGTACTGGTCCCACATGGCTTGGCTGGCAAATTCTACCCGCACGGCTGCAGCGGGTATGCGGTCGCGGTCGCCACTGTCGCACCCGAGGGCTGTGGCGGTGAGCAGGAGCAGGAGTATGTGTTGCAATGCTTTCATTTCGGTATTTCTTCTATTGTTTCGATTTCGGCGGGTGAGTGTTGGGTTGGCGTTCGACGTTCAGGTCGTGTTTTTAGCGACCCAGGAGCCGAGCTTCGGCTTCTTGGGTTCGGGCGAAACCGAAACTGGCAATCGTTTGTCGCATGAGAGCTTCTATGCGGTCGTTGCACAAGTTCCCTATGCTGCCTTCGTGAGTGTGGGCGATATGTTTGTCGGGGGCGAAGGCTCCGGCTTCGATTTCGAGTCCCACTTGCTTGTAGGCATCGCGGAACGGCATACCGGCCTGTACACGGCGGTTCACTTCCTCGACACTAAACATATAGTTGTAGCGCGGGTCGTCGAGGATATGTGTGTTCACCTCGATTTGCGCCATCATGAGGTTGACCATGTGCAGGCAGTCGTCCAGTTCGTCGAAGGCAGGGAGGAACAGCTCCTTGATGATTTGCAGGTCACGGAAATAGCCTGACGGCAGGTTGTTGGCAATGAGCGTGATTTGGTATGGCAGCGCTTGCAGTTTGTTGCATTTGGCCCGGGTAATCTCGAATACGTCGGGGTTTTTCTTGTGAGGCATGATGCTCGATCCGGTGGTGAAGGCGTCGGGCAGCTTGATGAAGGCAAAATTTTGGGAGTTGTAGAGGCAAGCGTCGAAGGCCAGTTTGGCCAGTGTTGCAGCTACCGAGGCGATGGCCGAGGCGACGATGCGTTCGGTCTTTCCCCGTCCCATTTGGGCATAGACAACATTGTAGTCCATCGACTCGAAGCCCAGCAGGTCGGTTGTGCGGGTGCGGTCGAGGGGGAACGACGAGCCGTATCCGGCTGCCGAACCCAAGGGGTTGCGGTTGCAAACCCGATAGGCGGCCTGCATGACGATGAGATCGTCGACCAGACTCTCGGCGTATGCGGCGAACCATAACCCGAACGACGACGGCATGGCTACTTGCAGGTGGGTGTAGCCCGGCATGACTACCTGCTTGTACCGTTCGCTTTGGGCAATGAGTGTGTCGAACAGCCGTTCTACGCCTTCTACGAGATGTTGCAGCCGCGACCGGGTGAAAAGTTTGAGGTCGACCAGCACCTGATCGTTGCGCGACCGGCCACTGTGTATCTTTTTGCCCATGTCGCCGAGCCGGCGGGTGAGCAGCAGTTCGACTTGTGAATGTACGTCCTCAACTCCTTCTTCGATGAAGAATTGTCCCGATTGAGTGTCGTCGTAGATGTGTCGTAACTCGGTGGTCAGAGTTTTCAGTTCTTCGGTGGTGAGCAGCCCGATGGATTGAAGCATGGCGATGTGGGCCAGCGAGCCCAGTATGTCGTAGGGAGCCAGGTAGATGTCCATCTCCCGGTCGCGACCTACGGTGAACCGTTCTACATCGCGGTCGACTTGTACCGATTTTTCCCAAAGTTTCTGTGCCATTCGAGTCGCTTTTTGATTGTCATAAAAATGTGCCTCGGCTGTCTTTGCCGGGTTACACGTTGTAGGGGAGCACCACCAGCATGTCGGCCATCTTGTCGACTCCCTCTTGCAATGGTTTGGAAACCATTGGTTTGATGAAAGGGTTGAGGTCGGCCTTGACGGTCACGCGCGATGCGGTCTCGTGGTCGCCTGTGGGGACGAACTGTATCCACAGGTGGAGGGGCAGCGGTGAGTTCTCGGCTTCGAACTTGATGGTCTTGTTGGGCTCCCGGTCCACGATACGAAAGGTGACAGAACCGATGGGGCTTACCTCAATCGAGAGGCTGTCGCAATCGTAACCTGTGATTTTAAGTTTGTTTTGGTTCCCAGAAGCATCCCATACATTTTTGAACCGGTCGAGGTTCGAGAGGTCGGAGAGCAGGGTATAGACTTTCTCTACGGCGTGGGGTATCCTCACCGTTTTACTTTCGAAACTGCTTGTCATACGGCGGGCGTGTTGTTGTTAGGACCTTGCCAGCTCGAGGGGTCTTTGCGCCATTCTTGCAGAGTTTCGAGGTCTTCGGGTTTGATATAGTTGGTCTCGAGAGCGGTCTCGAGCATGGCGTTGTAGTTGCTCAGCGTAATCAGCTCGACTTGAGCGGCTTTGAACTTGCGGGCGGCTACGGGGAATCCATAGGTGAAGATGGCAACCATACCTATCACTTCGCAGCCGGCATTGCGAATGGCTTCGACGGCTTTCAGACTGCTGCCTCCGGTAGAAATGAGGTCTTCGATAACGACTACCTTTTGCCCGGGAACAAGGTTACCTTCGATGAGATTTTCGAGTCCATGGTCTTTCGGAGCCGATCGTACGTATACATAGGGCAGCCCCAGTGTATCGGCTACCAAAGCTCCTTGTGCGATAGCACCGGTAGCAACGCCGGCAATGGCGTTGGCCGCACCGAAATGTTCCATGATTACCCGGCAAAGCTCAACTTTGATAAAGCTTCTCACCTCGGGATAGGAGAGAGTGCGACGATTGTCGGTATATATGGGAGAGTTCCAGCCCGATGCCCATGTGAAAGGATTCTCGGGTTGCAGTTTGATAGCTCTGATTTTCAACAGTTTTTCGGCTAATAATCGTTCTACCGTTTTCATGACGAATAATATTTAGATAATTGCAAGACAAAGGTAAGAAAAATAGCAGATAAAGTGTTGAACGAGGGCTAAAAATATGAAAATATTTACTGTGTGGCAGCGAGTGCGAGGCAGCTGATGGACGGATTGCCGTGCCGGTGCAAGGCTTGGGCGCAGGCGAGCAGGGTGGCACCGGTCGTCACTACGTCGTCGATAAGGAGAATGTGCCGGCCTGTGAGGTCGGGGGCTGCCTCGGCATTGTAGGCCGATTGGGTGTCGAGCCAGCGGTCGTAGATGCCCTTGTGGGTTTGAGAGCGGGTGTCGCGGGTGTGTTGCAGCCAGTTGGGGTACAATTCGATTCCGGTGGCCTGTTCGACTCCGCGGGCTATCCATTCGCTTTGGTTGTAGCCCCGGCGGCGTAGTTTGGCGGGGTGGAGGGGGATAGGTACCAGGGCGTCGATACCGTCGAAGAACCGGCTGGGGAGCAGTTCCCGGGCGAATATCTCGCCCAAGACGAGTCCGCATCGTTTCCCGCCGTGGTATTTGATGTAGTGTATGAGTTGCCGGGCGTCGCCCGGGGAGGTGAAATGGAAGAAGGCGGCGCATCGTTCGATGGGAACTTTGCCCAGGAAGAGTTGTGCCATGGGGTTGAGCGGGTCGAGGTGATAGCCTGTGCGAGGCAGCCGATGCAGGCAGCCGGTACACAGCTCCCGTTCGTCGCGGTTCATTGCCCGCTGGCAAATGGGACAGAGCCGGGGGAAGAAGAGGTCGAGCAACTCGTCGAGCAGGCGGGGTGGTTTCATGGTTCGATTTGCTTCAAGGCGGTGAAGATAAGGTTACTTTCGAATCCGCGAGAGGCGGCGAAGCGGAAGAGCTTGACTCGGCGAGCTTCGGCGTCGTTGTCGCGAATGGTGTGTGATTTGGCTCTCAACAGGTCGAGCAGACGGTTGGAGTACTGCTCTTCGTCGATGCCGGCCAGTGCGTGGTCGATGTCGCAGTCGCCGATGTGCTTTTGTTGCAGAGCGTAGCGTATTTTGATGCGGCCCCACCCCGAGAAGCGGAACTTGTCCTTGACAAAGGCGACGGCATATCGCTGCTCGTCGATGAATCGCTCTTGTACGAGCCGGTCGACGATGGCTCGGGCGTCGGAGCCGCCTATACCCCATCGGGCCAGTTTCTCGCGTATGTCGGCCGTGCAATGTTCGACCGTAGAGCAGAGGGCGGCTGCGCGGTGCAGCGCTTCGGGGGGAGTCAGAGTCTTAGCCATGAGCGGAAGGTTTTACGGCCGATGCGAACCGGTCTTTGTTGTAGAGGTCTTTGATTATTCTCGTCTGTTCATATCCGTACTCTTCGAGCATACGGGCGCAGTTGTCGCCCTGGGTTTCGTTGATTTCGAAATAGAGCTTTCCGCCCGGCGAGAGCAGGGTGAGTCCGTCACGGGCTATTTTGTCATAGAAGAGCAGAGGCGTTTCGTCGGGGACAAAGAGGGCTTCGTGCGGTTCGTATGAGAGTACATTCTTGCTCATGGATTGTTGCTCGCTCTGGCGGATATAGGGCGGATTGCTCACGATGAGGTCGAGCGAGCCGGGCGCGAGAACTTCGGGGTTTTCGTGGAGAATATCGCGCTCGAAAAAGTCGACTTGCACCCGGTGCTTTTCGGCATTGCGGCGGGCAATGACGAGGGCGTCGGGCGAGAGTTCCCAGGCCTCGATTCGGCAAAGGGGCAATTCGCAGGCCAGCGTTATGGCAATGCAGCCGCTGCCGGTTCCCAGGTCGGCAATGTGCAGGGCCTTTCCGCTATTTTCGGCAATGATGAGGCGCACCAGTTCCTCGGTCTCGGGGCGAGGAATGAGGGCGCCCGGGGCTATGTCGAAGCGGCGTTCGCAGAACCAGGCATATCCCAGGATATACTGGATAGGCTCCTGTCGTACAAGCCGTTCGGCTATCTCATCGATTTTTCGGTGGGTATCCTCCGATAAAATCGTATCTTTGCGGAGCAGTATGTCGGTGGGCGTGTAGCCGCACAGAGCCTCGAAGATGAGCCGGGTAAGGGCGGTGATTTCGCCGGGAGGATAAATGCCTTGCAGCTTGTGGCGTAACAGGTCGATACTTTGTTGCATGGTTGACATTGCTTTGAGTCGAGGCGGCGCAAGCCTGCAAACTTGCTGCGGCAAATTGTTGCGCCGGGGGAATCTCGGTGTGAGGACAAAGGTAAACAAAAAAGTTCAAGATATGGATAGAGATATGGATTCTGCTTTTATGCGCCGCTGCCTGCAACTGGCTTCGCTGGGGCGCGGCCATGTGTCGCCCAACCCCATGGTGGGCGCGGTAGTGGTGCACGAGGGGCGCATTATCGGCGAGGGTTACCATCGCTGTTGCGGCCAGCCGCATGCCGAGGTGAATGCCATTGCCTCGGTAGCCGACGAGTCGCTGCTTTCCCGGTCGACGCTGTATGTCTCGCTCGAGCCCTGCTCGCATTACGGAAAGACTCCGCCTTGTGCCGAGCTGATAGTCGCCAAGCAGATACCGCGGGTCGTGGTGGGGTGTCTCGATCCCTTCCCGGCGGTGTCGGGGCGGGGCATTGCCCGTTTGCGCGAGGCGGGTATCGAGGTAATCACCGGGGTACTCGACGAAGAGTGCCGCGAGTTGAACCGCACCTTTATGACCTTTCAGACCCGTCGCCGGCCTTTTGTGACGCTTAAATGGGCACAGAGCCATGATGGTTATATCGATCGGGTGCGTGAGCCGGGCGAACCTGCGGCCCGTATCTCGGACGATGTCTCTTCGGTGTGGGTGCATCGTTTGCGTGCCGAGGCCGACGCCATTTTGGTGGGTACCCGCACGGCTATTGCCGACAATCCTTCGCTCACGACGCGGCTGTGGCCCGGGCGTTCGCCTTTGCGCATCGTTCTTGACGAGCATGCCCGCGTGCCGGTCGATGCCCGCCTCTTTACCGATTCCCACCCTACACTTGTGGTGACCGGGCCCGAGACCGATTATCCGGGATTGCCACCCTCGGTCGAGTTGGTGCGGCTGCCTTTTGGCGAAGCGTTGATACCCGAGTTGCTCGACGAGCTTTATCGCCGTCGGTTGCAGCATCTTGTGGTTGAGGGAGGCGCCGCTCTGTTACAGTCGTTTATCGATTCGAACCGCTGGGACGAAGCTCGGGTCGAGATTGGACCGATGAATTTGGGGCAAGGCGTTCCCTCACCGGTGATAGGTCGGCAGCCACGGGGCGCAGAGATATGTGGCCGTGCTCGAATCGAGTGGTATGAAAATAGGTAAAAAGCTCCTGTTTGCCTGCCTAATCATTCGGTTTGTCTAAAATTGTGTGTGTGGCTGTGGTTTTTTCTCTATTTTTGACCGAGTAAAAGCCCAAGCGATGAATAGTGGCTTATCCAAAATAATTATAATTATCGGAGTTTGTAGTGTGCAAAGAAAAAAATGTTGCTAAATTTGCCGATTGTAACTGCAAACTTGTAATGAATAACAGTTGATGAAGACGCAAAAAATATATTTTTTCCTGTGCATGGCAGCTCTCTTTTTGTCAGGCCTTTCGTGTAGTCCTACCGATGATGAGACTACTTATACGATGTCGGAGAGTGTGCGGGTTACAGCCTTTTCGCTGGCCGCTAACGACTCGGTACTGGCCCATCTCGATACGATATTCTTCACCATCGACTTGAACGGGGGACAAATCTACAATGCCGATTCGCTGCCGGTGGGTACCGATGTATCGGCTTTGATTGCCGACATCTCGTTCGACAACGTGGGGCAGGCCAAAATCATTATGGGGCGGAGCAATCCTGCCGACAACGATACTATCGACTATTTGGCTGTACCGACCGATTCAATCGATTTTACCTCGAAAGTGTCGTTGGTGGTGACTGCCCAAAACGGATTTACCGAGAAATGGTATTCGGTGAAAGTCAATGTACATCAGATAGACCCCGATTCGCTTTATTGGAATGCCCCCTTCGGGGTGAAACCTCTGCCTTGTGGCAGCGGGGTGACGGTAACCGATCAAAAGGCGGTCTATTTTAAGGATAAAGTGTATTCGTTTATCGAAACAGATGCGGCCTATACGCTGTATACCACCGACAATCCCTATGCCGACGACTGGATTTCGCAAGAGCTGACTCTCGATTTTACGCCCGACGTGAAATCGGTACAGGCGACCGACGAGGCCCTCTATATGCTTTCGCAGACAGGCGAGCTTTATCGGTCGGACGACGGGGCAACCTGGACCTCGACAGGGCAAACTTTCTATTCGCTCGTGGGAACGTGGAAATCGCGGGTGCTGGGTATTGTTTCGGATAATGGGACCTACAAGCACGACTGTTATCCGCGGCCCGACGGGTTTGCTCCCTATCCCGCACCGTCCAATTTCCCCATCACCGGCAGCAGCCCGATGGTGACTTTTGTCTCGGAGTATGATTTGGATTCGCCGCAGTCGATTATGGTGGGCGGTCGTATGGCCGACCATAGCCTCACGGGAGCTACCTGGGGATATGACGGCGAGGCTTGGGCTCAACTCGAAGGGTCGATAAAACCCTGTGAGGGAGCTTTGCTTTTCCCCTATTTTACCTTTACCACCAACGAATATTGGATTACGACACAATATACCTCGTGGATTGTTATTGGCGGGCGTGAAGCCCAGGGTGTGGCCGACTCGGTTTATGTCTCGGTCAATAACGGAAACAGCTGGACCAAAGCCCCCGAATTGCTGGCGATGCCTACCTATATCAATCCTCGGTCATTCGCTTCGGTGCTGGTAATCGATGCCGATTTCGCAGCTTCGCAAACGTCGGCTCCCCTATGGAAATTCATGCCGGTACACCGGGTTGCGGCTATGGCAGCGACCGGTGCCGACGATTATAAGATTCCCTACATCTATATCTTCGGAGGAGAGAACAACTCGGGCAACGTCTACAACCAGATATGGCGAGGAGCGATAGGTCGCCTGCGGTATCCTCCTATACCGTGATGCAGAAGAGGGAAGGAGCGATAGATATACTTTTCGTCGGTTTATTTCGTTTTATGTATGTAGACATGTAAAGATGGGTACGCACATGAAAAAAATAATTCCGATTATAGTTATACTTATCGGCAGTACAGCCGCTTTATCGGCACAGGAGTTCCGTTACGATGCGGGTCTTGCTGGCGGGATAAGCTGCTATATGGGCGATGCGAATCAGGTTTCGCCGTGGCATAGGCCGGGCGTGGCGGCAAGCGGGGTATTCCGCTTTCTGCTGAACTATCGCTGGGCCGTAAAGACCGATTTTTCGGCCATGCAGTTTTCGGGCGATACGCGCGATTTCGACAACCGCTTTCCCAACGGGAGCGATTATTCGTTCGAGAGTTGGCAATACCGGCTGGGCGGGCAGATAGAGTTCAACTTTTTCAACTATGGAGTTGGATACTCTTACCAGGGCACGAAGCGCCTCTCGCCCTATTTGCTGGCCGGAGTCGGGGTGGGATACTCGACTGTCGAGGGCGGTTATGTGAGTGTAGACGGTTCGCTGGGAGTGGGGATAAAATACAAGATAGCCCCGCGGTGGAACATCAGTTTGGAGTTTGCCATGCACAAGACGTTGGGCGACAGTTTCGACGGCAAGGCATTGGGCGACCCCTATAATATAAAAAGTAGCGTGCTGAAGAATACCGATTGGTTCTCGACGACTTTGTTCTCGATTACGTATGAATTTGGCCGCAAGAAAGAAATTTGTAACAACGATAATCGTTGAAGAGAATGACTTACGCAGAGCAGATAAATCGTACTCGTGTGCCGAAGCACATCGCCATCATCATGGACGGTAACGGACGTTGGGCCAAAGAGCGGGGATTGGATCGCTCGGAGGGTCACCGCAAGGGTCTTGACATCGTTCACGAAATTACCGATGCGGCCGCTGAGGTGGGTGTACAATATCTCACACTATACGCTTTTTCTACCGAGAACTGGAACCGTCCTCAGGCCGAGGTCGACGCCCTCATGGCGCTGGTCGTTTACGGCATCGAACGCGAAACGCCCGGTATGGTCGAGAAGGGAGTTCGTCTGTCGGTCATCGGCGATATAGATCGATTGCCGGCCGATGTGAGAACCCGTCTGCTGAAATGTATCAGTGACACATCGGGCGGAAAACGTATTGTGCTCAATCTGGCTCTCAGTTATTCGTCGCGATGGGAGATTGCCCGCGCTGCTCGCTGTATAGCCCGGGAGGTCGAGGCCGGGACTTTGGCTGTCGACGATATTACCGAGACAACTCTCGACCGCTATATGACCACGGCCGACATGCCTAACCCCGATTTGTTGATTAGAACCGGCGGCGAGATACGCCTCAGTAATTTCCTGCTGTGGCAGCTGTCGTATGCCGAGTTCTATTTTACCGAGGAGTATTGGCCCGATTTTACCGGCGAGAGCCTTTACAAGGCTATCGTCGAGTTCCAGTCGCGGGAACGTCGATTCGGGAAAACGAGTGAACAACTATAAATGAAACAGTAATTGAAAATGCAATATAATATGCCTTTGAGGTATCTGGCCGTCCTTGTGACATTGTCCTTGTGTTCATTGGCGGCAACCGCACAGAATGAAGAAAAGCTCGACACGATATACAACCCCAAAGTTGTCTACTCGGCTATTCCGCAGAAATACGAAATTGCCGGCATTACCGTGACCGGCGCACCCAACTATGAGGATTATGTGCTCATCGGGTATTCGGGGCTCGAGGTGGGGCAGGTTATCGAGATTCCCGGCAATGCCATCACCGACGCGGTCAAGAAATTTTGGCGGCAGGGCCTTTTTTCCGACGTGGTTGTCAAATTGACGAAAACTTATGGCGACAAGGCCTGGATTGAAATTCAACTCAAACAACAGCCTCGTATCTCGCAAATCAATTATCATGGTCTCAAAAAGAGCGAACGGGAAGATTTGGAAATGCGTTTGGGACTGGTGAAGGGTAATCAAATCACTCCCAACATCGTAGACCGGGCTACCTCTATCATCAAGAAGCATTTTGAGGAAAAGGGGTTCAAGAATGCCGAGGTAAACATCAAGCAGACCGATGACCTCACTCACGAAAACGAAGTAATTGTCGACATTTATATCGACAAAAAAGAGAAAATCAAGGTCCACAAGATATACATCGAGGGGAATCAGGCTCTCTCGGACAGAAAAATCAAGTGGGCTATGAAGAAGACCAACGAGAAAGGTAACCTGCTTCACCTTTTCCGCACCAAGAAATTTGTCGAAGAGAATTACAAGAACGACAAGAATCTCATTATCGAAAAATATAACGAGTTGGGTTATCGCGATGCTACTATCGTGAGCGACAGTGTAGTACGCTATAACGACAAGACGGTCGACGTTTACCTTACCATCGACGAAGGTGAGAAATATTATATTCGCAACATCGAGTGGGTGGGTAATACCATCTATCCTTCGGACTATCTTTCGGCCGTGTTGGGCATGAAGCCGGGCGATGTCTATAACCAGAAGATGCTGAACAAGCGTACGATGGAGGACGAAGATGCCGTAGCCAACCTCTATATGGACCGCGGTTACCTTTTCTTCCAGCTGGTGCCCATCGAAGGCAATGTGCAAAACGACTCCATCGACTTGGAGATACGCCTCTTCGAGGGACCGCAAGCCCGTATCAACAAAGTGGTTATCAACGGTAACGACCGGTTGTACGAGCATGTGATACGCCGTGAGTTGCGTACGAAGCCGGGTGAACTGTTCAGCAAGTCGGATCTCATGCGTTCGGCTCGTGAAATCGCACAGACCGGCCACTTTGACCCCGAAACGATGGATATTCAGCCCGAACCGAACGAAGAGAACGGTACGGTAGACCTTATCTACAACCTCGAATCGAAGGCCAATGACCAAATCGAATTTTCGGCCGGTTGGGGCCAGACGGGTGTAATTGGTAAACTCAGCTTGAAATTTACCAATTTCTCGGTTCGGAATTTATTGAATCCCAAATCGTTCAAAGGTATTATCCCGCAGGGCGACGGCCAAACCTTCACCATCAGTGCACAGACCAACGCGCGCTACTATCAGCAATACAGTATCTCGTTCTATGACCCCTGGTTCGGGGGCAAACGTCCTAACTCGTTCCAATTCTCGGCCTATTACAGCCGCCAGACCGGTATCGAGAGCTCGTTTTTGAGCAACGCCTATAACAGCATTTACAACAATGCTCTTTATGGCAGCTATTACGGTAATTACTACGGCAGTTATTATGGCAATTATTACGACGATTATTACCAGAATGCCTATGAGAATGCACTCGACCCCAGCAAGTCGTTGCAGATGGTGGGTGTATCGTTCGGATTCGGCAAGCGGTTGGAGTGGCCCGACGACTACTTTACCTTTATGGCCGAGCTTGGTTACCAGGCCTATATTCTCAAAAACTGGGAGTACCTTTACTACATGCAGAACGGTACTTCGCACAGTTTCACACTGGGCCTGACCTTGGGACGTAGTTCAATCGACAACCCCATCTATACTCGCCGCGGTTCGCAGTTTACCCTGTCGGCCCAGTTCACACCGCCCTATTCGCTCTTCTCCAAGACCGACTACAAGTCTCTCTACGAGAGTTCGTCGCAAGCCGACCGCGAGAAGCTTTACCGCTGGATCGAGTATTATAAAATCAAGTTCAAGAGCAAGGTCTACACCCCGTTGAACAATTCGGAGAAATATACACTGGTGCTTATGGGTCGTGCCGATTTCGGTTTGCTGGGTTCGTACAACAAATACAAGCAGACACCTTTCGAGACCTTCTATGTGGGAGGTGACGGTATGACCGGCTCCTATACCTATGCGACCGAAACCATCGGGTTGAGAGGTTACGACAACGGTTCGCTCACGCCCTACTCCGACGGTCGCGCCTATACCCGATTCTCGATGGAGCTGCATTTCCCGTTCTTGTTGCAACCCTCGTCGACCATCTATGGTCTGGCTTTTGTCGAGGGAGGTAACGCCTGGACCCGGCTCTCGGATTTCAACCCCTTCTCGCTGAAACGTTCGGCCGGTGTGGGTGTGCGCATCTTCCTGCCGATGATTGGTCTGATGGGTATCGACTGGGCCTACGGTTTCGATAAGGTGCAGGGAGAGCGTGGCGGCAGCCATTTCCATTTCATCTTGGGTCAGGAATTTTAATTTGTGAAAAAATAGACACTTTTTGTGTTAAATGCTTTAAAAGGATAGCGTGGTTTAATAGAATCACGCTATCTTTATTTTTCGGAGACTGTTCAATAGAGACATTCTCTTCTCGAGACCATAAAAATGTATTAACTAAACCCAGTGAAATAAGATGAAAAGAATAGTCCTTTTGGCGATTGCGGCAATGGCTTTTGCCGCCTCGTCGGTAGCCCAGAAATATGCGTTGGTCGACATGGAGTATATTCTCAAAAATATACCGGCCTACGAGATGGCCAACGAGCAGTTGAACCAGGTGTCGCAACGCTGGCAGAAAGAGTGTGACGACTTGGCTGCCGAAGCCAAGACGATGTACAAGAACTATCAGTCGGATCTCGTGTTCCTCACCGAGGAGATGAAGGTAAAACGCGAGGAGGAGATTCGCGACAAGGAGACCGAGGTGGTAGAGTTGCGCCGCCAATATTTCGGCCCCGAAGGCGAACTGTTCAAAAAACGCGAGAGCCTTATGAAACCTATTCAGGACGATATTTACAACGCCATCAAGAAAATCTCGGAGGATAAAGGCTACTCGATGGTAATCGATCGCGCCTCGTCGCCCAACATTATTTTTGCTTCGCCCAAGGCCGATATTAGTAATGAAGTGCTTGCGAAGTTAGGATATTCGAAATAAATGCGTATTTTTGCACTGCTATTCAAGACTAACAACAAAACAAATATAGTATGATTAAGAAATTTCTTTTTGCAGCTGTGTGCTTTTGCTCGTTGAGCTTCATGGCGCAGGCGCAGCAGACCCTTAAATTCGGTACTGTAAATTCTCAGGAAATTTTCATGTTGATGCCCGAGAAAGCAACGGCCGAGAAAACTCTTCAAGATATTAACAAGAAATATGAAGATGAGTTTTTAAAGATACAGGAAGAATTTACCAAAAAATATAAAGAGTATATGGCTTTGGGCGACACGATTCCCGAGACGATTCGCGCCCGTCGCATGCAAGAGGTGCAAGACTCTCAATCGCGTATCGAGAGCTTCCGCGAAATGGCCGCTCAAGATATTCAAAAACAGCAAGAGGCTCTTTTCATGCCTATCCAGCAAAAGCTGATGGAGGCTATCAAATCGGTAGGAGCCGAGGGCAAGTATACCTATATTTTCGACTTGGCTTATCCGGTGGTGATTTATCAGGGAGCACCCAGTGAAGATGTGACTCCGCTGGTAAAAGCCAAATTGGGATTGAAATAATTTCCCTTTATCGAGGGATTTCATAAAAGGGTGATAACGTACTTATCATCCTTTTTCCATATCTGCAAGGAATCATGGCGAATGTGAACAGCGAGTATACGGCTATGGGACCCATCGGAGTCTTCGACTCGGGTTACGGAGGCCTTACCATTCTCGGGCAAATGCGAAAGGGATTGCCTCGGTATGACTACCTTTACCTGGGCGACAATGCCCGGGCTCCTTATGGTACGCGGTCGTTCGAGATTGTGTATGAGTTTACCAAGCAGGCGGTGCTGCACCTTTTCGACGAAGGTTGCCCGTTGGTGATTTTGGCCTGCAACACGGCGTCGGCCAAGGCTCTGCGCAGTATCCAGCAGAACGATTTGCCCCACATTGCCCCCGACCGGCGGGTATTGGGGGTCATACGACCCACAGTCGAGGCTTTGTCCGAGGTGTCGCAGACGGGGCACATCGGGGTGCTGGCCACGCCGGGAACCATACAGTCGCGGTCGTATGAGATGGAGATACGGAAAATGTATCCTCGTTTCAAGGTCTACGGCCAAGCCTGCCCCATGTGGGTCCCGTTGGTCGAAAACAACGAAGCGCAAGGGCCCGGTGCCGATTATTTCGTGAAGAAATATATCGGCGAGTTGCTGTCACAGTCGCCTCAAATCGATACCGTGGTGTTGGGCTGTACCCATTATCCGCTGTTGTTCGACAAGATTACGGCTTGTCTGCCACCGTCGGTAGCGGTGGTGGTGCAGGGACCGCTGGTGGCCGACAGGCTCGGTGATTATCTGCATCGTCACCCCGAGATTGAGACCCGTTGCTCGAAAGGCGGCAGTTGTCGCTACCTCACCACCGAGGCTCCGGGCAAGTTTTCCGAGGCGGCAACACTCTTCCTTAACGAGCCGGTAGAGGCCGAACACATTGTATTGGTATAAACAGATGTAAAGATTTTCTGACTATGGCAAAAAAAGAGATGCAACCGGGTATCCGGGTAAACAAGTATATTAGTGATTCGGGTTTTTGCTCTCGTCGCGAGGCCGACAAGCTCATTACCGACGAGCGGGTTACTATCAATGGCGAGCCGGCTACGCTGGGCAGTCGGGTAGAAGAGGGCGACAAGGTGAAAATCGACGGTGAACCGTTGCAATATATTCCGATGGAGCAGCGTGAGTACAAGTTGCGCCGTTACGGTGCCTCTTCCCGCCGTAATACCTCGTTTGGGGCCGAGGCGACCGAAGAGGGTAAGATTCATCGGCCTTCGCGCAGCCGGTCGGTCGGTCGCGATGAGGAGCCGCGAGGCGGCCGTCATGAGCGTCGTGCAACACCCTCCGCTCACGAACCCGCGCGCCGGGGTGCTCAACCGGCTAAATCTCATGCAGCAGCAAGTTCTGATAGAAAGGGGAGGAGTGGACGAGAAGCTTCGACCGACCATTCGCGGGGCCGGGCTTCGACTCCCAAAGGTCGTCCCGACGGGAAACGCCGCCGGGGTTGATAATCGCCTTTTATCGGGATATGCTATGCCCGGTATGGTGCGGGTGTGTGGTTTCCCGGGACCGTATTTTGAGCGTCTCCCCTCCGAGGGGTGATACAATATGACAAATCCTTTCGCAGAGATTGATGCTTTGCGAAAGGATTTGTCTGTTTTTATTGTCTTGAAATCCTTGTTGGGGACGATTCAGGGGCCATTGAATCAGGCCAGCCATTTCACCAGCAGGTATCCGCCACCCAGCAGCCACACGTAGAGAATGGCCGCCAACAGGAAGGGTTTGGCGCCGGCCTGTTTGAATTTCTCTATGCTGGTTTCGGTACCCAGGGCCGTCATGGCCATGGTGAGCATGAAGGTGTCGAGGTTGTTGATGCCGTCGACTACCGGAGCCGGCAGCAGGTTGAACGAGTTGAAGCCGATGACGGCCAGAAACCCGAAGGCAAACCAGGGTATGGCGATTTTGCCGCGCTGCCCGGCAGCGACTTTCTCGCCTTTCAGGGTTCGTACGGCGCAGCGGGCGAGGGCGAAGCTCATCACCAGCAACACGGGAGCTAACAGCATGACACGAATCATCTTCACGATGATGGCCGAGTCGGAAATCTCTTTGCCCATGGCGTTTCCCGCACCCACAACGTGAGCCACTTCGTGCAGTGTAGAACCGGTATAGAGTCCCATTTGCTCGGGGGTGAGGTCGAAGACTCCGGCACGATAGAGAATGGGGTAGATAAACATCGAGAGCGTGCCGAAGATAACCACTGTCGATACAGCCACGGCCGTTTTGTGAGGTTCGCTCTTCACTACCGGTTCGGCTCCCAGCACGGCAGCGGCACCGCAGATGGCACTGCCTGTCGCTGTGAGCAGGGCCAGGTCGTGATCCATCTTTAACAGTTTGCCTGCCAGGATACCCAGCAGAATGGTACAGGTGACGATAATCACGTCGATGAGGATTGCGGTGGACCCGATGGCGATGACGCTCTGGAAGGTGAGGCGGAAACCGTAGAGTACGATGCCGGCACGCAGTACCTGCTTCGAGCAGAACTTGATGCCCGGTACCCACGTCTCGGGTAGCCGGTTGCGCAGACTGTTGGCGTAGAGCATACCCAGTATGATGCCCACGATGAGCGGACTGAGGGAGAGATTTTTTATGAATTGAAATTCGGCGATGTAGAAGGCCGAGAACGAAAAAAGTACAATCAAAAGAATACCGTGGAGTACGTTGCCTTGTTTTTCACTAAACATAATTGTAAGAATATTCGAGTATTATTATTGGTTCTTGTCGGGGACAATGTCGGGCCGATGAGCCTGTAAAAGGTTTTGGTCCCTTTTGTCGTTTTTGCTGTTTTACGCCACAAAGGTAGGTCTTTATTTCAAGAGAAGCGATTTCTTTGTAGTTATGAGTTATAACCTGGGTTTATGGAGTCGAGGCAAAGAGGGTTTAAACGCTCGCAGGGGCTGCTCGGTCGAGCAGCCCCTGCGGTGTTTTGGAATAGAATACCGGTGATTATTCTTCGTACCACGTCGAGTACATGAGGTAATTCTTGGCAATCTTTTGGTTGATTTCTTTTGACTGCTCGGGGTCGACCATCTTGATGAATTTGGCGGGTGTTCCCCCCCAGAGTTCGCCCGGTTTGATAACGGTTTTGCTCAAAACCACCGACCCGGCGGCCACGATGGCGCCTTCGCCCACCACGGCGTGGTCGAGAATCACCGAGCCCATGCCCACGAGCGCACCGCTGTGTATGGTAGCTCCGTGTATGGTCACGTTGTGGCCTATCGACACGTCGTCGCCAATCTCGATGGTCGATTTTTCATAGAGGGTGTGCAACACCGAGCCGTCTTGGATATTCACCCGGTTGCCGATGCGTATTGAGTTGACGTCGCCGCGCAACACGGCACCGAACCAGATACTGCATTCGTCGCCAATGATGGTGTCGCCGATGAGAACGGCGTTGTCGGCCAGAAAGCAATTCTTCCCGACTTGTGGGGTAAACCCCCGTACAGATTTTATAAGTGCCATATCGAATGATGGGTTTTGTTTGATTTTTAAATAGAAGCGGTTTTACGATGCAGCCATTGCTGTTCCTCCTCGTCGAGCATGGGGCTGAGCCGGTCGTACACCATCTCGTGATAGTTGTTGAGCCAGTCGATTTCCTTTTCGGTCATAATCGAGAGGTCGAGGGCCTCGATGTCGAAGGGGAACAGGGTGAGGGTTTCGAAGCGGTAGAACATGCCGAACTCGTTTTGGTAGTCGGGGACTGTGAGAATGAGGTTTTCGCAGCGTATGCCATACTCGCCCGTGCGGTATAGCCCCGGCTCGTTCGAAGTAATCATACCCGGCATGAGCGGAGTGGGGTTCTCTTCGAGGCGAATGTTTTGCGGTCCCTCATGTACGTTGAGAAAATGGCCCACGCCGTGTCCCGTGCCGTGCAGATAGTTGAGGTGGTCGTCCCACAGGAAATGGCGGGCCAGGGCGTCGAGTTGCGCACCCCGGGTGCCTTGCGGGAAATGGCAGGTAGCCAAGGCGATGTGCCCTTTCATCACCAGCGTGAAATCGCGTTTTTGACGAGGCGATAGGCTGCCCAGCGAGATGGTGCGGGTGATGTCGGTTGTCCCGTCGAGATATTGGGCCCCCGAGTCGATGAGCAGGAATCCGCGGGGCAAGATTGTAGCGTTGCTCTCGGGGGTAGCCGAGTAGTGCACGATGGCGCCGTGTTCATTGAATCCGGCGATGGTAGCGAAGCTTTCGCCGACATAGAGATTTTGTTGCGAGCGGTATTCACGCAGTTTCTCGGCCACGGTAATCTCGGTCACCTGGCCGCTGTCGATATTCTGTTCGAGCCAGCGGAAGAAGCGCACCAGTGCCACGCCGTCGCGAATCATCGCCTCGCGGGTACCGGCCAGCTGGGTCTCGTTCTTGATGCTTTTGAGCAGGGCGATGGGCGATTGACCCGAAACCGAGTCGGCTTTGAGTTTATTTAATAAGGTGTAGTTGATTTTGTTGGTGTCGATAAATACCTTCTTCTCGGCAGGCAGGGCGGCTACGAAATCGAAAATGGATTCGTAGGGCATGATTTCGACCGCATTCTTTTGCAGATATTGGCGTACGGTTTCACCAATTTTGTCGGGGTCGATGAAAAGAATCCGGCGCGCGTCGTCGATATAGGCATAGCAAACGACCACAGGGTTGCACTCCACATCGTTGCCTCGAATGTTGAAAGCCCAGGCAATCTCGTCGAGAGCAGCCAGTAACAGGGCTTCGGCTCCGGCTTGGTGTACCTGCTCCATGATGCGCTTCATTTTGTCGGCTACCGACTCGCCGCTATATTTCTCGTTGTGGATAAATATTTCGTTCTTGGGTATCGACGGGCGGCTTTCCCAAATGGTGTCGAACGGTGTGAAATCGGAGACGAACCGGAGTCCGTGGCGTTCGAATTTTTGCTTCATGGCTTCGGCCTTCGAGGCCCCGAACAAGGTGCCGTCGATGGCTACGGTGGCTCCTTGGGGCAGGGTGTTCAAGAGCCATTGCTCGATGGTAGGGGTATCGGGCAGCCCTTCTTTGAATAGCTCGAACCCTGACCCTTCCAGCTGTTGAGCCGCTTGCAGGAAATAACGCGAGTCGGTCCACAGCCCGGCTTGGTTGGTCGTTACGACGGCGGTTCCTGCCGATCCGTTAAAACCGGTAATCCAGGTGCGGGCCGCCCAGTGGCTGGCATAATATTCGCTTTGGTGCGGGTCGGTCCCCGGTATGATAAATGCGGTAATGCCGGCTTTGCCCATCTCTTCGCGGAGGGCATTCAGTCGGGGTAATGTCGATTTGCTCATAATATTGTAGTTTTGTTTGATGTATCGTTGCAATCGGGTGGTGGTTCCGGCCTCGGCTCGAATGGGTATTGCCGTAAACGGGGTGATGCGCGGGACTGCCTTTCCCGAGAGTGTAAAGGTAGTCATAATTGTAAAAAAAGACGATAAAAGCGTGTGAAAATATCGGAATGAGAAAGTCCGAACCGGTCTGGTGTTTCTCGGGGGAAATTGCTGAAATTGCTGAAAATTTACTGTGAGGCGTATTTTAGCGGTCGAAAGTTTTGCTAATCACAAAACAATCTATAATTTTGCACCGCAATTATCCAAAAGAGAATAATAAACTAATTTCTAATATAATTATGATTATAGTTCCAGTAAAAGAAGGCGAAAACATCGAAAAAGCTTTGAAGAAATTCAAACGGAAATTTGAGAAAACAGGTGTAATAAAAGAATTGCGTCGTCGTCAGGCGTTTGAGAAACCCTCGGTAACGAACCGTAAAAAGATGATGCGTGCTATCTATATTCAGCAGCTTCATCAAAACGAAGAGTAATTTTTTTTTATTGCCGGCAGGTATTGGATTTTTCAATAATTTCTCTTATATTCGTAGCGTAAGATAAAAGCTACGAGATATGCTGGTCGAATCGTTTTTAAGATATATTCGGTATGAGAAGAATCTTTCTACTCATACCGTATTGTCATATAAAAACGATTTGTTTCAGTTTAAAACGTTCCTTGAAAATCTCGAGCCCGGGTGTGAATTGCAACAGGTTGTTCCCGAGCAGGTGAGGGAGTGGATAGCCTCCTTGTCCGAGGCCGGTTTGTCGGCTCGCAGTATCTCGCGCAAAGTTTCCGCGTTGCGTGCGTTCTATCGTTATCTTGTTGCCCAGTCGGTCGTGGCCGGCAGCCCGGTAAAAGAGCTGCGGGTGCCCAAGGTGAGAAAGGCGATACCGGTCTATCTGCGGAGCGATACGATGGACGAGCTTATCGATGACGTGGTATATGGCGACGATTTCGAAGGTGTGCGCAATAAATTGATTGTCGAGATGTTTTGCAATACCGGTATCCGTCGGGCCGAATTGATAGGCTTGAAAGATGCCGATGTGCGAGAGGACGAAATCAAGGTAACCGGTAAGCGGAACAAGGAGCGCCTTGTGCCTTATGGGCCCGAGCTTGCCGGGCAGATAGCCGCCTATCGCAAGGTGCGTCGCGAAATCGGGCAGGCCGGTTCGGAATATTTCTTTATAAGGAAAGACGGAGAGCCGCTTTATCCCCAGTTGGTCTATCGGATCGTGAAGCAAGCCTTGTCGCAGGTCTGCACCTTTAATAAAAAGAGCCCGCACGTGCTGCGTCACACCTTTGCTTCGGTCATGCTCAATGACGGGGCCGGTCTCAATAGCGTCAAGGAGCTGCTCGGGCATCATTCGTTGGCTTCAACCGAGATATATACACATATAACGTTTGAAGAATTAAAACAAAGTTATAACCAGGCCTTCCCTAAAAGAAGACCATAAAAAAAGGAGGAAATATGGAAATCCGCATTCAAGCTATTCATTTCGATGCCTCAGAGAAATTGGAAAAATTCATTCAGAAGAAAGTTTCCAAATTAGAGCAATATTACGATGGAATCATCGCCGTGGAAGTTTCGCTTAAAGTAGTAAAGCCCGAAACGGCGCAAAATAAAGAAGCCGGTATAAAAGTTATCGTTCCGCGCAATGAGGCGGTATTCTCGAGTAAAGTGGCTGATTCCTTTGAAGAAGCAGTCGATGTTGCCGTCGAGGCTCTCGTCAAGCAACTGGTGAAATCCAAAGAAAAGATGAGAGAAAAGTAAAAAAAATGTACTGATATTTTTGTAGTTTAAAATTATTGCCTAAATTTGCACCCGTTTCTCACTAACACCTGATGTGACGAACGGGTGCAAATAGCCTCGTAGAAATCGGAAAGAGTGGTGTGACGAAAGGCGGCGGTCTTGTCGGAGGGGAACAGAAGAAATAAGGGCAAATACCAGAGTGGCCAAATGGGGCAGACTGTAAATCTGCTGGCTTACGCCTTCGGTGGTTCGAATCCATCTTTGCCCACGCAAGTTGCGGAAGTAGCTCAGTTGATAGAGCATCAGCCTTCCAAGCTGAGGGTCGCGAGTTTGAGCCTCGTCTTCCGCTCGAAAAGAAATTATTGCCAATGTAGCTCAGGGGTAGAGCACTTCCTTGGTAAGGAAGAGGTCACGGGTTCAAATCCCGTCATCGGCTCCAAGTTGTTCAAAAACGCTAATCAATTTTATAAAAAATACAAAACTATGGCAAAAGAACAGTTTCAACGTACCAAACCTCACGTAAACATTGGTACTATCGGTCACGTAGACCACGGTAAAACGACCTTGACCGCCGCTATCACTACGGTTCTTGCAAAAAAAGGTCTTTCGGAATTGCGCTCGTTCGATTCGATCGATAACGCTCCTGAAGAGAAAGAACGTGGTATTACTATCAATACTTCGCACGTAGAATATGAAACTGCAAATCGTCACTATGCACACGTTGACTGCCCGGGTCACGCCGACTATGTAAAGAACATGGTAACCGGTGCTGCTCAGATGGACGGTGCTATTATCGTGGTTGCAGCAACTGATGGTCCTATGCCTCAAACTCGCGAGCACATCCTGTTGGCTCGTCAGGTAAACGTTCCTCGTATCGTTGTATTCCTGAACAAATGTGATATGGTAGACGATGAAGAGATGCTCGAACTCGTTGAAATGGAGATGAGAGAGCTCCTCACCGCTTATGAATACGATGGCGACAACACGCCTATTATCCGCGGTTCTGCTCTGGGTGCCTTGAACGGCGAACCCCAATGGGAAGAGAAAGTACTCGAGCTCATGGACGCTGTAGATACTTGGATTCCTCTGCCTCCGCGCGATGTTGATAAACCTTTCTTGATGCCTGTTGAGGACGTATTCTCGATTACTGGTCGTGGTACTGTTGCTACGGGTCGTATCGAGGCCGGTCGCGTAAAAGTTGGCGACGAGGTACAAATCCTGGGTCTGGGTGCCGACAAGAAATCGGTTGTAACCGGTGTTGAAATGTTCCGTAAGATTCTTGACGAAGGCGAAGCTGGTGACAACGTAGGTCTGTTGCTCCGTGGTATCGACAAGAACGAAATCAAACGTGGTATGGTAATCTGCCACCCGGGACAGGTTAAACCTCACTCTGAATTTAAGGCTCAAGTTTATATCTTGAAGAAAGAAGAAGGTGGCCGTCACACTCCGTTCCACAACCACTATCGTCCTCAGTTCTACATTCGTACGCTCGACGTAACGGGTGAAATCACTCTCCCCGAAGGTGTAGAAATGGTAATGCCCGGTGACCACGTGACTATCAACGTGAAACTCATCACTCCGGTTGCTTGCGACAAAGGTCTGCGTTTCGCAATCCGTGAAGGTGGCCGTACGGTAGGTTCGGGTCAAATCACCGAAATCTTGGACTAATCCTTTCGAGGAATTAGCTTAGATAAATAAAAAATCAGCCCTCATTGCGGGGCTGATTTTATACGGGTCTAGCTCAGTTGGTAGAGCACTGGTCTCCAAAACCAGGTGTCGGGAGTTCGAGTCTCTCGACCCGTGCAAAACTCAATAGAACAATGAAGAAATTGAAAATACTTGCCGATATCCAGGATTCTTATAATGAGCTGGTTCATAAAGTATCTTGGCCTACCAAATCGGAGTTGGCAAATAGTGCTGTGGTGGTTATGTTCGCTTCCCTTATTATCGCTATGGTAATATTTGCAATGGATCAATGTATCGACAAAATCATGCACCTCATTTACGGAGGTCTTTAATTAGGGAGGTAAATCAATGTCTGAAGAGAAAAGAGGCTGGTACGTTTTACGTGCCATAAGCGGAAAGGAAAGCAAGGTCAAAGAGGTTCTTGATGCCGAAATCAAGAATACCGATCTTGGCAATTACGTGTTTCAGGTCTTGATACCTACCGAAAAAGTTTATACTGTCCGTAACGGAAAGAAAGTGGTAAAGGAGAAAAACCTTTACTCGGGTTATGTTTTTGTTGAAGCCATCTTAGTAGGTGAGGTTATTCATCATTTGCGCAACACGACCAATGTTATCGATTTCCTGGGAGGAAAGTCCAACCAGCCGGAGCCTTTGCGGCCTTCGGAGGTTAATCGTATGTTGGGCGCTGTGGACGAGATGCAAGAAGTAGGCGATGAGCCTGCTGTTGTTTATCACGTAGGCGAAACGGTAAAAGTAAACTATGGGCCTTTCAACGGTTTTAGTGGAATTATCGAAGAGGTGAACAACGAGAAGAAGAAGCTGAAAGTGATGGTTAAAATCTTCGGTCGCAAGACTCCGTTGGAGTTGGAAAATTCGCAAGTAGAGCGGGAGTAGTACAAGAGGTTACGCGCTTGTATGAAGCCCGGGTATTTTAACAATATCAAAATTAGAAACAATGGCTAAAGAAATTGCTGGACAAATCAAATTACAGATTAAAGGTGGTGCAGCAAACCCCTCTCCTCCCGTAGGTCCCGCTTTGGGTTCTAAGGGTATAAACATCATGGAGTTTTGCAAGCAATTCAATGCCCGTACCCAAGACAAGGCCGGTAAGATTTTGCCGGTGGTAATCACCTATTACAGCGACAAGTCGTTCGACTTTATCGTTAAGACGCCTCCCGTAGCCATTCAGGTGATGGAAGCCGCCAAAGTAAAAGGTGGTTCGCCCGAGCCCAACCGTAAGAAAGTGGGCGAGATTACTTGGGATCAGGTAAAAGCGATTGCCGAGGACAAAATGGTAGACTTGAACTGCTTTACCGTAGAATCGGCCATGCGCATGGTTGCTGGTACAGCTAGAAGTATGGGTATCACCGTAAAAGGGGAATTCCCGGTAAATAACTAATAAACTTCAATTGAAATGGGTAAACTGACAAAAAATCAAAAGTTAGCTTTAGCAAAGATTGAAGCAGGGAAGGCCTACTCACTCAGCGAGGCATCACAGTTGGTAAAGGATATTACTTTTACTAAGTTTGACGCATCGCTCGATATTGATGTACGCTTGGGTGTTGACCCTCGTAAAGCCAATCAAATGGTGCGTGGTGTCGTATCGTTGCCTCACGGAACCGGAAAGCAAGTGCGTGTGTTGGTGCTCTGTACGCCCGATGCCGAGACTGCTGCCAAAGAAGCCGGAGCCGACTATGTGGGATTGGACGAGTATATCGAGAAAATCAAAGGCGGTTGGACCGATATCGACGTAATCATTACGATGCCTGCTATTATGGGTAAAATCGGTGCTTTGGGACGTGTGCTGGGCCCCCGTGGTTTGATGCCTAACCCCAAAAGCGGTACGGTAACTACCGATGTGGCTAAAGCTGTAAAAGAAGTAAAACAAGGTAAGATCGATTTCAAAGTCGACAAGAACGGTATAGTACATGCCTCTGTTGGTAAGATTTCGTTTGCTGCCGAGCAGATTCGCGACAATGTAAAAGAATTTGTTTCGACGTTGATCAAATTGAAACCTACTGCTGCTAAGGGTGCTTATATCAAGAGTATTTATCTTTCGAGTACAATGAGCCCGGGTATCAAGATTGATCCCAAATCGGTTGACGAGAACTAAAACAAGGAATTATGAGAAAGGAAGATAAAGGCACTATTATTGCACAAATAGCAGATACTGTAAAGGAGTACAGCTGCTTCTACCTGGCTGAAACCGCTACGTTGAATGCCGAGAAGACGAGCAACCTGCGTCGCGCTTGTTTCAAGGAAGGTATCAAAATGTTGGTTGTAAAGAACGCTTTGCTGCACAAGGCACTCGAAGGTCTCGATGTAGACTACTCGCCTCTGTACGGCACATTGAAGGGTTCTACAACGATGTTCTTCTCGAATGTAGGTAACGCTCCGGCCAAATTGATCAAAGAGTTCAGAAAAACCTCTGAAGACCTCGTGCTCAAAGCCGCTTTTGTAGAAGAGAGCTTCTATATCGGCGCCGATCAACTGGATACGCTGGTTGCCATCAAGAGCAAAAACGAACTTATTGCTGACGTTATCGCCCTCTTGCAGTCTCCTGCCAAGAATGTGGTATCGGCTCTTCAGTCAGGCGGTTCGACAATCCATGGAGTTTTGCAGACTCTATCAGAAAGATAATTTTTTATACACAAACATTATTACGAATAATAACATTTAATTCATACAAAAATGGCAGATTTGAAAGCTTTTGCAGAACAATTAGTTAACTTGACCGTAAAGGAAGTAAACGAACTTGCTCAAATTTTGAAAGACGAATATGGTATTGAACCTGCTGCTGCAGCTGTTGCTGTTGCTGCTGCTCCCGCTGCCGGCGGAGCTGCTGCTGAAGAAAAAACATCGTTCGATGTTGTTCTGAAAGCTGCTGGTGCAAACAAACTGGCTATCGTTAAATTGGTGAAAGACCTCACCGGCCTTGGCCTGAAAGAGGCTAAAGACCTCGTAGATGGTGCTCCTAACAACATCAAAGAAGGTCTTGCTAAAGCTGATGCTGAAGCTCTGAAAAAACAACTGGAAGAAGCTGGAGCAGAAGTTGAACTTAAATAATATATCTGGTAATCAGATAGCTTGGTTAAGAATCATCTTACTCGGTGATTCTTAACCTTTTTGTGTATATATTTTTAATTAAGTTCACTTAACCCATTTTTTAAATGTCTTCTACAATAGGTAAACCACGCGTAAATTTCGCTTCAATCAAAAATCCGCTTCCCTATCCGGATTTTCTTGAAGTTCAGTTGAAGTCGTTCCAAGACTTTTTGCAACTCGACACACCGCCTGAAAAGAGAAAAAACGAAGGTCTTTTCAAGGTCTTTGCCGAGAATTTCCCCATTGCTGATACGCGCAACAACTTTGTCCTTGAATTTTTGGACTATTATATCGACCCGCCGAGATATACCATTGAAGAGTGTCTCGAGAGAGGGTTGACATACAGCGTACCGTTAAAGGCCAAACTGAAACTCTACTGTACCGACCCCGATCACGAGGATTTCGCGACGGTGATTCAAGACGTTTATCTGGGCCCGATTCCTTACATGACGTCCAAGGGTACTTTTGTCATCAATGGAGCCGAGCGAGTGGTCGTATCGCAGTTGCACCGTTCTCCCGGTGTCTTCTTCGGTCAAAGTACGCATGCCAATGGTACCAAGTTGTACTCGGCCCGTATCATTCCGTTCAGAGGCTCTTGGATTGAGTTTGCTACCGACATCAACAACGTGATGTATGCCTATATCGACCGGAAGAAGAAATTGCCCGTGACCACTTTGTTGCGTGCCATCGGGTTCGAGACCGATAAGGACATTCTCGAAATCTTCGGTCTGGCAGAAGACCTCAAAGTATCCAAGACCAATCTGAAGAAAGCCATCGGCCGCCGCTTGGCCGGTAATGTGGTGAAGGCTTGGGTAGAAGACTTTGTCGACGAGGATACGGGCGAGGTAGTTTCTATCGAACGTACCGAAATCGTGATTCCTCGCGAGACCGTCCTGGAAGAGTCGCACATTGCCGACATTCTCGAGTCGGGGGTTCAAAATATCCTTTTGCACAAAGAGGGCGGGAACACCTCGGATTACTCGATTATCTTCAACACCCTCCAAAAAGACTCCAGCAACTCGGAGAAGGAGGCTGTGCTTTATATCTATCGTCAGTTGCGTAACGCCGAGCCGGCCGACGATGCCAGCGCTCGTGAGGTGATTACCAACCTCTTCTTCTCGGAGAAACGTTACGACTTGGGCGAAGTAGGACGTTACAGAATCAACAAGAAATTAAATCTCTCCACCTCGCCCGATGTGAAGGTGCTCACCAAGGAGGACATCATCGAGATTATCAAATATCTCATCGAGCTGATTAACTCCAAGACCGATGTCGACGACATCGACCATTTGAGCAACCGTCGCGTGCGCACCGTAGGAGAGCAATTATACAATCAGTTCGGGGTAGGTCTGGCCCGTATGGCCCGCACCATTCGCGAGCGTATGAATGTGCGCGACAACGAGGTGTTTACACCCATCGACCTGATTAACGCCAAGACGATTTCGTCGGTAATCAATACCTTCTTCGGTACCAATGCCTTGTCGCAGTTTATGGACCAGACCAACCCGTTGGCCGAGATTACTCACAAGCGCCGTATGTCGGCTCTGGGTCCCGGCGGTCTGTCGCGTGAGCGTGCCGGATTCGAGGTGCGTGACGTGCACTATACCCACTATGGCCGTCTGTGTCCTATCGAAACCCCCGAAGGTCCCAACATCGGTCTGATTTCGTCGTTGTGCGTATATGCCAAGATTAACGATTTAGGTTTCATAGAGACTCCCTATCGCAAGGTAGAAAACGGCAAGGTAGACTTGTCGCCCGAAGGGGTTACCTATTTGACGGCCGAGGTTGAAGAGGGACAGATTATCGCACAGGGTAATGCCCCGCTCAACGACGACGGTACTTTTGTGCGCAATCGGGTAAAAGCCCGTTTGGACGCCGATTTCCCCATTGTGGCTCCCGACCAGGTGAACCTCATGGACGTGTCGCCGACGCAAATTGCTTCGATTGCCGCTTCGCTCATTCCTTTCCTTGAACACGACGATGCCAACCGTGCGTTGATGGGATCGAACATGATGCGCCAGGCCGTACCCCTGCTGCGCCCCGAGGCTCCTATCGTGGGAACCGGTATCGAGGGCCAGTTGATACGCGATTCGCGTACGCAGATTATGGCCGAGGGCGAGGGCGTAGTCGAGTTTGTCGACGCTACCAAGATTCGTATCCGCTATGACCGCACCGAAGACGAAGAGTTTGTAAGTTTCGAAGATGCCACGAAAGAATATCTCATTCCGAAATTCCGCAAGACCAACCAAAGTACCACGATTGACCTGCGTCCTATCTGCCACAAGGGCGACCGTGTGAAAGCCGGCGATATTCTCACCGAGGGTTACTCGACCGAGAATGGCGAGTTGGCCTTGGGCCGTAACCTCAAAGTGGCTTTCATGCCTTGGAAAGGTTACAACTATGAGGACGCCATCGTGTTGAACGAGCGCGTGGTTCGCGAAGATATTCTCACATCGGTTCACGTCGACGAGTATTCGCTCGAGGTGCGTGAGACCAAGCGCGGTATGGAGGAACTCACCTCCGATATTCCCAATGTGAGCGAGGATGCAACCAAAGACCTCGACGAGCGTGGTATTATCCGCATCGGTGCCCAGGTGAACCCCGGCGACATCATGATCGGTAAGATTACCCCCAAAGGCGAGTCGGATCCTTCGCCCGAAGAGAAACTGCTGCGCGCCATCTTCGGCGACAAGGCTGGCGATGTGAAAGATGCTTCGTTGAAAGCTACTCCTTCGCTGAAAGGTGTCGTTATCGGTACCAACCTCTTCTCGCGAGCCATCAAGAAGAAAAAATCGAAACTTAGCGATAAAGCCATTTTGCCCAAGCTCGACGAAGAATATGAAGAGAAGATGAACGGCCTCAAAGCCATTCTCATCGACAAGCTGCTCGTGCTCACGCAGGGTAAAGTGTCGCAGGGCGTGAAAGACTTTATGGGTACCGACATCGTTCCTAAGGGAACCAAGTTTACCCAGACAGTTCTCAATAAAATCGACTATACCACCGTGCAGGTGAGCAAGTGGACGACCGATGCTGCCAAGAATGAACTCATTCGTGCCACCATTATCAACTACTTGAAGAAATACAAGGAGTATGATGCCGAGTTGCGCCGCAAGAAATTCGACATCTCGATTGGTGACGAACTGCCCTCGGGTATCGTGCAAATGGCTAAGGTATACATCGCCAAGAAGCGCAAGATTAGTGTGGGCGACAAGATGGCCGGCCGTCACGGTAACAAAGGTATCGTGTCGCGCATCGTGCGTCAGGAAGATATGCCGTTCCTGGCCGACGGTACTCCCGTCGACATCGTGCTCAACCCGTTGGGTGTGCCCTCGCGTATGAACTTGGGTCAGATTTTCGAGACCGTTTTGGGTTGGGCCGGAGCCGAACTGGGCGAAAAATTCGCTACGCCTATTTTCGACGGAGCCAGCCTCGACGACCTTAACGAATGGACCGACAAGGCCGGTCTGCCCCGCTACGGTAAGACCTATCTCTACGACGGTGGCACCGGCGAACGTTTTGACCAACCGGCAACCGTGGGTGTTATCTACATGTTGAAACTGGGCCACATGGTTGAAGACAAGATGCACGCCCGTTCCATCGGTCCGTACTCGCTCATTACGCAACAGCCGTTGGGTGGTAAAGCCCAGTTTGGTGGTCAGCGTTTCGGTGAGATGGAGGTTTGGGCTCTCGAAGCCTTCGGAGCTTCGCACGTACTGCAAGAAATCCTGACTATCAAGTCGGACGACGTGGTAGGACGTTCGAAAGCCTACGAGGCTATCGTCAAAGGCGAGCCTATGCCTACACCTGGTATTCCCGAGTCTTTGAACGTGCTGTTGCACGAGTTGAGAGGTCTCGGTCTTAGCGTCAACTTAGAATAAATAAAAATCCAAACGGTCGGGCCGCCCCATGTCGGGCGGCCGGGCCAATAACTCTTTATACATTAAACATATATGGCTTTTAGAAAAGATAACAAAATAAAGAGTAACTTTTCGAAGATTTCGATTGGTTTGGCTTCGCCCGAGGAGATTTTGGAAAACTCGAGCGGGGAGGTGCTGAAACCCGAAACCATCAACTACCGTACTTATAAACCCGAGCGGGACGGCCTTTTCTGCGAACGTATATTCGGGCCGGTAAAAGACTATGAGTGCCATTGCGGGAAATACAAACGCATTCGTTACAAGGGCATTGTTTGTGACCGATGCGGTGTCGAGGTGACCGAGAAGAAAGTGCGCCGCGAACGTATGGGGCACATCCAGCTCGTGG
This sequence comes from uncultured Bacteroidales bacterium, assembly GCA_949298955.1. GTDB lineage: Bacteria > Bacteroidota > Bacteroidia > Bacteroidales > Barnesiellaceae > Barnesiella. Next base: position 30,364 of record CASFYQ010000017.1, read on the forward strand.
TGCCTGTGGCCCACATCTGGTATTTCCGTTCGTTGCCCAACAAGATTGGATACCTGCTGGGTTTGCCCAGTAAAAAACTCGACGCCGTTATTTACTACGAGCGTTATATCGTGATACAACCGGGACCTCAAACCGACCTGGCTACTTACGACCTCCTCTCCGAAGAGGAATATCTCAACATCATGGATTCGCTTCCCCGCGAAAATCAGATGCTCGAAGATACCGACCCCAACAAGTTCATCGCCAAGATGGGTGCCGAGGCTATTTATGACCTGCTGTGCCGTCTCGACCTCGACGAGCTTTCTTATGAACTGCGCCACCGCGCCAGCACCGACGGCTCGCAACAACGCAAGACCGAGGCTTTGAAACGTCTGCAAGTCGTGGAGTCGTTCCGCGCTTCGAAGGGTCGCAACCGTCCCGAGTGGATGATTTTGAAGGTGATTCCCGTTATCCCGCCCGAACTGCGTCCGTTGGTTCCCCTCGATGGCGGTCGTTTCGCTACCAGCGACCTCAACGACCTTTATCGTCGTGTGATTATCCGCAACAACCGTCTGAAACGGTTGATGGAAATCAAGGCTCCCGAGGTGATTCTGCGCAACGAAAAACGCATGTTGCAAGAGGCTGTCGACTCGCTGCTCGACAACTCGCGCAAATCGAGCGCGGTGAAGACCGAGGCCAACCGCCCGTTGAAATCGCTCTCCGACAGCTTGAAAGGTAAACAAGGTCGTTTCCGTCAGAACCTGCTCGGTAAACGTGTCGACTATTCGGCCCGTTCGGTTATCGTTGTAGGTCCCGAACTGAAAATGCACGAATGCGGTCTGCCCAAGAACATGGCAGCCGAACTTTATAAGCCCTTCATTATCCGCAAGCTCATCGAGCGCGGTATTGTCAAGACCGTGAAATCGGCCAAGAAAATCGTCGATCGCAAGGAGCCCGTGGTGTGGGATATTCTCGAACACGTGATGAAGGGACACCCTGTGTTGCTGAACCGTGCCCCGACGTTGCACCGTCTGGGTATCCAGGCTTTCCAGCCCAAGATGATCGAGGGTAAGGCTATCCAGTTGCACCCGCTCGCTTGTACGGCATTCAACGCCGATTTCGACGGTGACCAGATGGCCGTGCACTTGCCCCTCGGCAACGAGGCTATCCTCGAAGCCCAGTTGCTCATGCTGGGAGCCCACAACATTCTTAACCCCGCCAACGGTGCGCCTATCACCGTGCCTTCGCAAGACATGGTCCTGGGTCTGTACTATATCACTAAGTTGCGTCCCGGCTCGCTGGGCGAGGGCTTGAAATTCTACGGTCCCGAAGAGGCCGAGATTGCCTATAACGAAGGTAAGGTGTCGTTGCATGCTCCGGTATCGGTCGTAGTGAAAGACATCGACAAAGACGGCAACATCATCGAGCACATGGTCGAGAATACCTCGGTAGGTCGCGTATTGGTGAACCAGTATGTACCTCAGGAAATCGGTTATGTAAACGAAATCCTCTCGAAAAAATCGTTGCGCGACATCATCGGTAAGGTGATTAAGGTATGTGGTGTGACCCGTTCGGCCCAGTTCCTCGACGATATCAAGAACTTGGGTTATTATATGGCTTTCAAGGGCGGTCTGTCGTTCAACCTGGGCGACGTACTCGTTCCGCCCGAAAAAGAGACTTTGGTTGCCGAAGGTAATGCCGAGGTGGAACAAATCATGAACAACTACAACATGGGTTTCATCACCTACAACGAGCGTTACAACCAGATTATCGATACCTGGACGCATGTTAACTCGCGTCTGTCGAATATCCTGATGAAGCAACTGTCGACCGACAACCAGGGATTCAACTCGGTATTCATGATGCTCGACTCGGGAGCCCGTGGTTCTAAGGACCAGATTCGTCAGCTTTCGGGTATGCGTGGTCTGATGGCCAAGCCGCAAAAATCGGGTGCCGAGGGTGGTCAAATCATCGAGAACCCTATTTTGGCCAACTTTAAGGAGGGCCTGTCGGTGTTGGAGTACTTTATCTCCACGCACGGTGCCCGTAAGGGTCTTGCCGATACCGCCTTGAAGACCGCCGATGCCGGTTACCTGACTCGTCGTTTGGTCGATGTAGCCCACGACGTGATTATTCACGAGGAGGATTGCGGTACCTTGCGTGGTTTGGTTTGCACCGAAATCAAGAATAACGAAGAGGTGGTAGCCTCGCTGGGCGAGAGAATCCTCGGCCGTGTGTCGGTTCACGATGTAGTGAACCCTCTTACCAACGAGATTCTGGTTCACGCCGGCGAAGAGATTACCGAGGCTATTGCCCAAAAGATAGAAGAGTCGCCCATCGAACAGGTTGAAATCCGTTCGGTACTTACCTGTGAGTCGAAGAAAGGTGTTTGCGCCAAGTGCTATGGTCGCAACCTGGCCAACAACCGCATGGTACAGAAAGGCGAGGCTGTGGGCGTGATTGCTGCACAGTCGATTGGCGAGCCGGGTACACAGCTGACACTGCGTACGTTCCACGTCGGTGGTATCGCTTCGAACATCGCTGCCGTATCGAGTGTGACCTCGCGTTATGACGGTATTCTCGAAATCGAAGAGCTCCGTACGGTCGACAGCGTGTCGGACAGCGGCTCCAAAGTACAGATTGTCGTAGGTCGTTTGGCCGAGATGCGTATCATCGATGCTCACACCAAGATGGTGCTGATGTCGGCCAATATTCCTTATGGTTCGAAATTGTTCTTCAACAATGGCGATACCGTGAAGAAAGGCGACATGATTTGCGAATGGGACCCCTTCAATGCCGTAATCGTTTCGGAGGTTGGCGGTAAGGTGAAATTCGAAGCCGTTGAAGAAGGTGTTACCTATCGCGTGGAATCGGACGAACAGTCGGGTTTGAAAGAGAAGATCATCATCGAGTCGAAAGACCGTACCCGTGTGCCGTCGGCTCAGATTCTCGACGAGAACGGCGAGGTTATCAAGACATACGCTCTGCCTGTGGGGGCTCACTTGATGATTGAAGATGGCGATGCTATCAAGACGGGTGAAGTATTCGTGAAGATACCGCGTGCCGTAGGTAAGGCCGGTGATATCACGGGTGGTCTGCCTCGTGTAACCGAGTTGTTCGAGGCCCGTAACCCGTCGAATCCCGCAGTCGTATCTGAAATCGACGGTGAGGTAATCTTCGGTAAAGTGAAACGTGGTAACCGTGAGATTTCGGTGATTTCGAAGACCGGCGAGACGAAGAAATACCTCGTGCCCCTCTCGAAGCAGATTCTGGTTCAGGAGAACGACTACGTGCGTGCCGGTACGCCGCTTTCCGATGGAGCTGTGACTCCGTCCGATATTTTGGCTATCAAAGGCCCCACGGCAGTACAGGAATATATCGTGAACGAGGTTCAGGACGTATATCGCATGCAGGGTGTGAAAATCAACGACAAGCATTTCGAGGTAATCGTTCGTCAGATGATGCGCAAGGTGCAGATTCTCGATCCGGGAGATACCCGTTTCCTCGAACAGCAAATCGTCGACAAACGCGACTTTATGGACGAGAACGACCGCATTTGGGGCAAGAAAGTTGTTACCGATGCAGGAGATTCGCAAACCCTCAAAGAGGGTCAGATTGTGACGGCCCGCAAGTTGCGCGACGAAAACTCGGCATTGAAACGCAAAGACCTCAAACTCGTTCAGGTGCGCGATGCTGTGCCCGCAACCTCCGAGCAGATTCTGCAAGGTATCACTCGTGCCGCATTGCAAACGTCGAGCTTTATGTCGGCCGCTTCGTTCCAGGAGACGACCAAGGTACTCAATGAGGCCGCTATCAACGGCAAGGTCGATACGCTCGAAGGTATGAAGGAGAACGTAATTTGTGGTCACCTCATTCCGGCCGGTACAGGTCAACGCGAGTTTGACAAACTTATCGTCGGCTCCAAAGAGGAGTTCGACCGGGTGTTTGCCAACCGTAAGAACGTGACCGATTTCTCGAACTGATCAAGTGCTGAACACATATGAAAAGAGAGCGACCCATCGCAGGGCCGCTCTCTTTTTTTGCAGGGACTGTCGGCAGATACAAGTCGTTTGCGACGGTAGGGGGAGATAGGGCATGCGGTTGGTTGATAGGTAGGTATTATTGTTCTTTTTAGATACTTGTTCTTGCCGGGGAGACAAAATGCTTTACCTTTGGCTCCTATGAATAGGAGTTTAGGCCGATTTTTGAATGGTTTGTGCCGGGGAGCGGCCAGCATCGTCCTGCTGGGGGCAGCAGTTTCGTGTAACCTTTTGGAGGGTAGCCCCTACGATGCACGTGTAACGGGCGAAACCGATGTCAACACTCGCAATATAGCCCGCATCGAGCATGCTTTGTCCGGGAAGACGAGTTTCAGGTTTGCCTTTATCAGCGACACCCAGCGTTGGTATGACGAGACCGAGGCATTTGTCAATCATCTGAATGGCCGTGACGATGTCGATTTTGTGCTGCATGGGGGTGACGTTTCCGATTTTGGAGTCACCGAAGAGTTTTTGTGGCAGCGTGATATTCTCGGCGAGTTGAGGGTGCCTTACGTAGTGCTGCTGGGTAATCACGACGTGTTGGGCAACGGCGTCCGGGTCTATCGTCGTGTTTTTGGAGAGGAGAATTTTTCGTTTATGGCCGGCGATGTGAAATTCATCTGCCTCAATACCAATGCTCTGGAATTTGATTATTCCGACCCGATACCCGATTTCAACTTTATCAAGACGCAGCTCAATGACGAAAATCCGATTTATCGGCGCACCATCTATGCCATGCACGTAGCTCCCGGCGACGAACAGTTTAATAACAATGTAGCCGATATTTTTCATTACTATGTGAGGAGTTCGAGAGGAATCCTGTGTGCTCTTTACGGTCATGGCCACGCTTTTGTGGAGGCCGATAAGTTTGGCGACGGCATTCTCTACTACGAGACGCCTTGCATCGGGAAACGCTTTTATTTGATGTTTACGGTCAACGAGGAGGGATATACCTATGAGCCGGTTTATTTTTAAATGTTTGACGGTGTGGCTGACAGCTTTGTGGCTGCTGGTGCCGGCCTATGGTGAGACGCCGGGCGAGAACCCGGAGTATGACTGTCGGGTGGAGCGGTATCGGTCGGGGTGGAATTGTCTCGTGCCCCGATATGTCAAGTTGCAGACCGGCGGACTGATGGGTTCCGTCTCGGTAGGTACCGGTTGGAACTATGGGCGCGACCATTGGGAAACCGACTTGATATTGGGGGTGATACCCAAGTATAGCGACGATCATGCGCGCCTCTCGTTCACTCTCAAACAGAATTACTATCCTTGGAAAGTGCAGCTGGGGCAGTCGCCCTTTTCGGTCGAACCGCTGTCGTGCAGCTTCTTTGTCAACATGATAATGGACCGGGATTATTGGGTGAGCCAGTTCGACAAGTATCCCAACGGTTACTACTGGTTCTCGACCCGTGTGCGTCTGAACATGGGGTTGGGACAGCGGTGGACGTTGCGCATTCCCGAACCTCGTCGCAAGTTTCACCGTTCGATTTCATTTTATTACGAGTTCAGCACTTGCGATATGTATGTGACCAGCGCCGTGACCAACCGTTATCTCTCTTTTTGGGATATTTTGCGGCTTTCGCTGGGTATCAAGTTTCAGATTCTATGATACTCGGGGTGGCCGTTTATCGGTCGCCCAGGGTGTGGTCGATGTAGAGGTTGCGGTTCGAGAGAGTGATGAAAGGCTCAATCTCGTGCGAAACCATCATAACGGTAGTGCCTCGGCTCGACAGTTCGCGTAGAATCTCGACCATGCGCACCTCGAACTGGCGATCGATATACGATGAGGGTTCGTCGAGAATAAGCATTTCGGGGCGTGAGATGAGGGCCCGTCCAAAGAGGGCCCGTTGCAACTGTCCGCCAGAGAGCACGCCGATGGGCTTTTCGCGTAGCGTTGTTATGCCCATGAGGTCGAGCATATGGTCTATCTCGCGTTTCTGCACGGTTTTCGGTTGTTTGCCACAGCCCATCAGTCCCGAGGCAACGACCTCTTCGACCGTGATGGGGAAGCGGCTGTCGATGCTGTTTTTCTGAGGCAGATACCCGATGTCGAGCGACGGCACCTGTTGCCCTTCCCGGAAGAAATATACGGCTCCGCGCGTGGGCTTTTGCAGCCCCAGTATGGTGCGCAACAGCGAGGTTTTTCCCCCGCCGTTCGGCCCCGAAACCAGAAGGAAATCGCCTTGGAAGATGTCCAGATTGATTCCTTCGAGCACACTCTTGTCGGCAAACGAGAGCCACAGGTCCTCGATTGCGATTGTTTTATTCTCCAGCGATGGCATCGGTAATGTGTAAAAGTTCTTCACTCCAATTGTAGCTGAGCGGATTGATAGAGACTACTTTTGCTCCTATTTCCCGGGCGAACGATTCGGCCTGTTTGGCATCGAACTCCTGTTGGATAAAGATGACTTTCACCTGATTTTCCTTGGCAACGTCGACGGCTTTTTTCAGGTAGAAGGCCGATGGCTCCTTTCCGTTGTATTCGAGGCTGAGCTGATGCAGTTGGTAGTCTTTGGCCAGGTAGCTGAGCGAGGGGTGGTAGATGGCAAACATGCTTCCTTTCACCGGGGCGAGTTTGCGGGTCATAATCGAGTCTACCCGGTTTATCTCGGCCAGCAGGGCTTTGTAGTTTTGCCGATAGATTTTCTTTCCGTCGGGGTCGAGGCTCACAAAGGCATCGTACATATTGCGGGCGATGATGCGCACGTTTTTGGGAGAACTCCATGTGTGGGGGTCAGCATCGAAATGGTGGTGATGACGCTCCTCGTCGTTGTGATCGTGGGTACCCGAGAGAATGTCGATACCCTCCGAGGTGTCGAATATTTTCATTTGCGGGTTGTTCTGCTCCAACTTGTCCATCCAGGCCAATTCGAACCCGATGTGGCCTATCTTGAAATAGGCGATGCTTTTGCCGAGATGTACGAGATGCGAGGGTGAGGGGTCGTAGGCCTCGGGATTGCTGCCCGGAGGCACGATGCAGTTTATGTCGAAGCGATCGCCGGCGATTTTCTCGGCAAAATACTTTTGTGGCTGTATGGTTACAGTCACGATTTGGGGCGTTTTTTCTCCCGTAGAGCACGATACTGCCATGATGGCGAGCAGTATGTATGCACAATATTTCAAAAAATGATGCTCTTTCATAATAAAACGTTTTGCCTCACGGCATATTTTTGTGCAAAAATAGTATAAAAATATTAAGAATCCTTTTCTTGCCGTTGTTTTATGTATTAAAACCGGCATTTATTTTTGCCTGTGGTGTACCGGAGCGCAGGATTTCCGGTCATCGAGAACCTTATTTTACGCCGTAAACCCGGCTGTGAATGCGTGATACCACGGTGTCGAACACGTTGTCGAGATCGATTGCGCCATACGACATGAGATAGAGTTCCAGCGGATTGCGGTCGGGAGAGTAGGGTGGCTGGATATAGGGACGGGTGGAGAGGGTAAATCCCAGCCGCTCGTAAAAATGTATGCGTCGCCGGCTTAGGTCGTCGGTGGGCTTTTCCACTTCGAGCACGGCCGGTTTCCCAATCTGTTGCAGCAGGGTTGTCATGGCAATGGCTCCGTAGCCGGCCCCCCGGCAATGACTGTCGATGGCAAAGTGCTCCATGTAGATAAAGTCGCTCCATGACCAATAGGAGATGAACCCGACCGGTTTTTCCTGGTCGGCTATCATTACAATCTCGAAATCGTCATTCTCTCGAAGCAGACGCACCACCTCGTCGAAATCCCGGCGCTCGTCTTGGGGAAAAGATTCGGTATAGATGCGCTCGATAAAATGGAGGGAGGCGATGTCGTCGGCATGTATTTGTGAAATTTGTATCATAATCGGCAGGTAATAATTTGATACAAATATAATAGATTAAAAGGAATCTTTAAAAAATATGCCTGTAAAGTTTTGTTTACAACTCTTTATTGCCGTGAAACAGGAGGTGTGGAGGGGTAATAAAATGAAAAGAGAGTCGCATGCAACCGTCTAATGTCCCTTTATATAGCGTGTTATCTTGTCGGTTGAAATGAAAAATAGTTTCAAATCGTAACTTTTTCTGTCCCGGCAATCGGTCAAAAATCTTTAATAAGGCATGTCTTGTGCAAAATTAGCACTATAATTAGTCGAAAGCTGTAAATTTATTACTACCTTTGTTCTCAGAATGATAAAACAGTTGTAAAAAATCGAAAAAAAGAATCATGGGACATCATCAATTAGACGAATTGGACTATAAAATTCTGAAACTTATTGCGGCCAATGCACGTATACCTTTCCTCGAAGTCGCACGGGAGTGCAATGTTTCGGGAGCTGCTATTCATCAGCGAGTACAGAAATTGACCAATTTGGGTATTCTCAAAGGCTCGGAATATATCATTGACTCGAACAAAATCGGGTTTGAGACTTGTGCTTACATGGGCTTTTATCTCAAAAATCCGGGCGATTTCTCGCACGTGGTGGAGGAGTTGCACAAGATTCCCGAGGTGGTCGAATGCCATTTCACGACGGGACAATACGATATGTTCATCAAACTGTTTGCCCGTAACAACCAGCATCTGCTCGAGATTATTCACACCAAGCTGCAACCTATCGGGCTGTCGCGCACCGAGACGTTGATTTCTTTCCGTGAGATATTCAGACGCCAGCTTCCCATCGAAGAGGTGGAGAATATGGATTGAACATGGCGACAGACAACAACTAAGGAAAAAGATACCTGTGGGCCCGGCTTGAATCCCTTTTGCGGGAGACACGTCGGGTCCTGTTTTTATGAGGCAGAATATGGAAGATATGAATCAACTGCTTGCTTTTGCTCGGGCTTGTGCCCGGGAGGCGGGTAAGATACAGCTCTCTTATTTCAGGGGAACACACTTGAATATCGAGACCAAATTCAATCTGCACGATGTGGTGACGGTGGCCGACAAGGAGAGCGAGCGCTACCTCATCGGCGAGATTGCCAAAGCCTATCCCGGGCATGCCGTGTTGGGCGAGGAGAGCGGCATGCATGTGGGGCACAGCGATTATTGTTGGGTAATCGACCCGCTCGACGGTACGACCAATTACAGTCAGGGCTTGCCGATATTTACGGTCTCGATAGCGTTGCAATATCGAGGAGAGACGGTGCTCGGGGTGGTCTATGCTCCCTATCTCGATGAACTATACGAGGCTTGTCGGGGTGCGGGAGCCAAGCTGAACGGTCGCCCCATACGGGTGTCGGGCAAGAGCGAGATGCCTCGCTCGGTGGTGGCTACGGGATTCCCCATCGACAAAGACCGTAACCCCGACAACAACCTCGACAACCTGGCCCGCATTCTCCCGCTTGTGCGAGGGGTGCGCCGCATGGGGTCGGCTGCTTACGACCTGTGCTGTGTGGCGGCGGGATTCTTCGACGGTTACTGGGAGTTTAATCTGCATGAGTGGGACGTCTGTGCCGGAATACTCATCGTGACCGAAGCCGGAGGTGTGGTACGGCCATTCCGCGACGACCGACACATCGCCATCGTGGCAGGCAACCCATCTGTGGTCGACCAACTGGCCTCACGGCTCTCCGACAAGCCGGGATGCGTCATGCCTTGAATGAAGACACGGTTTTTTTCGCCGGGCAGACAATTATCTTGCTGCTATTTTTGTACCTTTGTCGGAAATGTATGCGGGCAAGGCATTTGGCCCTGTGAGTGCCGGAGTCCGAAATTGAAAAACGAATAAAACAGAGAACACTATATGAAAGAAGTTGTAGTTAGTGGAATACGTTCCACGGGAAATTTACATTTGGGAAACTATTACGGAGCACTGCGCAATTTTGTGAAGATGCAGGAAGAAGACAAGTACAACAGCTATTTCTTCATTGCCGACCTTCACGCTCTTACCACGCACCCCGACCCCAAAACGCTGCATGCCAATGTGCGTGATATCCTTTGCGAATATCTGGCTGCCGGGCTCGACCCCGAGAAATCGACCCTGTTTGTGCAGAGCGATGTGCCTGAAATTTCGGAAATGTATCTGTTGATGAACATGCACGTGGGCATAGGCGAGCTCATGCGTACAGCCTCTTTCAAGGATAAGGCCCGCAAGCAGTTGGGCATCAAGACCGACAACGAGGGCGACATCGAGCACGAGATTATCGGCAACAACTCCAACAAGCGGGTGAATGCCGGTTTGCTCACCTATCCCACGCTCATGGCGGTCGATATTCTTATCCAGCATGCCAACTACGTGCCGGTAGGCAAGGACCAGGAACAGCATTTGGAGCTGACGCGCCGCTTTGCCCGTCGTTTCAACTCGACCTATGGTGTCGAATATTTTGCCGAGCCGCAAAATTTCAATTTCGGTAGTGATCCCATCAAGGTGCCGGGTCTCGACGGGTCGGGCAAGATGGGCAAGTCGGAGGGCAACTGTGTCTACCTTACCGACGACGAGAAGACTTTGCGCAAGAAAATCATGCGGGCCGTGACCGACGAGGGTCCCCAGGTTCCCAATTCGCCCAAGGCCGAGCCGGTGGAAAACCTTTTCACGTTGCTCAAAATCGTATCTTCGCCCGATACGGTAGCCTATTTTGAAGAGAAATACAACACGTGCGAAATTCGTTACGGCGATTTGAAGAAACAGCTGGCCGAGGATATTCTCAAAGTGACCCTGCCTATTCGCGAACGGTTCTTCGAAATCCAAAGCGACGAGGCCTATCTGGCGCGCGTCGTGAAGATGGGAGCCGAGAAGGCTCGTGAGAATGCGTCGAAAACCCTGCGTGAGGTACGTGAGATAATGGGCTTCAAACCGTTCTAACAAGACTGATACCCTCATGGAACATCATCATCACCATACACACCCGGCTCCCGATTTACAGAAGCTCAACCGGTCGTTCATTATCGGCATTGTGCTGAATGTGGCCTTTGTGCTGGCCGAGGCGTGTGCCGGTTTTTATTATGATTCGTTGGCCTTGCTTTCCGATGCTGGGCATAACCTGAGCGATGTGGTGAGCCTTGTGCTGGCACTTTTTGCTCTGCGTCTTTCGCTGGCGAAACCCTCGTTGCAATATACCTATGGCTATAAAAAAAGTACCGTGCTGGTGTCGTTGCTCAATGCGGCGATTCTTTTTCTGGCCGTGGCCGTGATTCTCTATGAGAGTATAGACAAACTGCGCCATCCGGCTCTGCTCGACGGCGGCGCCATTGCCTGGGTGGCTGCGCTGGGTATTGTGGTGAATGCTTTCACGGCCTATCTTTTCTTTGCCGACAAGTCGAAAGACCTCAATGTCAAAGGGGCTTATCTGCACATGGCGGCCGATACGCTGGTGTCGGTGGGAGTATTGGTGTCGGGTATTGTTATCCAATACACGGGTTGGAATGTAATCGACCCCATTATCGGTATCGTGGTGGGACTGGTGATTCTCTATTCGACCTGGCATTTGTTGCAGGAGAGTCTGCGCCTGGCTCTCGACGGGGTGCCCGAGGGTATCGACATGCAGCGAGTGGAACAGATTCTTTCGTCCGACCCCGATGTAGTCAATGTGCATCACCTGCATGTGTGGGCCATCAGCACCACGCAGACGGCTCTCACCGCCCACGTGGTGGTGGACGATATGGGGCGCATGCCCGAGGTGAAACATCGCCTGAAACATGCCCTGCGCAACTTGGGTATCGAGCATGCCACTTTCGAGCTTGAACTCAAAGAGGAGCATTGCGACGGGCATTGTGATTGCTGCGACGAGCATACCGATTGCGATGACGACACGCAGCCCTATTTGTAGCGATAGAAAAAACGATAAGATTTCGGCGGGAGAGAAACGGGCGACAGCCCTTTTTCTCCCGCTTTCTTTTGGAGGTTTTACAGTTTGTAGACTCCGCCCGGCAGCGCCTTGACCACACCTTTAAATTCCAACTCGACCAGCACCGACAGCAGTTGCGACAGCGGGCGGTTCATTTCGACGGTCATGCGGTTGATTTGACCTTCGCCCCGTTCTTTCAAGTAGTCGACCAGAGCCTGTTCCTCGTCGTTGAGGTCGGGGAAGAGCGAGCGTTGCACTGCCTGGTGCCGGGGAGCGCTCCAGCACATGGCTTCGATCAGGTCGTCGGCCGAGGTGATGAGGGCCGCCCGGTTGCGGCGAATCAGATGATTGCAGCCTGCCGACGAGTTGCGGTGAATATCGCCGGGCAGGGCAAAGACATCGCGGTGGTAACTCTCGGCAATGCCGGCAGTGATGAGGGCTCCCCCTTTCTCATGCGACTCGACGATGACCACGGCATCGGCCAGCCCTGCCACAATGCGATTGCGGGCTACGAAAAAGGCCGGGTGCATGGCGTGGTAGCCGGGATATTCGGTGAGAAGCCCGCCGTGTGCCACCATTTCGGCCGCCGTGTTGCGGTGACCGGCCGGATAGATGTGGTCAAGCCCGTGAGCCAACACGGCCACCGTGTCGAGACCTTGTTTCAAAGCTGCGCGGTGAGCACAGATGTCGATGCCGTAGGCCAGCCCGCTCACGATGACCAGTTGAGGGAAGGCGCCGGCCAGGTCGCGAATCATCGCCTCGCAGAAACTGCGCCCGTAGTCGGTAGCCCGGCGCGTACCCACCACGCTCACCACTTTGGCGGCGTTCAAGTCGGTTGTCCCCCGGTAGTAGAGCAGCGGTGGTGCATCGACACAGTCGGCCAGCCGGTGCGGATAGGCCGGGTCGGTAAAGTAGAGCGGGGTAATGTGGCCCTTTTCGATAAAATCCATTTCCCGGCGCGCCTCTTGTAAGGCTGCATGCCGCACATCGTCCCGGAGTATGCGCTCCGTGATGCCGGTCAGTTTTTGCAACTGCGCCTCGGGCAGTTCGAAAAAATGGGTGAGGCATGTTACCGTTTCGTGGATATGTTGAGCCAACGACTTGTTCATACCCTTGATGCGGGAGAGCGCGATACGGTATAGCAACTCTTGTTCCATGGCGTGCGAGGATAGGGTTATTGCAGGAAATGTTCGAAATAGGGGAGAAGCTCGTCGCCACGGGTAATGCGCCCGTTCGAGGTGCATACGGTCTCGACCACGGCCTTGATGCACAATTCGCCCGAGACTTTGTAGATGTCCTGATAGAACACAAATTTGATTCCTTCGTGGCGCATATAGAGCTTGCTTACAAACCGATCGCGGCTGCGCAACGGCGATTTGTAATTGATTTCGATGCGATTCACTACCGGGTCGATGCCCCGTTCGCGCATCTCGACAAACGGGATTCCCGATGCGGCCAGGAACTCGTGGCGGGTATGCTCGAGATAATGCTGGTAGTTGGCGTTGTTGACGATACCTTCCATATCGCATTCGTAATCGCGCACTTGCATCTCCAGTTCAAAAATATATTGCGACATAATTCTTTCGGCATTTGTTCGGTGCAAACTTACGGAAAATCTATGGAAAAACCTCCGAAATTCGGCAGATTAACGCAATATAATCTGTGAATTAAGTAGTTAGGAGAAAATCGTGGAAGTT
>CASFYQ010000018.1 GCA_949298955.1 uncultured Bacteroidales bacterium
TGTAATGATTGAAGTGGATAAAAACGAAAGACACCCCGCAGGCAGTACCTACGGAGTGTCATACATATCGTGTGGTCATCAGTTCTCGTCTCTTAGTTTGATTTCATTTAGTCGCAGTCGCTTGAAACAACTCTCTGCCGTAGTACTGTCCTTGAACTTGACATCGATACGGGTGTTTCCATAAAACTTGAGACTCACGGCATTGGTCGTTGTCAGGTCATACCATCGCGATATATCGACATTACGGGTGTCAAGCCCCATAATCATCTCGATACTTCCGCAAAGTACATCGTCCGCACCGAAAGCAATATCTTCACAGAAGCGGCTAACCTTACGGTCTGTTTCGTATGAGAACCTATAATCCTTATAACATTCGTAATGGAAAGAGTCCCAAGAGACAATATCGGGGAAGATGATTTTGTCCTTCCTTCTTCAGTTCGGGCTTTACCTTGCTCCAGTTAGATGGTCTCACCGTTTCAAGGAATCGCTTGATCAGTTCTTCCTCGGCAGTATCTCTGAAACTCTTGCCTCCGAGATGTTCGATAACCACATCTACATAGGTGTTATATACAGGTCGGAAGTCCATCGGCAGAGTCTTCTCATCAATCTTTGGAGCTTCAACAGAGACGCTGTAGGTGTTGTTGAAATAGCCGATGATGCGACTGATGAAGTTCCTGATAGCATTATGACGGCTATCCACCAACTCATTGATGTTCTTGAAAGGAGTAAACTCGTGATGGGTATAATCCTTCTCATCATTATTGTAGCGATAGTGGAGGTCATAGCTGCTTGTGGTAATCTTACCGTTCGGCTCATGCTTGAGTTTGATTTTACCCTCATACTTCTCGGCTTCTCTTTTGAAAATGTTGTACCACCAGGCAATCTGGTCGAGCGTCTTGTAAAGCTCGTCCTGCTGATTCTGACAATAGATACGGTCTTGTTCCGTAATCTTCTCCTCATTTCTCACTTGTACCTTCAAGATACCTGATAGCAGGTCGGTATGACCGACTGCTTGACTGTTGTTTAATACTGCTTGTGACATAACATTATTATATTTCTTGTTAGTCCGGCTATTCGGGGCCGGAGTTCCCAAACTACAGGCTCTAAAAGGTCGTGTTATCGTCAGGCAAGGTTGTGTGGAAAAATACAGAAGCCCCACGGGGCGAGGATGATTTTTCCACGACACCCGCAGGGCTTGACCTTGCTTGGACGAAAAGAACACGAGTTACCTTTGCCTGTGGTTTGGTGATTGGTGAACTCGGCTACGAATCTGTTATGTCATTATCTTTATCACATAGATAGTTTTTAAGGTACGGATTCTTATAATTGGAGAAAAAATCGTATCTTTGCACTTAGAAAAGAGTTATTTGAAAAGCATGAGGAATATAGTGTAATAAAACAAGTTAGCAATTTCTTATCCATTGCCCATTCTCATGCAAGTTCTTCTTAATGGTTTGATACTCAAAGAATCTTAATCAAACTACATCAAATATATAAATTAAACGAGCATTTCCAAAAAATAAATGATTATTTTTTTTTACATTTTTTTACGCGCTCACGCCAACCATCACACGGCCCCTGTAACTGCATTTGTATCACGATGCCATAAAAGAGAGATTCCCGCCATGTTCCTTTGCAACGAACCAAAAAACAAGACAATCATGGCAAAACATGCGTACAATCTCCCCTCGGCAGGACACAACAACAACCATAAACCGGGTGGAGAAATCGAACGGGCAAACTATCCCGTATTGTGGCAGGCTCAAAAGGCCTGGGAAGAAATCGGGCATTTCAGGCTCAAACGGAAACGAAACCGCGACTACACCTATGGCAAACAATGGAACGACCTGATAAAACTACCCGACGGCAGGGTGATGAGCGAGGAGGAATATATCCGCCAGCAAGGCAAAGTTCCGCTGAAAAACAACCTCATTCGCCAGATGGTCAAGGCCATACTGGGGCAGTTTCGCAACAACCAGACCCAACCCGTGTGCGTGGCCCGCGACCGAAAGGAGCAAAACCTGGGCGAACTGATGAGTGCTGCCGTGCAATATGCCTACCAGCACAACCGGCTGCAAGAGCTCGACAGCCGCACCCTCGAAGAGTTTCTTATCTCGGGCCTCTGTTTCCAGAAAATCGGCTACGGACATCGCCGGGGAAAAACCGACATATGGGTCGACGAAATAAATCCCAATCGCATGTTTTTCAATGCAATGGAAGATAGTCGTCACTGGGATTGCACCCTCATCGGCGAACTGCACGACATGACTGTCGCCGAGGTCATCGCCCGATTTGCCTTCGGGTCGCGCGAGCGGGCAATACAGTTACGCAACATCTACTCCGAGGCCGACAACGAAACCATACGTCACAATTTCGAAAACCTCACGGCAAAATCGACCGACCGCCTCGACTTTTTCATGCCATCGGTTCCCGATATGTGCCGGGTAATCGAGGTGTGGAAACTCGAAAGCCGCGAGGTAATCAACTGCCACGATTTACGCTCGGGCGAATATTACACACTACCGGCCACCGAAATGCAATGGGTCGAACAGGAGAACCAAGCCCGCCAACAGGCGGCCCGGCAAGCCGGCCGCCCCGACGAGTCGGCCCCTCTCATCGCCACCGAATGGGGTATCGAGCAAATCTGGCGATACCATTTTTTCTCGCCTTTGGGCGACCTGCTCGACGAGGGCGACACCCCCTACTGGCACGGAGAACACCCCTATGTACTCAAACTCTACCCGCTTGTCGACGGCGAGGTACACGCCTTTGTCGAGGACGTAATCGACCAGCAACGATACATCAACCGGCTCATCACGATGATCGATTTCATCATGGGGTCGAGTGCCAAGGGGGTACTGCTCTTCCCCGAAGACCAAATACCCGATGGCATGACCATCGAGGAGATTGCCGACGAATGGACCAAATACAACGGTATCATTCTGTTTCGCCCTCGACCCGGGTCGCCCATGCCGCAACAGATAGCCGTCAATGCCACACAAGTAGGAGCCTACGAAATGCTATCCTTGCAAATGCGCCTCTTCGAAGATATATCGGGCGTACACGGCGCCATGCAGGGAAAGACCCCGACTTCGGGCACTCCGGCCTCGTTGTACTCGCAACAGGTGCAATACTCCTCGACCAATTTGCTCGACCTCTTCGAGTCGTTCAAAATGTTCCGTGAAGATCGCGATATCAAGATTATGAAAACAATACAACAGTTCTACACCGACAATCGCTACCAAAGCATCGCCGGGAGCAACTGCGGGAAAGACGCTTCGACCTATACTCCCGACGAGGTGCGCAATACCGAGTTTGACCTCTCTATCGCCGAAACGCTCTCGACCCCGGCCCTGCGCATGGCCTCGAACGAGTTTCTCATGGAGCTGTTCCGGGGCGGGAAAATTTCGCTCGAGATGCTGTTGCAAAACGGAGCCTTCCCCTTTGCCGACAAACTGCTGCAAGCTATCCGGCAAAACGAGGCGGCTCAGGCCCAACCCGTCAACCAGTCTCCCTCGGCCAATCCTACCTCACTCCGCTAACCGCCGAAGGAAGAACTATCCATCACCACAAAACCCCGATTATTACAAGCGAGGGCCATGTCGGAAATCCCTACATGACCCTCGCCTTATCCTTTCTATTCTATGGCTTTACAACAAGCTCCACGCCACAGTCAAACCGGCCATAACGATAGCAACCATACTCATCAGTTTGATGAGGATATTGAGGCTGGGACCCGACGTGTCTTTGAAGGGATCGCCCACGGTGTCGCCCACCACGGTAGCCTTGTGCACCTCGCTGTGTTTACCGCCAAAATGACCTTCTTCGACATATTTCTTGGCATTATCCCAAGCACCGCCGGCATTAGCCATGAAAATAGCCAATACGAAGCCTGTGCTCAATCCACCGATAAGCAGACCTACGACTCCCGGCACGCCAAAAATCAAGCCCGTCACGATGGGCGATATAATAGCCAACAACGACGGTACAACCATTTCGCGCTGTGCCCCTTGGGTAGAAATAGCCACACAACGTTCATAATCGGGCTCGGCTTCGCCGGTGAGGATGCCTTTTATTTCACGGAACTGACGACGCACCTCCTCGACCATATGAGAGGCCGCACGTCCTACGGCATTCATCGTCAAGCCACAGAAGAGGAAAGCCATCATCGAGCCGATGAATATACCCGAAAGCACCTTCGGATTCATAAGAGTAATATCGTAGTAGCGCATAAAGTCGGTAAACGAGGCTTCGCCAATCATCACCGAAGAGCCGTCGGCAAATTCGAGTACGGTCTCACCGAGGCGGGTAAGGCCGATACGAATCTCCTCCATGTACGAGGCCAACAAAGCCAACCCGGTAAGAGCGGCCGACCCGATGGCAAAACCTTTGCCGGTAGCAGCGGTCGTGTTGCCCAACGAGTCGAGGGCATCGGTTCTCTTTCGCACCTCTTCACCCAGGCCGCACATTTCGGCATTACCGCCGGCATTATCGGCAATAGGCCCATAAGCGTCGGTAGCCAGCGTAATGCCCAGTGTCGAGAGCATACCCACGGCAGCAATACCTATGCCGTAAAGCCCCAGGGTAACATTGCCCAAATCGAATCCGGCTGCAAAAAGATAAGAAAGTATGATACCGGCCACAACGGCGATTACGGGAACCGCTGTCGAAATCATGCCCAACCCGATACCCGAAATAATCACCGTGGCGGGACCGGTCTTGCCGCTCTCCGACAAGCGTTGGGTAGGCCGATAGGATTGTGAGGTATAATACTCGGTACTGCGGCCGATGATGATACCCACCAGCAGTCCCACTACGACCGACCCTCCTATCAAGGCCCAGTTGTGGAGTTGCAGCACCCACAAAATAACGAAAGTAGCAACTACAATAAGCACCGAACTAAGGTTGGTACCAAACGAAAGCGATTTCAACAAGTCTTTCATCTTGGCATCCTCACGGGTACGCACCGAAAATATACCGATAATCGAGAGCAGAATACCCACCGCGGCAATGAGCATGGGCGCGATAACCGCCTTCATCTGCATATCGGTTTCGCCCGCTCCCATAAAGGCAGCAGCACCCAATGCCGAGGTCGCCAGAATCGAACCGCAGTACGACTCGTACAAGTCGGCTCCCATACCGGCCACGTCGCCCACGTTGTCGCCCACATTGTCGGCAATAGTAGCCGGGTTACGAGGGTCGTCTTCGGGAATACCGGCTTCGACTTTTCCCACCAGGTCGGCTCCCACATCGGCTGCTTTGGTGTAGATACCGCCGCCCACACGGGCAAACAGGGCTTGAGTCGAAGCTCCCATACCGAAGGTAAGCATGGTCGTCGTGATTACACAAAGTTTATGTGCCGGATTCAATGCCTCGGCCGGAATCACGGCATTCAGCAACAGATACCAGAACGAGATATCGAGCAAGCCCAAGCCTACAACCACAAGCCCCATCACGGCTCCGCTACGAAAAGCGATGCGCAAACCGCCGTTCAACGAGGTGCGGGCGGCATTGGCCGTGCGAGCCGAGGCATAAGTTGCCGTCTTCATGCCCAAATAGCCCGATAGACCCGAGAAAAAGCCACCGGTAAGAAAAGCGACCGGAACCCACTTGTTTTGAACCCCGAAGCCGAACGCCATAATCGCAAACAAGACAACCAAGACCAGGAACACCAAGCCCACAATCTTGTACTGTTGTCGCAAATAAGACATTGCGCCCTTGCGCACATGCTGGGCAATCTTTTGCATCTGAGGGGTTCCCTCATCGGTTTTCATCATCTGCTTATAAAAATACCAAGCGAAGAGTAATGCCAGCACCGAAGATATTGGCGCCAGCCAAAATAAAGCATTTGTCATGGTAAAAAATCTAAAAAAGTTAACATTTTAATTGTGGTTAAAGGTAAAACGGATTGAATAAACAGCCAAATCTTTTTCTCTAATTTTTGTTTTTTTTAGCTCTCCTTTGCGGCAAGTCACCAACTCCTTTCGTGTCAAATATTTTCGGGATATTTCTTGGATATTACAATTAAAAAAAATATATTTGTTGGTGTTTCCTTTTTATCTGTACCATAATGAAAAATAATTCCAAGTTCAACTCATTAGGCGGATTTCCCGATTTGGAATCTTTCAAAAACGAATTGGGGAAATACGGTTACCGGGAGAAACAATCGGGCAAAGTATTCATCGCTCCGCAATTCGATGCGGCCCACTCGTTTCACGAAGGTGTAGCTGTGGTCATGATCGATCACAAATACGGCTACATCGACCGGCACGGACTGGAAGTCGTCAAGTTCGACTATGACTGGGCAAACTCTTTTCACAACGGGTTGGCCATGGTAGAGCGCAACGGACGGTATGGATACATCAATCAGGAGGGAAAAGAGGTAGTCCCCCTCATCTATGAACACATTGCCGATTTTCACGAAGGACTCGCCCCGGTAAAACTGCACGACAAATGGGGCTACATAGACCACTCGGGAAAGGTGGTTATCTCCCCGCGATATGACGACTCGTGGTGCTTCAACGAGTCGCTGGCCGCCGTGCGGGTCGACGAAAAATGGGGCTTTATCGACAAGACCGGGCGTCTGGTCATACCGCTACAATACGATTTTGCCTGGAATTTCAAGGAAGACGTGGCTGCCGTAAAACAGAACGGCAAATGGGGGTTTATCGACAAAGCCGGTCAGGTATTCCTCCCTTTCCTCTATGACGAGGCCGACTCATTCTCCAAAGGGCTTGCCGAGGTGAAACTCGATACCCTATGGGGCGTTATCGACAAAACCGGTACTTGGCAGAAAAACGAAGACTGCATTTAGGCACAACCTCGTCTCTACCATCTTTTATTGAGATCCATTTCTTCGAAAATACATAACGAGACTGTCGGACTCCGATTCCCGTACCGATAGCCCTTTCTATTCTCATATCCGCCACACCCAGCCATAATCGCGGCAAAAGCAGCTGTCACGCACCCTCACAAACTATTTGCATACGGCAGCTCACGCCTTGTCCGCACCCTGCTGCATCTCCCTGCCGCACCATTTTTCAATCCTGCCATAATTATCGTCCCCCGGCAACAGATATTTGCGAAAAATATCAACAATTCGTAAACAAGCAGGAGATTATGTTTAGTCTACTTTCAACAGCAATTCCCCTTGTGGGAAGCTATCTCTTCGCCCAAAAGGAGAAGAAACAGGCACAGCAGGCCCGGCAATCGCAGCAACAACGGTATGAGCAGGAGTTGTCGCAACTCGACAGTCTCTTCAACCGCACCTATTACAGCAATATGCTCGACCGGTCGGACGTGCGAAGCCTGCTCGGCAATCTGCGTGAACAGATGACCGAAACCACCCAAACCTTGAAAAACAAGGCCGCCATCACCGGGGCTACCCCCGAGTCGATTACCGCTACACAAAAAGCCCAAAACCAAGCTTATGGACAAGCCGTAAGTCAAGTGGCCGGCTACGCCACCGGCTGGAAAGAGAATGCCCTCAAAAACTATCTGTCGGCCCGAAATGCCCTCGAAGAGTATTACCGTCCGGCGAAATCCGACTACATGAACCGCATCTTGGGGGGCAGTTCTTTCTCGTCAACGCTCAACACCCTGAAAAATATGTTTAATTAAAATCTTTTTCACAATGAGCTATCATACAACTGCTCAGGGAGACAAATCTCCCGATTCTACCCGATGCCTCACCGACTACATGAACGAGGGGAGATGTTTCCTGGAATCCTGCCGGGCCTACCTCGACGATTCGAAACGAAAGAACAACCCCGACGGCTCCCTCCCCTATCGGCAACTCGATGCCCTAAAAGAGTTGCTCACCCTGTTGCAACAGCCCGAGCGCGACATCGACCCGAGCCTCGCCGCAATATGGCTGCCCGGCTCTTTCAACGAGAAGGAGAAACGCTACCGCAACTACCTGCTTTGGCTCGACTTTTCGACCGACGGCAACAACCGCACTCACCGGCGCCCCGTCTTGAGCGAGAAAGCTCTGTTGCGGGCCCTCGGTGCCGGTCACAACGAGTTCGAGTGCAAGCACCACCTTTTCAATCTGTTGGTTTCCACCGGATTTTCCAAACGGCAAGCCTGCCTGTTGGCCAAATATCTGGGTAACCGAGTCACAAACCCCTCTTATTAATCGACGAAAATGAACAAGTTACAAGCCAACGCCTCGAACGGAGGCAACGGGATATATGGCTGGGACCTTATCAATCCCTATTTACAAGAGTTGTATCAAAATCAAGACGAAGACAGCAGCGATGAGATAGAAATTCCGCGCTACATTGCCCCGCTGCCGGGCGAGATTCCCACCCCATCGTTCGAACCGCTGCCCCGACGCGAGCCATCAATCCCGCTCAAACCCGACTACCCCATCAATCCCGACCCGACAACACCCGCCCAAGAACCGCGCAAGCTGCGATCGCTCACCGAGGGATTCGATTTGGCCGGCAAACGCATCTGGAACGACCTGAAATATTCCCGCGGATATATTCAAGATTTCTTCTCCGACGACGACCGGGCCGACGCGGCACAAAGCGCCCTGGAACATCTGCCCGAATATGAGCACAGCAGTCCTTCGCAGTTGCAGCAAAAAGCCGACTCGCTCAACCAAATACCCAAACAAAAACCGGTCGACCACCCCCGTATCGAATTAAAGGGGCTCGAAGAATACCGCCGTCTGCGTGAAGAGAAACTCCCCCAGGGAGAGATAGCCCGCCAACTCTCCGAAACAGCCCGCTGGGGCAACGAAGGCAAACGCATCATGGAAGAGGCACGCGCCACCAACAACGCCTTTCCCGAGACCGAGGGCATGGCAAGCGTAGGCGCTTTCTCAGCCGACATTGCCCGAATAGGAATACCCGTTGCTCTGGCGGCCCTGTCGGCTCCGGCAGGTGCAGTTGCCGGAGCCATCAACATCGGCTCTTCGGTTGCAGAAAGCCATGCACAAGCTCAAATGGAGCTCGACAACTACGAAGAAAAAATAGGACAGCCGCTCTCCAAGACCCAGCGCACAATCTATACGGCAATCTGCATGGGTGCCGATTTCCTGTTCGACACCCTCCTGCAAAGCCGATACCTCGGCAACGTCAAATCGGGACTCAAAAAACGAGCCTCGAAATATTTCAAAAAAGAGCTGCTCAAAAACAAAGTGGCACAAACCGAAGCCAACAAACTGATGAAAAACCTGGCTCGAACCGACCGAAACGGAATCTACGACGGCATTATACACGACGCTGTTGCCGGCGGCGTTTCAGAAGGGTTCAACTCGGTAGCCCACGATATGGGACAAATGGTGTATGCCAATCCCGACGACTACCCTACCCTGAATGCCATTCTCCAAAACGCCGCTTCCAGCATGGTGTTGGGAGCCGCAACCGGCTCCGTAGCCGGCGGTATCGGGCGGGTGGCCAACCTGCACAAGAAAAACACCCGGCGCGACCGACAGGAGATGACGGCCCTCCTCGACGAAGACGGAAACACTTGGGAGGTATTCGATTACAACCCCGAAAGCCGCATTGCCACCGTACTCTTGCCCCGTAGCGGCAAACTCGTCGACGTCCCCGACGTATCGCCCGACAGGATAAAATACCTTTCAACCCATGAGACCCGGCAAGATGCCAGAATTGCCCGCGAGATAAACGAGCCCGACCCGCTGGAATCTGTTTTGATCGACCATGCCAAAGACGAAGTTTGGGCCAAGATGTCGACCCGCGGGAAATACCTATTGACCCAAGACCTGGCCAAACGCATGGGACTCGAAAACGTGCTGGTCTACGAGCGCGAAGCCGACCTGCCTCCCTCCGTACTGAAAACCAAAAACGCCGGAGAACGAATAGGGGGTTTCTACATGGAGAACGGCGACATTGGCATCGTGCTCGAAAACATCGGTTCCTACGAACGCCTGCAACGGGCTATGCTACACGAAGCGGTGGGACACATGGGCCTCAATGCCCTCTTCGGGAACTCCTATTTCAAAGACGAATTTCTGATGAAAGTCTATGAGTCGATGCCCGCCATTTGGAAATTGAGCGGAAATTCCTGGGCTGCTCGCAAAGAAGATGCCGAAGAGTATCTGGCCTCGCTGGCCGCACGGGGAAAAGACTCCTCGGCTTGGCAACAAATCTGCAACGAACTGCGGGCTACCCTCCGTTTCTTCTACCCGGGCTTAAAGTTCTCGAACAGCGAGTTGGCCGAATACATCACCCTCTCGCGCGACGCCCTGCGAAACGAGAACACCATTACCGAGATGAACGAGAAGCTGCGCCACCGGCTCAACCCGGAATACGGGAAACGCATGGGAGCCCCGCTTTCCGAAATCGAAGAGGCTCCTTACCGCCTCCTGTGGGAAAACAACCCGCAATGGCAACGCTACAAACGCTTCTACGACGAGGTGTATGGCGACCCGCTCAACCCTTCCGGAACCCCCGATAGCGAAACCGGCTCCGAGGAGTAAAAAAAGTTGGCCCCGGCCGGACTTTTCCTGTCCGCCGGGGCCAACCCTTATCGAAACCAAATTTACCTCACTTTATCCATAACAAATCTCGCCTTTCTCGTTGCGATACTCGTCGAAACTCTTGTTATACTGGGTCATGGCTCGCAAACTCATACCCATGCTCGAGAAACCGCCGTCGTGGTAAAGATTCTGCATGGTCACCTTGCGGGTGAGATCCGAGAACATCACGATGCAGTAGTCGGCACACTCGTCGGCATTGGCATTGCCCAGAGGCGACATGCGGTTGGCAAAGTCCATGAGCGACTCCATACCTTTCACACCGCTTCCGGCAGTCGTCATTGTGGGCGACTGCGAGATGGTGTTGATGCGCACATTCTTCTCGCGGCCATAAATGTAACCGAAACTACGGGCTATCGACTCGAGCAACGCCTTCGCATCGGCCATATCGTTGTAACCAAAGAGCGTGCGTTGGGCTGCCACATACGACAAAGCCACAATAGAGCCATACTCGTTGATGGCATCTATCTTCTTGGCTACCTGTATCATCTTGTGAAACGAAACGGCCGAAATGTCCAAAGTCTTGGAAAGCATATCGTAATCCAAGTCGTCATAAGGACGCTTCTTTCTCACATTGGGCGACATGCCTATCGAGTGCAACACAAAATCGATTTTTCCTCCCAGCACCTCCATCGAGCGGGTAAAGACCTTCTCGAGATCTTCTACGCTGGTGGCATCGGCCGGAATAATTTCGGCGTTAAGTTTCTCACCCAGAGCGGTCACCTCGCCCATGCGCACAGCCATGGGAGTGTTCGAGAGCGTAATCACAGCCCCCTCTTCTACCGCTTTTTCGGCGACTTTCCACGCAATAGACATCTCGTTCAATGCGCCGAAGATAACGCCTCTTTTTCCTTTCAATAAATTATAACTCATACATTTTTATATTTAGGCACCCTACTGCACAAATGGTACAAATGTGTGCCGTTTTGCGGCTGCAAAGATACGACATTTTTTCAACCGAAAAACAAAAAACGCAATTTTGTTAAGCCGGGATAGCAATTCGGCGATACAAAATCCGGCCGTACCCTCAAAAAAAGACAAACAACCACCCCACGAATACAACGGTTTCTGAAAAACAGATATATTTTTTTTAACACTTTTATTGGGAAAAACCGACGGTATCAGAAATTTATTCCTATATTTGTATCGTGAAATCAACCAAATAATAATTTTTATATACACAACCATGAGTAAACCATATGTTGTAGGTATCGATATAGGCGGTACCAATACCGTGTTCGGAATTGTTGATGCCCGTGGCTCCATCTTGGCCACAGGGTCTATCAAGACTCAAAAATATGCCGAAGTCGACGATTATGTAAATGCCTTGTACACAGAGCTGTCTCGGCTCCTGGCTCAGGAAAATGTAACCGACCAGATTGCCGGTATAGGCATAGGCGCTCCCAACGGAAACTATTTTACCGGGAACATCGAGTTTGCCCCCAACCTCCCTTGGAAAGGCGTAATTCCCCTGGCACAAATGATTCGGGAGAAATTCAATATCCCCGTAACCATCACCAACGACGCCAACGCCGCCGCTATCGGCGAAATGACCTACGGCGCCGCTCGCGGAGTGAAAGATTTCATCATGATTACCCTCGGCACCGGTGTAGGTAGCGGTATCGTCATCAACGGCCAAATGGTATATGGCCACGACGGATTTGCCGGCGAATTGGGCCATGTCATCGTACGTCGCGGCAACGGCCGCCTCTGCGGCTGCGGTCGCACCGGCTGTCTCGAAGCCTATGCTTCGGCCACGGGCGTAGCTCGCACAGCTCGCGAGTTTCTTGAAATTCGCAACGACGAGTCTACACTGCGACAACTGCCTATCCAGGAAATCACCTCGAAAGACGTATACGATGCAGCCGTATCGGGCGACAAACTCTCGCAAGAGATTTTCGAGTACACGGGTACGATTCTGGGCGAGGCATTTGCCGATTTCATCGCTTTCTCAAGCCCTCGCCTCATCGTGTTGTTCGGTGGTCTGGCCAAGTCGGGCGAGCTCATCATGCGTCCTATCCGCGAAGCCATGGAACGCAACCTGCTCCCCATCTACAAAGGCAAGGTAAAAATCGTTCCTTCGGAACTGAAAGAAAGCGATGCCGCCGTATTGGGCGCCAGCGCACTGGGCTGGGAAGCCAACTAAGGAACAATCCAACAGATAATAAAAAGAGGGCGACTCCAAAAGCCAGCAAAGGCTAAAAGGGTTGCCCTTTTTCAGAAGCAGTAGAATCGCACTGCTTGAATAAAAAAGAGGTTCAAACTTTTGGAGTCAGTTTGAACCTCTTTTTTTGCTGAGCCACGACCGGGACTCGAACCCGGGACCTTTTCGTTACGAATGAAATGCTCTACCAACTGAGCTATTGTGGCGATTGCGGTGCAAAGGTAATACTTTTGGCGACACCTGCCAACTCTTTACCTCTTTTTTTATCAGAGAAAAACATTTTTTTTGCTTTTTATCGCTCTTCTCTCCCACCGAGCCTCTTCTCGAGCCCGAAGAGCTGACGCTCCCGACAACAGGTAATTGGCCCGAGCAGATACAGCAAGGGGCTGTATCTCAATATTTTTTGAGTTCAGCCCCTCTCTATGGGTCATTGACCGGACAAAATATGTTATTTCACGTTTTGCCGGCTGTATGTCAACTGCAATTTGATATTGTCGACATCAATTTCGGCCAACGAAGGAGCCGAAATATAGGGAACGATGTCGGTCACCACCTCTTGTTCGCTGTATGAGTAGTAATAATAGCTGCTACCCGACGAAACCGTCTCGCTATATACCGATACGGGCACAAGTACAATCTCCTCATCGGCATCGGTAATCTCGACCCCCGCACGTTTTTTCTCGATAACGTCGTTCAGGAAAGTGCGCAATCCGGTAAAGTCGTATGTGCGAGTTTCGGTGTTATACTGGGCATAGAACGACCTGACGTTGTCGACCAGTTCTTTCTGCTCGAAAAATTTCTGCATTTCGCTTTTACGCACGAAAAGCAAGAATTGGGGAGGTTCAAGGTTGTAGCTGTTATCGGCCAATTCTTTCAAGGGGACTTGCAAGATGAGCGAGTTAATCAATCCCTGTATCGTAGCAGAGCCCTCTCCTACCGCGGCCTCAAAGGTTTCGACAATTTTGCGGGTAGGAAAATGAATCAATACGTTCAACCCGGCGGGAGCCTGCAAATAGACTTTCCCGGCGGCAATATCGCGTTGTATCGCAGGGTCGATGTCCAGCTTGATATGGTTCCCGGTCGAAATCTCGGGGGTTACGGCCATCAAGGTCTGGGTGGCCGTGTAGGTAGAATCCTTGTCATCGATAAGAGTGGTCTTGGTATAGTGCAAGTTCATCACGGTGTTCTGCACATTGACAACACAGCCGCTACCATACGAGGTCTTGACATAAAATCCCGGGAAATACTGTGTGAACCGGGTGGGCGAAGAGAAGACAAAAGGGTCTTCCTTGTATTTTTGGAAGAACCGGTCGGCCAAGGCATCGGGCAGTTTCACCCGTATCATTTTGTAACCCAGTTCTACCAGCGAATCGGGCAGCCCCAGAAACGAGGCATTATAGCTTTTCAGGGCGACAGGCGCCGTCTGGGTATTGTAATACTCGGTCGGGTCGATGCTGCTATATACAGGCGATTCGAGTTGTTTTTCGAGAGGATAGACACTTAACTGCATGGGGGCCAACGAGTCGCCGGTAAACGACTCGGTATTATAACTTAGGTAAAGTATCAGCGAGTCGAGGCGGTCGACACCTACCGTATCGAAAGTAGCCGCCGGCATAAACTGGGAAAGGAAATCGGTTTCGAGTTTTCCATAACCGGGAATTGAAATGCGGCCTATCAACTGGGTTATTGTTCTGCCTACTACACTATCGTTGGGTATAGACTCGAGGGTTATCATCTCTTGAAAAGACGAATCGACAACGATTTCAAGGGTCGTATCGACAATCGACGAACCTATCATACTATTTTCATCGTCACAAGAAGAGATGCCTAAAACTGCGACAAGAGCTATCGGCAAAAATTTCAAAACTTTCATTTTCTATTTAGTAACTATCATTATTCGTTCCCTACAATTTTGTTGTAAAAGTCGTTGTAGGCATCAATATAATTTTCAGGGTCCTGATAGCCCAGGAAAGGAATATTTAATTGCTGCACATAGTCGGTAATGCCCGAGTCGATATTCCGGCTGGCCTGAATCACACCGTCGCAATACTGCACGGCCAGTTTGTTGAGCATGACCGGGTCGACGACATCGCCCGTGGCAAAAGGAAGGTCGCTGTCCTGAATGCCTTCGAGTTTGAGTTTTTCCGCGAAATTGGGGTCGAAAGGAGCCTTAAAGTCATTGTCATACAAAGAATAAATGACCTTGGAATCTCTGAAAGAAGGATCCTCGGCATAACTCTTCTTGATGTACAACGGAGCCAATGCCGTAATCCAGCCGTGGCAGTGGATAATATCAGGGGTCCAACGCAGCTTTTTCACCGTCTCCATCACACCGCGCACAAAGAAGATGCTGCGCTCGTCGTTGTCGGGGCGCATGGCCTCCTCGGCCACTCCGTCGGCACTGCGCTGAAAATAATCATCGTTATCGATGAAATACACCTGCATACGAGCCGACTGAATCGAAGCAACTTTTATAATCAAGGGGTGATCGGTATCGTCGATAATCAAATTCATTCCCGACAGCCGAATTACCTCGTGCAACTGATTGCGACGTTCGTTGATAGAGCCGTACTTGGGCATGAACGTGCGTATTTCATGCCCTCTGTCCTGAATACCTTGCGGCAAATAGCGACAGATATTGGCAATCTCCGACTCCGGCAGATAAGGAGTAACCTCCTGGGCAATAAATAGGACTTTGGCTTCTTTCATTATACCTTCTAAACTTGATTCGTTTTGCAAAGATAATAAAAAAAATAGCGGAGACCGACAATATTAGAAGTATTAACAACAGAAAAATCGCCATATCCCTCATATTTCGGGTTCAAGACGAGATATTTGACGAGATATTTGAGGCCGAGGCTCATAAAAAAACCGGCTTTATTTCGCTAATTGAGTTTTATTTGCTTTTTTTGCACGATTTTTTAACCAAAGTTCAATTATGAAAGTATTCACAACAATCGCCGAATTGCGCCAACAGCTCGATTCGGACAGGAATGCCGGTAAAACGATAGGACTTGTACCGACAATGGGCGCCTTGCACAACGGTCATTTGCAACTGGTAAAAACCAGTGTTGCCAACAACGATGTGACAGTGGTGAGTATATTTGTCAATCCCACCCAATTCAACGATAAAAACGATTTGCGGCTCTATCCTCGCACGCTCGACAAGGATTGCGAGCTGCTCGAGTCGGTCGGCTGCGACTACGCCTTCGCCCCTTCGGTCGAGGAGATTTATCCTACCGAAGATACCCGCGTGTTCGACCTGGGGCCTGTGGCCGAGGTGATGGAAGGCAAATACCGCCCGGGCCATTTCAATGGCGTGGCCCAAATCGTAAGCAAGCTCTTCGACATCGCCAGCCCCGACAACGCTTATTTCGGGGAAAAAGATTTCCAGCAGATTGCCGTTATCCGGGCTATGGCAGCCCAGCTGGGATACACCTTCAACATCGTGGCTGTGCCCATCGTGCGCGAAGCCGACGGTTTGGCCCTGAGCAGCCGCAACACCCGGCTGACCGAATCGCAACGAAGAAATGCTCCCAAAATAGCCGAGACTTTATTTAAAAGTCGTACCTTTGCAGCCAATCATTCGGTGAAAGAGACTATCGATAACGTGGTGGCCACCCTCAACGCCGTGCCCGAGATGCGCGTAGAATACTACGAGATTATCGACGGAAACACGCTACAACCCATTGCCGACTGGAACGACTCGGACTATATCGTGGGTTGCATTACCGTATACAACGGCGAGGTGAGACTGATTGACAACATCGCATATCGACGTCCCCAACCATAACACGACAGAATCATGTTTATAGAGGTTGTAAAATCAAAAATTCACAGAGTAACCGTCACTCAGGCCGATTTGAATTACATCGGCAGCATCACCATCGACGAGGATTTGATGGATGCAGCAAACATTATCGCCAACGAAAAGGTCTCGATTGTAAACAATAACAACGGCGAACGGTTTGAAACCTATGTCATCAAGGGCGAACGAGGTTCGGGAGTCGTGTGCCTCAATGGCGCCGCAGCCCGCAAGGTGCAACCCGGCGACATCATCATCATCATGGCCTATGCACTGATGACTCCCGAGGAGGCCCGCGAGTTTACCCCTGCTGTCATTTTCCCCGACACGGCTACCAACAAACTGATATAACCGAACAACCGTCTCGAAAATGCCTACCCGACACGTCGAGTAGGCATTTTCGTTATATAACCTAACCTTTCCTACCCTTTTGCCATATGTACAGTCGCAAAGATATTTGGGGTATCGCACTCCCCATCTTGGTAAGTCTTTTCGTCCAAAACCTCATCAACATCACCGATACCGCCTTCATGGGACGCGTAGGACAGGTGGAGTTGGGAGCTTCGGCTTTGGCCGGTGTGTTGTATTTGGCCTTCTACATGATTACCTTCGGATTCAGTACTGGGGCCCAAATACTCATGGCCCGGCGAAACGGCGAGGCGAAATACCGGGCTCTGGGGCCTATCATGATTCAAGGTACACTGTTTCTGATTCTCTTCTCGGGTCTGCTTGTAGGAGCTTCGCTGGTATGGGCACCGCAACTGCTCGAACTGCTCATCTCTTCGCCAGCCGTATGCCAAGCAGGCGAGGAGTATATGGAGTACCGCATCTTCGGACTGCTCTTTACCTCGATAGGCGTCATGTTCCGCGCCTTTTTCGTAGCGATAACCCGCACCCGCGTGCTCATGGTCAACGCCATTATCATGACCGTGGCCAACGTGGTGTTCAACTACATCTTCGTATTCGGTAATCTCGGTGCTCCCGAGATGGGCATTGCCGGTGCCGCACTAGGCTCGGTACTGGCCGAAGCCTCGGCCGCACTGCATTTCATACTCTACACTCTCTTCCGCATCGATCGGGCGAAATACGGGCTGTCCCGTATCCGCCTCGAAGGAGCCGGCCTTATTCGCGAAATACTCAACGTGTCGGTGTGGAGCATGATTCTCTATTTTCTCACCATCGGTTCCTGGTTTCTCTTCTTCGTTGCCGTGGAACATTTGGGAGAACTGCCACTGGCCATCTCGAACATCATACGCAGCACCTCGACCCTGCTCTTCATGCCGGTCAATGCCTTCGGTGCCACGGCCTGCACCCTCGTGAGCAATGCCATGGGAGCCCATAGGGCCGACGATGTAATGTCCATCATACGACGCCTCGTGAAGATGTGCTATGCCATCGTGCTCCCGCTCATCGCCCTGCTGTGTATCTTTCCTCACTGGATTCTGCTCATCTATACCAACGACAGCGCGCTCATAGCCAACTGCACGGCATCGGTCTACGTCATGTCGTCCTACTACCTGCTGTCTCTGCCGGGGAATATCCTGTTCCAGTCCGTATCGGGCACAGGCGACACCCGCACTGCATTCCTCATCGAGATGATTACCATCATCTTTTATACCCTGGCCATTTATGTGATTATCGTGCGGCAGCGCGTGGATATATCGCTTTGCTGGACTGTCGAGTATGTCTACTGGGGAGTACAACTGCTACTCTCGGCCCTCTTCTTCAAAATGACCAACTGGAAAGCCAAGAAAATTTAACCGCTTTTACACCCCGCCAACAAAATACCGCCTTGCAGGAGAACTGCAAGGGTGAGAGATTACCCCCGACACAAAAGAGCCCCTGCCGTCCCAGGAGGAAACGGCAGGGGCTCTTTCATACACCTTATCAACTATAAACTAAACTTAACCCTATCTCCTTTTTCACCGGGGACTGTGCCCGGGACAGGCTGTCGCCACGGGTCAATAGGCCACAATCTTGAAATTGTGTACCGAACCGTTGGCAAGCGTCACCGAAACGATTTGCAAGTCGCGTTGCAAATCCACCTCGGTCTCCAACGTGGGCAACATGTGCACGGCACTATCCATGCGGCCGTCTATGCCATAGATTGCCACTCTCACGATTTCCTCGCGCGTACTCTTCACGACAGCCCGGTTGTCTTTGGCCGTGACAAATACTTCGCCTTCGGTTTTCTCCTCCACGGCAAGAGCCAAATCGACCAGCGAATACCGGCCCACACTCGACTCTCCGGCTTCGAGAGCAATCTCTTCGTCCAGGCTATAAACCGTCCCCGTATTGTTGTCGCGCAACACATAGCTCGAAGTGTCGAATCCGTTCTCAGCCTCGAACCGCAAGGTGAGCGTATCGGATGCTGCCGCACACAAGGCGAGCGGTGTCTCGGCGCCAGAGGCCGGCAAAATGTCGTAAACGATATTTCCCGAGACGGCATACACTCCGAGCGAAGGTTTCACCTCGGCATCGATGAGCGCTTCCGATTCGCCGCCGGCACCATAGGTCAGCAACATGGAGGCTTTGTCGAGACCGTTGTCGGCCACGATTCTCAATGCGGGCGATTCCGACAGGGTGGTTACCGTCTCGCCGGTAAGCATGTCGTCGGTAAATTCTATGTCTCTTGCAGCGGCCTCCGAGTCAAATTCCACGAAGAAAGCCTGCAACGGCTCTATCTTGGTCAGCCCGGCAACGGTTGCCTGCAAATCGCTGTTGATGGTAGCGACGGTATTCCCGTCGTATATTCTCACCGATTTCACACCGTCGTTGCCCGCCATGAAAGCAGCAATGTCAATCCGGCTCATAAAGGGGTTGCCCACGAGGAAAATCGATGTCGCATTTTCGGCCGTGAGCGACACGGTGAGCGGCAGCACATTGGTGTATACATGCCGTGTTTCGCCTTCATACTCGAACGACGACGAGGGATTCTCGGGCGTTTCCGATTCGTATATGAAGCGTCCCGACCCGGTTCTTTCGAGCGTCTCGATCAACGACAACATGCTGCCGTCGTAGTCGCTATAATAATTATAGGTGGTATGCTCTTTGGGGAAACGGAACGTGAACGTTCTGTCGGCCGGGAGGTTGCCGTTGTCGACCCACAGCGAGAAGCCGTTGCCCATCGGATAGCCATATTTCAACGCATTGAAATTTTTCGACCATTCGGCCTTGTTGATTTCGGCATTGCCAAGGTCGAGCCCGTCGGGGTCGATACCCACCTCGGTGTCCGTGCCGTTGAAAAGCTTAGCCGGAGCCGAGCGCGACCACAGGCGCTGATAGATGCGCGGGTTGATGCGGTTTTGGGGCATATTGGTCTCTGTGAGCGACTCGAAATAACCGATCGATGTTTCTGTCGCCGGGATAAACATATCGCCGGCATACATGCTCTTCAACGGAGCCGAGAGCAGGTAGTAGCGGTTGGGTTTCAAGTCCATCTCCACCCAAGCCTTGCTGTAATTGAGGCTCGTCGTGCGATCGACCGCTGCGTTCGACTTGAAATAGATGCTGTTGCAGCAATACTTGTCGACAGCCTCGGGCTCGGCCGGGAGCAAAGGATATTTCGAGGCGTTGCTGTTGATTACCACGTCGGTACAGCAATAGGGCGATCCTGCCGTCCAGTTGGTCCATTCGTTCCAATCGGTATTTACCGGGGTCGTTTTCCACTCTGTATAGGTGGGGTGCACGGTATAGGGCGAGGTATCGACGATGTTCATGCTGCCATCGTAGAATATCATGTTGTAACGGCCCACGGTGTTCAACGTGTAGGACACCGAGAAATAGCCTTCCAAATCGACCGGAACTTTCTCGAAGATTTCCTGCTCGGGCATCGAGATGTAATAATCCATACCGGCAAGGCCTTTCCCCGAAATCTCCATGACATCGCCCTGGCATATCTGGCTCACGGTGAGGTCGCCAATCTCGGTGAAACAGCTCGACGGGTCTTCGCAGTCGGGCGTTCCGTCACCGTCCACGTCGCCGCGCAGGAACATGCCGTAGAAGCGTTGGAAACTCAACACGCCGGCAACACTGGCCACCTCTATCTGCACCTCGTCATAACGGGCTTTCGGTTGTAAAATCAATATGCTCTTGTCGCCATAACCTATCACATTCACACCCAACACATTCCAGTTGGTAAACTCGTCGCCCGTGGGATTCCCCTGATAATAGGTTCTCGCCGTGAGCCACTTACCGGCATCCACACCGGCCAGATAGGTATTGTTGTCGACCACGATGCACAGCTGGTGATGGAAATCGAGGGTATAGCCCGGCTTCACCGAGAATACCGTACCGCCACCCACCGTCACCGTGTTGGCTACCATCATTGCCGTTTCGAGATCGCCGTCGATAAAGTAGCTGAGGTTGTCGTTCACGCCGGCCACCGTTACCGCACTTCCCTGGTCGCCGGTAGAAATCGTCGCTCCCGAACCGTCATCTTCGGCCGAGATAATCTCCACACCGCAACCAAAAGGCCCGCCGCACTCGCTGTTTTCGGGATTGAGTTCCTCTTTGAATGGATAGAATATATTGAACTTAGAGAAAGTGAGGTTCAAAACACCGGCTTTCCAAAGCATGATTTCATCGACTTTCAAGGGATTCCCGTCACCGTCGGTTTCCGAGGGGTCCACCTCCACGCAGAAGCGCATTTTCTGCTGACGGTTGGATCCCGCCAGACCCACCGACACGACATCGGTTTCGGTGATTACTTTCTCAAACACCTTCTTCCCTTTGTGGTAGCCCCGTATCAGGAAGAACTGCAACGCACTCACGTCCAAGCCTTCCGATTCCAGTTCCATCATGAATCCCAGTTTGGCGGGATACGGCTCGGTTTCCGCATCGTAGATGAGCGACCCGTCGGTCGTCTTCACGCCCGTAATCATCAGATTCTCGGCAATCGAAGCCACGGGCACAAAGGTGGCACAGTTGTTGTAATTGTTGTCGAGAATGCACTCTTCTCCTTCCATGTCGGTGAACGAGATGAGCGACCCGCTGGTGCCATAGAGGTCGTCGCTGAGGGCGTATTTACCTTCGAGTGCCGCATCCAGGTTGACCAGCGGCTCTCCGCATATATTATCGACTTCCGACCCGATGTTCTCGCCCTTGTTGATAGTCACCAGTTCGAAACAATGATTTTCGCAGGCCGATGTAGCTCTGAACGTATAGTCGCCATCGAGGTCCATGTTGGCCACATAACCGCCGTCGGTCACCGTCACGGCCGAACCTTCGGGGGCGCTTTCGAGCGACCACGTCACCGACAGGCTCGGGTTCGACTCCAACTGTATCGACGTCTGCGCCGTGCACAAATTGGTATCGAACGTGGGGTTAATGTCGCAATGATGCTTCACCTCGGGGGCTTCGCGCACAAAACCGTAATAAACGCCCATCGCGCCGAGGCTCACCGAGAGCACCGTGTGGAAACGTATCTCGGCACCCGAGTAATCGACATTGGCCACAATCGACGATGTACCGTTTCCGCCCGAGGCCACGCCCAAGCCCACGACATCGCCCGAGACGGTCTCTTCCTGTACCACGTTGCCGTTACGGTCGAACAGCAGAATGCGTATCCACACTCCCACATCGAGGTCCAATGCCGCACCATTTTTCCAACTGAAACCTATCTCCGACCCGGCTTTGAACACCTCCTCGTCGCTGTTATGGTTGCCCACGCACAATTTCACACCGCCCTGATAGCCGGCTGCGATTATCGGGGTCAGCACCGCCGAGTTGTTCACCAAATCGTCGTCGATAAGGTTGTTTATATTATTTTGGTCCAGCGGGAAAGGAATACCCAGAAGCACCGGGTTCCAGCCTTTGGCCGTTTCGAGGTAATAGCCCTCGCCCATACCGGCCACACCGTTGGTCGTGAGCAGAGTCTCTTTCACGCTGCCCACAAAAGCATATTTCACCAGCACGGCACTACCCACCGCAAGGTTCACACCGCCGGCATCGACAAGGCACACCTCGTCGAAAATCTCTTCGGTGCGGGCCGTGAGGTAGATATTGGCATCGTCGGTACCCGGTATGGAAATCAGCGACAAGCCTATTCCGCTTGTCGAGAGACCCTCTTCCACCGGTTGGGTGTCGACCTCTTCGCCATCGCGCAAGAACATGATCGACATGGCTTTGATGACATCGAGCGACAGCACGCTGCTACCCGACGAGGCCACCACGCAGAAGCCCGCCGGCATATCCTTGTAATAGTTGTTCATGTCGCGCACACTCGTCACCGGGTTGGCCGTCACACCCGCGCCCACCACTTTGGGGAACGAGGCATAGTTGTTCAAATCCTCGTCGGTGAGGTTTTCGAGCTGGTCTACCCACGAGCCTACGCCCACCACATTCACCAGTTTGTTCACACTGCAACCGCGGCCCACGAGAGCTCGGCGATTTTCCAAATAGTTAGGCTGGTTCGAGTCTTGCTCTTGCCAAACGGGACGTTCCGGGTCCAACGGATACCCCGAATCCTGCGCCGACACTTGTCCCGGCAACCAGGTAGCCGCCCCTAATACTGCGTATATGAGATATTTTTTCATTGTCATGTATTGTCGCTATTAATCGAGTTGATGACTCAATATGCTGCTCGACGTTCCCCGCAACACATATTTGTGGTTGCGGCGGAAATAAAACTCGTTGTTGTGGGCATCGGGCGAAATCACCCCGGTAGCTCCCTCTCCGTCGTTATAGGTTTTGTCGGCCACATGGATTTCGCCGTTGAACAACCCGAAATGAGTCGTCAATGCCACCTCTTTACGAGTTAAAAAACGGACGCCCAGTTTCATTTTGGCCGGCAAGACAAATGCCGTAAACGTCACCTTGCCATTCTCGGCATCCCGATAGTCGATTACCGTGTATGAACCTGTATAACCGAGAAGCCCGTCAACGACATAATCGGGTACCGGGGACGAGGGGGTCAAAAAATCGTCGTACGACGAAAGCCCCGTCACCGTATTGACATTGGTCGCCAGCAAGGCGGCATGATATATATCCCTACTTATCGCATGATATTCATAGGGTTCAAGTTCCAGCTCCACCTGCACTTTGGCCACACCCCGGTAGAGAACGCCGGTCAACGCCACCGCCTTGTCGTAGCTGCCGTCGGCCTTTTGCTCGGCAAACTTGATAATCTCGTTGCCCGAAGCCGTGGTGCAATAGCCATAGAAAAATTCGGGAACAAAAGCCATTTTCCGGGTCAAGCATTCATCGAAATTTGTGGTCGTTACGTCTTCGATGATATTCACATCCATATCGTAAATATACGACCAGATGTCGCCGGTTTTGACCGTAGCCTTGAAATCGTCGAAAGTCGTGCCGTCCTCGACATTGAGCGTGAAAAGATTTTGCTCGCCATCGACAAACGTGTTGCCGCTCCGAACGGCGTTTGCCCGCTTGCTGTCGTAGGCGATACCCACCACCCGGTATTCATAACCGTAGATTTTGCGGATAGAACCTTGCGCGGTAATGGTTTTCGTATCTTCGTCGCGGGTACAGTCCAGCGTATAGTCGTTGGTGGGGTCGTAGGTAAACGGGGCATCGTTCACACCACCCTGCAACTGGTCGTCCATATCCTTGCGGCGGAACACCACCAGACGCACCTTGTCGGCCGACGTCTCGTCCCAGCCGTCCACCTCGACCGTCGTCTCTTGCCCGGGCGGCGGCACACGGGTCACATCGTCCTGCTGCCAGGTCGTGCCGAAAGAAATCACCACCGGCACTTCCGACACATCGCTCCGCTCGGGCTCGAATGCCGGGACATCTTCTTCCCCGGCACAACCGGCAAGTGCCAATACGCAACCGACAAAAGCGGCCACAACCGATTTCGGCCCATATCGCCTATCTTTCATTGCTGTCATATCGTACTATCGTTGTTCTATATTATATCAAAATTATGCTCGTCTTCAAAATTGGGGTTCACCACGATTTCGATGTTCGGCTCGCTGGTATCGACCGCGATGTTGTCGAACCGTCCGCTCAGGTTCACCCGCACATTGGAGTAGGAATAGAAACAGAATTTACCGGCATTGCCGTTGTAGACATAGAGGTCGCTACCGTGTTTCAAATCGCTGCCCACGTTGTAAACGGCGGCATCGTCGCCCGTGAGGTAGTGGCTCGTTTGCGGGCGCAAGTCGAATACCCGGTCTCTGCTGCTTTCGCCGGTATAGGAAATTTTCACCCAAAAGCGCATACCCACTTCGCTGGGCAGCAGGAACGACGAGAGTTTGGCGCTCTCGGCTGTCGGCGAGATGTCGGTCCGGGCCAGCAACACGCTGTCGTTCTGTGTCGTGTTGGCGGGATCGGTCACGGCGTGTACCGGATAATAGGAGCCGTGCGTACCGTTGAGCGTAATCTGTGTGGGGAAATGGTCGGCATACAACTCGATACTCGATACCTCCCCGGCCGGTATGTCGGTAATGGTGAGGTTCACCTGGCTCACAATGCGAAATATGCGACCGGTGAGAGAAGCCGAACCCTTATTAACAGAAAGATGATTATAGTACCACATGTATTCGTTTTCATCGGGATCGTCATCGTCATCATTTGATTCCCATACACTTAAAACACTCGGTGCCGGATTGTAAGAGTCTTCTTTCAAGCCCAATGTACCATAGTAAAGCTCGGGAGTGACATATGACGTTCCCGCCCCGTTGAGGCTGAGGGTCGACGACGTGCGGTTCGCTATATTCGTGGTAAATTTCGACTTATCGGCCTCGGTATAGGCCAGCGCCGTATTATACATATAGATATAATCACGATCCTTTTCTATGCTTATCCCGGCCTCGGTATAACCATCACGACCCATGATTTTCAAAGGAATGGGAGAAGCGACGGAGACATAAGGCAGTACTGCTTCGTCTGCTTCTTGATAATTATACTCGTTATCTTCCGGCCAATAGGTCGTATAACCGGAGGTTAAAAAAAACGGATAGATTTCGAGGAGGTCGGCGCGGCAAGTACCTTCGACGCCCGGACCCGACGTGTCGTCGGCCCCGGTAAACCGGGTTTGCGCCACCAAATCGCCATTGCCGCCACAGACCACAATGCCTTCGCCGGGAGTATTCATGCCTGTTGTCCCTCCTGCGGGAGAAGAGGCAGGCTCGTCGCTGTCGCATCCGCCGAAGAGCATGGCCACCGGCCAGACAGCCGCAAGCATCAGCTTGCCTATCGCATATTTCATATTCGCTATTTTCATCATCTTCATATTCGATTACAAGGGTATATCCACATCGACCTGCCAATTACCGTCGATTACAATGTCGGTCATCTTGCCGCCGAGGTCTTCGGGTTCGTCGATATCGGCCGATTTATGACCTATCGAGTACAGCCAGTTGGCGCGAAGGGGGAAATCATAGGTGTATGCGCCCTCGCCGGTGTCGAGTTTCACGTTTTTAACCTCTGTTCCCGAAGCATTGGTGAGGCGCAAGGTGAGCATAGCCTGCTGCTGCGGTATGGGCAAGAGGAAAGCCGCGGCATAGACACTGCCCCGTTGCTTGGCAATGGTCGAGCCATCGGCAAGTGTCACGCTCTCGGCGGCGAGTACCTCGTCGTTCACCGGCATCGACAACAGCACTTCGGTCTCCTCGCCTAATTGTTCGGTACCAAAGTCGGCCTCTTCGGCTTGCTTGCACAACGGCACATTGCTATATTGCGGAGTCGCACATATCAATTCTATTTTTGTCACTCCCTCGGGCACGTTGGTCAAATAGCACTGCACCCCGGCTACCCGGCGCCGCAGCTCCAACGCAACCGTAATGTCGTCGACACGGTTCCACTCGGCTTGGGCGAATCCCGCCATCAATTCGGCCGAAGCGATGTCGTCTGCCGATTTCCCAGCCGCAAGGCGAGCATAGGCATCGGCCAGTCGTGTGCCCGTTATCACGCCGTCGCCGGCCTCGATGGCATCGGGCAGGCCATAGGCGGTGGCGGCACCCCGCAGCGAGGTGTCGGGCAGACGGTCACCCGTCAGCGGGTTGTCTATACCCACGGCAAGAAAAGTGTACTCCCCCGCATCGAGACGGGTGCGCAACTTATAGTATTGCGCGGCGATTTGGCCCTCCTGCCGGTGCCACATGGCGTTTTCGCTCACTACACAGCGAGCGTCGTCGCCGGTACCCTTGAAAGCATATACCTGCACATAGGTCACGTGCTGCAAAGGATCGCTCCCGGCCAGCGAGACACGCGAGGCCGGAGTGCCCGACGATTGCAAGGCGATAACGATTTCGCCATCGCCGCCGCCCACGGGCAACGTTTCGTCGCTGCCGCACGCGGCCAACAGGCAGGCCGCCAAAGAAAATGATAAGATACGTGCAAATTTCATCTCTCTGTTCTTTCGTATTTCTTGTATTTGGTGACGGCAGGGGGAACATTCAACCCCCGGCCGCCGATATCGGTGAGCCGCCGTAGCGACCGGTTACACCTGCCGGGCTGTGGGACGACAGTCCCGGCAAGACACGCTCGGTAACCTTTTTGTCATTATGCAGCAAACATCAATCGAGTTCCATACCGGGAATGTTCTCCCAGGCGCCATCGACTACGATAATGAGCTCTTGGCCTTTGCTCAAATCTTCCGGAGTGTCGTCACCTTCTTCGGGATCGGGGTTCTCACCGCCATCATCGCCGGCAGCACGAACACCGATGGTGTAAAGTTGGTTACGGAGGATACTGTAAACCGATGTAGACTCTGCAACCTCGTTATCGTCGGCACCGTCAACCACATTAACGGTTTGTGCTTCTTTGAGGTTTACATTCCAATATTTCAAGATGTTATCACTTGCATCGAGCAGTTGCAACTGCAAGGTGTTGGTTCCATTGACAGCCTTGAAAGGCACCAGGAATTTACCGCCGAATACCGAACCCGTTTCGAAAGAAACATTCTGCTCGGTGATAGCAGGGTCTTTTTGCCAACCAGTATCGCCGGCATCGAACATGTCATTGTTATTTGTATCGCCATTGGGGAACCATTGGTTCAGGTCGATGCGATATACCTCATAACCTTGGTGAGTGCCATCGAAATAATCCTCCGAAGCAGAGTTGAAAGAGTTCTTTCCGTTCACGGCGTTCGTCTGGTCGAAGCCATCGAAGATTACCTCTTTCATCTTGTTGGAAGCAATCAGACGCAAATACTTAGCCGTTTCACCTTTGGGTCCTTTGGCGGGGATATTGGTGAAATAACCGTAAGTACCGGCCACCTGACGTTTCAACACGATAGATTGAGAGAAGCCTTTGCCTGCAACCACCTCAAATTCACCGTTTTCAAATCCACCGGCAAAGATTTCTTCGGCGTCACCGTCGGTAACCACGCTAATCGGATTAAACTGTTCGCCTACGGCAAGACCGGCGAGGTCTGTGGTCAAATCGGTATAAGAGCTACCGTCGGAATAGCCCACGGCATATGCCTTGTAAGTACCGGGGACGAGTTTGTTTTCACCTTTGAGTTCGATGGTCGTTTGACGGCCGTGGCCATCGGCAGTAGCGATAACGTTGGAATTCGTCATCCAGGTATTGATTACATCGGCATACACGATTTGATTTTGGTTTCCACCGTTATTGTCGGTGCGAACAATCGCAAATTTCACGAAATCGATGTTCTGCTTGTAAGCCTGGCTGTACAAAGGACGGCCGGCACGGGTGGGAACGGCGTCTTTGTTGGCCACAGAAATGGTGAACACTTGACTCTCGCTGTTGAATACAGGAGCGTCGGTTTCTTCGTTACATGCTACCAATACCAGCAACGACAAGGCAGCCAAACCTGAGATTACATGTTTTTTCATCTTAACTTAAAAATCAAATTTAACCAAATTATACAATGTGTTTTCTTATTTATTTTCTCTTAATCGATCACGAGGTCGTGAATATTTTCCCAACGGGAATCGACCCAGATGTAAATCTCGAACGCCCCCGTCACGACATCATAGTCGTAGCGCACCACCTCAATGTGGTTGCGGGCGAGCGATAATTGCAAGGGTGCAGGCTCACAAACCGGATTCTCGCGCGAAGCATCGTTGTAGAAATTGACATCGAGCGTAGAGTGCTGGCCTCCGACCGAGGGAGCCACATAGGTATCGGTGAGGATACTCGGCTCGCCGCCCCACTCGTGCGTGGTCTTGACCGCGGTAGCCTCGCCATACTCGAAACGGCTGTTAATCGACCCGGCCACGTTGTCGATGGTCTTGTCGCTCCATCTCACGGAAGCCGGCAGGTTTATCGTCTCGATGAGCAGCTTCCCTTTCACCCGACGCAAATCGAGCTGATGCGTGCCCCGGTCGTAGTCATAGTCGATGGTGTCGCACGCCATATAGAGGTCGAACCCCTCGACATGGCCGGGGTGCAGCACCGAGGTTCTCACACCGCCCGCCTCGTCGAGAACCTCCTCGTCGGGGAGGTTGCCCCACGCGGTAACGATGTATTTGCCGAAAGGCAACTCTTCGGGTATCCCCTCGCAGGCTACCTGCAAACCGTCGCCGTCGACCTGTTGCAAAAATCGCTCGACAATCACCTCGCCGGTCGCATAGTCCTCGATGACATAATAGAGGGTCGAGGCGAAAGCCTTGAAAGGCTCGTCGTCGCTCCGCTTCGTATCCAATCCCGAGGCAGCCACTTCGTCGATGTTGTCGTAGTTTCTGTCGCCAATGCCTATCGTCACCTGCAAGGGGGGACAAGGTTGTATATCCTCACGCACGCACGCGCCGAGCGCGGCTGCCAGCATGAACAATATGAGAGGTTTTCGAATCATGTCTAACTCTTTACCTTATTATTTATATATAGCCGTGCGAAAATCCAGGTTATCGCGGTAGGGCTTGAAATCGTATTCGGTTTTTGCACGTTCGCGCAAGACAGCATCTTCGGCTGCCCGGGCAATATGCTCCAAGGCTTCGGTATCGCGTCCGAGACGGGCTGCCGTGATAGCCCTCACATACTCGCACTGCGGCGTGCGGGAGTCGATGGCCCGCAACATGCGGTCGGCCTCGTCGTTCTTGTCGACGCTCAATGCCACCACGGCGCTGTTGATGTCGCCAAAGGGAGCGAGCAGCTCGTAGGCTTCGTCGAACTGGCGCAACTGCGCTTTCACAAGTCCGAGGTTGTAGCGAGCCTCGGGGTCGTCGACCTCGGTTTCGAGCAGCTCGACGGCTTTTTCATATTCGTTGCGATAGACATAGAGGGCAGCCCGGGTTTTCAACGTCTCTTCGCTGTATCCCTCCACACTGTCGAACACCTCGCGGGCCTCGTCTTCCTTGCCCTCGCGGAGCAACAGCACCGCCAGGTTGTTGGCAGCCACGCGCGATTGCGGGAAATAGTGGAGAATGGTGCGATAGACCTCTTTCTTCTCCTCGGGAGTCTGTTTCAAGGTAGAAACCCGCAACAGTTCGTCTTCGCTGAATGCATCGGGCCGCCTGTCATACATCTCGAGCAACTCCTCATCGGTGGTAAAGCTCCTTATCTGATAGGAATAGAGATATTCTACATTACGGTCTTTCTGCAAATAGTTGTCTCTTATTCTCTTCCAACAGTCCAACCGGCGGATATAGTACTCCTGCACGTCGTCGTTGTAGTCGGCATATTTATCGAGAATCGCAGCCACAGCCGTGGTGTCGGGGTCGCCGGCGGCACGCATGGCTTCCAGCACAGGACCCCAACCCTCGGGACGCGAGCTGATTGAGAAGCGTTTTTGCAATTCGGCGGGAATGTTCAGCTGCTGTACCAGCCATTTCATAGCCGAGTTGGCACGGTTGCGCGACAAGGGAGTATTGATGCGCAACGAACCGTCGGCCGAAGCCACACCGGTAATCTTGACATATTCGAGGGTAGCCAGGGTATCGGCCAGAATGGGTCCCAGCTTGGCCAGCATCGTGTCGAGCTCGGCTTTGTTGCGCCCGAGGTCGGTGCGAATATCATATCGGTTGATGATGAATTGCAAGCGCGCCACACCTTGCCCGCTGCGAATCTTGGGTTTTATCTTAAATTCGGGTTCGATCCAATCGAGCTTCAACGACTCTTTTACATCGATGAGCGAAACGGGATTGGTGAGCCCGGCCAAATGGAGCGTGTCGATACCCGAGCAAACAC
Source organism: uncultured Bacteroidales bacterium (assembly GCA_949298955.1). Classification (GTDB taxonomy): domain Bacteria; phylum Bacteroidota; class Bacteroidia; order Bacteroidales; family Barnesiellaceae; genus Barnesiella. The sequence continues at coordinate 30,541 of CASFYQ010000018.1, forward strand.
CGCAACCATCGGTCGAGACCTTGGCAATTACCTCGCCGCTCTCGACACCCTCGGGCAACACGACGGTTTGCCGATAGGGAATGGTCTGGGCTTCGCCGTTGTCGACCTTCCGGGAATACGAGGCAACGGTGTCGACTTCGTTTTCGAGCTTGGCGGCACGCTCGGTCTTCTTGGTAAATATGGGAGCGTCGAGCACCACTTGGGGATACTCTTCGATAAGGCTGTCGCCGCTATACAAGGCGGGCGATATGAAGAGCCGGCTCCGTTTGGAAAAATAGTGTTCGGGAACATGGAAAGTCACGTCCAACCCCGCGCTGCGCGCCGAGTCGAGCGTCAACACTTTCTCGCCGGGCTCGACCGTAATGCGTTTCCCGGCCCGATGCGAGGCACAGCCGGTCGCTACCATCGTCGCCGTTGCCAACACCGCAAATGATAATGTTTTATATTTCTTGATTTCCATAATCGACTAAAACAAATAAATGATTGACAGAGCCGCTTTGGTGGGACCCAGGTAATTTTTGTGCCGCGGCTCGACACATTTCTTGCACGGTATGCGAGGGCTCTCGTCGTACCACAGCCGCGCATAGCCTGCCCCGATGGCAAGCTCGAGATTCCAGTGCGGAGAAAGCATCCAGTCATAGCCATAGGTGATACCGCCACCGGCCAGGTAACCATCGTAACGCCGCTCTTTGAATCCGCCGAAGAACTGCGCGCCGTGCAAATGCAGCCCGATGAAATGGCCCTCGAATTTCTCGCAGAACCAATAGCGGGCCTCGGGTTGCACCAACCAGAACTTCATCTTTTTGTCATCTTTGAATGTCCACGGATTGTATGCGCCGGCAATCTCGACTGTAAACTTGTTGCTTAGAGCAAACTCCACGCCGGCATTGGGTGTAGTAGTGAGCCAATAAAGGGCATTGGTTTTCAATGCTGCCTTTTGCGCATTTGCCGACAGACAAATGCCCAGCAATGCAGCAACTCCCCAACAACCTATCTTAAACCTTAATAAATTCATGAAATTGTTCATCTCTGATTTCCGGCTGCAAAATTATGGCAAAGCCTATAACCGGCTATTATGAAAAGATGCTAAAAATTTATGATTTTATGCCATTATTCACATTCTCACGAGACTCTATCCTCCCGAAAAAGCGCACTCACATAGAGCATTTGCAGTAATTACAAAGCGAATAAATAACTATAAATCAATGATATAGCAACACATAGGAGGGGTAAAAATCGCACTTGAACAAGCAGCGGAGAGCACCCCAACAAGGCAGGGAGGCCCCATCGAGCGCCCACTTATAACTATATGTTATAACATAGAATCCCGATAAAATATCCGCAAGGAGCCTGTGAATGTGGCAAAAAAAGTTTCTCCCACCGGCATCGACGGGGCAATAGGTACGGACTCCCGTATGCCTCCATATCCCGGCGGGAAAGTATATCGGGGCAAGAAAGAGAAGCGTTGATTTTCACATGTTTTCACGGAGGCTCCCCTCTGAAATTTCAGAAGAAAGCCCCAACGATTGGCTAAAACGGGTCGAAGCGTAACTCGGTGGGATTTTTCCCAAACTGCCGTTTGCAGAAATTGGAGAAATATTGTACCGACGAGAAGCCAAACTCGTCGGCTATTTCGTTGATTGCCTTCGTCGAAGTCTTTAACTCCCGAATAATCAACTCGCTCTTCCGTTCCAGCAGCCACTCGTTGAACGGCTTTCTGAAAGTCTGCTTGAACTTGCGTTGGAATGTGGAGGGCGACATGTTGGCAAGCTCGGAGAACTGCTTGATGTCGGCAAATTTTCTGTAATGTTGCAGCACAAAACTCCTGAACTCGTTGTCGACACCCAATACCGGCATGAACATTTTTACCAAATCTTCTTTGGAATAATAGGCCCGCAACAGCAAGAAAAGCTCCTGCAATTTGAGCTGATGGTAGTGCATGCACAATATGCCATCTTGCATGCACTCGGTCAACAGGCAAAAGAACTCGTGCAGCCGGTCGCAAATGGGCAAGGTGAACAACCGGTTTTCCTTCGACACGCTCTCCTGCATCTCATGGGCCAGATTGTCGAACGTGTAGATGTTGCAAAACTTGGGTATCCCGGTAAACGCACACGTCAACAACTGTGCAGACGTCAACTGCCAGCCATAAAAGTTAACACACGGAGGCACAAAGAAAAAACGGCGCTCCCCTATCTCGACGGTGTTATGCCGACCGAATTTTATCACAATCGCACCCTTGCCCACGAAACACAGCATGGAGCGGTTCATCTCGGAAAACACCGGCGGGGAATCTTTCTCCAACTCGAAATACTTGAATACCGACTCCTCCGGTACATTGTAATTATAGCATGTTTTATGCTCTTCTTCATAAAAAATAGACATATCGACCAATTTTGAGTCTAATATGAAGTAAAAGTATAGAATATGCAATAACCACCCTGTTTTTTAATACTTATTAAGAGTATAAGCGCCAGCCATCACCCTGCAACCTCCCCCCCTCTACCTATAATAATATTTTATACTACCTGTATACCCCAAATCCGTGTTATCGCAGCAAAGCTTCTTGTATCTATCTGTATTCCACGACAATCCACACTCATGTCCTATCGTGACGGTATGATGCCGCAATGGGTTCAAGCAAAGACTGCGCCGAGCCCCTACTCCCCCAGACAAAAAAAGAGACCTGCCGGCCTCTCCCTTTGTATTACAAATCTTCTATGGCTGCATTGCGCACGGCCTGTCCGTTCTTCTTATCCTTATAGACCAGTTGCACATAACACGTCGAGGAACCCCGATACTCTATACTGAGAATGATGTCACCCTCGTCACTCGCAAACCGGGTAACATACTGACATTCGTCATTGCGAACAGCGATCATGCGGAAATCATCGCCGAGATTCCCCAAAGAACCCGTGAAGCGCTCGACACACGACGCGGGTTTACCATATTTCTCGATGAGCATTCCCTTCAAATTCTTATAGTCGCCATAAAGATTTTTCCACTGCTCTTGGCTGGGGAAAAACACGGTAATCCGGGCCACCAGGTCTTTGTGGTCGAGAGTGGCGACATAGACCTCACACTGTTTGAATCCGGCAAAATCGCCCTCCAATCGCACCACATCGTCTTCCAGGCTCGAAGTCAACACAAACCCGTTGCGCTGCATGCGATTCACAAACAGTTCCAACGATCCATCGATGGGGACACCTTTGAATTTCAAATGGGAGCTTTGTGCCATGGCCACCGAATCGGCCGATTCGTCCACCCAGTCGAGTTCAACTTGCTCCGGGCTCTTATCCCTATCGAACATTTCATCTAACGAAGATAGATGAAGACACAGCAGAACCATCACTATAACAAGGAGAAATGTAAAGAATTTTTTCATCACGCTATCGATAAAGTCACCTACTACGAACTCTTGCCACACGCCCACCCGGCTATACCCGACAATCTCGGCACACCTCAGGGATACGCAACAAGATAAATCAATCACAATAATAGTAAAATTTTTTCAATTTCGCAGCACATTGTGCATGATTTCGTGGTTATTCTTTGGTTTTTATTCGCATATTCCACCTATTTTGAGTAATTTTGCCCCCGATTTATCCATCAGTGTAAAAAATATTGTTCTAAAACTATGTTTGAAAACCTTAGCGAAAGACTCGAACGGTCTTTTAAAATATTGAAAGGTGAAGGCAAAATCACCGAAATCAACGTAGCCGAGACGCTGAAAGATGTGCGCCGCGCCCTGCTCGATGCCGATGTGAACTACAAAGTGGCCAAACAATTTACCGATACGGTAAAGGCCAAGGCGTTGGGACAAAATGTGCTCACTGCCGTGAAGCCGGGGCAGTTGATGGTAAAAATCGTCCACGACGAACTGGCGGCCCTGATGGGAGGCGAAACGGCCGACATCAACCTCTCGCAAAACCCGTCGATTATCCTCATGTCGGGTTTGCAAGGTTCGGGTAAGACGACTTTCTCGGGCAAACTGGCCAAGATGTTGAAATCGAAAAAGGCCAAACGACCCCTGCTCGTAGCCTGCGACGTGTACCGTCCCGCCGCCATCGAACAGTTGAAGGTGCTGGGCGAACAAATCGAGGTGCCTGTCTATACCGAACCCGATAGCAAGGATGCCGTGAGCATCGCGGCCAACGCCGTGAAATATGCCAAAGAGAACCATTTCGACCTGGTCATTGTCGATACCGCCGGCCGTCTGGCTATCGACGAACAAATGATGAACGAAATCGCGGCCATCAAGAAGAAAATCAACCCCACCGAAATTCTGTTCGTGGTCGATGCCATGACGGGACAAGATGCGGTCAACACCGCCAAGGAGTTTAACGACCGGCTCGATTTCAACGGAGTGGTACTCACCAAGCTCGACGGCGATACCCGCGGCGGTGCCGCCCTCTCTATCCGCACGGTGGTCGACAAGCCCATCAAGTTTATCGGTACGGGCGAGAAACTCGAAGCCATCGACTATTTCCACCCGGCCCGTATGGCCGACCGTATTTTGGGCATGGGCGATATCGTTTCGCTGGTTGAGCGGGCACAAGAGCAATATGACGAGGAAGAAGCCAAACGGTTGCAAAAGAAGATTGCCAAGAACCAGTTCGATTTCAACGATTTCCTCAGCCAAATACAGCAAATCAAGAAGATGGGTAACCTCAAAGACCTGGCTTCGATGATTCCGGGCGTGGGCAAAGCCATCAAAGACATGGACATCGACGACAACGCCTTCAAGAGTATCGAAGCCATCATCTACTCGATGACCCCCAAAGAGCGCACCAATCCCGAGCTGCTCAATGGCAGCCGCCGCCAACGCATTGCTGCCGGTAGCGGGACCTCTATACAAGAGGTCAACCGGCTCGTCAAGCAGTTTGACCAAACGCGCAAGATGATGCGAATGGTTACACAAAACAAAGGTGCCATGATGAAAGGTTTCAAACGAAAATAAAATAACAGATTACCAAACCATGAAACTGCCGGACAGACTCTCCTTACCCAACGAACGATTGCCACAAGGCAAATAGAGAGTGCGTCCGGCAGTTTTTTTATAATTTCAAACAGCTATGCAACTAATCGACGGAAAAGCGGTAGCCGACCGCATCAAACAGGAAATTGCCCAAGAGGTAGCCGACATTTGCAACGCAGGCGGCAAACGCCCCCACCTGGCTGCCGTACTGGTAGGACACGACGGCGGCAGTGAAACTTATGTAGCACATAAAGTGAAGGCTTGCGAACAGTGCGGATTCAAATCGACCCTGATCCGCTACGAAAACGATGTGACCGAAGAGGAGCTGCTGCGCCGGGTCGACGAACTGAACAACGACCCCGACATCGACGGGTTCATCGTGCAGTTGCCTTTGCCCAAACACATCTCGGAACAGAAGGTAATCGAGGCTATCGACTACCGCAAGGACGTCGACGGCTTCCACCCCGTGAACGTGGGACGCATGTCGATTGGCTTGCCCTGCTTCGTATCGGCGACCCCGGCCGGTATCATGGAGCTGCTCGCCCGCTACAACATCGAGACCAAAGGGAAGCACTGCGTGGTGCTGGGCCGCAGCAATATCGTGGGTAAGCCCGTGGCTACGCTCATGATGCAAAAGGCTTGCCCGGGCAACGCCACCGTAACCGTGTGTCACAGCGCCACGCCCAATATCAAGGAGATATGCCGCACGGCCGACATCATCATCGCCGCCTTGGGTTCGCCCGAGTTCGTAACGGCCGACATGGTGAAAGAGGGTGCCGTCATCGTCGACGTTGGCACCACCCGTGTACCCGATGCCTCGAAAAAATCGGGCTTCAAGCTCACCGGCGACGTGAAATTCGACGAGGTGGCTCCCCGCTGCTCGTTCATCACCCCCGTGCCCGGCGGTGTAGGGCCTATGACCATCGTCTCGCTCATGCGCAACACCCTGCTGGCCGGCAAGAAAGCCATCTATCAATAATCCCCCCGACCATGACAGGGCTTCTCACCTTTTTGGCACCGCTTTTGTTAGGGCAAACCCCGGTAGTTCCCGCTACCGAGGTTTCCCTGCTTTTTGCGGGCGATGCCATGCAACACCAGGCCCAGATAGCCTCGGCTCGCACGAGCGAAGGCTATGACTACTCGGGCTGTTTCGAAATGATTGCTCCCGAGGTGACAGCCGCCGACTATGCCGTGGTGAATCTCGAAGCCCCCATCGGCGGAGCCCCCTACACGGGTTATCCCTGTTTTTCGGCGCCCGACGAGTTTCCCGCCGCCCTGCAACAGGCGGGATTCGACCTCTTTCTCACCGCCAACAACCACTGCCTCGACCGCTATTCGCGCGGAGCCATGCGCACCTTGCAACGGCTCGACTCTCTCGACGTCGACCACATAGGCACCTACGCCTCGCCCCAGGCACTCGAACGCTTCCACCCGTTTGTGACCAACATCAAAGGCATGCGCATCGCCTTCCTCAACTACACCTACGGCACCAACGGGTTTACCCCCACCCCGCCCCTCATCGTCAACTACATCGATCGGGCTCGCATCCGCCGCGACATTCGCCGGGCCAAAGACCTGCATGCCCAACTGATTGTGGCTTGCCTGCATTGGGGCGACGAATACCAACTGCTGCCCAACACCGGCCAAAAGGAATTGGCCGACCTGCTGGTCGACGAGGGGGTACAACTGGTTATCGGGACTCACCCCCATGTGATTCAACCGATGGAACTGCGATATGACGAGCAGGGCAATCCCCGGGCGCTGGTGGTCTATTCGCTGGGCAATTTCATCTCCAACATGAAGACGCGCGACACCGCGGGCGGAGCTTTGGTGAAAGTGACCGTGGCTCGCGACCCGATGAACCGGATAGTTTTACAATCGGCCCGATATACGCTGGTCTATACCCGCCGCCCGACTACGCAACACGAACCCTTTGTCGTCGTGCCTGCCGAACAGGAGGTACAGACACACCCCTATCGTCCTCACTTGAAAGGGTTCTTGCAAAAGGCTCGCGAGATATTCTCGCAATACAACCAAGGAGTAAAGGAATATTTTATAGAGACTCGCGATTGAGTCACTCCGACAATCTGCCGCACCCGTCGATATACTCGATAATCGCCTCTTTGTCGTCGGGCGAGAACCAGTGCATGTCGGGGTCTTTCTTGTACCAGGTGACCTGTTTTTTGGAATAGACCCGAGTGTTGCGTTTAATCTTCTCGATGGCCTGGTCGAGAGTCATCGCCCCGTCGAAATAGGCAAACAGCTCCTTATACCCTACGGTATTGAGCGAATTGAGATGACGGAGGGGATAGACCCGGCGAGCCTCGTCGAGCAACCCGTCGGCCATCATCTGCTCGGTGCGACGTGCAATGCGTTCGAAGAGTTCCTCACGGGGACGAATCAGCCCGATTTTCACGATGCGGAAAGGCCGCTGCTTCACTTGCCGGGTGCGCAGGTCACTATATCGGCCACCGGTCTGGCGACAAATCTCAATGGCATGAATCACCCGCTTGTGGTTCTTCAAGTCAACCTCGCCGTAATAGACCGGGTCAAGCTCGCGCAACTCTTCACACAGGGCATCGAGGCCCACACGATGGTAGAGCTCCAGCACCTCGCGGCGCACCTCGTCGGTAATGGTGGGTATCTCGTCGATGCCCTTGCACACGGCATCGATATACATCATGGAGCCACCGGTGAGCAGCACATGGTCGTGCGTCTGAAACAGGGTATCGAGCAGGCGCAGCACCTCCTCCTCGTAGCACGAGGCGCTGTAATAGTCGGTCAGGGCCAGCTGTCCCACAAAATAGTGCTTGACCCGGGCCAGTTGCCCGGCCGTGGGCGCCGCGGTACCGATGGGTATGTCGCGATAGAACTGGCGGCTGTCGGCCGACACGATGGGACAGCCGTAATGCTCGGCCAGTTGCAGGCTGAGTTCGGTTTTTCCCACACCGGTGGGCCCGGTCAATACAAGGAGGGTCCCTGCCATAAATTGCAGTTTTAAGATAAAAAACCGACGAAACAGAGGGACAGGTTCTCGCGCTCGCCTCTCTGCTCCGCCGGTTCTGATACTGATTTATTTCTCGGCAGCCATACGGGCGATTTGTACAATCACCTCGGTGGCTTTTTCCATCGACTGGATAGGCACGAACTCATAGCGCCCGTGGAAATTGAGCCCGCCGGCAAAGATGTTGGGGCAAGGCAAACCTTTGAACGAGAGTTGGGCACCATCGGTTCCACCACGCACGGGTTTCACCTGGGGCACCACATCGACGGCGCGCATGGCATCGGACACGAGGTCGACAATGTGCATCACCGGCTCCACCTTCTCACGCATGTTGTAATACTGGTCGGCAATCTCGATGCTGGCACAACCCGGGAACTCGTTGTTGATTTTGCGAGTAAGGTGCTCGAGCTCTTTCTTGCGGCGCTCGAAACGATCGCGGTCATGGTCGCGAATGATGTAGGTAAGCACCGTTTTCTCGACACTCCCTTCGAACGAAATGAGATGATAGAATCCCTCGTAACCCTCGGTATGCTCGGGAGTCTCCCAGCGGGGCAACATGATGGCATACTGGTTGGCGATACGTATCGAGTTAATCATCTTGTGTTTGGCATAACCGGGGTGAACATTGCGCCCCTTGAAGGTAACGCGAGCCACGGCAGCATTGAAATTCTCATACTCCAGCTCACCTATTTCACCGCCGTCCATCGTATAGGCCCAGTCGGCGCCGAATGCTTCGACATCGAATTTGTGAGCCCCCTTGCCTATCTCCTCGTCGGGATTGAAAGCGACCCGTATCTTGCCGTGCTTGATTTCGGGGTGAGCCAGCAAATACTCCATGGCCGTCACAATCTCGGCAATACCGGCCTTGTCGTCGGCACCCAGCAACGTCTTTCCATCGGTCACGATAAGGTCTTGCCCCACATAATGATGCAGTTCGGGGAACTCTGCGGGACGCAACACCACATCCTCCTCGGCACACAGCACAATATCGTGACCGTCATAGTTTTTCACGATACGGGGCGACACGTGTCGTCCCGACATGTCGGGACTCGTATCGAGGTGGGCAATAAAGCCAATCACCGGCACCGGCTTGTCGATATTGGCCGGCAACGAGGCCATCAGATAGCCGTTTTCGTCGAGCGTTACCTCGGTGAGGCCTATACGTTTCAACTCTTCGGCCAAAGCCTGGGCAAATATCATCTGCCCCGGCGTACTGGGAGTCATATTGGTAAGCTCGTCCGACTGGGTATCGAAACTTACATAATGGAGAAAGCGATCTACTAAATTCATCGTTTATGTTTTTATTGGTTTTCTTTTCTGGTTAACGGCCCGATGGATTCGTCCAACAGACGAACAAAGGTAAAAATTTTTTTTCTTACATTTGCACTACCACATTCAAAAGTAAGCCGCATGGCAAAAAAGAAACGGAAGAAGAAAAAATCGTCGGCATCCCGCAACCACAACGGGCTGTCGCTGCTCTTGCTGCTGCTCATCGCCGGCGGTTTGTGGTTCATCATACAACATGCCGACTGTGTACCGCTCCGCAGCGAAGGCGACAGCTTCGCCCTCGACCACGTAGAGAAAGCCGAGATGGCCCGCACCCCGACCGACAGGCCCCATCAGCTACTGCTCCGCACGGGCTACACCGTGTCGTACAACTCGCATTGGAAACTGCCCAACTGGGTGAGCTACGAATTGCTGCGCCGCGAGTTGCAAGGCGAGGCTTCACGCAGCAATCGGTTCGCGACCGATACCGACGTGAAGGGCACACCGGCCAATACCCGCGACTACACCCGCAGCGGATATGACCGGGGGCACATGGCTCCTGCCGGCGACATGAAATGGAGCAAGCAAGCCATGGACGAGTCGTTTCTGCTCTCCAACATCTGCCCCCAGACTCCCGGCCTGAACCGTGGCCGTTGGAAAGAACTGGAAGAACTGGTGCGCGAGTGGGCCGCCCGCGACAGTGCCCTGCTCATAACCTGCGGCCCCATCGTCTCGACCCCGGCCCGTACCATCGGGCACAACCGCATAGCCATACCCGACCGCTACTACAAAGTAGTGGCCGCCCCCTACATTGACCGTCCGCGAGGCATCGCCTTCCTCTTCGACAACTGCGACGAACAGCCCTCCTTGCAGACACTGGCCGTCACCATCGACAGCGTGGAGAAAATCACCGGGATAGACTTTTTCTACAATCTGCCCGACAGCATAGAAACCCAAATAGAAAGTAACTTATGGATTGACATATGGAACCTGAATTAACCAATACCCTCCCCCAAGATACCATCTGCGCCGTCTCCACCGCACCCGGCCGGGGCGGCATCGCCGTCATTCGCGTGAGCGGGCCCGAAGCCATCGGCATCACCGACCGTATATTCCGCACACCCGGCGGGAAGCCCCTCGCCAAAGCCCGACCCAACACAGCACACTACGGCACCATAACCGACGAAACCGGCCACACCCTCGACGACATAGTCGCCACCCTCTTCGTGGCACCCCACTCCTTCACCGGCGAAAACACCGTAGAGCTATCATGCCACGGCTCTATCTACATACAGCAACAAATCATCGCCCTGCTGCTGCGCCAAGGCTGCCGCCTGGCCACGCCCGGCGAATTTACCCGACGCGCCTTCACCAACGGGAAACTCGACCTCTCACAAGCCGAAGCCATAGCCGACCTCATCGCCTCGACCTCGGCCGCATCGCACCGCCTGGCTATCCGGCAGATGCGCGGCGGATTCAGCCGCGAACTCGCCCGTCTGCGCGAGCAGTTGCTCACCTTCGTCTCGCTCGTCGAACTCGAACTCGACTTCAGCGAAGAAGAGGTAGAATTTGCCGACCGGCAAAAACTGACCGACCTGGCCCAAGAAATCGAACACGTCATCAAACGGCTCGCCGACTCGTTCAGCCTCGGAAACGCCATCAAAAACGGCGTACCCACCGCCATTATCGGAGAGACCAACGCCGGCAAATCGACCCTGCTCAACCGCCTTGTCAAAGAAGAACGCGCCCTCGTATCCGACATTCACGGCACCACCCGCGACGTAATCGAAGATACCATCATACTGCAAGGAATCACCTTCCGATTCATCGACACCGCCGGTATCCGCGAAACCCACGACACCATCGAAAGCATGGGCATCGAGCGCACTTTCCAGAAACTCGACCAGGCCACCATCGTCATCTGGCTCATCGACGCCACACACGCTCCGCAAGAAATCGAAGCGCTCTCGGCAAAGATACTTCCCCGCTGCCACAGCAAACACCTCATCGTCGCCTTCAACAAAGCCGACAAAATCGACGACGCCACCCGACAACAACTCACCCGGTTGTACGATCACCTCACCCACAAGATGACCAACACCTCACACATCTTCATCTCGGCCTCGCACAACCAGAATATCGACGTCCTCGAAGCGCTGCTGACCCAAACCGTCAACCTGCCCCAAACCGACGACAACGACATAATCGTCACCAATGCACGTCACTACGAAGCTCTCATGCACGCCCACAACGCCATACAACGCACCCTCGACGGCCTGCAATCGAACCTCTCGGGCGATTTCCTCGCCCAAGACATTCGCGAATGCATGCACTACCTGGGCGAAATCACCGGCCAAATCTCGACCGACGAAATTCTCGGCACCATCTTCTCCAAGTTTTGCATCGGGAAGTAAATACTTGATTATCAAATAGTTAAATTGATTATAATCGATTAATATGGCGCTCTTTACGGGCGCCTTTTTTGTTGCTCAAGTATCATTGATAATCGTTGCTAAGCCTTTTTACACCATTTTTTGTACCTCCTGTGTACCTCACCACGAAATCTGAGGATTTTCGTTGGCAAGGTCGTGGAGAAATGAGACGCTGTGAGACACAGTGATACGCAGAGATACAGTTTTGGCGAAATTAAAAGATAAATGAAATGGCTAGTAACATCAACATTCAGAAAAAATGCGAGTGGTGTGGCAAATTATTTATTGCCCACAAAACCTCGACACGATGCTGTTCGCATCGTTGTGCTAACCTTGCCTACAAAGAAAAAACAAGGCAAAAGCGTGTTAGCGAATTTCAAACAATGGTCAATCATCAGATCGAAAAAGAAGATTGCATTGACAAGGATTTCTTTACCCCAAGCGAAGCTGCAAAGTATATTGGCATCAGCAGGGCTACCTTTTACAGGTATCTGGAAACTAACCTGGTAAAATCGGTTCAGTTAAAGAGAAAGACTATTATCAGAAAACGAGACATCGAGGCTCTATTTGATAATGCTTCTCCTTACAAAAAACATCTACCAAGAGCTAAGCAGAGCATCACTGACTTCTACACCACAGCTGAAGTCAAGGAGAAGTATGGCATAAAAGATTCCTGGATATTTCATATAGCTAAAGAGCATAATATCCCTAGGACATTTAACCGTGGTAAAACCTATTGGAGCAAAAAGCATATTGATGACTACTTTGCAAAGAAAGCTCCCGATCCTGAAATCAAGGAATGGTACAGCACGCAAGACATGCAGGAG
>CASFYQ010000019.1 GCA_949298955.1 uncultured Bacteroidales bacterium
TAAATGCCAGGCCAAGGGAGAAACTCAATTTCATGACCCCGGCCGAATGCTTTTTCAAAAATATTTCGTAATGTTGCACTTGCTGGTTGACTCTGCCAAAGCAGGCAAAGCACAGCCGACCGCAAAGTTTTTGCCCCAATCATGCCGTGCCATTCGACAAAAAACACTATCTTCGCTTAAATAAAGCGCACCCGAAAGCCCGAGGCATCAAACCTTCGGGAGCGATACGGGTTCACGCAAGAGATTGTGTATATGATGTTTCACAACATACCCAAAAAATCGTTATCGCTGAACCTGGGAGGTGAGTTGGTTTCTCTCTCGAAGCCCCTCGTCATGGGTATACTCAATGTCACGCCCGACTCGTTCTACGCCGGCAGCCGCACACCCGAGCGAGAACAGATTGCCTCCCGAGTGCGCCAAATAGTCGACGAGGGAGCCGACATCATCGACATCGGAGCCTACTCGTCACGCCCCCAAGCCGAAGACGTGACACCCGACGAAGAGATGCGACGACTGGCCTCCGGGCTCGACATCGTGCGCAAACTCTACCCGCAGGCCTACATCTCGGTCGATACGTTCCGCGCCGAGGTCGCCGAACGCTGCGTGCGGGAATACGGCGTGCAAATCGTCAACGACATCTCGGGCGGAGCCCTCGACCCCCACATGTTCGAGACCGTAGCCCGGCTGCACACTGCCTATATCCTCATGCACATGAAGGGGACACCACAAACCATGATGCGACAAACCCACTACGACCACCTCATCGCCGAGATGCTCTACTACTTTGCCGAGCGCATCGCCCGCCTCGAAAGCCTGGGGGTAAACGACATCATTATCGACCCGGGATTCGGATTCAGCAAAACACTCGACGACAACTACCTGCTGATGAACCGGCTCGACGAATTTGCCCGCATCGGCCTCCCCCTGCTGGTAGGCATATCGCGCAAATCGATGATATACAAGATGCTGAACTCGACACCCGAAGAGAGCCTCAACGGCACCTCGGTGCTCAACACACTCGCACTGCTGGGCGGCGCCCATATTCTGCGCGTGCACGACGTAAAAGAGGCCGTCGAAACGGTAAAAATAGTTTCAAAAACCTTGCAATCCATAGACTGACATGTTTTCATTCGGCATAAAAGACATTATCGACATACTCATCGTGGCCCTCTTGCTCTACACCCTCTACAAGATGATGAAAGAATCGGGCACGATAAGCATCTTTACCGGAGTATTGGCCTTCGTGGGCGTATGGATCGTGGTCAAACAGATACTCGACATGCGGCTCATCGGTTCCATCATGGACAAATTCATGAGTGTAGGTCTGCTCATTCTCGTCATTCTGTTCCAGGACGAAATCAAGCGATTCCTCGTGCAACTGGGATCCCACAAGCGATGGAGGTTCTTCTTCAATTTCTTCCTCAAACACAAGGAGACCGGCGAAAAGCCCTACATCATGCCCGTGGTCTATGCCTGCATGAACATGGCCAAAACCAAGACAGGAGCCCTCATCATAATCGAACAGGGGGTATCGCTCGACAACTACAAACGTACCGGCGACACCATCAACGCCAACGTAAACGCGCGGCTCATCGAAAATATCTTCTTCAAAAACAGCCCCTTGCACGATGGCGCCCTCATCATATCAAACAACCGCCTCGCCTCGGCCGCCTGCATTCTGCCGGTATCGCACAACAACAAGATACCCAAATCGATGGGGCTGCGCCACCGCTCGGCTTTGGGCATCACCGAGGTAACCGACGCGCTCGCTATCGTCGTGTCGGAAGAGACGGGCAACATCTCGCTCGCTCACAACGGCAAGATTACCACCAAAATATCGGGAAAAGACTTGGAACGCATGCTGGTTCAGCAGTCAATCGACTGACATCGATTACCCCTCGACGACTCCATTGTTTATCTTCGCAGGAGACAGGATCCGATTCGGCAGAGCCAATGCGTTAATCTGACGGAATCCGGCGGATATTCCATAGATTTCTCGTAACTTTGTAACCGTTTCTTTGCCCGTCGAAGATGCTCCGTCTCAAACACGTTGGAGGAATTGTATCTCTTTCTCAACCGGCATAAAGAAGAGTGTGCCCCGGTTATCGTGTGAGATTATTGTATTCAAGAAAAAAACATGAGCCAGCCTCGCCTAACATACATCAGCCTGTTCAGTAGTGCAGGAGTCGGTTGTTATGGGTTCAAGACCAACCATTTTGAATGCATAGCGACCAACGAGCTATTAATAGATCGCCTGAATGTGCAGCGGGCCAACCATAAATGCAAATACGATTCGGGCTACATTCTCGGAGACATAACGACCGATGCCGTCAAGAACCGGCTGCGTGACGAGTTGGCACATTGGGAACAACACGAAGGCACCGGGCAGGTCGATGTCGTCTTTGCGACCCCTCCCTGCCAAGGAATGTCGACCGTGAATTACAAAAAAGCGGAGTCGGAGAAGAAAAGAAATTCGCTGGTCGTGGAGGCAATAGCGCTAATCAAAGAAATCTCGCCCAAGATTTTCGTATTCGAGAATGTTCGGGCCTTTATGAAAACGATTTGTACCGACATAAGCGGTGTCGACATGCCTATCGAAGAGAGCATTCTCTCCAATCTGGCGGGCGAATACAACATCTTCTCGAAAGTCATCAATTTCAAAAACTACGGTGTTCCATCGAGCAGACCCCGCACCCTCGTCATCGGCACACACAAGTCGTTGCGCAACGTCTCGCCCCTCAACCTGTTTCCCCAAAGAGAGAACGAGATTACGCTGCGCGATGCCATCGGCCACCTCCCGAGCCTACGTTTCGGAGAGAAAGACGCATCTGATTTCCTCCACTTTGCACGCCCCTTTCCCGAGTATATGCTCGAATGGATCGACGACTTGAAAGAAGGGGAAAGCGCGTTTAACAACCCCGACGACCGAAAACCTTTCAAACTCGACAAAAACGGGAAAAAGCAGATTCTAAAAGGCTCCTACATGGGAAACAAATATCGGAGGCTCTTTTGGGACAAACCCTGCTCGTGCATTGCCACCCGCAACGACCAGCTGGCAAGCCAGGACACGATACACCCTGCCGACAACCGGGTTCTCAGCATTCGTGAGCTGATGAAACTAATGACTATCCCCGACAGCTTCATCTGGACAACCGACGACTCTTCCACCACCCCACAGAACTCGACACTTTACTTGAAGAAAAACGAGCTCAACATACGGCGTTGCATCGGCGAGGCTGTACCCACCCGCATCATAGAAAAGATTGCCCGCAATATCCGGGTGATGCTGCAATTCGAAGATTTCGTAGAACAGTTTTATCAAGGGAAAAAACCGGAATTTGACGAGTCGAACTTTTACATTTCCACCTTCGTCAAAGAACAAAGCATCACAAACGCCCGGAAAACAGGAGCCTTTTATACCCCACAAAGTGTTGTTTTCAATGCCTTGAAAAATGTATCCTGCAAGAAAGAGACGATTCGCATACTGGAACCTTCGGTGGGGTTAGGCGCGTTTCTACCCCAAATAGCCGCGCTTTTCTCCGAAGCCGACAAAGTGCTAATCGATGCGGTAGAGATTGACCCCGATGTGGTCGACCAACTAAAAGAGGAGCTGACAAAACTGGACCTCGGAGCGAATATCCAAATCCATTATATCATCTCCGACTTTCTTGCCTATCCCATCACGCAAAGGTATGACTATATTTTCACCAATCCTCCATATACACAGGCGAAGAAAAAATACAAGGAGCTGACCCAAACTCACAAAATAAAGAATTTGTTTGCCCTGTTCATGCTTCATTTCTTCGATTGCGCCGATGACATCATCTGCGTAATTCCCAAGAATTTCATACTGGCAGACGAATTTGAGAGTCTTCGAACCTTATACCAAGAATACCCGGTTCAACGCATCTGCGATTTCGGCGTAAAGTATTTCAAGAAAGTATTTATCGAAATCGTCTCCCTGCATTTCTCCCAAGGATATACGGGCGACCTCACGGTTTGCGATTTTGTCAACGACCGCACCTATGTTCACCCCCAAGGATACATATACCACGATCGGGTTTGGCTCCTGTATCGGAATCGTTTTTTCGACGAGTTCATACAAACTCTCAACCTAAACATATTCAAGGCATTTCGAGACCGGCAAATCACCAATAAGAAGCTGAAAGAGAGCGGGCGCTATCGGGTTTTGCGCTCCAAGAACATTTTGGACGACGGCTCTATCGTCTCTATCGAAGGGTATGACAAATATTTAGACGACATTAGCGGCTTTTCCGTATCCCGGTATTTGAACTCACAGAGTATCATCATGCCCAATTTCACCTATAATACACGAGCCACGATCCTGCCCGACAACACCATACCCAACGGCAGTATCGCCATTCTCACTCCCATCGAGGAAATTCCCCACATAGACCTCACCTTCTATGCCACGAGAGAATTTCGCGAATACTATGCAATCGTCAAGAGTTATTCCCGTTTCACCTTAAACATCGATAATTGTTCACTATACTACATTGGAATACGCCATGAATAGATTCAATCACGAAATCACAGATATGCTCCTGGAAAAATTCAAGAGCCTGTCTATCGAGCACACGGAAGGCCGTTTCCTGGCCGACAAGTCGTATGCCTTTGACACGATTTTCTTCGCAGCTCGCTTCATTGCCCGATTCCGGTTCGGTAAAAAATTTCGTAAGCTCGATTTAAGAGAAAAGTCGAGCCAATATTTTCAAGACTTGTACTGCCTTCGACAGGCAACTCAGATACCCAACTACATGACCGAGGCGGTCGCTCTGTTCCGGTTTACCGGGATACTCAAACGTATCGACCAAAACCTCTACGAAATCACCGATGAGGACTTGCTCGATTTCACGAGTTCCAGCTTCGAAAACGCCTATATCTTCCTTTATATGCTGTGTTACTGCGTTTTCAAAAATGACGGAATTTGGGAACTGTATATCAAATTCTGCCAAGCCAACGACAAGGCGCTCAAACAGCAATACTATGACAAAATTCGCGGGTTCATCGCTACTCACGACCCGCGTATTCGCAATGCCCACAAACTATGGGCTCTGTTCATTCCCAAATATCCCATGGTGGTCCTCAACTATGCCAACCGCCAAAACATGATTGCCCGTACCGGCAAAGTGAGAACACAAATCGTAGAGCGCACCGACATCTCGGTCAATGTCAAAGGAACCCGGGCCAATTCGCACCTCCCGAAGAAAAATGCCTATCTGCAAGAGATGTCCGACTCGTATATTATCGAAACCTTGCGACCGTTCCTTGCCGTTTCTCGCGAAGACTTAGGGCCGGTACAATATACCGACTCTTTCTCTATCGATGTGGCCGACACGAAACTCGACATGCTCGACACGGACAATGCGACAAGCGAATGGAAGCGGAAGATGCAACAAAACCGATACAAAAGGACCAACTCGGGAGTCGTCCGAACGGTACAGGGCGAATTTCGAAACGGGCTATTCTCGTCGGTGCCCCCGGTGTGTCCCGTCTGCGGATTCCACTATAAAAAATTCCTTATCGCCAGCCACATAAAACCCTACTCAAAATGCGACGACACCTACGACGCCATGAACCCCAACAACGGATTCCTGATGTGCCCCATTTGCGACAAGCTTTTCGAGTCCGGCAACTACATAACGATTCATAGCCGAACCGGACAGATTATCTACGATTCGGGGCTGGAAGGCGAGAGCGACTTTGAATATCTGAAAGGCGGCAAAATCATTCCTGTCGACTATATCGATTGCGAACGCAAGCACTATTTAAACTGGCACAACGAAGAGTTTTTCAGGAAACACCCCGACCACGCTCTTGCGCCACATCGGCACGAACATCATTGAGGGGTAAGGCAGGCCGGACCATACCTCGAAAAGAGAATGCTCCCCTGTTGCACACAGGCCTCAATCGCCATCGCCCGAAAGCGAGGCGCGCGACTTTTGCACTCCCAAAGTATTGCGCTCCCAAAACACACCGTCGGCATATCCCTGTATGGAGCGGTCGCTCTCGGCCCGGCACAACCGTTTTGCCGCCCACAGGCAATACTGTTCGTTTATCTCCACGCCCAGAAAACGGCGGTTTAGCTTTTTGGCTACAACGGCCGACGTGCCACTCCCCAAAAAGGGATCAAACACGAGGTCGCCCTCGCGCGACGAGGCCAAAATGAGCTTGGCATAAAGCTTCTCGGGTTTTTGAGTGGGGTGATCGGTATTCTCGGGCATCGACCAGAAAGGGATACTTATATCGTCCCAAAAATTCGAAGGACAGGTAAGGCGAAAGTTCCCGCTGCTCGTCTCCTCCCAATCTTTGGGTTTGCCATCTTGCCGATAGGGAGCGATTACCCGGCGTTTCTGCTTTACCGCTTCCACATCGAAATAGTATCGGCTGCTGTCCCGCACCCCATACCAGATATCTTCCATCGCATTCTTCCAGTTATGCTTCGCCCCCTTGCCTTTCTCGCGCTGCCAAGTAATGCGGTTGAGCACTGTCAACTCTTCAGCCATCACCGTCTGCAAAGCCGAGGTACACCGCCAGTCGCCACACAGATAGAGCGACCCGGTGGGTGACAGCTTATCGCATACCCGATGAAACCAGCTCCTCAAATAGGCGAGATAGGCTTCGTGCGAACGGGCCGAAAAATTCATGCCGTGGAAATTTTTCGACAAGTTGTAGGGTGGGTCAATGATAATGAGATCGGCTATGCCATCGGGAATCCTGTCGAGCACATTCAAAAGGTCGCCCCGAATAATGCGGTTATCGAAATCAAAATCGACCACCACCTGTTCGGCCGGAGTAATAAAGGCCTGCAACTGCTCGATTTCATCGGGAGCAATCGTAATCGTCCGATTGTTTTTAGCTCGTTGTTTTTCCATAAAAAGACTCGGCGGCTGTTGCTTTGCCCCGCGAAATTTTCGTGAAGATACTCAATTTTCCGCACACAGGCTACCACCAAAGGCAAATTTTACACCACATCGTCGACCGAACCCGACACAACAAGCTCGGCAGCTCCACCTCCCTTCCTCCCCAAAAAGAGCCGGGGCGCAAATCTGTTTCGCGCCCCGGCTATCGGGTTAAATCTAAATCGCTACTGTCTCAAAGCCCGGTTTAACGATTGGCCCGCTTACGCTCGAGTTCGTCGAGAATAATCTTGCGCAAGCGCAAATGATGAGGTGTTACCTCTACATATTCATCTTCCTTGATATATTCGAGAGCCTCTTCCAGGCTGAATATCACGGGGGGAACGATGCGAGCCTTGTCGTCGGCACCCGATGCGCGCATGTTGGTCAACTTTTTCGATTTGGTCACGTTGACCACAATATCGTTCTCCTTGGCATTCTCACCCACAACTTGACCGGCATAGACCTCCTCTTGCGGGAAAATGAAGAACCGGCCCCGATCTTGCAGTTTGTCGATGGCATAGGCATAGGCCGTACCCGACTCCATGGCGATGAGCGAGCCGTTGGTGCGCCGGTCGATATCGCCCTTCCACGGCTGATATTCGAGGAAACGATGTGCCATGATAGCCTCGCCGGCCGAAGCCGTCAATACATTGGTACGCAGCCCGATGATACCGCGCGACGGAATATGGAACTCGATATGTATGCGGTCGTTCTGAGTCATCATCGATACCATCTCGCCCTTGCGACGGGTAACCATGTCGATAATCTTACTCGAATACTCCTCGGGCAAATTGATGGTGAGCAACTCGACCGGTTCACATTTTTGCCCATCAATCTCCTTGATGATAACCTGTGGCTGACCCACCTGCAACTCGTAACCCTCGCGACGCATGGTCTCGATCAAGACCGACAAGTGCAACACGCCCCGGCCATAGACCGTCCAGGCATCGTCGCTGTCGCCGCGCTCCACACGCAGGGCCAGGTTCTTGTCGAGCTCGCGCTTCAAGCGGTCGGCAATGTGGCGCGAGGTAACGTATTTGCCGTCTTTCCCGAAGAACGGCGAATCGTTGATGGTGAACAACATCGACATTGTAGGCTCATCGATGGCGATACGAGGCAGCGGCTCGGGCTCATTGACATCGGCAATGGTATCGCCAATCTCGAAATTCTCGATACCGACGAGTGCACAAATGTCACCCGACCCTACCGATTGCACCTTCGTGCGGCCCATGCCTTCGAACACATCGAGCTCCTTAATACGTTGCTTGACCGTCGTGCCGTCTTTCTTGCACAGAGCGACATCCATGCCCTCTTTCAACTCCCCGCGATGCACACGACCCACGGCGATACGCCCTACATAGGGCGAGTAGTCGAGCGAGGTGATAAGCATTTGAGGGGTACCTTCGAGATATTGAGGCTCGGGGATATACTCGATGATGGCATCGAGCAGCGGCGTGATGTTGTCGGTGGGTTTACGCCAGTCGGTCGAGAACCACCCTTGCTTGGCCGAGCCGTATATCGTAGGGAAATCGAGTTGATCTTCGGTAGCATCGAGACTGAACATGAGGTCGAGAACCATCTCCTGCACCTCGTCGGGGCGGCAGTTGGGCTTGTCGACCTTGTTGATAACCACCACCGGCTTCAACCCTATCTCGATAGCCTTTTGCAATACAAACCGGGTTTGGGGCATCGGGCCTTCAAAGGCATCGACCAGCAGCAGACAGCCGTCGGCCATGTTGAGCACACGCTCCACCTCCCCGCCGAAATCGGCGTGCCCCGGAGTATCTATAATATTGATTTTGTAATCCTTGTAACGAATAGATACATTCTTGGAGAGAATCGTGATTCCTCGTTCCCGTTCCAAATCATTATTATCCAATATCAACTCACCGGAGTTCTGGTTCTCACGAAAGAGGTTTCCGGCCAAAAGCATTTTGTCTACCAGGGTCGTCTTGCCGTGGTCGACGTGAGCGATAATCGCAATGTTTCTGATTTTCTGCATATAACCTATTTTAACCGAGTAAAGGCCTACACGCCAAGCCCCTTGCGCATGCGCCAGCCTCTACGTTTCGAAGGACAAAGTTACTATATTTTTTTAAATGATATATCACTCGCCCGGTTTTCATAACCGATAAGCCCCCATAGGTTAAACGTGAAGAATACTTGAATCCACGTACCAAAAAAGAGGCTGAAAATATTTGAAAACTCAAAAACAAATGCTTACCTTTGTGCGCTCAATAATTTATTAACAACAAAACTCAAAGACATGTACTTAGATTCTGAGAAAAAGAAGGAGATCTTTGGGAAATACGGAAAGTCCAATACTGATACTGGCTCACCCGAAGCGCAGATTGCATTATTTTCCTACCGTATAACCCATTTGACTGAGCACCTCAAGTCAAATCACAAAGATCATAGCACCGAACGAGCCCTTAAAATGTTGGTAGGTAAACGTCGCCGTTTGCTCGACTACCTCATCAAGGTCGACATCAACCGCTACCGTGCCATCATTGCTCAAAAAGAGCTGGGTATCAGAAAGTAATTGGCCGCACACGGCTACACAAAAAGAGCGATTCGAAATTTCGGACCGCTCTTTTTCCTTTCCTACCCATGCCCCAAAAGATAATTATATCAAAAGCAAAGCAGACTCCCCCGTGTTTTCTGCAAGAAAATATAGAGGGGGGGGGAGCCATGGGCGAAGAGGGTTAAAAATTTCGGAGATAAAAGATTCCCCCCTCCGCGTCACTGCGTGCCACCCCCTTATATGGCTTGCACCATATAGAGAAAGGGAGACTTGTTCTACTCCCACACGCTTGTTTACGCCCAATATTGACTTACAATCGGTATCCCGCAGATTTTCTATTATTCCCTATTCGTCATACCGCACCATTTCATAGCCGTAGTCGGGCGAGTTATAACCGACACTATAAAGTATCAACGTAGTAGCATAATCTTCGTCCTTTCCATAGGCCCACAGATTGGCTTGATAGCGGAACATCTCGCCACTACCATCGACATCGACCCACTCTTTGTAGGCTTCGTGATAAGTTCCTGCATCATCGGTATCAAAACCGAATACAAACCCGACAAACCCTTCGCCATCGAGGTGGCACGGACAGGTATAATCGGTAATTCTTTTTGAGGGTAAAGCAGCACCATTGAGACCTTGGCGATTCAAAACTACCTCTTGCGAGAAATGGAAATGCGCCTCGCCATTGGAAAACTCAATCCATTCGAGTGAAACCGGGATAATTCCGTCGTCATTGACATAGGCCATTTCGCCGGCGGGATTCTCGACATAACCGGCCTTTACCACTCGCCATTTCCCGGCCAATGCCACATCATAATTGTTTTGGATAGGCTCGTCTTCACCGCCGAAAAGCTCGTCTACCAACTCACCGCACGACGAGAAAGAGAGCAACACGCTCAAACACAACAGTGTGCTCATCAGTTTCTTTAAATGTTTCATTGTCATTATAAAACTATCAATATTACTCATCTCAGTCTTATACTTGCGGGCACTCTGTCCCGAGATTCCAAAGATACCACATTTTTACCGACGATAGACCGATAGCCCGAAATTTTTCGTTCCACGAGCATTCGTCCGCTACAACCCACACGACACGGCGGTCTGTATGCAACAGGGCCGCGGCTGCACTTTTGGCAACCACGGCCCCGGGCTATTCCGTTCGTTTCGGCAAGAGCTTTATATACGGTCCAATACGGTTTGGATAAGATCCGAAACGGCCGTCTTGTAATTCGGGTTGGCATGATGGGCCACCCGATTGGCAATGATGCTGCACACCGTCATGGCCTTGTGCCCCATCATCTTGGACAAGCCGGCCAAAGCCGAGCTTTCCATCTCGTAGTTGGTCACCACATGAGAGCCATACTTGAAAGCCTCGATTTTCTTGTTCAACGCAGGGTCGGCAAGCGGCAAACGCAGTTCACGCCCCTGCGGACCGTAGAAGCCGTTGGCCGATATGGTCACGCCTCGCACCATATCGTCACCACCGATGCGGGCCACGAGTTCGGGGTCGGCATCGACCACATAGGGAGCTGCCCACAAGGGATTCCACTGCACCGCCTCGCAAAAGGCTTTTTCGAAATCGAGATCGCACACCTCGTTGCGACCTGCATAGAAATTGAGCACTCCGTCAAAACCAATAGATTTCTCGGAAACGACCGGTGTCCCTATGGGCACATGGGGCTGCAAACCGCCCGATGTACCTATCCGCACAAGGGTCAACTGGCGAAAGCGGGGTTTTTCATACCGGGTGACAAAATCGATGTTGGCCAAGGCATCGAGTTCGTTGACCACAATATCGATATTGTCGGTACCGATACCGTGCGAAAGACACATAATCGGCTTTCCCTTGTAAGTACCGCCTATGGTGTGGAACTCCCGGCTCGAAACCTCGAAATCGCGGGTATCGAAAAACGAGGCGACCAAATCGACACGGCCGGGGTCGCCAACCAAGATTACCTTATCTCTCAACTGTTCGGGGAGCAAATGCAAATGGAACACACTGCCATCGGCATTGATAATAAATTCTGACTCGGGGAAATATTTCATAAGGCTTTAAATTTTACCACGCCGCCCTGAAACGGGACGGCGTGGCACGAATATACAGATTGTAAACGAATAGGCGAAATGTTTCGTCTCATTTTTTGTCGGGGAACCGGCACCGATTGTAAAACGGCACACTCATAGGTTTACTCGACAAGACTGCAACGATTACGCTTTTTTCTCGGCAACTTTTTTGGAAGCCTCGGCCTTGTCCTCTTTCTTTTTCTTAGCTTCGGCGCGCTTGGAGTGATGTTCGGTTCGAGCCGATTTCAACTCTTTCTGCAACATCTCGATTTCGGAGGATTGATTTTTGATGGTTGTCAACAACGCATTCAGCTCCTCGTTTTCAATCGATTCGGGATATTGAGCCTCAACCCGTACGATAAAGTCGCTCAGCACATTCATGTAATTGGTGAATGCTTCGTAGGGACTGTCATAGGGGCTGTAATGGCTATGCACGGCGCCGTCGGAGAGGTACTTGGTACACATATAATAGAAATGGTCGCTGGCTTGCAGATAGTTCCAGTCCTGTTTCAAACGACGGTCGTCACACAGGCGTACCCGCTCGGCTACCGAATATAGTTTGTGGAAAGCCTCGTTTTGCAGCGTATTTCCCAACCATGCACTGGTATCGCGAGCCTCGTCGGCCCAAGACATGGGATAAGGCACCGACAGTGCATCGACCGGTTTGAGCTTGCTGATGGCCTCGGCAGGCGTGCAGAAACCAATGCCCTCCTGTTCGGCAAAACGCGGCAAGGCTTTCATAAACTCGAAGATGCCCGATTCGCGAGGTTGCAACTCGCCCAAGGTCTCGTAGTTCATAAAGAGGTTTACAATAGGTTCCTCTTCGGGCGTATTCTTTATCCACGAAATAAACTTATCGGCCGTGAGGGGATAGTCGCTCCACTCATAGTTGGAGAAGCGGAACGAAATATCATCGCTCATCTTGTAGTTTTTCAAGAGCATTTTCAGCTTGGGAGCAGCCGCCGAACAGTACAGATAGTTGGGACTCTTCCAACCCAAGATGTGCTTGGCACCCTCGGTGATAACCCCTTTAAAGCCCATCGAGGCAATCATGGTAGCAATCTCGTCGGAGAAAATCAACTCGGTATTGCGGAACACCTTGGGCTTCACTCCGAAGAGTTGCTCGATTTTCTCGTCGTGTTGTTTCACTTGGAGTTTAAATTCCTCGGGGTCGGCCAGCGAAGCGAGCGAATGAGCATAGGTTTCGGAGAGGAACTCCACACAGTCGGTCTTCACCAGCTCTTTCATGCTGTCGATAAACTCGGGCACATAAAGCTCGAGCTGCTCGAGAGCAACACCCGATATGGAGAAGGCTACCTTAAACTTGCCGTTGGCGTTTTTAATCATCTCGAGCAACGTTTCATTGGCCGGCAAATAAGACCGTTGAGCGATGCGGGTGATGATATCGTCATTGGCAAAGTCGTCGTAGTAGTAGTGATCATTGCCGATATCAAAGAAACGATAGCGTTTCAAGCGAAACGGTTGATGAATTTGGAAATAGAAACAAATTGTTTTCATATAAGGTTGTGTTTTTTCATTAATTATTATTGCGCATCACATTATGGTAAATGTCGATAACCTTTTGTCCGGCATATTTCCATTTTATCTCGTTCACTTCCCGCTCACCCTCTTCGCGCAACTGTTTGTAAATGGCGGGATAGGTAATTATCGAATAGATGGCATCGGCCATGGCATCGATGTCCCAATAGTCGGTTTTAATTACATTGGTCAGAATCTCGGCACACCCCGATTGCTTCGAGATAATCGAGGGCACGCCCACCTGCATGGCTTCGAGCGGCGAAATACCGAAAGGTTCGGATACCGAAGGCATCACATACACGTCGCTCGCTTTCAACATCTCATACACCTGACGCCCCCGCAAGAAGCCGGTAAAGTGGAAACGGTCGGAGATGTTGCGCTCGGCCGAGAGCTTGATCATCTTGTTCATCATATCACCGCTGCCAGCCATCACGAACCGCACATGGTTAGTCTTGCGCAACACCCGTGCAGCAGCTTCCACAAAGTATTCGGGACCTTTCTGCATGGTGATGCGGCCCAGAAAGGTAACCACCTTCTCCTTGGGATTGTGCGGCATCTCGATGGCCTTGATTTCGTCGCTCAACGGTTCTACGGCGTTGTGCACCGTAGTCACCTTGGCCGGGTCGATGTGGTATTTCTCGATAACGGTCTGGCGCGTGAGGTTGCTCACCGTGATGATGTGGTCGGCATGCAACATACCGTCGCGCTCGATGTTGTAGACCGTAGGATTGACATTACCCCGGCTGCGGTCGAAATCGGTCGCATGCACATGGATTACCAGCGGCTTGCCGCTCACCTGCTTGGCATGGATACCGGCAGGATAGGTGAGCCAATCGTGCGAGTGAATGACATCGAACTGCTCGGTGCGGGCAATCACACCGGCTACGATAGAATAGTTATTAATCTCTTCCATAAGGTTGTCGGGATAGCGTCCCGAAAACTCGATACAACCCAAATCATTGGTTTTCAAATAATTGAAATCTGCATAGATATGACTGCGCAGATCGAAATACTCTTGTGGATTCATGCAGTAGCCATATCGCTGCTGTACATAATCCCAACTTACGTCTCGCCAGGCAACAGGGGTATTGGCAGCCCCGATTATATGAGCAAAAGTTTTATCTTCGTCTCCATAGGGTTTGGGTATGACAAAGGTGATTTCGATGTCGCCACACTCTGCCATGCCTTTGGTCAAACCGTAACTGGCCGTGCCCAAGCCTCCCAGGATATGAGGGGGAAATTCCCAACCAAACATTAGCGCTTTCATAGATATAGGAATTAGGCTTTACATATTAAACTTCTTCAATAAATTCAACACTCTCAATATCTCACCTACGTTGGCGGCATAACTGATTGCGCCACGGCCGGCAAACGGGGGATTTCCGTCGAACAGCTCGGAGATGGAACCAATACAGGTTTGCGACATTTCATCTTCAAACCCGATGAGCATTCGTTCCAGGAACGACACCCCACTGAGGCCGAACACTTTGAGATAAGCATCGGCATAGGCTCCCATAAGCCACGGGCGTGCGGGACCTTGGTGGTAGGCATATTCCCGCTCGGTTTGCGACCCTACATAGGTGGGGTTGTAACCATAGCTCTTGGGGCTGAGCGTGCGTATGCCTTTGGGGGTGAGCAGCTCACGGGTAACGACCTCGAGCGCGCGTTTGCGTTGGCGCTTGTCAAGCGGCGAATAGTCGAGCGACAAGGCAATGAGCATATTGGGACGCACACTCCAATCGGACATCGATCCGTCGACATAGTCGATCAGATAACCGTAGTCGTTGAGGAAAGTGGCTACGAACGACTCGCCAGCTTTGTCGGCAATTTCATTCCACAGTTCCACTTTCGAAGCCAGTTCTCCTTCTAAGGCAAAGAGGGAAACGGCAAATTTCAAGGCGTTGTACCACAAGGCATTGAACTCTACCAGATAACCGCTGCGCGGATTTACAGGACGCCCGTCGACAACAGCGTTCATCCACGAGATGACACGGTCTTTGCCGTTGGAGTAGAGCAACCCGTTGTCATGCAGGAACAAGTTGGGGTGTTTGCCCTTGACGATATAGTCGAGAATATCGCACACCAATCGGCCATATTTCTCTCGGCAGGCATCCATGCCTTTCTCCTTGGCATAATGGTAAATCGTCCAGATGGCCCACAAGGGAATATCGGGCAAATCGAGTTCGCTGATGTTTTCATCAAGCTCACCGGTAGTCATATAATGGCGCAGCGCTTTCTCCGACGAAGCCATCACGTCTTCAAACGTCTGGTCATCGCCGATAGCCAGCGTACAACCCGGCAGAGCTATAAACTGGTCGCGGGCTCGCACCCCGAACCACGGATAACCGGCCAACAGATAATGATCCTTTTTCTGTTTGAAATAGAATTGCTGGGCCGAATTTTTCAAGCAGTTGTAGAAACTGGATCGGCACATATGGCGATTGGCCAGCTCCTCTTCATAGGTGCGGGCAAACGAACGAGGTTTTGCCTCGACTGTTCCGGCCGAGAAAATGATGCTTTCCCCCTTCTTGATAGGTATCTCGAAATAGCCGGGCACATAGAGATCTTCCTGATAGGGATACCCCCGCTCCTGATCCTTGATATATTCTATCCCCTTGTACCAATGGGGGTCGAATACAAACTTGGGAGCCTTGTTGAATTGCATATACAAGCGAGGATAGCCTTGGTACAGACAGCAGCTGATACCGTTGGCAACCTCCTCGTAACGCTGGTCGAGCACATAGTTCTCGACACACAAGTCGTTGGCGTTACGGAATGCAAGGAAAGGACGGAACTGCAAAACCGTCGGCGAGTGCGCATCGACGAGCGTATACTTAATCAATATACGGTTCTCGTGCGAAATAAACACTTTCTCCTTGGTCATGATTACGCCCCCTACACGATACATCGTTTGAGGAACAGACTCGCAATTAAACTCTCGAATGTACTTGTGCCCATTGGGGCTGAAACAGTCGCCTTTGTATTTGTGCAAACCCAGATTAAACGCCGCACCGTGCTGAATCACGGTTTCGTCCAACGACGACAGCATCACATGGTTGTCCTTGTCCAGCTCGGGAATAGGAATCACCAACAATCCATGCTGCTTGCGGGTGTTGCAATCGACGATTGTCGTACAATGATAAGCACCCGATTTATTGGTACGCAGCATCTCTTTGGGCAGCGACCATTCGAGGTTTATCATCAGATTCTTGTCAAACTTCAGATAACTCATATCTCTATTATATTTCTCTTACTGTCTTTCTCTTCTATTCTTCGGTCTCTTTTTTCTATCGCAAATACGATTCTTGCTTGCACGAGGTCAAAGTTTTCGAGACAAACTTTTAATATTTGTCTCGAATTTAACATAAACCGAAATAAAATGCAAACATTTGGTTGGTGAAAAAGGTATGTTCTTAAACATATGTTTACAAACGGCAATATATCAGTATTTTAGAACAATTATAAAACAAAAAGTCCCGGCCGGAGACGGAACTTTTTCAATTTGTTAACCCGATTCTGCGATTTGTCGGCTCGCGCCGCACGCTCGACGGCGGGCTCCCGACAAGCACCTTGCGGCTGCAACGTCGCATCGACAACCCATATCAACCGCACTGCCCCCCGAAAAAACACAAAGCGAGGTGAAGACTCCTGCCCGGGAGCTTCACCTCGCTTCTAAATTCGGTATATACAATCGTGTATCAGAACGATTCGAGAGCCACGGCAAGATTCTGCAAGAACATGCGTACCGAAAGGGCCAGCAGAATGATACCGAAGAACTTGCGCAGCACATACACGCCGGTCTTGCCCAGCACACGCTCCAGTATGTGCACGTTGCGAATAACAATATAAATGACTATGATATTGAGTACCAGTGCCGCCAGAATACTGCCCAGCCCATACAGAGCTCGCAACGAAAGCAACGTGGTGAACGACCCGGCCCCGGCAATGAGGGGAAATACGATAGGCACAATCGAAGCGGCTCCCTCGGGGCCATCGTTTCTGAAAATCTCAACACCCAGCAGCATCTCGATAGCCATCACGAAGATAACCAGCGCGCCGGCAATGGCAAACGACGAGATGTCGACCTGGAACAATTCGAGAATCATGTTACCCATAAAGAGAAAGGCCAGGAAGGTAATCAGCGAATAGACGGCAGCTTTCCACGGCACAATATTGTGACCCTTCTGCTTCAAGTCGATGATGATGGGGGTAAGCCCCGTAATATCGATTACCGCAAACAAGATAATAAACGCACTCAGGAAATCTTGAAATTTAAACGCCAGTATATCCATATTCCATTAGTTTAGGCATGCAACATAATCGGGGTTCAACGGCAAAACGGGCCATCACAGCCCTACCCGATTTATCGGAATACCGTTTTCACGTCCGGTGCAAAGTTAATGAAAAAAAAAGAAATCAATACTTTCTAAACAAAGAAGATGTTTTAGCACTCCAAACGAAACATAGTAAAAAAAATTTGTTAGATTTGAGAACTCTAATTGAGACAGTATATGGACAGCATGTATGATGTTTTATTGCAGCTCCCTATTTTTCAAGGAGTAAGCCGAAACAAAATATCGGAGTTGATCGAGAAGATGAAATTTCATTTTCTCAAATACCCCAACGACGAGAAAATCGTTGCTTGTGGTGAAGAATGCAATCATTTGAAATTTCTCATTTCGGGAGAAATCAGATCCGAACTGATTACACAAAACGCCAAGATGAGAATCACGGAAAAAATGCAGGCTCCGAATGTCATTGCTCCCGAGCATCTCTTCGGGCGCGACACCTATTTCCCGGCCAACTTATATGCCGTAGGCACCGTAGGAATCATGCAGCTCGAAAAATCCGCGGTCATACAAATGCTGCAAGAAGAACCCATCTTCCTCATCAACCTTCTGAACATCCTCTCCCGACGCTCGCAAACGGCACTTGAAAGTTTCACCGCTCTCTCGTCAAACGACCTGAAAGAACGCTTGGCTTTTTGGGTATTGAGTCTGACCCATCAAAAATCGACCGATATACGCATCGTCTGCAAGCAAAAAGATTTGTATACTTTCTTCGGTGTACAACGGTCGGCTTTCCTGGCAACACTCGACGAGTTGAAAGACGCCAATATCATCGACTACAACTCCAAAGAAATTGCCATTCTCGATCGGACGCGATTGAAAACCTTTCTGTTCGACCCGGCTCAAGAAGATTTCTAACCCCGTTCTTCCCCGGCAATTCGAATCGGTGCACGAGGTTTTCACGGCAGGCCTGCGCAATCTCATCATCGGCAAGATTGCATTTCTATCCATACACCAATCGTTCATACTCTCTCCTCCCCGGAAACAAGTTCTCCCAACGGAGATACCGGGCGGAGAACAAACGTTTATTCTATCGGGAAAGACTTTCGCTTCTATCAAGACCGCATATAAGACCGAGCCGCCGAAGAGCGATTAAATAAAAGCATTTACTATATAAGGCACACCTCACGAAACGGAGAGAGAAGGAAAGAAAAATCACCACGAAGAGAGTGTAAATAAAACAGAAATCCGAGGCCCGTGCGGGTCTCGGATTTCTGTTTCTTATAGAGCGATTAAACGCGAAAATCCCATTAATCTTCCTGTTCTACACCCCATTGTTGTTTGGCCAGACGACGATAGTTGTTGTAACGCCACTTGGCATTGTCTTCGGCGGCTTTGAACAGCTCGGCTGCCTCGGCAGGATATTGTTTCATAACCGAAGCGAAACGAACCTCGCCTTTGAGGAAATCCTGGAATTTCGACCAGTCGGGTTCCTTGCTGTCGAGCGTGAAGGGGTTCTTGCCCTCGGCTTCCAACTCGGGGTTGTAACGCCACAGGTGCCAGTAACCGCAAGCTACGGCAGCAGCCTCTTCGGCCTGCGATTTGCCCATACCGGCTTTCAAGCCGTGGTTGATACAAGGAGCGTAGGCGATGATAATCGAGGGACCGTTGTAAGCCTCGGCTTCGCGGATAGCCTTCAAGGTTTGAGCCTGGTCGGCACCCATAGCGACTTGGGCACAGTATACATAACCATAGGTCGAGGCGATGAGGCCGAGGTCTTTCTTGCGCACGCGTTTACCGGCAGCCGCAAACTTGGCGATGGCACCCACGGGAGTAGCCTTGGAGGCCTGACCTCCGGTGTTGGAGTAAACCTCGGTATCGAGTACCAGAATATTGACATTCTTGCCCGAAGCCAACACGTGGTCGAGACCACCGAAGCCGATGTCGTACGAAGCTCCGTCGCCACCGATAATCCATTGCGATTTCTTGATGAGATATTGGCTGAGCGAAGCAATCTCCTTGCAGATTTCGCACTTGTCGGCATTGGCCTTTACAAGAGGTGTAATCTGGGCTTCGAGTTCGACGGTGCGGTCGGTATTGTCCTTGTCGGCAATCCAGGCGGCAAACAGTTCCTTGGTTTCGGCAGGGCAGTTGTCGCTTTCGATAGCCTGAGTCATGAGTTTAACCAGACGGTCGCGCATCTTCTCAACGGCGAGCGTCATACCCAGACCAAATTCGCAGAAATCTTCGAACAGCGAGTTGGCCCAAGCCACGCCTTTGCCTTTCTCGTTGGTGGTATAGGGAGTCGAGGGAATCGAGCCCGAGTAGATTGACGAGCAACCCGTGGCGTTCGATACCATCTCGCGATCGCCGAAGAGTTGCGAAATGAGCTTCACATACGGAGTCTCGCCGCAACCCGAGCAGGCTCCCGAAAATTCGAACAGCGGGGTAGCAAACTGCGAGTTCTTCACGTTCGACTTGATGTCTACCAAGTGTTGTTTGCTCTTTACCTGGTCGGCGCAATAGTCCCAGCGGGGAGCTTCGCTCAACTGGCTTTCGAGGTCGGTCATCGAGAGAGCCTTGCCATTCTTGTTGCCCGGACATACGTCTACGCAGTTGCCGCAGCCCAGACAGTCGAGCACATCGACCTGCATGCGGAAATGCATGCCCTTCATCGTGGCGGGAACTTTCATCTCGAGCGTTTCGCCGGCTTTGAAAGGCGATGCGGCCAGCTCGTTCTCGTCGAGGACGAAAGGACGAATGGCAGCGTGAGGACAAACGTAGGCACACTTGTTGCATTGGATACAGTTCTCGCTGTTCCATACGGGCACGAAAGTAGAGACACCGCGTTTTTCGTATTTGGCAGTTCCGGCAGGCCAGGTACCGTCTTCGATTCCCGAGAAGGCCGAAACAGGCAGGTCGTCGCCGGCCTGAGCGTTGATGACTTTCACCACTTTCTCGACAAACTCGGGAGCTTTGCTTTCGGCCACCTCGTCGTCGGGCAAGTTGGCCCATGCCGGGTCAACAGCAACCTTTACATACTCACCACCACGGTCTACGGCAGCGTAGTTCTTGTTGACCACATCTTCACCCTTCTTGCCATACGATTTCACGATAAATTTCTTCATCTGCTCAATGGCCAGGTCGACGGGAATAACCTCGGTAATGCGGAAGAAGGCCGATTGCAGAATGGTGTTGGTGCGGTTGCCCAACCCGATTTCCTGAGCAATCTTGGTAGCATTGATTGTATAGAACGAGATATTTTTCTGAGCCAACGTGCGTTTTACATTATTGGGCAGGTGTTTCACCAGCTCGTCGGCCGTCCAGATAGTAT
Source organism: uncultured Bacteroidales bacterium (assembly GCA_949298955.1). Taxonomy (GTDB): domain Bacteria; phylum Bacteroidota; class Bacteroidia; order Bacteroidales; family Barnesiellaceae; genus Barnesiella. The sequence continues at coordinate 20,680 of CASFYQ010000019.1, forward strand.
TGAGCAGGAAAGTACCGTTTTGGCGGATACCGCGCAATACATCGTACATGTGCAGATAGGCCTGAACGTGGCATGCTACGAAATTAGGCGTATTCACCAAATAGGTCGACCGAATGGGGGTATCGCCGAAACGCAGGTGCGAGCAGGTGAAACCGCCCGATTTCTTCGAGTCGTAGGAGAAATAAGCCTGACAGTATTTGTCGGTATTATCGCCGATGATTTTTACCGAGTTCTTGTTGGCACCTACCGTACCGTCGGCACCCAAGCCGTAGAATTTGGCTTCGAAAATGCCTTCACCACCCAGCGCAAGCTCCTCTTTCGGGGGCAGCGAGGTGAAGGTAACGTCGTCGACGATACCGATGGTAAAGTGATCTTTGGGCTCGGGCAAAGCGAGGTTTTCGTAAACCGAGAGAATTTGGGTAGGCGTGGTATCTTTCGAAGCCAAACCATAGCGACCGCCTACGATAAGCGGGGCATCGGCCTTGCCATAGAATATGTCTTTTACATCGAGGTAGAGCGGCTCGCCGTTTGCACCGGGCTCTTTAGTACGGTCGAGCACGGCTACGCGTTTGGCCGTCTTAGGCATGGCAGCCAGGAAATGCTCGGCCGAGAAAGGACGATACAGGTGAACGGCTATCAAACCTACTTTCTCACCTTTGGCCATGAGGTAGTCGATGGCCTCGCGAGTAGCCTCGGTTACCGAACCCATAGCGATAATCACGCGCTCGGCATCGGGAGCACCATAGTAGTTGAACAGATGATAGTCGCGACCCGTGATTTTGTTGATTTCCTGCATATAGTCTTCCACAATAGCGGGCACAGCCTCGTAGTATTTGTTGGAAGCCTCACGGTGCTGGAAGAAGGTATCGGGGTTCTCGGCCATACCGCGCATAACGGGATTCTCGGGGTTCAAGGCGCGGGCACGGAACTCGGCCAGGGCTTTCTGGTCGATGAGCGGAGCCAGGTCTTCGTTTTCGAGGGCCTCGATTTTTTGAATCTCGTGCGAGGTGCGGAAACCGTCGAAGAAATTAATAAACGGTACACGCGAACGAATCGTCGACAAGTGAGCAACACCGGCCAAATCCATCACCTCTTGTACCGAACCTTCGGCCAACATGGCAAAACCGGTTTGACGGGTCGACATCACATCTTGATGGTCGCCGAAAATAGAAAGCGAGTGAGAAGCCAATGTACGGGCCGACACGTGGAACACACAGGGGAGCAGCTCGCCGGCAATCTTGTACATGTTGGGGATCATCAGCAAAAGACCTTGCGAGGCCGTGTAGGTCGTCGTCAAAGCTCCTGCCTGCAACGAACCGTGAACGGCTCCGGCAGCACCACCCTCAGACTGCATCTCCTGTACGAGAACAGTCTCACCGAAGATGTTTTTACGACCGGCGGCAGCCCATTCGTCTACATACTCGGCCATGGTCGAAGACGGAGTGATAGGATAGATGGCAGCCACCTCGGAAAACATATACGAGATATGCGCAGCGGCTTGGTTACCATCGCAAGTTAAGAATTTTTTCTGTTTACTCATCTTTTCTGTTATTAAGTAATTAATATTGTTTTTTCATCTCTATATCAGTACACAAAGCCAAACAACCACAAGGGGATAAGGTTCTCGCTCCCTATCTTCATATCGTCGATTGCATAATAGATATTGGGGTTGATGCGGCTGCGGGGCGCACTGCCCTGAACCCGAAACAACTGCTCGCGATTGACCAGAAACTGGGCATTCTTGTGTCCCATGTTCAACCGATGATCTTTGTGCAGCGTGTTGTAGAAAAAGGTCTCGCGAACAGCTTGCGCATCGACTTGCACCGAGCGGTTGGAATATATGATATTGGTGTTGTGCATATAGACCATCGCAGGCTTCTTGGGGAACTCCTCGCCATCGCGATAGAGCATGTTGATGAGGCGGGCGTCTTTCAAACTCTTGATGTAGTTCATGACCGTGGCCCGCGATATCTGTATGTCCTTACTCAACCGGCTTACATTGGTAGGAGCCGGCGAATGCACCGAGAGCAAATACATGAGCCGACGCACCTTGGGCAGATACGACAGTTCGATTTGCTTGATCAGGAGTATATCGACCTCCATAATCATATTGATGTTCTTGACCAGATTCTCCGAGAAATTGGCTTTATCCAGGAAGAAGGGGTAATAGCCGTGATGCAAATAGCCGGGGAAATAGTCGAGCGGATTGACCTGACGACAAATTTCCTGTGCAATCGTTTTATGATGGGCTATAATATCGTCGAGTGTATAGGAGGGGAAACGGGTAGAGGCCATGAGGTTCAGATATTCCCTGAACGAAAAACCCCGCAGGTTGTACGAGTCGACCAGCCCGGCCAATACCGGGTTCTCCTCTTTCAACCGCATGACCGATGAGCCGGAGAAGATAATCTTCAACTCGGGATAATTGTCGTAGCAATATTTCAACTCCTCGGACCACCCGGGATACTTGAACACCTGATCGATGAGCAGCACCCGACCGCCTTGGCTGTAAAAACGCTCGGCAAACTCTTTCAACGTGTGCTCGGTGAAATAGAGATTGTTGAGATTGATATACAGACACGACCTGTCCAAGCCGTAATTTTCCTTGGCATATTGCAGCAGAAAAGTGGTCTTGCCTACGCCCCGGCTGCCTTTGATGCCTACCAAACGGCTGTTTTTGTTGATTTGATACATCAGGTCGCGTTTGACCGGCGACTCGACATGCTCAACGAGATACTTGTGTGTCCTATAAAACGATTCCACGGATTCTCTCTTAATCAGGGGGCAAAGATAATAAAAACCTGCTATTTTGGCAAGCCGACTTTGCAATTTATCCCACCACGGGATTTAAGACCTCGATTTTAACATTCTTTCAAAGTCTCGATTCCGTGTCCAAGCCGACCGCTGCCACAAACCGTTTCAAGGCTTAGCGAGCCGCACATGCCGCATCAAACCGCCTGATCAGCAGTTTCATCATGTCGGGCAGAAAAGACATCGCCTCCTCGACAATCCAGGCAGGCATACCATAACAGGCAGCGGCAATACCACCCGTCATACAGGCAATCGTGTCGCTATCGCCGCCGAGCGATACCGCCAGCCGGATAGCCGACTCGTAGTCGCTGCTCTCCAAGAATGCGATTATCGCTTCCGGGCAAGAACCTTGACACGTCTCATCGAAGAGATAGGTGGGGCGTATTTCGTCGCAAGTGCGATGCAGGTCGTATCCAAAAGTCTGCTCGATATAATCGCGTATCTCCTCTTTGGGAGTATGCTGCCGAGCCAGGAAAATTGCCGCGGCGATGGCTTGCGCGCCCTTGATTCCCTCGGGGTGGTTGTGAGTCACCTCGGCCGATTGTTTGGCGAGGTCGAGCGCCTCGTCGAGGCTTCGGGCGAAATATCCACAGGGGCTGACCCGCATGCCGGAGCCATTGCCGAAACTATTGTAAGGTGCTTTTTCCCGACCGCCAAACAGCCAGCCATAAAACATTCCTCCATAACCTGCATTCGGGTACTCCTCTCCCCAGTCGGTCATCACCGACTCCAAAGCCCCTCCGTTCAAAAGCCAGTCGGCTACCGCAAGAGTCATCACCGTGTCGTCGGTAAAACGAGATGCGGACGAGAATAAATCAAACCGGGTCGACCGGCAGTTGCAAAACTCGAACCTCGACCCCACAATATCGCCGATAATGGCACCGACAATTCCCCCGCCGACAACGTCCGTCCCGCTCCATTTGCGCATCTCCAGGCCAAGCATGGCAAGCGTCCGTTCATCGGGCTTGTCGTCGTAGTATTTCCGCAACGCCTGGCGAAACACGTCGTTCGGACACACGACATCGAAGAGGGTCATCGACGAACGAAATTTCAAGGCATCGATGCTGCCCAAAATCTCCTGGGCCGAACGGCCTTCAAGTGCCAACATCGCCCCGGTTATCTCGCGGAGGTGCTCGCCGAGAATATAATGGTTCAAAAACATTTGAGCTTCGGCTTGCCCCGAGATACCGTAGAAATCGGCATTCTGGCTATGCCCAAGACCTCGAAGCTGGGGAAAGATATACCACATCCAATGCGACTGTTTGCGACCGGCGCGAATCTCTTGCAAGGCCGAATCATAGCTTTGTCGATGAGCTTCTACAAAACGCGACAGATTCTTCTGGGTATCACCACCATACAACTCTTCGCCTTTTTCACGAAAGATATCCGACAATTTCATTTTACCCCTTTTTTCAATCTTTTTTCAAAAAAAACAATATTTTCAAAATCCTCGGAGAGCCTCCGCTTCATGCACTATCGGCCCCGCACCTTATCGCAATTCAACAACAAAGGGGTTGCCCCAAAATTTTCATTCTGGCACAACCCTTTGTCTGTATTATCTTCGAGCAATCGTCTGTTCTTCGCTTATTGAGCGGGAGCAATCGTAGCGGCACGATCCAAGATGTAGGACCCGAAACGGTCGAGTTTGGCATCGCTGCTCTTTTGCTCCAACTGGTCGGGATTTACTCCATAAGAAACCAGAGCGTCGTAAACCCGCTCGGCACGTGCCTTGCGCAACTTGGCGTTGAAAGCAGCCGTACCCGTTTCGCTATCGGCATAGCCGGTGATTACATATTTCTTGCCTTCGTTTGCCTTGATGGCTCTTGCCACGGCTTTCAGCACAACCCGGTCTTTGGATTGCAAGTCGGAGCTGTTGATGTTGTAATAAACGGTAACCACAGGAGCCGGTTCCTCGACTACCTTCTCGGCAGGACGATTCTTGCACTCGGCCAGCTGTTGCTCGAGGTTGGCAATCTTGCGATTGGCATCGCGCAACTGGGCCACCAGAGCATCGCCCTCGGCATCGCTATATTTGCCTACTACGGGAGCTACGACAGGCACCTCGGGAGCTTTCCAGCCACGGTCTTTAAATTTGTAGGTTACACCTACCAAAGCCGAGAATGCCTTGGCGTGATTGCCTTCACCGGCGATGGTGGCCTCCAATACATCGAAACGCAAATCGAGATTGATGGCCCAGGCATCGCTCAAACGGAAACGGTTGAGCAAGCCGCCACGCATATCCATGTTGACTCCGTTGGCAATATCGCCATCACCCGAAACAGCTACGGGAATACCCATACCGATATAGAGAATAGGCGAATAGACACGCTCGCGGTAGCCGCAGAACAATGAGGCCAAATCGCCCATCACATCGAGTGCGGGAACTACCAGATTATAGGATTGTTTATAGTAGCCATTGTCGAGCATTTCGCCACCGATACCGTTGCCCCAACGAGCCGCGCCTTTCAAGCCGTAATAGTCGGCACCCAGACGCAAGCCCAAAACCGGAGAGAACCATTTCTCGACATTGAGCCCGAATACGGGTGCGATACGCTGCCCAAAATCGGCATGGCTGTCAAAACGACCCAAACTGAAATCGGCTCCACCTTCAAGCGAAATCATCCAATTATCCTTGAAACTGTTCAAGACAATCTCCTTGGAAGGTTCTGCCTTGGCTTCCTCCTGGGGAGCTGCGGCGAATACTGCCGGTGCAGCTACACCGGTAGCCACGAGCAAGGCTGCAAATACAGTTTTCTTCATACTCCTTTTTCTTTTTAATTAAAACTACTTTAATAACTGCAACCTCGCTCTTTTATTCAAGGGGAAAGAGTCGGCTGCATCATAGACCCAACTGAAATTTCGGATAAAGGTAGATGTTTTTTTCGATTCGACAAACAATTTTTATTTAAATTCACAAGAAAATCGCCCCCTTGTAACCCAAGGAGGCGATTTTGAATAAAAATGACAAAAGTTTCAACGTCTATTTTCCTATGAACGAAGCTATTTCACGAGCGATGTTATCGGGGGTGAATCCCAGTTTCTCGTCGAGAACCTTATAGGGAGCCGAATAGCCGAAGCGGTCCAAGCCATACACCTTACCCTTGCAGCCGACCAGTTGCAACAACGTCGAGGGTAAGCCAGCCGTAAGCCCGAATACCGGCAAACCGGCAGGGATAACCTCCTCGCGATACGAGAGCGGCTGTTCCAGGAAGAGCCCTATCGAGGGAACCGATACGATTTGTACTTTCACACCTTGACCGTGCAGTATCTCGCTCGCACCTACCAGGGTCGACACCTCCGACCCGTTGGCAACCAGCACCACATCGGGGTTCTCGTCGCGCATGAGCACATAGGCCCCTTTCTCGGCCTGCAAGGCATCGGCATACCGATTGCCTGTGGCCGACGGCAGGTCGGGCACATCCTGGCGAGAAAGAATCAAAGCCGTGGGGGTGTCGCTGTTTTCCATCGCCAGCTTCCAGGCTACCAGCGTCTCGGCACTATCGGCCGGACGAAGCACCAGCACGCTGTTTTTCCCGCTATGGTTCTTCAACTGCTCCATGAGCCGTATCTGAGCCTCCTGCTCTACCGGCTCGTGCGTGGGGCCGTCCTCGCCCACCCGGAAGGCATCGTGCGTCCATACATATTTTACCGGCAACTCCATGAGGGCGGCCATACGCACTGCGGGCTTCATATAGTCCGAAAAGACGAAGAAAGTTCCACAGGCGGCCTGCATACCGCCATGCAGCAAAATGCCGTTCATTATCGAGGCCATCGTCAACTCGGCTACTCCGGCGTGCAGGAAAGCACCTTTGAAATCGCCCTTGACAAAAGCCCCGGTTTTCTTCAAGAAAGCCTCGGTCTTGTCCGAGTTGGCCAAGTCGGCCGACGATACAACCATGTTCTTCACCCGTTCGCCCAAATACGAGAGCACGTTGGCCGAGGCCGTGCGGGTTGCGACATTAGGTTTATATTCGATTGAAGCAAAATCGAGCTCGGGCAACTTGCCGGCATAGAAATCGTGCAGTTCGGCTGCCAACTCGGGATTTTCTTTCTCCCAAGCAGCCTGCTGTGCCTTACGCTCGGCTACGATTTTCTTCAACTCTTCGGCCCGACGGGCATAAAGGTCGGCTGTCTCGGGGAATATCACAAACGGATTCTCCACATCGCCGCCCAAATTCTCGACAGTCTTCTCATACGAAGCGCCCGACTTGCTCAACGGCTGCCCGTGGGTAGAGTATTTCCCTTCGAAATTCTCGCCCGTAGCCGTCACACAGCCACGGCCCATGATGGTCTTGCCGATGATGAGCGTGGGGCGCTCGGTCTCACGATTGGCTTGTGCCAACGCACTGCGAATCGCCACGGGGTCGCACCCGTCGATTTCGATTACATTCCAGTTCCAAGCCCGATACTTGGCAGCCGTATCCTCGTCAGTCACCGCATCGGTGTCGGTCGAAAGCTGCACATCGTTACTGTCGAAAAACATAATGAGGTTATGCAGACCCAGGAATCCGGCCAAACGCCCGGCTCCTTGTGAAATCTCTTCCTGTATTCCGCCATCGGAGATGAAAGCATAAATCTTGTGACTGCACCACTCGCCGAAACGGGCGGCCAGGAAACGCTCGGCAATAGCGGCTCCTACGGCCATCGTATGGCCTTGCCCCAGAGGTCCCGACGTGTTTTCAATACCGTGCATCACATCTACCTCGGGGTGACCGGGTGTGATACTGCCCCACTGACGGAACGATTTCAAATCGTCCATCGTGTAAAAGCCGGCCATCGCCAACACACTGTACAACATGGGCGACATGTGCCCGGGATCGAGATAAAAGCGATCCCGATTAATCCACTTAGGGTCTTCGGGGTCATACACCAAAAACTCGGAATACAACACATTGGTAAAATCGGCTCCCCCCATAGCGCCTCCGGGGTGCCCCGACTTGGCCTTTTCAACCATAGCCGCCGTCAATACCCTTATATTGTCGGCCGCTCTGTTCAACAAGTTCGTATCGTTCATGGAATTTTTTTTTACAAAAATAATACAATTCGCGAGGATATACCCATAAAAACCGACAAAAGTTCTCAAAAAGAAAAAGAGAACCGGTTTTTTATCCCGGCTCTCTTTTTCTTATATATTTATGCGATAGACAGATAGTCGTTTAATCTTCGGTAGGAATATCGGTATTGACATTCTTGCACCCTATCAAACCGTAATACAGCAGATAGGCCAACATAGCCACTACCAGCCAGTAGCTGGCCAAATAGCCGAAGCTGCCCGAAAGCAGATTTTGGATAAACGGCATGACACCGCCACCGACTACCATCGTCATGAAGAGACCCGAAGCCTTGGCCGTGTATTTGCCAAGACCTTCGACAGCGAGGTTGAAAATACCACCCCACATTACCGAAGTGCAAAGACCGCAAAGCACGAGGAAGAGCGCACTGAGGGGTACTTTGGGTGTCTCGAGCGATTTCATCACCGACTCGGGTGTCAACTGAGCCTCGGCGAGAACAGCTGCATTCTGCTCGAAAAATGCTTCGGAGGGAGCAGCCACGAAAGCCTCGGCCTCGGCAGCGGAAACGCCGGCGTTTTCGAGAATCTCGGAAGTTTTCTGAATGGGGTCATAGACAAACGTCGGTACGTCGAAACCGACACTCTTCGGCGTGAAAATAGCAATCAAGGTAAGCACGAGAGCTACGGACGAAACGGCAATCAACTGTGCGCGAGTAGAAACTTTACCGCTAATCAGACTGCTCAGGAAACGGCCCACCAACATCAGCAACCAATAGATGGCTACGATTGCTCCGCCAATAGCCGCTCCGTTGACCAAGATACCGGCTCCTTTCGACGTCGTATCGGCCATAAAGAAATTCAACTGCGCAGGAACACCGACCTCGATACCTACATACAGGAAGATGGCAATCACACCCAGCAACGTGTGACGGAAAGCCAGCGGGCTGTGCTCGAATGTCTCTTTGGCTGCACCTTTCTTGGCCAAATGAGGCTCGGGAATGGAGATTGCAGATATGATAATGAACGACACGGCAAACACGGCCATGGCGATAAACAACAGCGGGGTTACGTCGCTCATGGCGGTCTTGTCGGTTACCGAACCGATGAGCACACCCACAAAGAGCGGGGTGAGCGTAGCGGCGAGCGAGTTGAGGGTACCACCGGTTTGAATCAACTGGTTACCCTTGTTACCACCGCCACCCAACAGGTTCAGCATGGGGTTTACCACGGTGTTGAGCATGCACACGCAGAAACCGCAAACGAATGCACCGAACAGATAGACAATCAGATTCAGATACACAGCTTGTCCTCCCACCGTGAAGAGAGTGACGTCAGCCCCAAAGATACTCGACAGATACTGAATGAAAAGACCCACGAAACCCACAGCCATGGCCAAAAGAGCGGTCTTTTTGTAACCGATTTTTACCAACATCGTGCCTGCGGGAATACCCATAAACAGATAGGCCAGGAAATTCATCATATTACCCATCATGCCGGCCCAGGAATACTGGTTGCCCCAAATGAGGCCGAACGGTGCCGCCAAATTGGTTACGAAAGCAATCATTGCAAACAGAAACATCATGGCAATGATAGCAATGATATTTCCCTTGTTTTTCTGATTTGTACTCATTATTATAAGATTTTAATTTAATGTATTTAGTTTCTAACCGTATCTATATCAGAGCAATAAATATATCTTATTGATGTAATTGTGTTTGTTTCATGTGGTATTCTTTCCTTGCCTTTTGGTCTTTGAAAGCTTAAAATTGTAGCAAAAGTAATGCTTATTATCCAGCTACGGGCACAGGCAATATATGTTCTTGAACATAAAAAGCACAATATCCCACTCTCCTCTTGCGGCAAAGAGGGGCTTTCAATAGACTCGCTCGCCGAATATCGAGGTTCCTATGCGCACCAGGGTACTGCCGTGGCGCAAGGCCAGCCGATAGTCGTGCGACATGCCCATGGAGAGCTCGGTGAATGCGGCAGCATCGACCTCGCCCGAGTTTTTCAATTCATCAAAGAGACTTTTCAACTGCCCGAACTCGCGGTCGACCTGCGCCTCGTCGTCGGTAAACGAGGCCATACCCATCAGCCCGCACAGCCGCACGTGGGAATATTTGCCCGTGGGGTTCGTGCGCAGCCACTCCCGGCACGAATCGGGGGTAAAGCCATATTTGCTCTCCTCCTGTGCCACATGTATTTCGAGCAGACAGTCGACCACGCGCCCGCACTTGGCTGCCTCACTGTCGATTACGGCAAGCAATTTCTCACTGTCGACGCTGTGAATAAGCGAGATAAAGGGGACGATATATTTCACCTTGTTGGTTTGCAAGTGACCGATAAAATGCCACTCGACATCGGCGGGCAGAGCCTCGTGCTTGGCCACGAGCTCCTGCACCCGGCTCTCGCCAAAGATGCGCTGCCCCGCCTCATAGGCCTCCATCAGGGCTTCGGCCGGGTGAAATTTCGACACGGCTACCAGACGGGTTCCGCCGGGCAGCTCGTGCCGTATGGTTTCGATATGTCGGGCTATCTCGTTCATGCCTGCGGACGGTCTTCCTCCTGCGCCTTGCCTTCGGGATTAAACGGATAGACGTCCATCAGCGGCGTCTCGGTAATCGACACAATCACCCAGTCGGCCATGGTGCCTTTCATGCCGGCATTCAAGTTCTTGAGAGCGGTCTCAAAGTCGGCAGCCTGCACCAGCATATACGAGGCGGTACGTTTCTCCATACCGCTCTTCTCGTCGAGGGTGATGAAATTGATCTTGCACTTGTACCAGCGGTCGCCCGTCTCGTCGAAAAAGAGTTCGCTGAAATTGGCCCGTTTCACGGCCGACACCGAAAACTCGCCCGAGATGAAGGGCGACACCTCCTCGATAATGCGGGCCTCGGCCTCGGTAAAGGAGAGGGCGTCGACGAGATAAGGTTCTGTTACTTTCTTCTGCATGCCGTTTTCCAGCATCTTGTCATATTTGACTCTACATTCAAACCAGTTTGCCATACGTTTCTATTCAAAAAAAGGAGGTGCGCTGCACCCCCGGAAGGTTCAATATAATCGGGTTAATATTCAATCTTGTCGCTCTTGCTATCCCATTTCTCGAAAGCCTTGATGGCCTCGTCACGCATAAGGGGCATGATTTTGAGGTGGCGCTCCTCCATGGGCAGTGCCAACTCGTCGTAAATAAACGAGTCGTCGAAGCCGATGGCCTTGGCATCGGCCTTGGTATTGCCATAATACACTTTGTCGAGGTGAGCCCAATAGATGGCGCCCAGGCACATGGGGCAGGGTTCGCACGAGGTGTATATCTCGCAGCCGATCAGGTCGAAAGTGCCCAGCACACGGGCCGCCTCGCGAATGGCGTTCACCTCGGCATGGGCCGTGGGGTCATTCGAAGCCGTCACCCGGTTGGCACCCCGGGCGATGATTTGGCCGTCCTTCACAATCACGGCACCAAAAGGGCCGCCGTCGTGGTCTATGTTGTCGAGCGACAGGTCGATAGCCGCTCGCATAAAGGAGTTTTCTTCACACATAATCTTTCCCTGTTAAAAGCTGCGGTGCCGGTTGTCCCGACAGGCCGCCTCAATCGTGCATCTTGTCTTTACACAACAAAGATACGAATCAAATCGGGAGAAACAAAACAACTCCCGCCGAAAAAGAGCCGTCCCGACCGATTTCAATCGGCAGCGGCCCCCTCCTTCAAACTCTTGTTCACCCGGTCGATATAGTCGAGCAGCTCGTCGCGGCCGCTCCCCCGCTCCGACGAGGTGGCGAAGACCGGAGGCAGCTCCTCCCAAGTCTCGAGCAGCACCTGTTTGTAATGCTCGATGGCCGATTTGAGGGCCACGGGGCCTACCTTGTCGGTCTTGGTAAAGACCAGGGCAAAGGGCACGCCGTTCTCGCCCAACCAGTGTATGAAATCGAGGTCTATCTGTTGCGGCTTGTGACGGCAGTCTATCAGCACGAAGAGACAGGTAAGCTCCTGACGGCCGAGGACATACCCCTCGATCATCTTGCGCAGCGCCTCGCGGCTCTCCTTGCCCCGGCGGGCATAGCCGTAACCGGGCAGGTCGACCAGATACCAGCTGTTGTCGATGAGAAAGTGGTTGATGAGCATCGTCTTGCCCGGCGTGGCCGAGGTCATGGCTAACCCCTTCTGGCGGGTGAGCATGTTGATGAGCGACGATTTGCCCACGTTGGAGCGTCCGATAAAGGCATACTCGGGCAAACGGTGCGAAGGGCAATCCTGCACCCGGCTGCTGCTCACCACAAACTTGGCGTTTTTTATCTCCATATCAATCTCTTGTTTTCCAATTTTCGAGGAGGACAAATATACAAAAGCCCTGCGGAGAGACAAAATGAAAACAAAGTTTTCACAATTTTCCGTTTGCCTCTGCTCTCGCCTTTCACTATCTTTGAATAAGATAGGATACGTCTCAGCATAAAAATCAAGCGAGCTTGTTTTTCTGCTTTCGACTTTCACTATCTTTGCACACGGCTTCACGGGAACGAGGGGCGGAATGTGCCGCGCCTGTCCGGGGATGCCGCGAAAGGGAAATTATTCGTATGGATCAACAATACTCTTCGGTTCTGCTCGAAAATGCCGTGAGCGAGTTTGCCAAGCTGCCGGGTATCGGCCGCAAAACGGCGTTGCGGCTGGTGTTGCACCTGCTCCGTCAGGAGGAGGGCGAGGCCGAGAAATTCGGGAATACCATCATCAAGCTGTGCAAGGAAATCAAGCACTGCCACGTGTGCCACAACATATCCGACACCGATACCTGTGCCATTTGCAGCGACCCGTCGCGCGATGCCTCGACCCTGTGCGTGGTCGAGAATGTGAAAGAGGTGATGGTGGTCGAGAATACCCGCCAGTTTCACGGGCTTTACCATGTGTTGGGAGGGGTCATCTCGCCCATGGACGGCATCGGACCGGCCGACCTCGAAATCGAGAGCCTGGTCGACCGCGTGGCTGCGGGCGGTATCCAAGAGGTAATTTTGGCCCTGAGCGCGACGATGGAGGGCGACACGACCAATTTCTACATTTTCCGCAAGCTGGCTCCGTTCGACGTGAAAATCACCATCATCGCCCGGGGCGTGTCGGTGGGTGGCGAACTGGAATATACCGACGAAATCACGCTGGGACGCTCGATTCTCAACCGCACGCTCTTCAGCGAAAGTTTCAAGGGATAGCGCACACTATTTGCCGCCGAGCATCGTTATACATTATATAATAGAGGAGTCGATTCCGTGGTAAAAATCAGCATCGTCATCGTCAACTATCGGGTGAAATACTTTCTGGAGCAGGCGCTCCGGTCGGTGCGGGCTGCCCTGACGGTTCACCCCATGGAGGCCGAAATCTTCGTGGTCGACAACCACTCGCAAGACGACTCGCTCGACTACCTCACCCCCTTGTTCCCCGAGGTGCGGTTCATCGCCAACACCGAAAATGTAGGTTTCGCCCGCGCCAACAACCAAGCCATGGAGCTGGCCACGGGCCGGTACATCTTGTTGCTCAACCCCGACACCGTTATCACCGAGGATACCTTGCACGAGGTGTGCCAGTTCATGGACACACACCCCGATGCCGGCGGCGTGGGGGTGAAGATGGTCGACGGCAACGGCCGGTTCCTGCCCGAGTCGAAGCGGGGATTTCCCACGCCGTGGGTCTCGTTCTGCAAGATTTTCGGACTGTCGGCCCTCTTCCCCCATTCGCGCCTCTTCGGCCGCTACCACCTGAAATACCTCTCGCCCGACAAGTGCCACCGCATCGACATTCTGTCGGGAGCTTTCATGCTCATGCGCAAAGAGACGCTCGACAAGTGCGGGCTGCTCGACGAGAGTTTCTTCATGTACGGCGAAGACATCGATCTCTCCTACCGACTGGTGCTGGCGGGATACAACAACTACTACGTGCCTACCCCCATCATTCACTACAAGGGCGAGAGCACGAAGAAGGGGAGCTTGCGCTACGTGCGCATCTTCTACGAGGCGATGCTCATCTTCTTTGAGAAACACTACCCGCATTACAGCAAAGGATACTATCTGGCGGTGAAATTCTCGATATTCTTCCGGGCGATGCTGGCCGCCGCCCACCGCATCGTGGCCTACCCCTTCCGCTCACGAGGTCGGAACGAAAAACGCGAACGGGGCGAGTGGTATATCCTCTCCAACCAGCCCGACCGCCCGGCCGGCCTGCTGCCCGGCGCACCCCGCTATACCGCCATAGAGTCGGCCAACGAATTGCCGAGAGCGGGAAAACGGTCGCCCCTCCGCTACATCGTTCTCGACTCGGGGTGGCTCTCCTACCGCGAGATTATCGGCACGATACAGCGGAACTGTCACGACCGCAACCGGTTCCTCATCTATAACCCGCATGCCCATGTAATTGTCTCACCCAAAGAAATCTATACCCGGCCATGAACTACCTCACAGGAAAACGGATTGACTTGCGGGCCGTCGAACCCGAAGACCTCGACCTGCTCTATCGCTGGGAAAACGACTCGTCGCTGTGGCAGTATGGCTGCACCGTGGCCCCTTTCTCGCGCTACCTGCTCAAACGCTATATCGAGAATTACAGCGCCGACATCGCCCGCGACAACCAGTTGCGGCTGATCATGGTCGAAAAAGAAAGCCATACCCCGGTGGGCATACTCGATTGTTTCGACTACGACGCCGCCAACAGTCGGGCGGCCATCGGGCTGCTCGTCGACCCGGGCCACTCTCGCCGGGGATTCGGTCGCGAGGCCCTCGATACCTTTATGGAATATGCTTTCCGATTTCTACATCTGCACCAACTTTACGTGCACATTGCGGCGTGCAACACGGCCAGCGTGGCGCTCTTCCGCGCCTGTGGATTCGACGAATGCGGCCGTCTCACCCATTGGGTGCGGCTGCCGCAGGGATATGCCGATGCTCTGGTGTTTCAGAAAATCAATCCTTACGAAAAGAATGGCTAATTGAGCGAAGGCTCTTGCGGAGAATTGAGCCACAGCAGATACCCCTCGCCCATACTGCGCACCGTCTCGCGCCAGAAACTGTCGTCTTTTGCCGCCAGGCAACTGGCAGGCGACTGCATGGTCGTGACTGCCCACGACTCCTGCCGCAACTCACCGTCGAGCTGGCCGGGCGACCAGCCGCTGTACCCGACGAAAAATTTCACATGGTCGCACACTCCCGCATCGCTGCGCAGAAAATCGAGCAACATATCGAAATCACCGTTGGCAAAAAGCCCTTGTGCCACCTCGACCGCTCCGGGCAGCGAGGCGATGTCGTGCAGAAAGAAAAGATGGTCGACCCCCACGGGGCCGCCGCAATAGACAGGGACAGGAGGCACGGGCCCCAACCCTTCGAGCAATTCATTCAGATGATAATGCGTGGGGCTGTTCAACACAAATCCCACCGCGCCCTTCTCGGAATACTCGGCCAGAAAAACAACCGCCCGACGGAAACACCCCTCGTCGAGGAAAGGCTCGGCCACGAGCAAAGCCCCCCGGTGCGGTTCTATCAACTGCCTGTGTATATGTAATGACTCGATACGCATATTCCCTATACCTCCACTTATACCCTCGAAGATACAAAAAGAAGATAAGAATGCGAAAAAAACCAGGACTTTTTTTTCACCGCATCACCCGACAATGACATTATATAGAACTGATATAAATTACAGGCCACGAGACAAAAGAACGATATAACCCAAAACAAAACCAACTATATTTGTACCGTTTTTATCATACTGCAATGAACGAAACCGACCTCATCACCGACATCGACCGGGAGCGAAAAGCTGCCCGGGTCACTTGGGTAGGATTCTTTATCAACCTCATACTCTCGGCCGCCAAAGTAGCAGCCGGTATCGTGGGGCGAAGCAGCGCCATGATAGCCGACGGCATACACTCGCTCTCCGATTTCGTGACCGACCTCATCGTCATCGTCTTTATCAAAATCTCGTCCAAGCACGAAGACAGCGGCCACCCCTACGGACACGGCAAATTCGAGACCTTTGCCACCATGCTCATCAGCTTTGCCCTCTTCATCGTAGCCATCGGCATCTTCTACTCGGGCAGCGTGAAGATATACGAGGTTCTCAACGGGCGCATCATCGAGCGTCCCACCTACCCGGCCCTCGTCATGGCCGCCGTCTCGATAGTCGTGAAAGAGGGGCTCTATTGGTATACCATCATTGTGGGGCGCAAAATCGACAGTCCCGCCGTCATTGCCAACGGCTGGCACCACCGGTCGGACGCCTTCTCGTCGATAGGTACCCTTATAGGCATCTCGGGCGCCATGTTCCTGGGCGAACGCTGGCGCATACTCGACCCCATCACCTCGGTCATCGTGGGAATATTTATCGTAGCCGTAGCCTGCAAACTGGCCCGTCCCAGCATACAAGAACTGCTCGAAGTCTCGCTCCCCAAAGAAATCGAGGCCGCCATCAAAGAGCAAGTAAAAGAGACGCCAGGCGTCAAGGCTTTCCACCACCTGCGCACCCGCAAAAACGGTAACTCTTTCATCATCGACATGCACATTAAGGTCGATCCTGGTTCGTCGATTGTCGAAGCTCACAACATCGCCACCCATGTGGAAGAGAATCTCAAAACGGCCTTTGGCCGACAGACCCAGGTCAATATCCACATCGAACCCTACCTGCCCAAAGCGTAAGCCACGCACGTCGCCCCGCACAGGCCGCCCCGGCTACAACAGCCCCAGGTCCTTGGCCACCCGGCACGCCTCGATCGAGTTGCGCACCTGCAATTTGGCCAGAATATCCTGCCGGTGCCGGCTCACGGTATGGACGCTGATCGAGAGCGTATCGGCAATGCGCTTGCTTATCAGCCCCTTGTCGATAAGCTGAAGCACCTGCACCTCCCTGTCGGACAATATCTTGGACCCATTGCGGCTACCCAGGTCGACCACCGACCCGGTGAGGGTATCGACCACCCGGCTACCCCCCGGCCAGTCGAGCGACAACGGCCCATACAGGCACAGGGCCAGCCACAGACTGCCGTTAAACGGGTCGAAGCGGTAGAACATACGGTGGCACACCCACAGACAGTCGCCCGACGGCGACCGCATGCGTAACTTGCTCATCAGGAAATAGTGCGACCGGCTCGACTTGGGAAGGCGTTTCACAAAATTGAAGAAGCGCAGCTCCTGCAAATACTTGTCGTACAGATCCTCGCGGGGGATAAGCCCCAGAATCTTCTCCTCCCAAATCGAATCTATCACCTCCTCACCGCCATCGCCCCTGAGGTTGAGCGCCTTACCGAACCCGCCATAACAGATGTGGCTCACGTTGGCATGCATGTCGCTCAAGACCGACACCGTGCCCTCCAGCAGGCTGTAACTGCGGGCCACACTCTTATACCGTTCCAGCTCATCGAGATAGCGCTGCCCCTTCCCGGCCCCCTGTTTCAAGAACAGGTCGTTCAGTTTCGCTACGATATCCATACAAAATGGTTATTTATAATCATTGTATATTCTATTACAGAGCTATACATTTGCAAATGTAAAGAAAACAATGGTTATTTACCCCTTATAAACCGATGCAAATGAAACGCTCAATCCTGTTAAACCTCGCCGTGCTGCTGGTAACCGCCACGGGCATGGCACAATCGTTAGAAAAAATGCAATGGTTCAACGAACCCGAACAGTGGGAAATCAAAGACAACACCCTCTCGATGTTTGTAACCCCCAAGACCGACTATTGGCGCATCTCGCACTACGGCTTCACCGTCGACGACGCCCCCTTCTACTATGCCACCTACGGCGGTGAGTTCGAGGTGAAAGTCAAGGTTTCGGGCGATTACAAGGCCCGGTTCGACCAGGCCGGCCTCATGCTTCGCATCGACCACGAAAACTACATCAAGGCCGGCATCGAGTTTGTCGACGGCAAATTCAACCTCAGCACCGTAGTCACCCACCACACCTCCGACTGGAGTGTCATCACGCTCGACCGGGCCGTGCCCCACATCTGGATCAAGGCCGTGCGACGCCTCGACGCCGTCGAGATATTCTACTCGTTCGACGACCAGGAATATACCCTCATGCGCAACGCCTGGCTGCAAGACAACACCCCCGTACAGGTGGGCGTGATGGGAGCCAGCCCCGACGGCGAAGGATTCCGTGCCACCTTCGAGCACTTCAAGGTAAAACACCTGCCCGACCTGCGCCGCCTCGAATGGCTGAAGAAGGACAGCGCACAATAACGGCAAACTGTTATAAATCCGCATCCCGCGAGCTCCTCACCCCCGACGAGCTCGCGGGATTTTCTTTTTCCCACTCCGCACCTCGACGCGACGGGACTTGTCATACCACACTACGACACGGAGTTTTGGTCATTCCGCATTCGATGGGGTGTTTCGGTCATTCCGCACTGGACGCGGAATCCAAAAATACCCGAGCAGGGAATACCCTTTTGCGACACTTGCCTGGACCCCGCATCGGGGTGCGGGGTGACACCACACGTCATACCGCGCCACGACGCGGTATCCAGAAATACCGGCACAACAGGTTTTATTCCCGCGCTACCGTCAAGTTAGAAGTGCAACTCCGCCACCGCCTTCCTCCGTCCTTGGAGCGTAGCGGAAAGGGCGGAGGAAGGCGGTGGTAGCCCGGCAACG
>CASFYQ010000020.1 GCA_949298955.1 uncultured Bacteroidales bacterium
ATAAATGCCAGGCCAAGGGAGAAACTCAATTTCATGACCCCGGCCGAATGCTTTTTCAAAAATATTTCGTAATGTTGTACTTGCTGGTTGACTCTACCGCAATAAAGTAAAGCTCGTATTCTTCTCTTTTCGCTGTATTTTTTATGGCTAAGTCAAATAAAAGTAATATATTTGTCATTATTTGACAAATCATTGAATGCACATGTTATTTGCTCAAAGAATTAGAATAGCTAGAGTAGAAAATGGGTTGCTGCAAAAGCAATTGGCTATAGCTTTAGATATTGATATTCCAATGTATAGCCGAATAGAACGCGGTGATCGACAGGCTAAAAAAGAACAAGTAATATTGCTTTCAGATATTTTGCATATAGATAGAGACGAATTGTTGAGCCTTTGGATTGCGGATAAAATAAACGCAGTTATAGAAGAAGACCCAAAAATCGCAAATAAAGCATTGAAAATGATTATTGATAATAGAAAAATATGGAAATAAAAACGACTCATACGCTCATCAATGGAGATAGCCGGAATCTTTCTTTAATTCCGGATAAATCCATTCATTTAATAATTACATCGCCTCCGTATTGGCAATTAAAAGATTATGGGAATAATAGCCAAATAGGATTTCATGATAGTTATGAAAGTTATATTAATAACTTGAATACCGTATGGTCGGAGTGCAATCGAGTTTTGCATGATGGATGCCGCTTATGTATAAATATCGGAGACCAATTTGCGCGTTCCGTTTATTATGGCCGCTATAAAGTAATACCGATTAGAACAGAGATCATTCGCTTTTGTGAGACTCTCGGTATGGATTATATGGGTGCAATTATATGGCAAAAACAGACTACGATGAATACTACAGGCGGCGGAGCTGTAATGGGTAGTTTTCCGTATCCTCGAAATGGTATTTTGAAAATCGATTATGAGTTTATTCTCGTATTTAAAAAACAAGGTAAAGCACCCACACCTACTGCAGAACAAAAAAAATACTCGGAGATAACGAAAGAGGAGTGGAATACTTATTTCGCATCTCATTGGAATTTCGGTGGAGCAAAACAAGACGGACACATAGCTGTATTTCCTGAAGAATTGCCCCATCGTTTAATCAAAATGTTTTCGTTTGTAGGAGAAACCGTGTTCGATCCATTTATGGGAAGTGGTACGACAGCTTTAGCTGCGCGTAACTTGCAGCGTAATTCCATCGGGTATGAAATAAATCCTGAATATAAAAAATTCTATAGAGAAAAGGTTACATCATCATCATTATTCGGATATGCAGAGGTCCAATACCGTAACGATGAATCAACTTTCGATATCAACGAAAGGATGAAAACTTTACCATATCTATTTCAAGATCCGCATAAATTGGAGAACAAGATTGATATCAAGAAATTGCAATTTGGATCTCGGATAGATAAAAACCGGAAAGAAAGAGAAGAATATTTTTCTGTCAAAGAGATTATCACACCGAATATGCTCAAACTCAATACGGGATTAACCATTAAACTTATTGGAGTAGAAGTAGATGATAATTTAGCGAAACAAGCTATAGCTTATATCCAAGAAAAGATTAAAGGGCATAAAGTATATATGCGTTTTGATGAAACAAAATATGATAGTCAGAATAATTTATTATGCTATTTATATTTGGAAAACAAAACTTTTATCAATGCCCATTTGATAAAAAAAGGATTAGTAACCGTAGATACGGTTGCGAATTATAAATATAAATCAAAATTTATTTCGTACTAATATGGCAAATAATCAACAAGAATTACAGCGTTTATTAAATATCATTCCAGTCGGTAGAGCAAATGCAATGCATGCAGAAGACATTGCAATAAGTATGGGGTATCCAACAGGAGGGAACCAAGTAGAAACAAGAGAATTAATACGCTATGCTATCCAACAAGGGTATATTATCGTAAGTACCCCTCGTGATGGATATTGGCGTTCCAATATAAAACAGGAAGTCATTGATTGTACAAACTCATTAATAAACCGAGCAGATGAGATTTATGATCGATGTAATGAACTCAAAAATGCATGGAATCAAGCAAATCCCAACAACATAATTCCTTAAGGCTATGAAACGTTATTCACTTAATTTTGGCAAAAAAGAACGAGTATTGAATTACGCGTGTCAAACCTATCAATTATCTCGTCCAAATAAAGTCGGAGCTGTCATGGCTTTAATCCGCAATTGCCAACCATCTTCTTTCGAAGAATGGCAATCATGGTATTTTGAGAACGCATATACAGTAGGTAAGAATCCGACAAAAATCACAAACGAAAGTTTGAAAGAATTAGGAGAACGACTATATGCTAAAATTACAGAAGTCGTTATACCCGAATGGGAAGCTGCTTTCAGGGAATTGACAGAACAAGATTGTATAGATTATATTTATAATCTTACCATAAATCGTACTTACGATGGTTATATAAGAGAAAAGTCGGTTATTAATGATGGATTAGCCAAAATATTTCCCGATATAACCTTTGAAGAAAGCGATCCTGAATTGGATCATGCTGGCGACATTGATTATATTGCAAAAGTCGGAGATAAAGCGATAGGCATACAAATCAAGCCGATAACTGCAAGTGCCAATTTCGGAAGTTATTCTCTAACGGAACGGATGAAAGCAAGTTTCGAATCATTCAAAGAACAATATGGAGGGAATGTATTCATAGTGTTCAGCTTAGATGGAGAAATCGCCAATAAAGAAGTCGTGGAGCAGATTAGAGCTGAAATAGATCGATTGTCGAATTGAGCATACTCTGTTTTAGAATCAGATTATGAAAAAGAATGATATTGAAAACAGATCGCTTCCCCCGATAGAAGTCATAGACTTATTTTGCGGCATCGGCGGCTTGAGTTTCGGCATGAAAAGCAAGGGTTTCGATATACTCGCAGGATACGATCTCGATGCCACGTGCCGATATGCCTATGAAACAAATAACGAAGCGAAGTTTATTTATAAAGATATCAAAACGGTATCCGCCGATGAAATCGATGCATTGTACAGTAAAGATGCTATTAGGGTTTTAGCAGGATGCGCTCCTTGCCAGCCGTTTTCTTCGTATGCGTTCAAAAACAAAAAAAAGGATCCGAATAAATACGATTTGCTATATGAATTCGGACGGTTGGTAAAAGATACGTTACCCGATATAGTCACGATGGAGAATGTCTCTCAAATTCTGGCATTCAAAGATAAACCGGTGTTATCCGATTTCGTGAATCTTTTGAAAGAAAACGACTATCGAGTTTGGGTGAAGCCTGTATATTGTCCGGATTACGGAATTCCTCAAACACGGAAGCGATTGGTGCTGTTGGCGTCGCGATTGGGTAAAATCGAATTGATTCCGCCTACGCATAAGCCGAACGAATATAAAACCGTTAAAGATGCGATAGGCGACCTGCCGGAACTGAAAGCCGGAGAGGTCGATCCGAACGATCCCTTGCACAGAGCCAAAGCATTGTCGCCGAAGAATCTCGATCGTATTCGAAATACTCCGTATGGCGGAGGATGGAAAGATTGGCCGGAAGAGTTGAAACTACGATGCCATAAAACGGATGGCGGCAGTTCGTTCGGAAGCGTTTACGGCAGAATGGTTTGGGAAAAACCGGCTCCTACGATGACTACCCAATGTACCGGATTGGGAAACGGAAGATTCGGACACCCGACCCAAGACCGTGCGATATCGGTCAGAGAGGCCGCCCTTATACAAACATTTCCGAAAACGTATAAGTTTTTCGCCGATGAACAGTATGTCGCGATTACCAAAGCATCGAGATATATCGGCAACGCTGTACCTCCGAGGCTGGGGGAAATAATAGCGGAAAGCATATTTAAACACATAAACTCTAACCTGACCGATTTATGAACGCGTACACATTCAATATTTCGTTGAGCATATTGAATCATCTCGGAAGAAATCTATATCGCAGTTTTATCACCGTATTGGGAGAGGCTATTTCCAATGCTTGGGATGCCGATGCGCAGAATGTCCGGATTACGATAGATCGTGATAAAAATATACTTATCATCGAAGATGACGGACGAGGAATGACAGATGATGACTTTCAAAATAAATTCTTGAAAATCGGTTATTCAAAACGTAAGGATAATGTTTCTGCAACCGAAAACGGAAGGCCGTTCATCGGGCGTAAAGGTATCGGAAAGTTGGCATTATTGTCTTGTGCGAAAAGAATAACCGTTCTGACTAAAACTGTAAATACGGATTTGGTCGGCGGCATTATCGATAATTCGGGATTGGATGAAGCGATTAAAGACGATGTTTCTACGAATGAGTATAAATTAGGTGTTCCTGATGTTTCTATTGTGGAACGATTCGGGAAAGATATGGTTTCAGGAACAGTTATTTTGTTTGAAGAAATCAATGATGGGATCCGTAATAGAATCGAATACATACGGAAATTAGTCGCTTTGTATTTCCGATTTTCGTTGTTGGATCCAGCATTTCGTATTTTCTTGAATGGCTCTCAAATAACATTGGACGAGTTGACGGATTTGATCAATGGGACACAATTTTTATGGAAAATCGATAACCCTAACGATCCTTATATTTCTGAGAAACTTCAAAGAAGCGAAGCTTTGAAGAAACAAAGAGATTTACAAGCTGGAACAGATGCCATTTCTGGTTTTATCGCTTCTGTTGAGAAGCCGTCTATGCTTAAAATCAGAGAGTCGGAGGAAAAAGTAAGTATTGATTTATATGTAAATGGTCGATTGCGCGAAAAAAATATTTTGAAACATATTCCGACAACACGAATCGTCGAAAGTTATTTGTACGGACAAATTCACTATAACGCATTGGATGATGAAAATGATCGATTTACGAGTAGCCGAGAGGGCGTTGTATCGGATGATCCCAAGTTCGTCGCTTTCTTGAAAGAAATAGAAGAATTATTGAAAATCATCATTGACGACTGGGATAAATGGCGTACCGAATTGAATCAAGATGGAGATTCTGAAAATAAACGAATCTCCCGGAAAGAACGCAAATCGAGAGAACTATTCAGCGCTGTTTCCGATGATTTCGTACCGCCTAAAACAAATGCACCGAGTCGAAAAAAAGTCGAAGAATGGATCAATGATTTGGGACAAGACGCCGAGTTCAATTTTGCATCGTACGGAGAATGTTTCGTTGCGGAAAATTTGCTTCGAAAATACATTGAAGACAAAAAGATTCCAATTCCGGCAAAAATGCAGAAACAAATCGAAGATTGGATGCAAAAAGCTGAAATGCACAAGAATAAAGCTAATATCAGTTTCGATATTAGAGAAAATACAACGGAATTGTCTTATTGTGCAATGGATGATTTAGCCTATCTTGCCGATGATGAAACCGATAAAGACAAAAAGGCCTCATTGCGTAGAGATGCTATAGAATATAAACCGATACGTGATGCTATGTCGCATACGTCTCGCTTAACGAATGCGGCAAAAATACGGCTTACAGCAACATATGAAAATATCAAAGCGCGAATCATCCAATTGCTTAACAATGCATAATGGCGGATACGGTTAGTAAAGAGAAACGTTCGGAGATAATGTCCCATGTAACGGGAAAAGAGACGAAACCCGAAATAATAGTCCGGAAATATTTGTTCGCACGCGGTTTAAGGTATCGGAAGAACGTAAAACGATTGCCGGGTACGCCGGATATCGTTTTCCCTAAATACAAAACTGCAGTATTTGTTAATGGTTGTTTCTGGCATGGTCATAAAGGGTGCAGATACTCTCATCTACCATCAACCAATTTTGAATATTGGGAGAAAAAAATTGCAGATAATATAGAACGTGATGAACGGAAGAAAAGAGAATTAGAGGGGTTAGGATATCGTGTGCTAATCATATGGCAATGTCAATTAAAATCGAATACCAAAATCGAAACTTTAGAAGCCTTATATCATAATATTGTGAACAGTTAAATAGCAAGTTTTCCATTCCTATAAATAGTTCTTATTGTATAATTGATATATAATTTACCGCTCTCATTATAAAGTTTATATCCAACATCGTTCTCGTTTTGATTTGTTCTGTAGCCACGAATTTTCTTTCGGGGTAGCCTAATACCCCTCCCGCCGCTCAGCGGCGGGAGGGATGCCACTCAATCTGCAAGCAGAGGCGGTCTCGCTGTCCAATGCAGGACTGATTATAAAGCGGCAAACAGATTGGTATGGTTCGACGCAGAATTGCCATCGGAGTTTCTCCGGCAACACGCACATCTGCCAAGCAATAAAAAGGGAAAAGCAAGAAGAAACTGATACCGTTATATCCGAGCCAAGCAACATATTCTCGCAACTTATTCAGAGATATTTTTCATTGGCAGGAAGACAAACATCGGACGACTTTTTCCTTTTATACAAGGCTGCAAAAGCCCGTATTTGGCTCAAACTTTCACCACCGATTTTCTTTCAGTTGTTTATCTGAAAACGGTTTAGTTTAGTTTTTCTCCCTTATATATAGATACTAAAGTAAACTAAAATATATATGGCCGCTCCGGTACAAAGAACCATTTATGTTTTAGTCGAACAACCCGTTTACCAGATTGACTGCATCGTCCTTTTTCTGATTGATGATTTTGGCGTACACCTGCGTCATCTTCACGTCAGCATGACCGAGCAGTTTCGAGGTGGTATAGAGGTCGGCGCCAAGCGTCAGCATCATCGTCGCAAACGTGTGACGGGCGGTATGAAATGAGAAACGTTTGTCTATGCCGGCTGCTTTCGCCCAGGGTTTGAGCAGCACGTTTATCATCGTTGGACTCGGTAAGTCGAAGACGTGGTCATCCGCCATCTTGTCTCCTCGCTCCGGCATCCACTTTAACGCTTCCGGTGAAAGCGGCAAATAAATCGGCTCTTTGGTTTTCTGCATAGAGACTGCCAAACGATACTGCCCCCTATCGACAAACACATTTTTCCACTTCAGGCTAATAATATCGCTTATTCGCAATCCACAGAAGCAAGAGAACAAATAAGCCTGTTTTACGGCCTCATTCTTCATCGGAGTAGCAATCAATGCCCGAACCTCTTCAATGGTCATATACGAGCGTTTGCTCTCCGGCAAACGTATTTTATCCGAGTTGTTGATCTTTGTAAATGGGTTGGACTTGATAATATCCGCACGAACGGCGGCATTCAAAGCTCCGTTCAGAATACGGTAATAAGTGTGAAGCGTAAAGTTTGACACCCGTTTTCCTTTGGGGCGATACTCCGTCAGCAGATAGTCGATATACTCTTGGCAGAATGCCTTGTCAATCTGATCCATTGTCATGCTTTCACCCGCAAAATCTTTCAGTATGCGGATAGTTACCATGATTTGGTTCCCGTCCTTTTTACCACGCTTCGCCTGATTCTCTTTGTAGGTCTCCATCCAGTCTAAAAGAAAAACCTTTTCCCTGTGTTCGATTCCGGCCTCGCCATTGGTAAATTGGATAATGCGCTTCGACTTGATGGCATTGGCGGCAGCCATTGTCGCTTGATTCTGTCTATGAGCATTATGATCTGTTTCGGGAATAAGGTACAGCTTCAGATACTCGTATGTCCGTTTGCCATTCCGGTATATATCCAGATACAAGCTCTTGTTTCCATTGGCCAGTTCTTTCATCCGCAGACGGACTGGTTCTTTGACTTTTGCAGGCTTTTTTACTCGTGGCATGTTCCCTCCTCTTTTGCTCGTTATATCTGCTGCAAAACTACAAATAAAAGCCGAGATCGAGGAACAAACAAGAAACAAAAATGTACCGAAAAAGAACCAATCAACTGAAAATGATGAAAACAACAGAAAACATCAAACCCCATATAATACACTGTAAATTAGTGTATTTATTTGTAATTGTTTAGCTCTTGTTTTCATTTAATACCCATACTTTATAAATCTGATAAATTTCAAAAAACAGTCGAGAATAGGCATTGTTATTTCTGCGTCGCATATCTGTGTCGCAGAGTTGAGCCTATTTAGACTGAAAGGTTTACCAGAGCCTGTACTACGTAAATAGGATTTCGACTCTGCGCTTTCTTTTTTAAATACGTCCTTGTAGGAGTTGAAGGGGCAAAAAATTGTGATATTGGATAAAAGATATTGGACGAATAAGCATTTTTGGGGAAAATGAATTTCCACAATGGTGGATTTGTAAAGTTGTAATGAATACACAAAAATCCATATTCAAATAAAATCTTCACAGCATATAATAGCTAGCTTTTTATATTGACGGAGAAGCCAATAGCCGTAAAAGTGGAGGCACTCAAATTAAAACCTCGTGATGGTAAAAGGTTAATCACTTATTTTGTTATGAAAAGAGTTAAATTTTTATTAGTAGGAATTATTGCCTTACTCGGAGGCGCGATTTTCCTCGTTTCCTGCGATAAGGAATCCTCGTGTGTATGTAATTCATCTCATGGGCTGACGCGTACCATAGATCCGTCAAGTTTTGGTGCTGCTAACTGTGCCGATTTGGAGATAGTACTGGAGAGTCAGGCCAGCGATGGTTTAACCTATTCTTGCAGTTAAAGAGAGTGTTGTAAGTCGGAGGCTTTATAGCCTCCGGCATTTTTAATGTTATGGAAAATAAGAAGATAGAAATATGCAGCATGGTTGTCGGATTGGTGTTTATCCTTTCGGGTGTGTTAAAATCATTAGATGCTGCATCGTTTGCTCAGATAATAGTTACATATGGATTTGAGTATATGCGATTCATGTCGCCCGTCATTATCTTTTTGGAAATTACACTTGGATTACTGCTCCTGTTTCGGATATATGAGAAAACCTTCGCTATTATAGGGGGTGTTATGGTGTCGACATTTACGTTGGTGTACTCGTACGGGTTGGTTTATCTTGATGTGCAAGACTGTGGTTG
This sequence comes from uncultured Bacteroidales bacterium, assembly GCA_949298955.1. GTDB lineage: Bacteria > Bacteroidota > Bacteroidia > Bacteroidales > Barnesiellaceae > Barnesiella. Next base: position 8,890 of record CASFYQ010000020.1, read on the forward strand.
TTTTGGCCGAGTATCAATATTGAATTCATCACCGACAATAGTTTTCATACGGAATGGTTGCCTGCTTCTTTTGTTGGGTATAATCGGAAAAGTGTCGGTCAATCGGTTAGAGACTAATAGGTGGGTATTTCTCTCAATTTTTGTCTTTGTCTGTTTGTCAGCCTTTGTGACAGGTTATACCTATAACGAAGGAAAAAGGAGCCGTTTCTCCAACGACCGGGTGAGTGTGGCATTGCACGATAGTCGTTTGAGCCGGTTTGTCGAATGTTCGGCTGACAGCTCCTATGTAGTTTTTGCATTTTCATACACTTGTCCACATTGCCTTAATTCGATAGCAAATTTGAAAGAGTATGAGGCGTTTGGAATAGCCGATAAAGTGATTGGTCTGGCTTTGGGTGACAGTTTGCAAGCTCAATCTTTTGTCGAAATATTTAGACCCGAATTTGACATAAGGAACCACTCCGAAGAGTTGTTGCAACTTACCGATAGCTATCCTAAAACATATTATATAAAGAATAATACGATACATTTGGAACTTTCGGGAGAACTGCCGTGTGCATTTGTGTTCAAAAAAATGCTGGAGCAAATGGAGGATAGGTAGCGGGTGAGATTGATGAGTATTTCCCCATCTTAATGTCATTTCATCATAGCGTTGTGTAAAATCTTTTGTTTAGGCACATTTCCTCGATTCCCGAGAATTTGCTAAGTTTGCAATCGTATAAACAGTTTCCCGACCGGAGAAACTCAGGGGCAGGTGTGGCACTCTCGCTGTCCTGCTTCGGGGGGGGCCGGTAGGGATAGAAACAATCGACAAAAAAGAGGAAACTATGATTGAATATATTACGGGCGAGGTGGTCGAGCTTACCCCCGCCACGGCAGTGGTCGAGTGCATGGGCATAGGTTATCTGCTCAACATTTCGCTCAACACCTATTCGAGCCTGGGCAAAGGTCGTTCGGCCCGGCTGTATGTCTATGAAGCCATACGCGAAGATGCCTATCAGCTCTACGGATTCGGCGACCGCCACGAGCGGGAGTTGTTTGTAGCGCTCATTTCGGTATCGGGTGTAGGGCCCAACACGGCGCGCATGATTCTCTCGTCGCTCAATCCTGCCGAATTGGAGCAGGCCATCGCTTCGGAGAATCTGGGGCTGTTGAAGTCGGTCAAGGGGATAGGGGCGAAAACGGCACAACGTGTAATTGTTGACTTGAAAGATAAAATAAAATCCGCCGGCAATCCGTTAGTAATAAGTACGCCCGCAGCCTCCGAGGTCTACGAGGAGGCCGTGGCTGCGTTGGTGATGCTCGGTTTTTCACAGCCTCAATCGCAGAAAGCGGTGCAGAAACTGCTGCGTGATACCCCTTCGATGAAAGTCGAAGAGGTTATCAAACAGGCTTTGAAAATGCTCTGATGCCGACGCTGCTTCCTTCCTATCACAAAAGGCGAGCGGGCTTTTGTACAGGAGTGTCGAATGAGAAGACGGATAAGGATTAGAACAATAGTAGCATTGGCGGTAAGCGGATTAGGTATCTATTCCGCTTTTGCGGCTTTGCAGGCAGCCGATCCGCAGGACAACCCGCGCAACGTCCGGGCTGTGCAGGGCGGTTCTGCCGGCCAGTCGACCTCCGACTCTATCGTGATGCGTTATCCCGTGGCCAAGACGGTGCCTGAGTCGTATGACGAAATAGACCAAAAGGCCCCGGTCGATTTGAAAACTCCATCGAACCTGAAAACCGAGGTAGAGTATGACCCCGAAACCAACTGCTATGTGATTCATACCCGGGTGGCCGGGGTCGATGTGGCTACCCCTTTCATGCTCTCGGCCGCCGAGTATAACGACTACACTTTGCGCAAGTCGATGCAGCAATACTACCGTGAGCGCAACGCCCAAAACTTTGCCGAAAACAGCAAGTCGGAGTTCAACTTTCTCGATATGAATTTCTCGCTCGGGCCTCTTGAAAAGGTTTTCGGTCCCGGCGGCGTGCAGTTGACCACACAAGGGTCTATCGAGTTGAACATGGGTTTGAAATACAACAAACTCGATAACCCGGCTCTGCCGATGAGCTCTCGCAAGAAAACCTATTTCGATTTCGATGAAAAGATACAGGCCTCGGTTACCGCCAAGGTGGGCGACAAAATGTCGTTCAATATGAATTACAACACCGACGCCACTTTCGATTTCGACTCACAAAGCCTCAAATTGCAATACCAGGGCAAAGAAGACGAGATTATCAAGAACATCGAGGCCGGTAACGTGAGCATGACCACCGGGTCGTCGTTGATACGGGGAAGTACGGCTCTTTTCGGTATTAAGACCACCATGCAATTTGGAAAACTCACGGCCACGGCTTTAATCTCGCAACAACAGTCCGAGTCGAAGACGGTCAATGCCAGCGGCGGTGCGCAGACGACCCCTTTTGAAATTCGTGCCGACTCTTACGACGAGAACCGCCATTTCTTTCTGGCGCACTTTTTCAGAGATAATTACGACCAGTTTTGCTCCAAGCTGCCCTATGTGGCGTCGGGTGTAAGCATCAACCGCATCGAGGTGTGGATTACCAACAAGCAAGGAACTTATGAGGAGGCTCGCAATATTGTGGGTTTCATGGACTTGGCCGAGAATACCCACATCGGCAACCAGCACTGGATTGCGACGACGGCGCAGCAAAACCCCATGAACAACGCCAACTCGCTCTACTCCGAGATTAAGAACGGTTATCCCGATGCCCGCAACATCAACCTGGTGACTCAGGCTTTGGAACCCCTTTCGGCCTATGGCATCGAGGGTGGACAGGACTATGTGAAAATCGAGAGTGCCCGCAAACTCTCCTCCTCGGAGTACACTTTGAACGAGCAGTTGGGCTATATCTCGCTCAAAAGCAAGCTGAATGCCGACGAGATGCTGGCTGTCGCCTACGAGTATACCTACAACGGACAAGTCTATCAGGTGGGCGAGTTCTCGGGCGATGTGACCGATACCGACCAATGCCTCTTCTTGAAAATGTTGAAGAGCTCGACCATATCGACCTCCCTGCCCATTTGGGACCTTATGATGAAAAACGTCTATTCGTTGGGGGCCTATCAGGTACAGAAAGATAAATTCCGTCTTTATATCAAGTATCAGAACGATTCTACCGGTGTGGCTGTCAACAATATATCCGAGGGGAATATTGCCAACAAGACCCTCTTGCAGGTGATGAATCTCGACCGGTTGGACGCCAACGACACCGAGTATTCCGACGGTATCTTCGACTACATCGAGGGCTACACCATTCAGTCGTCCAACGGTCGCATTATTTTCCCGGTAATCGAGCCTTTCGGGAGTCACCTGGCCAATCAGATAGGCAATGCGGCAATCGCCGAGAAATATGTCTATCAAGAGTTGTACGACTCGACTCTCACGGTGGCCCAACAAGTATCCGAGAAAAACAAGTTTATTCTCTCCGGAGAATACAAAGCCTCGTCGGGGGCCGAGATTAGCCTCAATGCCATGAACGTGCCCCGGGGCTCGGTGGTCGTTACCGCCGGAGGTATGACTCTGGTCGAGAACTCCGACTATATCGTCGACTACGCGATGGGTGTCGTAACCATTTTGAACCAAAGTATTATCGAGTCGGGGACCCCCATCAGTGTCTCGCTCGAGAACCAGTCGATGTTCAATATGCAGCGCAAGACCATGCTGGGACTCGACCTCAATTATGCTTTTTCCAAAGACTTCAACATCGGGGCTACCATCATGCACCTCTCCGAGAAACCCCTTACCGAGAAAGTAAGCATGGGCGACGAGGTGCTCAACAATACGTTGTGGGGTGTGAACCTGTCGTACAATACCAGCTTCCAGTGGCTCACCAACTGGTTGAACAAGATTCCCACCGTCAATGCAACGGCTCCCTCGACTCTGGCGCTCACGGCCGAGTTTGCTCAACTCGTGCCCCACCAGTCCAAGACCGGTAGCTCACAAGGTACCTCGTATATCGACGATTTCGAGTCGACCCAGACCGGACTCGACCTCAAATCGCCTTATTCGTGGACGCTCGCTTCGACCCCCTACGACAATGCGTCCGATGCCCTCTTCCCCGAAGCCCGATATTCCAACGACATACGCTACGGGCAGAACCGGGCCTTGCTGTCGTGGTACTACATCGACCGTATGTTCACGCAGAAAACCTCCAACCTCATACCCGCTCACTTGAAGAACGATTTGGACCAGCTCTCCAACCCTTATGTGCGCGAGGTGAGTGTGCGCGAAATCTTCCCCAACAAGGAAATTAATTACGGCGAGTCGACCACGCTGCAAACCCTCAATCTCTCGTTCTATCCGCAGGAGCGCGGGCCATACAACCTCGATGCCGACAATATCGACGAACAGGGGCGATTGCTCAATCCTACCAAACGCTGGGGCGGTATCATGCGCAAGATGGACTATACCGATTTCGAGTCGTCCAACATCGAGTATATCCAGTTCTGGCTCATGGACCCCTTCCTCGACGAGAATCAGACCAACCACAAAGGGGGCGACCTCTATTTCAATCTGGGCGAGGTTTCGGAAGATATTCTCAAAGATGGCATGAAATCGTTTGAAAACGGTTTGCCCATCGACGGCGATACCACCCAGATTGCCACGACTGTATGGGGTAAAGTGTCGAAACGCCAGTCGCTTACCTATGCTTTCGACAACACGAGCGGGGCACGGGCCATGCAAGATGTGGGACTCGACGGACTTACCAACGACGAGGAGTATGGCTTCTCGTCCTATAAGGAGTTCCTGGCCAAGTTGGAGTCGAAGCTTTCGCCCTCCGTAGTCGAGGCCATGCGGCAAGACCAGTTCTCGCCCTTCAACGATCCTGCCGGCGATAACTACCATTTCTATCGCGGTCACGACTATGACGACGCGCAAACCTCTATCCTCGACCGTTATAAACGCTATAACGGAACCGAGGGCAACTCGCGCTCGACCGAAGAGGTCGACGACTCTTATTACCAGTCGTCCAAGAGTGTGCCCGATGTCGAGGACATCAATCAGGACAACACCCTCAACGAATATGAACGCTACTATCAGTACCGCATTTCACTCTGTCCCGACAGTTTGGTAGTGGGCAAAAACTACATTACCGACAAGCGCGAGACAACGGTACAGTTGCGCAATGGACAGGAAGGCCGGGCCGTGTGGTACCAGTTCAAGGTGCCTCTGTCCCAGCCGCAGAAAAAGGTCGGGTCGATACAGGATTTCAAGACAATCCGCTTTATTCGCATGTTTATGACCGGCTTCGAGGTCGAGACTCACCTGCGTTTCGCTACGCTCGAACTGGTGCGGGGCGAATGGCGCACCTACGACTATGCCGTCGACCAGGCGCTCAGCGCACCGGCTCAGGGCAATCTCGATGTGTCGGTAGTCAATATCGAGGAGAACGCCGGGCAGGTGCCGGTGAACTATGTGTTGCCGCCGGGGGTAACCCGTATCATCGACCCGGGACAATCGCAGATTACCCAGCTCAACGAGCAGGCCATGTCGTTGAAGGTGACCGACCTGCCTTCGGGCGAGGGACGTGCCGTCTACAAGAACAGCGGCATGGATATGCGTACGTATAAACGGTTGCAGATGTTTGTCCATGCCGAGAAACTCATCGACGACAATACCAACCTGCGCGATGGCGATGTGTCGGTATTCCTGCGACTGGGTTCAGACAGCAAATCGAACTATTACGAATACGAGATACCCGTCTCGCTTACCGAGCCGGGCACATATAGCACCTACAATGCGCAGGATCAGGAGACGGTATGGCCTTCGTCCAATATGTTCGATTTCCCCCTCTCGATATTTACCGATTTGAAATTGGAACGAAATGCCAAGAAACGCGACGAGAGTTCGGGTGTGACCTATACGACCCGTTATTCGAACTACGATCCCGACAAGACACAAAACAAGGTGACAATAGTGGGCAATCCCTCGTTAGGCGATGTGCGCACCATGATGATAGGCGTACGCAACAACTCCAATGCCACCAAATCGATTACCGTGTGGGTGAATGAAATGCGCCTGACCGATTTCGACCAGTCGGGGGGCTGGGCTGCCAAAGCCAATGTAAACCTGGGTCTCTCCGACATTGCCACGCTCAATGTGGCCGGTCACGTCGAAACCGTAGGCTTCGGCGGCATCGATCAAAGCCTCACCGAGCGCCGCCTCGACGATTACTATCAATACAACATCGCCACCATGGTCGAGTTGGGACGGTTCCTGCCCGAGAAAGTCAAACTCAGGGCACCCTTGTTCTATTCGCTTACCGAGCAGCGCACCTCGCCCAAATACAATCCTCTCGATACCGATATTCTTCTCAAAGACGCCTTGAACAATGCTTCCAGCAAAGCCGAGCGCGACTCGATAAGCAATGCTTCCATCGAGCGATCGACGGTCGAGAGTTTGAGCCTTTCGGGGGTGACGTTCGACATTCGCAGCAAGAATCCCATGCCCTACGACCCGGGCAATTTCTCGATAAGCTATTCATATAATCGGCAATCCAGCCAAGACCCCACGACCGAGTTTGAAAACACCTACGACTACCGGGGCAGCTTCACCTATTCCTATACCCCCTTTGTGAAACCCTTCGTACCCTTCAAGTGGCTGAAAAGCAAGTCGAAGCATCTCAAATTCCTCAAAGAGTGGGAGCTAAACTATCTGCCCAGCAATATCGCTTTCAATACCAACATGTCGCGTTATTACTATGAGCAACAGATACGCGATGTGAGCGGGTCGGGCGGCATGGCTTTGCCCATCAGCGTGAGCAAGAATTTCTTGTGGGACCGCCAGTTCTCGTTGACGTGGAACCTTACCAAGTCGCTCAATTTCTCGTTGCAAACAATGACCAATGCTCATATCGAAGAACCGGCGGGTGCAGTCAACCGTCAGTTGTTCCCCGACGAGTATCAGGCTTGGAAAGACACGGTGATGACCAGCATCAAGAATTTGGGTACGCCGTGGAACTACAATCAGACGTTCAACGCCTCGTACACCGCGCCGTTCAGCAAGATACCCGTGCTTGACTACATGACATTCACGGCCAAGTACAACTCTACATATACCTGGGATCGGGGTGCTCAAATCTCGAGTGATGTCGAGTTGGGCAATACCATCAGCAATCAGGGGCAACTTAGCTTCGATGGCCGTTTCAACTTTGAAAAGCTTTACAACAAGTCGAAATATTTGCAAAAGATAAACCGCCGTTTCTCGTCGAGCAACCGTTCGACGGCAACCCGGAAGAAGGAGCGCAAGTTCGAACGCACCATCTTGTTGCGCGAGGACACTACGGTAACCTTGCGCCACAATCTCAACAACAAGAAGGTAAAAGTGGTTGCCCGCGACGATGTCGGCAAACGAGTGGCCCTGCGCACCAAGGTTATCGATGCCAACAACGTGATGATTCTCGACAAGGGCACTCAGCGCCTGAATGTGGTGATTACCCCCGGTAAAGAGAAGCCCAACTTTTGGAAAGAGGCGGCCGAATATTCATTGCGCGGACTTATGATGGTGCGTAATGCCAGTGTGCGTTATCGCAGGACCAATACTACCTCGTTGCCTCTTTTCTCACCCAATGTGGGCGATGTGTTCGGGCAGTCGACCTCGTATGGCCCCATGGCACCCGGTCTCGATTTTGCCTTTGGTTTTACCGACGAGGATTATGTCTATCGGGCCAAAGAGCGCGGCTGGCTGTTGTGCGATTCTACCCAGATAAGCCCTGCTGTAATAGGTCGTACCGAGGAGTTTAATTTCGAGATTGCCCTTGAACCGATACGCGGATTGAAGATAAATCTCACGGGCAATCGCACCGACACCCGCAGTTCGCAAATGCAGTTTATGTATGACGAAATGCCCACGACCCGGGGCGGAAGCTACACCAAGACTCACATCGCCTTGAAAACCGCGTTCAAGAACAGTTCGTCGAAAGACGGTTACTCGTCGCAGGCCTTTAACGATTTCCTCCGAAACCGCGAGATTATTGCCTCGCGCCTTGAAGCCCGGTATGCAAAGAGCAACTACCCCAACAAAGGTTTTATCGCTTCGACGGGGTTGGCCGGGCAGCCCTACGATGCGGCCAACGGCAGGGTGAACCGCAGTTCTTCCGACGTGATGATTCCTGCCTTCCTGGCCGCCTACTCGGGTATCGATGCCAATAAGGTAGGCCTTTCGCCCTTCCCGGGGCTGGCTGCGATTCTGCCCAACTGGCGTATCACCTACGACGGTCTCATGCAGGTGCCTTTGATTAAGAAACATTTCAAGGCTTTCACTTTGACGCATACCTATCAGTGTACCTATTCGGTAGGCTCATTCTCGTCATACCTCAACTGGGTCGAGTCTGACGGCGATTTCGGTTTCGTGCGCGACGAGCTTTCGGGCAATCCTATACCCTCGTCGCCGTTCGACATCTCGTCGGTGATGATTACCGAGAGATTCGCTCCTCTCATCGGCCTCTCTGTGACACTGAAAAACAATATCACCGGCAACATCAGATACAACGACTCTCGCACCCTTACCCTAAATTCGGCTGCCGGTCAAATTGTGGAGGCCACGACGACCGACTTTACGATAGGACTTGGTTATAAGATTGCCAATTTCAACACCATTTTGAAATTGCGGGGTTCGCAGACCGGTGTGAGCAACGACTTGACGCTCAATGCCGATTTCTCGTTCCGTAAAAACCAGTCGCTCATTCGCCGTATCGAACAGAATTTTACCCAGGCGACCAGTGGAACCCGTTCTACCATGGTAGAGTTCACGGCCAATTACGTGTTGAGCAAGCGCATTACGGTGGGAGCCTATTTCGACCATCAAATCAACACTCCGCTGGTATCGTCGTCGTCCTATCCCATTACGAACAGCAACTACGGTATCTCGGTGCGGTTGTCGCTGGTGAAATAGCGTTTGTCGGCAGTTGTCTGCCTTTGGCTTCCTGTGCCGGAACGGTTGCGAGGTCAACGCAATCGCCGGGCCTGATCGATGAGGTCGACGAGTATATCGGCAGCCCAAAGGTGAAAGTCGGAGTATACCTTGCCTGAACAGAAAATCCTGAAATATTTATAGGCCGGCCCGGTGACGCGCATGGTCAGCTGTCCCGGTATTTTCCCCGAAAGCGACAATCGGCCCATGAGCGCAAAATCCGATTCGGCGTTGTTCCCTCCCCAAAGAGACAGGTATATCTTTTCGCCCGACGATGAGAGGCGCAGGCTCATTTCTCTCAATCTCTGGTACGCCTCGCTTTGCAGTGCGGTAGGGCGGGTGAGGATAGCGATTGGGATACTGTCTTCTCGGGTCTCTTTTTGGAGGTCTGTCACTTCTCCCTCGGCATTCTGCCCCAGCAGATGGGTAGAGTCGCACAAGAACGACGTATAACTCCGAGTCGTTCGGTATATATACAGTGTGGGCAAGTGCAGGACAGTGGTGTAGCCCGATTGGGGGTAACAGAGTAGCAACTCTTTTTCGGTAGGGTTGTAGGCGATGATACTCTTGGAGATATGTTCCGAGAGGCGAGTCGGGTCGTGTGTTGCCTGGTATGTATCCTCTTCGATGGGGTGGGCATCGATAAGTCCGTTCTTTTCGTAGGGTATTTCTTCGAAAGACAAGATTTGCTGTATGGTGGCACCTTGTAAAATCGACAGCCCTTTGGGTGTGGCAAAAGCGATAGCCTCTTCGAGCGGAATAATGGGGTAGCCCTTCAAGATGGCTTCGCGACTCAACTGGTGTTGGTTGCTGTAACAAACCTCGCCCGAGCCGTTTTGCAGAGCCCATATGCCCTCTTCGGTAAACAGATAGAGGGGAAACTCGCCAAACTGTCCCGCCGACAAGGCTGTCGTGATACTCGCTATGCCGGTGATGGCTCCGTTGGAGACCGAGTACACTTGTTCCGACGGGAAGATGAACGGGTTTTCATATTTCGATACCCGCACGATATTCTCTTGGGTATAAATGTCGTTACTTGCAGCAGGAATACCGAAATCGGTATTGCCCGACGTGTCGGCATCGAGCGAGATGTAGGTGAGCGATGCGTCCAGATAGTCGGCGCGATTCTCATATTCCGATGCGGTAAGCCGGAAACTCTTGCGATACAGTCCCGATGAACTCCGCACGACAATATCCATTTGGTAAGCCCCGCTGTCGGGATAGGAGAGGAGCGGCGAGAGCTGGTTGCAAAAGTAGTCGGTCTCTCCGCTCCACACGACTCGGCTTTCGCCCCGATCGGTTTTGATGTAGGTGCAGATATAAGCCTTGGCCGACTCGACATTTTCCCACCCTGTGTTGAACAGGTTCAGCGGGAATCCGGGGAAAAGCCTTTTACTCAAATTGGCTAAATGCAGACGTTTGTTGTGAACATAACTCACCTGTGCTCCGGTCGAAAGCAGGGTCGTATTGTCGATCGAGAGTGTCTCTTCATGTACCAGCAGGTCGGGACGAATCTCGTTTTCGAGATCGATCCACTCTCCTGTTTTCAAATTATTCCAGTCTTCAATCGAGGCTATTTTGTAAAACAGGGAGCTTTGCCTGTACTGCTCATTGATTTTGGTGAGATCCAGAAATGATATTCCGCCTTTGATATAAAACGCGAGGTTCCCAAGGCTTTCGGTTTGCTCAATGCTGAAATCCAGACTGTTCTGTGTCTTGTCGGGCTCGAAAATGGTGGCCTCGGGGGCAACGAATATATCGATGCTCTTGACAATATCTTTCCAGTTTTTGAGATTCAGGGTGTGTATCATGTATCGGATACTGAAATTCTCGGCGAGAATTTCGCCGGCATAGGACCCCGAGCAAATATAGTTCGAGTTTTTCATACGTATGCTCAGTTGGTAGGGCTGAATGGGATTGGATTGCGAGAGCATGACCGGTGCCGACGAGAATATGCGGCTGCCGTCGTAGAGGGTGAGCGCATAGCGTATGAGAATGGGTTGTATGAAATAGTGACGATTCCAAGCCTTCTCCTGTAATTGGAAGAAAGCATTGTAGTAGGCTTCGTTGTAAAAGTTGGTCTCGGCTGTTTCGAGTCGGGTAGGGTTGTAGTACGGTTCGTCGAATGTACGTTCGGGCACCTGATAGGCATCGGTATATCGGGTGCGGTGAGTAAACGAAATGTCGGGCAAATCGGGTTTCTCGCCCAAAAAGATATATTCGTCTTCCTTGTAAAGCAGATAATAGGTGTGTTCGGTACATACGACGATGAGGGTATTGCCTATTGCCTGAACCGACAATACCCGGGCTCCTTCCAGGTTGAACAGCAATAGCCTTACCGCGATAACCTTCTCGTCCTCGCGTCTGACGAGTGCCTCGTAGTACACACCGTAGTCGTTGGCCGTGATGTGGTGCTCGCCATCGTAACAGGAATGCACGTAAAAGAGTCGGCGATTGGTTTCGGCCATATAGTAGAGAGATTGAGGAGAGCCCACGGGGACAAGATGGTTCGCTTGTCGGCGCAGATTGACTATCGATGTGCAATCGCCCGGTTGAGCTACCGCGGGCGGAGCGTTGCGGTTCATGCCGTTGAAGATGATTCTCGATTTCATAGGACAGAAAAATTTTCGGTAAAAGTAGTGTTGTCCCTTCAACCGGTTTTGGCATGATGATACTCTTTATGAAAAGGAGGCTCATCTCCCGAGGCCATTGATTCACTCTTTGGTAATAAATAGGGAGTAAGCCTCCTGCCCCCTTTGGTAAAGGAAAAGGCGCATTTTGCCCAAGCATGACCAGTCTCTTTGTTATTGCGCCTTGGGGGATACTCCCATAAAACAGGTCACCGTCTTTGAAAGTTCGGTCCGGCAGAGGGGAAGATAGCGAAAAAATGTTTACCCCGATGATATTCCCGGTTGTTGGCAGGCGAAGATATGAGATAAATGTGTATCTTCGCTTGAAAGAATACAGTCGATGTTATGGACAAACTCAATTTCGCTGCGATAGATATTGGCTCCAATGCCGTGCGTTTGCTTATCAAGGGTATTGCCAAGGGCGAGTCGGTCTCCGATTTATCCAAAATCTTCATTGTGCGGGTCCCCTTGCGATTGGGGCAGGATACCTTCACCAAGGGACGCATCTCGACCGAGAAGACCGAGAAACTGTTGCGCCTCATGCACGCTTTCTCGCAACTGATGCAGGTTTATAATGTCTTGTCCTATCGGGCTTGTGCTACCTCGGCCATGCGCGACTCGTCGAACGGAGCCGAAATCGTGCGCTATATCTCCGAGAAAAGCGGTATCAATATCGAAATTATCAACGGCCTCGAAGAGGCTCGCATCGTCTATGACAGTCATATTGTCGACGAGTTTGAGCAGGACGGCAATTTTGTCTATGTCGATGTAGGCGGCGGCAGCACCGAGGTGAGTATCATCAGCAACCGCAACCTGTTGCAGTCGCAATCCTACAACATCGGCACGGTGCGTATTCTTAACAAGAAACTGAGCCGCAGTGAGCTTTTTCGAATGTTTCGCGATTTGAAACGGGTGAAAGAGAACTATTCCCATATCTCCATTATCGGGTCGGGCGGGAATATCAACAAGCTGCATCATTTGGCGGGAATCTCGTCGCATGCCCCCTTGACCGCAGAGCGGTTGCTGGAATTACGAAACGAGCTCAACAGCTATCCGGTGGTCGAGCGTATCGAACGCTTCGGCTTGAAACCCGACCGCGCCGATGTAATCGTACCCGCGGCCGACATCTATTTACAGATTGCCTCCCGCATCGGAGCCCGGGATATATGGGTACCCACCATCGGTATTGTCGATGGCATTATCTATTCGCTCTGTTCCGACTACCTGAAAACTCACCAGTCGTGAGGGGGGAGGGAACTGTTGCCTTTCTCCCATTTGGGCCGCTGGTCTTTCTTTAAAATGAAATCCCTGATGAAAAGAGCCGTCTCTTCGCTGCCCAATATCGACGAGTCAATCGACAAGTCGTATGACGAAGCCACGCCCCAACCCTTGTCGGTATAGAAATTGTAATACGAGGCACGCAGTTTGTTTTTCTTTTCGGCCAGTTCGACAGCCTCTTTTCGGGTCAAGTCGGCCGAGCGGCTCAGAATGCGGGCTACACGGTCTTCGAGCGGGGCATGTATGAACACATTGTAACACCGCGGATAGTGGCGCAGGATATAGTCGGCACACCGGCCCACGATGACACACGATTGTGTTTCGGCCAGATGCCTGATAACGTCCGACTGGAATTTGAAAATATACTCGTTCGACAACCCTCCATCGCCCCACAAGCCGCCTGCTCCTGTAAGCCAGTTGATTGAGAACGAATTGAGCAATGCACTCGGAGCACGTTCGTCGGCTTTCTCGAAATACTCGGTGCTGAGTCCGCTCGATTTCGAGGCTTCGTTAATCAGCTCCTTGTCGTAGTAAGCGATACCGAACAGGTCGGCCAACAGCTTGCCTATTTCCCGGCCGCCACTGCCGAATTGACGGCCTATGGTAATGATGAGGTTGTTGTTCATGATGTTGATAGATTCGATTATTCAACAAACATACATTAAAAAAATAGGATTTCCTATATCTGTGGAATATTTTTTTGAGCGCTTTCGCTTTTGGCAATGCTGTCGGACTCTGCAAGTCCGCGCTTTTTCTTCCGCTTTTCAACTGTTTTCAGGAAATATTTTGTGGCGACAAAAGTTTTTATTTAATTTGTGACATTCAAAAGAGGTAAACTATGAATAACGATCTGAAAAAAATCCTGAGTAGTGATACCGACGGCTTGCTTACGTATGAATATATAGCCAATCACATGGGTGCTTGCGACAACGATATGCCCGCTCTCGCCGACAATATTATCAGGGTCGATCTCACCGGGCAGATTACCGTGAGTGCCGCACTCTACCTGCATGCCACCGGGCCCGACAAGTACAAGGAGATTATCGACAAACTCATTGCGGCCTCGTTGCAGAAAGACCGCGAGCGCAAATACATTGGCGATTTGCTGTCGGGTATTTGGGGCGAAGATTATAAATCTCGCGTCGAGGAACTGAAACAGCAGAGCGACAATTTCCGTCGTATCTACAAGCGGGTTTATGCCAACGATGTCATTTGACTGTCGGGTAGGCTTCGGCAAGTATAGATAACACACCGCCACACCCTTTGTCTGGGGCGTGGCGGTTGTCTTTTTAAGATTGTGAGCCGATAAAAAGATGCGACGCCTTTGGCACTAAATATAAATTTCTCTTTTTCTGTGTTAAGAAATCATTTAATTCACTATCTTTGTTACACGAAAACAGGAGGCGGTTCGGCATAAGGTTCAAGCAAGCTTGGCTTTCGGTACTCACTGTTCACTGTTTTTTTGTAAATACAGGGTGTGCCCGGCATATGAATGAATTGGGGGCCTGATTTTTATTTGTCTTTGTACACACCTTTTCCTGTATTGAAGATTTTGAGTAATGTGGCGAAACGAAACTGTATGAATAAGAAAATTTGTTTTATTTTTTTACTAATAATAATCCACATGAGTTGTGCCTCGACAAACCATAAGGAGACGATTGTCCTTATGGAGACTACGATGGGCGACATTCGAGTAAAGCTTTACGACGATACTCCCGCTCATCGCGACAATTTCGTGAAACTGGTCAACCAAGGTTACTACGACGGTACCCTGTTTCACCGTGTAATCAATGAATTTATGATACAAGGGGGCGATGGCTCTTCCAAGAATGCTCCTGCCGGCAAGATGCTGGGCATGGGCGACCCTGGCTACACGGTACCGGCCGAGTTTGTCTATCCCAAATATTTCCATAAACGCGGTGCGTTGGCTGCCGCCCGGCAGGGCGACCAGGTAAACCCCGAAAAAGCCTCGTCGGGTTCGCAGTTTTATATCGTTACCGGCAAAGTCTACAACCCGCAGCAACTCGACCAAATGGAACACCAGATGCAGATGCAGCAGCAACAGTCGGTATTCCAGTCGTTGGCCGCTGCTCATCACAAAGAGATTATCGCCATGCGCAAGGCGCGCGATATGCAGGGCCTGCAAATGCTGCAAGATACCCTCATTGCCCAAATGCAGGCGCAAATCGAACGCGAAGGCAAACGCACCTTTACGCAAATACAGCGCGAGGCCTATACGACTGTGGGCGGTACGCCCCACCTCGACGGGGAATATACGGTCTTCGGCGAGGTTGTCGAGGGCATGGACGTGGTCAACAAGATACAGCAGGTCGAGACCGGAGCTGCCGACCGTCCTGTGACCGATGTCAAAGTCATTAAAATGAAAATCGTGAAATAAGCGTGATACCGTTTCGTCGTCACATACTGGATAATGGCCTGCGCATCATACACCACTACGACGCCTCCACACGCATGACGGCGTTGAACTTGCTGTATGATGTCGGGTCGAAAGACGAGTCGCCCTCTCGCACGGGATTCGCCCACCTCTTCGAGCATCTCATGTTCGGTGGATCGGTTCATATCCCCGATTTCGACACCCCTTTGCAAAAAGCCGGCGGCGAGAACAATGCCTGGACCAGCAACGATGTGACCAATTATTACACGGTAGCTCCCACCCACAATATCGAGACCGCCTTTTGGCTCGAGTCCGACCGTATGCTCAGCCTGGCTTTCTCGCCCGAGTCGTTGGCCGTGCAGAAGCAGGTGGTCATCGAGGAGTTCAAGCAGCGCAACCTGAATCAGCCCTACGGCGATTCATATCTGCTGCTACGTCCTTTGGCCTACCGGGTACACCCGTACCGATGGCCCACTATCGGGTGTGATGTGTCGCACATTGCCGGGGCCTCGCTCGAAGAGGTAAAGCAGTTTTTCTTTGCACATTATGCCCCCAATAATGCCATTTTGAGCATCTCGGGCAGTTTGCCGTTCGGGAAGGCTGTCGAGTTGTGCGAGAAATGGTTTGCCCCCATACCCCGCCGAGAAATTGCATCGCGCCGGTTACCGCAAGAGCCGGTGCAGACACAGCCTCGTCGGGAGACTGTCGAGCGTGATGTGCCGCAAGATGCCATCTTCAAGGCCTACCATATGGTAGACCGGCGACACTCCGACTATCAGGCCTGCGACGCACTTTCCGACGTGCTGGCTTCGGGACGCTCCTCCCGCCTTTATCGGCGTCTGGTCATGGACGAGAAACTTTTCACCGAGCTCGACGCCTCCATTACCGGCGACATCGAGCCGGGGCTCTTCCTGATTAAGGGCAAGCTCACGCCCGGAGTCTCGATCGAGCAGGGCGAGGCTGCCATCGAGACCGAGTTGCGCCGAATCTGCGACACACCCATCGATTGGCGAGAACTCGACAAGGTGGTAAACCGCTTCGAATCGAACGACTTGTTTTCTAATTTGCACTATCTGAACAAGGCAACCAACCTGGCCTATTATGAACTCCTGGGAGGTGCCGAAAATATCGATAGCGAGGTAGGTCGATATAAGCGACTCACGCCAAATGATTTGCAACGAGTCGCGAAAACCCTGTTTACTCCCGAAAACGGTTCTACCCTTTGGTATAAGTCGCTTCTTCGGTAGTATCTTTGATAAATGATATAGAGTAGTTGTTATGCGATTTAAATTAGTCTTGGCGGTTAAATCCGAAAGTTTTGGCAACGTCCTGCCGGTAAGTTACCAATACGAGTTGTCGGCTGCCGTGTACCGGCGCATTCGTGAAAATTTCGAGGCATATTTGCACTGGCTTTCCAGTAACGGATTTGCCCCGGTCGACGATTATCACAATCGGTTATTCTCGTTTTCCAATCTGTACATTCCACGTATTCGGGTCGAGAACGATCGGTTGCATATTCTGGTGAAACGGGTGCAGATGTGGATTTCGTTCCTGCCCGTGCGGGGAACCCGCGAGTTTGTCGAGACTCTCTTCTCGGGTACAACTTTCGTGCTGGGCGACCGTCGCAGCCGGGTCGAGCTGGCGGTAGAAGAGATTATCGACTGTCCGGTCCCCGAGTTTACTCCCGAAGCCGAATACCTGGCCCTGTCGCCCATTGTCTTTATGGTGCCTCGCTCCAATCGCAGCATGGAATATATCGGTCCCGATTATCCCTCGTATGCCGACTGCTTTTACCGCTCGGTGTTGAACAAATACGAGAAAATCTTCGGCCGTCCCTTCGAAGGCGATGCCCGCTTTTCGTGGAGCCTCCTCTCCGAACCCAAGCGAAAAGGTATCTTCATGATGCGTTTTACACCCGAGGAGTCGAAAGTCATTGGCTATATGTACAAGTTCAAGGTGGCGATGGACCCGCTCCTGCACCAGATTATGTACGAAACCGGTATCGGCGAGAAGGTAAACCTGGGATTCGGGTGTGTGGAAATATTTCGTCGGGAGGCCTTTGTCGACGAAAAAGATACCTTGTCGTCCGAAAAAGAGAATCCGAATGTGAAAATAATTTGACCTTTTTGTATGAAATGACAAAAAAAATTTTTTAATTTGTATAGAGAATAAAGATTTTATCCTTCATAAAACTAATTATACTATGACTACAGAGCTTGAAAAACCTGATGTGAATGCAGAAGAACTCCATGCAGGTCAAACTATGACTCCTGCCGAGGAGGAACAAAATTCGGCACAGCCGGCAGCGAAACTTTCGAGAGAAGAGATTATCGAGGCCTTGCGAAAGTTGGTCGAAGGGCCGGTTGGAGAGGTCAAAGAAGAGGTCGATGAATTGAAGCAAGCCTATTATAAACAGAAAAAAATCGAAATAGAAGAGGCTCGCAATGCTTTTGTCGCTGCCGGAAACCCCGAGGCTGACTTTGTTCCCGCACCCGATGAACAGGAAGAAACACTCAAATCGTTGTTGGCTGTTTTCCGGGAGAAAAAGGCCGAGTATACCGCCTCGCTCGAGAAGCAACGTGAGGAAAATCTGGCTCGCAAGCAGCAGATTTTGGAAGAGATGAAATCTATTACCGCCGATTCGGACAATATAAACAAACAATATACCCGCTTCCAGGAATTGCAACAGGCTTTCAAGGAACCGTGCGAGTTGCCCTCGACTGCCGTATCGGGCCTTTGGAAGAGCTTTCAGGCGTGTGTCGAGAATTTCTACGACCTGTTGAAAATCAACAAGGAGTTACGCGATTACGATTTCAAGAAAAATCTCGAACAGAAAACCGCCCTTTGCGAAGCCGCCGAAGCGTTGCTTACCAACGACGATGTCGTGGCCGCTTTCAAGCAGTTGCAACTCCTTCACGACGAGTGGCGGGGCATAGGCCCTGTGGCCAAGGAATTGAGAGAGGAGTTGTGGAATCGTTTCAAAGACGCTTCGACCGAAGTAAACAAGCGCTACCAAAGTTTCTTCGAAGCCCGCAAGGAAGTCGAGCGTAAGAACGAGAAGGCTAAAACCGCTTTGTGCGAAGAGATTGAAGCCATCGATATGAATCAGCTCACCTCTTTTGCCCAATGGGATGAAGCCACCAAGCACATACTCGACCTGCAAAGCCGCTGGAAAACCTTGGGATTTGCTTCGCGCAAGATGAACAACCTGCTGTTTGAGCGATTCCGCAAAACATGTGACGAGTTTTTTGCCCGCAAAGCCGAGTATTTCAAGAGTGTGAAAGAAAAGATGGCGGCTAACCTCGAAAAGAAAAAAGCCTTGTGCGAAAAGGCCGAAGCTCTCAAAGACAGTACCGATTGGAAAGCCACGACCGATATTCTCGTGGCCTTGCAGAAAGAGTGGAAAACCATAGGCCCCGTAGCCAAAAAACACTCCGATGCCGTGTGGAAACGCTTTGTAACCGCTTGTGACTATTTCTTCGCCCAAAAGAACAGCCAGCTGGCATCTACCCGTCAGGCCGAGCAGGAAAATCTCGAGAAGAAGCGCGACATTATTGCCCGCCTCAAAGCCATAGACGAGTCCGTCGAGTCTGCCGAAGCCGAAAAGACCGTGCGTGAGCTGATGGCCGAGTGGAACACCGTTGGGCATGTACCTTTCAGGGAGAAAGACAAAATCTATAAAGAGTATCAGGCACAGCTCGATATACTTTTTGCTCGCCTCAACATGACCGAAACCCGCAACCGGTTGAGCAATTTCTCGGCTTCGATACAACAGATGGCCGACGGCAACCACGACAGACTCTATCGCGAGCGAGAAAAACTCTTGCGCATGTATGAGCAGAAAAAAGCCGAGTTGCAAACCTATGAAAACAATATAGGTTTCTTGAACATCTCGTCGAAAAAGTCGAGCGGCCTCTTGAAAGAGATGGAGCGGAAGATGCAAAAAATTCGCGAAGAGATGCAGCTAATCGAGCAAAAGGTGCAACTTATAGATAAGAACTTATAGTAATGGCTGTTCACAGGGCGACCCAATCAAAATGGGTTGCCCTGCTATTTCCCTTGCCCGGTTTCTGTCTGAGTGGGGGGAAGAGTGGCTTGTCGAGTAAAGAAACAGACTGGAACAAGAGAAAACAATGGCACGCGGCAGATACAGACATATGATAAAATCTCTGATTGTCATCGGAGATTTCTTCTGCTTGAACATAGCTTACGCCGTCGTGTGCCTGTGGGGCGGAGGCTTTGAAACGGGTTTTGCCGAAAAGATTATATGGCTGCTGCTCAACCTCTCGTATTTTCCTGTATATCTCTTTTTCGGCAAAGTGCACGAGTTGCGTATCCTGCATGTCGACAGGGTGCTGATAAAAGTGTCGCAGGCGGTGTTGAGCCATCTGGCGGCATTTTTGTTATTGATATTTTTTTTGCAAATCGACGATATAGATTCGTTGGTGCTAATCAAGTTCTATCTGCTTCTGTCGGTATTGCTGGCCGTTTGGTGGGTGGGGTCGCGCAAATTGCTCAAATATTTCCGCCGCAAGGGCTACAATTTCAAGCGGGTGGTCATTGTCGGGGCTGGTTCTATGGGCACGAAGCTGCTCGACGAGTTGCGTTCCGATGCGGGGTATGGCTACAAGTTCATGGGCTTTTTCGACGACAACCTCGCATTGAAAAAGTCGTTGCCCAATTTCCAGGGCGACTGTTCGGCCGTCGAAGCCTTTACCATAGAGAATAACGTCGACGAGATTTATTGCGCCTTGCCTATGCGACAGGAAGAGAAAATCACCCGGCTGTTGAAATTTGCCGAGGCGCACACCATATCCTTCTTCATGGTACCCGATGTAGGCCGTTACATTCACCGGCAGCTCGAATTTCAGCTGGTGGGCAATGTGCCGGTACTCTCGCTGCACCCCGAGCCTTTGCAGAATCTTTTCTCGCGTTTGCTCAAACGGGCGTTCGATTTGGTTTTCTCGTCGGTTGTGCTCATTTGTTCGCCTGTTATCTTTATTCCCATTGCCATTGCGGTCAAACTCTCGTCGCCGGGTCCCGTGCTTTTCAAGCAGAAACGCACCGGCTTCAAAGGGAAAGAGTTTAATTGTTACAAATTCCGCACCATGAAAGTCAATGCCGACAGCGACAAAGTACAGGCCACCCGCGATGACCCCCGCAAGACCCGGGTGGGAGAGTTCCTGCGCAAAACCAGTCTCGACGAGTTGCCCCAGTTTATCAATGTCTTCTTGGGCGATATGTCGGTCGTAGGGCCGCGTCCGCACATGGTGAAGCACACCCACGATTATTCTCAAATTATCGATAAATATATGCTGCGCCACCTCATCAAGCCCGGCATCACCGGCTGGGCGCAGGTGAACGGCTATCGGGGCGAAACCCGCGAGCTGTGGCAGATGGAGCGTCGCGTCGAATATGACGTGTGGTATATCGAGCACTGGAATTTCTGGCTCGACATCAAGATTATTATCCTCACGGTGGTAAATGCGTTCAGAGGTGAGAAAAACGCCTTTTGACAAATTCCGCGTTTTTTTGTGAAAAAATAATAGGATAAATCGCAAAATAAAGCGAATTTGAGCATTCTCACTGACGGTCAGAGAGTTTGGCTTCGGGTGGCATAGAATGGCACAAGGGCAGAAAAACGGATTTAGGCGGATTGCAGCAACAGATGCACTTCCAAACCATTACCCGACACCGAATGCATATTTAACACTAACGGTCTCTATTTCTGCGTTCTGCGTAGGTTTACATTCTGCCTTTGCAACTCCCATAAACTAATTTTGCACCAAACAAAAAGCAAGGATTATGAGGAGTACTTTCAAGACCGTCTTCTATGTAAACGGAAGCAAGGAAAAGAATG
>CASFYQ010000021.1 GCA_949298955.1 uncultured Bacteroidales bacterium
AATCCACCACCCCGATTCCCTGCAAATCGGGCCGGTTTTAGGTGAAAGCCCTCAATTTTAACTATTATTATGATTCCGAGGGAGATACCCGTACACGATGCGCCCCCGATTCTCCCCGGATTCCGATTGGCAGAAAGGGGAGAATTTTGTCATGGCAAAGGTCCCGCTCATGTCATTTCAAGCTCCACCGAGGTTGGTGAATAGAAAGGAAAATACGTTTTCATTTGTCTCTGCACTCGCCTTTCACTATCTTTACAGCGTTGTTTAACCATAACCGAGATGAAACGATATTTATATGCCCTGCGCTATTTGGTATCGATACACTTGCTGGGGCTTCTCTTTTTTGCGGCATTCCGCCTGGTGTTGTACCTGCAAGGATATGATTATCTGGCCGGCGAGAATTTGTCGGCGCTGACCCGCGCCGAGGCATTCGCCCGGGGGCTTTGGCTCGACAATGTAGTGGCCTGCTACATCATGATACTGCCCCTCACGACGGTATCGGTGTGCGCCCTGATGGGTTACTACGGGCGGGCTCTGTTTCGGAGTATCGGCCTCTTCTTCTCCGTATTCTACGTGCTGGCGTTTGCCATCTCGGCGGCCGACATACCCTACTTTGCCTATTTCTTCAAACACATTAACGCCTCGATATTCAACTGGTTCGGTTACACGGGCACCACGCTGGGCCTGATGTTCGGCGAGTTTTCCTATATTGTCGCTTTCGTGCTGTTCCTGTGTTTTTCGTTCCTTTTTGTCTATCTGGCCCGCCTGCTGCGGAAGCGCACCTGTCTCGACATTCAACGGGTATCGCCCGAGAAATTCCATTGGAACAACGAGGGCCTTACGCTGTTGGCCTCGATTGTGCTGATAGGCGGGTGTATGTTCGGCATACGGGGCCGGGTGGGTTATAATCCCATCAAGGTGAGTGCAGCCTATTACTGCAACAACACGTTCCTGAACCAGTTGGGAGTAAGCCCGACTTTCAACTTGTTGCGCAGCTCGTTGGAGGCATCGAAATCGGAGAACCGCGAGATAGATCTGATGGACGAGCAGGAAGCCATCGCCCGAGTACGGCAGGAGCTGCACATCGCCGACTCGCTGCCCGAGGTGTCGCCTGTCGCCCGCCGGGTAGAGAATCCGGGAGAACCCACCCGACAAAATGTGGTACTTATCTTCATGGAATCGATGTCGGCCGAGTTGATGGGCCATTTTGGCAATCCGTGGCAGTTGACGCCGTTCCTCGATACCATCGCCACACAATCGCTTTGCTTCAACCGTTTTTTTTCGGCCGGCACGCACACCAACCACGCCATTCACTCGACACTCTACTCCTATCCCGCTCTGATGAAACGCAACTCGATGAAAGGGGCTGTGATTCCTTTCTTCGCCGGCCTGCCCACCATCTTGCAAGACAACGGATACAGCACGCTCTTCTTCATGACTCACGAGTCGCAATATGACAACATGAACGGCTACCTGCGCACCAACGGCTTCGACCATATCTTCGCCCAGGAGAATTATCCCAAGGAGAAGGTGGTGAACAGCTTCGGCGTGCAAGACGATTTCCTCTACCAGTATGCCGTGCCGGTACTCTCGCAGACGGCCCGCGAAGGCAAACCGTTCTTCGCCGCACTGCTGAGCATCAGCAACCACCCGCCTTATGTGATACCCAAAGATTTCAAGGCTCACAGCAACACCGACGAGCTGCGCATCGTCGAGTTTGCCGACCACGCCCTGAAAGAGTTTATCGACCGGGCACGGCAAGAGGAGTGGTTCGACAACACCATCTTTGTCTTTGTGGGCGACCACGGGAAACTCGTAGGGACTCCCCGCAGCGATATGCCACTCAGTTTCAACCACGTGCCTCTACTCATCTACTCGCCCGCAACAATCGAACCACGCCAAATCGACGACCTGGGCGGACAAACCGACATTGCCCCCACGCTGCTGGGACTGCTCCAAATCGACTATACCGACAACGGTTTCGGCATAGATCTGCTGCGGGAGAAACGCAGGGCAGTGGTCTTTACCTCGGACGACGCCATCGGCTGCGTGAACGACTCGCTCTTCTACATCTACAAGCCCAAGGAGAACCAGGAGTGGCTGCTCGCCCACGAAAAGGCCATCGAACAAAGCGGCGACATCGCCGACAAGGAGGCGCGCCAGTCGTTGCGCAACTACTCTTTCGCGGTGTTACAAACAGCTCAATATCTCATGAACAACGACCTCACAGGCAAATACATAGGCTATCAACCCCGCTAACCCGACGACTATCGACATGAATAAATTGTTTCGACCGATTATCCTCGCCGCATTTCTGCTTCTCACGGTGCAGTGCCAAAATCGCACCGGCCGGCCGGCCGGCAGTAGTGCCGCAGACGATACACTCGTGCACCATGCCGAGTTACTCTCGATTGTGCGTCACGACAGCTATACCGATGTGGCGGTAACCAACCCGTGGGACACCACACGGCTGCTGCACCGCTATCTGCTCGTGCCTCGCAACGAGAAGCTGCCCGCCCATTTGCCGCAAGGCACAGTGGTGAGGACTCCGCTCGACAACTCGCTGGTCTACTCGTCGGTACATGCGAGCGCACTCGACCTGCTGGGGGCGCTCGATTGCATCGGCGGCGTATGCGACCTCGCCTATATCAAAACACCCGCCCTGCTCGACCGGGCCCGTCGGGGCAAACTGGTCGACGCAGGCAACTCGATGAACCCCGACATCGAACGAGTGATGGCTCTCTCGCCCGACGCTATCCTGCTGTCACCCTTCGAAAACGCAGGCTACGGCCGCATCGGGAAGATGGGGATTCCCATTATCGAATGTGCCGATTATCTGGAAACCTCGCCGCTGGGCCGCGCCGAATGGATTAAACTGCTGGGGCTGCTCTATGGCAAAGAAGCCGAGGCCGACTCGCTCTTCTTCCAAATCGAACAAAACTACAATGCCCTGAAAGCGCAGACAAAAACCTTCGTCCCTCGCCCGATGGTTATCAGCGAGCTGAAAAGTGGCTCGGCCTGGTACATGCCGGGCGGGAAAAGCTACATGGCACGCCTCTTTGCCGACGCCGGCGGGGCCTATCCATGGAGCGACAACGGCGAATCGGGCTCTATCCCCCTCGCTTTCGAGACGGTATTCGACCGGGCGGGCGAGGCCGACATCTGGCTCATCAAGTCGTTCAACGTGGGGCAACTCTCCTACCAGGCCTTGCAGAAAGAATATGCCCCCTATGCCCGCTTCAAAGCTTTCCGCGAGCATCGCATCTACGGCTGTAACACAGCCGAATGCAACTACTACGAAGAGACTCCTTTCCGCCCCGACCTGCTTTTGCAGGAGTTGGCGGCCCTCTTCCACCCCGACCGTTTTCCCCACTATCGTCCCCGTTATTTTCAACCGCTACCCGAATGAATGCCCGCCCCGACAAATTACGTGAAAAGGTACTCATCGCAATCCTGCTTCTGCTGCTGATAACCTTGTGTGCCGCCAACCTGTGGTTCGGGTCGGTGCAGATACCGGCCTCGGCGGTGTGGGACATTCTGTGCGGCCGCGAAAGCGAGAAGGAGGTGTGGCGATTTATCGTGCTGGAATCGCGTTTACCGCAAATGGCAGCTGCCCTGCTCTCGGGCGCAGCTCTGGCTGTGGCAGGGTTGCTGCTGCAAACAGTCTTCAACAACCCGCTGGCAGGGCCCTCGATACTGGGCATCGACACGGGAGCCAGCCTGGGCGTAGCTCTGGTGATGCTCTTCTGCGGCGGGAGCCTGGGACTCACCGAATCGACCACCCTCACGGGCTTTACCGCCATCATTGCGGGAGCTTTCGCAGGCTCGGTCGTCGTACTGGGCACGATACTCTTCTTCTCGACCCTTGTCAAGAACAACATCATGCTGCTCATCGTGGGTATCATGGTAGGCTATATCACCTCGTCGATCATCTCGCTGCTCAACTATTTCGCCACGGCCGAAGGGGTGCACTCCTATACCATCTGGGGCATGGGCAATTTCAGCGGCGTCACCGGCGAGCAACTACCCTATTTTGCCCTGTCGGTAGTGGTGGGCCTCGGTATCGCCATACTCCTCATCAAACCGCTCAACGCCCTGTTGCTGGGCGACCGTTACGCAGCCAATCTGGGGGTAAACATCAAGCTCACCCGCAACCTGCTGCTCATCGTCACGGGATTACTCACGGCATCGACCACCGCCTTCTGCGGCCCCGTCTCGTTTATCGGACTGGCCGTGCCTCACATCGCCCGCCTGCTGCTGGGCACCTCGAATCACAACACACTACTCCCCGTAACCCTGCTCTGCGGAGCCGTCACCACACTGCTGTGCAACCTCATCTGTATCTTGCCAGGCGAGTCGGGCATCTTGCCCATCAACGCCATCACCCCGGTATTGGGGGCGCCGGTTATCATCTATGTAATTATCAATCAACGCAAAATCCAATATTTCAACTGATGAAGAGCGCGACCACCATACTATCGGCACAACAGTTGAGCATCGGGTACAAATCGGGGCACAACGGGGTGAAACAGATTCACGAAAACCTTGCCTTTTCGCTCCACCGAGGCGAGCTCACCTGCCTGCTGGGAGCCAACGGCTCGGGCAAATCGACCTTGCTGCGCACCCTCTCGGCTTCGCAACCGCCCCTTGCCGGGGAGATATGGCTCGAAGGCCGCAACCTGTCGGAGCTATCGGAGCGGGAACTCTCGCGACTGATAGGCGTGGTGCTTACCGACAAGACACAAACCGGCGGGCTCACCGTCTACGAAATGGTTGCGCTGGGGCGGCAACCCCATACCGGCTTCTTCGGGCGGCTCGACCATCACGACCGTCAAGTGGTCGAAGAGGCCATCGAGTCCGTAGGCATGACACACAAGGCACACTCCTACATGGCGCAGCTCTCCGACGGAGAGAAACAAAAGGCCATGATTGCCAAGGTGCTGGCGCAAGAGTGCCCGCTCGTCATTCTGGACGAACCCACGGCTTTCCTCGACGCCGTGAGCCGCATCGAAACCATGACCCTGCTGCACCGCATCGCCGCCACACAAAACAAAGCGATACTGCTGTCGACCCACGACATCGAACAGGCTCTCGTGCTGGCCGACCGCCTGTGGCTGCTGCGCAAAGGGCACGGCTTGTACTGTGGCGAAACCGAAGACCTCATTCTCAACGGCGACCTCGACACGCTGTTCGACCGTCGCGACATCTGCTTCGACCGCGCACACGGCAGCTACTACCCCTCGGTACAATGGGGAAAAGAGATTGTGGTGGAGGCCGGAGACGAGACCCTGCTCCACTGGACAGTCAACGCCCTCAACCGCAACAACTACGGCTGCCGCATCGCCCCCGACGGGAGTTCACTTGCACTCCCCCGCCTCACGGTAAAGGACGCGCACACACTCACGTTGCACACCGCTACCGGCGCACAAGGATTCGACTCCTTTGCCAACCTCATCGGTTTCCTGAAAAAACAAGATTGATTTATCCCCGCAGAGCTGCCACGATGGAACGAGCGGCATTCTCGGGCGCTCCCGGAGCGCCCAACCGCCCGGCCACCAAATCGTAGCCTGCCAGCATACGCTCACGATTCCCTTCGTCGAAAAGCGCAGCCAACTCGCGACGCAGGTTCGCAGCCGTAGCCCGATAACCCAACAGCTCGCTCACGACAGGCGCATCGGCAATGAGATTGACCAACGAGACATAGGGCACTTGCAAAATCTTTTCGAACGTCTTATAAAACAACTTGCCTCCGCCTACCCAATAGCAAACCACCTGTGGTACCCGAAGCAATGCTGTCTCGAGAGTCGCCGTACCCGAGGTAACCAGCGCCACCTTGCTCTGTTGCAACAGCCGGTAGGTCTTGCCCTGCACCACCTTCACCCGGTGTCCCTGCAAATACGGAGCATAGAAATCGGGCGAAATACCCGGTGCTCCGGCTATGACCAACTGATAATCGGGGAACGACTCGGCCGCCTCAATCATCATCGGCAGATTATCCTTGATTTCAGAGACCCGGCTACCGGCCAACAGGGCGATAATGGGCTTACGCTCCAAACGGCATTCGGTCACGAAATCGTCGAAAGTCTCGTCGGCCCGGGGGCGCACTGCCAGTTCGTCGACCGTGGGGTTGCCCACATACTCCACCACATAGTGATGACGAGCATAAAAATCGACCTCGAAAGGCAAGATGGAATAGAGCCTGTCGACATAGCGACGGATACTCTTCACCCGCCACTCCTTCCAGGCCCAGATTTTAGGAGAGATATAATAATAGACCGGTATATCCAACCGGGTTTTCACATACTTGGCAATCTTCAAGTTGAAGCCCGGGTAGTCGACCAGAATCACCACATCGGGGCGGGTGGCGGCAATATCCTGCTTGCACAGGCGCATATTGGCCAGCACCTTGTCGAGGTTCATCAGCACCGGGATAAAGCCCATATAGGCCATGTCGCGGTAGTGCTTCACCAGCGTGCCACCGCAGGCCTCCATGAGGTCGCCTCCAAAGAATCGGAACTCGGCGTCGGGGTCCTCCCGCTTCAATGCCTTCATCAGATTGGAGGCGTGCAAATCGCCCGAAGCCTCCCCGGCTATCAGATAGTATTTCATAGAAAAAGCAAAATAAACGGCCTTCTTACTCGACGCGCACGGCGGTACCGCTGCAAGCCACCATCAACATGCTGCCCGAAGCCCCTACCGTCTCATAATCGATGTCGATACCCACCACGGCATTGGCTCCCAAAGCCTTCGCCTCACGGGCCATCTCTTTGAGGGCCGTATCCTTAGCCTTGCGCAACACCTCTTCGTAAGCTCCCGAACGGCCACCGAAAAAGTCTCTCACCCCGGCCATAAAATCGCGCATCACATTGGCGCCGATAATGGTCTCGCCGGTCACTACTCCATAATAGGTCACAATCTGTCGTCCTTCTACCGTAGGCGTTGTTGTCAGTAACATAGTCACGATGTTTATAGATTATCGATGAACAAACATACAGAAAAGATTCTGATTTTACAAATCTACCCCTCACTCGTTTCAAAGGAAATAATCTACCCCCTGCTGCAATAAAGCGCCCCGAAGACCGTTTCTAT
Organism: uncultured Bacteroidales bacterium; assembly: GCA_949298955.1. Lineage (GTDB taxonomy): Bacteria > Bacteroidota > Bacteroidia > Bacteroidales > Barnesiellaceae > Barnesiella. The sequence continues at coordinate 7,090 of CASFYQ010000021.1, forward strand.
AATACATATGAGAGCGATATCCGTTGCCATCTTTTCGTTGTGCCTGCTGGCAGCGTCGCTGCTGACGGGCTGTATCGACGACGACTTTACCACAAGCCCGTCGCACGTGCTTGCATTCTCGACCGATACGGTGGCCTTCGACACGATTTTCACGACGATAGGCACCTCGACCCGCTCGTTCCGAGTCTACAATCCCAACAAGAAATCGCTCAACATCTCGACCATCAAACTGGCCGACGCCGAACACTCAGGGTTCCATATCAACGTCGACGGTATGTCGGGCGACTATTTTACCGATGTCGAGATTCGGGGCAAAGACAGCCTCTACGTCTTCGTCGAGGCCAACATCGACCCCACCAATCAGGATAATCCCCTCTTTATCGTCGATTCAATCGTATTCCTTACCAACGGGGTACAACAAGACGTAAAGCTCACCGCCTATGGGCAGGACGTGATTATCAAACGGGGCGAAACGCTTACCGCCGACACCCGCCTCACGGCCGACCGCCCGTATCTCATCTACGACAGTCTGGTAGTGGCACCGGGCGCCACGCTGCAACTCGACCCGGGGACACGGGTTCATTTCCACAACCGGGCCTCGCTGCTGGTGCAAGGCCGGTTGCAAGCCGAGGGTACCCGGCAAGCCCCCATACAGATACGGGGCGACCGGCTCGACCGACTCTTTACCGACCTGCCCTATGACAACTTGGGCGGACAGTGGGGCGGCATACACTTCTACCCCGAGAGTTTTGGCAACACCATCTCCTATGCCCATGTGCGAGGCATGAGTTCGGGGATTGTACTCGACTCGTGTGCAACCGAAGAGACGCGGCTCGAAATTGCCAACTCACGCATACGCAACTCGTCGGGCAACCTCATTACCTCGAAATACAGCCGTATCAACTGCTGGAACAGCGAACTGTCGGACGCTGCCGGCGCCGTGCTCGCACTCACCGGGGGGATAGCCGACTTTACCCACTGCACCATCGTCAACTACTATTTCTACGATGTGATTACCTCGCCCATCGTGACGGTGAACCACTGCGCTGCGGCCGACTCGATCGACGGTGGGGCTCCCCTGTTGCGGGCCCGTTTCAACAACTCGATTATCTGTGGAAAAACCTCCGAAATATCGGGCATCGATTTCACGGGCAGCCACGTATTCTTCCGCTCGTGCCTCTTCAACTCCCGGGGTGAGGACGACGACAATTTCATCGGCACCGTGTGGGGAGGCATGCCTCTCTTCAAAGCCACCGGCGAAGAACATTACTATTACAACTACGAAATCGGCTCCGAGGAGTCGGGAGCCATCGGCAAAGGCGACCCGGCATTTGCCGCTCCTCCCCTCGACAAAGACATGTATGGCACCCCCCGCACAGAACGGGTTGACATCGGAGCCTACCAGTATGTGCCCCAGGCCGAACCTCAGGAATAGGACCTGCACACTTGTTTCGCAAATGCGCAACCCAGATTACCGCAAGAGGGATCGTTTCTTAATAAAAGTTACAAAATAGAAACATCTTGCCTATTTTTTGTTGCACTTTTCTTTTTTGCAGTCTCGTTTTGCTAATTTTGTAAAAGACATTAACCCTCTTTTATACATTTGCACTATGAGCGAAGAGATAAAACAAATAGCCGAACGGCTCGTAGGGCTTCGAGATTCCCTCGACCTACAACCCGAAGAGATTGCAGCCACTTGCCACATCGACTTGGACACCTATCTGGGCTACGAATCGGGCGAAAAAGATATCCCGGTAAGCTTCCTGCATCAGATAGCCCACCACTACGGCGTAGAACTGCCCGCCCTCATGTTTGGATATGAGCCCCGCATGAGCGCCTATTTCCTGACCCGTAAAGACAAAGGGGTTGCCATCGAGCGCACCAAGGCCTATAAATACCAGTCGCTGGCCGCCGGATTTGCAAACCGCAAAGCCGACCCCTTCATGGTAACAGTCGAGCCTACAAACCCCGAAGCCCCCTTCACCCTCAACACTCACCCGGGGCAGGAGTTCAACATCGTAATGGAGGGTAGCCTGCATCTGCGCATCGGCGAGAAAGAGCTTGTACTCCACGAGGGCGACAGCATCATTTTCGACTCCACCCGCCCCCACGGCATGAAAGCCATCGGCGAAAAACCGGTCAAGTTCCTGGCCATTATCTTTTGACGGAATCGATTGTGAAATCTCATTATAAACATTAATAAATTATTGAGGAAAGAATCCTCGCATACGATTATGTTAGAACGCTTTTTGGATAAAACCACTTTCTCCTCGCAGAAAGATTTCATGCAAAATTTCAAGGTAAAGGTGCCCGAAAATTTCAATTTCGGATATGACATCGTGGACGAATGGGCTCGAACCGAACCCGATAAAAAAGCCCTGCTTTGGACCAACGACCAAGGAATGAGAATCGATTTTACCTTTGCCGACATCAAACGCGAGAGTGACAAGACTGCTGCCTATTTTCAATCGCTGGGCATCGGACACGGCGACATGGTGATGCTCATACTCAAACGCCGCTTTGAATTTTGGTTCTCAATCATCGCTCTCCACAAACTGGGCGCAGTATGTATCCCGGCCACCCACCTGCTCACCGAAAAAGATATTATCTACCGCTGCAATGCGGCCGACATCAAGGCCATCGTAGCCTGCGGCGACGAAATTGTAACCGGGCATATCGACCGGGCCCGCCCCGCCTCTCCCTCATTGCAGCACTGCATCTCGATAGGGCCGCTTATCCCCGAAGGGTGGGACGACTTTCATCGAGGTATCGAATCGGCAGCCCCCTTTGCACGCCCCCAGCACCCCAACAACAACGACGACATCTCGCTGCTCTATTTCACCTCGGGAACGACCGGCGAACCCAAAATGGTGGCACACGATTTCACCTACCCGCTGGGGCACATCATCACCGGCTCCTTTTGGCACAACCTCCACGAAGACAGCCTGCACCTCACCCTCGCCGACACCGGCTGGGGCAAAGCCGTGTGGGGCAAACTCTACGGGCAATGGATTGCCGGAGCCAACGTATTTGTCTATGATTTCGAAAAGTTCAAACCGGCCGACGTGCTCGACATGATACACAACTACCACATCACCTCGTTCTGCGCGCCGCCCACCGTTTTCCGGTTCCTCATTCGCGAAGACCTCACAAAATACGATCTCTCGTCGCTCAAATATTGCACCATCGCCGGCGAAGCCCTCAACCCCAAAGTCTATGAAGAGTGGCTGCGCCTGACCGGCATCAAACTGATGGAAGGTTTCGGCCAAACCGAAACCACCCTCACCATCGCCACCTATCCTTGGGTAGAGCCCAAACCGGGCTCGATGGGTATACGCAACCCGCAATACGACATCGACCTGCTGACCGCCGACGGACGCTCGGCCGAAGACGGGGAACAAGGGCAGATTGTCATTCGCACCGACCATGGTAAACCGCTGGGGCTTTTCAAAGAGTATTATCGCGATCCGGAAAAGACCTCCGAAGCTTATCACGACCACATCTACTACACGGGCGATGTGGCCTGGCGCGACGAAGACGGCTATTTTTGGTTCGTAGGCCGTGCCGACGACGTGATTAAATCGTCGGGCTACCGCATCGGCCCGTTTGAAGTGGAAAGCGCCTTGATGACCCACCCGGCCGTAGTCGAATGTGCCATCACGGGTGTGCCCGACGAAATTCGGGGGCAAGTAGTCAAGGCTACCATCGTGCTCTCGGCCGCCTACAAGGAAAAGGCAGGCGAAGCTCTCGTCAAAGAAATACAAGACCATGTGAAACGAGTGACCGCTCCCTACAAATATCCTCGCGTCATCGAGTTTGTCGATGAATTACCCAAGACCATCAGCGGAAAAATTCGCCGGGTAGAGATACGCGACAAAGACAAAACGAAATAACCCTTAAACAGGAAACGCCATGCAAGCAAGTAACGAATGGTTCGTCGCCGATGCCGAGAACGAAGGGAAACCCCTCATCGTGCGGGGAAGACTTTTTCTCGATACCCTCAGGTTGTCGGGGAGATTTACCACCCGCATCGCCCTCGTGTGGCAATACGACGGCGACAGCAAAGGGCTGCCCACCGACAAGGAGACCCGAGGGCTCGACCTGCTCAACGAGCAATTACGCCAGGCACTCGAAGAGCAAGAGGAGGCCGTGCTCACCGCCATCTTCATCGGCAACCGAGCCGCCCGCTACGAGTATTACAGCACATCGGCCGAAATTTTCGGCCGGGTCGTGGAACAAGCTTTTGCCAACTACCCTCCCCTGCCCATACAGATAGGCGCCGAAAACGACCCGGAGTGGAAGCACTATATCGAAACTGTTGAACAATTTGCCATACAACCATGAGTGACAGCTACAGCCGCAAACGCATCGCCGTAAAGATTGGGAGCAACGTGCTCACCCGCCCCGACGGCACACTCGACATCACCCGCATGTCGTCCCTGACCGACCAGATAGCCGACCTGCATAAGGCCGGATTCGAGATTATCATTGTCTCGTCGGGAGCGGTCGCCTCGGGACGTAGCGAACTGCATATCGGGCGCAAACTCGACCCGGTATCAGCGCGGCAACTCTTCTCGGCCGTAGGGCAGGCCAAGCTCATCAACCGTTACTACGAACTTTTTCGGGAGCATCACATCGCCTGTGGACAGGTGCTTACCACCAAAGAGAATTTCTCTACCCGCCAACAGTACCTCACCCAAAAGCAATGTATGGAGGTCATGCTCGAGAACCGGGTAATACCCATCGTCAACGAAAACGACACCATCTCGGTAACCGAACTCATGTTTACCGACAACGACGAACTGTCGGGACTCATCTCGGCCATGATGGACGTCGATACACTTGTCATTCTCAGCAACATCGACGGTATCTACAACGGCATGCCGAGCGAAGCAGACAGCCGGGTCATCACCGAGATTCACCCGGGGCAAGAGTTGTCGCAATATATACAACCAGGCAAATCGTCGCTCGGGCGAGGCGGCATGCACACCAAGTGCCACATCGCCCGCAAAGTGGCCGACGAAGGCATCGAGGTAATCATCGCCAACGGCAAGCGGGAGAATATCCTCCCCCTCCTGCTGCAAGAGGGAAGCACCGAGTTGTGCACCCGTTTCATACCCTCGCCCTCGCCCATATCGAGCATAAAACGCTGGATAGCCCACTCCGAAGGATTCGCCAAAGGCCGCCTATACCTCAATGCCGGAGCCGTCGAAGCCATTCACTCGCAACCGGCTGCCAGTATCCTGCCCATCGGGGTGACTCGCATCGAAGGCGATTTCGAGCGCGACGACATCGTACGCATCGCCGATGCCGGCGGCAATACCATTGGAGTAGGACGCATAGCTGTCGACAGCGAATCGGCCCGAAAGCTCATCGGCAAGCAGGGGGCCCGGCCGCTCGTTCACTGCGATTATCTCTATCTCGAACAACTTTAACGGTTATCTTGCTCCATACTCGAAAAAAAAGATTACTTTTGCTTAAATAGACGCATCACACCCATGATTACCGATTTGTCACATATCCTCGACAATGCCCGGGCAGCCGCCAACAAACTGAACCTCATCGACGGCAGTGTCATCGACAGAGTGCTCTGTGCCGTGGCCGACGAGGCCGACCGGCAAACCGGCTATATCCTGCAAGAGAACCGCTGCGACTTGGAACGCATGGACGAGAATGACCCGCGGTATGACCGACTGATGCTCACCCGCGAACGCCTCGCGGGCATTACCGCCGACATGCGGCGCGTGGCCACGCTGCCCTCTCCGTTGGGACGCACGCTGGCCTCGTTCGACCGCCCCAACGGCATGCACATCGACAAAATATCGGTACCTTTCGGTGTGGTCGGCATCATCTACGAAGCACGCCCCAATGTAACATTCGACGTCTTTTCCCTCTGCCTGAAATCGGGTAATGTCTGCATCTTGAAAGGAGGGAGTGACGCAGCCTGCTCCAATCGAGCACTTATGAACATTATCAACAAGGTGTTGATAAGTCATGGAATAGATTCTAACACAGCCGTTTTACTACCCAACGAACATAGCTTTACCGACAAGTTATTAACCGCCGTCGGCAAAGTAGACCTTGTAATTCCCCGAGGGAGCAGCCGCCTCATCGACTATGTGCGCCAACACGCACTCGTGCCGGTCATCGAAACCGGCGCGGGAATCTGTCACACCTATTTCGACGAAGCGGGCGACCTGGAAAAAGGGCGGAATATCATATTCAACGCCAAAACCCGCCGGGTGAGCGTGTGCAACGCTCTCGACTGCCTCATTGTCCACCGTAAACGATTGCCCGAACTGCCCGAACTGTGTGCGCCACTGGCCGAAAAAAAGGTTGTCATCTATGCCGACCCGCAAGCCTGTGAAGCCTTGGCCGGGAAATATCCCGACGAACTGCTGCAACCGGCCACGGACGAGAGTTTCGGCACCGAGTTTCTCGACTACAAGATGGCCGTGAAGACCGTCGGCTCGTTCGACGAAGCATTAGCCCACATCGCGCGCTACTCCTCGAAACACAGTGAGTGCATCGTAACCGAGGACGAGACCCGCAAACAGCAATTCGCCCGACAGGTCGATGCCGCCTGCGTATACACCAACGTCTCCACGGCTTTCACCGACGGAGGCCAGTTCGGATTCGGAGCCGAGATTGGCATCAGCACCCAGAAACTGCACGCCCGAGGCCCTATGGCTCTACCCGAACTGACAACCTATAAATACATCATTTCCGGCAACGGACAAACCCGTCAATAAATAACGATTATGAGACATTTTACCAACGTACACGACATCGGAGACTTGAAAACAGCCGTGCAAGAAGCCCTCGAAGTAAAGGCCAATCGCTTTGCCTACAAACATCTGGGGCAGGATAAAACCCTCATGATGATATTTTTCAACTCGAGCCTCCGCACCCGGTTGAGCACTCAAAAGGCAGCTATGAACCTGGGCATGAACGTGATGGTGCTCGATGTAAACCAGGGGGCTTGGAAACTCGAAACCGAACGCGGGGTAATCATGGACGGCGACAAGCCCGAGCATCTGCTCGAAGCCATTCCCGTGATGGGTTGCTACTGCGATGTAATCGGGGTGCGCTCTTTTGCCCGTTTCGAAAACAAGAGCGACGACTACGAAGAGAAGATTCTCAACCAGTTCATACAATACTCGGGACGCCCCGTATTCAGCATGGAGGCGGCTACCCGTCACCCGTTGCAAAGCTTTGCCGACCTCATCACCATCGAGGAGTACAAGACGAAAGCCCGTCCCAAGGTGGTCATGACCTGGGCTCCGCACCCCAAAGCCCTGCCGCAGGCCGTGCCCAACTCATTTGCCGAGTGGATGAACGAAACCGATTACGAATTTGTCATTACCCACCCCGAGGGTTACGAACTCGACCCGCGCTTCGTGGGAAAGGCTCACGTGGAGTATGACCAACGGAAAGCCTTCGAAGGTGCCGATTTCATCTATGCCAAGAACTGGGCGGCCTATGCCGACCCTCACTACGGCCAAGTGCTGAGCAAAGATCACAGTTGGACAGTCGACAGCGAGAAAATGGCTCTCACCAACCATGCCTACTTTCTGCACTGTCTGCCGGTACGTCGCAACATGATTGTGACCGACGACGTAATCGAGAGTCCCCAGTCGCTGGTTATCCCCGAGGCTGCCAATCGCGAAATCTCGGCACAAGTCGTGCTCAAACGTATACTCGAATCTCTTTAATCCCGCTACCTATGAAACGGCTTTTGATACTCCTTTTGATTGCACTCTCGCTCCCGGGATATACCCGAGCCAAGGAGCCTACCGATTATAAATTCTGGAACGAGGGCAAATTGACGTGGGACGATTTCAGAGACACTCTCAGTCTCAAAAGCGTACCCTCGGCGTTTACCGCGTTCCTGCGAATCGAGAAGACCAAAAGCCGCGACGGAAACACTGCCACGGTACGACCCGAGGCGCAAGCCTGTTTCGACCGGAAGCACTCCTTTGCCGACTCGGTTGTACGCAACGAAAACCTGCTACGCTTCTTCCAGCTCAAATACGACCTGCTCGAGCTATACCGCCGTCGGTTGCAAACCGAGCTGAACCTGGGCGTGGTGGGCATCGCCGCCGACAACCGCACCAGCCAATACATGGATCTTTATAAAGAACAAAGCCTGCGAGCCCAAGAGGAGACCGAGTACGGCCAGAACGAAGAAAAATTGCAAGAGTGGGAGTTCTACATAACCAAAGAACTCATCGAAAACCCGGCTCCGTCGGTTCCCCGCATCTCGCCCCGCCGATTCGGATATGGCTTTTTCCTGGGAACAGGAGCCTCCTTCCCGGTAGGCGACATCGAGCGATATTGGGATCCCGCCTGGCAAATTCATTTCGGCTTCGATTTGGGTTACATCAACACCCACCTGTTGTGCGATTTCTCGGCAGGTATGGCTCGCACGCGACGCGATATCGACGTGTGGAAAGACGGCATCCACGATGTATGGCTGCGCAACGGACACAACTCCTATACCTCGATTTCGCTAAGTTTGGGACAACAACTCGTCTCGACCAAATATTTTGCCCTCATGCCCTATGTAGGCTGCATTTGGTCGGGCTACTCCGACCAGGTAAAAATTCCGGACGGTGTCAACGAACGGGCAACCTTGGCCTACACCAATTTCAACTGGACAGCGGGCATCTGCTTCGACTACCGCTTCTCCAACACCATATCGCTGGTACCGTCGTTCTGGCGCGGACACCGCGAAATTTTCACCGCATCGATTCGCACTAAAATCTTTATCAACCGCGAACAATTCAAGAATTTCAATGCCATACAGGGCGACATGATTCGAGGCTGCAAACTGGGATTTTCAGTTTCGTGCCTCGGCTTCAGCCGCCTGCTGCAAATCAAATAGAACTTAAACACAGCACATGAAACAATATCTCGACCTACTGCAACATGTACTTGACCACGGTGTACTCAAAGAGGATCGCACAGGCACCGGTACCCACAGTGTATTCGGCTATCAAATGCGCTTCGACCTGCACGACGGGTTTCCCCTGCTCACCACAAAAAAACTGCACCTCAAATCAATTATCTACGAACTGCTGTGGTTTCTTAAAGGCGATACCAACGTGAAATATCTGCAAGAAAACGGAGTGCGCATCTGGAACGAATGGGCCGACGAGAACGGCGACTTGGGGCACATCTACGGATACCAGTGGCGTTCCTGGCCCGACTACAACGGCGGGCACATCGACCAAATAACCGAAGCTATCGAAACCATCAAACACAACCCCGACTCGCGACGCATCATCGTGAGTGCCTGGAATGTGGCTGACCTGTCGCAGATGAACCTGCCCCCGTGCCACGCTTTCTTCCAGTTCTACGTAGCTAACGGCAAACTAAGTCTGCAACTCTATCAACGCAGTGCCGACATCTTTCTGGGCGTGCCTTTCAACATCGCCTCGTATGCGCTGCTGCTGATGATGGTGGCTCAAGTCACGGGGCTCGAGGCCGGAGAGTTTGTACATACACTGGGCGACGCCCACATCTACAACAACCACATGGAACAGGTGCACGAGCAACTTGGCCGCGAGCCTCGCCCACTCCCCAAAATGAAACTGAATCCCGAGGTGAAAAGCATCTTCGATTTCAAATATGAAGATTTTGAACTCACCGACTATAACCCACACCCCCATATCGCCGGGAAAGTATCGGTATGACGCCTATGAAAAAATCTTTCGCCCTCATCGCCGCCGTCGCCGAAAACGGTGCCATCGGTCGCGAACAGCAGTTGTTGTGTCACCTGCCCAACGATCTGAAACATTTCAAGGTTCTCACCTCGGGACACACCGTGGTGATGGGACGCCGCACTTTCGAGTCGCTGCCCAACGGAGCACTGCCTAACCGTCGCAACATCGTGCTCACCCATAACCGCGACCTTTCGTGGCCGGGTGTAGAGACACGGCATAACCTCGACGAGGTGACCGCTCAATCGCCCGACGAGCGCATCTTCATCATCGGCGGAGCCTCCCTCTACAACGAAACCATCGGGTCGGCCGACACACTCTACATCACTCACATACACCACACATTTGCCGATGCCGACACCTTTTTCCCTCCCATCGACGAGACCATGTGGGAAAAGGTCGATGTACAGGAGATGCCTGCCGACGAGCGGCACGCCTATCCCTATACATTCGTCACCTATCGACGCAAACGATAGAGGAAACCGTCAAAAACGAGGGAGAACCGCCTCAATCTTCCCCGGAAACAACCACATGGCCATCGTTGTTGAATTTCAGCTCGGTAATTGGAGCCGTATTCAACTCGATTTCATATCCCCAACTATGTCGCGAAACCTCGACAATACCGGCATTGGGGTATTGCGTGGCCGTATAGGAGAGCAAATTGCCGGGCAAAATGCCAATTTGCAACGCCGACGGCAGCACTTGCAGATTTCCGTCTACCTCCTGCCAGCCCCCTTCGCTGTAAAATTTCAATTCAAACCCATTGCTCAGCCACACCCCGTAGCGAGGTTCATCATCGCTTTTCTCGGCCTTGATTACCTGCACATCGACAAAATAAGTATCAACAAACCGATGTATCGCTGCCGGCAAGTACTGGTAATCTACCCGTTCGTCATCATCGCACGAGTTCCAAATCAGAAGCCCCGCCAACAGCATCAAACTCCACAAAATTTTTTTCATAAGACTCGTTTTTTTATGAATAGCCATACAATTTCATAACAATACTACCCCCCGATAAGTTGTGCCAAAAGCAAAATTCGCATCATCGCCGCTCCGAAAGCCCGAACATTTTGTAACAGATTTGTAATAATAGGCTATCATATTGTCACAAAAACTCTCATTTGTGAAAATAATGTTAAATACAAGCAGTTTTTATATCCTTTTTGCTTGCATATAAAATTATATGCGTACATTTGCAATGTGTTTTTCATGGTATTAGAATTAAGGTTAACAAAGATTGGTTGTCGTGATGACAATCAATTTTTTTTGTTTTAAACCAACCACGCCCAAAAATCGAGCCGATTTCGTACCTTTGTAGTCACTGAAACCAAACTCGATTTTACCCATGAAAAAAGGATTGTTCCTCATACTGCTGCTTGCTTGTGCACTCCCGATAATCGCCGGCGATGGCTCTACGGCCCAATCGCCCCTTACCGTATCGCAAGCCCTTGCCAGAAAAAACGACCATAAAAGTTACTATGTAACAGGATATGTCGTGGGCGAATATCGCGATTTCTCCAACAACAAGCATTTCTACCACCTGGCACCTCCCTTTGACGGCACCTCGGCCTATCTGATTGCCGACGATGTGGACGAAATCGACCTAAGCCGCATGATGCCCGTACAGATAAAAGACTATGTCGACGACTACAACCTCGACGAGCACCCGCAATACTGGCGCAAACCGCTCACAATAAAAGGTACGCTCACCGACTATTTTACCCTGCCGGGCATCAAGACCCTCACCGACTGGATTGCCCCGTCCGCCCCCCTCGTCGACGAGTCGCAATACTGGAATTTCTACGAAACCTTCGAGACCAAAAAAGCCTACACCCCCGACGGAGAGCTCATGTATAGCGGTGGCACCTATGCCAGCGACGAAACCTGCCTGTGGAAATTCTCGGGTGCCACCTACGGCAATAGCTCCAATGACATGAAATGGGACAATGCCGCCGCCCACCTGCGCCTCACCGAGTCGACCAGCGGCGAACCAGGCTACATCTGCATGCTCGACGACAAACCCCACGGCATAGGCTATATACGCCTATGGGCCGCCCGCTATAAAGAGGATAAAGGCTCCGGCTCGTTCGGGCTCTATCTCTCCGACAACCAGGGAGAAAGCTGGGAAGCCATACAAACCGGTATCGCCATCGAAAAGGAGTTGACCGAATACCAGTTCAAAATCATGCGCCCGGGCTCCTGGCGCATCAAGATTGCCAAGACCGACAACTCGACTACGGGAATAGACATCGACAATATCCACATCAGCGACTACTACGACCCGTCGGGCATTGTCGCCACCCCAGCCGAGGCCCCTGTCCGCCTGTGGAGTACCCCGGGCAACATCTGTTTCGAGACTGCTTCACACCCCGTCGATATCCGCATCTATGCTCTCGACGGTACCCTCGTAAGCGTGCATCGCATTGCCGGCCACGGCACCCTTCCCCTCCCCGCAGGCTTCTACCTGGTATCGACACCGGCAGCTCCGGTGAAGATTGTAGTGCCATAAACGCTCGTCTACCGCGCTCCGGCCCTGTCAACGAGCAAAATAAAAGTTCCTCGCGACATAAGTATACAGATTCAGCCCGCACACAAAATCACAGGAAGCAGATTACCCCACGCTTGGCAGAATAAAAAAAACGCCGCATCATAATGATGCAGCGCTTCTTTATATCGCAATATATCTCGTTGATTACTCTTCGTTCAGAGTGATACGTTTGCAAGCAACAGCGGTAAGTTCTTTGTTGCTCGAGTGGAGATATTGTTGAATGCTCTGTTTGGGATCTTTCACGAAAGCCTGTTCGAGCAGACAAACCTCTTGATAGAATTTGTTCAGACGGCCTTGTGCAATCTTGTCGAGCATCTCTTCCTTCTTGCCTTCCTGACGAGCTTTTTCCTTAGCGATTTCGAGCTCTTTCTCTACTACATCGGCAGGAACCTCGTCGCGAGAAACAGCGATGGGACTCATAGCAGCAGCCTGCATGGCTACATCGTGAGCAACCTGATAGTCGGTATCGGCCAAGTTGAAACCTACGATGGTAGCCAACTTGTTACCCGGGTGAATGTATGCAGTAGTATAGGGAGCGGTGATAGCCTCGTAGTAACCGAGTTCCATCTTCTCGCCGGTTTTACCAATCTCGTCAACAATCAGGTTGGCTACGGGAGTACCATTGATTTCGAGAGCTTTCACTGCATCGAGATTAGCAACTTTTGCTTCGATAGCAGCGTTGAGGATAGCTTTGGTCAACTCAACAAACGATTCGTTCTTAGCCACGAAATCGGTTTCGCATTTCAAGGCTACGATAGCAGCGAAATCGCCTTTGGCAGCAGCCAGTACACAACCCTCAGAGGCCTCGCGGTCTTCGCGTTTTGCAGCGACAGCCTGACCTTTTTTACGAATAATTTCCTTAGCAGCTTCGATATCACCGTTGGTCTCGGTCAACGCATTTTTGCAATCCATCATGCCGGCACCGGTAAGTTTACGCAGCTTGCTGATTTCAGCCATTGTAACAGCCATATACTTAATCTCCTATTTTTTTTATATTAGAAACAAAGAGTGAAATCAAAGATAGGGCTCCACTCTTTGTCTTTGATTATTTTTTATTCTTCTGCTTCTTTTTCTTCGGCTTCGGGAGCTTCTTCTGTAAGTTCGGCAGCTTCGGCATCATCGGCTTTCTTGCGCGAGATGCGAGCTTTGCGTTCTTTCTTTACAGGAACCTCTTCACCTTCGGCAGGAGCATCAACCTTTTCGGCTTTACGTTCTTCCAGGCCCTCGGCAATAGCGCCGCAAACGGCGTCGAGGATTACTTCAATCGATTTCGAAGCATCGTCGTTGGCAGGAATCACGAAATCTATGTCGTTGGGGTTGGAGTTGGTATCGACCATGGCAAACACGGGGATACCCAGACGGTTGGCCTCGCGTACGGCAATGTGCTCTTTGAGAACATCGACAACAAACAAGGCAGAGGGCAGACGGTTCAGGTCGGCAATGCTACCCAAAGTCTTCTCCAATTTGGCACGCTGACGCGAGATTTGCAATTTCTCACGCTTCGACAGGTTGTCAAACGTACCGTCTTTTTCCATCTTATCGATAGTCGACATCTTCTTCACAGCCTTGCGGATTGTGGGGAAATTGGTCAACATACCACCCGGCCAACGCTCGATAACATACGGCATATTTACGGCAGAAGCCTTGTCGGCAACCACTTGTTTGGCTTGCTTCTTGGTAGCTACGAACAAGATCTTCTTGCCCGATTTGGCAATCGATTTCAAAGCTGCGGCAGCCTCGTCGATTTTAGCTACGGTTTTGTACAAGTCGATAATGTGAATACCGTTACGCTCCATGAAGATGTAGGGAGCCATAGCGGGGTTCCATTTTCTTTTCAAGTGCCCGAAATGAACACCGGCTTCCAATAATTGGTCAAAATTAGTAATAGACATTTGTTTTGATTTAATTTGTTTACATTCTACTTATACAACCTCAAGGTAGCTTGCGCCATGACACAAAGTCCTTGCGGTTTGGATACTAAACACAAATATATCTTCGGCTCGGGGCCGTCGCATATTAACGTTTACTGAACTGGAATCTCTTACGAGCTTTGGGACGTCCCGGTTTCTTACGCTCAACAGCACGCGGGTCACGAGTCATGAAGCCTTCGGCTTTCAAAGCAGGCTTGTCCTCGGGGTTGATTTTCACCAAAGCACGGGCGATAGCCAGACGAAGAGCCTCGGCTTGGCCTTTGAAACCACCACCGTCCAAGTTTACTTTGATGTCATATTTCTCAGCAACGCCCAGTTTTTCCAGCGGTTGCTTTACAATGTATTGAAGTATCGAAGAGGGGAAATAAACAGCCAACTCTCTTTTGTTTATGGTCACTACACCCGTACCTTCGCTCACAAATACTCGTGCTACTGCGGCTTTACGTCTGCCTAATGCATTAACTACTTCCATATTACTTATTTAAGGGTGTTAATATCTATTGTTTTGGGGGTTTGTGCAGCGTGGGGATGCTCGCTACCTGCATAGATATACACATTTCGCAGCAGTTGAGCGCCCAGTTTGTTTTTGGGAAGCATGCCCTTCAACACGCGTTTGAACAATCTCGACTCTCCTTTTTTCATCAAATCGGCAGGAGAGAGTTCTCTTTGGCCACCGGGATAACCCGTAAAATTCAAATAAACCCGATCGGTCCATTTTTTGCCCGTCAGTTGTACTTTATCGGCATTGATGATAATCACATTATCTCCGCAGTCTACATGAGGAGTAAAGCACGGTTTGTATTTACCACGCAATATCTTAGCAACTTTTGCACACAGACGACCCAAAACCTGGTCGGTTGCATCAACCACAACCCACTCTTTTTTAGCGGTCTCTTTGTTTGCAGAAATGGTCTTATAACTTAAAGTATCCACCGTTTATTGTTTTAATAATTAAACACTTAAATAACAGCAATACATACATTCCCGGCCAAAGGAATAACGACTGCCATTCAAATTTTCTCAAATTTGGGTAATAATCGGACTGCAAAGGTACACGCTTTTTATTTGAAAAACAAAAGATTTTGATTTTTTCTTGCGAAAAAGACCGAATGTCAAGAATTGGCAGAGTCAACCAGCAAGTGCAACATTACGAAATATTTTTGAAAAAGCATTCGGCCGGGGTCATGAAATTGAGTTTCTCCCTTGGCCTGGCATTTA
>CASFYQ010000022.1 GCA_949298955.1 uncultured Bacteroidales bacterium
CTTGTCATGATAGTCGTCCTTCTCCTCGAAGTGGACAACTAACACATCAGGAAGAGGTTCTACATGCACTATTGTGAAATGGTCCGTTATGTCTTTCGGAAAGAGGGTACCTACAAGTATGTCGTATAATTCCTGTATCTCCATATCTTTTTTTGCAAAGTTACCATTTTGGAGATAAACACATACTTTTACTGGTGATCCGTGATTGGAACTCTGCCAGCCCAAATTATCCGCTGGTCCCCTTTTTATTTACATCTTGTTTGTAGGGAAAATATAAAAAGAGGCTGACCATATCTCTTTTTAGTCAGCCTCTCTTTTTGTGACTCCGACAGGATTCAAACCTGTAACCTTCTGATCCGTAGTCAGATGCTCTATTCAGTTAAGCTACGGAGCCAATCTTGGTTCGTTTTTTATTTGGGTTGCCCTCGCTCGGGCGACTTTGCGTGTAGTGACTCCGACAGGATTCAAACCTGTAACCTTCTGATCCGTAGTCAGATGCTCTATTCAGTTAAGCTACGGAGCCGTTTGCGGTTGCAAAGATAGAAATAATTTTATTTGTGTGTATCTTTTTTGCCTATTTTTTTATTGTCTTTTTTGGGTGTGGTTGCTATTGCTCCTATTTTCAGGTGGATAACTGATAAAAAAATTATTCGATGAATTTGGGACTGAATACCAGCAGGCCTATGTTTATGCCGAAATTCCAGTTGCGGGCGGGGTAATCGTAGTAGTTGGCATAGAGACTTATCGAGGCGAACGAGAGGTTCAGGACCAGCGATGATTCTCCCATGAAATGGTATTTTGAGAATGCTTTCCCATAGTAGGGTTTGAAATTTTCGTCTTCGTATATCTGCCGAAAGGGGGCGAACAGGTAGAACTCGTTGCGGAATTGCAGGGTGTTCAGTATTTTCCAGACGGGAATGACGCCGGCGGCTAAATATTGTGTGGAGCGGAATGCCGGGTTGAAGATGGTTTGGCTGTGAGGGGTGGGGGTGAATGCCGGCGCTTGGGCCAGTGTAGAGGTGTAGTTGCTCAATAGCCCTTTACTCGAGACGACGGCTTTCCCGCGGAGTCCTAATACAAATTTGTCGTTTATGGGGACATAGGCGTGTATGTTGCCTTCGATTTGGAGCCACGAGAGGGTTTGGTCGCTGTTGGCCTGCAAGGTGGTATTGTAGGGGCGGAAGCGCTCTTTGCCGTATGCGAGCAATCCTAATACCGAGCAGTCGACGCCGGCTGTTGGGTACATGTGGCTGTTGAGGTTATTGCGGTCGAATTTCATTGAGGCCATGAACAGGTTGTAGTGGCTGCGGTCTTGCTCGTTGGACGAAAAATCGACGGTGTTTGACTGGTAATATTTGTCGGTCATCGCTCCGTATCCGATTGAGACGACGGCTTTGGAGCTGGTGAGGAAGGGGAGTCCCAACCGCAGTTTTACATATTGCTCGGACTGGGTGACGAACGAGGGCATGCGGTCGGAGTAGAAGAGGGTTTCGTTTTGGTAGAATTTCTGTTTGGAGACGACGGCCTGCATGTTGAGGTACATGGGTATGGGGGTCTTCAAGTCGAATCGCGACGAGAATATGCCCGACAGGTAGGACTGTCCGATTTGCCCGGTGAGGTCGAGGTCGAGCGAGTTGAGGCTTACGGTGCGATAGTGTGCCCCGATGCAGATTTGGTTCGAACTGGTCGACGAGATAAATCCTCCCATGCCTATCGACAGCTGATCGTGTACTTTGGCTTTGATGTCGAGGTTGAACATTCCGGTTTCCTTATTGTATCGGGCGTGGGGTATGAGGTCGGATATTTTACCGTCGGAGATGGTTTTGTAGTAGGCTGCTTTGGCGTCTTCGTCGGTAAAAGGTTTGTTGGAATCGAATTGTCGTTTGATGTATTCTTTTTGCTGGTGGTTGCCTCCTTCGACAGAGACGCTGTCGAATATGAGGTCGGGGGTTTTGCTTTTGAATACCATGCGTTGCAGTTGGCGTGTCTCTTGCGACAGTTCGCGGGGGATACGGCTCTTAATCGAGTCCATGAGCTCCATGGTGTAATCGTAGCCTATCTTGGCAATTTGCCGGGCTTTGGGGAAATCGAGCAGCCCCACGTCGCTCAGGTCGAATCGCATCAGGATTCCGTCCTCGGGGTCGAGGGTATAGTCGCTTTTCTGCATGACCATGTTCTCGATTTGGTTGATGAGGTCGTCTTCTTTGGGCTTGTCTATTTTGGCGGCGACGATGCTGCCGATGATGATGTCGGGATTGAAATCGGCTTTCATCACGTCGACGGGGAAATTGTTGTAGATTCCTCCGTCATAGACCAGCACGCTGTCGATTTCGATGGGTTTGAATACGAATGGGAAACTCATCGAGGCCCGCACGGCATCGCCCAGGTCGCCATTGCGTAAAATCACCTCACGTTTGTGATAGACGTCGGAGGCGACGGCTCGAAAGGGTATGAACAGGTTGTCGAAATTGCCTTCGCATTGAGCCGAATAGGGGGCGAACAGGCTCATGAAGGCATAGTTCATGGGGAATGGGTTGATGAGGCTGTTGGGGAGGAAATGGGGCTCGAATTTGGTCGAGTCTTGCAGGGCGACGTTGAAATTTACAATCTCGGGCGTAGGGTCGGGTTTTTTGAAATAGTAGACATAACGCTCGTCGAAGATGCCTCTCGACCAGAGGCTGAAATCGTCGGAGAGAATGAGGTTGAGCATGTCGTCGGGGGTATACCCCATGGCATACCAGGCCCCCACGATGGCTCCCATCGAGGTGCCGGCCACATAGTCTATGGGCACGTTGTTCTCTTCGAGGGCCTTGATGATACCTATGTGTGCTATGCCTTTGGCGCCGCCACCGCTTAGTACCAGTCCCACCGTCTGGGCCGAGAGATGGGTCCAGGCACATACGGTAATCAGCAGTAGCAGACAGATTCGTTTCATAGCGGTTTGCAACGGGCCGTAGCCGGTTTTATTTGTATCAGTTGGTTTCGGAGATAAACGAGTCTTTGAATCCGATAAAATAGAGCACGCCGTCGAGGCCGATGGTCGAAATCGACTGGCTGGCATTTTGTTTTACCTTGGGCTTGGCGTGGTAGGCGATGCCCAATCCTGCGGTACTGAGCATGGGCAGGTCGTTGGCTCCGTCGCCTACGGCTATGGTTTGGGCAATGTTTACATTCTCGACTTGGGCGATGAGTTTCAGCAGTTCGGCCTTGCGCCGGCCATCGACAATGTCGCCCACATAGCGGCCGGTCAGTTTGCCGTCGACAATCTCCAATTCGTTGGCATAGACATAGTCGATGCCATACTTTTGTTTCAGGTAGTTGCCGAAATAGGTGAACCCGCCCGACAGTATCGCAATCTTGAATCCGGCCCGTTTGAGCACTTGCATGAGGCGATCTACCCCTTCGGTCACAGGCAGTGACTCGGCGATTTCTTTCATTACCGACTCGTCGAGTCCTTTGAGCAGGCTTACTCGCCGGGCGAAGCTTTCGCAGAAATCGATTTCGCCCCGCATGGCCGATTCGGTAATGGCTTTCACCTCGTCGCCTACTCCGGCGCGCATGGCCAGTTCGTCGATGACCTCGGTTTCGATGAGGGTAGAGTCCATGTCGAAGCATATCAAGCGGCGGCAGCGGCGGTAAATACTGTCTTCCTGCAACGAGATGTCGATGCCCAGTTGCGACGAAAGTTGCATGAATGACGACTGCATGGCGACCTTGTCTTTGGGGGTACCCCGCACCGAGAGCTCGATACATGCTTTGGGCGATCGTACGTTCTCGTCGAGGGGAATACGTCCCGTGAGCCGTTGTATGGCGTCGATGTTCAATCCCTGCTCGGCCACGATGCGGGTTACCTCGCCTATCTGACGCGCCGTGATGCAACGTCCCAAAATGGTGATGATGTAGCGATTTTTACCTTGCAGTCCCACCCAGCTGGTGTACTCCTCCTCGCTGATGGGCGAGAAGCGTATGTTCACGTCGAGCTCATAAGCCTTGAAGAGGAGATCTTTGAGAATGTCGCCCGACTTGGTTTCGTCGGTCTTGAAGAGGATACCCAGCGAGAGGGTGTGGTGAATGTCGGCCTGGCCTATGTCCAGAATAAAAGCGTCGTAGCGCGCCAGTACCTCGGTCAGCGCAGTCGTCACACCCGGCTTGTCATCGCCCGATATGTTGATAAGAATAATCTCTGTTTTCGGTTTCATGTCGTTATTACATCTGAGCAGATTCTCCTGCCGGGAGCAATAATTTTTTCATTCCCCTCCCCGAGTTGCCGGGAGCACTCGACCTGCTTTCTGTTTAATTCGCTTGTAAAGATAGTGACAAAGATAATGCAATCGATAGCAGAATGCAAGCATTTTGTTCTCATACTTTGTTTGTCTACTCTGTCTTGTGTGTTTATAGGCATTTTTGTGTATTCAGTCTCGATGGTTCAAGCTGTTTGGGGGCTTCCCAGGTTGTACCCAAGAGAGAAATGGGGTATAAAAAACGCCTTTTTGGGAGCTTGCTTTATTTGTTAACAATTTTATATTTAGTTGATTTTTAAAAGGTTGTGAGTTTTATAATGTTAAAGTTGTCGATGCGTTTGGTTAATTCCCTAAAATCAGTCAACTTTGCACCTGATTTTTATGGGTTCCCGGTAGCAACGGAAGCGTCCTGCGCGAGAGGAACTAACCGCTGAAAATCAGCGGGGTCTGCCGTTTCGGTGTGACGCCCCAACGTCAGATTTAGTATGAACCATAACACTTCAGTATGAAGAAAATCCAGTCAGTTATTGGTGTGCTGGCATTGGTTTTATTGTTTTCGTCGGCCTTCAATCCCGTGAAAACGGGTTTGGAAGAGGGTGAGCAAGCTCCTCGATTGAGTCTGCAAAATGGCGAGAGTAGTGTCTCGCTTCAATCTCTCAAAGGTCGGTACGTATTGTTGAATTTTTGGGCGGGTTACGATGCCCCTTCGCGTATGGAGAATATACGGTATGCCCGGGAACTCGACAAGAGCGGACTCGAAAACATCAGTCTCGTGTCGGTATCGTTCGATACCAACCGTAAAGTCTTCGAAGAGATTGTCAAACGAGACGGGCTGAACGCCGCAACCCAATTCTATGACAAAGACGGTTCGCAATCGGATATATTCGATGATTACCGTCTGAACAAAGGATTCGCCAGTTATCTGATTTCGCCCGAGGGTGTTATCATCGCCAAGAACCCGAATCCGGAACATTTGACAAAACTTATTCGTCAATAATCAAAAAACGCCGTTGTGCTCTTTTGCTCACCGGCGTTTTTTCGTTTCGGGCTGTTGCTTTTGTCATTTCGTATTCAGGAACAAAAGCCGGCTTGTATTTGTTATTGATATTTTAAAAGAGATTCATATGTGGCGTAGATTGACCGGAGTCGTTGGTCTGTTGTGCGGGGCTGTGTTTGTTTTGGAGGCACAGACCTATTCGGTGAAAGGGAAAGTCGTTTCGCAGGCGACGGGCGAGGGAGTGCCTTTTGTCAATGTGAGCATCTGGGATTCGTCGCGGGGAGTGACAGCCGATTCGGTGGGCAATTACCGCATCGGCAATTTGTCGCCGGGTGCCTATCGGGTACAAGTGTCGTCGGTGGGATACAAGACCTATGTGTCGCCCGAGTTTCGCATCACCGCCTATGACTATACGCTCGATATCGGACTCGAAGAGTCGCAGGTGTCGCTGGGCGAGGTGAGTGTTGTAGCGCTCCCGTTCCGGCGCACGATAGAGAGCCCTGTCGCTCTGCGAGTTATCGGGGTGCAGGAGATTGAAAAAAGCCCGGGAGCTAACCGTGACATATCGAAGGTGGTCAACTCCTTTCCGGGAGTGGCTACGGCGGTGGGAAACGGTTATCGCAACGACCTGATGATACGGGGCGGCGGCCCGTCCGAGAACAAGTTTTATCTCGACGGAGTGGAGATTCCGCACATCAACCATTTCAGCACGCAAGGGGCATCGGGCGGTCCGGTGGGAATTATTGATGCCGACCTCATACGCGAGGTCGATTTCTATACGGGGGCTTTCCCGGTGAATAGGGGCAATGCGCTTAGTTCGGTGTTCGATTTCAAACTCCTTGACGGCAACCCTGACAAGTATACTTTCAAGGGGACGGTGGGTGCCTCCGAGCTGGCCGTGGGCTCGAAGGGGCATATCGGTAGCCGCACGACTTATGTGGTGTCGGTGCGGCAATCCTATTTGCAACTGCTTTTCTCGTTGCTGGATTTACCGTTTCTGCCCCGGTATACCGACGCGCAATTCAAGATAAAGACCCGTTTCTCGCAGTCGCACGAGATTACGGTGTTGGGGTTGGGGGCCATCGACGATATGAAACTCAATACCAAGACCGACCCTGCCGATGAATCGAAGCAATATTTGCTCAACTACCTGCCTGCCATCAAGCAGAATACCTATACGCTGGGGGCCGTTTACAAGCATTATGCCGGAAACCATACCCAGACCGTGGTGTTGAGCCGTAGCTATATGGACAATCGGAATGTGAAATATCGGGGCAACGACGAGTCGACCGACGAGAATCTCACTTTGCGCTTGAAATCGTCCGAGACGGAGAATCATCTGCGAATCGAGAACCGCTCGCTGTTGGGACTCTTCGATGTGACGGCCGGGGTGAATGCCGACTATGCCGTCTATACCAATCGCACCTTTCAACGGGCGTTTGTCCGGGAGGCTGTCGAGTTGCGCTATTCGACCGATTTGAATTTGTTCAAGTGGGGCGCTTTCGCCACGGCCGGATATAAGTCGGCCGACGAGCGGTTTTCGGCTTCGTTGGGCTTTCGTCTCGATGCCTGCAACTATTCCTCCCTCACCGACAATCCTTTGAAACAGTTTTCACCCCGTCTTTCACTCTCTTACAACGTGGCCGAAAACCTCTATCTCAATGGCAGCATAGGCCGTTACTATCAGTTGCCGGCCTACACGACGATGGGCTACCGGGAGGGCGATGTGGCGGTGAATCGCTCGCGGCTCACCTATATCTGTTCCAACCAGGCTGTCGTGGGGGTGGAGTATTACCTCAACCGTTGGGCGCGGCTCACGGTCGAGGGCTTTTACAAGCGTTACATTCACTCGCCGCTTTCGCTCACCGACAGTATTCCCCTGGCTTGCAAGGGCACCGACTACGGCGTGACGGGCAACGAGGCTGCCGCCTCGACAGCCCGGGGACGGGCCTATGGGGTGGAGGTGATGTTGCGTTGGTTGTCTATGGGGCGCTTCACGGCGTTGGCTTCGTATACCTGGTACCGCAGCCAGTTCGAAAATCCGGCCTCCGGGCGCTACATGCCTTCGGCGTGGGATTACCGTCATCTTTTTACCCTTTCGGGCACTTGCAAGTTGCCCCGCAACTGGGAGCTCGGTATGAAGGTGAGGCTGATGGGTGGGGCCCCTTATACTCCTTATGACGAATATGTGTCGTCGCTCGTCCCGGCATGGGACGCTACGGCTCGTCCCTATTACGATTACAGCCGCTACAATACGGGGCGGCTCAAGACGTTTTATGAAATCGACCTGCGGGTCGACAAGTCGTTCTATTTCAAGGGGGTGATGCTGGGGCTTTATATCGATTTGCAGAATGTGTTGAATTTCAAGTACGACAATCCCCCGGTACTTGTCAGCACGGGCGAAACCTATGTCGACAACGACGGTGTGGAGCGTTATCGCATGAAATATCTCGACCAGCAGAGCGGCACGATTTTGCCTACGCTGGGCATTACGGTAGAGTTTTGATTATTTGCGGGGAGGTTTTACCCGGCGATTCTTGTAAATCGTGCCCGAAATTTTCTCGTCGAACGAGGTTCCCGCATGCCGCATGAAGCGCACATGAATGGGCAGGTAGTAGAGGGCTCTTTTCACCGAGTCGTCGAGCGGGGCGGTGCGCAGTCGGGCGGCATCCTTCTCGGTGGTGACAATATAGTTTTTCTTTCCTTTGAGCGACCCGAACCGCTCGGCTATGGTGCGCAGGTCACCGGCGGTAAAGTGATGATGGTCGGGGTATCGCAAATCGGCCTGCGGAGCATGGTGTCGCGCTATGTATTGCTGCATAGGTTGGGGGTTGGCGATGCCGGTGAGAGTCATTAGTCCGGCAGTCTCGGGCAGTTCGTCGAGAGCCACCTCCCGGTTCTTGTTCTGCTCGGGAAATACCGCTTGCAGCTTGCCGTAATCGAGCGTGGTGAAATAAAGATGCTGGTAGGGAAAAAGGTGCAGCCACCGTGAAATGATGTTGTATTCGATGGGTTTCATGTCGGTGGGGCACTTGGTCACAATCACGATGTCGGCCCGCGACAGCTCGTGCCGCGACTCTCGCAGCCGGCCTGCCGGCAACAGCTTGTCGAGGTGCAGGGCCCGGTTGTAGTCGGTGAGCACAATCGAGGTGAGGGGCGTCACATAGCGGTGCTGGAAAGCGTCGTCGAGCAGAATGACGTCGAGGTCGGGCTGTTGCTTTTTCAGCAGTTTGATACCTCGGCGGCGGTTGGCATCGACGGCTACGACGATGTCGGGGAATTTCAGTTTGATTTGATACGGTTCGTCGCCTATTTCGCGCGCGGTCGACGAGGGGGAAGCCACGAGAAATCCCCGGCTCTTGCGTTTGTAGCCGCGGCTGAGCACGGCCACTCGGTATTTGGGGTGTAGCAATTCGATCAGATATTCGATGTGAGGAGTCTTGCCGGTGCCCCCCACGGCCAGATTTCCTACCGAAATGACAGGAATGTCGAACTCTTCGGCCGGGAGAATCCCCCAGTCGAAGAGTTTGTTCCTAAGCCCGGTTCCTAAGCCGTACAGCCAGCTGAACGGAATGAGCCAACGATTTATTTTGATCGATTTGCCGTACATAAAAAATCGGTATCAGTAAAGTTCAATATCCTCCATGCGGTATTGTATGGGGTCGATATTCTTGCATTGCTCCAATGCTTCGAGGTATTTGTAGCTCTCGCCCAGATATGAAGCGGCGATGCGGGCACGCACGTGAGTGTTGAATCCTTCGAGCAGTTGATCCATGGCCGATTTCTGTTTGGGATAAGAGCTGGTTTTGTATTTCTCGAGGTTGGCTTTTTGGGCAGCCCAGTCGATGGCGGCATCGAGGTCGCCCAGTTCGTCGACAAGTCCTATTTCGAGGGCGGTTTGTCCGTCCCACACCCGGCCTTCGGCAATCTTTTTGATTTCGTCGAGACTCATGTGGCGGCCTTCGGCGCAGCGCGAGGTAAAGAGTTCATAGCCCCGCTCGATGTATTGTTGCATTTGTCGACGCTCGTCGGGAGTCATGGCCCGGTTGAAAGAACCGAAATTGCCATATTTGTTGGTCTGTACACCGTCGAAAGTGAGGCCCAGTTTGTCGGAGAGCAATCCTTCGAGATTGGGTATCATGCCATAGATGCCAATCGAGCCGGTGAGAGTCGTGGGGTTGGCAAAGATACGGTCTGCGTTGCACGAGATGTAGTATCCGCCCGAGGCTGCGACGTCGCCCATCGATACCACTACCGGTTTGCCGGCGGCCTTGATGGCCTCGATGGCAGCCCATACCTGCTCCGAACCGTAGGCGCTTCCGCCCGGCGAGTTCACACGCAATACGACAGCCTTTATGTTTTTGTTTTTCTGAATCCGGGTGAGGTCTTTCACCAGTTCGGCCGTGTTCACTCCGTTGCTTTCGCCCATGTCGATACCTCCCTCGGCATAGACGATGGCTATCTCGTCCTTGGCTTTGTTTTTCGCTTGCTTAATCGAGGCCACCTCGTTGGCCGAGGCAAAAATGAGGTCGTCGTCGGGGTCTATGCCGGCCCGGGTTTTCAGGAAATCGTTCATTTGCGGACGATACATGAGGGAGTCGACCAGCCCTTTGGCTACCAGCTCTTTGGCGTCGACCGTCATCAACAGCGTGTCGGCCAGGTCGTTCAGTTGCTCTACGGTCAAGCCGCGGTCTTCCGACAACTGTTCCAGCAGGTGATTCCAGATGGGGGTCATGTAGGCCAGGGTCTGCTCGCGGTTGGCATCGCTCATTCGGGTATTGATATAGGGTTCGACGGCCGACTTGTAGGTACCCACTTTCAGTACTTGCATTTCGATACCCAGTTTGTCGTACAACCCTTTCAAGAAGGTTATCTGCCCGGCCATGCCTCTGAAATCGATGGCTCCCACCGGGTTCAGCATCACGCTGTCGGCAGCGGCGCTCAACAGATATTCACGTTGGGTATAGTTGTCGGCATAGGCATAGACAAATTTGCCGCTCTCCTTGAAATCGATGAGTGCGCGGTGTATGCGATCGAGGGTGGCGATACCTGCGCTCATGCCGCTGGCATCGATGTAGATACCCACGATGTTCTTGTTGTCCTTGGCTGTTTCTATGGCCCGGATAATGTTGTCGAGGCCGTCGCTTTTTTCCGGGCTGCCCATCAGGTAGCTCATGACATCTTCCTGGCTACGCTCGGTTACGAGCCCCAAATCCAGTTTTAGAATCGTGTTGGGGATAGGGGTATATGTGGTCTCGGTCGTGATTACCATGCCGGTCAAGGCAAAAAACGATACTATCGAGAGGATTAGTCCTGCAATCAATACGCCCAAGACACAGGCGAATGTCGTGATGAAAAATTTTTTCATTGTGTTATCTCTTTGTTTAATGGTTTTGTTTCACTTGGTTTGTCAAAGATAAACTTTTTTTCAAGAAAAAGTGCACAAACCGTTTATCTTCGATTTTTTTTGATATTGCAAACATAGGAATAAAAAATCAAACAACAAAGAAAATCAATAAAAAATTATCGTTTTTCGATAAAAATAAAATCGTCCTTTCTTCAAGAGGTAAAATGCGAAACTTTTTTTGTTTCCTTGATGGGTGTGTATTATATTGAATGTTAATGTTTTATTCGTTTCTCTTGGGACCCGGTATGCAATGTGTGGGCAAGAGACTCTTTTCTTTCTCCCCGGGAATCTGTATCTTCGTCGTAATCGGAGGCGATAGCGTCCGAATGCCGGGTGAAGCCTGATTCCCACAATCGTGATGAGGAGGATATGCAAGATGAAAAAATCGTTGGAGAAACAAACTTTTTGCGGTGAACTTTTCCCGGTGGTATCGCCGGGCGAAATGCGTGAACCGAGCCTCGGCAATCGGCTCCCGGCCGGGACGGGCGATGCCGACGGAGAGCTGCCCGGTTGCGATTGGGGCGACCTTTTCAATCGGCTGGCGCAGTCGTCGTTTCGCAGTCGGTTTCGTTTGAGTGGGCGCGACCTGGCCTATATCGACGAGAAAGGACTCGATGTCGTGGCCCGTCATGCGGCCGATTTTATAGGCAAACGGTTGGCTCCGGCGATAATCCCCAATGACGGACGGCAGACCCCTATGCGCGGGCATCCCGTGTTTGTGGCGCAACACGCTACCGGCTGTTGTTGCCGCGGTTGTTTCGAAAAATGGCACCACATACCGGCCGGGCGTGCGCTCTCTCCGGCCGAGCAGCGCTATGCGGTAGCCGTGGTGATGGCCTGGATACGGCGACAGGTACACCGGCCGTGAGACCGGCGATACCGGTTATCGTTTGCACAACAGTTTGAAATCGCAGTATTGGCAATGCTGCTCATCGGGCGTCTGGGTGAAAGGGCGGTCGAGGTCGAAAATCTCGTCGAGACAGGCAGTGAGGCATTGGTCGAAGGCCTCCTCGACCAGCCCGAAATCGGTAAATGCTTCTTTCTCATACCGAATATTCCACTCGAATTTGTCGAACAGATTGCGTATGATGTAGATGGCCGGATACACGGGCGAGGTCGGTCGGTAGTTCATCTTATACAGTTTGCAGTAGAGCAGCACTTGCAAGATGGCTTTGCGCCGGTCGCGCATCGTGCTGTCGAAAAGCTCTTCGACCGACTTGAAATCGAGTCGCTCTTTCCCCGTCTTGTAGTCGACGATGCGAATGCGTCCGTCGCACTCGTCCACTCGGTCGATAAATCCTTTCAGCTGTACGATGCGCCCGTTGCCGATAGGCATCTCGCCGGTGATGCGCAACTCCGAAGCCCGGTAGACGAAAGGCGTGAGCGCCCGGTCTTTTTCGAGGGTTTTGCCGATGAGTTTGAGGATAATCTCGCCCGTGAGGTAATCGTAACCTGTGAGGGGACGGGGGTGCTGCGGAGTCTTGTAATAGTCTCGGGCAAAGCACGCTTCGAGATAGTGCGAGAGCAGAGCCTTGTCTTTGCGCACGGCGTCGAGCTGGTCGGCTGTGACGGTCACATGCTCGCGGTCGCCCTCGATGCGCTCGTAGATGCGCTGCATCATGCCGTGGTAGATGCTGCCGAAGGTTCCGCTGTCTACACTCTCGGCCACCTCGTCGGGGCGTTCGAGCCCCTCGATATATTGCAGGTAGAATTGCAGCGGGCAGTTCAGGTAGCGGTTGATGGCGCTGGCCGACAGGGCATTGCTGCCGCCGGCGAGAAACTGGCTCAGCTTCTGCTCGATACCATATCGGTGTTTGTCGACCGTGAGGGTCGTGGGCGAGAAGGTAGCGATGCCGCAGTTGACCCGAACCTCCTGTATGGGCATGCGGTAGTGGTATTTCAACTGGTAGACATAGCGGCTCACCTCGCCGCTTTTGAGCCCCTCGGCCCGGCTGTCATAGAGCAGGAACACCCGTTTGGCCCGACTTATCATGCGGTAGAAATAGTAGGCATAGATGCTGTCCTGATGCTCGGTGGTGGCCATGCCGAAGCCTCGCCGCAGGTTATGGGGGATAAACGTGGCGGCTACTTTCTTGACGGGGAATACCCCCTCGTTCATCGAGAGGATAATAAGGTTGTCAAAGTCGAGAGCCCGCGTCTCGAGCACTCCCATCACCTGCAACCCCGAGAGCGGTTCGCCCCGGAAAGGTATCGAAATCGAAGACGCCATCTTGCCCAGCAGACGGAAGAAGGTGTCGACACTCATGGCGATACCCTGTTCGGACATGACGTCGCGCAGCCGCTTTACGGTGATGTAGTAGTGATACATAAACTCTCGCTCCACGGCCGAGAAATCTACGGGCAAACTCTCACCGTCTGTCTCGGGCGAGCTTTTACCCTCCTGTTGCAGATATTCGAGCAAGCGGGTCAGGTAGGCGGCCGCCTCGTCGGCATGGGTGGGTATGTAGAACAGCAACTCGACCAGCGGGTGATGTCCCAGCTCGTCGGGCGAGACAAAAGCCCGGTTGTAGCTGTTGATAAACGTCGCGATGCGGTGGGCTTCCCCGCCCAGTCGCGAGGCAACGAAGCGGTGTCCCAGCAGCTGTTTCACGTCGAGGTGGTAGAAACGCGGTTCGCCCTTCGAGAAGCGTATGTGCCGCTGCATCTGAAATACCGATTCCATGAGAGCCGCCACCGTCGTGTGTTGCAACGTATATCCCATGGTGATGTTGACGGTAGGGATTTCGGGCGGAATGGAGTAGAGCATGGGGAGCAACAGCTCCTCGTCGGGGAGGACGATGGCCGTGTCGATGGCACGCTCGGGCGACAACTGTTTCTCGTCGATGAGCCGTTGCAGAATGTCGGCCGCCAGTTTGGCCTGACCCACCGACGAAGGCACCGAGATGAGTTCGATGCAGGGCGACTGCTCCATGCACTCGTCGATAGCGATTTTTGAGGGGAATCGCCGTTTGTTGTCGTTGAGGAAAAAGGCCGCCTTGTTGTACGAGTCTTGCAGGGTAGGGGCGTAGTAGTCCCAATAGAAATCGCCCGCTCCCGTGTCGCGCAGATACTCCATAAAGACCCGTTCGGCCTCGGTGATGGCGTTGAAGCCCACGAAAACCACCTGAGCATAGGGCAGGTCGAGCGACTCCTTGCGGCGGCAACGTTCGGCCACGTCGCGGAATATCATACCCTCGTAGGCCTGGTTCTGCTCGGCCAAGTCGTGCCGGAGCCGGGTGTAGAGATCGAAGAGTATCTGCCACAACTGAATGAACTGCTGCTTGTTCTCGCTCTCGGACGAGGGGAAAAACAGATGCCCCCAAAAACGCTTGATGATGGCTATCTGCTCGTCGGTGAGATAAAACTCGTCGATTTCTTTCAAGTCGTGAATGTTGGTGTAGAGCTGTCGGGCATCGACCATATACTTGTCCACGTCGTCAAAATCGCCCAGCAGCATATCGCCCCAAAAAACAAAGTTGTCGAAAGTCTCGTCGCTCTCTCGCAACTCGATGTAACGTTTGTAGAGCATTACCAGCAGACTGATGCGGTCGATGGGCGAGTAGGGCGACAACTCGACCATGAGGTCGTTGATGGTTGTTACCCGGGGCGAGAAAAGCGGTTTGCCCGCCACCTCGGCCAAATATTTCTGGAAGAAGATGCCGCTTCGTCGGTTGGGAAAGACGAAGGCGAGTTGCGAAATCTCGGAGCCGTAACGCCGATAGAACGCTTGGGCTATGCGGTATAGAAAAGGTGTCATAAAGAGCCTCGTAGTTTGTTCCTACAAGTTTACGGCTTTTTATTCACATTTCGAAATTTCGCTGCAAAAAGGAGAATGTTTTGCGAACAACCGGATTCAGGGAAACAACAGCGGCAATCTGCGTTTCTTATACAGATTGCCGCTGAAATTCTGTCTTAACATTTAGCGATTATTGTTGAGTGGCGTTACCGGAGGCGTCGTACACCATAGTTTTATCCAATCTATCGGTATCTCTGGTATGGCAATACACCGTGCTGCTCTTAATGCTGCCGCCCGTGCCGGGATTGATTTCGGAAGAAGCCGAATCTGACGTCCATCCTGCTCTGCCGATATAATCGGCAACCACTCCTCCACGAACGGCATGGATGGTGGAATGGGTTATTTCAATCTTGGGTATGGCACCAATTTCCGCAGAAAAATTATGCATACCGGAACCTATTCCAGGAGCAGCCAAGTTGTCACTCCCTGTTCCATAGGCATAAACCACAGCCTCATTGATGATGATGCCCTCGCAAGAATAGTTTTGCGACGGTCCTATTCCCGGCGCACAAGCGAATGTTCCGTCTCCATACGCATGAACGGTTACATTCTCTATGCGGATTGTCCCGCAATCGCCCGATTCGTTTCCTCCGATACCCGGGTAATCGTTCGACGAATCGTTGTTCTTTCCTCGAACGGTGATTACGTTATCTGTACTTTCGGAAATGATGATTAGCGTACTTCCTTTTTCCACTAGCATACCTGTCCCGCTGGTGGAGGTCACGGCACTGTTGCCGCCTGTCACGTGTATGGTGGCGGTGCTGTTTCCTGTGATGCGGATAGGGGTTGGGGCGGAGATGTTGGCATTCTCCAGATAGATGGTGGGGCTGCCACCGGTGATGGAGATTTGATGGTTGAATGTGCCGCTCACTCGGTAATATCCGTCATCGTTGATTGGGGAATTGTTCTCCTCAGTGATTTCCGTTATCTCCTCGCCCACGGTCAGGTTTATAGTGTACATCTTGGCGGCGTTCAATACTTCTGGCACATCCGTTAAGTTATCTTTCTCCACCACGGCATGCCCATTCAGGCGGATGAAATTGGCGAGGTCTATCGTGCCCGGCACTACGTTGGCCTCCCAGCACTCGGTGCCGTCGGCGTAGGTGGTGTTCTTCATCTTGAGCCAACCTTGCGTGCTTCCGGCGGTGGGAACACCTTCATTGTTCGTGCATGTGGTGTAACCGTAGACTCCCACGCCCTGCGCCAGTGTGGCCTGCGTGCCGCTGAGTACCACGCGCACTTTGGCAAGCTGGTGCTTGAAACTGAGGGTAATTTCATTGTTGTAGGTGGCATTCGGTGCTTCGGCTTTCAGAACATAGGCAAGAGCATTTGACTGGTCGCTGAGGTTAACCGTCTCATCCGTGGGGTACCAGG
The DNA here is from genome assembly GCA_949298955.1 of uncultured Bacteroidales bacterium. Taxonomy (GTDB): domain Bacteria; phylum Bacteroidota; class Bacteroidia; order Bacteroidales; family Barnesiellaceae; genus Barnesiella. Next base: position 15,816 of record CASFYQ010000022.1, read on the forward strand.
CGGTGACAGTGGTGGGGGCGGTGCTTGTCCAGTAGAGCTGTCTGTCTGTTCTCAAGTTTTTGTCGGCATTCAGTGTATAGGTAGCGGTTTCATTGCCCAGCCGCACGCCTATCATTTCCGAGCCATTCCATTCCCACACGCTGCTCTTGCCGTCGGTATTATTCTCAGTAACACGGGTCTGCGGTCCCTCTGCGCTCCACGACTCCGCGCTGCTTTCCACATCAATGGTGACACCGCCTATCTGCAAGGGGTATTCGCCGTAAGGCAGTTCGTTGCCTTGTCCTCCCGGTTCATCCTGCGTACAGGCAGCGAGCAGCAGAATCGCCATCAGGCCTGTAAATAAAGTTTGTTTCATATTCATATCGTTTTTAATTTAATTCTCTTTTCAGGAGCGTCGGTCGTACAGACTGGAAAACAAGCGTCCCACCCTTCTCCACGGCGGGAAGAGGGGCGGGACGGGAAAAATTTCTTGTTCGGTATCGTTGCTTACAGCAAAGCCGCGTATTTCCGTATTTGATCGAGCCTTTCCATAAAGGATTTGTCGTGAGCAGCCTGCTGCATGTTATATTTCAGTTGCAACCGCATCAATGAATCGGCTGGTACACCCAGCGCCGCTTCCAGCATCATGGCTGTGGCGGTAGTCATGGAGCGCCGTCCGTTCAGGAGGTCGTTCAGCACCTTGTACGAGATGCCCATTTGTTTGGCCAGCTTGCGTTGCGAGATTTTGCGATACTCAATCTCATCTTTAATCACCTCACCGGGGTGTGTCGCATATGCCGGAGTCAGGTTGTTGGCAATCATGTCCGGGTCAATCCCTTGTATTTGAATCATAGGTCATCGGTTATTATAGTGGTTCGACAAATCTATAATGCGGCATATCGTAGCGATGGTTTCGCCTTCCCGCATTTGTTCTTCAAATTCGATGCGGTATTGGTCGTTCACCCTGACGGAAGAAAGTCCGGCTTTATCGCCTTTGAGTTTTTCATAGTTCAACGAATTGTATCGCAAGAGCTCTTGCACATCCGAAACATCTATCATGATGTCGATAACGCGGATATACTTGCGGACGACCTGCGGTTGATAGCGGTGTTTTTGTCGGTTTGTCCGGTAAGGTACATCGTCCGCAAATACTTCTCGTTGAATATGATATCCATTTCTTCTTTTGCTATGCTGATGCAAAGGTAATGCGAAATTACGAAAGTCCACAAAAAAAGAGGACTTTTCTTCGATAATTTTCCCGTTTCCCAGTTTGTCAAAGAACGTGCAAGCCGAGCGCAATGGCAAATCATGCTTGCATGAATTTGCAAATTGCCGAGGCGCAGCCGTTGTTCTGCAAAGAACGCTTCGTATATTTTGCTTCCGGCTTGTGCCGGAGAGTTGATTTTACTGGGTGCTGAGGTCGTAGCTGCCGCCGTCGC
>CASFYQ010000023.1 GCA_949298955.1 uncultured Bacteroidales bacterium
CGGGCTGGCGCAGTCATCCGTGTGGATATACTCCATACCGTTGAAACACATCGTCACCACGGCGCACTACAACGGCAAGATACCGAGAAACCCGTTTGCAATGTACCACGTTGACCCCGACCATAAGGAGCGCGGCTTTCTCACGGAGGATGAGATACGAGTATTGGGTGCAATCAAACTGGATAATCCAAATTTCGCGTTGGCGAGGGATTTGTTCCTTTTCGGTTGCTGGACCCTTACAGGCAAACGATACATACGATTACCACCGACAACGGCTGCGAATTTGCAGCACATCAGGAGACAACCAAACGGCTCAGCCTCAAAGGCCGGCCACCGGTCAAGGTCTATTTTACAGACTCCTATTCTTCCTGGCAGAAAGGAGCCATTGAGAATGCGAACAAGCTTATCCGGAAATATATCCCCAAAAAGGCCAACTTTCAGGATTTCTCCGACTGGAAAATCAAAGAGATACAAAAGAAACTGAATCGAAGACCTCGGGAAAAACTTAATTTTGATTCTCCTAAATATAGATTCTTTCTAACCATTTTGTAGTTTTGCTTTTGTTGTTGGACTCTACCTGTACTCTAAAATCTATTTCAAAAGCAAATAAAAACGCTATAAGATAGGGGATTGTCAAAAAATCCTCTATCTTTGTAATTGGATTGAGGCAACTCTTTCCAAGACATACGAGAAAAAAAAGAAGCGTTATGCTTATCTCTAAGTCGGGAACGTAGGAAATTCAAGACTTATTCAGAGAGACGGCATAGTGGTTCTCACGCTATAGCGTGGGCTGCTATTACCATATCCTGAATAAAGGTTTTTCCTACGACCTCCGACTTAAGACGTGGTAGCATTGCAGTTCCACGCTTCGTGGTTTGCATGGAGGAAATAACAATGATTTCAGATGTTGTTTTAAAGAACAAAATGTACTATGTTTTGGATGAGTATGGCAAAGAGATTTCCCGTAATTGGAATAGTTCTCTTGGCGACTTATTAGGTTTTAGCGGTACGTTTATGGTATTCCGTAAAAACAATATGTATTATTCTTATGACGAACGATGCAAAGAGATCGCTCGTAATTGGGAAAGTAATTTGGGCGAATTTCGCAATATTGCAGGGAATTCTGTAAATTTCAGAAAAAACAAAATGATATACACGATGGACAGATTCTTTAAAGAAATAAGTCGTCGTTGGGAATAACTAGCGTAATCTAATAACGAGAGTGTGTGCATTGTAACCACAAGCACACTCTCTTTATTAAACACATTCCTTATGAAATTAACACAGAGTAAAGCCGTTTTAGTAGTGGCTATATTGGTTGTCATTGCCTGTTTTTTTGCCGTTTACCTAAGACTGTTCACAGGGAAAGAGCTTTGGTATGAAATGTTTGCGGCAGTTTTGGGAGTTATCATCACAGCAGTTATAACAATGATACTTCTTAGAGGTCAAAGCGATGATGACGAGAAACGTGAGAAAGCCGCCAAAGTTTTTGGTGAGAAGCTTCGGATTTATCAAGACTACCTCCATACCTTATGTGATGTAATCAAAGATCATAGCCTTTCTGATGAAGGGAAAATCCGTCTTGAATTTCAGACATCCTATGTGGCAATGCACTGTGATTCAAAATACATAGCGACAGTCAGTAATGCAGTCAAAGAGCTTATAGAGTATTGCTGCCCAGATGACGATGGTGAAAACTTGAATCGTAAAAATAAGAGTGGTTCACCAGACCCTTTGTTAGACAACCTTTTCTGCATAGTGGAAGCCTTCAGAAATGACTTATACCCCAATAAGAACTTTGAGTTTGATTATGAACATAAGTTGAATACACTCAGAAACTTCTCTGATGCCTATCGCAATGCTAAAAGCCCCGATTGTAATATTGAACAAAAACAGCAACGCATAACCGTTGACTTGAATGTGCTTTCCAATTCACTTGTCAATACAGGAGGCGTTGATGCTCTTCCTGAAAAGAAACCAAATGAACAAGATTCTGAACAACAGCCAGAAACAGCTTATGCGGAAGATACAAGTATGTGGGATAAAGCATTGTCGAAATGGGAAGAAGAATATTGGCATGTTGAAGGTATGTCTGACCAATATGACGGGTTCAGAATGACGAATACGAATGGTAATCCCGGAGTCATTGATGTTGGTTTTTGGCAAGGGCACTATTATATCCAAGCTACGTATGACGGAGATTCTGATTTCTCCAAACCGCTGAAATGGGAAAAAGGAGGGCGCAGAAGTTATGGTCAATGGTGGCAATACTTGGCAGAGCCTTATTACAATATAGCAGAAGGAAAATTCGTAGAAACGTTTAAGTCAGACAAGGAATTGCAGCAGTACATTATAGACAATGTAGAGCAACTGAAAGATATAATAAAACGGCATCATCGTACTGTGACCTGGAAAAACGGAATAGGTTCTTATGATAAGTGGAAAATATTTATCTGGTATTGGGATATGTTGGCTTGTGAACTATCTTCCGAAGAAGAGGGGACTCCCTACATGGACATAATAGAAGATGGAAAAAGCGGGAAAGTCCTCATACAATTCGCCAACCGGAAAGAGGACAATGGTTTACTGGACAAGACCCTTAAACGAATAGGGTGCCAAGACAAAGAGATAAATGCAGACGGATATGTTGTCTTGGAAAAAGTGGAATCCACAGATGCAAGTGCTGTTTCTGAAAGAGTAAAATATTGGATTGAGAAAATAAACGGCTGACTGCCCAATATGACGCAGGGAATCAAGATGAAAAGTTTTGTGGCAATTGACTTTGAAACTGCCAACCAGTATCGTTCAAGCGTATGCAGCGTTGGAGTTGTTATCGTAAAGAACAATGAGATTATGGACAAATTTTATAGTCTTATCCACCCTGTGCCCAACTATTACTCATATTGGAACACGCAAGTTCATGGCTTGACTATTGATTCCACCCAATCGGCTCCAATTTTCCCTGATGTATGGGCAAAGATTAGTCCACTTATAGGAGAATTGCCATTGGTCGCACACAATAGTCCGTTTGATGAAAGTTGCTTGAAAGCGGTTTTTCTGGCTTATGGAATGCCATACCCTAATTATACATTCTACTGCACTTGCAGGGCTTCGAGAACTATTTTGGGCAATAAACTTCCCAATCATCAACTCCAAACCGTGGCGCAATACTGTGGGTATGATTTGGAAAACCATCATCACGCGTTGGCGGATGCTGAAGCTTGCGCACAAATAGCCATAAAAATATTGAATTTTTAATTTTTAATTTTATGGAATCTACGACAATTAAAGCGTTATTCGGAAGACGAAATATCCGATTTGTTATTCCTGAATACCAACGTGCTTACGCTTGGGGAGAAAGGCAATTCTCACAGTTCGTTGAGGATTTAAGGGAATGTGACGATAATTATTATCTGGGGCATTTTCTGTTTGAACAAAGTGGCGATACTTTATATGTCATTGATGGCCAGCAACGTCTGACCACGTGCATTATCTTTTTTAGTACATTGGTAAATGCTATAAAGCGTCGACGTGAGAAATGGGACAATGACGAAAACGCAGATGACATCAAGAACTTGTTGGAGGACATTACCGACTACTATTTGAAGGATATAAGGCGCAATAAGCAGAAATTCATAACTGTGCCTTATGACAACAATTTCTTTATGGATGCAGTCATTGAATATAAAAAGCCTGTTTCAGAAGAAGATTTGACATCAAAGTCAAAAATTGCCATGTATAAAGCACGCACATACTTTGAAACGGAAATAGAGAAAGTGTCTATACAGCAAATGCTTTCTTGGATTAGTACGTTGGAGAACGCATCCATTACCACTTTTATCGTCAAGGACAAGTTGCAGGCGGCACAAATTTTCGCTTATCAAAATGACAGAGGTAAGAAACTTACCAATTTGGAAGTTCTCAAAGCCTATTTCATGTTACAGATTTTCCGCATAGAAAATAATGAGGATGACATACACTATATAGAAAAGGCTTTTGAAGAAATATACCATAACATAGTTCTTGTATCTGTTGATGAAGATAATGTCCTCAACTACTATTGGAGAGCTGTAGGTCCAAAAGGATATTATAGCGAGAAAGTTGTGGGCGAGGTCAAGGATTGGCTTAAATCCATTCCAAGAGAAGAGCAAACAAAACAAATAAAAAGTTTTGTGAATGGTCTGTCTAAAGCTTTTTGCCTTGTCAAACAGATAGAGCAAGACAACTCCTTCTATACTGCCAATTTGAAATGTATGAAAAATATGGCTTTTTCGTATCCAATGCTTATTAAAGCCAAATTGTCAGATGTTAGCGATGAAGTGTTCATGCGCCTTATCAAATTGCTGGAAAATCTGACGTTCCGCCTATTGGTTAGAGGTGGACGGGCTGATATAACGAGTAGAATGCAAAATGTTATCCAAAATGCGAACGATACAGAAAGCTTTAATAAGCAGATAGATTCTGTGAAATGGAAACTCAACAATGATTGGTGGTGGGGATATTGGAGTGATACGGAAATGCTCAACCACGTTAAGAGCGGTTGGTTTTATGGCAACCGTGTGGATAACTACTTGTTATGGAGATATGAACAGTATTTGTGTAATGATAATTATCCCACTCCTAAGGGTTCTTATGCGGATTTCATTTCCAACGAAAGTATAGAGCATATAGCCCCACAGACGCAAGCCAATCCTTTAGAAAATGGTTATGGTATTTATGAGGATAAAGAAAATCCTGAGGAGGGAATCATTTCGGGCGAATGGATGAATTGCGTTGGAAATCTGATGCTGATGGCCGGACGGCAGAACAGCTCCTTGGGGAATCGCCCTTTTGCCGATAAATTGCTTGTATATGGCAGAGACAATCTATTGAACCAGCAAAAAGAGATAATAGAATTTGTAACGGACAAAGAACATCCCGTTTGGGACAAGTCAAGCATAGAAAGACGTTTTAATAAGATTGTCAATGCGGTAAAGGAGATTTGGGATTTGGACAATATATGAATCTAACAAATAATCTACAATAATCTTAGGAGTGCAGTAACATTACTTTTCGACAAGATATGTTACTGCACTCTTTGTATATACCAATAAAGCATGTACCTTTGCATTTGAAGAGTTGTTTGACAGAAAAACATCGCAAATTACAGAGTTTGAAACTGTTGCCAAGTCATTACCTCGTTCTTCGAGAAAAGCTGATAAGTGGCTTATTTCTAATATATTCCTATTTACATATCGAATTTTCGGGAAAAATTAAGCGGGAAAGTATTTTTCGAGACCGATGCTTTGCTACCTTTGCACCCCGAAAAAAGGAACAGTGATGAATGCAAAAGTCAAAGGCACGATACTCGGTATCGTTTCGGCAGTGAGTTATGGCACCAACCCTCTGGGTGCATTGTATCTTTATCGCGAGGGTCTCAATTCGAGTTCGGTACTTTTCTATCGGTTTTTGTTTGCCATTGTGATTCTCGCCGGCATCATGTTGGTGCAGCGTCAATCGTTTGTCTTGTCACGCAGGGAGTTGAAAACCCTCTTTACGCTGGGCATTCTTTTTGCCGTCTCTTCTCTTACCTTCTATACAAGCTTCCACTACATGGATGCCGGGATAGCTGCTACCATTCTCTTTGTCTATCCCATTCTGGTTGCCGTGATTATGGCAATCTTTTTCAAGGAACACATATCGGGAGTCACCCTTTTTTCCATACTGTTGGCTCTCTCGGGCATTGCTCTGCTTTATCGGGGTGAGGGTGGTGCCGCTCTCAGCACGGCCGGGGTGTTGCTGGTTTTGGCTTCGTCGCTCACCTACGCTCTTTACATGGTGGCCATCAACCAGTCGTCTATCGCTTTGTCGCCGATTAAACTCACGTTCTATGTGTTGCTCATCTGTATGGCATTCATAGCCTTGCAGGCCCACATTGGAGGTTCTGCCCCGTTGCAGCCGCTCACTACGCCGTGCATGTGGTTTTTCTCTGTAATGCTGGCATTGGTTCCTACGGTTATATCGCTCGTTACGATGACGGTAGCCGTCCACGCCATAGGCTCCACACCCACGGCCATCATGGGAGCTCTCGAACCGCTCACGGCTGTGATTGTGGGGGTAACCGTCTTTGGCGAAGCTTTTACGATGCGGCTGGGAATCGGTATCTTTATGATACTTGTGGCCGTGTTATTGATTATTGCCTCCAAGTCGATACCTTTGCATAAGGTTATGACAATGATAGGCCATGCCTTTCGGGCCGTCCCGTTGCACAGACGTTAACCAATTTCTTATTCACATTTGAACCCGTTGTCGAGGTGGAATCCCCGCAACAAGTCGGCCGCAGCCATGCGTTTCTTGCCGGCGAGTTGCAGCTCCTCGATACGTACGTATCCGTCGGTACAGGCAATGTCGATATAGCTCTTGCCATCGGTGTGCACCGTGCCGGGCTCGTGGTTGTGCGAGGTCGGGTGTACACTCGTGCGGAATATCTTTACACCCACCCGGTTCCCGTCGGGCGACACCCATTCGCACCAGGCGGCAGGGTAGGGCGACAATCCTCTCACGAGGTTGTGAATCTGCATCGCAGGGTTCGACCAGTCTATGTGGCAGGTCTCTTTGAATATTTTGGGTGCAGGGCGCAGCGGCTCGTTGGTTTCAATCGATGCCTGGTCGATGGGGGCGACAGTCCCGGCGATGATGGCATCGACTGTCTCGACGACCATCTCGGCTCCCAATACCATGAGTTTGTCGTGTATGGTACCCACGTTGTCATCGGGCAGAATGGGAATCCGCTGTTGTTGTATGATTTCGCCCGTGTCGATTTCGTGTTTCAAGAAGAAAGTGGTGATACCCGTCTCGGTGTCGCCATTGATGATGGCCCAGTTGAGCGGAGCAGCACCCCGGTATTGCGGCAGCAGTGAGGCGTGCAGGTTGAAAGTTCCCATCGGCGGCATATTCCACACCACCTCGGGCAGCATGCGGAAAGCCACGACGATTTGCAGGTCGGCCCGCAAATTTCTTAACTCTTCGACGAATGCCTCGTCTTTCAACCGTTCGGGTTGCAGCACAGGCAAGCCTTGGGAGAGGGCATACTCCTTCACCGGCGAGAACTGAATCTTATGACCGCGCCCGGCCGGTTTGTCGGGCATGGTGATGACGGCCACTACATTATATCCGCCTTCGACGAGGCGGCGCAGGCTCTCGACGGCAAAATCGGGAGTCCCCATATAAACGATGCGTAAATCTTTCTTTTCCATCTTTTGTCAGTCTTGTGAGAAATGAACCAATACCCGGCGGTATGAGTTGAAAATCTTCGATTTAGAAACAAATCCTATATATTTACCGTTTTCCACGACAGGCAAATTCCAAGCGTTGGTCTGGTCGAATGTCTTCATCACCTTGTCCATGCTGCTTCCCACCTCGATTTTGGCCGGGGGCATGGTCATGAACTTGTGTACATAGAACCGTTTGTACAACTCGGGACGGAACATGATGTTGCGAATATCATCGAGTATGACAATGCCCAGCAGTGTCCCGTCCTTGTCGGTCACCGGGAAAATGTTGCGATGCGACTGCGAAATCACCTTCACCATATCACCGAGACTCATGTCGGGGTGCACCTCGATAAAATCCTTTTCGATTACGCTGTCCATTTTCAGGAGGGTAAGTACCGCTTTATCCTTGTGGTGGGTAAGCAGTTCGCCCTTCTTGGCCAAACGCATGGTGTAGATACTGTGAGGTTCGAATATGCGTATCGTGGCATAGGCTACGGTCGAAGTAATCATCAGTGGCAGGAACAAATCATAACCACCGGTTAACTCGGTCGTTAGGAAGATGGCCATGAGGGGAGCGTGCATGACAGCCGACATGACTCCGGCCATACCCATCAGGGCAAAATTCTTGTCCGACAGTTCCAGCGGGAATATGGTCGAGTGGTTGATGACATAAGCAAAGAAAAAGCCTGCAAAACAGCCTACATACAAACTGGGGGCAAATGTACCGCCTACGCCGCCTCCGCCGTTGGTCGCACTTGTAGCCAAGACTTTCACCAGAATGATAAGCCCCAAAAAGAGCATCATCACCCACATGTTGTCGTTCTCGGTGTAAAACAGACTTCCCTCGGCCAGCTGCTTCAAATTGCTGTTCAGCAGACTGGTGATGGCTCCGTAGCCCTCGCCGTAGAGAGGAGGCAGTAAAAAGATGGAAAGGCTCAGGACAAGCGAGCCGAACACGAATTTCTTCCACGGTGTGCCTATTTTACGGAAAATATCCTCCATGCGGGTCATTATGCGGGTAAAATAGAGCGAAACGAATCCGCAGAAAATACCTAAAAATATCACGTAGGGGATACGGGCGGCTTGGAAAGTTTCGGTCTGCACGAAGCTAAATTCGGCATTGTATCCCGTGAAGATATACGACACGGTTACGGCTGTAATCGACGAGATGAGCAAGGGGAGTACCGACGTGGCAGTCATGTCGATCATCAACACTTCGAGGGTGAACAGGATTCCTGCGATGGGAGCCTTGAATATGCCGGCAATAGCCGCCGCAGAGCCACATCCTACCAGCAGCATGAGCAGCCGTTGGTCCAATCGGAAAAGTCGCCCGATGTTCGACCCGATGGCCGCACCGGTGTAAACGATAGGGGCTTCGGCTCCTACCGACCCGCCAAACCCGATGGTGATGGAGCTGGCAACGACCGATGTGTACATGTTGTGTGGTTTTAGCCGGCTCTTCTTTTGCGAGATGGCATAGAGTATGCGGGTGACACCGTGGCTGATATCGTCCTTGACGATGTAGCGCACATAGAGTCCGGCCAGTAGGATACCCACAATAGGGTAGATGAGGTAGAGGTAGTTGGCTCCGCTGGCATCGAAATGCGATGTCAGCAAGTGCTGGATAAAGTGAATGAGAAATTTCAGAATAAGTGCGGCTGCGGCTGTGCATATTCCGATTATGAAACTCAGGAACAAGACAAAATTATGCTCTTTGATGTGCTTTTCTCTCCACATCAACAAGCGCATAATCAAAGCATGCCGAGGCTTTTGGGGGGCATCTTCTATTTCAATGTCGTCTTCTATCATATTGTGTTTTATTACATGCCTTTCCCGGTGACCACTGTCCGTATGGTGTAGACAATGATTTTGAGGTCGACCAGCAGGGACATATTTTCCAAATAAAGAATATCATATTTCAATCGCGCAATCATCTCATCGATGTTGCGGGCATAGCCATATTTCACCATGCCCCACGAGGTGATGCCCGGGCGTATTTGGTGCAGCAGCACATAGTAGGGTACCCGACTGACGATTTGGCGGATAAAGTATTCGCGCTCGGGGCGCGGCCCTACGAGCGACATGTCGCCCTTCAATACGTTCCAAAACTGGGGCAGCTCGTCGAGCCGGTATTTTCGCAAAACGCGGCCGATGCGGGTGATGCGCGGGTCGTTCTCGTCCGAGAGTTGGGGTGTTCCCTCTTCGGCATTGGCCTTCATGGTGCGGAATTTGTAAATCTTGAACGGGCGATGGCGATACCCGATGCGTTCTTGTTGGTAAAACACCGGTCCTTTCGAGTCGTGTTTGATGAGGATTGCCAGTATGGCAAACAGGGGCGAAAGCACAATTAACGAGACCGACGAAACCAAAATGTCGAAAAACCGTTTCTTGTTCTTTCCCCCCTCCGAGATGGCACAGTTGCTCATGTCGATGAGAGGAGCCCCATAGATATTGGTCAATTTCACCCGCGACGAGATGAGGTTAAACTCGTCGGTCCCCAACTTGATAGGCAGGTTGAGCGGGTACAGCATATTGATGAGCCGGTGCAGCTCCACCAAGTCATTCTCTTCGGGAGCCACGATAAGCTCCTGTATCTGCTTTTCCCGGCACAGGCGGGGCAACTCCTCAATCGGATACGTGCGGTCGGCAATCTCGGGGGCGGGCGTTTCGTCGTTTACCCGAATGAATCCCACGATGCGGTAACCCAGAGAGTAGCGGGGCTCTTCGAGTTCTTTCATCTGCTTCACCGCCTTGGCGCCGCAGCCTATAATAAAGGTGTTGAATCCCCATTTGCCTTTATGGACCAGTGAGGTGGCATTCCCTGTAATGATAGCTCGAACGGTATACACACAGACGAATTGCAGCCCGTACAATAGCAACAGCAACTCATAGTTGTCGATTCTGATGCTTAGCACATCGTTGATGAGAGCGATAAAAAAGATAAGCAACGTATTCACCAATACCGATCCCAGGGTCTGGACCAGTTCCTGAATGCGCGACTTGAAAAACGGTTGGTTGTAGTAGCCCGACAGGTAGTAGACTCCCATCATCATCAGCGGGAAAAGAATCTGCCCCTCGACTACGCGCGACGACAGCAGATAGGCTTTCAGCGACCCGCCTGCCTGTATGCCCGGGAAATGAAACCGCACGATGTTGAACAAGAACCAAGCCACATTCGAGGCCAGGAAATCGCCCAACACATACCGCCTTGTCTGTCGTCTGCTGCTAATCACTCGCGTATAATCTTGATAGAACCGTCCGATTCGAGTTTGATAATGCTCGATGGCACCGCTTTTCCCGTTTCGTCTCGGCGGGCCTCCACGATATAGTCGACCGCTTGTTTAATCTCGTCCGATACCTCGGCAAAATTATGAGGCGAGGGTGCTCCGCTGATATTGGCCGACGTCGATACGATTGCCTTTCTGAACCGGCGGCACAATTCTTTCGAGAATGCTTCGTGCGTGATGCGTATGGCCACGCTGCCGTCTTCGGCCAGCAGGTTGGGGGCCAGATTGCGGGCTCCGGGATAGATGAGCGTGAGCGGTTTTACAGCCACGTCGAGCAGTTGCCATGCGGTCTCGGGCACCTCGGTGACATAAAATTCCACCTTCGGCTCGCTGTCGGTAAGCACGATGAGAGCCTTGCTGTCGACCCGTTGCTTGATTTCATACACCCGTTTCACCGCTTCGGCATTAGTTGCGTCGCAGCCGATGCCCCAAATCGTGTCGGTCGGGTACAGAATCACGCCGCCGCGCTCCATCACCTCGCAAGCCTGTTTGATATCTTCATTGATTCCCATGCCAAAATCTCTTTTAGACAATACGATAACATTGTGCCGGTGGAGCAATCGCCGCATCGGTATGGGGCAGGGTATGCACCCATGTTCCCTTTGATGCTGCGGCCCACTCACGCATTTTTTTCGCGTTAGCAAAGATAGTGAAAGGCGAGAGCCGAGATAAACGGGAAACGAGGTTTCCGGGTTTAGCTAAGCCGAGCCGCCTCCTATTTTCGCGTTAGCAAAGATAGTGAATAGTGCCCCGATAACAAAATATTTTGAAAAGGTAAATTAAATAATCCCAGGGTCGCTTGCATACTTGTTTGTTTGCTCCCCGGAAAAATCGTATCTTCGCAGGGAAAAACAGCAAGTAACAAAATGGCAGGAACAAAAGCAAATCTACCGGTCGGGGTGCGTCCCTATCGGTTAGGTCTTTCCCTGAGTGGCGGAGGTGCCAAAGGATTTGCCCATGTGGGCGTGTTGAAGGCATTGGAGGAACTGCGCATTCGTCCCGACATCATCTCGGGTACCAGTGCCGGTGCTGTGGTAGCTGCGCTTTATGCCGACGGCTATTCGCCCGACGAGATCCTCGATCTCTTCTCAGGCCTTTCGTTCAATGACTTGGCCGAGATTACCCTGCCTCGGGCCGGATTTTTCAAAATCGACCGCTTCAAACAATTCTTGCAAAAATCGTTGCGTGCTCGAAACATCGAGGAGCTTTCTATCCCGGTGGTAATCACTGCTACCGACCTCGACCACGGCACCTATGCCGTGTGGCGATCGGGGTCGATTGCCGAGCGGGTTACCGCTTCGTGCAGTATCCCCATCATATTCCCGCCGGTGTTTATCGACGGCACACACTATGTCGATGGAGGAGTGCTGCGCAATCTGCCCGTTTTCCCCATACGCAACGAGTGCGACATGGTTATCGGTATCAACGTGAGTCCGCTGGTCAATCGGGAATACAAGCAGTCGATAATCGATATTGCTGCCCGCTCATATAGCTTCATGTCCAAGAGCAATGTAACCGAAGATATGAAATTATGCGACCTTTTTATTCCCATGAAAGAGGTGGCTCGCTATGCCGTGTTCGACATACATGCTCTGCACGACATCGCCAACGTGGGGTATCAGGAGACCCTGAAACGCTTGACCGGCAAGCAGGGTGCCCGAATAAACGAATTGAACAAATAAAAGATTTCCAAACGATATGAACGACGAAAAAATAATTATCTATCAAGTATTGCCCCGTCTCTTCTCGAACGACTGCACTACATGTGTGCCCAACGGCACCTATGAGCAAAATGGTTCGGGCAAACTGAACGACTTTACGCCCAAAGTCTTGCAGGAAATAAAAAAGCTGGGAGCCAATTACATTTGGTACACCGGTGTTATCGAGCATGCGACCAAGACCGATTACTCCCGTTACGGTATCCGCCCCGATAACCGCTATGTTGTCAAGGGCGAGGCCGGGTCGCCCTATGCCATCAAAGATTACTACGATATAGACCCCGACCTGGCGGTCGATCCTCGCAACCGCATGCAGGAGTTCGAGGCTCTCGTAACCCGCACTCACGAAGCCGGATTAAAGGTCGTACTCGATTTTGTACCCAACCATGTAGCCCGGCAATATCACTCCGATGCTGCACCCCAAGGGGTAGAAGATTTGGGTGCCCGCGACAACAAGGAGATGCATTTTTCGCCCTCGAACAATTTCTACTACATACCCCGGCAAGCCTTTACGCCGCAATTCTACATAGGCGATGGCGACGACCGCTATTTCGAATACCCCGCCAAGGCTACCGGCAACGACTGTTTCGGAGCCTTCCCCGGCGAATGTGACTGGTATGAGACCGTGAAACTTAACTACGGAGTCGACTACATGGGAGGGCATCGCCTCTGCTTCGACCCGGAACCCGACACCTGGCATAAAATGCTCGACATACTCCTTTTTTGGTGTGGCAAAGGAGTCGATGCCTTCCGTTGCGACATGGCCCACATGGTTCCTGTCGAGTTTTGGAACTGGGCCATCTCTCGCGTCAAGGAGAGTTATCCGGCCGTACTCTTTATCGCCGAAATTTATGACCATGCCCTGTATCGTCTTTACATCGAAAAAGGCAAGTTCGACTACCTCTACGACAAAGTCGGGCTATACGACAAGCTCCGCGCCATACTTTGCCACCAGGTATCGGCCGCACAACTCACTTATTGCTGGCAAGCTGTCGATGGGATAGGAGGACATATGCTCAATTTCCTCGAAAACCACGACGAGCAGCGCTTCGCCTCGCCCTTTTTCGCCGGTGATGCCGACCGGGCCATTCCCGCATTGGTCGTGGCTACGATGATGAGTACCGGCCCCATGATGATTTATTTCGGGCAGGAACTGGGCGAGCGGGGCGACGATGCCGAAGGCTTCAGCGGGCACGATGGTCGCACCACCATTTTCGACTATTGGAGCGTCCCCGCAGTGCGACAATGGTACAACGGCGGGCGCTGTTCGATAGCCAAGCTCACCCCCCGGCAGAAACGGCTGCGCAACCTCTACAAAACGATACTCAACATAGGGCGTCGCGAAAAAACCATTGCTCGGGGAAATTTCTTCGACCTGATGTATGTCAACGGCGAGAATCACCGCTTCAATCCCCACCGACACTATGCTTTCCTGCGCAAGTACGGCCATGAACTGCTGGTTATAGCCGTCAATTTCGACACCCGGGCCGCCGATGTCGCCATCAATCTGCCCGGGCATGCCTTCGAAACGATGAAAATCGCAGTCGGTCCATACGAGGCAACCGAACTGATAAGCGGCGAAAAAGCCCCTAAAAATCTTGCCCCCGATACCCCTTTCGAATGCACCCTGCCGGCCAACGGAGCCGTCGTGTGGAAAATCGAATTAAAAAATTTTTCCCAACAAAACATAGAAAAATCGAAAAAGAACAGGAAAATTTCGAAATAGAAATTGTACCTTTGCCATACAAATAATAACCTCTGTTTTTACATACAAAAAATCATGAGTCAAACACCTCCCTTCAAGGTATTTTCGGGAACCAATTCAAGGTATCTCGCTGAGAAAATCTGTAACAGTCTGGGTTGTGAATTAGGGCAAATGAACATTCAGCACTTTGCCGATGGTGAATTTGCCGTATCTTTCGAGGAGTCGATTCGTGGCTGCCAGGTATATCTGGTACAGTCGACTTTCCCCAATTCCGACAACCTGATGGAATTGTTGTTAATGATTGATGCCGCCAAACGGGCTTCGGCCAAATCTATCGTAGCCGTTGTGCCCTATTTCGGTTGGGCTCGTCAGGATCGCAAGGACAAACCCCGTGTATCTATCGCCGCCAAACTGTTGGCCGATATTTTGAGTGTGGCCGGCATCAACCGCCTCATCACGATGGACCTTCATGCCGATCAGATTCAAGGATTCTTCGATGTCCCCGTTGATCACCTGTATGCATCGTCGGTATTCATTCCTTATATACAGTCTTTGAACCTCAAAGACATGGTGATTGCCACCCCCGACGTAGGAGGCTCCAAGCGTGCCAGTACCTATGCCAAATATCTGGGTGTGCCCCTGGTGCTCTGTCACAAGCAACGCGCCAAAGCCAACGTGGTCGATAGCATGACCGTTATTGGTGACGTAGAGGGCAAGAACGTAATCTTGGTCGACGATATGGTCGATACCGCCGGCACCATCACCAAAGCTGCCGATCTGATGATGAGCAAAGGTGCCCTCTCGGTAAGAGCTATAGCCTCGCATGCCGTGATGAGCGACCCCGCCAGCGAGCGTGTGCAGAACTCATCGATGACCGAGATGATTTTCACCGATAGCATACCCTATACCAAGAAATGCAACAAAGTACACATCATCAGCATCGCCGACCTTTTTGCCGACACTATTCGCCGTGTGTACGAAAACAAATCTATCAGTTCGCAATATCTGCTGTAATACAGCATATAATAAGATAAAAATCGCACCTGTTGTGTTGAATCGCAATAGGTGCGATTTTTTTATGAAAAAATGAAAATGGGCGTTTCACTCTTTGTCGCCGTTTTTGCCGTTTAGCTGTTTAGCTGTTTTTGAAAAAAACGAAATTTTTTATTCAAATATTTGGTGGGTTCAAAAATATCGATTATATTTGCATCGCCTTTCCAAAAGAAAGCAAGCTGGCGGTTTAGTGTAGTGGCCTAGCACGCAACCCTCTCACGGTTGAGACTCGGGTTCGATTCCCGGAATCGCTACAACAAGGAATGAAAACTCAAGAGCCTATCAATTAGACTTTTGAGTTTTTTCTATTCCAAAACGGGACAAAAACGAGACAAAATGTCCTCTTGTTTAGCGAGTCACCCCCGATTCGTTAAATAAAAAAATGCTTAAAAATATCCTTCCCGCGCGGATTGATTTTAACATTGACAATCCGCCTCAAAAATCCACAATCGACGAAATAATAAGGTTTACATATCCAAGGCTTCGAGAGAATAGCTCGGCCTGGTATGTTGAATTTTACGCGTTCGACCCCGTCAGAGGGATAATGAGGATCACCGGGGAAACCCTGTGTGAGTAAAAGATCAGGCATAGATGTTACATAGCCTGAAAAGGAAATACCTGACATCTGAGACACCCCTAAGCTGTCTTCTGAAGGCCTTTATCTTAGCGTTGAACGATTCGGCTGAAGCGTTTGTGGAACGGTTGTCAAAGAAGTTGAGGATGTTCTCATAGTGGTTGTAAATCGTCTCCTCTATGGTGCGGAACGTGTCAATCCCAGACTTCTGGACCTCGTTGAACCATCTTGCCAGTTTTGTGTAGGCCACGCCCTTGGTTTTTGTCTTGGAGTAGATCAGCCTCAGTTTGTGAGACAGAGAATAAGCCTGGGCGATGTCAGGGTATATGTCGAACAGAAGCTTCGCCCTCGTCTTCTGGGACTCCGTCCATTTCTCCGGGGACTTGAACAGGAGGTATCTGCTGCGGAAGAGGAGTTGCTTGAGGGTGTCGCCGTTG
>CASFYQ010000024.1 GCA_949298955.1 uncultured Bacteroidales bacterium
AATAAATGCCAGGCCAAGGGAGAAACTCAATTTCATGACCCCGGCCGAATGCTTTTTCAAAAATATTTCGTAATGTTGCACTTGCTGGTTGACTCTGCCGGTTTTATTCCCGCCAATTTAAAGTCCAGTATATAGCGGCTTTTTCATCAGAATTTTGTATCTTTGTAGATAATAGAAGATTTGACTCTAAAAACGTATTTTCCAAACACCTAATAAGAAAGGAGAAACTACTTGTAAATAGAAAAATATTTTTATCGAAATAATTGAGCTTTTAGCTCTTGTTCTCTTTACGTTGAATACCGCCAATCATTCATTCCACGAGGACAAGCGTCTGAGAGTTCACGTTGTAACGGCGTGGACTGTTCTGTGCTTGTTGTGGAATATGGTCACTTGGCGGTAACCAAACGTAAAAACAAGCGAAGAATAGTTACACGCCATTTTTATATTTAAACCATAAAGAACATGAAAAAAGCTATCTCCCTGCTAAGCGTTTTATTAACGCTGTTAGCATTTTATTCTTGTACCAATGATGAACCCTCTCCATCAAACACTCAACCGGAGACCGAAACCGGAACCGAAACAAAGGCAAATTACTATGTAAAATACACAGCTCTTGCCTATGGAGGATTAGGCTATGAAAATGCCCGAATAGAATCAGTTACCGTCGAAACCGAAACAGGCACAAAAACGATTGAAACAAATGTAAAATCTTGGGAAGAAACCTATGGCCCTGTATCCAAAGGATTCAAAGCAAGAGTTCAGGCTACGGGGACGAGCAAGACTGTTCGCATCTACGTTTGCCGTGGAGAAGAGCCATTTGTTATAAAAGCCGAAGGTTCATCATCAGCTTCTTACACAATAGATTTCTAATTACTAATACGCTAAAATCATGAAAAGACTACTAACACTCTCGATGCTGTTCATTTGCGTAACGGCACTATTTGCACAGAACGACGTCACTAAATTTTTGGGGATTCCTGTAGACGGAAGCAAAAGCGAAATGATTCAAAAACTCAAAGCAAAGGGATTCCAATACAACAGCGAACTGGACCGTTTGGAAGGAGAGTTCAACGGCAGAAATTCTTATATCTGCGTCGTGACAAACAATAACAAAGTGTACCGCATCATGGTAACAGACGCTATTGGCTCCGACGAAAGCGACATTAAAATACGGTTTAACACACTTTGCAGGCAATTTGAGAATAACCCAAAATATGAACCCATGACCGATAAGGATCAATCTATTCCCGACGACGAAGACCTTTCCTATGAAATAAAAGTCAACAAGAAACGCTATGAGGCTGGGTTTTACCAAATTCCCTCCCCATTAGACACCGTAGCCATATACAATGAATCGAAACAGTCTCTTCTGGACAAATATACACAAGAACAGTTGGACAATCCGACAGAAGAAATATCAGATGAAATCCAACTAAAATATCTCATTAATAAATCTAAATATGATCTTCAAAACCTATTAACTATGAGTAATAAACTCGTTTGGTTTATGATTGATGATATATTGGGAAGATACAATATCCTGCTATTCTACGACAACGTATACAACCAAGCTAACGGAGAAGATTTGTAAATTCCATTTTTACATAATACCAAGAGGCTGACTAAAAAGAAATATAGTCTGCTTCTTGGTATTATTCTGCATATCCCCATTTCCAAAGTCATTTAAAAGAATATCATTTAACTATCACATGCAACCCCTCCGGCACTGCGTGCCACCTCCCCTATCTCGGCTATCGCCGAGCAGGGGAGGAGTATAAAATCAACTCGGCCTGGCGAGTAGATTCACTCTCATCTGTGTTTTTCTCAACCCTTCTTCCCGGGACAGATGCCCTCCAGGTTCTCCCTTATATTGTAAGCACGACACAAGGAAGAAATGCAGATATTCAAACTCCTCCCCTGTATTTTGCAAAGCAAAATATCATTTAAACATCACCTCATTCCCTCGTGGTTCGGCAAGAAATATAGAGAAGAGAAACAGCGTCTATGATTCGGGGGGCGTCTTTCTCACTACCAAGAAGAATGAACATGCACCCCTCCGGCACTACGTGCCACCTCCCCTATCCCGGCTATCGCCGAGCAGGGGAGGAGTATAAAGTATCCCTCCGGCTTCTCTCCTTATATTGTAGGTGCAACACAAGGAAGAAATGCAGATATTTCAAACTCCTCCCCTGTGTTTTGCAGAGAAAAATATCATTTAAACATCACCTCATTCCCTCGTGGTTCGGCAAGAAATATAGAGGAAAGAAACAGCGTCTATGATTCGGGGGGGCGTCTTTCTCACTACCAAGAAGAATGAACATGTACCCCTCCGGCATTACGTGCCACCTCCCCTATCCCGGCTATCGCCGAGCAGGGGAGGAGTATAAAGTATCCCTCCGGGTTCTCCCTTATATTGTAGGCGCAACACAAGGAAGAAATATAGAAATTAAGCTCCTCCCTGTGTTTTGCAAAGCAAAATATCATTTAAACATCACCTCATTCCCTCGTGGTTCGGCAAGAAATATAGAGGAAAGAAACAGCGTCTATGATTCGGGGGGCGTCTTTCTCACTACCAAGAAGAATGAACATGTACCCCTCCGGCATTACATACCACCTCCCCTATCTCGGCTATCGCCGAGCAGGGGAGGTGTATAAATATACTCGTTTGCAGGAACGCAGAGAGGGAGTTTTAAGCAACTCTGCTTGGCGAGTAGATTCACTCTCATCTGTGTTTTTCTC
This sequence comes from uncultured Bacteroidales bacterium, assembly GCA_949298955.1. Classification (GTDB taxonomy): domain Bacteria; phylum Bacteroidota; class Bacteroidia; order Bacteroidales; family Barnesiellaceae; genus Barnesiella. The sequence continues at coordinate 2,740 of CASFYQ010000024.1, forward strand.
AACCCTTCTTCCCGGGACGGGTATCCCTCGGGTTCCCCCTTATATTGTAGGTGCAACACAAGGAAGAAATGCAGATATTCAAACTCCTCCCCTGTGTTTTGCAAAGCAAAATATAGGGGAGGTGGCACGCAGTGCCGGAGGGGTTTTAAATAATTCTATATTATTTTTATCACCACGCCACAGAGAGTAGAAACCGACGAGCGAAATTTGCAGCAAAACCACTTAATGCAAATTCCCGATATGAACGAACGCAACGTAATCAACGGCACGCTGGCCTCGTACCTGGCCTGGGCTGCCGACTTTGTCTCGCCTATCCGCTGGTTTCTGCTGGCGGCTCTGGCTCTGGTGCTGGCCGACTTGAAATTTGGCATCGACGCAGCCCGCTACCGGGGCGAGGTCATTCGCAAAAGCCGCGCCGTGCGCCGCAGCATCAACAAAATGATCGACTATATCTGCTGGATATTGGTGGCCACGAGCTTCGGGCAGGCCTTCGGCACGCCGTTCGGTATCCCGGTGTTGCCGGCCATCGTGCTGCTGGTGGTCTACGGGTGCGAAATCAACTCGTGTTTCAACAACTACTTCGAGGCGCATGGCAGCCGGCTGCGCATCAATATCTTCAAGTGGTTCAAGGGCAAAAGCGACATCATCGCCCCCGACGAGACGGACGACAAGCAAGAGGACAACGACAACCCGCACCACGGCGTAACAAATTGACAAACAAATTGAGCACACGCTCGATAACAATAATTTACGCCAAAACGTAGCCATTTCGCTCAAAGTTTTGTAAATTTGCGAAAATTTACATTCTTACGTCTATGAATATTCTCGATCTGAGCGAACAAGAGATCATTCGCCGCAACAGTCTTGACGAATTGCGCAAAATGGGCATCGAGCCCTATCCCGCAGCCGAATATCCGGTAAATGCTTACTCTCAGGAAATAAAAGATAATTTCGTCGACGGAGCCGAAGAGCCCCGTCAGGTAACCATCGCCGGGCGTATCATGAGCCGGCGCATCATGGGCAAGGCCTCGTTTATCGAGCTGAAAGACTCGGTGGGCCGCATCCAGGTCTATATCTCGCGCGACGACCTCTGCCCCGGCGAGGACAAGGAGTTGTACAACACAGTATTCAAAAAGTTGCTCGACATCGGCGACTTTATCGGTATTCGCGGGTTCGTGTTCCGCACCCAAATGGGCGAAATCACCGTGCATGCCCAGGAGCTGACGGTGCTGGCCAAATCGCTGCGCCCCCTGCCCATCGTAAAGATGAAAGACGGCGTGGCCTACGATGCCTTCGAAGACCCTGAGCTGCGTTACCGCCAACGCTACGTCGACCTGGTAGTGAACGAAGGGGTGAAAGATATTTTCATCAAACGCAACAAAGTCTACACCTCGATGCGCGAGTATTTCAACGCCCGCGGCTACGTGGAGGTCGAGACCCCTATCCTGCAATCGATTCCCGGCGGTGCCGCCGCCCGGCCTTTCATCACCCACCACAACGCGCTCGACATTCCGCTCTACCTGCGCATTGCCGACGAGCTGTACCTCAAACGCCTCATCGTGGGAGGCTTCGAAGGGGTATACGAGTTCTCCAAGAATTTCCGCAACGAAGGTATGGACCGCACCCACAACCCCGAGTTTACTTGTATGGAGATTTACGTTTCGTACAAGGATTATAACTGGATGATGGATTTCACCGAGAAGATGCTCGAAAAGATTTGCCTCGATGTGAACGGTACCCACGAAATCAAGGTGGGCGACAACGTCATCAGCTTCAAGACACCCTTCAAGCGCATCACCATGCTCGACGCCATCAAGGAACACACCGGCATCGACATCAGCGGCATGAACGAAGAGCAGCTGCGCGAGGTGTGCAAACAGATTGGCGTAGAGGTCGACGAGACTATGGGCAAAGGCAAAATCATCGACGAAATCTTTGGCGAGAAATGCGAAGGCCACTACATACAACCCACTTTCATCACCGACTATCCCATCGAAATGTCGCCCCTCACCAAGCGTCACCGCAATAACCCCGAGCTGACCGAACGCTTCGAGCTCATGGTCAACGGCAAAGAGTTGTGCAACGCCTACTCCGAGCTGAACGACCCCATCGACCAGCGGCTGCGCTTCGAGGAGCAGTTGCGCCTGTCGGAGAAAGGCGATGACGAAGCCATGTTTATCGACAACGACTTTATCCGCGCCCTCGAATACGGCATGCCGCCCACGTCGGGAATGGGTATCGGCATGGACCGCCTCGTGATGCTCATGACCGGACAGACCACCATACAAGAGGTACTCTTCTTCCCGCAGATGCGTCCCGAGAAGGTACAGAAACGCGACAACGAAGCCGCCTTCACGGCCGTAGGCGTCCCGGCTCCGTGGGTAGCTCCCATACAAAAAGCCGGTTACCTGACCGTGGCCGACATGGCCGAAGCCAACCCCAACAAGATGCATCAGGAGATTTGCGGTGTGAACAAGAAATACAAACTCGACCTGGCCAACCCCACGGTCGACGAGGTAAAGAGTTGGGTAGAAAACGCTAAACAATAACCAGAAACCCTATCTCCTCAAAACCATGACCATTCCCGGTAAAATAGCGATTATGGGCGGCGGCAGCTGGGCCACAGCTTTGGCCAAGCTGGCGTTGAACAATGCCGACAACATCTTGTGGTATATGCGGCGCGACGACCGCATCGCCGATTTCAAACAGACCGGCCACAACCCCGTGTATCTGTCGGACGTTACTTTCGACACCTCGCGCATCTATTTCAGTTCCGACATCAACGAGATTGCCGAGGCCGCCGACACCTTGATACTGGTGACGCCATCGCCCTACATGAAATCGCATTTCAAGAAACTGACGACCGACATCAGCGGGAAATTCGTCGTGACTGCCATCAAAGGCATCGTCCCCGACGAAAACATGATTGTCACCGAATACCTGCAAGATTTCTACCATGTGCCCGAGTCGCAGCTGGCCGTCATCGGCGGCCCCTGCCACGCCGAAGAGGTGGCCCTCGAACGCCTCTCCTACCTCACCGTAGGGTGCAACGACCTGGAACGGGCCCACAGTTTGGCCAACGCCCTCACCAGCTCGAAGCTGAAAACCATCGTTTCGGCCGACGTCAAGGGCATCGAATACTCGGCCGTCTTGAAAAACGTCTACGCCATCGCCGCCGGTATCTGCCACGGCATGAAGAGCGGCGACAATTTCCAAGCCATGCTCGTCTCCAACGCACTCGCCGAGATGGGACGTTTCCTCCAAGCCGTCTCACCCTGCGAGCAGCGCAACATCAGCGACTCGGTCTATCTGGGCGACCTGCTCGTCACCGCCTATTCCCGTTTCAGCCGCAACCACAATTTCGGCTCCATGATCGGGCGAGGCTATTCGGTGAGCGCAGCCAAGATGGAGATGGAGATGATTGCCGAAGGATACTACGGCACCAAATGCATCTACGAAATAAACGAACGTTACCGCGTGAACATGCCTATCCTGCAATGCGTTTATGATATACTTTACAAAAAGGTATTGCCCCGGCACGCCATCGAGAACATTTACGATATATTTCTATAACCAACAAATAGAGTCAAAGCTATGAAATCAATCGAACTGAACATCGAAAAAGCCTTGGGAACCGTATCCCGAAGCGACGTATTCGCTTTGCAGGACAAAGCCAACGACGGCATCGAAAAACTGCACAAAGGAACCGGGAAAGGCAACGATTTCCTGGGGTGGCTTCATCTCCCCTCTGAAATAAGCGAGGCACATCTGGCCGACCTCGAAAGTGCTGCCCAACAACTGAAAGAGCGCTGCGAAATCGTGGTTGTAATCGGTATCGGCGGCAGCTATTTGGGCGCAAAAGCCGTAATCGAAGCCCTCTCCGACTCGTTCGAGTTCCTGCGCGGCGAGCATAAAAATCCCGTGGTTCTCTTTGCCGGGCAGAACATCGGCGAGGACTATCTGTTTGAGTTGCAAACTCTCTTGAAAAACAAATCGTTCGGTATCGTTGTCATCTCCAAATCGGGAACGACTACCGAACCCGCCATCGCCTTCCGCCTGCTCAAAGAACAACTCGAAACCCAAGTGGGCAAAGAAGAGGCCAAACACCGCATCGTGGCCATCACCGACGCCCAAAAGGGCGCCCTACGCAAACTGGCCGACACCGAAGGGTACAAAACCTTTGTCATCGCCGACAACGTGGGCGGACGTTTCTCGGTACTCACCCCCGTGGGCCTGTTGCCCATCGCCATTGCCGGATTCGACATTCGAGCCCTCGTGGCCGGTGCCATAGCCATGGAGAAAGCTTGCGGCGAAGAGGTTCCCTTCGAGCAAAACCCCGCAGCCATCTATGCCGCTACCCGCAACGCCCTCTACCAGAGCGGTAAGAAAATCGAAATCCTCGTCAATTTCAACCCAAAACTGCACTACTTTGCCGAATGGTGGAAACAACTCTACGGCGAAAGCGAAGGCAAAGACCACTTGGGCATCTTCCCCGCTTCGGTCGACTTTACCACCGATCTCCACTCGATGGGACAATGGATCCAAGAGGGCGAGCGCATCATCTTCGAGACCGTTCTCTCAGTAGCTCAAATGAAACACACGGTAACCATTCCGTCGGATCAGGAAAACCTCGACGGCCTCAACTACCTGGCCGGGAAACGTGTAGACGAAGTAAACAAAATGGCCGAACTCGGCACACAGATTGCCCATGTCGACGGCGGTGTGCCCAACTTGAAAATCGTTGTTCCCGAACTCTCGGAGAACTACTTGGGTCAGCTCATCTATTTCTTCGAAAAAGCCTGCGGTATCAGCGGCTATATTCTGGGTGTGAACCCCTTCAACCAACCGGGCGTAGAGGCATACAAACGCAACATGTTTGCCCTGCTCAACAAACCGGGTTACGAAGAGGAGAGCAAAGCCATACAGGCACGCATCTGATAAAGGGCTAACATTCGAACAATAAAAGTAAAAGCTTGCCGGCGATTGGCAAGCTTTTACTTTTATCATGATTTTATCCGTATTCGAATCCTATCTCGTATCGATTATTATTCTTCAACCTCATACTCCACGGCATCACCCTCCGACTCATCGGCTTCCAAAGCTTGAGAATCGGTGAGGATAGCCTTCACAAAAGTAGGTACCTCGTTGAACAGCACCACTGCCGACTGGTAACCATCGGGGGTGATAAACTCGACTTGTGCCACCATACCCAACACCTCGGCCGTATCACGTGCTGCATACTGCACCAGTTTCTCATTGGACTGTATATACTCCTCGACGCTTACCCCCACAAACTGTTCATAGGCGGCTTTAGCCTCTTCGTATTTGCGAATATAAGAGAAATCGCGGTTCTTGTCGAATTTCACATAAGCCTCGTGATTCTCGGGCAAGCTCTCCATCACCTCCTTGTAACTGTTGATTTTCGAAGCATGATTGAGGTCATTGCCATAGGTACGCTTAGCCTCGTTCCAACGACGGGCATACTCGGCCCGGCGAACAAACAGACTATTCTCGTCAAGCTTGTAGTTGTGCTCGGCCACCTCCATCTCATATTTCAACTGTTGTTCGGTCGACACATAGGTATCGATAGCTTCCTGCCTACCTACTCTGAGGCTGTCGGCAACAGTCACCTCGTGAAGCACCTCGACTTGAATCGAATCTACCCGGTCGGGAGTCAAATCCTTATCGGCCGACAAAATCCAGGTACCGGCTTTCAACTCCGATTTTACATATTCTTTAAATGCACCAGCATAATCACCATCGGCCACATTACTCCCACAAGCGCACACAAGCACACTCAACGCACAGGCCGGAATCCATTTCCTCAACAATTTCTTCATATCTAACAAATTTTTCACAAAAATAGTAATTACTCGCTTATAACCAAAAGATAAATCGAGGCTTTCGACAAACTCGTCCTTGACAAATTGTCGCAAAACATCTACTTTTGCAAGATAAAATACCAAAGATTTACCATGCTGGAAAATAAAGCTGTCAACAATTACCTCGCCCGCCACAAGGTATCGTGCATTACTCCCAAAGCCGCCCTCATCGATATGGACGGCGTTCTCTACGACTCGATGAAAAATCATGTCGAGGCCTGGTATCGCACCCTCACACCCATGGGCATACCGTGCAAAAAAGACGAATTTTACCTGTACGAAGGCCGTACCGGCAGCAGTACCATCAAATATCTTTTCGATAAACATTTCGGTCGGCAACCCTCCGACGAAGAGTGCGCCGAGATATATGCCATCAAGGGGAAGCATTTCAACGAACTCCCCGATATCACCCCCATGCCGGGAGCCGACCGCATGCTGCAACGCATCATGGCCCACGGCATACGCCCCGTGCTGGTCACCGGTTCGGGACAAGGCTCTCTGCTCGACCGGCTCGACCATGACTACCCCGGCGTGTTCGAACCCTCCTGCAAAGTGACAGCCTACGACGTGAAAATAGGCAAACCAAACCCCGAACCCTATCTGATGGGACTCTCCAAAGCCGGAGTCAAAGCCCACGAAGCCATCGTCATCGAAAACGCCCCGCTGGGAGTCAGAGCCGGGGTAGCCGCCCAGATATTCACCATAGCCGTAAACACCGGGCCCATTCCCGCCCAAGCTCTCACCGAGGCCGGAGCCGACCTGATATACCCCTCCATGCCCAATTTTGCCGACCACGTGGACTCTCTCATCGAATCATTCAAAAACGCCCGATAAATCTGCCTCTCATCATGGACTCGCAAAAGCTCATATTCACCCCCGCTCCCAGCGAAGCACTCGCCCAAGCCATCGAAGAGATTGCCCCCGACAACCTCTTTATCCTCTGCGACACCCACACCCGCACACTGTCGCTACCCACAATCGCCGCAGCAATCCCCCCTTCGGCCCATCTCATCGACATCGAAGCCGGCGATACCCACAAGACCCTCGACTCGCTCGCTCATGTGTGGGACGAACTAAGCCGCCACAGGGCCAGCCGAAAATCGCTGCTCGTCAACTTGGGCGGTGGAATGGTCACCGACCTGGGCGGATTTGCCGCCGCCTGTTTCAAACGAGGCATACGGTTCATCAACCTGCCCACTACCCTGCTCGGAGCTGTCGACGCCGCCGTGGGCGGGAAAACCGGCATTAATTTCAACGGGCTGAAAAACGAGATAGGAGCCTTTCGCCCGGCCGACACCGTGATTATCTCGACCCGTTTCTTTCACTCCCTGCCTCACGAAGAACTCCTCTCGGGCTATGCCGAGATGCTGAAACATGCCCTCATCGACAGCCCCGACTCCTATCGAGCCTTGCTCGGTTTCGACCCCTCCTCTCCCGATTGGGAGCAGCTGCTCGACCTCCTGCAACAGTCGGTACAGGTCAAGCAACGCATCGTAACCCAGGACCCGCTCGAAACCAGCATACGCAAAGTGCTCAATCTGGGACACACCGTAGGCCATGCTTTCGAAAGCCTGTCGCATCGCCGGGGTGCCCCGGTCCCTCACGGATACGCCGTGGCTTGGGGACTTGTATGCGAACTGCTGCTCTCGCACCACCACCTCGCATTCCCCAGCGACACCATCACGCAACTGGCCGACTACATCTATCGACATTACGGAGCCTTCCCTATCTCCTGCAAAGACTACGAAACCCTCTACGAACTGATGACTCACGACAAGAAAAACGAGGCCGGATACATCAATTTCACCCTCTTGCAGGCAATCGGGAAACCCGTCATCGACCAGCATACCGACAAAGAACAGATATTCGTTGCCTTCGACCTCTATCGCGACCTGTTCAAACTATAAAAATTTAAGCGCTCACTTGCAGGGATTTAGAAAGTCCAATAAAAAAAATCGCAAAAAAAGCGCTCCAAAATTTTGTCATTGTAAAAAATAGAGCTACTTTTGCATCACCAAATCAGCGGGGTGTAGCTCAGCCCGGTTTAGAGTACGCGTCTGGGGGGCGTGTGGTCGCAAGTTCGAATCTTGTCACCCCGACTGTTTAAGCCTAACTATCTGGATTTAGATAGTTAGGCTTGGTTGTTTAAAACCGACCGGGAGAAATACGGGAGATATCTAATCAAGGGGAGATTTTTTGAAAAATCTCTTCTTAAAAAAAAATGTCTGCACACAAAAATTCTATGATGTCGGAGGTTATATCTTATACGCCTCCCAAGCTGTACACCGGGAAAACCGGAAAAGACTGGTATATAGGATTTAAAGCGTTTGACCCGGTCACTGGCGACCTCCGGTTGAAAAGGATAAAGCTAAATCACATAGAAAAGATTTCGGATCGCCGGAAATATGCGGCGGATCTCATAACCCGTCTGCATAACCAGCTACGCATCGGCTGGAACCCGTGGATTGCCCAGTCCGGAGATAGTAAAGGGTTGGCCCTGTTCTCCGAGGTATGCGACAGGTATAGGCGGTATATCGACCGGTTATTTTCCGACGGGGTTATCCGTCAGGATACTTATGTGGGGTACGTCTCTTATCTCCGGAACTTTATCAAGTATAACGACAGACAAAAACCTCCGATTACTTATATCTACCAGCTATCAAAATCTTTTATCTCCGAGTTCCTCGACCACATCTATATCGAGCGTGAGAACAGCCCGCAAACCCGGAATAATTATCTGACGTGGCTACGGGTGTTCGCCGGCTGGCTGGTGAAGCATGGCTATACAGAGCATAAACTTACCGATGGGATTGACAATATCTCCAAACGGAGCATCAAAAAAGAGAGAAAGCTAATCGAGATGTCCGAACTCGTGCAATTACACGAGTATTTGTATAGTCATAACAAACATTATTTACTGGGGTGTTACCTCCTGTTTTATTGCTTCGTACGCCCCAAAGAAATCAGCTATATAAGAATCAATGATTTTTCGATAAAGTCGGGGACTCTTCGCCTTCATGCCGATAATTCCAAGAACAAGAAGGATGCGATTATCACCTTGCCGAACAAGGTGCTTAAATTGCTCGTTGACCTTAATATTTTCAGCTATCCCGGTGATTACTATCTATTTTCGAATGGGTTTACGCCGGGGCAAGAGTTCCGAGACAGCAAGCAGTTCCGAGACTATTGGGTAAGATTCGTTCGTCGCGACCTCAAATTCCCATCATATTATAAATTTTACTCTCTCAAAGATACCGGGGTAACGGCTATGTTGAGAGCGAGGATAGATAATATCTCCGTCCGTGATCAGGCTCGGCATTCCTCGATTCTCATCACTGACATCTATACGCCGCATGACATTGAGCAGGCTAATCCAATTATTCAGAAGTTCGATACGGTTTTTTAATTATTTATGTAGATTTGTAAAAACTATTCAGATATGGGACAAAAGAGTGAAATCGTATTATACCAACCGGAAGGGGCTGAAAGTCTGGAAGTCCGTTTAGAAAATGAAACCGTATGGCTGACACAACAACAGATAACAGAGTTATTTCAACGTGAAAGAACCGTTATTACAAAGCATATCAACAATGTATTTAAAGAAAAGGAATTAGATGAAAAAAGCAATGTGCATTTTTTGCACATTGCAAATTCAGATAAACCGGTAAAGATTTATAGCCTTGACGTAATTATATCCGTCGGATATCGGGTAAAGAGTCAGAGAGGTACGCAGTTCCGCCAGTGGGCAAACAAAGTCTTGAAAGAATACATGTTGAAAGGCTATTCTATCAATCAAAAACTCGACAGTTTAGAAAAAAGAATCGATAACCGACTGAGAGAACACGATTCCGAGATACAAAGGCTCAGCACCCAAGTAGATTTTTTCGTCCGCCATTCCTTACCGCCGATAGAAGGGATATTTTTCGCCGGTCAGATATTCGACGCCTACAAATTCGTTTGCGATCTTGTCAAGTCCGCCCGAAAGAGTATCGTCCTTTTCGACAATTACATAGACGAGTCGGTGCTTACCCTGTTCGGGAAACGGGGGAAATCGGTGTCTGTGCTGATTTATACGGACAAGATTACTCCGCAATTAGAGCTCGACATCAAGCGATTCAACGCCCAATATTCGCCTGTAAAGGTCAAGTTATATACCAAAGCGCACGACCGGTTCCTAATCATCGACGGGGAAATCTACCATATAGGAGCCTCACTGAAAGACTTGGGGAAGAAACTTTTCGCTTTCTCGAAAATATCGGCTATCCCTCCGGAACTTATATACAACAATCTATGAATTTTCTCGTCTTGTGCTTTGATGCTGCATATCTCATATCTTTAATGGAACTTTGAGGCAAAAGAGATTGCGTTTCTCATTGAGAATGAAAACTATCTTGTGATAATTCGCTATATTTGTTTTAGAATTCATTAACCCTAAAAACATACGTTTATGAACACATTATCAGATCAATTGACCACAATTTACAACGGCCATTGGGAAAAGTTAATGGAACAACTGGAAGCCAATGGGTTACGAGACAAACTGCAATGTCCGTTCTTAATTTCTCTGTTGCGTTCGGGGCAAAAGAAAGAAGAAAGAGAAAAAGAACAAGCGCTAATAGGTTATGATAAATGGTATGCTCAAAAAGGAACTTCTGAACATGAAGAATGGTACACCAAAGCTGACATCAAAATCATGTTCTTTGGTAAAGAGCCAAATGGTTGGGAACGAGACAATGCTGAAGATCGTTTAGATGTGGGTGATTTAATGGCTACCTATGAAGACTTCCTTGATGACAATTATGTGGCAATAGAAGGGAATGGAGGATATTTTAGTGGTGGAAGTCAATTCTTCAAAAGAGGAATCAACGGTATCATGGCAGAAATTAAAGATAATTTGCTCAATGCATATCCTGGCAAGCGTGTCTCTATGATTTGGAATGAAATTTCTAAACTTTCTGCCCGTGCCACAAAAGGTGGTGATGCCGTAAATGCAGATGTGCATGAAATAGAGAAGAACTTTTTCCACGTGATTCCGGATGAAGTTGAAATTCTTAAACCGGATATATTGGTATTCTTTATTGGACCGGGAATGGAAAACAAC
>CASFYQ010000025.1 GCA_949298955.1 uncultured Bacteroidales bacterium
CCGTTGCCGGGCTACCACCGCCTTCCTCCGCCCTTTCCGCTACGCTCCAAGGACGGAGGAAGGCGGTGGCGGAGTTGCACTTCTAACTTGACGGTAGCTTTACTTTATTGCCGTCTCATATATATGTTCATTAAAGTAAAGTCAAACAAAGGGAAGAAAGGAGATGGGGAGCCTAAGACTTATTGGTTTCAGCTATTTTTCTTATGGCTGCGACTCTGTTGAACAGGTAGAAGCTACGAAAATTCAGTTTAGTTTAGCTGGTTAGCTCTATATATAAGCTAAACCAAAGTAAACTATATTTAGATAGGCATATTTGCTTGTCAGTATGCCTATGACTATTACGGTAAAAGCGGTCTTGGTTGCCAATAAAAGGGAAGTACAGACTGAAGAGAGATCGGATGTTTTTCTTTTTTGGCTGCAAGTATGGTTACCAATCAATGTCCCTTGGAGCAGAGCAAAGAGTTGCACACGGTAAGGTTCGGCCTCCTTGTGCAAACAAGTGAAAGGAATGAAACTTAATGAAAATAGAAAAGGTCCGAATCTGCTTTAATCAATGGTTTTGTTTTTGTATTGTTTCTTAATCAAAGGAGTGAAAATGGTAAAATATTGATTATATGTAAATTATGTATAGGAAATCTCCATTAATTTCAGATTTACCAGATTTCGTACTATCAGAGAATAGCATTTACGCTTTCGCGTAAAAAAATATGTCCGTAACCCATTTTGGATTACAACGCAAATATACATTTTCCCTTTTTTACAGCAAAATTTACCTTTCTTTTTTTCATATCACAAACCAACAAGTCATTATCTTCCCCGGACAAAATCGGTCGGGAAATCTGTTAATCTTTATATTAAGGTCGTTTCTTTACTGTATTTTTTCTACTTTTGTAATGACAAAAGATTTATAACCCAAGCCCTCGATTTTATCGTAATTTCGTGGGAGACAGGATAATAGACCAATGAAATTATGAATTTATCACCCTTCATGCAATGAAAAAAATAGCCTTTACCCTTTTATGCGCCATCGCGCTGTTCGCCTCTCGGGCTAACGCTTTTACACTGGAAGATATTACCTCGGGTAAATTCCTGCCCCAAGATGTAGCCGAGACTTACCCCTCGACCGACGGAGTTCACTACTATGCCGCTACCAACGGCAACACCCGCATCGTCAAGTGCGAGTACCGCACCGGCCACGAGGTCGATACACTATTCGACGTGGAGACGGCCCGCGAGTGCGATCTGGAACGCTTCGACGGATTCTCGCTGAGTCCCGACGAGAAACATCTGCTCATCTATGCCGACTCGGAGCCTATCTACCGCCGCTCGTTCAAAGCGACCTACTATACTTTTGAAATACGGCGCAACCTGCTCAAACCGCTTTCCGAAGGAGGCAAACAACAGGTGGCCGTCTATTCGCCCAACGGCCGTATGGTAGCTTTCGTACGCGACAACAACATCTATATCAAAAAGCTCGACTATGGTACCGAAGTGGCGGTGACCCGCGATGGCGAACGCAACAAGATTATCAATGGCGTGCCCGACTGGGTATATGAAGAGGAGTTTGCCATAACCTCGACCTTGCAATGGTCGCCCAACGACGAAACGCTGGCTTTCGTGAAATTTGACGAAAGCCAAGTGCCGCTATATTCTTTCCAACTCTACGAAGGCTACTGCCCCGCCTACCCCGAATATCGCTTCTACCCGGGGTCCTTTGCCTACAAGTATCCGGTTGCCGGCGAGACCAACTCGCGGGTGTCGGTCTACTCCTATACAGTCGACACCCGAGCCCTCAAAGAGATGAAGCTGCCCATCGCGGCCGACAGCTATATTCCTCGCATTCAGTTCACTCCCGACCCCAACCGGCTGGCGGTCATCACCCTCAACCGCACTCAAAACGAGATGGACATCTATGCGGTAAATCCCAAATCGGGGGTTTCGAAACTGTTGTTGCGCGAGACCGACAAGGCATGGATTGACGAGCCGATACTCGACAACATTGTCTTCTACCCCGACTTTTTCGTGATGGCCAGCTGCCGCAGCGGCTACCAGCACCTCTACCGATACAACTACAACGGTACGCTCGCCCGACAAATCACCCGGGGCGAATGGAACGTATCGAAATTCCTGGGCTATGATACCAACAGCGGCTCTTATTTCTACGAAGCCAATCAAGAAGGCCCGCTCTACAAGGCTATCTACAAGGTCAATGCCAAGGGAGTGGAGACCAAGCTTTCGGACCGGCTCGGCACCAACGGAGCCGAGTTCAACCCCTCGTGTACCTATTTTATCAACCGGTACAGCAGCAGCAACGAGCCGCTTGTCGTGACCGTGTGCGATGCCCGGGGAAAGACCCTGCGCACCCTCGAAGACAATGCCGGACTCAAAGCCATGGCCGCTCAAAGCAACCTGCCCCGGAAAGAGTTTTTCACCTGTCCCAACAACGCCGGGGAGCAGATGAACGGCTACCTGCTGAAACCGGCCGATTTCGACCCGTCGAAACGTTACCCGGTAGTCATGTCGCAATACAGTGGTCCCGGTTCGCAATCGGTGCTCGACAACTGGAAAGTCGACTGGGAGTATTATCTGGCCAACCGGGGATTTATCGTGGCCTGTGTCGACGGTCGGGGTACCGGCGGTCGCAGCCGGGACTACGAGACAGCCGTGTATATGCAGCTGGGCAAATATGAAACCGAAGACCAGGTGGCCGGAGCCGAATATATGCGCAGCCTGCCCTATGTCGACGGTAATCGCATAGGCATATACGGCTGGAGCTATGGCGGCTATGAAACCCTCATGGCCATGTCGACCGGCCACGGTATCTATCGCGCCGGTGTCGCTATTGCACCAGTAACCGACTGGCGTTACTACGACACAATCTATACCGAACGCTTCATGCGCACCCCCCAGGAGAACGGTGACGGCTACCACCAATCGGCTCCCGTCACCCACGCCGCCAACCTGAAAGGCAGTCTGCTTATCATCTCGGGAACAGCCGATGACAACGTACACTACCTCAATACGTTGCAATATTCGGCAGCACTCGTCGAAGCCGGCATCCAATTCGACTCGCAAATTTATACCAATAAAGATCATCACATACGAGGTTGTAATACCCGTCACCACCTCTACACCCGGGTGTGCAATTTTTTTACAGACAAACTGAAATAATTAGAATACAGCCCTTTCATGGAAAAAAAGAAGAAGAAAAAACACCCGATAACCCGGTACAACATTTACTCGTTGGGCCTCGCGCCGGCTATCCTGCTATGGGGGCTCTCCCCCATACTCGATAAAACGACGGTTGTCATCGCTTCGATTGTCGTCGGAATCATCGGGATAAAGCTCGCTTCCTTTTTCACGCGATTGCATAAAGGGTGTGGTATCATTGGGTGGGTTACCAGCTGGAGCCTGCTACTGGGCGGAGTGTTGTGGGGTGTATTATTCCTGCTGAAAAAGCCCTATATCCCTATGATTCTCTTAGAGGCTCCCTGCATCGCCCTGCTATTCTGGCTGCTTCAAAAGCGCTATATACGGCCTTCGTTTTGCGACCAGTGCCTGCGCCAAAGAGGAGGGCTGCGGGAACGTCAATTATTGGGAGATTACTCGCGCTACGAAACCTACTACATAGCTCGGTTGAGCCGTATCGGAGCCGAACTGGTGAGTGTTCTCGTGTGGGGGCTTTTCTTGTGGGGCACCGACATACAGAGCCGTACCGGCCGATATTTCTATTTCTATTTCCCGGCAGCGCTGGGCATGGCCATCATCTTGTTCGAGACCGCCCGGCGATGGATTATACTGCAAATCATCGATTCGCATGAGAAAAAGAGAGAACATCAGAACCATCGCGATACTCCCGACCAACCCACGCATACCATAAAAAACACAAGCGTGGTTCGCATCATAGTCATCGGTCAAGAAAAGATGTATCTCATCGAAAATCCCGGGAATAAAAACGAACCTATCAGCGGCTCGGGGCTCGATGTTCCCCTGCACCACCACATCGAGTACTGTACGACTCAAAAAGAAGAGGAGCAAATAGCCCGCCAAATTGTACGACAAGAACTGCACATCGCCGACCCCGACCTGCGATGCCTGAGCTCGATAACCTCTGAAGACGAAGCACGGCGTGTAGGGCACTATATCTTGTTTCTGCCCGAAGCAGAGTTGGCATCGGTCGACCGTTATCCCGGCCGGTGGTACACGGTCGAAGAGATAACCCGGCTTTTTCACACGGGGAAACTCTATCCGCTATTCAAAGAAATTTATGCCCGTTTCTATACCGTAGTCGATACTGCGCGCACCTACCACCGCAACGGTCAACGGCGCTTTGCGATACGAGGCTACAAACCCGCTTTCACCCTGCGACACCTCGATCGGCTGGAAATCGAGTTCAACGACCCCGTGTGGCTCTATGTGAGCCGACACAACGAAGATTGCTTGTCAACCCGCATACACCTTTGGGTCCAAAAAATCCTACGAAAATTCAAACCCTCAAACCACTGCAATGCTTGACCTCATCGCCATACTGGGCCCCACGGCATCGGGAAAGACCACTCTGGCAGTGGCCTTGGCCGCCCATCTCGACACCGAAATCATCAGTGCCGACTCGCGACAAATCTACCGTTCGATGGACATCGGCACCGGCAAAGATTTATCGGAATACACGGTTGACGGAAAAACCATTCCCTACCACCTCATCGACATCTGTCCCCCAGGGTACAGATACAACCTGTTCGAGTACATCAGAGATTACCACAAAGCCTACGACGACATCGTTGCCCGGGGAAAGACCCCGATTCTGTGCGGGGGAACCGGCCTCTACCTCGAAGCCGTGCTCAAAGGCTACTCCTTACCTCCCGTTCCCGAAAACAGAGCTTTACGCGAAGCTCTCGCCAACAAATCACTGGCCGAACTCGAAGAGATTCTCAAATCGTACAAGACTCTACACAACCAAACCGACACCGATACCTGCAAACGGGCCATACGAGCCATCGAGATTGCCGAATACTACTCCCGACAAGACCCTGGCACATTGGTACCGCACCCGGTGGAAAACGCTCTCATCGTGGGGGTGAACATAGACCGGGAGAGCCGCCGGGCCCGCATCACCCGGCGTTTGCACGACCGGCTCGACCAAGGCATGGTAGCCGAGGTACAAGGGCTGCTCGACCGGGGCATCGAGCCCGAGTCGCTCATCTACTACGGTCTGGAATACAAATACATCACCGAATACCTCATCGGCCGCACTTCCTATGACCAAATGGTGTCGCTCCTCGAAATCGCCATACACCAGTTTGCCAAACGGCAAATGACCTGGTTTCGAGGCATGGAACGCCGGGGGTTCGACATTTTTTGGCTCGACGCTTTCCTGCCCCTATCCGAAAAATTAGCCCGCATCGACGAGAAAATGAGCCAACGATAATCCTCAAATATTTTTACCCATGAAAAACTATCCTAAAAAGCACAACCGGCTTTTGAAACACCTCCAAAAGAAACCCGACGACATGGAGAACTATGCCGACCTGCTGCGCTGCAACTGCCTGTGGGCCGAAAAGAATATAAAGGACAACAACCGGTCGTGGATAAATGCCTCTCTGGCGCAAGAGATTCTGCAATATGGACCCCTACTGCTCGAAACGAAACAGATGAGTATGCTCGAGCTCGTGCATCAGGCCTGTTCGCGCATCAAAAAGACCCTGTCCACCCACCCTCGACTGACAGTACAGATTCTGAAACTCGATTTGAAAGCCCTCTCCTGCATTGAAAATAAAACCGGACAAAAACAGGAGCTAACCGAAAAAATACAACGCGAAATAGAGTGGCTCGAAACCAACATCGGATATGCCGACCGAGGCGAATTTGACAAGATTGAAGAAAAGGGGTATCTTCGTCGCGACCCCGTGGAATGGACTGCCGCCTGGGAGGAGGTAATCGACGCGGCCGAAGAAAAAGTGGCCGAGATATTAAAGAAGGAACACCGTTACATGGGCTTCTGCCACATGTATTGGCGTACCCTCGCCACGGTACTGGACGAGGAGTATGGCATCTTCTGGTGCAGCCCCCAGGCCATGAATCCTCGAGTGCGCTTCGACTAAAAGGGACAACCAATGGCAGGCTTTCAGAAAAAGTCGAGGGGAAGAAGAGCATTCCAGTCTTTCTCCCCCTCGGGTTATCACTCGACAAAAGTATCAAAAATCAAACTTATATCCCAACGAAATCATCAGTAAGGTATTCTTCCCTTCGCCGTCGTCAGATATATCGGTCAAGCCGAAATTGTAACGGGCATCGACCACAAGGCCGAAATCAAACTCATAGCCCAATCCCAAAGCAATGGAAAAATCGAACGTCCGGGCTACTTGTTCATATCCATATTCCTTAAAATCATTGGACGATATCTTCTCGTCGCCGACTTTCAACTCAAACTCATCGCTGACACAAAAGCCAAACTGGGGGCCTACCTGTACATTCAGGCCGCGCCACGGATATACTTTAGGGACTGTCGTAAAAAGAATAAAACTTTATAATGAATTGATTACCAATGTAATATAAAATTTGTATCTTAGCTAAAGATAAAAAGAATACCTCCAA
>CASFYQ010000026.1 GCA_949298955.1 uncultured Bacteroidales bacterium
ATAAATGCCAGGCCAAGGGAGAAACTCAATTTCATGACCCCGGCCGAATGCTTTTTCAAAAATATTTCGTAATGTTGTACTTGCTGGTTGACTCTACCGTTATAATTTAACATGATTGTAATGAAATATTCCTTTCTCAGATATTTGTTTAATGAAAAATAATCTTTTAATTTGCAAATTCCTTTCCCTCCCATTTTTTGAAAGCGGGGCGGGATTAGGGCGGATATAAAAACCAAATAATACAGTATATAATTAAACCTTTTGATGTAATGAATCGTAAATTATGGTTATTGATGGCAGTGCTTCTCCTGATACCGATGTGGTTACAGGCTGCGACGGTGAGAGGCGTTGTTGTTGACTATGAAACAAACAGACCTGTTGCGAATGTAAAAGTGGCGATACGGAAATCGTCGGCTGTTACAGATCTCGATGGTAAATTCGAATTGAAAAATGTGCGAGAAGGATCCGTGTCGGTCGTTTTTACATCTGCCGACTACAAGGTTCATACGGTAGATTATGAAGTCGTGAAAGGGATCAATACCTTGAATATGTCTCTGAACGAAAAACGTGCCGACGCATCGCTCAACCAGCAAGCTCTCGAAGACAACATCTTCGAGCTCGACGAGTCGATGTTCGATGAAGATGGCGGCGCCTCTTCGCAATCGGCGTCATATCTTTCGGGGGCGGCCGACGATGTTTATCTGCAAGCCGCCAGTTACTCTTACAGCCCCATGCGTTTCAACGTGCGCGGCTATGAGCAACGGGAATCGTCGACTTATATCAATGGTGTTAATTTCAACGACCTGGAGCGTGGCCGCTTCAACTATTCGAGCCTCGGTGGTTTGAATAATGCCATGCGCAACAAAGACGCCGTGAGCGGTATCGAGATGCCGGGCTACGCCTATGGTGCGCTGGGTGGTACGACCAACATCAATACCCGTGCCACCAATTACGCCGCCGGGACCAATGTGAACGCCGCCTATACCAACCGGGCTTACAAGCTGCGCGGGCAGGCCATTCACTCGACCGGCATCATGGACAACGGCTGGGCTTTCACGGGGTCGGTGGTTTACCGCTGGGCCGACGAGGGTCGCACCGAGGGTACTTTCTACAACTCGTTCGGCTATTTCCTGGCTGCCGAGAAAGTGCTCGACAATCACCGCTTTGCTCTGACGACTTTCGGCGCCCCCACCAAACGGGCACAGTCGGCTGCCGTTTCGCAAGAGGTGTATGACTACCGCGGTATCTATTACAATCCCTACTGGGGTTACCAGAACGGCGAGAAGCGCAACTCGCGCGTTGTACACAGCTACGACCCTACAGCCATCTTCAACTGGGATTGGAAGATCGACGACCGCAGCAACCTGGCTGCCGGCCTCGGATTCCATTACAGCATGTACAGCAACTCGGCCATTTCGTTCTACAATGCGCCCGACCCCCGTCCCGACTACTACCGCAACCTGCCCAGCTGGCAATACTATCAACTGGGTGTGAACGGTCCCGACGACGTGTACAACGCTTACTATGGCGAGGTGAACAAAGACCTGGCCAACCAAATGGCCGACATGTGGCGCAAAGGCGACCCCAGCATCACACAAATCAACTGGAATGCCATGTACAGTGCCAACTACACCAACAATGCTATCAACCCCAACGGTAGCGCCAAGTATATCTTGGAACGCCGTCACAACGACCTGATGGAGATTCCCTTGAATTTCCTCTATACCAACCAGCTGAACAGCAGGCTGAAACTCACCGCCGGCATCGAGGCCAAGTATGCCAAAGGCATGCACTACAAGACAATCGACGACCTGCTGGGGGGTAACCAGTGGATTGACATCGACCAGTTTGCCGAGCGCGATTTTACCGACAACCTCACCATTATCCAGAACGATGTGGACAACCCCAACCGGGCCGTACATAAAGGCGACATATTCGGTTACAACTACAACATGCATGTAATCAACGCCTCGATATTCGCTCAGAACGACTGGAAACTGCCGCTGTTCGACATCTATTATGCCGCCCGGCTCTCCTACACCTCGTTCCAACGCGAAGGTTTGATGCGCAACGGTCGTGCCGAGGTAATCGGTGCCCTCTCCAAAGGTTTCGGCAAACAGATGTACTTTGTCGACCCCAGCATCAAGGCCGGCATCGTGTACAAAATCGACGGACACAACCGCTTGTCGTTCAATGCCCTGGCCGAGACCCGGGCTCCGCTGGCCGGTTACTCCTATGTGGCTCCCCGTATCAAGGACACCCGCATCAGAGGTCTGAAATCGGAGAAAGTATTCTCGGGCGACCTCACCTACCAACTCAACACCTCGGTCGTAAAAGGCCGTGTGACGGCATTCTATACCGAGTTCCGCGACGGTGTGGAAAGCTCGGGTTACTATCACGACGAGTTCCGCACCTATGTGAACCACACCCTCTCGGGCGTGAACAAGCGTCACATGGGTGTCGAGGCCGGTGTGAGCGTGCGACTCAACAACAGCTTCACCGTGTCGGCTGCCGGTACCTATGCCAGCTATAAATACACCGACGACTGCTGGGGTACGATGAGCGCCGAGAACGGTATGAACCTCTTTACCGAGCAGCTGCCCGTGATTGTCGACGGCCGTGCGCCCTCGACCGACTATACCGAGCGGGTATATACCGAGGGTCTCCACGTGAGCAACGGCCCGCAACTGGCTGCCAGCATCACAATCGACTATTTCCACCCCAAGATGTGGTTTGCCGATGTGACCCTCTCGTATTTCGACAACAACTACCTCGATTTCTCGCCCTCGCGTTTCACCCACATGAATATGTATGGGAGTGAATACCTTAAAGAATTAGGAATGAAGCCATATCTCAATGAAGTTGGTTTGGAACAATATTACAAAGGTTACCGCATTATTGGTATAGATAAGAATGGTCAAGCTTCAATGATTTGGAAATTTGATCAGAAAGGTAATCCTGTATTGGAAAGGAACGTATCGGGTGGCGACGGTTCGGACATCGTGAAATTCTACAACCAGAAAGAGATGATTGGCTCGCAGGAGAAACTCAAAGGAGGGTTCATGCTCGACGCTTCGGTGGGTAAACTCATCTACCTCAACAACCGCAAGCAACAGCTCAACATCAACCTCAGTTTCAACAATATTCTCAATAACACCGGCATGATAACCGGCGGTTACCAACAGGGCCGTGTAAGCCGCGACAACAAGAGCGTGTCCAAGGATATCCAGTCGGTCGACAAGTTCCCCAACAAGTATTACTATGCGTGGGGCTTCAATATGTTCCTTAATGTAGGGTTCAAATTTTAATCAAACAATCCAAGCGATATGAAACAACTGAAATATATCGGAGCCGTATTGTTCGCCCTGGCGATGTTTACGGCGTGTGAAAAAGAGTTCGATGCCGTGCCCGAGGAGATTGCGACCGTTCCCGAAGGGAGCGCCGAGGCCTGGGTGCAGACGGTAACCATCAAAGACCTTATCGAGAATTTCGATACCAAAGAGGGGCTGTTTACAATCGATACGATCGATTCGCCCAACGACATCGTGGTGCGGGGTCGCATCATCACCGACGACCGTGCCGGCAATGTGTATAAATATTTTGTGATTCAGAGTCTCGAAGACGACCACACCTGCTTGAAGGTGTCGGTCGATGCCGGTAGCCTGTCGGGTATGCTCCCGCTGGGGCAGGTGGTAGCCATTCGCTGCAACGGCCTGGTGCTGGGCCGCTATGCCGGTGCCCCTCAACTGGGTGTGCGCGGATACCGCAACGACAACAAGATACGCGAAGAGCCGGGTCGTATACCTTACACCTTGGCTATGAAACATATCCAGAAGATTGGCAGCCCCGACCCCTCGAAGATTGCTATCGAGGAGATGACCTTGAAACAGATTACCGAGTTGGACAAGTATGGCTATTTCAAAATCGTGAAAATCAAGAATGCCTACTTTACCGGCTATGACTCGGACGGTGAGAAATTGAACGACGAGGTGGTGCCGTTCCCCTCCGACGGACAGAACGTGACCACCGCATTGGCCAAATACGGACAGAACCCCACCTTTGCCCCCTGTACCTACGACAGCAGCAAGAAATACAACATCGGGTTCCCCCGTTCGCGCGAGATTGCCGACGATAGCGGCAACACGACAAGCGTGAGCATCTCGACCAGCGAATATGCCCGCTTTGCCGACCGCCGCCTCCCCGTTTGCAAGCCAGATAACCGGGGCGACATCACGGCTATCGTGGGCTGGTTCCAGGACAATGCCGCCTATGCCGGGTCGTGGCAGTTGACCATTCGCTCGCTCGACACGCCTTTTGCCGACCTCGAAGGCTTCGAATTTCCCGAATAACCAAGAGTAACAAACAACCTCAATCAAATAATTTTAAATATGAAAAAAATGAGAAAATTTGCATGGATTTTTATGGCAGCCATGACGGTTGCCGGATTCTCCGCTTGTTCGAACAGCGATGACGATGACCTTCTGCCCGGTATGGGTGGCGATGGTGGCGGTAGCACGACTCCCTCGGTTGTAATTACCGATACGATTTATCATTTCAACAACATCGAGGCTCAGTATACGCCCATCAACGAACTGTGCCCGGGTTGGACGCACGAAATCGTTTCGCCTGTCGACGACGACCGCACTTGGCAAAGCAAGACTTTCAACAACTCTTCGGCCGGTGTTACCGAGAAATACATTCAGGCTACGGCTCACGACAGCAGCGACAAAAATGCCGGTAAGACCTATGAGTTGTGGATGTTCACCCCGGCGTTGAACGTGAAAGATGCCGCCAACAAAGTATTCTCGTTCTATAGCGAGGGCGCTTACTGGCAAAGCACTTCTTCGCTCGAGGTGTATGTACTCAACGAGCCCAAATCGACCGCTTCGAGCAAAGAGAAAGTGAATCCGGTTTTGGCTACTTCGGCTGCTCCCGGTGGAAATTTCAAAGGCTGGGTGGCTTCGGGCAACATCAGCCTCGAAGGTAAAGGCGACATCGTTTATGTGGGATTCCGTTATCAGGCACAAGGTGGTAACAGCAACTCGACCACTTATTGCATCGACGACTTTGCATTCGGCCGTGCCCAAGTAGAACATTTCTTGGGCGAAGAAGCTGGTGAAGATCCCGAACCTACTCCCGATGTAGACTGGTCGAAAGCTATCTCGGTAGCCGACGCTCTGGCTAAGGCCGACCAATCGACTTTCGCAGTGAAAGGTCACATCGTAGGTTGCATCAAGAACGACCCCTCGAAGACTTTCTTCGAATCGTTTGCCGAAGCACAAGCTGCCGGTGACATCGAGTGGGCCGGTGCTTCTACCTTTACCGGTTACAGCCAGGTATTCATCGCCGACGATGAAGCTGAAACCGACGGTACGAAATGTATCTTGGTAAAATTGAACGATACCGATGCTGCCAAGGCTTTGAGAAACGAAGCTAAGTTGGAGGGCAATCCCGACAGAATTGGTATGACTATCTACGTTCAAGGTCTCAAGAAAGCCAACTTTGGCCTTCCCGGTATTCGTGAGATTTCTGCTTACAAAGTAGGTGAATAATCTTTAACCCTATTATAGAGAGCAGGGAGAGCCGCCGGTTCTCCCTGCTTTTTTATAAATGCCTCTTACCCTCACCCTCCTCCCCTGCTCGGTGGTAACCGGGATAGGGGAGGTGGCGCAGCCGGAGGGGTTTAAGTTTTAGGCATCTCGGCAGTGATTCTTGTAAGCGACAAGGCGGTACACTTATCTTCCTCCCCTGCTCGGAGATAGCCGAGATAGGGGAGGTGGCGCAGCCGGAGGGGTTTAAGTTTTAGGCATCTCGTTAGTGATTCTTGTAACCGACAAGGGGTAACACTTACCTTCCTCCCCTGCTCGGTGGTAACCGAGATAGGGGAGGTGGCATAGCCGGAGGGGTTTTAGTTTTAGGCATTTTGGCAGTGATTCTTGTAAGCGACAAGGCGGTACACTTATCTTCCTCCCCTGCTCGGTGGTAACCGGGATAGGGGAGGTGGCATAGCCGGAGGGGTTTTAGTTCGTAGCCTTATCATCGTAAATGATATGGGATATCCGGTTCGGTTGATGGGGTTGTAATATATATCTGTAAAACAAATCTTTTTCTAACCCCTCCGACACTGCGTGCCACCTCCCCTATATTTTCTTGCAGAAAACACAGGGGAGGAGTGAGGCAGTTCTCCTGCATTTTCTATAAATGACGAAGAAGGAACTTTT
>CASFYQ010000027.1 GCA_949298955.1 uncultured Bacteroidales bacterium
ATCGAATACCATGATTTGTGTCCTTTCGAGAAGTACGCAATCAGCAAGGAGTTCGTTGTTGATAAGGATGGTAATATATATTACGGCGATGGCTCATCGCTGCCGTCATACGACAACGCCCGTATTTGGTTGGAAGATGTCCTTGACAAAGGAGACCCCAATTGGGTGAAATTCGAGTCCGTGCCTTACATGGCAATGTATTCGTTTGTTCTGTCTCCGTTCACCGATGACATTCGATTGGTAAGCAACGGTTCACATGGTCCGATGTTTAAGGATGTTGTACCCGAAGATGAGTTTACCCGTATTCAATCCATGCAATCCGGTGAAGAAGTCCGTTACGCACTCATCCTTGCCAATGTTTATAAAAAGGGACTTCAAAAGTTGGAATTTACAATAAAAAAGCAATAACCATTATAGGGTGACCTCTGTGACATCGCCAACCTCTTTGAGTGTATGGCGATGTTTTATTTCGTCAAAAGGCTGTCTGCTCTCCGCATAGTCGCAGAGCCATGCGCCGACCATATTCTGCTGTTCGGTCGTTTCCCCGTCCTTATCCGCAGAGATGACGATCCGCACGGTCACATAGTCGCCGCTGCCGGAATGGTTGCGCGTGATGAAGCAGTCTTCCGTCAGTTTCTGTCGTACAATTAGTTCGGACTTTACGCGGTTGGAGCGGGTCTTTGCCGTGGCAAGGTTCTCGGTCTCGCTGTCAAAGGAATTGCAATAGCCATCGACATAAAGCGGAGTATATCCGGAAAGTATCTCCGACCTGTACCGCTTCATGCAGTCCTCCAGTCGAGCCAATTCCGTGTCGTTGCCGCTCCACGGCACATAGAACATATCTTTCTGCGGCACGAAACGGAAGGTGTAGACCGTATCGCTCTTCTCCTGCGCCGACAGCGGCCACAGAAACAGCGCGCACACGGCAATCGTTATGATTCTCAATCCTTTGCACATATATTCATGTAAAGTTTATCGGTTAAAAAACGATAGAATTTACAATATAATATTAAAAGTTCCAATTTTACAAAAAATCAACCACCCCGATTCTCTGCAAATCGGGCTGTTTTTAGGCGAAAACCCTCAATTTTAACTATTATTATAATTCCGAGGAGGATACCCGTATGCGATGCGCCCCCGATTCTCCCCGGATTCCGATTGGCCGGGGGCGCGGGGTACATCGTGTCGCTTTGCGCCCCGATTGTCTCGTTTTTACCCCTTATCCCTTGTTTCTGCAATCGGTTTGCCCTATTTTTGTACCGGATAAAAAAGCATACACAAAAAACAAACATATGAAAAAACTGGTATGGACGATGCTTGCGGCCCTCCTCATCGCCGGAGCAAATCCCGCAAACTGCTACGCCAAGCGAAAAAACAAGAAAGAGGCGAAAAAAGAGCAAGTTCAAGATACGACCGCCAAAGAGTCGAAATACGAAAAGCTCATCAAGGAAGCTAAAACGCAAAAGGGCATGTTCACCCTGCACCTCACCACCGACAACAAACTGCTGGTCGAGGTGCCCGACTCGCTGATGAACCGCACCTTCCTGCTCTCGAGCAGGGTGGCCGCCACCACCGACCCCAAACTGTTCGTGGCCGGCGAAATGACTACCACCCCGTTTATGATTCGGTTCAGCAAGAACGAGCAGTCGCTCTTCATGCATCTGGTACAACACCGCAACATCATCGACGAGAACGACCCCATCGCCGCCTCGTTCGACAAGAATTTCGGCGACCCCATCATCAAGGCTTTCAAAATCTCGGCCAAAAACGGCAAGGACGTGGTGGTCGACATGAGCGACTTTTTCAAGGGGAACGAAAAGGTTATCAGCCCCATGCCCAGCAACCCGTCGTCCAAGATAAAGACGGGCACCTACACCTCGGCCAACTCGTATATCCTGGGCGTGAAGAGTTTCCCGCAGAACAGCGAGATTCGCTCGGTACTCAGTTTCACCGGCGACAACAACTGCACCGTGACCATGCACCGCTCGCTGGTACTCCTGCCCGAACAGCCCATGCGTCCCCGCATCTACGACCGTCGGGTGGGCTTCTTTTCGAGCACCAAAAACATCTACACGAGCGACAAAGACCGTATAGACCGCACACAATACATTCACCGCTGGCGACTCGAACCGAAAGAAGAAGACCGGGAAGCCTACTTCAGAGGCGAGCTGGTGGAACCCGAAAAGCCGATTGTCTTCTATGTCGACAGCGCTTTCCCCGACAAGTGGCGCGACATCGTGAAACAAGGGGTGGAAGACTGGAATACCGCCTTTGAGGCCGCCGGATTCAAAAATGCCGTCATCGCCCGCGACTATCCCAAAAACGACCCCGATTTCGACCCCGACGACATGCGGTACAGCTGCGTGAAATATGCCGTAACCGATATAGCCAATGCCATGGGGCCGAGCTATGTCGACCCCCGCAGCGGCGAGATTCTCACGGCCGATGTCATCTGGTTTCACAACGTCATCTCGCTGGTTCACAACTGGCGATTTGCCCAAACGGGTGCCGTAGACCCGCGGGTGAGAAAAGAGACTTTCGACAACGATGTCATGCGCGAATCGTTGCGCTACGTCGCCTCGCACGAGATAGGCCACACCCTGGGACTCATGCACAACATGGGCGCCAGCTACTCCTTCCCCATCGACTCGCTGCGCAGCCCCTCGTTCACCCAAAAGTATGGGACCACGCCCAGCATCATGGATTATGCCCGCAACAATTTCGTGGCCCAACCCGGCGACTTTGAACGCGGCGTGCGGCTCACCCCGCCTGTCCTGGGAGTCTACGACATCTATGCCATCAACTGGGGCTACCGCCTTATCGACGATACCGCCACCCCGCAAGACGAGATAGCGACCCTCGACCGCTGGATTGCCGAGAAAAAGAACGACCCCATGTACACCTTCGGAGCACAGCAGTATCCCGACACCTACGACCCCACCGACCAGACCGAAGACTTGGGTAACGACCATTTCAAAGCAGGCGAAATGGCCATATCGAACCTCAAAATCATCGTGAAGAATTTCGAGCAATGGCTCTTCGACGAGGGGAAAGACTACCGCACGATTCACGACGAATACGCCGCCCTCGTGCAACAATACAACCGTCATCTGCGCCACGTGGTACCCTACATCGGCGGGGTGCTCTACACCGAAGTGCGCCAGGGCGACAACGAGTTGCCCTATACCTACCTCGACAAGGCCACCCAAAAGAAAGCCCTGCGGTGGATTCTCAACCAGGCCCGCACCTATCGCGACTGGCTCACCCCGGCCGACCTGCTGCAACGCATCGGAGCTCCCGTCAACTATGCCGGCGCAATACACCGCAATATACCCGTCTACCTCATCAAGCCGGCCACCCTCTTCCGCATTCAAGAGGGTGGAAGCATCGACCCGGTGAAAAACTACACCGTCGACAGCTACCTCGACGATGTGATTGCCGAGGTATTCAAAGCAACCTATCAAGGACGCAAACTGAATGCCGTGGAACGCGACTTGCAAAGCGCGACCATCGAGCTGCTCATTCACTACTCCGATTTGAAAGGAGTTCCCGTTAAAGTGACTCTGTCCGCAAAACTGGCCGACGACATCGACCTCGACGAGGCTACCTTCCCGTGCAGCCACGCCTTGTGCCGCCATGCCGACGAGCAGTCGTTCACCCGCATCACCCTGGGGCCCTCGCTCTCCATGAACGAGATGGCACCCCACATGACCGGCGCTCTCAAAAAGATACTCACGCTCTACAAACAGAAACGAGCCACAACGACCGACAGGGCCACCCGCAACTTTTACGATTACCAGATTGTCACGATAGAAAAACTGTTTAACAACTAAACAAAGACTCGCCGGGAAACATTATTTTTTGGCCGTACGTCTTTGGAGTACACCGCATGAAAGAATTTATTTTATCCCAAGAAGAAACCGAACGCACCGTTCTGGTGGGGCTGATTACCAATACCCAGAACGAAGCGAAAGCCAACGAATACCTCGACGAACTGGCCTTCCTGGCCGAGACCGCCGGAGCACTGCCCGTGAAGAAATTTCTGCAACGGCTCGACTCCCCCAACTCCCGCACGTTCGTGGGCTCAGGCAAACTCGCCGAAATCAAAAACTACATCGACGAAAACGAGATTGGCATGGTCATCTTCGACGACGACCTCTCGTCGAAACAGGTGCAGAACATCGAGAAAGAACTGCAAGTGAAGATTCTCGACCGCACGAGCCTCATTCTCGACATCTTTGCCAAACGAGCCCAAACAGCCAATGCCAAACGCCAGGTCGAGCTGGCGCAATACCAATACCTGCTGCCCCGACTCACCCGTCTGTGGACCCACCTCGAACGCCAACGAGGCGGTATCGGTATGCGCGGCCCCGGTGAAACACAGATAGAGACCGACCGCCGTATTATCCTCGACAAGATTGCACACCTGAAAGAAGAACTGAAAAGCATCGACCGGCAAAAGAGTATCCAGCGCAAGAACCGAGGCAAACTGGTACGCGTGGCGCTGGTAGGATATACCAACGTGGGCAAATCGACACTCATGAACCTGCTGGCCAAAAGCGAAGTCTTTGCCGAGAACAAACTCTTTGCCACCCTCGACACCACGGTGCGTAAGGTAATTGTCGACAACCTGCCCTTTCTGCTCTCCGATACCGTGGGGTTTATCCGAAAACTCCCCACTCACCTGGTCGACTCGTTCAAGTCGACCCTCGACGAGGTGCGCGAGGCCGACCTGCTGCTACACATCGTCGATATTTCGCACCCGGCCTTCGAAGAGCAAATCGAGGTGGTGAACAAAACACTGCAAGAGGT
The DNA here is from genome assembly GCA_949298955.1 of uncultured Bacteroidales bacterium. GTDB lineage: Bacteria > Bacteroidota > Bacteroidia > Bacteroidales > Barnesiellaceae > Barnesiella. The sequence continues at coordinate 4,813 of CASFYQ010000027.1, forward strand.
ATGCGACTCCTCCGACAAACCCATGATTTTGGTATTCAACAAAATCGATGCCTTCTCCTATGTCGAGAAAGCGGCCGACGACCTCACTCCCCGCACTCGCGAAAACATCTCGCTCGACGAACTGAAAGAGACTTGGATGGGGAAAATGCATGACAACTGCATCTTCATTTCGGCCCGAAACAAAACCAATATCGACGAGTTGAAAGCGCTGCTCTACCAACGGGTCAAGGAGATACACACCACACGCTTTCCCTACAACGATTTCCTGTTCCAGCACTACGACGAGATTGCCGACGACGAAACCGAATAGAGGCAGACCTCTACCCTGTTATTTACAGGGCTGTCCACCGGCCTCTTATTATCGGCTCTCACTGTCCGACATTTTCTCAAAAAAGGCGGAGACTTGTTGCTCGATACCGTCCAGCGTGCGTTCTACGCGACAGTCGTCCCACGAGCCGGAACGGCGGGCCTCATCGAGCAAAGTGCGACTTTGGGTATAGACCTCTTTCTCAAAATCGAGCAGTTGCTGGGCGATGCCGCTACCATCGGGCCGGAAAAGACGGGAGATGTGCAGGTAGTGCACTCCGCTGCCCCGCTCGACAGGAAAGGCCTCGTGCTTCAACGCATTGGCCCACTCGCATAAGGGCGAGCGCACAGTATCGCCGCAAGCCTGCAAAAGAGCGGGCACCCCACTGTTGCAACCGAGCCACACCGGCAACACCACCGAACAGGGAGGATAACCCAACACCGTCCACATCGTTGTCAGCAAAGGCGATTCGCCGGGTTTTACCCCCTCGACCGCCAACGAAGCCGAAGTGCTGTACCGGGGAATGAAATCCTGATCGACTACCCAGTCGTCGCCCGAGAAATCGCGTCCTAAGAAAGAGTGGTAAAACGACCGGGAGCAGACTCCCGTGAGCCACTCGGCGGTAACAGCCTTTTGTGCCGCCACAGGAGCAAATAGACGGGCGGCATTGTCGTAACGGATATAGCCGAACCCCTCATCGGGACGTCCCGACATCGAGTAGTTGGTGCGCAGTAAATAGCCCTCGGGACTATCGTCCACATCGTAACGGGTCACCTCATAGTTGTTCACCTCGAAATAGGCGGCACCTCCCTCGGCATCGATTACCCCGAAATTGGCCTCCACCCCGATGGGCCGGGGCCACTCGTCGAGCAGACAGGCAAAGTCGTCGACCGTGCGACACACGCCCAACGCCCGTTTCATCACCACCCCCTCGCGGTCGGCCAGCGACGAAGTATCGTTTTTGAGGTTATACGAGGCGGTATTCATCACGGCAAACCCCTCGCTGTTATAGCCGGTCCACACCTCGCGAGCCAGCGTGTCGGTGCCGTTGACCAGCCCCACGAAAGAGTATTGCCCCTTGACGGCATCGAAACGCACGATACGGTTGTTCAGGTCCGATGCGTCGCGATGCTTCCACAACAGCGGACGACCGTCGGGGGTCACCCGTCCCGAAACAACCGCCGAGGTACACGCCCAAGCCGGCACTCCGGCCACCACACACAAGAGAATCAGGAGAAACAACCGTCTATACATAACTTTGATTTTTTACAAACATAGGGAAAATTCTTCATTTTTTCCGTAAATCTGTATAAGGAATATACCTCTTTGAAATCAAGAGAGTTAGAAGAATTACCTCGTTTTCGGGTAATGAGTTGGTAACCGTTCTAATTGCCGTG
>CASFYQ010000028.1 GCA_949298955.1 uncultured Bacteroidales bacterium
TTCATTCTTGCCAAGCAGAAGCAGGAAGTGGAACGGGCTAAAGCCGAAAAGGAAGCAGCCCTTGCCGCCAAGGAGGAAGCCGAAAAGGAACGGCAGACCATCGAGGGCGAGAATAAGGCAAAAGAGCAATACCGCCGTTCCCTCGACAGCGAGATTGCCGAAAAGGAGCAGCAACTCAAAGACGAACGTAAGGCGAAAGTGGACAGCATACTGGATAGCGTCGGCAGTCTTGTGGGGGTCGGCAAATCCGCAGCGGTCGAAAAGGAAAACGCCAAGCTGAAAGCTGAGAACGAGCGCATGAAGAAAGCCTTTGCCGAAGCAGTAAAGGACAAGGCGGAGGAACGTACAAAGGTATTGGCTGCAGAGAAGCTGAAAGCCGAAGCCGAGCGTGACCGGGCTTTGGTACAAAGCCGTTCACTTGCCATTGAAAGGGACAAGGCGGTACGGCAGTTTCAGGAGCAAAAGGACGGCGAGCAGCAGCATATCCGCCAAGCGGTGAGCCAAGCCACGGCGGAGAAAGACAAGACCATCCGCTTGCTGCAAAGTGCGCTGAAAGCGAGCAGGCATATTCTGAACGTGCTTGCTGATATTCTTTACAAGGCAAACGAGGTCTTTAAGCGAGCCATTGATGCGATTGTTCATTTCGGTACGGAGCAGTACAAATCTTTCTTTGCCCCGTCAGAAGCCGCCGACATCAAGAGCGTGATGCAGAAGTACGGGGAAACGACCGAACAGCAAAATGCGGTCGGAGCATGGCTCTGTGACTATGCGGAGAGCCGCCAGCCGTTTGACGAAATAAAACATCGCCACACACTCAAAGAGGTTGGCGATGTCGCAGAGGGGCGGTATGATTGGAAAATTGAAAGAGGGCGAGGTGGAGTCACCCTATAATGGTTATTGCTTTTTTATTGTAAATTCCAACTTTTGAAGTCCCAAGGATGAGTGCGTAACGGACTTCTTCGCCGGACTGCATGGATTGAATACGGGTAAACTCATCTTCGGGAATGACGCTTTTGAACATCGGGCCATGTGAATCGTTGCGTATCAAACGAATGTCATCGGTAAACGGTGAAAAGACATACGAATAAGTCGCCTGATATGACACCGTCTGAAATTTAACCCAATTCGGGTCTTCTTTGTCAAGGACATCTTCCAACCAAATACGGGCGTTGTCGTATGACGGCAACGATGAGCCATCGCCGTAATATATATTACCATCCTTATCAACAACGAACTCCTTGCTGATTGCGTACTTCTCGAAAGGACACAAATCATGGTATTCGATAAGCATCCGCAGGTGGATTTGCGAGGATTGTCCGCCTTACCGAGAGATAATACTCATGCCCTCTTTCGTAGGTAAAACCTTCAATTTTTCCAAAACCGAGAGGTTCCCATACTCCAGGATTATCTTCCGACATGACAAGCATACACTCGATGGGATTCTCCTTCTTGTCGTCGTCCCCTGCATACATTACGCCTGTTTCTGCTGAAACCTGCATTCTAATCTCTTTGACTGAATCTTTAGGCTCATCATCGTTACTACATGCTGTTAGTCCTACCACAGAAAGGAATACCATAAACAGCATTTTAAGAAAAACTTTAGTTTTCATTGTTATATACATTTAATGTAAAAATATTGCATCAGAAAGGAATACCATAAACAGCATTCTAAGAAAAACTTTAGTTTTCATTGTTATATACATTTAATGTAAAAATATTGCATCAACTTTTGCCGAACAACTATTTGCATAATTGTTGAAGAAGCCAGCTATTTCAGTATAATATGACTCAATAGAAGAATACTTATCCCGATGTTGGGTGTAGTATTGCAGGCATTTCACCAATTCAGGCGTCCAATAAAAGCCAACAGACATTTCGTCAATCACGCTCTGACGTATTTTATTTGGTGCAACTCTGTTGTTAATCAGATATATAATCACGGCAGCACGGACTATGGATTCATTGACAAGATTTTGCCAAGTCGAATATGCATTTAGCTTCCTTGTTGAGTTTATCAATATATCTGGCATTCGATGAATATTCTTATTTATTGCACTTCTTGCGAACAATTATTACGGGTGTGCATAGTGCCATAGGACGGCGATAGCCGGTCGTGAGCCGTGGGTGGCAGATGTAGCGATTATCGCAGTGGGTTGTCGAGGGCGATATTGTATTTCTTCAAGATAGTCTCGGGGTTGTACGAGAGTTTGGCTTCGCGCAGACCGGGGTCGCCGGCATCGTCCTCGCGGTTGATGTATTGCACCTCGGGGTGAGCTGTTGTCATTTGTGTCGCGAAGAAGAGGTTGATGGCTTCGTAGGCTCCCACAATCTCTTTGCGGGCTTTCTCGATGTGGACGATGAGGGTGTCGCCCACGACCTCGCCCACCGTGAAGGCTGCGATCTCGCCGGCTACCCGCAGGAGTCCGCCTTCGAACGAGAGCCGATCGTACTCGTGCAAGACTTGGGCCACTTTTCCCTCTTCGTAGATGAATAGCGCACTATCCTTTTGATAGTCCTGCCGATAGCGGTCGAAGAACCCGATCAGTTCGGGCCGGTTGTGCGGCGTGATGTGCTCGTATTGAAAGTCGGGGTAGGTGTTTTTGAACTTGTTCACCCGGTTGCGTTTTTTGTTGAAGCGGTGCCCCACGAGGGTGGCCAGGTCGGTAGCCCGGTAGAGGTAGTCGCCCCAGTCGGGCAGCTCGGTGATGGGGCAGTCGTAGAGCCCGGCAATGGCTTGGGCTGCCGGTTCGGGTACGGCCGAGAGGATAAGCGGCAACCCCTGTTCGCGGCAGTAGTCTGCCAACAGCGGTAGCGACTCCTGTAAATCGAGGTTCCCCACCGGCACGGCAAAGGCTGTGTTTTGCAGATGATCTTCTTCGCTGCCTTTGATAAAGAGGGTGTCGTGGCAGATGGCATACTCGTAGCCGAAATAGTCGACCCACATGTAGATGCCGCCCACCGAGAAATCGCAGGTGCGGTAGGCTTGCCGACGCAGATAGGGAGTTATTTCGGGCAGTGTGTCGAGGGCGATGGGTTTGAATATCAGGCGCGAGTCGCTCTCGATTGGACGTGCAGGCTCGGGGGGAGTGCCAAGTAGGGTTGTCTTCATAAGGGTGAATCTTTTTTTGCTTGGGTGGTTCGGGTTAAACGGCCGACCGCCGAGTGCGAAATCTCCGCTCGGGGAGTGGCACTCTTGCGTGGATATTGTTTTTTTGCGTTGCAAAAATAGATATTTTTTTCTCGGTACATATTTATAAACAATCTATTTTGCCTTTTGGTTTCAGAAATTTAAAAACTATTCGGTAATCTTTTCATAAAAGATATGGTATCTTCGCGCAATATCACAATTTGACATATAAATATTTTTATTGTTGGAAAAATGATATATATTTGCAGAAATTTTATGCCAAATTGAATATTTTATTTATCCAAGAAAACCCCGATGTCACTGATTATCCCCCAACGCTATAAACTCAAACTCTTGCCCGAGACGACCGAAATGGCCATAAAAATGCTGAAAGATGCTTTTCAGGAGCGGTTGTCCAAAGCCTTGAATCTGCGCAGGGTCACCGCCCCGTTGTTTGTCTTGTCGGGCACGGGATTGAACGACGACCTCAACGGCAACGAGCAGGCCGTGTCGTTTCCTATTGCCGATATGGATGGCCGTCGGGCCGAGGTCGTACACTCGCTCGCCAAGTGGAAGCGGGTGAAGCTGGGCGCCTATGCGATTGCTCCGGGCTTTGGCCTTTATACCGATATGAATGCTATTCGCACGCACGAGGAGCTTGACAACCTGCACTCGCTTTATGTCGACCAGTGGGATTGGGAGAAGACTATCACCCGCGAGGATCGCAATCTCGACTACCTCAAAGAGACCGTGCGCACCATCTATCGAGTAATCAAAGAGTGCGAGGCCCTCATTTATGCCGAGTTTCCCCACATTACCCCCACGTTGCCCAACGAGATAACTTTTGTCCACACCGAAGAGTTGTTGCAGCAGTATCCCCACCTCACACCCAAAGAGCGAGAGGCAGCTGTGGCCCGCCGCTATGGAGCCGTGTTTCTTATCGGTATCGGGCAACGGCTCAGCGACGGCACCCGTCACGATGGCCGTGCTCCCGACTATGACGACTGGACGACCCCCAACAGCGACGGCTACCTGGGTTTGAACGGCGACATCATCTTTTGGAATCATGTACTCGATACCCCTTTCGAACTCTCGTCGATGGGTATTCGGGTCGACAAGGAGGCGTTGTTGCGTCAACTCGATCTCTGCGGTTGTCCCGAGCGCGCGCGGCTCAACTTTCACCAGGCCCTGCTCAACGACGAGTTGCCACTCTCGATAGGCGGCGGTATCGGGCAGTCGCGTTTCTCGATGTTCCTGCTCCAAAAGGCCCACATCGGCGAGGTGCAAGCCAGCATTTGGCCCGAAGAGCAGATAGCCGAGTGTGCCCGCCACAATATCCATTTGCTGTGACCGGGTTGTGTTCCCGATTGAGAATGAGGCCCTTTCGGCCGTATGCAGGATTCCCGGCCGAGAGACGAAAAAAATAATTCGATTTTTTTGAAACGAAGAGTTGCAGAATTGAGAAAAGCATTCTATCTTTGCACACGCAAAACGAAACTGGTGCGGTAGTTCAGCCGGTTAGAATACATGCCTGTCACGCATGGGGTCGCGGGTTCGAGTCCCGTCCGCACCGCAATAAACATTGAAAATCAATGTTTTACAAAATAAACGCCCGATTTTACACCCAAGAATGTAAAGTCGGGTGTTTTTTGTATTATTTAGGAAAAACACTGAGCGAAAAATCACTTGATTTTTGTAACATTCCACACGGTTTCGTATCTAAATGGAAAAAGAATAAAATCATGAAGAATTTAATTTGTAAAGTCGGGCTGCTGTGTGTCGTGTTATTGGGAATCATAGATACGGGCTTTGCTCAATCATTTTCCGTGCAACGTGTAGGTAATGGGAAACAAGCTATTATTCTGATTCCTGGCTTCGCGTGTTCTGGCGAAGTATGGGAACAGACGGTTGATAGCTTACAAAACAATTACAGTTGTTACATTCTAACGATGCCTGGATTTGCAGGTATTCCTCCCGAAAAGAATCCGTCCTTTGATAGTTGGGCAAAACAGATTATTGGGTTCATTCAAAAAGAAAATATAAAAAATCCTATACTCATAGGTCATAGTATGGGTGGTGGCTTGGCTCTTTATATAGCATCAAGCCAGCCAAATTTAGTCAAAGGCATTGTCGTTGTAGATGCACTTCCTTGTTTGGCGGCTCTTTATAATCCCGATTTTCAGAGTAAAAAGATTGCTCCTGAAGAGTTTAACGAGTTTGAATCTCAAATGCGCAAGATAGATGAAGAGCAATTTTACTGGCAAGCCTATATCAGCGCAACATCGCTTACGAGTGATTCGCTTCGGTATGACAATCTCGTCAAATGGAGCTTATCATCTGACAGAACGACTTACGCCCATATGTATTATGAGTATTCCAACATAGATTTAAGACCCATTATACCAAGCATTTCCGTTTCAACATTAGTTTTGTTGGAGTATCCTTTTAAGAAAATAGCCCCTATGATTGAGCAACAGTTTGGAAATCTGCCGAACATCCGGTTGGAATACGCGAATAAAGGATTGCATTTCATTATGTTTGATGACTGGGAATGGTATATACAACAGATTATGGACTTTTTAAATGACAGACCGTGAGTTTCGAGTATTTATATAAGGTCTATTGGGATAAGGTCTTCCGATTATGTATGGGCTATTTCAATGATTATTCTTTGGCGCAAGACTTGGCACAAGATGTCTTTGTCCGTGTGTGGCAATATCTTCCCACTTTCAAAGGTGAATCATCCGTAGGAACGTGGATTTTTCGTATTGCCACAAACATTTGTTTGCGCCAAAGAGAGCGTCAGAATAGTATTTCTCAAGCAGAAGTCCCATTGAACCTGTTTGCTAAAGAACCGAGCGATAATTCATTACAGGTGAAAATTCTGTATGAAGCCATAGCCGAGCTTCCGGAAATGGACCGCTTGGTTATTTCACTTTATCTCGAAGAGTTGAAACAAGCGGAAATAGCTCAAATCACAGGCCTGTCGGAAGCAAATGTACGTGTAAAGATACACCGGATAAAATCCACATTAGCAAAAAAAATACGTAATAATGATGAATGATATAGATATAAAATCCTTATGGAAAGGACAGCAGGCACCTGTTGCAGATTTGTCTGCCATACGCAAAAAGATAAAACGTTTCAGATTACGCAGAATCGGAGAGGCTTATGCCGTCATTATGCTTATGATATTAGCCATTGTCTTTGGAGCGGTTATCTGGATATGTTGGACACCCTTGCTGACGGTCACCAAAGTGGGCATTACTTTGTTGTCCATAGGCTTTATGCTGCCGGCTTTATCCTACGGCAGACTCCTTCGGCTTTATTATGGACTGAAAATTGATAGTACCAATATTGACTATATAGATAATCTTTTAAGAATAAAAAAGCGAGAATACAGACAGCAGCATCTCATCTTGAACTTATATTTTTTCTTTTTGTCAATTGGTTTTGCACTCTATGGATATGAATATACATTTTTCCATTCATTTTATTGGGGGATAATTGCCTATTCTATTCTGTTGCTGTGGATTGCTCTAAACTGGTTTGTGTTCCGACCGCGTATAATAAGAAAACGCAATCACAAGTTCTACGACTTTATGAGGTACATTGAAAGTCATAGGGAACAGCTATTAGAATAGGTATTGTCTTTGGGACAAACACATAAAAAGACAGATACATTCTCATTTACTCTGCTGGATGTTAAATTTGTAATGTAATGAAAAACGTGAGCCAACTATGCCACATCTAAGTGAAAGCCGCAGGAAACCTTTGATGTGATGCATGTGTAACAATGGCATTCCACGCTATATGCGTGAGACCCACTATGCTGTCTCTTGCGTTAGTCAAAAATTTCCTACGTTCTATGATAAAGATAAACATAACGTTTCTTTTTCTTTTCTTATGTTGTGGAAAGGGTTACCCCAATTCGAATGCAAAATTAGTTTTCATTGATGTTTTGCATTATATAGAACGAATTATAACTTGAATCCTTTACTTTTTCTTGGCTCTTCCACCGTGTTACGTAACCCCTGCCGAAATTTCTCCCATTGTTCTTTGAACCATTCGCCAATCGGCTGCCTGTTTATGGTCAATACCAGTTTGCTGTCATCTGTCGGATTCTTTTCTACTTTGAAAACATCATTCTTGATGTCAAACTTCCGTCTGTGTTCTTCAGAATAAATCCTGCCGTTGCATCTGATAGCTTCTTTCTTTGTCAGAAGGCTCTCTATCATTTC
>CASFYQ010000029.1 GCA_949298955.1 uncultured Bacteroidales bacterium
ACGGAGCCGAAAATATAAAAAGATGAGTTCGATCGGAAAAATTACCGGGACAGTCTGCCGATTGACTCATAATGACGGAATTAAACGACAGTCCCTAATATAGTACAGCCTGTTGCACCGTATGCTGGCTTTTACAGTCTGTTTTTGGGCGCAGATGGATAGTTATGGGCTGCGTAGAAACATACTGTTAGTTATAAACTGTCCCCCCCCCGGTAGTTTACTCGGGCATTTTGAACCCTTGCTCTACGATAAAGTCGAGGTAGATTTTGGAGAACAGCTCGTTGTTCTCACGGGTATAACGCACATCGGTGAAGACCTGGGCCAGAGTCTCTTTGTGATTTTCGGCAATGAACTGTCGGTTTTCGGGTAGGCTCTCTTTCTCGGCATAGAGGTGCTTTATATCCTCGGGCGAGTAGTCGCGGTAGGCCTCGTGATGGACAATCGCTTCGAGGGGTAGCCGGTCTACTTGGGCAGGTTGGTTGGCCGGATAACCCACGGTGAGCGTGGTGATGGGAATCACAAACCTTGGCAGTTGCAGAGCCTCGGCAATTTGGGGCGCATTGTAGGTCGTGGTGCCCAGATAGCAGCAGCCTAAGCCCGATAGTTCGGCTGCCGTGCAAAACTGCTGGGCCACGAGTAGCGCGTCGATAGCCGCCGTGACAAACGACTGGAAATTGTCGTATCCCGGTTGGGCATGGCTTGCTTCGCACCATTTCACAAATCGGTTAAAGTCGGCGCAGAAAGTCAGCACGACGGGAGCTTGTGTCACGGTGGGCTGGTTGAAATGAGCCGGAGCCAGTCGTTCCTTGTTTTCCTGCTTGCGTGTGACGATTACGCTATATACCTGCATGTTGCCTGTCGTGGGAGCGCGAAAAGCTGTTTCGAGCAACTCGTCGAGCAGGCAGTCGTCTATCTCTTTGTCGAGATATTGCCTTATTGTTCTTCTTTCTTTCAATTTGTTTATCATAGGTATTTGAAACTTGATGTGTAAAACATGAAACAAAGATACGCAAAGGTGAGCGGAGAATAAAATATCGAAACATCGTTTCAAATATTTTTTATCCCGAACCGCATCTTATCTTCGTGTAACAAAGATACGAAAAGCCGAAAACAAAGGAGACAAGAGGATTCGAAATTTTTTTTTTACAAGCCACCTCTTTCCTATTTAAAATACAAGAAATGTCCGATAACGAAAGGCTCACAGTGTCGTTGGATAAGGCTTTGTATCGCATAGCCCGGTGTGCGAAAATGTAAATCGATATATGTTTCTGGTGATTCCGACTTGACCGGTTTGCTCGGGAGTGCTTTTGATTGATTTTCAAAAATGGAAAACTTTTTCTTTTTGTTGTAAAATTAAATCATTTATAATCAGTTGTTTTATTTTTATAAATGGAAAACTTTGAAAAATGTTGATATTTAAAAATGATATTATTTGTGTATGTAGAATGTTTTTTATAAACTTGCACTGTAAATCTTTTCTCGATAAACCTTTGTCTTAAAAATTAACTTATTAACATAAATAGAAAAACATTTGTCTCGTGGAACCAACTATTTATACTTATGACGAGGCTTTCAAGGCATCGTTGGAGTATTTTAAAGGTGATGAGCTGGCTGCCCGCGTGTGGGTAAACAAGTATGCTCTGAAAGATTCGTATGGGAATATCTATGAAAAAACTCCCGACGATATGCACTGGCGCATAGCCAATGAGATTGCTCGCATAGAGCAAAAGTATCCCAATCCGCTCTCGGCGCAAGAGCTGTTCGATTTGATGAAATCGTTCCGTTACATTGTGCCGCAGGGAAGCCCCATGAGCGGTATCGGTAACAACTATCAGATAGGCTCTCTTTCCAACTGCTTTGTAATCGGTGTCGACGGTGCCCCCGACTCGTATGGCGGTATTATCAAAATCGACGAAGAGCAGGTGCAGCTTATGAAGCGTCGTGGTGGAGTAGGGCATGACCTGTCGCACATTCGTCCCAAGGGCTCGCCCGTGAAAAACTCGGCTCTTACCTCTACCGGCTTGGTTCCATTCATGGAGCGTTACTCCAATTCGACCCGCGAGGTGGCACAAGATGGCCGCCGGGGTGCGCTGATGCTTTCGGTATCGATCAAGCATCCCGACTCCGAGTCGTTCATCGATGCCAAGATGGTCGAGGGTCGCGTGACCGGAGCCAACGTGTCGGTAAAGATTCACGACGACTTTATGGAGGCTGCCATTGCCGGCAAGCCCTATATACAGCAATATCCCATCGATTCGCCCGAGCCGAAGGTGACCAAGGAGGTCGATGCCCAGGCGATTTGGAAAAAAATCGTGCACAATGCCTGGAAATCGGCCGAGCCCGGTGTCCTCTTTTGGGATACCATCATCAGAGAATCGGTACCCGACTGCTATGCCGATTTGGGATTTAAGACCGTCTCGACCAACCCCTGTGGCGAAATACCCCTCTGTCCCTACGACAGTTGTCGTCTGTTGGCTATCAACCTGTACTCCTATGTGGTGAATCCGTTTACCCAAGAAGCCTATTTCGATTTCGACCTGTTCCGCAAACACGTGGGGCTGGCTCAGCGAATCATGGACGATATCATCGACCTCGAGATGGAGAAAATCGACAAGATTATCGAGAAAATCAAATCCGACCCCGAGACCGATGAGGTGAAAAGCACCGAACTCAACCTCTGGTACAAGATACAGAAACGCACGCTGCAAGGCCGTCGCACCGGTGTGGGCACGACTGCCGAGGGCGACATGATAGCCGCTATGGGGCTTCGTTATGGAACCGAAGAGGCTACCGATTTTTCCGAAGAAGTGCATCGCACATTGGCCTTGGCCGCCTATCGCTCGTCGGTTACGATGGCCAGGGAGCGTGGCGCATTCTCTATCTATGATGCCGATCGCGAAGCTAAGAACCCCTTCATCAATCGGTTGAAAAATGAAGACGAGGAACTTTATAACGATATGTGCAAGTATGGCCGCCGTAATATCGCCTGCTTGACCATCGCTCCCACGGGCACCACGAGCTTGATGACACAAACAACCTCGGGCATCGAACCGGTGTTCATGCCGGTTTACCGCCGCCGCCGCAAGGTGAATCCCAACGACCCCGCCGTGCGTGTCGATTATGTCGATGAAACGGGCGACGCCTTCGAAGAGTATGTCGTGTACCATCACAAGTTCATTACCTGGATGCAGGTGAACGGTATCGAGGTGAAAGAGAACTACTCGCAGGAAGAGGTCGATGCTCTCGTGGCCCGGTCGCCCTATTACAAGGCAACGGCCAACGACATTGACTGGTTGCAAAAGGTGCGCATGCAAGGTCGTATTCAAAAGTGGGTCGATCATTCGATAAGCGTGACCATCAACCTCCCTTCCGATGTGAGCGAAGAGATGGTTGGCCGACTCTATGTCGAGGCTTGGCGTTCGGGCTGCAAAGGCTGTACGGTCTATCGCGACGGTTCCCGCTCGGGTGTGCTCATCTCGGCTAAAAAAGAAGAAAAGAAACCGGTAGAGCCTCTTGCTCCGGCCGAAACGTTGGTACGCCCCATCGAGCTCGAGGCCGATGTAGTCCGTTTCCAAAACAATAAGGAGAAATGGATTGCCTTCGTGGGCTTGAAAGACGGAAAACCCTACGAGATATTCACCGGTCTCGCCGATGACGACGACGGTATCTTCTGCCCCAAAAATGTAGTGAAAGGGAAAATCGTGAAGGCTGTGAATCCCGACGGGACGAAACGCTACGATTTCCAGTTCTCCAACAAGCGTGGATACAAGACCACCATCGAAGGTCTCTCCGACAAGTTCAACCCCGAGTATTGGAACTATGCCAAACTCATCTCGGGTGTGCTTCGCTACGGAATGCCTATCCCGCAAGTGCTCAAACTGGTATCGAGTCTCGAACTCGACAGCCAGTCAATTAACAGCTGGAAGAACGGCGTGGAACGCGCCTTGAAGAAATACCTGCCCAACGGTACCAAGGCCAGCGGACAGACTTGCCCGCATTGCGGTAACGAGACGCTCATCTACCAGGAGGGTTGCCTCATTTGTACCTCGTGCGGTACCTCGCGTTGCGGATAATTCTTTGGTTACAATAAAATAAGAAATGCAAGCCCGGGGGCAGATTCGTGAGAGTCTGCCCCCGATTGTTTCCCGGAGTTTCGTCCGATTGGCTACGCCGGATTGACAGATTGCTCTTCCGTTAGCTACCGTCAAGTTAGAAGTGCAACTCCGCCACCGCCTTCCTCCGTCCTTGGAGCGTAGCGGAAAGGGCGGAGGAAGGCGGTGGTAGCCCGGCAACG
>CASFYQ010000030.1 GCA_949298955.1 uncultured Bacteroidales bacterium
CGAAGATGCCGATCTCGTCGTTAGCCTCCCAAGTGGCATCGTAGGCGCGGGTCTGAATGCCGCTGGTCACTTGCAGGGCGACACGGGCGTCGGGGTTCGGGGTGATTTCCTCGTTGTTGCAGGCCGCAAGGGTGTAGTTGCCGGGATTGAAGAGGTAATCCGGCGCATGGGTCTCTCCGGTCTCCGCGCCTGAGTAGTCGCCCATTGTCACTGTCCACTCCGCAGGGATGTCCACACCGTCGCCCCGGTCGGTCCAGTCGGCGGTGACGGTGATTTTCCCGTAGTCGGGGTGCGGCGTGTCGTGAAGCTCGTCCTTCACGCAGGAAGAGAGCAGCACGGCGGCTGTCATTCCCATCATATTTATATATTGTCTTGCTTTCATATTCGATTCCTCCGTGTTAGAATATCTTCCAAACCAATGTCACTCCGACGTTGACCGGGCCGATCCAGTGCTTCGTCTCGTTGCCGCCGCGCTCCCGCACACCGTCTATCACATCGTATCTCTCCGTATCGGCGTTCAGGTAGCCTAATCCGAGGGTGAAGTCCATCGAGAGGGCTTCGGTAAGTTTCAGCTGGTAGCCGCCGGTGATGCCGCCGCCCATTAGGTCGCCCTGCCTGCCGGTGCCGGAGAGCTTGTAGTTGAACTGTCCGGCCTTGAACATCGCGCCCACATACCAGGCTTTCTTCTCGCCCAGATACCAGCGCACCTCCGGAGCCACTTCCCAGAGGGCATAACGGCGGGCGTTGTCATTCCATGTCCACGAGGTCCACGAACCGTTCACCATAATGCCCACGGACGGGCTGATGCGCCATTCGATGCCAAGGTCGGGCGTGAGTGTGGCCCAGCGCAGCAGGTTGGCCCGCAGGGAGAGGGTGTAGCGGTCAGCATCTTCGGCTTTCCCGGCAGACAGGCGTTCCGCCTCTGCTTTCGCTTGCTCCGCCGCAAGGCTGTCGGTCCTGGCCTGCTCTGCGGCAAGACGGGCCTGTTCTTTCTCACGGGCGATGCGCTCCTGTTCCTGTTTCTGCTGTTCTATCTGTTGCTGCTTGGCCTGTTCCGCAGCCGCTCTTTCCTGTTCGGCACGCTCGGCGGCCGGCCTCGCTTCCTCTGCCTCGTCCTTGCCCGCAGTAATGACTATCCGCACGGTCACATAATCGCCGCTTCCGGAATGGTTCTTCGTGATGAAGCAGTCTTCCGTCAGTTTCTGTCGTACAATCAGTTCGGACTTCACGCGGTTGGAGCGAATCTTTGCCGAGGCAAGGTTCTCAACCTCGCTGTCAAAGGAGCTACAATAGCCATCGACCCGCAGCGGCATACGCCCGTCGAGTATCTCTTCCCGGTACCGCTCCACGCAGGCCGCCAGCCGCGAAAGTTCGCCGCCGTTACCGTTCCACGGCACATAGAACATGTCGTCCTCCGGCACGAACCGGAAGGTATAGACCGTATCGGCCTTCTCCTGTGCCGACAGCGGCCACAGGAACAGTGCGCATACGGCCATCGTTATGATTCTCAATCTCTTGCACATATATTCATGTAAAGTTTATTGGTTAAGAAACGATAGAATTTTACAAATAATATTAAAAGTTCCAATTTTACAAAAAATCCACCACCCCGATACCCCGATTCCCTGCAAATCGGGCCGGTTTTAGGCGAAAGCCCTCAATTTTAACTATTATTATGATTCCGAAGGGGGAGGCTTGTGATACGTTAAATTCAAATACAATCCTCCAAGCCCGGGTATTTTCATTTTTATCTGCCACCGTTGCGACAGCGAACGATTTGTATTAACTTTGCCGACGGAAAAAATAACCGTATGATTATCGCCAGCCAAAAGAAAAAGGAGAATATTGCCGAATATCTGTTATATATGTGGCAGATTGAAGACCTTATACGAGCTTACGGGCTGGATATAGACCGTATACAACAACAGATTATCGACCCGTATAATCTCACCGCCGAGCAAAAAAAGAGCATGCGCGAATGGTATGAATCGCTCATCGATATGATGCGCTCGGAGGGGGTGGAGCAGAAAGGGCACCTGCAACTGAACAAAAATGTGCTCATCGACTTGACCGATCTGCACCTGCGTTTGCTCAAATCGCCCCGCGAACCGTTTTACAGTGCGGCATTCTTCAAGACTCTGCCTTATATTGTGGAACTGCGAGCCAAGGCTGGCGATGAGAAAGTGGGAGAACTGGAAACCTGCTTTAATGCTCTTTACGGAGTATTGCTGTTGCGATTGCAGAAGAAGGAAATCAAACCCGACACCTTGAAGGCGATACAACAAATATCGTCGTTTCTTTCTCTGCTGGCCGAGAAATACAAACAGGACAAGGCAGGCGAGCTAAAACTGGAAGATGATTGAAATAGAAAAACAACCATGAGCAAAAAGATACTTATTACCGGCGCCAACGGCCAGCTGGGGCACGAGATGCTCCATTTGTTGGAGGGTGACAGTCGCTTTGAAACACTTTTTACCGACGTGGCCGAACTCGACATTTGCGATGCCGGAGCGGTGAACCGTGTCGTGACCGACAATAAGGTAGACTATATCGTGAACTGTGCGGCCTATACCCAGGTGGACAAGGCCGAGGACAACGTGGATTTGTGCCGCAAAATCAATGCCGGAGCCGTGGAAAATCTGGCTCGTGCCGCCGCGGCGTGCGGAGCCCGCATGATACACGTGTCGACCGACTACGTTTTTGACGGTCGGGGATATCGTCCCTATACCGAGGAGATGACACCTAACCCGCAATCGGTCTACGGCAAGACCAAACTCGAAGGAGAACAGGCCTTGCAGAGCCTCTGCCCCGACAGTGTGATTATCCGCACCGCGTGGCTCTATTCGCCCTATGGTAACAATTTTGTGAAGACGATGATGCGTCTGGGTGCCGAGCGTGAGGAGTTGTCGGTCGTAGCCGACCAGATAGGTACTCCTACCTGTGCCGCCGATTTGGCCGGTGCCATTCTCGCGGTACTGACAGCCGGGACCTTTGTACCTGGGGTCTATCATTTCTCCAACGAGGGAGCTTGTAGCTGGTACGACTTTACCGTGGCTATCCACCGTCTGGCCGGTATTACCACCTGCCGGGTGAAACCTATTCGAAGCGACGAATACCCCAGTCGGGCCCATCGTCCTTTCTACAGCGTGCTCGACAAGAGCAAAATAAAACAGACCTATGGCCTTGTCATTCCTCACTGGTATGAAAGCCTGTCGCATTGCATGGAAATTTTACAAGAAACCCGTTAACATCGTGAGTACACTTACAGAAGAAATCAGCAAACGCAGAACATTCGCCATTATCAGTCACCCCGACGCCGGTAAAACAACTCTTACCGAGAAACTGCTCCTTTTCGGAGGCGCCATACACATTGCCGGGGCTGTGAAATCGAACAAGATTAAAAAGACCGCTACATCGGACTGGATGGAAATCGAGAAACAACGCGGTATCTCGGTGGCCACCTCGGTCATGGGATTCAACTATGGCGACTACAAGATAAACATTCTCGATACCCCTGGACACCAGGATTTTGCCGAGGACACTTACCGCACCCTCACGGCGGTCGACAGCGTGATTATCGTGGTCGACGTGGCCAAGGGTGTGGAAACGCAAACCCGCAAACTCATGGAGGTATGCCGTATGCGCAATACCCCGGTGATTGTTTTTGTAAACAAACTCGACCGCGAGGGCCGCGACCCGTTCGATATTCTCGACGAACTGGAAGCCGAGTTGAAAATCAATGTGCGCCCGTTGAGTTGGCCTATCAACATCGGCCAAAAGTTCAAGGGCGTTTATAATATTTATGAGCAGAATCTCAACCTCTTTACCCCCAACAAACAGGTGGTAACCGAGCGTATCGAACTGAATGATGTGAACAGTCCCGAACTGGTCGACTACATCGGCGAACAGGATGCCGAGAAACTGCGCGCCGACCTCGAACTCATCGAAGGGGTTTATCCCGAATTTAGCGTCGAGGATTATCTGGCGGGCCAGATGGCACCGGTATTCTTCGGGTCGGCACTCAATATGTTCGGAGTGAAGGAGTTGCTCGATTGCTTCGTAAAGATTGCCCCTTCGCCCAAACCTATCCAGGCAGTGGAGCGTGAGGTGCGTCCCGAAGAGGAGAATTTCACGGGCTTTGTCTTCAAAATACACGCCAACATGGATCCCAACCACCGCAGTTGCATTGCCTTCGTGAAGGTGTGCTCGGGCAAGTTCGAGCGTAACGCCAACTACAAGCACGTGCGCAGCAACAAGATGATGCGATTCTCGAGTCCCACAGCTTTCATGGCTCAAAAAAAATCGGTAGTCGACGAGGCTTATCCCGGCGACATCGTGGGTCTGCCCGATACCGGCAATTTCAAAATCGGCGATACGCTCACTTGTGGAGAAGAATTGCATTTCAAGGGATTGCCCAGCTTCTCGCCCGAGATGTTCAAATACATCGAGAACGACGATCCCATGAAATCGAAACAACTCAACAAAGGCATCGACCAACTCATGGACGAGGGTGTAGCCCAGCTGTTCGTCAGCCAGTTCAACGGCCGTAAAATCATTGGCACAGTGGGACAACTGCAATTCGAGGTTATCCAATACCGACTCTTGCACGAGTATGGAGCACAATGCCGCTGGGAACCCATCAGCCTCTACAAAGCTTGCTGGATCGAAAGCGACGACCCCCAGGCGCTCGAGGCTTTCAAGAAACGCAAACACCAGTTTATGAGTGTGGACCGCGAGGGGCGCGATGTCTTTATGGCCGACTCGAACTATGTGCTGCAAATGGCGCAGACCGATTTTCCTAAGATTAAATTTCACTTTACCTCGGAGTTCTGATTCTCCGAGCAAAAATTGTACTACCCGAGGGTGCGGCAAATCTTACGATTTGTTCGTGCCCTCTTTTCTTTTTATAAGTTGGGGATAAAGTAAAAAGAATAGTTTGTCGCCCACTATTCCCCCTTTCTGCCAATCGGAATCCGGGGAGAATCGGGGGCGTATCGTGTACGGGTATCTCCCTCGGAATCATAATAATAGTTAAAATTGAGGGCTTTCACCTAAAACCGGCCCGATTTGCAGGGAATCGGGGTGGTGGATT